>NZ_JAMPKZ010000001.1:0-1279085 GCF_039962215.1 Leptolyngbya sp. ST-U4
GAAGAGTTGACTCAGCAATTGCAGCAGTTGCAACGCCAGACGATTGCGTCTTTAACCGGTTGGGATTACATTCTCAATGCTTTATCTGTAGCAGGTATTTATTGAATTGGTATAAGACGAACAACCAAACTTATGAGCCAAACTCATGCTAAGGAGAAGGATAGCAAGGTCGGCGATCGATTAGACGGGAATGAGTGGCGATCGAATAAAGGCGATTTCAAGAGCCAGCGAGGAGGCAGCGTTGACACTGCGAGATAGAAAGAACCCCTGGCAGCAAAACCGCGTCCAGCTCTCCTAAAGGCTTCAAAGTCCTCCGGGATTAGGAAATTGAGGAAGTTGAGGAGGCAACACAGGATCTCTGAGGCTCCTCAAACACCTTCTAATCTGACTCATCTGAAAAGAATTCCTGCCCTTCGCGCTGATTTATTCCCTATCCGGCAATTTCCTGCTCCCATAGTTCTTCCAGCCGAGTTGTATACTCTGCATTCACTACCGGAACCGTATTCCCGGTCAACTCCTTGAGCGGAATCCCGTAGGCTGCCTCTACCTTCGCGAATTCCTGCTGAAGGTTCGACGGCACTTTGGTCACATCCAGCAATGGCGGATCACCCCAGACTTCCGGCTTGAATTTTTGCAGTTGCCCCTCTGGACTGGAGAGGAGATTTGCGAGGATCATTGCGCCTGCCGGATTGCTGGCATTCACCGGAATCGCAGTAAACGATGGATCATTAAGCGACACTCCCGGAATGGTAAACGCTTTGGTCGTTTTGGGAAGTTGTCCGGTTGCTAAGCCTTCTGCCACGCTGGAGACAAAGACAGGCATCATCCAGATTTCCCCGTTGGCGAAAAGCTCCTGCAAGCGAGTCTGGGTTGGCGGATAGGTTTCGCCCCGTCGCCAGAGGTGAGGCTCCAGTTCTTTCAGATAGCTCGTCACTTTGGGCGAATTCTGGTTCCACAGATCCTCGTTAAACTTTTCGCCCGCATACTGCTGATAGCCCCCCGTGACGCCATAAAGTGCCGTGAGCAAAAAGCGGCTTCCGTCAAAAACAGGCGGCGCAGCGTAGGCAAACCGTCCCGGATTGGCTTTTGCCCAGTCGAGCAATTCCTGATAGTTGGTGGGAGCACGATCGACTTTTGCGCTATCCATTGCCATCACATAATAGGAACCCGTGTAGGGAGCTTCAAAGCCATCGATCGGCAAGCCAAAATCAGACGTAACCGCTGGATTGTTCAGGTCGTAGTGCTGCATTGCGGGCAATTTCTCGGTGAAGGGTCCGAGCAGCAAATTTCCCTGCTTCATCGTGCGAAAGTTTTCACCGTTGATCCAGATCAGGTCGATGCCGCCGCCTTTGGTTTGTCCTGCCTGCACTTCGCCCGCAACTTTATTCACCGCTTCCACTGTGTCGTTAAGGGGAACGCGATTGAGCGTCAGGCTATATTGGTTCTTGAGCTGATCCGCAACCCAGCGATCGGCAAAGGCGTTGATATTGTCACTGCCCCCCCACATTGCCCAGTTCACCGTGGTTCCTTTTACAGCGGTGAGGACACCATTCCAGGAAGCCGTTTTGGGATCAAAGCCAGAGGGCGCGGTAGATTGTTGATTTTGAGCGCAGTTGCTCACCAGCGTGGCAAGATAGGCACTGCCCGACAGCAGCAGAAACCGACGACGCGAAAGGGAATCGATCATATTAATCTGATTAATCTGAAAACAACTCAGAGGTTATGCGAATGGGCACAGGGCGATGAATAGCGTATGGGAATAAGTCCACAAACAAATATAGCGAATTGTGCAAACCCTGAGGACAAACGAATGATTTATGAAGAGATTCAGTCAGCGATCGCTCAGGGAAGAAACGAGAAGAACAAAGGAATTCTACAGGTCGCTGAATTCCTGCTGCTTAGAGTTTGGTTTAATTACAGATTGCATTCCCCGAAATACCACCTTATAAAGCAATTTACTGTCCTGCGGTAGATGTTTCTGTCACTGGAAAACACCACAGCGCATCGAGTGGCAGCACAGCCCAAACGGTCTGGTCGATGTGCCAATCCTGACCGGGTGTCGTCCAAACTTGCAGCGTTAAATCGCCAGCAGTGAGGGTGAGTCGTCGCTGTGTGCCCATAAATCGATTTACGGTTACGATTGCTTGAATGCAGTTCACGGTCTCGATCGGCGCAGGGAAAATTTGAATTTGTTCGGGGCGAATTGTGACCCAGACCCTTCCTTCAGCAGGCTGTTGACTGGTGAGAATTTGACGATTCTCTAAAGTCCATTGCGTTCCCCTTGCCTCCGCCAAAAAGAAATTCACGCCACCCATAAAGCGAGCCGTTCTTTCATCAACAGGCTGACCATAAAGCTGCTCTGGAGGTGCGACCTGCCGTAAACGTCCGTCAAACATGAGCGCGATTCGCTGCGCCATCACCACCGCTTCTGACTGATCATGCGTGACAACCAGCATGGTGATTCCAGTGTCTGCCTGCAAGCGCAAAATTAGCTCCTGCATTTCTTCGCGCAGATTCGCATCGAGGGCAGAGAGGGGTTCATCGAGCAGCAGCAGCTTGGGCTGAATAATCAGCGATCGTGCCAGAGCGACCCGCTGCGCCTGACCGCCAGAGAGTTCAGCAGGTTTTCGGTTGGCAAAGCCTTCCAACTGCACCTGACTGAGGATTAATTTTGCTTTTGACTCGCGATCGACCCGATTCACGCCACGCATTTTTAGCCCAAACGCCACATTCTCGCCCACCGTCAAATGGGGAAACAGCAAGCCGCGCTGAAGCACCAAGGCGATATCTCGCTTTTCCGGCGGCACAGCGTTGAGGGTTTTGCCATCCAGGACGATCGATCCCGTATCCGGTCGCCGCATTCCCGCAATCATTTGCAGCGTCGTCGATTTGCCGCAGCCCGATGGACCCAGCAACGCCAAAATTTCGCCTGCATTCACGCTGAGCCATAAATCTTGAACTGCCGTTACGTCCTGAAAACGTTTCGTCAAATTTTGCAGCAGCAAATGTTCCATCATGTTTCCTGGACGTTCTCCTAGACGTTTCCCCAGATGCTTCCCCAGATGTTTCCTTAGACATTCCCCAGCCCACCTAACGCCACATCATTTTGCAGCGATCGACTTGCCAACACTAAGAATACTAAACCGGGAACGACCGAAGTGATGGCAACGGCTGCGGTTAAGCCTTGATTGCCGCCTTGCAGCAGCGTAAACAGCACCATCGGCAGGGTAAATACTCGTCCGCCTCCCACAATAAACGTCAGCAGGAACTCATTCCAGGAAATGAGAAACGCAAACAGCGCGCCCACAACCACACCGGGCGCAATCAGCGGTAGCGTCACCTGCAAAAAAGTCTGGATTGGGGAAGCTCCTAGCGATCGTGCCTGAATCTCGTAGCCCGTCTCAAAATTAGCAAACACACTCGCCAGCACCAGCGTCATGTAGGGAATTGTCGGCATTAAATGCACCAGCGCCACACCTGCCAACGTCCCGTTCAGCCCCAGCCGAATCAGCACAAACTGAATTCCCATTAGCGTTGCCAGCGGAGACACAATAATCGGCGTCAGCAAAAACAGCTTCAGAACTGCCTTCCCCGGAAACGCCATCATCCCCAAAGCCCGCCCCGCCGGAAGCCCTACCAGCAAGGATAGAACAGTTGTAATCAGGGCGATCGTCAAACTTTGCAGCAGTCCCTCTGCCACTCTCGCCGTGCCAAACAGAACTTCTGTCCAATGCTCCAGCGTCCACTGAACAGGGATAAGCTGCGGAAAAAACCAGCCCTGCGCGAACGACCAAATCAACAGCGGCAGGAACGGTAGGAATAGAACGACGATGATCAGAAAAAGTAAACTATTTCGCATTCTCAAGAATGGTTGAGAGGTCATAAATGTCCTACATTGCCCCCTGAGTTTTCTAACTTTAGGGGACTTTGAGAGCGAGCGAAGAGCCAGGCTTTTCAGGAATGGGCATTTTTCCTAAAGTCTCTCCTGCCAAGCCCAGTACCAGGTTTTCAGGCAAACGGCAGTGCCTTCAAGTTTGACGGCGGGAAGTAATTTGCAAGTAAACCACAATCAGCCCGATCGCAATCACCGCCAGAATCAACCCCAGGGCGATCGCTTCAGGACGACTTGCCAGATCGCTATCGGTAAACGATCGGTAAACGAGAACAGGCAGGGTACGAGGACGAGTTGAACCAAGCAAAAAAGGCACTTCAAAGGACGAAAAGATGTATCCAAAGACAATCAAACTGGACGACAAAATTCCCGGTTTCATCATCGGAAAAGTAACATTCCAGAAGCACTGCCAGCGATTCGCGCCCAACGCACGCGCCTGAGTTTCATATCCAGGATTGATACCGCGCAGAACGGCTAAAAGAATCAGCGTGATAAACGGAATCTCTTTCCAGAGGAAATGCAGAATGACACCGATATTTGCTACATCGTTAACCAGCAGTGGAAAATTCTGATCCGACTGAATCCAGCCCAGCGTAAACGCAATCCGCGACAGCAGACCGCTCGGCGACAGCAACAGCAGCATTCCTGTTACGCCAACCAGGTGGGGAATGGGCAACGTAATCTGACAGGCAAAACTCGCCCATCGTCCCGCCGATCGCAGCAGCAAGGCTAATCCCACGCTGAGAATGGTTGAAAGCCCGGTTGAGACAACCGCAATATAAAAGCTAAGCCACAGCGATCGCCAAACTTCTGAGCTGGCAAAAACTGATCGATAGGCTGCCAGGTTAGGCTGTCCTGAACCAAGAATCGTCAGTAGCCCCAAACTTTGCAGCAGTGCCAGAATCAGTCCACCGCCGAACAAAAGACCAACCACGCTCAGCGCAGGCAGCAGCAGCAAATACGCCCGTCCCGTCTGCCCCAGTTCACGCAGGTTGAACCCCCTTTGTCTCCCAGGTTTGCTAATCTGCACCCGATTCCTCCAGCCATTGCATTACTTCCTGCCACAGTTCTGGAAACTGCTGACGGCTTTGCTCCAGTCGTCTCATGCGTTCCTTTGCGCTGAAACTTTCCTCTGAGCCAGCATACCAGCGATTTGCCGTAATCCAATAGCCTGCTGTCCAGCACAGCGATCGAACTGCAGGATACACTCCAAACGCCGCAAAATGCCGAGCAATCCGATTCGCTAAATCCTGATTCTCCAGCGCATCATAATAGCACTGCAAAAAGAAGGCGCGATCGGCTGTGGGTAAGCGGTAATTCTGACAGCGAACGATCGTTACAGGCGATAGAAAATGCCCTAAATCCCCTGCTGGAGAGCCTAACTCTGCCCATTCCCAATCGATCAGACGGGCCTGGCGATCGTTCACCACCCAATTCTCATAGGTGTGATCGCTATGCACCAAACAAAGATGGGGAGATTCTCGCAGCCATTCCTCGCGCCATAAATTTTGCTCTGCTTTTTTCAGTACCGCTTCTATCATCGCCACAATCTCTGGATCGGCATCGGCAGAATCTAGATAGGGCTGAGCATATTGTTTTGCTTCCTGGTAAAACAGCGTTAATGGTTCCTGAATCATCGGTACAGCATTTTTGAGACGATCGATTTCATAGCCTTTCTGAGACGGCAAAGAATGCAGCCGCGCTAAAGTCTCAGCACATTTTTGCAGATGCACTCGACTATAATTCAGTGAATCTCCTGGAAGATAGCCAGTAATCAAATAAGTATAGGAAAAATCATTCGATCGTTCTAACTGGGCTGCAATAAGCTGATGCCCAATTTCCGTACCATTTAGATATTCAAGAATTGATTTTTCAAACCGCGTAACGCGTCGAATATCCCCTTCAAATCG
This sequence comes from Leptolyngbya sp. ST-U4, assembly GCF_039962215.1. NCBI lineage: Bacteria > Bacillati > Cyanobacteriota > Cyanophyceae > Leptolyngbyales > Leptolyngbyaceae > Leptolyngbya > Leptolyngbya sp. ST-U4. The sequence continues at coordinate 5,803 of NZ_JAMPKZ010000001.1, forward strand.
CTGATTCGGTGTGTTGACTGCAACTCGCACAATTTGCCGATCGCCCAATCGAAAAATAACGTTTGCCTCTCCGTGGGCGAATAGCTGAACTGGATCAGTAAGCGATCGGGTTTGTTGCAGATGAGCGGTGAGCCGCTGCTGAAGTTGGGATAAATCGATCGATTGGGTGGGCATAAGGGCAATCGCCAATAGACGCTATCTTGCCCTAGAATACCAATTTCCTGGAAGTCGAAATGGCTTACTCAACTTATACTCATGCCAATCATAAAGTGGTTGATAGCCGATCGCCAGAATTTCTTCGTTTTCCTCTACAATCGCAATTCGCGGCGGCTTAGAAAAGCGATCGGGAAAATGAATCCATCGTAGCAACAACGCCAGCAGCAAATTATGCTCAGCTTCAGCATGAAGCAGGTAGGACTGAACCCGATCGCTCAACAATGGAACGGATTGAAACTGCTCGATTCCCTTCAGAAAATGCAGTTACATGGATGTTTAACTCAGTTGGAACTTCTAGAACTTCGTGCGAATCACCCGTTCTCCCAGTTGCCGATCGACTGCCGATTCGCCCAAATCGCGCACCACAAACGATCGTTGTAGCCAGCGATCGAAACCATCATAACGAGGCACAAACGAAGACCGTCCGTGAACGGTGCGCCGATTGTCGATGCAGAGCAGATCGCCAGAGTTCAGCTTGACTCCCCGATAAACGGACACAACGGCATCTTTAAGAGCTTCTAGCGCTGCTTCTGCTTCAGGCGTGATTGCCGTCATCAAATCCTCGTCGTAGTTGAGGAACGGGTCGTGACGGTTGCCGTACAGCACAGGCAGCACCGGACCGTTGCCCTTCACGGTTTGCAAATTGCCAAAGGAATAGTCGATGCCCGTTCGATAAAGCGGCTGAAACAGAAGTTCTCGATGGGCGTCTGACAACAGCGGCAGAGCATGGCTAATACTGGCATAAGTCGTTTCGGCAGCGCGATCGTGATCCGGGCGCAGACAATAAAGCAGCAAATATTCCGGCGCATAGGGATGAAACACCGTTTCGCGATGAAACTGAAGCTGCACCTGAGAACCGCTCGAAGCCTGAATTTTCTCGGTTCCTTTTACTGGAGCAAGATTTTGAAACAGATCGCCGTTTTTCTCTTGAATGTAGGACACCAGATGCCCCAGACGGCTGCCGATCATCGCTAAACAGCGTTCGCTGACGTGGGTTTTCTTTTCCGCCGTTTGCTTCGCAGTTCCCCGGAGGGGTAATCGCTTCGCGTCAGACGGTGTATGAATTTGCGGAAGGTCTGGCTCGATCGGCAACCCTCGCAGCAGCAAAATCCCTTCCGGGTTGGAATGCACTTGAAACTCCAGCAGTGCCCGGCGCAGGAAGCGAGGCATCTCGTCCGCCCGCATTTCACACTCAAACAAAAATTCCTCGGTTTCCTCGTAGGGATCGGCTCCAGGCGTGAGAAACAACGCTAAAGTCTGCTCGTCCAACTCGTAGCGGTCCACCAGATGCAGCGCGTGAGAAGCGACCTTAACGGTTTGCATCACAGCCTCCTTGATCCTTAATGATCCGAAAGATTCATGCACAGGAATGTGCGAAGGGCGATCCTAGCTTATCTTTCTTCTCAAAATTGCTGCCAGGGAGACAATGCGGAGGGATTGCTCCAATTGATCCAGAAGCCGGCTTGATCCAGAAGTCGGCAGTAGGCTTCACCAAACCTACGATCGCATTCTCAAAATGCTAATCACTCTGATCAGAACCGCTTTCACCTGGACTCTCACTCCTTGGCTCAAACGCTAACCCCTCACTCCCTCACACTCCTCCAAATACCGCCCGATCGCCCGCTCGAGAGTCGGTAGCAAAATGCCCCGTTCACTGGAAAGTGCACTGTACATTGGACGCGGAGCAGTGAAGCCGAGATCTTCAGTAGGACGGGCTTCAATTTGAGGTGATCGCATTCCTGCCATTTCTGCTGCTTGCCGCGCCAGGTTTGCCCAGGTGATTTCGCCCGGATTTGCCAGATGCCACAAACCGCATTCGCCGTCGATCAGCAGATCCAGCGTGGTATTTACCAGATCAGGGACGTAGGTGGGGGAAACGATCGCATCTTCTGCCGCCACAAACGGTTTCCCAGCCGCCAGGGTTCTGAGGGCGATTGTCACGAAATTGTGCTGATCCCAGGGTCCGAAGAAGGCACTGGTGCGAATCACCAAAGCGCAGGGATGGGCAGATAGCACCCACTGTTCAGCAGTTGCCTTGCTGTGTCCGTAAACGTTAAGTGGCGCGACATCGTGGCTTTCGAGATAGGGCTGGGTTTGGTTGCCGTCAAACACCAAGTCTGAGGAGAAAGTGACATAGCCAACATTGTGCTGCACACAAGACTGCGCCAGAATTGCCGCCCCTTCCGCGTTGATTTGCCGACATGCCTGGGGTTCATGTTCTGCGTCATCGACCCGCACATAGCCCGCCGTGTTAATCACTGCCCAGGGCTTTAGCTCTGCCAAAACGCGATCGACCGATTCCCGCTGAGTAATATCCATTTCCCGGCGAGACAGTAGCCGATAGGGAATTCCCCGAACTTCACAAATGCGAGCAAATGCCCGTCCCAGCGTTCCAGTCGCGCCTGTAATCAGCACCGGGGCAACGGTATCGAGTCGGGCCGAAACCGATGGCTGCACGGCGATACCTCCCTGCTCCTGACAGTTTACGGGCGGATAAAGAAGGCGATCGTCCCGTTTCCACCAGCCCGGAATTTCGAGCAATGGATGCTGATAATCTCGTCCTTCGCCGAAATAGCGCATCATCAGGGCTAACGCAGTCGGACGCGGGGCAGGAGCGCGGAGGTCAAACACGCCAGGTTCGTAAAAGCCCTCATTGCGGGTGAGCAGCGTATTCCAGTCATAAGCCCCCAGCAGTGACCAAACCGTAACCGCCTGAATTAGAATGCCTTCCTGTTGCAACGCCTGAGCATCTTGCCAGACTTCCTGGAGCCAGCGCAATTGCTCTTCGCGAGTGCAGCCCAAATGCACTTCTGTAACGGCGACGCGAGGCGATTCTCCCTGCGGGGTGATCGTTCCTTGGTAGCGATCCCAGACTTCGCGCAGCAAGTCCTTCGGCGTGGGAATGCCTGCGGCACAAACGCGAACCGCTTCCACATCAGCGTATGAGTGCTTGCCGTTGCCACCATGTGTATGGGCAGGATAGCGATCGAGCCGTTCATCCAGAAACCGATCGCTGGTCATGTAGTGGTTAATGCCAAACACATCCGGCGGACAGGGATGCGCCCCAAACCAATCTAGTTCTGCCTCGGTGATGCCTGCCTTCAGCAAATACTTCCACATGGCATGGGTGCGATCGACCCGACCACAAACCAAATCAAATGATAGCCAGCGACGCTCGTTTTCAAATTCTGCCTGATACGCGAGCAGCGGCGTGCTGAACATCTTGCCCAGATCCTCGGTTTGAATCAGCTGAGCGGCAGGATTAATTTCGCGAATCGCCTGCATCGACAGCACCACCGCGCGACATTCGTTCAGCAGACACCGTAAAAACGTAGTATCGTCCCGACCGTGGGGATACCAGAGACCGTATAAGCCGCTAAATCGGGCAGTGGTCAGCGGTTCATTGATCGGCGTGTAGGCATCAATCCAGGGATAGCGCGTTGCGACTGCACGGGCAAACTGAGCTAGCTTTTCGCCAAACTGCGGATCGATCAAACTGGTAGAGGCAGGTCCACTGCCGTGATGCACCAAGCCTGCGATCGGGCGAATGTCCAGCTCCCGCAAACGATTTAGGCGATCGTCTGTCCAGCTCCAGTCGGCGCAATCAATTCCCCCAGGGGCAATGCGCTCCCACACTACCGGATAGCGAATTGCCTTCACACCCAACGCGGCAAACTGCTCCAGATCTTCAGTACGGCTGTAGTGTCCGTTGCGCTCAAGCTGGTCAAAAAATCGATCGCCCACCCGATTTACGGTGCATTCAATGCCAGCCCAAAGTTCCACGATCGGCGTTTGCCCTGCCTGTGTCATGCGGTGTTGCGCTCCAACTGACTGCTAGATTAGCGTTTAACTTTCCGTTTAACTTGCTCAGCTTGCCGAACTTCCCAATTCTGGCTACCGGATTTTGCCTATGTATTCTGGCTACTGGGTGCTCCCAAGTTTCCTGATGGGTGTTCAGAGCGTTTCAGCCCCCTAGATTCCAATTCTGGGCGACTTTGAGCGATCGAGCGGCAGAAACGGTTCGACAGTCCACCTCAATTGGGGGACAAAGGAATCTTGCAGACGAACAGGCTCTTGGAATCAGCGATCGAAATGGATGTACACAGAAGCCTATTCTGAAAAAAACTTCATTGGCCTGCGGATTTCAAAGTCCCCCACCGTAGAGGAATTTAGGAGGCAATGTAGAACCTCAAACACGTCTCAAGTAGCTGAGAAAATCAACAGTTTTCAATTCACGAACTAGCGATTGATCACCACTTCCAGCGATTCCTTGCTGCTGAGCTGCTTGAAGATTGTCAACGCCTGCGCCACAACCTGATCCATGTTGTAATACTTGTAGGTCGCCAGTCGTCCCACAAAATGCACGTCGGGCGTTGCGTCGGCTAAGGCTTTGTACTTTTTGTACAGCTCGGCGTTTTCCGGACGGGGAACCGGATAGTAGGGGTCGCCCTCGGCTCTGGGATATTCGTACACGATGCTGGTTTTGTTGTGTTCCTGCCCAGTGAGATACTTAAACTCGGTGATGCGTGTATAGAGGTGTTCGTTGGGATAGTTCACCACGGGCGCATCCTGGAAGACGGGCTTATCATGGGTTTCGTGCTTGAACTGGAGCGATCGATAAGGCAGCTTCCCATAGCGATAATCAAAAAATTCATCCACCGGACCCGTGTAGATCATTTCCTTGAAAGGAATGACGTTCATAATTTCCCGATAGTCGGTGTTGAGCATGATTCTGATGTTGGGATTAGTCAACATCCGCTCAAACATCCGTGTAAAGCCGTGCAGCGGCATTGCCTGATAAGTATCGGTGAAATAGCGATCATCCCGGTTTATGCGGGTGGGAACGCGGGCAGTTACGGAGCGATCGAGTTCAGACGGATCCATATCCCACTGTTTGCGCGTGTAGTTGCGGAAGAACTTTTCGTACAGTTCTCGCCCAACCTTACTCACCACCACATCTTCCGAGGTCAAAATCTGGTCACGCGGTTCTGCAACGGATGCAAAAAACTCTTCGACCTGGAATGAAGTTAACTTTAGCCCGTACAGTTTATTAATCGTATCCAGATTGATCGGAATCGGGACAAGCTGACCGTCTACGCTGGCAAGTACACGGTGTTCATAGCGTCGCCACTCAGTAAACTGCGACAAATACTCAAACACATCCCGCGCATTCGTATGGAAAATATGCGGACCATACCGATGCACTAAAATTCCATTGTCATCGTAGTGATCGTAAGCGTTTCCAGCAATGTGATTGCGGCGATCGACAATCAAAACTTTTTTCTCAAGCTGGCTTGCAAGCCGCTCTGCTAAAACGCTGCCTGCGAAACCTGCACCAACTATTAAATAATCAAACATTTAAGACATCCTCTCAGTGAAGTGTTAGCGAATAATGATGTAAATCGTTTAGTCGAATGAAGGGAACAAGATCAAATGCGCTCTAAAAAATCGAGAAGAAGCCTGTAGCGTGAGCACAACCAATGAAGTCTCAGAAATAGATACGTTAGGAAACCACTAACGCATCGACTGTAAATAGTGAACATTGAACGCTTCAAAATTTGGGATTCGATCGAGAGGAGACTCAGCAGCCTCCCCCGTCGTTTCTGCAGCTTAGATTGCCACTTCTTTGTCAGTTACGGCAGACATCGGTTCTTTCGCTGCGCTCTGCGCTGATCGCTTTACTCCCGCTTGAGCAGATTTTCCGGGCTTCGATGCTCCTGCAACGGGTTGCGTCATCGCTTCGCTAAACTGCTGCTGCTTGCGAGCGATCGTCTTTTGCATCAGGTCGCTCATGGTTGACCAGGTGCGATCCCACGAGGTCTGCGACAGAAAAGCATCCACGCGATCGAGCCATTCAGGATCTTGTCCCTGCTGCATCGCCGTTTCGATCGCTGCCACAAACTCCTCAGCCGTTTCAGCAATTTGCACCAAATTCTGCTCGCCATAGGGGCGTACGACATCCCGAATCGGGGTCGAAACAACGGGCTTTCCGCCTGCTAGATATTCGGGCGTTTTCGTGGGGCTGATAAAGCGAGTCGATTCATTCCGGGCAAACGGCAGCAGTGCAACATCCCAGCCTGCCAGATAGTGCGGCAGCTCCGAATAAGATTTGCCGCCAAGATAGTGAATATTGGCATAGCGCGGCAGGCTGGCGGGATCAATCTTCACCACCGGACCAATCATGACAAACTGCCATTCTGGTTTCGCCTGAGCAATTTGATCGAGCAGCGCAATGTCAAAGCGTTCGTCCAGCACACCATAGAAGCCCATGCGAGGATGGGGAATTCCTGCCTGGTCGGCTGGGTCTGCCGGAGCCTGACGCGCCTGATTGAAATGGGCGGCCTCAATGCTGCTGGGAAACGCATACGCCTGCGGATGGCGATCGCGCTTCGCTTCGTAAAGGCTTTGCCCCCCTGTAAAAACCAGGTCTGCCATATCGAACAACCGCTCTTCGCGCTCACGCAGAGCAGGCGGCGCACCTTTGAACGCAGACAGTTCATCCATACAGTCATACACGACTAGCGACGGGGTGAGATGCTCGGCAAGCGGCAGCATCATGGGCGTGTAATACCAGCAGATGTAGTCGTGAATCTCTTGCTCTGCCATCAAGTCATCAATCAACCCTTGCAGAATGGCGATCGTCACATCCTCGGTCAATCCCTTTGGCAAATGAGGGACAGCAACCCACACTCCACACTCGCGCCTGCTCACCTCAAGCCGCCAGTGATTTTCATCGGTGAACATGGGTTCTTCAATGAAAAAGACTCTGCGTTCTGATGCACAGCGACTCAACAAGTGCTGAGGACGCTGGTAAACAAAATCCCATCGCAAGTGGGACAAACAGATCAGATCAGGCATATCAGATGAATATTTGCCGTTAATCTGTTCATTTAAAGGGTGATTCGACATTCTGACCTCAAAAGTTGAAACGAAGTGAAACAGTTAAAGATAAACCTCAAATTGCTTCAGAAATTAGGAAGATAATTCTCAGATCAACGGTTCGTTCACATAGGAAATTGATATCTTCCCTGAACTGAGGAAGGGAACAGGAAGGCAATTCCTCGATTAAAAACTTATCAGTTCTAATTGCTTCTAAACATCCAACTAAAGGATAGATGATGTACGCCTAAAGGGGGATATGCTCAGCCCTGTAGACTGTAGCTACCTCGCACAGTAGAGTTACAAAGCTACTAAACAAGAAGTACTTCTTGGGGTAGAATCTCTATTCTGGCAATAGATTTTCTCAAAGTGCATTGGAGATTAGCAATTATGTAGCAATTCAATGCGAGCATTTATTTTGCCTACATCCTTGAGTTCTTTATTAGCGTGATTGGCTGTTTAAAAAGCAATCTATCAAAAATTTAGGTGTTGAATAATTTCCCCAACTCTAATCAAAAGTTAGGGTTGCTTTAGGAGAGTATTTGAGAATGTTTGAGGACTTTTGAGATGTTTAAAACGAATCAATTGTCCTGTTTTTTTCCTAGATTCGCTATAAATAAAAAACTTTGAGAACTCGGAAGCGAACGAAGCTTTTCCGAGAATTGAAAAGCCAAAATTGGAAAACCAGAACTAGAAAACCAGAGTTGGAAAATTAGCGAAGCAATTCGGCTTATCAGGATGCGATCGGGTTTGCAGCATCGGCCCAGGCGGGGCAGGATGAGCAGTTGCCCTCGCCGGACAATGACAGTAGTGTCACTGAAAGACGGTAATACCACCGAAAAATGAATAAATGTGAAGGAAAAATAAAGCTGAAGGACATATCAAGACGAACCGCTGCAGTTTGACTAAGGGATAAGCCCTTGGGCGGCGCTCGACTTCAGCTCAAGCCTGCAACGGTCACAAAAGTTCTTTTAGCTGCAGCTAGACCCCGTAATGTCTACAAATTCACAGAAATCTTTTCCTAACTTGATGTAAATTTTTAGAAAATCCCCCATTGCACAATATTACTTTTTAAGCAGTGCTCTTATGCTTGAAGCTATGGGTAAAGTAAAAAATATAAGTATATTTTCTGAGGAAAGCGGCGCATGGGTACTTACAAGAACATCATGGAGCTATTGGTCGAGGAGGAAGTCATTCGTCAGTGCAAAACGCTTTCTGCCCGTGCCTCTGCCTATATCAACTCAGAGGAACTGATTGCCTATGCTCTGAATCAACTGCCGCCACTGTATGCGACCAGCGAGCAGGGTTTGGAATACCAGATTCAAAAAGGCAAAATCAAGTTTTCGCCCCAGATTACGCAGGCAGTCCAGAGGGCGATCGCGGCAGTTCGACGTGACCCTTTGCGGCGATACACCCCCCTGAAGCAGAATCAGGCCGCCCCCCTGAGCGACGTGCTGAAACAGGTGCGCCACTTGCTCAAAGATGATGATATTCAGTGGGAAACACTGCCTTCTGCGGTGGAGCGGGCAATCAAGCGGGCAGCTTTTCGGGCAGCTCAGGGCGGCTCTTCGTGGCACGAGCGCACTTCAGCGGATCGAGGCATGGGTAGCCGATCTGCTCAAACGGCTAGAGCTTCTGCGGCGGTTCGTCCGACTGCTCCTGCCCCGTCGATGCCTGCCCCGCCTGCTTCTGCTCCTGCCCCAATCGCCCCAATTGCATCGATGACCAATGGCAATGATCCCGAATATGGCTGGGATGATCCACTCTATTTTTCACGCTAATTCTCTTTGCCCTAACTGCCTTTGCGCTCATTCTCCTCGCGCTAGTCATTCCCTTTGGGTTAGGTAACGCTCAACTTGCTTCTACCTAATCCACGGGCAACGCTCCATCTTCAACCGATCGCACGATCGGGGCGGCGGCTTCAGGCGGCTGAAAAATTGCCTTGAGTGACTGTTCAAGCGTTTCGGCCATGGCAATCCGGTTGGCAAAGGCAACAATAACACGCACCAGGGTCGGGAGCTGGTTTTGCTCCGCTTCAAGATAAAGCGGCTCCACGTACAGCAGCGATTGCTCGATCGGAATGACTAGCAGATTGCCTTGTGTCGCACGAGAGCGTTGCCGGTTCCAGAGGGTGATTTGCTGCGAAATAACCGGGTCCTGATTAATCCGGGCTTCGATCTGCTCTGGACCAAACACTAACTCCTGCTTGGGAAACACGTAGAGCAGCATTCTGCCGTACTGTTCGCCGTCCGATCGCGCTGCCATCCACGCAATCAAGTTATTGCGCTGAGCCGGGGTAAAGGGATAGAGCAGCACAAATTCTTCACTGGAGGCGATCGGCAGCTTGGTAATCAGGTAATACGGCTCAACGCGCTGGGGCTGATTTCCGTAAATTTCGTTAGGCGCACGCCACAAATCTTCCCGGTTATAAAACACCACCGGATCGATCATGTGATATGTCATCAAATGATTAGACTGCACCTGAAACAGATCCACTGGATAGCGAATGTGCTGCTGCAAGGCTTCGGGCATTGCGCTCAAAGGCTGAAACAGATCGGGAAAGATTTGCTGCCAGGTCTGAATGATCGGATCGGTGGGGTCGGCGACGTAGAAATTGACCGAGCCGTGATAAGCATCAATCAGGATTTTTACCGAATTTCGCACATAGTTAAACTCATTTCCCAGCGGGTCAGAATAAGGAAATCGCTCGCTCGTTGTGTAGGCATCGATCATCCAGTACAAATAGCCCTCATCTGGCAGCGGCGAAACCTGACGGGCTGCTCCGCGCTGCCATTGCTTATTGCCGACATCGGCGACCACCAGATAAGGGTTGCTGTCAAATCGTAGAAATGGGGCGATCGTCTGAACCCGCTCCTGAATGCGGCGGCGAAACAGCAGGCGAGTTTCGGTTGTCAAATCATTGTTAAACAGCATCCGCCAATCGCGCAGATATTCCGCAAAGAGCAATCGCTGCCACTGTTGACCGATCGCCACACCACCGCGCCCGTCGTACAGGTTATACACATTTTCGCTGCCGCTGGGATAATCCAGTTCGGGAGTGCGAGTCGGGGTCATCACGTAGGATTTCGTCAGCTCACCGAAATAAATACGCGGTTTGCCCACCGGAATGCTGCTGGCAATGCGATCGCTGCTGGGGCTGCCAGGAATGCCCTGAATGTAGTATTCGGGCAGCCCGCCTTCAGCAACCTGATTCACCGGACTGACCGTAAAGCCGTATCCGTGGGTGTAAACCAAATGCTGATTCACCCAGGTTTTTGCCACTTCTGGAACCGTATCAAAATCCAGTTCGCGGGCAGCAATCAAAACCTGCTGCTGGGTAATTGTCCCGTCTTCGTTGAGCAGCCTGTAGCGATCGATATCTGCCCCCGGAAACTCATAATAGGGGCGAATGCGCTGAAGCTGGCGGTTGGTTTCCAGTAGGGGGCGCGTGTCCCACAGGCGGATGTTATCGATCGTCAGGTCATTTTGCTGAATATCGGCGGCGGCAAGCGTTGGTTCTGGGTTAAACGTCTCAACATCGATTTTGTTCAGGTCAAAGGCTTCGCGGGTAAGGGCAATCGTTCGCTCTAGATAGGGCTGCTCGACCTGAAGCTCGTTGGGCTGCACGACTAGTCGCTGAACGGCAAAAGGTAAAATTTCTCCGCCGATCGCGGCTGCGATACCAAAGGTGATCAGGGCAGTCAGGGGAGTCAGGCGTAATCGCTGAGGTTGTGCTTCGGGCTGAGGCAAGCTAGAGCGGAAGGAACGGGAGCGAGAAGCAACGCCAGAAGAACCACGGGAATTGGCGATCGGATAAGCAATATTAGAAAACTGAAATTCGGGGTCTGCCGAAGTTTGCTTTCCCCGTCGAGGAAGCAGTTCACGATCGCGTCGGACTGAAGGAGCCGATTTTGTAGAGATTTGCCTGCCTGTACCGCGTTTTCTAGGGTGCCAGCCGAAACCCAGTATGAAGGAGCCGATCGACAGCAGGAGTGCAAGTAAACTTAGCCCCGTATCAACAGGTAATTCGATGCTGAGGTTGGTGAAGCTTGCCCCGTAGGAAATCCCCAGCGGCGAGAACAGCAGGCGATAGCGATCGAGCCATTGGCTCAGGGCAACCGTCAGCAGCCAAAAGCCGCCCAGCCGATACAAATGATGCCGCTGCGCCTGTGGAAAGCCCCCGAATTCGCCGCGACTAAGGCTGTCGTTCGATCGCAAATAAAGCAGCAGCACCGAACCGAACGTCAGCACAGATAGCCCGACCAGCCAGAACTGCAAAAGCTGCCAGCAGGGCAGGGTAAAAATAAAAAAGCTCAGGTCTCTGCCGAAAACGGGATCGATCTGGTTGAAAGAAGTGGGATGCAAGCCTGCCAGAATCGTCGTCCACTGTTCAGACATCACCAGTCCAAAACCGAGACTTAGCAGCAGGGCGATCGTCCCCAAAACAAACCGAGGTAGCAGCAGCAGCCCGGTCGTGAGTGCCGCCACCCCTGCCCCTCCCCACAGTCCCCCACCTTGCTGCCCCACGATTTTTCCAATCCAATCTGCCACCGCCTGCGGACGAAACGGCTCTGGAACTGATGGCGATCGATAGGCAACGACTTCCCCGATCGCAGAAGCGGCAAAGCGAGGATGCCAGTGCTGCACCATGGCCTGCCCATACTCAACCCCCAGCAGCGCGATCGTCAAACTCAGCAGCAGAATCAGCGGAAATAGCCGCACCATCCCCTTGCGATGAGAAACACCGGGATCAGGCAGTGCTTTGGCATAATGCTGTGCCTGTCGCCACTGAGTGCCCCACACTGCCAGACTGATCCCTACCGTGACAACTGCTAGCATGAGCTGTGCTTGCAGGCGAGTTGTGAAAACGGACAAATAGTCAACTTCTTGGAACCAGAGGCGTTCTGCAAACAGAAAAATCAGCAGATCGACAAAAAACAGGATGCCGACGATCGCCAGTATTCCTTTCTGCCAGAAGCGGGAAGCGTTTTCTCTGGCGGAGGACGGGGCTAAACGAGATGCGATCGGAGAGCGAAACATAAGGGCACAAAACAGGGGCACAAAACAGGGGCACAAAATGCCTTTCTTTTATTGTGGTTCAGGACGGTTCAAGACGGCTCTCGACAACTCCCACCGCTCCACCTCGTCGGGCATCGCCTGCGCCTGTCATACTGCCCTGGCTAGAGGTGACTGCATGAACCCCGCCAAAAAACATATTCTGTGACTGCCAGCACTCAACCGTCTGATCAAAGGGAAATTGATTAAAGGGAGAACGGTTTGGCAAAGAACCCGCCCGAAACGGTTCCGCTCCCTGAACCGAGAAATGAATTTCGTCGGGGAGCAGTCCTGGCTCCAGGTTAAAAATGCCATTTTCCCAGTGAACTCTTGGCGCAGCCACCGCTTCAGCCACGGGCATCTTAAAATCGAGCAGATTGGAGATCACCTGTAGGATTGCGGTTCGGATTCGGTTAGAGCCGCCCGACCCCAGCACGATCTCAGGCTGTCCGTTCTGCAAAATCATTGTTGGAGCCATCATCGAAGCAATTCGCACATTTTCGCGCCACTGATGAAACCCGATCGGGTGCAGGTCGGATTCGCCCAGCATATTGTTCATCATGATGCCCGTCCCCGGAATGACATAGGAAGAGCCTTCGCCGTTTGAGGAGGTCATGCTGGCTGCGTTGCCGTCCTGATCGATCGCGCTCACATGAGTTGTGCTGCCCCACTTGTTTTCCCACGGACTGTTTTCCAACTGAACGGCATCGCCCAGATTCAGTCCCGCAAGACAGGTTCGCAGCTGCTCATACTGCGCCAGATGCTCAGCTGCCAGAAAGCGATCGGCAAAATCAGGCTGATCAAGCTGCTGGTCATAGCCTGCCAAACGCGCCATATTAGTCAGCCGCATCGTGTCTGCCAGAATTTGGAGATGGGCGATCGACCCAAACTTGAATCGGGATAGATCCGCCTGCTCTAGCAACCTGAAGGCAAAGGCGATCAGCGTGCCTCCTGCACTGGGTGGCGGATTTGTGATAACCGTATGACCTCGATAATTCGTTTTCAGCGGTTTTCGCTCGATCACGCGATACTGTTCGAGGTCGGTCTGGGTCAGATATCCGCCCTGCGCCTGACAGTCTTTCACGATTTGATGGGCAATGTCTCCCCGATAAAACGAGTCCGCGCCTCCGATCGCTAGTTCTTCCAGTGTGTTTGCCAGATCGGACAAGACCAATCGATCGCCCGCTCGCACTAGCGTTCCCCCAGGCATATAAAGATGACGCGCGGCGGCTGAGGCAAAAATGATCGGACTGAGAATCTTCAGGTTATACGCCTGAAAGGTCGTAACTTCAACCCCCTGTCGCGCCAGATGAATTGCTGGCTCCAGTACCACCGACCAGGGCAATCGCCCCAACTGCTGCTGCACCCGAAATAGTCCTGCCATCATTCCCGGTGTGGCGATCGACCCCAGCCCAATGTGAAACTCCTGCAACACGCCGCCAAAATCGACCAGCACCGGATAAAAATCAACCTCGGCAGGATTGCGCTTCTGGCCAGGCGTTTGGGTAAAAAAATCAAACAAAATATCCTGACCACTCTGAGCGTGCGCCAGCAAAAAACCACCGCCTGCCGGAGAAGTCAGCATTGGCTCTGCGATAAACGAGGCACACACCGCTGCCACCACTGCATCAAACGCATTGCCGCCCAAGCGAAACATCTCCATTCCAGCTTCAACGGTGAGCGGATGTCCTGCGGCGATCGAGCCACGAGTCGCGGGATGAGAAGGGTGAGGCATAAGGCGATCGGGATGGTGATTTTCAAAAGTTTACCGTTTCATGCGATTTCGCGTTCTTCACTTCTTCTAAAAAACACTATGTGCTATGATGATTAAGCAAAAAATTTGCGGATGTGGCGGAATTGGTAGACGCGCTAGATTTAGGTTCTAGTTTCGCAAGAAGTGAAGGTTCAAGTCCTTTCATCCGCATCGCGATCGATTAATATCTATATCAATTTATATTCTGCTCATATCTAGAGCATGTTCAGAGCATGGGCGAATAAGACCCTTACTCACTGCATTAAAGTCGATTGCGCGCAAGCCGATCAATCTTTTGCTGCACAAGCGGGACAACGCTGGCAAAAACTTGCTTACCCCATACTGCTTCCAGGTAAGGCAAAAGACCCAGGACAGATAGCCCCATTGCTTTGGCGATCGATATCGATCCGGAGACAAAATGAAATGGATGGAATGACTGGCTGTGATCAATCACGGATAATTCGCTCTGGGTCACTTGTTCTTTGCGAACACCCAAGATTCAAACCCGAAGGTTCAAACCCGAAGATTCAAACTAATGGCCCGATTGATTCACAGCCGCTTCACTGCCGCAGAATGCAGTTTATTTCATGACGCCTGTTGTTCCAGGAATCTCACCGATCGGCTCACAGCGTCCGCCCAAATATTTTGCCAGAAACTCTTCTGCAACTGCGAAAAAATGCAGGCGGTTTTCGGGGCGAGCAAAGCCGTGTCCTTCATCAGGGTAGAGCACATACTCGACGGGCTTTCCAGCCGATCGCATTGCCTCGGCAATCTGATCGCTTTCTGCTTGCTTAACGCGCGGGTCGTTGGCTCCTTGACCGATCAGCAGTGGTTTTTGAATGCGATCGATAAAGAAGAGGGGCGATCGGGATTTGAGGAAATCCGGTTCCTGGTCTAGATTGCCGACCCGGTGATAAAACTGTGCCTTCAAAGGTTCCCAGTAGGGGGGAATGCTCTGCATTAAGGTAATCAGGCTGCTCGGACCCACAATGTCCACACCTGCCGCAAAAACCTCTGGCGTAAAGGTCAAACCGACCAGCGTTGCATAGCCGCCATACGAGCCACCCATAATCGCGATCTTTTGCGGATCAGCAATGCCTTGATCGCTTAGCCACTTTACCCCATCTAGCAGGTCGTCGTGCATTTTGCCTGCCCATTCCCGGTTGCCCGCATTGAGAAACGCCTTGCCGTAGCCCGTCGATCCTCGGAAGTTGACTTGCAGGACGGCATAGCCGCGATTGGCAAGCCACTGTGCCTCTGGATCATAACCCCAGGTATCCCGCGCCCAGGGTCCACCGTGAACCAGCAGTACTGCCGGAAGATTTTGCGGTGCATTTTTGGGTAAGGTGAGATAGCCGTGAATGGTGAGACCATCTCTTGCAGTGTAGGAAACGGGCTGCATCGAAGTTAACGGCAGCGTCTCCAGAATTGGTTTATTGCTGAATAAAAGCGTTGCTTGCTTTGTCTCGCGATCGTACACGTAGTAATACACTGGACCATCATCGGTCGTGTAGGAAACGAGCCAGCGATCGTCTGCCAGCGTGCGGCTGCTGATGCCATATTCACTCGATTGCTCCGCAGTTTCCCCATGGGGTAATCGAATTTGCGATAGCGTCTCGAAATCTGCTTGAATTGCATCGTCTAAAATTTGCCACTCCAGCTTGTCTTTGTAGAACGCAACTGCCTGAAGTTTGCGGCTTGTGGGATGGGTAACAATGCCGCCGACATCATACTGCGGGTCTTCGGCTATCACCGTTTCTTGCTTTGTTGCCAGATCCAGCGCAATGAGACGCTGAGCGTTTGCATTATGGCTACCAACGACGTAAAGCGTTTTGCCGTCCAGCGAAAATTCTGCGGCATATCCTTCGTCCTCGGCTGTCCAGTGGCGCAGCGTTTCCCACTCGCGATCGACCCCTTCACGATAAATCAACTCTGTGCCGCCATCGGGTGTTGCTGCCAGTGCCGCCAAAATTTGAAACTGAGCGTTTGCCGTCCAGCTCACAATATTGCCGGGATTTTCAGTGTCGAACTCGACCGCACCCGTTTTGAGATTCACTCGATAAACATCAAACTTTTGGGGATCGGTCAGATTGAGTCCCACTAACAAATCATCGGGAAAGTTTGGATCAAGCTCGATCGGCTGTGCTTTGACCCCCTGAAATGGTGTTAAATCGCGTACCAGGTTTGTATGAATATCGACTGAATAGCAGTGAAAGTTTTCATCTCCATCGGCATCCTGCATATAAATCAAATGCGTTCCGTTATACGTCCAGAAATACATCCGAATACCGCGCTTTTGATCTGCAGTAAGCTGTCGCTCATCGTCCTGTCCTACGGTTCGCAGCCACACTTGCAGTACGTTCTTTTCATCCGGCGCAATATAGGCGAGATATTTGCCATCGGGTGAGAGCTGAGGGCGTGTTCGTTCTGGGTTGCCGAATAGCACTTCACGCGGAATCAGGGGGATATCCTGCTGGATTGAAGGAGCAGAAGAGGCGGTTTGGGTCATAAGAGTGGATGGGTGGAAAATAAGGGGGTGATGAAATTAAGAGGGTGAAAGAGTACTTTTTTAAGCTATTTGTTCATAGGCGATTTGTTCGATCGTTTCTCGCTTCGTAGTCGATCGATTTGCTTTTGTAGGTCTAGTCGGAGCTGCTGGGCTTTTTCGTAGGCGATCGATCGCTGCTGAAGGGATTGATCGAGGGGCAGGGGATTTTGCCAGGGCTGCTGGAGGGGTTGGATGACGTATTTCAGGCGAGTACGGTTTGCCCATACACCCATTGAGGGAAACAGTAGGAAGACCAGCAAAAGGGGCGACAAGGGAAAAATGGGCATTCCGAGCCAGCGAGCTGCCTGCTTCAAATTCACCGTCCAGGGATGCAGATACTCATTCCCCATACAAACCACAGGCAATAAAGGCACCTGATAGCGATCGCTCATGCGAATAAAGCTGGGGTCGAACTTCTGAAGCTGATAGCGATATCGCCAGCCCTTTACTAATCCTCGCCAGCCTTCGGGAGCGTAGAGAATGACCCTTTGCAGGGGGTGATCTGAACAATTGCAAAGCTGGGCAACTGCGGTTTCGACGGCTGCTTCTTCGGCTCGAATTCCCCCTAAAAGCTGCGTCCAGCCGGCGGGAAGCCACCAGCGCAGCCACGGGTGATCAAAAAAGATTGGATGTCCCACGGGTTCCGCAATCCAGCCTCTTGCCCCGCTCAGCAGCACACCCAGCCCAATAATGTCCCACGGAAAACACATTCCTGCATGATTAATTAGCACCATTAAATTTCCTTCGGTGGGCAGGTTTTCGACCTGTTGTAGTTCCGCCCGAAAGTGGTGCTTCAAAATGGGCATAAGGATTTCTCGTCGAAATGCCTCCTGATAAGCGGGGTCAATTTCGCGATCGACTTCACGCGGAGCACGACAGCCAAGCCGCAACCATCGCATTAACAATGCTAGATAAAACCCGCCCGGAAGCAAAAACAGCAGATATTCCAGTCCGTTCCACCCTTCGGGATCGGCGTGGTAGTGCTGCCAATGACGGTTGAATAGCACAAGCCAACCGGGGGGATACCACAGGCAAAACCGGTCAAACCAACGAAAGTGATAGGAGGACGCAGTATCAGGCTGTTCCCGCAGAAACGGTGTTTCATCACTTCCTCCCTGTTCTCTGTCTGCCTGTTCTAAGTCGAGCGAATTCTGGAAGACAGCTTGCGGTGGATACGATGAATCCATTCCAGACCCCTAAAACAGCGACTCTCTATTCTGCACTTCGATCGCGAATACAGCATCTTCCGCCAGATTGAACTTCTTTATCGACGATGCTGCTAGCCTACGCTTAGCCATTTCAGGCTGTAGCGGCTTATGCCGGGTTAAACGTAAGTTCAATGCTTAAATCTAAAGGTTTTCTTTATTAGAGTGACGATCGCTGACGGATTGCATCTTTGAGCCAATTCTATCTGCGTTCTGAAGTTGATCGTGTTTGCTTGATTACGATGGAAGCCTGATTCTCATTTTATAATCCTGGCACAATTGAAGCGATCGACTGTACGGAACCGACTTGAAATTTGCTGATCGAAAATTGCGCTTTGGCTTTGTAGTTACCTACTCTTTGTAGTTGTCTACTCTTTATAGTTACCTATATGTATTTGCCTGTTTGTTCTTTAACCGATTCCTCGATTAATACATTGATTAATACATTGAGCATGATGATTTAGCGTGATTTTTCCTTGCCTATCATGGCTTTGATTGAGTGACATCGAAATCGAGAGTCCCCTAAATCCTCCTTCAGAAAAGGGATTTTGAGCCACTAAACTTTCTTCTTTCAATAGACCCGCTTTAGAGGTTTGGTTTCTTTTAAAGGAGGACTAGGGGAGATTTGTCAGAACCTCAAACAGAACCTCAAACACCAATCCTTTCTTCTACCCAGAACGAGTTCGATCGCTCAAGTTATCACTCCAATTATTGTTCTATGGTTCAGATTTAATGGTTCGGATTTAACGGCTCGAATTTAACGGCCGAATTTAACGGCTCAAATTATTGATCACTATTGCCTTCAATCACAAACACAGAAATTTATGGTTGCAACTCCACCTAAGCCTGCTTCAGATCTTGCTTCAATTAGTGCCTTCGGCCAGGCGCGATCGACTGTTCAGGGCACACCGCTGAGTGCCGAAGAGCTGCGAAAAATCAATGCCTTCTGGTCAGCCTGCAACTATGTCGCGGTGAGCATGATTTATTTGCAGGAGAATCCCCTGCTGCGCGAACCGCTCAAGCCCGAACATATCAAAAATCGTCTGCTGGGTCATTGGGGTTCCAGTCCTGGAATTAGCTTTATCTATACCCATCTAAGCCGGGTGATCAAAAAGCAAAATCTGGACATGATGTACGTGGTGGGTCCAGGACACGGGGCACCTGGATTTCTTGCCCCCTGTTTCCTGGAAGGCAGTTACTCAGAGGTTTATCCCGACAAAAGCGAAGACGACGAAGGCATCAAAAAATTCTTTAAGCAGTTTTCTTTTCCGGGCGGCATCGGTAGCCACTGCACCCCCGAAACACCCGGCTCGATTCACGAAGGCGGCGAACTGGGCTACAGCCTCTCTCATGCCTACGGAGCTGCCTATGATAACCCCGATCTAATTGTGGTTGCCCTGGTAGGGGATGGCGAGTCTGAAACGGGACCGCTGGCGACCGCATGGCATTCTAACAAGTTCATCAATCCGATCCGGGATGGGGCAGTGCTGCCGATTTTGCACCTCAACGGCTACAAGATCAATAACCCCACAATTCCGGCTCGTATCAGCCACGAAGAACTCGACCAGCTTTTCCGGGGCTATGGCTATACGCCCTACTTTGTGGAAGGCTCCGATCCAGAATCGATGCACCAGGCAATGGCAGCAACGATCGACCACTGCATTGCTGAAATCAAAGCAATCCAGGAAGAAGCCCGCAGCAAAGGAGTTGCAGAACGTCCGCGCTATCCGATGATTGTGTTTCGCAGTCCCAAAGGCTGGACTTGCCCCAGCGAAGTAGACGGGCACAAGGTCGAAGGCTTCTGGCGGGCGCATCAGGTTCCCATGACCGACGTGAAAAAGAACCCCGCCCATCTGCAAATTTTGGAACAGTGGATGCGGAGCTACAAGCCGGAAGAGCGATTCGACGAAAACGGCAGGCTGATCCCTGAACTGAAGGATCTCGTGCCGCATGGCGATCGACGTATCGGCTCGAATCCCCATGCCAACGGCGGCAAACTTCGCAAAGACTTGAGAATGCCGGATTTTCGCGACTATGCGATCGAAGTGAGTCATCCCGGCTATGAGCAGGCAGAAAATACCCGTCCGTTGGGCGTGTTTTTGCGAGACGTGATGAAGCTGAATCCGACCAACTTCCGCGTCTTTGGCCCCGATGAAAACACCTCGAACAAACTCACCGCCATCTACGAAACCAGCAAGAAATTTTGGATCAGCGAATACCTGCCCGAAGACGCTGACGGCAGCGAACTCTCGACCGACGGGCGCGTGATGGAAATGCTGAGCGAACATACGCTCGAGGGCTGGTTTGAGGGCTATTTGCTCACGGGACGGCACGGCTTTTTCTCGACTTATGAAAGCTTTGTTCATGTGATCGATTCGATGGTCAACCAGCACTGCAAATGGCTAGAAATCTGCAATCACATTTCCTGGCGCGAAGATATTTCGTCGCTGAATTTGCTCATTACCTCAACAGTCTGGCGACAGGATCACAACGGCTTTACCCATCAAGATCCCGGCTTTATCGACGTGGTGGCAAATAAGAGTCCGGGCGTGACGCGCATTTATCTACCGCCGGATGTGAACACGCTGCTCTCGGTATCCGACCACTGTTTACGCAGCAAAAACTATGTGAATGTGATTGTCGCTGACAAGCAGTTGCACTTGCAGTATATGACCATGGAGGATGCCATAATTCATTGCACGAAGGGGATCGGCATTTGGGAATGGGCAAGCACCGATCGCGGCTGTGAACCGGATGTCGTCATGGCATCGGCAGGTGACATTCCCACCCTGGAAGCGCTGGCAGCCACCGTTCTGCTGCGGGAAGAATTTCCTGATCTGAAAATTCGCTTTGTCAATGTGGTTGATTTGTTCAAGCTCCAGCCCGACAGCGAACATCCTCACGGCATGAGCGATAAAGACTTTAACAGCATCTTTACGATCGACAAACCGATCATTTTCAATTTCCACGGCTATCCCTGGCTGGTGCATCGCCTTGCCTATCGCCGCCAGAATCATGCGAATCTGCACGTTCGCGGCTACAAGGAAAAAGGCAATATCAACACGCCACTAGAACTGGCAATCAGTAATAATATCGATCGCTTCAGTCTGGCAATGGATGTGATCGATCGCGTCCCGAGGCTGAGAGTTGCCGGAGCACACGCCAAAGAACGGTTTAAGAATATGCAGATCGCCTGCCGCAATTATGCCTATGAACACGGCGTAGACCAGGACGAAATCCTCAACTGGAAATGGCCCGGCGCACCGAAAGGAACGGCTCCTTCTCATGAGGATGCTCCCACGTCTTGAGCTTAAAGCGGCTCACACCGATTGTTTAAGGGAACCACCTGAAGTCGATTAACCCTATCGGGGAACTGCTCCGCATCGCTCTGCCCTCCCTTTTGCCGTAACAGCGTCACCAGAATTCGAGACGTATATTCCTCTCGATCGCGTTTTGCTGCATTGGCGCAACTCCCCGTAGCATATCCACCCCAGGTCAGTGTTTAAGGGCACAGCAACACCGAATGAATAGATTGGTTGTCCAGTAGCTTTGTTGCGTTCACGAACGATCGCGTTTCTCTCATAAATTAGCGGTAGGGGATTTCGGAGTGCCTGGTTTGCGTCGTTTTTTTCCCGATCGTTGGCGGCAGTCGCACGATCCTTGGTAGCAGTTTCACGAATCAACCTAAACTGCTTAGCAGCTTGCCCAAAGTTACCTTTTGCAAACTCAGTCATCCCCGCCTGCATCAGGGCACGATAAGGAGCTTCAAGCTGAAGGGCTGAATCACCATTCTCGATCGACCGTTCTCCGGTACTCATCAGACGATCGGCTGGAAGCACTAGAGGAGGAGAATTGTCAGCAGGAGAATTGCCAACAGGAAACCCACAGGCAACCGGATTCGATCGACAATAAGCCACGCGCCCAATTCCTCCTGTTAAGGCGATCGCGCCCAGCAGCAAAAACATCCAGGGCTTCAACCTGAAGGATTGACCTGAAGAAAGAGCCGCAAAAACTTTAGAGAATAAAAGAGAAGAAATTTTAGGAGAAGCATTAGAAGCAGCAGGAGAACTGGCGGAAACAGCCGGAGGAGGAGTAGGGGAAATAGTCGGGACAACAGCAGAAGGAACGCTCATTGAATATAACGGCTGACTTGACTGCTCGATCGCCTAAAAAATTTCGGTGTAAGGATGCCCAAAGCTGAGGGCCTTAATGAGCTGATAGTAATGCCTACGCCTCCCCTCGATCGTCAAAGCCGTCCTGCAATATTGACAAAACTGCGCCGAGTTAGGATTCTTACGATCACCGGGACATAAGGGGTTGATGCAGTAGCTCATGGGTGGAGGAGAAAGCGGAAAAAGAGCTGAAATTCCCTCGAATTCGCATACAAGCCCAAAATCAGGAAGCGCACGCAACCACAATCATTGCCTGCAATTTATTCTCTGAACCGCCCGTTCTTAACCGCACCGTCGCTGACAAAATCGACGCACCATTGGCTGAAGCGTATATAGCACTTGAGTGTCTTCCGCAACGCTCACCAGCAGCGATCGTCGTTCGAGTGCCGACTTTGCCGGCAGTAAGCCGCGATTGTTTCCCACCTGCTGCGTTAAGCTCTCGCGCAGTTCATCTAGATGCAGCGGTTCACTGTTTGCCAGACAGCACAAAATTGCACGCTCTTGAGGGTTTAAGCCGTTCCAGTGCTGCTCCAAAATTGCCTCGACCGCATCCGGCAGATACGAGTAGCGCAAAAACTGGGTGATGTCGCCGTGAAAGCTTTGCTGAATGGTTGCCGCCGCTAGCGTTAACGCCATTGGATTGCCGTCATACAGCTCAATTAACTGTCCGGCACTTTGTTCATCGAATGCAAGTTGATGGGTTTCGAGCAGTTTATAGCACGCTTCTTCATCTAAACCGCCCAGCGCATACGATCGCCCTTTGCCCCCTGCTGCCCCAGCCAGAACGGTAAAATCCGGCGGTTTCTCACAGGTGGTGACAACAATGCGGCTGCGCTGATTCGTGCTGAGATCCTGCCACACTCTCGAAAATCGCTGATGTGCCTCGCGTCGCTTCTGGGGGTTTGTTTCGCTCGATCCGATTTCGTCGAGAATCACCAGTGCCTTTTGCTGGCGCAGGGCTGCGATCAGCTTTTCGGTCAGCGATCGAACCGACAAACCCACCTGAAAATCAGCAAAACTCAGGCTTCCCGGAGACAGGCGATCGAGCAGCTCTTGCAAAATTCGCTCGGTTGAATCGCTATAGGAAAACGTTTGCCAAACCACCTGAGTAAACTGAGATTGCAGGTCTGCTGCTAGCTTTCGCGCCAGGGTGGATTTACCCACTCCGCCCAAACCGTACAAAATCACCAAATAATACTCGTCTTGCAGAAGCCACTGTTTCAGCTTTTGCAGTTCTTCCTGCCGACCAAAACAAGGAGCGGCGAGCGGCGCAGAATCAAAATCTTGCACGATCGGCTGCTTTCTCAGCGTGGTCGGGTCTACGACTTCCTGCCAGTCCAAACCCAGAAACTCGCAAAACTGTCGAAAGGTGGCACATCGAATCGGTTTTTCTACGTTATAAAATCGCTTCCAGGTGCGGTAAGAGGCGATCTTAAGGACAACGCTCAAGATTTCAGTCGAGTTCGGGCTGAAGCCTTTTTGAGACAACGCCTGATAAATCTTTTCCTGCCCGATCGCCGATGCCCTGCACATGGCTGTCTTTCGTCCTCTCCCACTTCACCCTCTCGCCCTCATTGTAACTGACCTGCAAACTGGTAACTGACCTGCAAACTGCCCCAGAAATAGCTTTTGCTTTTGATGATGCAGCTCGATCGCATCGTTTCTATCCTTCACTGCAACATCAAACCCAGCAATATTTTGTTAGGCAATCGATCGTCGCACTCGATCAGAAAAATCTATCGGGTTGACTTCGGCTCTGCCATGACCCACGGTTTGAGCGGAAAAGGAACGGTGGCAGATCGTGGGAACCTTTGGCTACACTCCCCTTGCGATAATCGATCGATGAATTTACAGTACCGTTCACTCAGTGGGGATTTAGCTTTATCAATTTTTTAGCTGTTTCCTGGTTTCTCTATTCTTGTTTCCATTCTTTCTTTTTGCTGACACTATTCTTTTTGGAATCATTTCAATCCTCAATTGGCTATTCTTGCTCTTGTTCCTCGCATCTATTCCAGCTCTGTAAGTGAATCCGATTTATTCCGGGTGAGGTCACGATCGACTCGAAATAACATTGTTGCTAGGAAATTGCTGGGAAATTGCTGAGAAAGCGTGAGGATAGCCCCAAACACTGAGAATCAGCCTGTTAAATCATCGATATATCTATGCTGATAAATTTTTCTATTGTTTTTTAGCAATAAACGTAGAATCATGAGATACAGAAATCATCCCCCTTAAACAGAGCGCAGTGACCTGAAGCCGATCGCTTTCAAAGCAGCAGCAAAGCAATCGCCTGCCTTGTAGCGGCACGAGCGCTGTCTCAGTGGAGGGTTATCCTCGTCGCGTGAATCCATCGACGAGCAACGTTAAATTATTCGGTCTTCCTGCTGCGGGTGAAGGCAGCATTGCAACGTACCTGACTGCCTTTTGTCTGATCACCTTTTCCTTGGGCAGCTAGCAGGCGATCGCTCCTACCTCAACGCTGATTTTGTTCCGCTCTACGGGCTACACGAAAAACTACGGCATCGTCTTCATTCGGCGCTAGCGCACTGCTGGAAACGCTCACCGTGGGTCAGATTCACGATGTATTCGCTAGCTATGCATCCTTCTTTTATGTCACGGGATTGCTGTATGTCACGGGATTGCTGGCAGCCGTCTTCGCAACTCCTCAAATCTCCTCTAATTTATACTCTTCAATAGCAAAATATTAAAACAATTATGAATACGATCGAAACTTATCTTTATCAATTTATGTTTCGAAGAAACGATCGAACATTGCAAAAAGTGAAGTTAAAAATTAGAAGCTTAATTCGTCAAACTCCGTCTGGACGTGAATTTCAGCCGTTTCTCAAATTATCCTTTTCCACAATCTAGACGTTAAATCTTCTTGCGACCATCCCACGGAAAACAAGAGCTGCACTTCAATAGGAAATATAGCGAGGAGATCGATCGAGAAGCTCAAGTTGTGCAGGTTCTCATCACTAGATTTCTCCTTTGCCACGGATTTTTTCCTAGCTTGCCGTGCGTCTGATATAAGGATTTGAGGACGATGAACCTATACGCTCAATTGACCCAACTCATCTTCAGCTTCTACCGCGAAAATCCCTATCAGCTTGAAGAGATTCGCTGTCTGCAAAGCTGCAAACTGTCAAGACGCTGGGGTGTTCTAAAAATTATTTGCCCAACCTTTGAAGTTGCAGAAGCCCTGGTCTTGGGCATTAACACCTTAAAAGAACCGATCGCCCAACTGCGTCTTGCTCAACAGATCGAAATCAGTGTGAATCGAGCAGTAGTGCAGCACTTCACAGTGCCATCCTCCAGACTCACAGCTTGAGCAAGGTTTTAGGACGATCGGTTTACTGCTGCGCCAAAGCGACTTCTATTTACTTAATGGCTGCTTCCTGAGAAGCAGATTGAGAAACAGATGCAGCCGAGGTGGTGACCCCCAGTGCCGGAACCGGAGACGCTGAAGCTGCGCTCAACCAACCCGCCAACAGCGTGTCCACCGAGAATAAACCTGCCCCATTCACTACAAAGAACAGGAAGCAGGCAGCATACAGCATCGACAGTTCCAGGTAAGGAATACTGAAGCCTGCAACCAGAACATGGTGATACATCGCGACCAGCATGGTGGAAAACAGACCCAGTGCCGCTGGACGGGTGAGAAATCCCAGTGCTAGCAGCGGTGCGCCAACCAGTTCTGTGAGGGCTGCCACATAGCTGAAAAAGATCGGGAAGGGTAGCCCAATGACTTGAACGTATGCCTGAGCGAAACTTTCGATATTAGAGAGTTTGTCGATTCCGTTGTGAACCATCACGACACCTGCCACGACCCGCAAAATTGTCCAGGCAGTTTGAGACAGGTAGTTCGGCGTGAAATTGGGCTGAAGAACCGCGATCGTCGTCGCAGTAAGACGTTGTGCGAGATTCATAGCTTATCTAAATGAGGAAGGATGAGTGCAAAAAGAGCGAAGCGAACCATGCAGTGCCAGGGAACCTGGGAGCGAGGCTAGCGATGTGAAGCAGTTTTCCCCTGGAAATCATTCGTTGGGGATTATCGTGAGCCTACACTCACTATTATATTAAGAAATATAACAAAATTTAATGAATAATCAAGAAAATGAGAGCTAAATTTTGCTCCTGCAATCAGGAACAGCGATAAAGGCAACCGCAATAAAACAAAACCCCGTCCACAAGATGCAGACGGAGCAAGGTTATACCCAATTGAGCGCGAAGAATGAAGAGTGAAATGTTAAGGGACGGTTAGAGTCAGATTCGCTTATTTAGACAACAAGCGATCGATGTATTGGCTTTCCATCAAAAAAATTCCCCTGGCAAATTTCACGCCCCAGTAATTGCCGGGACGGCGATCCATCACAACGCCTTCTTCACCAAGCTGGATCAAACTGGGAGGACGCAGCATTGGCATCGGGTCAGCCGTTTTGAGATAAGGCGGCATCACCACGACCTGCACTCGATCGCCCACCGTAAATTCTTTAGTCTCTGGTTTTGCCTCTGACATTGCCCATTCCTCACTCTGCTGTTTTTAGTGTATCGCTCTCAGCTAGGGCACATTCCAGATCCGCTGATGGTATTGTTCCGGCTCCGCATAGGGGTCGATCGCCTCATGAGCATGACCGTGCGAATGTCCGTGATCATGAGAATGTCCATGATCGTGCGAATGTCCGTGCGCGTCTCCCTGACCGACCGCCGCCAGCCGAAATTTGCACATTTCACAGTTCATGTTTACCTGACCAAGCTGGGTTTCGATTTCTCGATCGCGCAGCACATGGAAAAGCTGGGGGTGCAGTCCCATTTCGGGGAGACAGGTCAGCTCAATGTCAGGGTGAAGCTGCTGCTGCTCGTCCACAATGTTGAAAATCTTTTTAACGAGCGCACCCGTAAACAGGAAATAGGGCAGCACTACGATCCGCTTCGGTTCGTACAAACGGGCACGGCGGAAGCCTTCTTCGAGACGGGGATGGGTAATGCCAATAAAGCAAGTTTCGACCGTGTGATAGCCGCTACCTTCCCACATCATCCGCGCCATTTTATAAACGTCACCGTTGGCATCGGGGTCGCTTGAGCCTCGTCCTACAAACAGCAGCACTGTCTCGCTGCGATCGATTCCTTGAGGGTTCCACTGGGGCTGATCCAGCTCTACCAATCGGGTTTGCCATAGATCGAGAATACCTGGCGTGATACCAAAGTGCCTGCCGTAGTGAAACTTGACCTGCGGATGCCGCTGACGGGCGCGATCGAGTTCATTGGTTACGTCAAATTTGTTATGCCGCGCGGCGAATAGCAAAATCGGCAGCACTGAAAGCTCGGTATAGCCCTGCTCGACACAGCGATCGACTCCCTGCTGAATCGTCGGTTCCGTTAACTCCAGAAAACAGGGAACCACCGGACGCGACGAATCGAGAGCCTGATATGCTTCGGCAAAGTCCAGCAAGCCCTGCCGCCCATCAGCATCGCGGCTTCCATGTCCTACCAGCAGCACCGGACGGTGCAACGGCAGCGGCGCAAGCTGAACAGCGCTGACAGACTCGCGATCGGCAAGATTAAGCGAATCCTGCGGGGTAATTTCCGCAAAAGAACCAGAAATATCAGAGGAAAGCATCATATCTCAAGAACCCTTTTCCCGTGCAGCGCAGGAAATAGAGTGAAAAACCAGCAAGGCGGCATCCTGGCTTAGACTCAGCGTTGAAACGCACGATCGAGATTCATCGTTAAGATTCACGGCTGAGATTTACAGTTGCGGCACAGCGTCGGACTCACACCGAACTTTCCCACCCTTGCGGCGATTCACGTTTGCCAAGCTATCTTATCCCATTCCGCCAGCAGCCTCTATGGTGGGGTGGGGGATTGCGTTCATCCCTAACCTTAGAAAGCCACACTTTAAGAAACCATACTTTAACGAGGCACGCGGTCTCGCAGCAAATCGACCGATCGAGGCTGCACTTCATTCGGCAACTGGGCGACCCACGCTCCTGGTTGCTGACTCAGCGGCTGAGCAGGCAAATCATCACGGGCGAACTCAGAGAGGTCAGGCAACATTGCCGCCAGTCGTGCTGTGAGGTGAGGCAGCATCGGCACGGAGCCAAACAAAGCCAAAGTTCCCAGGGATGAGGCTGAAAAAAGGCTAACTGCCAGCAAACGGTCTACCAGCGATCGAGAACGCATAGGCTTAACAGTTCGTTACCTTGACATCTTCATCAGTCTATCGCTGCTGCTGCGGTTTGTGTAAATCATCATGATTGGGATCCTAATAGGGACTGTCAAATGGGAACTGTCAGCAGACAGGTTGAATTTTTAGTTAGATTTCCAAGGACTGAAGTTTCAAAGCCCTCCCCGACTCAACCAAGGGCAGGATGAAGCGATCGATCCATCAAGCTACGCTAAAAGAGAAATTTTAGGAGCAGTGAGCGGCTGATGGAACTCTCCATCGAAATCTCGATTTTTGTCCGAACGTTTATCGCCGTGTTTGTGCTGGCGGATGCGCTGGGAAATGCACCCATTTTTTTGATATTAACCAAAGGGATGGAGCTGCCGGAACGAAACCGGGTGGTCGATCGCGCCAGTTTGATCGCCACGTTGATCATCCTGACCTTTGCCTTTGCCGGAAAATACATTCTCAATTATCTGCATATCAGCATGGCGTCGCTTCAGGTGGCGGGTGGTTTGCTGCTGCTGATGATCGCCCTCGATATGCTCAGAGGTGAACTCGATCAACCGATCGTCGAACAGGGACGCGACGTTGCCATTACTCCCCTGGCTCTGCCCCTGCTTGCCGGACCCGGAACCCTTACCACCGTCATGCTTCTTATGTCGAATGCGCCTTCTGCGGTAGGACACCTCAGCGTGGCGGCTGGAATTGGGGCGGCGATGGCAGTGACGTGGTTTATCTTTCGTCAGGCAACCTGGATTGATAAGTTCATTGGAGCCGAAGGCGCAGTCATTGCAACTCAGCTTCTCGGTTTTCTACTGGCGGCTCTGGCGATCGAGATTGGCAGCTCTGGCATCCGGGAACTGCTGATGACGCAGGCAACCCATTCGGGATGGGGCTAGGTGAAATAGTCGATTCCGCCCAAAACCTGGCACACTGGACAATGAACATTAGATGAACCTGAAAGGGATAGACCTGGGATTAGACCATGCTGAGAGCCGGAATTGTCGGACTGCCCAACGTAGGCAAATCCACGCTGTTTAACGCGCTGGTGGCAAATGCAAAGGCGGAAGCAGCAAACTTTCCCTTTTGTACGATCGAACCGAATGTCGGAGTGGTGGCTGTGCCCGATGAGCGGCTACAAGTGCTGTCAAAGATCTCTGATTCAGTAGAAGTGATTCCGGCACGGGTGGAGTTTGTCGATATCGCTGGACTGGTCGAGGGCGCAAGCAAAGGCGAAGGCTTGGGCAACCAGTTTCTTGCCAACATTCGCGAAGTTGATGCGATCGTGCATGTGGTGCGCTGCTTCGACAACGATGACATTATTCACGTTGCAGGCTCGGTTGACCCGGTGCGTGATATTGAGATTATTAACCTGGAACTGGCCTTGTCTGACCTGGCGCAAATCGATCGCCGGATCGATCGCGTCCGCAAGCAAGCCCGCACCAGTAAAGAAGCTCAGGCAGAATTAGCCGTCCTCGAAAAGCTGGTTCCTGTCTTGAACGAAGGCAAACCCGCCCGTCAGGTTGAACTAAACGAAGAAGAAGAATTGCTGATCAAAGTGCTGGGACTGCTAACCCGCAAACCCGTGATTTATGCCGCCAACGTTTCCGAGGATGATCTGGCAAGCGGTAACGAGTGGGTCGATCGCGTCCGGGAGCTGGCAAAGCAAGAAAACGCTCAGGTCGTCGTTGTATCGGCTCAGGTCGAAGCGGAATTGGTGGAACTGCCAGAAGCCGATCGCGCTGAATTTCTCGAATCGCTGGGTGTGCAGGAAGGCGGCTTAAAGTCTCTGATTCGCGCCACCTACGATCTGCTTGGACTTCGCACCTACTTCACGACTGGACCTAAAGAAACTCGTGCCTGGACAATCAAAGCCGGAATGGTGGCTCCTCAAGCGGCAGGCGTCATTCACACCGACTTCGAGCGAGGCTTTATTCGCGCTGAAACCGTGGCTTACAACGATTTGGTTACGACCGGGTCGATGGGGGCTGCCAAGGAAAAAGGCTTGGTACGGAGCGAAGGTAAAGACTACACGGTGCAAGAAGGCGATGTAATGCTGTTCCGCTTTAACGTTTAGGTTCTGCCCAAGACAGGCTATCCTGATTTATTGGCAGTAATTCGGTTGAAATTGTCGAGGAGCCGTTGTGATCGACCTCAAGCAGCTACGGGAAAATCCAGAAGCGTTTCAGGCACAGCTTAGTTTGCGGGGCAAGTTTGATTTGTCTCCCCTACTTTCGCTTGATCGCCAGCAGCGCGAAATTGAGGTGAAACGATCGCAGCTTCAGGCACGCAGCAATGAAATCGGCAAGCTTGTCGGGCAGAAAATGAAGTCTGGAGCCAAACTGGATGATGCCGAAATCCAAGCCCTGAAAGAAGAGGGCAATCAGCTTAAGGCGCAAATCGGCGAGCTAGAAGCACAGGAGCGCGAGATCAAGGCAGAACTTGAGAAAACTGTTCTCACTATTCCTAACCTGCCCGATCCAAGTACGCCGATCGGCAAAGACGAAGAGGAGAACGTTGAGCTGTACCGCTGGGGTGATGAGTACCTGCCAACAAATTCAGAGATTCTGCCCCATTGGGAAATTGGCGAAAAGCTGGGGATTCTCAACTTTGAGCAATCGACCCGCATTGCCCAGAGCCGCTTTGTGTCGCTGATCGGAGCAGGAGCCGCTCTGGAACGCGCCCTGATTCAGTTGATGCTCAACACCCACATTGCCGCAGGCTATACCGAAGTGCTGCCGCCGTTTCTGGTGAATTCTGAAACGCTGACGGCATCGGGGCAGCTCCCTAAGTTTGCCGAGGAAAGCTTCCAGTGCAAGAACGATGATCTGTGGCTCATTCCTACCGCAGAAGTGCCGATTACCAGCCTGTATCGTGACGAGATTCTGGATTCGACAGAGCTACCCAAACATTTTTGCGCCTACACGCCCTGTTTTCGCCGTGAAGCGGGCAGCTATGGGCGAGATACACGCGGACTGATTCGGCTGCACCAATTTGACAAAGTAGAAATGTACAAGTTTGTGCTGCCGGAAACGTCGGAGGAAGAACATCAAACGCTGTTGAAAAATGCAGAGGCGATTTTGCAGGCGTTGAAGCTGCCCTATCGAGTCATTCAGCTCTGCACGGGAGATTTAGGATTTTCAGCCACAAAGACCTACGACCTGGAAGTGTGGATGCCCTCGTCTGGCAAGTATCGCGAAATTTCAAGCTGCTCGAATTGCAAAGATTTTCAGGCACGACGTGGCAATATTCGCTTTAAGGAAGCAGGCAAAAAGGGGACGCAGTTTGTTCACACGCTAAACGGCTCTGGTCTGGCGGTAGGTCGCACAATGGCGGCAATTTTGGAAAACTATCAGCAGCCGGACGGTACGGTAAAAGTTCCAGAGGTCTTGCAGTCTTACTTGCAGCGCGATGTGCTTTAAAGGTCAGTGAGAAGCAAGTTTGAAAGCTGCATTCTCGATCGACGGGTCATTCAACCAGCTCCAATATCACTTCAGCTCTGGAAAACCAGGCTCGATCGCTGTAGTTCTATTCAGAGCATTCAGTTCACTCCTTGCATCGGGTGGCTGATTCTTGTTTTGCAAACCTGAAAATTGATCGCTACAGTTATGAAACTTTCTCGCTGGATTGCTGTATTCGGACTGAGTCTGACAACATCGCTAAATTTAATTCCTGCTGCCGCTGCCTCTACCTATCAAAGCAGTAACAAAAAAACCACGATCGTTTTAGAAGAAGCCACACAGACCGGTAACACGACCCGGCGCGGCTTTTATTTCACAGAAAGCGCAGGTCGGCAGTGGATGGGCGACATGAACATCACCAGTACCAGTGCTGGAGCCGGACAAACGGTTTATAGCGGCACGTTTACGGATCGCACCAGCGGACCCGGAACGAACCTTACCTGTACTGGAAATATTCGCATTTCCCGGCAGCAGCCTGGAGTCGCCAATCGCGTTGGGGCACAAGCAACCTGGCAGGTCACAGGCGGATCGGGCTGTCCCTCAATTGGTCAAACCTTCACACTGAGCCTTCAGGAATCCCTGCCCCGTCCCGATCGCAGCGGTAACTTCACCGCACAAAATGCCAATACCTGGATGAGCCAGACTAACGGAACCGTGACCTGGCTTCCCTGGCGTGTGGTTTCTTCAGACGGTCAGCTCAACTGTCGCGAGACGCCTAACGGTGCAATTAAGCAGGTTTATCGAGCGAATGACCAGATCTTGGCAGAGACACGCGGAGGCAACGCCTTCACAGTCGCCAACGGCAATCCCTGGATGCTGACGCGCAACGGCTGCTATGTTCGTGCGAATTCTCAGTACATTCAGCCCGTATCGGCAACTTACTAGTCAGCAGCTTATCTAGCCAACAACTTACTAGTCAATACCAACCAATCATCAGGGCTTAGCGATCGATCCACTTTACCCGGACAAAATGCGTCGGATAGCCCTGACGCTCACCGAGAAAATGAATTCCTTCGATCGTCAGATTAAACGGAATTGCGGTCGTTACATACTTTTGTGCCCAGCCGCCCAGTTCTGGGGCAAGCTGCATTGCCGTCATTGTGGCTGCCCCTAGTCCCAACAGTTGACCGATCGGCTCACGCGGCAGCACCAAATGAGTGCCGATCGCCAGCCCTGCGGTGAGCAGCATTCCTACCGACATATTCGTGCCACAGCGAGGATGCACTGCCAAATTCCATTCGCCGCTCACAATCCGCTCAAGTGCTCGTTGGGTCGCGCGACGTAATTGTGTAATATCAAATTTGCCGTAGAGATAAAACCCTTCGCTGGTTGACATTCCGCCGACCTGCTCGGCTTCGGATGGGCTGGGGAAGAAGCTAAAGGGGGCAGACGCGGGGCGGGGCGGCATGGATTCTGTTAAAACCCAGGCGGTAGCGTGTTCTAGCGCATGAACCTGCCGCACCATCAACAGTTCCTTCAGCCCTGGCAAAAAATCGAGCTGCTGCAGCAATTCTGAATCTTGAGTGAGATGAGGCGCAAACTCAAAGGGAAATTGATGATTAGATTGTTGATCAGAATGACTGTCAAAAGGCGGTGCAGAAGCAGCCATCACAAAACTCCTGAATCACTGTGAAAGGTCAAAGGTTAAGCCGATGAAGAGACCGCAGAACCAAGATGCTTGAGTCTTTCTACTCTAGCGGAATTCCTCGATCGCCAGGTTAGAAGACTGTATCGCCTGTCACAATATTTAATTCAGGATTAAATCCTGAAGTCAATTCAGGATTGGATTCAGGATTGAGTTCAGCAAGGCAATCAATGGCTGGTCGCTAGCCTGCCGACTGTCCTGATGAATTTGGCACGGCTGCCGCTGGAGTTGTACCGGCACCAGGCGCACCGCCCTCACCGATCGATCGCACCACTTCGACACCAAACTGCTCCAGCACGACCACTGGCTCAATGCCCGTATTCATCTCGATGCGTCTGACCAGAACTTGACCGTTTGAGAGGCGTTGCCCTGCCCGCACATAGCGGCTAGTTGGCTCGTTCGGGGCAGTGACGATCGCATAGGGAGTACCACCAATTTGCACGACGCCTGTTACCTGTACGGCTCTTGCCAGTTCGGGCTGGGGTGGAGGTGGGGCGATCGGAGTCGTGGGAGCGCGTCCGGTTAGGTTGGGAATGGGAGCCAGCGTTCCGGGGCGATTAGGGCTGCCTTGCCGTTGGGGAGTTTGTGCGGTTCGCGGAGCTTGACGCGATCGCGGAGTCTGAGCCGTAGGACGATTGGGCTGAGTTACACGCGGGGCAGGTGGAGTCGTTCTGCCCACCGGGACAGGTTGACCGGGTACAGGAGTGGGTCTTTGGATGGTCGGGGTCGTTGGCAGCAGAGCGAAGGGATCGTTGCGGTTGCCCTCGACACGCTGCACTCGCTGATTAGGGTCAGTAGAGCTAATCAGATCGGGTAAAACGATCGGAGCGGGCGGATTTTGGGCGGCTGGAGAGGGACTGGGATTCGGTCTAACCACGGGCGAAGGAGACTGGGTTACAGTTGTTTCGGTGGTTGAGGCTTCTGGAGTGCCAGAATCACAGGCTGTAATCGAGAAAGCCAGAGCCGATGAAGCCAGGATTAAAAAAGCTCGATGCATACCCACTCCCTTGATTTGATCTCTCTTGATCACTGATTTGATTCGTAGTTTGATCGATCGTTGAATTGGTCGTTTAACCGATCATGTTTCTTGCCTCAATTGCTTCTACCTTGATTTCTTCTAAAGCAGAGCAAAGCCAATTCCGCGTTATCTCAATCTCATTCTAATTTGTTGACCTAAAGTAGCACAATTGTTTTACAGGTTATTTTCGAGACAAGAGCTTTTTGATTGAGTTTACGGTGACGATGGGGCAGCGGCTCTTGCAGCTTGAGTCGCCCCAGCTCCGACGGCAAAGGGGAAGTTTGCGACTGGATTTTGATCATTCACGGTTCCATTCAGGGTGCGCGTGTTGCCCTGCACTAGCAGCGTCAAGTTAAACGGAATTGC
Source organism: Leptolyngbya sp. ST-U4 (assembly GCF_039962215.1). Lineage (NCBI taxonomy): Bacteria > Bacillati > Cyanobacteriota > Cyanophyceae > Leptolyngbyales > Leptolyngbyaceae > Leptolyngbya > Leptolyngbya sp. ST-U4. Next base: position 40,290 of record NZ_JAMPKZ010000001.1, read on the forward strand.
TTCTGAGCCAGAGCCACAGCGCTGATAAAGGTTAACCGCGATCGAGTATTCGCCTTGAGCTGCCTGACCAGGTAACCAAAAAATATTTTCAATCGGAGTTGGGGTAATTTCGCCGCAGCCTGCATTGGCGTCAACGTCAAGCTGCCCACCTGAAGCAACGCGAGGATTGGAATACGTGACCGTATTGCCGCTAGGGTCAGTCACCGCTAAATCTAAGTCGTCAGACGATGCCCAGCGAAGCGTCACCTGAATATCGCCCGTTCCGAGCTGGGGCGTTCCCGTCGTTTGAAAGGGCGTGGCAACCGGACAAAGTTCGCCCAGGTCAATCAAGCGTCCGCCTGCGTTAATCATGTAGCACCCCTGCCTTTCTTGAGCAGCGATCGAAGTTGGGACAAGCGGCAGCAGGAGCGGAGACAGCAGCAAAATCGATGCAAGGCAGTTTCCTTTTCGGGGCGATCGCGACAGAAGCTTCATAAGAAAAAGGGTGCAACAGGAGAATGAGATCGAAAGGAGATTGCCTTTACTATTCCCTGTTTGACAAGGAATGAATCAATCGCACTCACTGTGGATCGATAGAGTTAATCCATTTTCACGTCCGAATCGGTGCCCTCTTATCAGAATGACTGCTGATTGAAGGCTCATGATTGAAGGTTCAACTCCCAGCAGGTTTTTATCGTGGGTTCAGAAATGCTTTTAGCGTTGTTAACCTGATTCACTCCGCTACAATTGGTGGTTTTTTATCTAGGGTTGCGCTAATGTTGGTGGGATAGCGATATGTGAATTTTGGACAATTAGCCAATTCATGGTCGAATGAGGAGATTTTTGATGAGTATGCAAAATCTTGGACGCGCTGCGCTGAGCCTTGGAACTGCGGCCCTAGCGGGACTGGCGATCGGTGCTGGCATTTGTATGACTTCTCAGCCTGCTTCTGCCCAAGCTGCCTACGGGAGCTATATCGGGATTGGCGCATCGGGTGGACTTTCTAGCGGACCTAACGGCGAAAGTAGCTCGGCAGGAGCAGTCATTGCAGTGCGTTACCGATTGCTCGAAGCACCGATCTCGCTTCGTGCTCAGGCTCTCATTTCTGATCGCACTGCGTTTGTGCCGACCGTATCTTACGATATTCCAATCAACTGGGATACTGATGCTTATATTGGGGCGGGCGTTGCGCTTCAGAGCGGTGATGCAGAGAGCAGTTCGCCGCTGGGAGACCAGACCTCGTTTGTGATTCAGCCAGGGATAGACTACAGCTTCCCCGATACGAACCTAGTGCTGTTTGGCAACGCGATTATTGCCTTTGATGCCTATCGAGACAGCAACCAATCTGCCACTTCGATTCAGGGAGGCTTGGGTGTAAGGTTTTAGAAGAATTTAGGCGAAAAACGCTTGAATTTCAAGCCATCCTCACGATCGACGATGCACCATTGTCGGAGTTGCCTGGTCAGTGGGCATGACAAGCACTTCGCTGATATTTACATGGGGCGGGCGGGTTGCACAAAACAAAACAACGTCTGCGATATCTTTGGCAGTAAGTGGAATTGTGTCCTGGTAAACGCGCTTTGCCCTTTCTGCATCGCCTCGAAACCGCACTTCGCTAAACTCAGTTTCGACCATCCCCGGATCGACTGAGCTAATTCGCACAGGTGTTCCCAATAAATCAATCTTTAAAGATTCGGTGAGCGATCGCACAGCGGCTTTGGTCGCGCAGTAGACATTTCCTCCGGGATACACCTGATGTCCGGCAACCGAGCCGATATTGATAACGTGCCCGCGCTGACGCTGCACCATTCCCGGAAGCACAGCACGAGTGATGTATAGCAAGCCTTTAACGTTGGTATCGATCATTTCTTCCCAGTCTTGAATCTCACCCTCCTGGAGTTTACTCAAGCCCCGACTTAAGCCTGCGTTGTTCACCAGGATATCGATCGCCTTCCATGGATCCGGCAGAGCTTGAATCACAGCTTCTACTTGAGGACGATCGCGCACATCCAGCGAGATTAGGTGAGCCTCAGTACCGTACTGTGCCTTTAGGGTTGCCGCGAGGGTTTCCAGGCGATCGACTCGTCGCGCTGTCAGAATCAGTCGGGCGTTCGCAGCCGCGAAGACTTCTGCACAGGCAGCACCAATGCCGCTACTGGCTCCGGTAATCAGAACGATTTGATGGGGAAGGGACATGACCTGGATTCCGATCGTTTCAAAGTTCGTTTCAAATGTTTACAGTACCACGCTTGCCAATCAAGGATTCCAGAGAAGGTCTGTTGCAGAAGGTGAGAAAATCTGCTGGAATCGCAAGAGATCGGATACAATCAAAGGTCTGTAATTTGCTGCTGTTGAATCTACTTTTAACGCAGTAAGCCACGGGGGTGTGGCGGAATGGTAGACGCTGCGGACTTAAAATCCGTTGACCGATAAAGTCGTGAGGGTTCAAGTCCCTCCACCCCCATCAGTTTCTAGCGAGATCTATCTTTGCAGGTAGTCCTGCTGCCAGATGTGATTCACTAGGCAGGGCGGGAAAATCAGGGAGATGTTTCGTCAGGACAAAAAGCGATGGCAGTTCAGCAAGATCCGGTACAGAAGCAACCCGCAGGCGTATTGCATGACAGCGAGCAGCCGCTTGGGAAGAAGCCCTCTTTTCTGTTTTTGGTCAGCACCTCGATCGGGGTATTAACGCTTCTGGCGATCGCAGCCGGCGCATATTACGGAATCATCCGGTTCTAGACATTCTGCCCTGGACTCGATGCGTCAGACATGAGAGGGTAATGACTAGAGCATTGGCAACCTCTCATGTAGATTGGGTTCATGCAGAATTGGTGGCGAAAAAGACTGTCGCAGAGAAAGTTGCAGAAAAAGTCGCAACAAAAGCCGCAGACAAATCTGTGGCAAAAAGAACCCCAGTTGCGGCTGGTTTTGATGATCGCGATCGCTTTCTGGATCGTTTGCTGTGGGTTGGCATTACAGCGATATTTTAATTTTTATCCAACCTACGTTTCATTCGACCAAGGCATCTTTAATCAGGTGTTCTGGAATAACTTACACGGGCGCTGGTTTGAAAGTTCGCTGTCGTCTACCGAGTCGGTTGCCGTGATGCAGGGCGACGTGCCCGACGTAACCTATCGACGATTGGGGCAGCACTTTACGCCCGCGTTGCTGCTGTGGTTGCCCTGGTACGCGCTGTTTCCGTCTCCGGCAGGCCTGTCGGTGCTTCAGGTAACGCTGGTGACGCTCGCCGGACTGGTGCTGTATGCGCTGGCACGGCACTATCACCCGCCGCAGCTTTCTGCCTGGATTGCGGGAAGTTACTATGCGGCGATCGCGGTCATTAGCCCTACGGCTGCAAACTTTCACGATATTTGCCAGATTCCGCTCTACAGTTTTGGCTTGTTTTGGGCGTTAGAAAAGCGTCGCTGGTGGCTGATCGCTTTGCTGTCAGTGCTGATTTTGCTGGTGCGGGAAGATAGCGGCATTTTGCTGTTTGGCATTGGGGCTTTTGGGATTGCCAATCGGCGATTTCCCCGAATCGGGATTGTGCTTTGTGTGATGAGCGTGATTTATGTAGTGACGCTCACCAACGTGATCATGCCGATGATCTCGCGGGACATTTCCGATCGCTTTATGATCGAGCAGTTTGGGCAGTTTGTGGGCGATCGGGAAGCCTCGACGCTGCAAGTGCTGTGGGCGATTATTAGCAATCCCTGGCGGCTACTGGTGGAACTGGTAACGCCGATCGATCGAACGCTGCGCTATTTGCTGGGGCAGTGGTTGCCGCTCGCGTTTATTCCGATTCTGTCGCCGAGTGCGTGGCTGCTAGCGGGGCTGCCGATGACCAAAACGCTGCTGCAACGGGAAGACATCACGGCTTTGTCGCTGCATTTACGCTATGCCATGACTCTGGTTCCGGGACTGTTTTATGGCGCAATTTTGTGGTGGACGCAGCACCCGGATTTATTTAGAAAGCTGAGGTTTCGCCGCTTCTGGGCGTTTTGCATTGCGCTGTCGCTGCTGTTTACCGTCACTTCAAACCCGAATCGGGTTCTGTCGTTTCTAATTCCTGATTCGTTTCAGCCATGGGTCTATGTTTCTCCAGTGCGGCAGGCAGAACACAGTCAGGCAATTCGATCGCTTCTAACGCAGATTCCGCCCGATGCCAGCGTAACGGCAACTGACCATATCGTGGCGCATTTGTCGAACCGTCGAGAGGCACAGCGGTTTCCCGGAACTCGGCTGCGGAATGACGATCGCGAGGTGATTCGCGTCCAATATGCTGTGGCGGATTTGTGGTATCTGCAGCAGTATGAGCCTGCCTTTGCTGACTATCGCCAAACCCTTAAAACCACCGCAGACTGGGTTTCGACCTTGCTGGATCGCCGCTACGGCATGATTGATTTTGAGGATGGTGTGGCACTGATGCAGCTTCGTGCCCAGTCCAATCGCGATGCACTCGCAGCATGGACGGCTTATCGGCAGACTCTTGAGCCAATTTTTCAGAAGGGGTAGGGAGCAAGAAAAAATCTACTCTAAATTACCCCAAATGTATATGGCGGCAGAAAAGGGATGGATTAGATTTGATTCATACCTTCCAAAAATTACTCGCCTCATCCGGGTATCAACTTCGTATCTAAGCAGTAAGGATCATGATTGGCAAAGTCATCCTGAGCGGAATTGCAGCAGGAATGACAATTTATTTCATGGCGCAGACTGACAATCCCACCTTGCAGCTTGGCGGGGCGATCGTTAGTTCAAGTGCGTTTGGCTTTACAACTACGCGGCTGCTGCTTGACGAAGAGCGAGAGCGCAAAGCCAGGGCTGCGGAGGCAAGGGCTTATGTTTTGATGCTGAGACGGATGAATCAGGAACGCCTGCGCCGACATCCGCCGATGCCCAAAGCCTGTCGCGGCTGTCTTCATTTTCACGGACGTACCTACAACGGCAATTATCTGGTTTGCGGGATGCACCCTTACGGAGTCGAAACCGAGACGTGCAGTGATTGGGAACAGCGATCGGAGGATATGTCTTCTCGCTAAGCTGATTTTTGCGAGGTTAATGATTCGACCTTCTGCATCAATGCTTGCCCTCTCCCTAAATGTCTTGCCCACCCTGAGAGAGAAACCTTAAACTTCACCTGACTCATGCTCGATCGTTTTGCTTTTCTTCGTCCCTGCTGGGAGGAGGGACTGGGGGATGCAGGGAATTTTCGATTCCTGTAACAGACCTTATGATCGCGATCGCCCCCATCGTTACGAATAAAACGCAATTTTCCCAGCAGGTCTACTGATTGCGAATCGAGCCGTCGGGCATCGTTGTATTTCTAAAGGTTGCACCGTTCAGGTTCGTGCCCGTTAAGTTTGCACCTCGCAGATTTGCCCCAGTCAGATTCGCTCCCTGAAGGCTGGCTCCGCTCAGGTTTGCCTGGCTGAGGTCGGCGTTTTGCAGGTTTGCGCTGCTGAGATTCGCGCCGGTGAGGGTGGCTTGCGGCAGGGTGGCAAACGCGAGATTGGCTTCGCTCAGCTTGGCCGCTCCAAGATTTGCCCGATTGAGGTTGGCATAGGAGAGATTTGCCTGAATCAGGGTTGCGTTGCCGAGTTTAGCGTTGCTTAAATTGCTAAGCGAGACATCTGCAGAAGTCAGATCTGCCCCGCTGAGATCGGCACTGCTCAAGTTCGAGAAAAACAGGCGGGCGTTGCTCAGGTTGCTGCGAAACAGAGCCGCATTGCTTAGATTGGCAAAGGTCAAATCCGATCGCCCCAAATTTGCCCGAAATAGCTTTGCCCCACTGAAATTGGTGCGGCTCAGCTTTGCCTCACTCAGATTCGCGCCGCTTAAGTCTACGTTGGGCAGGCTGGAACCCGTTAAATCTGCATTGCTCAGATCTGCGCCCGCCAGCAGAATAATTGCCTCATCGCTGGTAATCAGATTCGACTCCAGCAGAAACCGAATGAGCTGTCCTTTGCGCTGTCCGTCCAGTCGGTTGAGCAGTTCCAGCGTATTTTGAGTTGCCAGGTCGCGAAGTTGGCTGTCAGGAGGGGATTCTTTCAGCTTTTGATCGACGACCATGTCGTGTATTTGGTTCTGATAATTTTCGAGCTGGCTCTCACGATCTGATCCGATCGATCGATTCATCGTCGCCCGTCGAAACGGTTCATGCTCTGACTCATCGGCTCGTGCCAGATTGTTTACTAACAGCAGCCCGATCGTCGTCTGTCCGACCGCCAGCAGCCCAATCGCCAGCTTTAGCCCAGCCCAACCCGAATGACGATATCTGGATGTAACCATTTTTTATACCGAAGCAAGAAATAATGGATGCAGCGTGAGGAAGGCGTTTCAAACGATATCCGTCGATCGCCACGCTCGCTCAGGATGAAATTTGAATTTGCTCCAGGAAATTGGACGGAGATTGAATTGATTTTGATTCTGGAAAGTTTTGGGAAAGAGGAGGGCGATCGGAAAGTAGGTCTGGGGGTGGGTTTGGGGTGGGGGTAAACCGTTGCAGCCCGCTAAGCCTCAATCATTACCCGCAAATTGCCCTGCTTCCGAGTCATCCGGCAGGCAGTCGTTCCGTTCGATGCATCAACTGAAGGCACTTAATTTAGTCTGATGGTAATTATCTAGGCTTTAAAGGGTGCCTGAATTACCTGAGTCTCGCGTATGCTGGTGATTATGCAAGCAAAGCCGCGCCGTCCTCGCCGTCCTCGCAGACGCAAACCTCAGTCAAATTCCTGGCTGCTGATGGCAGTCGTATGGCTGCCCGTTGCTTTGGTGTTGCCCCGGCTGCTGCAAGGCAATTTTTCTGCTTCGCAGAATGAATTAAATCGTCCAACCGCTGACGCGCCTGCTGCTGCTGATTATCCCAGGGGGGGGACTGCTTCGCCTCGTCTGGCGGGTTTTGAGAATGCCTTTCAAGCTGTTACCGGGTTATCGCAGCAGATTGATCCCAGCAGTCAAACCCGGGAAGGCATTACTCAGGCACAGTACGATCGCTGGAGACAGTCGCAGGGACAGCTGCCGCAGCCGATCGCCAATCTTCAGCCGTCGGAAGTGGAAGCAATTTATCAAACCTATTGGCAGCAGGGAAACTGTGGCAGCTATATCGCGCCGCTCGACATTGCCTGTCTGGACACGATGCTTGCCTTTGGCACAGAAGACGGCAGATCTTTCCTGGCAGCCTTATCGCCCAATCCCCAGCAAGCAGCGATCGAAGTCACTCGACGGCGAATTGCTTATCGCCAACGTCAGCAAACTTCCAGTCTTAGTGGCATCACTCCGTCTGGTATGGACAGCGCAAGTGCGGATCCACAATCGCTGATGGCTGGACTCGTCCGCGATCAGGCACTGCAAGCGTTTTTAATCCGCGATCGGGCAGGAGGCAATCGGCTTGCCACGCAGCCGCCCGGAAGGTCGCTGGCTGAATCCAATTTCTCAGACACTCCCCAAGCAACTTTCCAGCCTAATCCAAATCGTTCTGTCCGAAGTCCTAATCGCCCACCGTCCCCCCATGGCGATTCCGATGCAGGCTCACCGTTTCCAAACTGGTCACAAATTAAGGGATTGCTGCCCAGTTGGCTACGCGGCAAAGATGCTGATCCGCTTGTTGTGCTGGACTCAAGCACCCTTTACGCCAACGCCAAGCCCTTCACCGTCGAACTCTGGATTCACGTAGACAGCGGCTACGCCCCCGCAGCAGGAATTATTTTGCGATCGGATGGCTTAGTGCTAACCAACCATCATGTGACTGCCAATAACCCTACGCCAACCATACATCTGGCAGACGGACGCAAATTTGCCGGACGGGTAATCATCAGCGATCCGGCGATCGATCTGGCTCTGGTGCAAATTGAGGGCGCAAACGGGCTGCCCACCGCAAACCTGGCAGATAGCACCAAAGACGTTCAGACAGGGGATACCGTTTATGCGATCGGCTCACCGATGGGAACCCACTGGAAAATGAGCCAGGCACAGGTGATGCGAACGGACAGTCTCTGCGGCAGTCGTGCCCTCGATCGTCAGTGCATCCGTACCCCAAGCGGCTTTTTGTATCCGGGCAATAGTGGCGGTCCACTGCTTAACAACAAAGGCGAAGTGATCGGCGTGAACCGTGCCATTCAGGAAAGCACCGGACAGGGCGTGAGTATTCCAATCGAAATCGTACAGCAGTTTCTAGCTCGATCGCAGCAGCAGTTATAAAGGGGTTTGAGAAGCTCCAGAAGCTCTAAACTCTAGAAGCTCTAATGTTTTAACTGGGGCGATCGTGTAGACACAAGTTTTCTGATTGGTTTTCAAAACTCTTCAGCCCCCTAAATCCCCCAGAATTGAGAGATTTTGAGCATGAGCGGAGTTAACTCAGTTCTTCCCAGCATCGTGCTCCTGCCCTAGTCCTTCCACAAAGCAATTCCCCCCAGCAGTCCGTTCACATTTGGCACGATCGTCACATTCTCAGGCAGTGTAATCTCGATTTTTTTGGCATTGCCGCCGCCCAGATATAGCCGATCGTAGTTAAACGCATGGCTCAGAGTGGCGATCGCCTTTTGGAGCCGTTCGTTCCAGCGTTTTTTACCAATGTCGTCAAGGGCGGCTCGTCCAAGCTGCTGCTCGTAAGTCTCGCCTTTGCGAAAGGGATGATGTCCGAGTTCCAAATTGGGCACAAGGATACCGTTGATAAACAAAGCAAAGCCGGTTCCAGTTCCCAGCGTCATCATCAGTTCAACGCCCTGCCCTTCGATCGCCCCATATCCCTGCATATCAGCATCATTAATCACGCGCACAGGTTTGCCCAACGCTTCAGACAACGCTTTGCCCAAATTGAAGCCAAGCCAGCCGCTATCCAGATTTGCCGCCGTGTAGCACGTCCCCTGCCGCACGACCCCCGGAAAGCCCACCGACACGCGATCGAATGATTTGTCTTGTGCAAGCTGCCGAATTGCCCGCAAAACCGAGTCAGGCGTTGCGGGTGCAGGCGTGTCTAGCCGATCGCGCTCCGAAAGCGGGTTGCCTGCTGGATCTAAGGTCATCACTTTCACCCCACTGCCGCCAATGTCTACCGCCAGAGTGAGCGGCTGTGCAGAAGTAGAAGCCATGTCGGATTGGAATTCCTCCAGCATTTACGATCGTCCTTTTGAATGGTTGCCTGAATTGGGATCTAAATCGGGATCTAATTTTTGCCTGAGTCGTTGCCTGGCTTCACGGGGGCGAAGCGATTTCCCTTAAATTCTATCAACTTGATTATGGAGGCTAATGCGCCGCGCTCAACGAATCTTTGCCATGATTTTAAGAAGCCTCGCCGCCTTTAAAAATGCGCCAAAATCCTCAAATCACTGCTCTACTTAAGCAAATTCGGGCATGGCAAAAAGCCATTTCCACCGAACTTAGCCTTCAATCAGAAAGTTCCGCTCACGCTAAAGCGCCGCGACATCTCATCCTGATTCTGTTTGTGCTACGGCTGCTAGAGCAGCAAAATCAGGGTTTATCAGGCTTCGCTTCAGACCAACGGTTTCATCCAGGCAAGCTATCCCCGCTCAAATCGCAACCCGAATCCCTCGCGCAGTTGCAGCAGGGCGATCGGCTCTATTCCCGTTTGGTAGAACTGTGGCGATCGGTACAGCCCCGTTTTGCTAGCTTACCCGTTGCGCTGGAGCTTGAACCCGATCTACCGTTAACCGATCGACTGCTGCGATCGATCATTGGTCGTCTTTATCAATCGGAGAATTTGTGTGCCCTTTGTTCCACTCATTTGTTAGGACAGATTTATGAAACCTTATTGAAGGATTCTCCTGTTCGTTCTTCTCAGCGTAAATCTCAAGGCATTTACTACACCCCCGCGGCAATCGTACAGTTTATCGTGCAGCAGACGATCGATCGATTGCTCGAACCCTCTAAAGCATTGGCTGATGTGCAAACCGTTGGTTCCCTGCCGCGTTTACTTGACCCTGCCTGTGGCGGTGGCGCTTTTCTGCTGGAGGCCTATCAAGTTTTGCTGAATTGGCAGCTTCAACAGGTGGTCAGCCACTATCCAACCGGGCATGACCTGCTCAGGCAAAACAAATCAGGCGAATGGCAACTGTCCTGGGCAGCCCGTCAGCAGATTTTGCAGCACTGCATCTATGGCGTAGATCTCGACCCGGAAGCCGTCACAGTCACCCAGATTTCGCTGTGGCTGAAACTGCTCGAGGGCGCGATCGGGCTAGACAATACGCCACCCGATCCACTGCCTAACCTAAACGCCAATCTAAAAATTGGTAATGCCTTACTCGATGAAGATGCAATTTCTCTCCAAAAGAGAACTCGTGAAACAGCAAAACTCGATCGTGCAACCCATCCGCTGAACTGGGAAACTGCCTTTCCAGCAGTAATGCGATCGGGAGGATTTGGTGGAGTGATTGGCAATCCGCCCTATCTAGATTCAGAGCAGATGATGCTCTCCTGTCCGACTTGGCGCACCTATTGCGCGACCCACTATCAAACAGCGATCGGCAACTGGGATTTATTTTGCGTCTTTATCGAGAAGGCGTTAATGCTCTGTCGATCGAGGGGTATTGCGAGTTTGATTGTGCCCAATAAGTTGGCATCGGCTCCCTACGCGGCACAGACGCGATCGCTCTTGATGCAACACCGATTGCTGCTGATTCGCGACTATGCTCAGGTTCCGGTCTTTGCAGCATCAGTTTACCCCCTGGTGTATATGGTGCAGAAGGAATCGCCGCCGAATCAAACCCCAGTGCGCTACGAGGTCATGGCAAATCTGACGCAGGTGCAGCGATCGGGCTGGCTCAACCAAAATGCAGAAAGTCCTGAAGCTTGCTGGCAGTTCGCTGAGTCTGCGGTTCACGCTCGTTTAATGCAGCGATTGCAGCAATTGCCCACTCTGGGATCGATCGCCCAAGTATATGGAGCCGCCACAGTCGCGGAAGCTTATGCGCTGCAACCCTGGATACAAGATTGCGCAACGCCTGCCCTAGAGCATTTTCGCTTCGTAAATAGCGGCACGATCGATCGCTACTGCCTGCAGTGGGGCAAAAAGCCAACTCGCTATCTGGGACAAATTTATCAGCACCCGATTCTAAGCAGCGATCGACTGCACTATCTCACGGCAAGGCGGCAGCAGCAGGCACGCCAGCCCAAAATTATCGTTGCTGGGCTCTCACAGCAGCTAGAATGCTTGCTGGATGCGACAGGAACCCTGCTAGCAGGCAAATCAACCTGTATTATTCTGGGAATTCCCCAATCGATCGACTGGCGATATTTGCTGGCATTGCTGAACAGCCATTTACTCACTGCCTATTTGCGCGATCGCGCGAGCGGAAATCAGCTTCAGAGTGGTTATTTGCGAATCGGCACTGCACAGCTTAAATCTCTGCCCATTTATCTCCCCGACCCTACCCAATCGATCGACCGTGAGATCTACGCAGAAATCATCGATTTAGCTCAGACAAGCATCAGTGAACGATTGCAAAATACAGTCGATCGATTCACAAAATCTAATACAGAAATCGATCTCCAGATAGATCAGCGGATTGCACATCTCTATCGATTGACAGATGAGGAAGCGTTGACAATCACGCAAACTCATGTCAGCAAGGACAGTTCAGCAAGGACAGTAAACGCTAGCCCCACCAGGGGAGATTGATTCAACCAGAGCAATTTTTTTCCGCGCTCTTACTTGCGGTTCATTGCACCTACGCCACCGAACAGCATTGCCAATCCTCCTATCAAAATTACGATCGCCAGACCGCCGATTGTCCAGTCCAGCCAAGCCGTATTTTCCATACCCATTCTGCTGCCTTTTGCTCACAAATCGCGCTTTGATCTTAGCCTGTTTTCGCTTATCTTTTGGGCGAACCCTGGTGCTAGATAGAGCGTTTCGCTGAGGTCGATCGCAGCTTGCGGATCACGATACCCTGCGTGGGGCTAAACAGCAGTGCCAGCAAAAATAGCGCGAACACAATCAGCGCGATCGTCGGACCCGAAGGCAAATCCAGAAAATAGCTGGTGTACATTCCCGAGACGCTGGCAAACACGCCGATCGCCGCTCCAAGAATCATCATCCAGTGCAGCTCTTTCACCAACAAATAAGCGGTCGTTGCCGGACCGACCATCAGCGACACCACCAGAATCACACCAACAATTCTCATTCCTGCAATCAGAGCCAGCGTGATACCTGCCATCATGCCTAGATTAATCCACTGCACAGGCAACCCAGACGCTTCTGCACCCACTCGATCAAACGTAAAAAACAATAGTTCTTTATAAAAAAGTTTGATACAAACGAGAATTACAAGGCTAATGATCGCAGTTCGCCCTACATCGCTCCAAGTGACACTTAAAATATCGCCGAATAGCAGATCAAGCAAATCTAACCGACTCTGAAATAGCGTCAGCAGCGTAATTCCCAAGCCAAAGAAACTGGCGAACGTAATTGCCATCGCCGCGTCAACCGACACCCGCGACTGCGATCGAATCCAGGCAATCACAAAAGCACTCAAAATTCCAAAAATAAACGCACCGATCAGCATCTCAATGCCAATAAATTGAGCGATCGCTAACCCCGGCAAAACCGCATGGGCAATTACGTCTCCTAGCAGTGCCATTCGCTGCACAATCAGATAGGAACCGACGATCGGACAGAGAATGCCGACGAGAACGCTGATGACGATCGCGCAGCGCATGAAGTCGTAGTTTAGCGGTTCGAGCAGCAGGGAAAGCATGGAGAGTGAATGGGGGGTAGCGTTTTATGATGCTTTTAGTGTGAGGGTCTCCTTTTAGATTAATCCGCGATCGCAAAAGCTCTACCACTTCTGACACGGTTTAGGTTTAGCAACGGTTCAGCCGTGATTTAGTCGTGATTCAGCAGTTCAACAGAAAAAGGGAACCTCCGATCGCCGTGACCGATCGCCCTGCAAATTTTCCCCGTAGGCGCGCTGGATATTTTCGAGGGTCATGACTGCCTGGGGCTGGTCGTCTGCCAGAAGTCGCTGGTTGAGCAGCAGGAGGCGATCGTAGCGGTGCAGTGCATCTCCCCATTCGTGGCTGCAAATGAGCAGCATTTTGCCCTGCCGCTTTAGCTCGGTAAACACACGCAGCATAATTGCCTCTGTTTTTTTGTCAATCCCGGCGAAGGGTTCGTCTAGCAGGAAAATTTCGGCTTGCTGAGCCAGGGCACGCGCCAGAAATACGCGCTGCTGCTGTCCGCCGGAAAGTTCGCCGATCTGCCGATGCTTGAGATGCAGCATATCCACCTGGGCCAGTGCTACCTCGGTCTGCCGCGCTGCCTGAGGAGCCGGACGACGAAACCAGCCTGTCGTTGCCGTATGTGCCATCATCACCACATTCCAGGCAGTAATGGGATAGTCCCAGTCAATTTGCGATCGTTGCGGCACGTAAGCAACCTGGTTTCGCTGGCGACGAAGCGGCATTCCACCCAGCAGCACCCGTCCCGTTTGCAGAGGAACCAGTCCCAGAATCGCTTTGATCAGGGTACTTTTGCCCGCTCCATTCGGACCAATCAACCCCACTAATTCACCGGGAGCGAGCCTCATCGACACATCTTCCAGTGCTCCCGCTCCCCGGTAATTGACAGAAACTCGCTGCACCTCTAGCATGACAAGTAAAAGATTATGAGAATCATTTTCATTTTCACACCTGTCAACCAGAAGATCAACTGTCGTTTAAGGTAAACTGGAGGTTCAGAGATGTCTGCTGATGCCCCACTGACTCAATCGCGATCGAAGATTCCATGCAGGCAAAAGGCGCGAGCCGCTCGTGGGCTAATTGCGATGTGCTTCGCGGTCGGCTTTAGTGGATGCACTCCTGCGGCTCAGCAAGCTGAAACAAATCCTGCGGCTACCGCAAACTCTTCCTCGGCAGAGCGTCCTGCTGTGGTTGCCACAAGCAGCCTGCTCTGTGATCTGACTCGTCAAATTGCCCAAGAGACGATCGACCTTACCTGCCTGATGCGGCCCGATCAAGACCCACACGCCTACAAAGCCACACCTTCTGATCGACAGGCGATCGAAACTGCCGATCTGGTGCTGTACGGCGGCTACAGCTATGAGCCAGAGCTAATTCGCCTTGTGCAGGCAACGCAGACACCCGCCTCCAAAGTTGCCGTTTACGAAGCAGCCGTTCCCAATCCGCTGATGGCAGAGCCGCACGATCACGAAGAAGGTGAAGCACACGCCGAAGCAGATCATGACCACGAGCAAGGCGAAGTCCAAGCGCAAGCCGGAGAAGCCCAGGCTCCTGACCCCCACGTCTGGCACGATGCAACCAATGGCGTAAAGATTACTGAAGTTGTGCAAGACCAGCTCACTCAACTCATGCCCGATCGCGCCAATGAGTTTGAGCAGAATACTGCTACGCTCACCGCAGAACTCTTGCAAATCAACGACTGGATCAAGGCTCAGGTCACAACAGTTCCCGATTCTGCTCGTCAGATTGTGACTCCTCACAATGGGTTTCAATACTTCGCAAAAGCGTATGGAATGACAATCAGGGGCGCGCTGGATGGCCTGAGTAGCGAGGAAAAACCTTCGCCTGCAAGATTGGCAGAGCTGGTCGATACAGTAAAGGAAAGCGGCGTGAAAACCATTTTCTCTGACACGACGACCAATCCTAATTTAATTCAGTCTGTCGCCCGCAGTGCCGAAGTGCAGGTTGCCGAACAGCCGCTTTTTATTGAGGGTTCTGGTGGTGAAGGAACTGCTGCGCCTACATACCAAGCCATGCTGGTTGAAAATACCTGTACCGTCGTCAATGCGCTGGGGGGACAATGCGATAAATCCGCTTTACCCGATCGCTAAAGCCTTGCATTTGCTCTAGCCGGTCATCCGCGATTCAGGTCCTCCGCCGCTTCATTGCGCTCCAGAAGCGACAGAACCGACTTGGGCAACAGCTTGTCCTTAAACCAGATGAGCTGCGCGGGAGTATCGGTAAATTTTACGCCTGCTTTCTCTAGATTCAGCCGCTCGGAAATCGCCAGAATCAAATCATCCCGTCCTGATTGCCGCACTTGGTAAAACTTCTTCCGCAGATATTCCGGTCGCCAGTATCCGACAATTTCCAATAGGAACGATCGCCCGTCGGGGTGAACCAGGCGAAAGTCGGGGATCATGACGCTGCCGGGAATCGGAATTAGATCAACTTCGCGTTCCAGCTTCCATTCAGTCTTGAGCGAATCCCAGCGATCGGCAAAGGAAAATTCCAGCATACTGTCGTAGGGTTTTCCGGCAGGGTAGTGGCTCACCAGCCCGCAGGTATCAGCAAGGGTAAACCGCCGCAGCTTTTCCTGTTTGGAGTAGGGGTCTTTTAGCAGCAGATCTGCCGCCAGATTCCATTTGGTGACGTGCAGCAGCGCAGGGATCAGCTTGGCAATGTCGAGCCCATAGCGGTTACTGGGTTTAAACAAGCTCGTGGGACCGTCGATCGCGATCGTAAACCCATGATCGGCATCGCCTTCGATATAAGTCATCAGCCCAAACAACTTTAGATAGCGAAACAGCAGCTTGTACTCGCCCGGATCATTGCGGTGCGCGTTGATCCGAATCTGGCTGGCTTTGTAAAACACGCCCTGCACCTGAGATAGGTTATAGCGATGCAGCAGGGCTTCGGGTTCGGGTGGCTCAAACTGGGTCAAAATCCGATTTTCGTTCAGGTCGGCATACAAGCCCGATCGCACTTGATCAGTTAGCACTTCATAGCCCAATTCGAGGCTAAGCTGGGTGGCGATCGTGGCTAGCGTCTGGTCAGCAGCCTGAGGCAAAGAAGCCGAGCCCGCTGAGAGGGCAAACACTTTTTGCCGCAATGCCTGGGGATCGAGCGGACTGACAATTTCAAACGTGCTAAACGCCTCTGCCCGCAGCAAATGAGCCAAACCGCGCTTGATTCGATAATCAGTATTCTCGCCTTCGAGTTCCTGAAGCTGGCGATCGAGTTCGCTCTGGGGCTTGCCCTTAGCTTCTCGAAAGACCGTAATTAAATCCGTCGCCATTGCCAGATGCTTTTTGTCGATCGGCAATCGCTTGGGCTGGAGTTCTTCGCCGCTGTGACGGTGGAGCAGGAGATCGGAAGGGAGCATGATTGGGGTTTAATCGAATAATTTCTGAGTCCGATTCTGAGCCATAGCAGTTCAGCCGCATTGCTAACTGGATGAATAACCATGCAGTACAAACGATCGGTTTTATTACCGTATCATATTCAGATTTTGAGGTTAGGTTGCACAGAGCCTTCTCAAGCAACCTCAAATCCCATGACTCTTGCCAACTACCCAGTGACGGCGGAAAAAGCGAGACAGGCTGGATTCCTCAAGCGGCAGGAAAATCGGGCGACCGTGGGGACAGGTGCGCGGCTGGCGGGTTTGCTGCCACTGGTCAATCAGCTGCTGCATTTCGGGTTCGCTCAGGGGTGTGCCGTTGCGAAGGGCGGCTCGACAGGCAGTTGCCACCAGTGCCGCTTCCAAATTGCCGCCCAAACTCAGTTCGACGATCGCCTCCGCACAGTCCGATCGCGCTGCCAAAATTTCGGGAACGGTTCGCACTGCCCAAAGTCGATCGCCAAAGGGTTCAGTCTCAATGCCAATGCGCTGAAGCTGCTCAAGCTGTGCGGGCGAAAGTCCTTCGAGCACCAGGGGCGGATCGAGCGTTACCATCTGCCAGTGGTTGCACAACTGCTCATAGAGAATTCGCTCGTGGGCGATGTGTTGCTCCACCAGCCAAACCCCAGTCGGATGTTCCACCAGGACATACATTTTGTGAATTTGGGCGATCGCCTTTAAGGGAATCAGGGGAAGTTCGGGTTCGTGGGAGCCAGGAGCCGGTTCGGGTTGGAGATTCCCATAGGAACCGCCTACTTCTGCTGCTTTGATGATTTGTCCCAGTGCCGCCGAGTAGGCTGTATCGGGGAGGGTCGCTTCACTCAGGCGCAGTGCCCGCTCGATCGCCTGCATAATTTGTTTTTGCCAGCGATCGAGATGATGCAAATAAATTTCTGCTTTGGCGGGGTGGCGATTCCAGTCGATCTGCTCTGGGGTTAGCCGCAGATGCACAAAGCACACCGGAAACCGATCGCGGGGCAATGTCCGCCGAAAGCTGGCAAGAACACTCTGCTCCAGTTCTGGGACGCGCACCGTCCGCCCATTCACCGCAACTTTGATCCAGTCGGGGCGATGACGATGACAGCGATCGGGCAAGCCCACAAGCAAATAGAGCGAACCGTTTAGAAAAGCATCTTCCGATCCATACTTTTCGGGCAGATGCAGCTTGAGATCCTGCAAATCACCTAACTGCACATCGCGCAAAAACTGCGGCAATATCTGACGAGTCGAAGCTCCGCCGCTAATGGCAAACCAGGGGCGATCGTTTTGTTCAACATGCCAGGTGACATGGGGATGACACAGGGCAAGCTGCTGGATGGTGAGCTGAATCAGTCGCAGCTGCTGAGCCAGAGACGGCAATCCCTGACGGCGTGGGAGCCATCTGCCGAATAAATTACTAACGGTGACGATCGTACCGGGCGCAAGGGCGATCGCTTCTGCCTGGAGTGGTTCTCCCTGCGGACTGTAGCTGATTCGCCATCCAGCATCTTCTTCAGGAGAACGGCTGCAAATTTCCAGGTCGGCAAGCTGAGCCAGACTGTGCAACGCCTC
This sequence comes from Leptolyngbya sp. ST-U4, assembly GCF_039962215.1. NCBI lineage: Bacteria > Bacillati > Cyanobacteriota > Cyanophyceae > Leptolyngbyales > Leptolyngbyaceae > Leptolyngbya > Leptolyngbya sp. ST-U4. The sequence continues at coordinate 57,916 of NZ_JAMPKZ010000001.1, forward strand.
GCCCCGAAACCCCAAACTGCTGATTTGCCACAGGTCAAGGCTAGTCTGAATTTTGCTGGTGCTATGGGGCTGAGCTGCCTGCTCCAGATCCGCCAGAGACATTCCGCCCCCGTTATCTGCCACCCGCACCCGCCAGCGCTCCGCCCAGATAGAGATGGTGATTCGGGTTGCGCCTGCATCCAATGCATTTTCTGCCAGTTCGCGCACCACTGCCGCCAGCGAGTCGATTACTTCACCCGCCGCAATCAGATGCACAACGTCATCGGGAAGCAGTTGAATCTTGGAAGTCATGCCCCCCAGTGTAGGACATTGACAGGGGCAGTGTGGGGCAACTCCTACCCTCTTCCTGGTCTTATGGCCGGATTCGGGAAAAGACTCTGAAGCGAGCCATCTCGATCGCCCAACGTTTCATAAAAGAAGAAAGAGACTCCGGCAAACCGTCGATCGCGGGTGACGCGCACCTGATCGATAATGCTCTGGGTCTGGACGGGGCGAATTCTTAAGCCTGTGAGAATGCCGATGCCGACTGGAATTCGCTCACGGACGCGGCGGAGTTCGGGGCGATCGAGTTCGCTCAGGAAGCGATTGAGGTCGGTGCGGTAGACCTGCACGATCAGTTCATCGATGAAGCCGAGTCGCTGCCAGCTATACCAGTCTTGCAAATAGTTCTGATAGGCGAAGTCTCTGGGATTGGGCGACAGAGACACCAGACAGTCGGGCTTGCGGGTTTTGACGGCCGAATAGATTTTGACCATCAGATCAGAAACTTTGCCTGCCCGCCAGCGCATCCACTCAGTGTCGCGGGGGTTGGTGGGCGGCATTTTGCCTGTTTCCTGCTGATAAAGCTGCTTGGTGTAGTTGTCGTAGCCCAGCTCGGTGGGTGTGCCAAAGTGATCGTCAAACTGAATGCCGTCGATGTCGTATTTCTCAACCACTTCTGTGACCAGATCCACTAGCAGCTTTTGCACTTCAGGATGGGCGGGATTCAGCCAGACTGATTGATCTTCGCCGTGCATATTGAAAGTTTGGCTGCCGTCTCGCCGGCTCAAGACCCACTGCGGATGACGCTCTACCAGCTCAGAATCTGCCGGAGCCATCAAGCCAAACTCAAACCAGGGAATCACCGACAAGCCACGATTATGCCCAAGCTCGATCGCCTCTGCCAGCATATCCCGATCTTTGAATGCCGGATCGGGGTCAACTTTGATGCTCGTTGCGGCTTCTACGACTTTGCTGGGGTAAAGCGTGTGCCCACTCTGCCAGACAGTCGGATAAACGGTGTTGAAGTTGAGCCGTTCGAGTCGCTGCATTGCCCGCCGCAGGTTGTCTCGCGAAAACAGCACATCGCTATCTACATTGGTAAGCCAGACGCCCCGGATTTCGGTGGGGGGAGAATTGGTGATTCGGGCAGCCTGAACCGACTGAGCCGCCGCCGCGATCGGAAACTTGAGAATCAGGGCGATCGAAAAGCCGATTCCCAGAAATGTCACCCATCGCAAACGATGTAGCCTGCTTGCTAGCTGAAACGGGCGGTTTAGAAACTGACCCTGTTGAAACTGCCGCTTCAGCCAATAAGCGACTTCTGCGAGACTGACTTGATTTCCCATATCACCCACTCACCCACCTTAAAAAAGCAATCAAAGAAAAGCAACCGCCTCAAGAGGATAGGACATGAGGGGAGGCACTCGTCAACAGGGGAGCGATCGAACCGAGGTGCCTGAGATTACATGGTGGTTTTATCTAGAGGTTTATTTGGGAGTTTATTTGGGGGTTTCTCTAGCGACTGCAAACCCACTTCCAGAGCGGGTGACTCTTCCCCTTGCGCCGGATTCGCAGCACTTGTTTTTCGAGCCGTTTGCGCTCAGCAATGGGCAACTTCCAAAGCACATTGCGGCTTTGCCAGACTAATGTTGAAACCGTCATTCCAAGACAAATCACCAGCCCAAAGGTGGCAAGTCGATTGTAAGCCAGCCCATACCGAACCGCAGTCCAGGTGAAATAATCCCGCCACAGCGCAAACTCCGATCGCAGACTCCAGAGACACAGAGGGGCGATCGTCAGCCAAAGTAGCCCAACGAGCAGCCATCTTGCGTAAACGGTGAGCCGATGAAGCCGCTGAACCTGCTGCTCAAACTGCGGATCATGCTTATTGAAGTCTTTCGGTTCTGACCCGGAATCGCCGGATGTTGGCATCAAGTCTTCGTTTCTCGCCATACTAATTTGCGTGCTTTAATTCCGGGTTTTCGACGGTTGTTTCGCTGTTTCCCGAAGGAGTAATTTAAGGAGTAATCACTGTTTCTATTTCAGCCCAGGGCTGATAAGACTGCGGGTACTAGCAAGAAAAATTCATTTGAGTTTCCTGAATCACAACCCAGAATCTTTTCAAACCCAGAATCCTTTCAAAACCCAGAATTCGCTCCATACTGCACAAATGAAATCAATTTGATACATTTGTACTAAAATTATTTTCATATCGTTGAACATCCTGCCTCGTACTTCTTAGAACTGGTTTGAAAAGGAGTAGATGCCCTGCATTGCCCCTAAATTTTCCAATGCTGGGGGCCTTTAAAGCCAGAAAAAAGCTCAGTTCCCTCCAGTATTGACCCACCAGGAACGGTTCGAGTTAATTTCACAGAAAACCTGGCTCCTACTAAGGGGTCAAAGTTTCCCAAGTTAGGGATTCAGGGGGCAATGTAGAACCTTTTCACACGACTCAAACAGCCTCTTACCAGCAGGTTCGTTTTGTAATTCAAGCTCATTTTGTAATTTGGGAAACTCCCTATGAGCGTTGACCAAACCTCGCAGCTCATTCAACTTATGCTGAACTCCGTGCTGATGATGGCACTTTGCGGCAGCCTTGCGATCGGTCTCATAATTCGGCAAAGGGCGATCGTCTCTCAACTGCGGCTACTCAAGCCTCTGTACGAAGATGCAGCTACTGGGCTGCGGCTATTTCCCCCAGAGCGGTTTTTGCAGCTCAAAGCCCAGCTTCGCCTGCTGCGCCGTCACTATCGGCTAATTCGCTTTGCCTGCTGGAGCGCAAATAGTGCGCTGGTGCTGTGTGCAGGCAGTACGCTCTTGCTGGCTCTCCGCACCCTGGTTTTGCTAAATCGGCTAATTCCCCTTTCGCTGCTGCTGTTTACGTCCGGTGCTGCCCTGCTGTTGCTCGGTATTGTTCTGGGATGGTTAAGCCTGATGGAGCTGAATTTTTTGGAAGACAAACGAGAGCCTGAACCCAAACCCGAATTTAAACCGGGACGCAGCCGCTCACTTCTGCAAGAACGAGAAACTAGCTCTGCTCGACTTGTGCTTCGCGCAACTCCAAAGGAACCGCTGCCTGCTTCTCTGCCAATGTCAAATATCAGCACTGCCCAACCCGCATCGCGCTCGCGGCCTCGCCATCAGCTAAAGCCACCTAAAGCATGAGCATTTTTTTGCAGCGCGTTAACCGATCGCAATCCTTGACAAGGGGCTATATAATCAGCACATCTTTTGCAAAAGTTAACGTAATCATCGGGTTGGCTCACCTTATCTTTATCCATGCTGCAAGGTAAAACTTCCTCGGTTTTCACGCTGTCGCTGCTGTTGACGATCGCTGCCCCCACCTGGCTTCCGGCAGTCCTCTTCACGGATCCTATCCTGGCGCAGTCTGCCCCCACCTCGTTCCCTTTACTGGATTCAGTACCGCGCGGTACGACGATTCGAGTAGACGGCTCGGACAGCATGGCAGGGATCAACCAGGCACTCAAGCAGAAATTCGAGGCGCAGTATGGCGGCACAGCGGTGAACCTTGCAACCGAGGGAACAGCAGCAGCCCTCAAGTCGGTTTTAGACGGAACGAGCGACCTGGCAGCGATCGGGCGACCCTTGACTCAAGCAGAAAAAGCGCAGGGACTTGTCGAAGTACCCATCACCCGCGAAAAAATTGCCATTATTGTCGGATCTAATAATCCGTTCCAGGGCAGTATTACCTTTGAGCAGTTCGCCCGCATCTTTCGCGGAGAAATCACCAATTGGTCACAGCTCGGCGGGGCACCCGGTAGAATCCGCTTCGTAGACCGACCCGACAGCAGCGACACTCGACAGGCATTTCGCAACTACAAAGCGTTTCAGGGCGCACCGTTTAGGACAGGCAGCACTACCACTCAGGTCAGCCAGGATAGCACCACTGCAGTCATCGCCAGGTTAGGACGTGACGGCATTAGCTATGCGATCGCTAATCAGGTGGCAGATGAGCCAAGCGTGCGAATTTTACGAATGCATCGCACACTGCCCAACGACCCCCGCTATCCCTTCTCTCAACCGCAAAGCTACGTCTATAAAGGAACGCCCAGCGCGGCAGTTCAAAGCTTTCTGGGGTTTGCCACAGCTCCGATCGGTCAGACGACGATCGATCAGGCAAAAACCACCGGTCAGGCAAAAACCGCAGAAGCAAAGGCAGTTGCAGCAACAGCCGGGGAAACGGCAACAACGGTAAATCCTGCATCCAGCCTAGCCACTTCTGCAACGGCAATCGCCACCGCTTCGCCGGCCGCAGTCGTTCCTGTTACTGCTTCTTCAGGGGCAACAGGCACAGATCCAAACACCGCCGCAGGAACCACGGAAGCTGCCTCGCCAACCGCAACTAACCCAGACCCAGCCGCAGGAACCACAGGACCAGCCGCAGCCGATCCGGCAATCGCAATCGCGAATCGTACCGGGGGTTTAGGTTGGCTGCTGCTTCCGCTCGCGCTCCTGGCTGGGCTGCTGTTGTGGCGATCGCGCCGCAGACCCTCGGAAGCTGCCGATCGTCCTGCCAATCCGGTGATTTCGCCTGTACCATCAGGGACAAGCACATCGAGCACAGGCACAACGCTGGCACAGCGCACGGGTTCCGTCGTCTCTGCCGATCGCCTGGAGCTCATGAACGATGCCCCTGGTGGAGCGGTTGCCCCTCGATCGGGGGAGGCTGCTGCTAAGACAGAAATCACAGCGATCGATCCTGAAATGGTGGAAGAAATTCCTTCAGCAGCGATCGATCCGGCGATTCCGAGTGCGGCGATCGATCCGGCTTTGTTAGGCGGGGCAGCTCTGGTAACAGGAACGGGTGCGCTGTTTGGCTTGTCCGAGCTTCGCGATCAGTCAGAAAATGCCTCGGATGTGATCGAACTCAATCCCCTGGAAACTGAGCCTGCTTTGCCTGAATCCACAGAAACGGCCTTGCCGGCCCAGGAAATGGCAGCCGAACTCGTAGCACTTCCATCACCTGAAGCAGTAGCGCAATTTCCAGAAGCTATCGTTGCCGAAGAGGAAATGGCAGCCGAACTGCTTGCAGAACGAGACGCCACAGAAGGGGCTGAAACAACGATCACCTCCCCGGTGTCGCCCAACCCCGCTGCCCCACCTGATGCAACAATTCCCGTAGCAGCCGCTACCGCCGGAATGTTTGTGGCTCAGTCGCGCCTAGCGATCGAAGAAACCCAGGAAGAAGAATTGCAGTCGACGATCGAGGCAGCCAAGTTCTACATGGGGCAGCCTGACTTGTCGAGCGAAGAACTGGCAACCGTGGACGCAAATTTGCCTGATCTGCCCGGAGGCTATGGCGAAAGTCGGATTGTGCTGCTGCCCCGCGACCCGCAGTGGGCTTACGCCTATTGGGACATTCCGGCAGAGCAAAAGCAGTTAGCTCGACAACAGGGCGGCAGTCGATTTGCCCTTCGGTTCTACGATGTCACCAATATTGATTCCAATCGCCATAATCCGCATAGCCTTCAGCAGTACGAATGCGATGAAATGGCGCGAAATTGGCACATTCCGGTTCCGCTAAGCGATCGAGACTATATCGCTGAAATTGGCTATGTCGCCGAAGACGAACGCTGGATGATGCTGGCGCGATCGCAGCCTATTCGCATCCCACCTGTTTATCCATCGGACTGGTACTCCGAGCAGTTTCTCACGATCGATTGGCAGGCAGACCTGCGCGACAAAGCGTTCCTGGAGCTTGTGCCGCCGGGTGAACGCAAAACTTTTAACAACCCTATCTACGATCGCATCTTTGGCTTGACCGAATCTGCAGAGGCACAGCGCGTCGCCGGATCGCTCTACGGCTCAATGCAGCAGGTTCCTGAGCAGACAATCAGCTCGTTTGCATCGGGAGCCGGACTGTCAGCCCGTAGCGAATCTGGCATTGGCATGATGTCCGGTGTAGGAATGTCCGGCGTGGGGATGTCGGGCGCGGGAATGTCAGGTGTGGGACTGTCAGGAATTGGAATGTCCGGCGCGGGAATGTACACGATGTCGGGCATGGGAGTAATGGGGATGTCGGGCGTGGGAATGTCGGGCGTCGGGCTTTATACCTCATCCGGTGTGGGAATGTCAGGAGTGGGAATGTCGGGAATGGGAATATACACCCCTTCCGGCATGGGAATGTCGGGCGCAGGAATGTACACGATGTCGGGCATGGGAATGTCAGGCGTAGGCTTTTCTGCCTCTATGCCGCCGATGCGTCCGCGTCAGTTTTGGCTGATTGCCGATGCCGAACTGATTGTGTATGGCGCAACCGAACCCGATGCTACCGTCACGATCGCAGGTCGCCCAGTGCAGCTCAATCCAGACGGCACATTCCGTTTCCAGATGTCTTTCCAGGACGGTGTGATTGATTTTCCGATTTTGGCCGTTGCCGTTGATGGCGAACAAACGCGATCGGTTCACCTTAACTTCGAGCGCAAAACGCCTTCCCGCAATACCAACACTAAGGAAGAGGCGAGAGATGAGTGGTTTCCAGGCTAGATCGGTGATTTCCGGCTTAGTTCGAGCAGGAGAAGCATAGAGGATGCGCCACCCCGCAGGGGTTTTACCCCTGTACACTGCCTTGATCTAAATGGGTATCGCTATAAGAGAACAGCAGGAAGAAATCTCATGGCGCAACTGGTCCCGATTCAGCTCAGCGACGGCACGATGATTTACATTGAGGCGATCGAAGATACGACCGTCTCCAGTGACCCTGGTACATTCGCCGACGAGGAACCCGAAGAACAAACGCGATCGGGCGGCAAAGGCTTGGGAGATGACATTCGGCGATCGACTCGCATCTTTGGCACTCCGTCACTCACGCCCGATCAGCGATTTCAGCAGCTGCAAACCACGATTCGCACCTACACTGCCTATACGCTGAATGCCTTTCGCAATCTGGCAGTTGCAGAGGTGCAAAAAGTATCGCTAGAGTTTGGCGTTAATGTCAGCGGCGTAGGTGGAATTCCCTACATTGCCTCAGGAACCATGGGGTGCAATCTGAAAATTACGGTGGAATGTACCTTCCCCGATCGCGTTAGCGGAACAACTGCCCCTCGCCCGGCTCAGCCCAATCCCAATCAGCCGCCGCTGCCCCCGCCTCCTCCTGGCACACCTCGATCGCCAACCAATCCTTAATCTGGCAGATGATTTGTGGGTGAAGATTGGGTTCACTGCTAAAGTCAGCGTTAACCCCGTTTCAGGCTGGTTGTATGAACTCCGTTGATTTGGCTTTTACGTCCGCGATCGATCAAGCAAGGCTAATTCGCGCCAAGGAAATTTCTCCGCTCGAACTCACCGAGCTTTATCTAGAGCGGCTCGAGCGGCTCAATCCCCAGTTAGGCAGTTTCTTTACTGTCACAGTCGATCGCGCCCTCAGCGACGCCAAAGCCAAAACTGATCAGCTCATGCAAACCGATGGCGTCGAGGAGCTGCCGCCTTTTTTTGGAGTGCCAACGGCGATCAAAGATTTAACGGCAGTTGCAGACGTGCCTTGCAGCTATGGGCTGCGCGTGATTCGCGATCGGATCGAAAAGGAAGACGCTGGGGTTGTGACTCGCATTAAAAACGCCGGATTCATTCTCCTGGGTAAAACGGCAACCTCCCAGCTTGGCTCAACTCCCTACACCGAGCCACCTGGATTTCCCCCAGCCCGCAATCCCTGGAATTTGGACTACACGACTGGCGGTTCCAGTGGCGGGGCAGCTGCGGCGATCGCGGCAGGTCTTTGTGCAGTAGCTCACGGATCAGATGGCGGCGGATCAATTCGGGGCCCGGCTGCCTGCTGCGGCATTGTCGGTATCAAACCATCTCGCGGTCGCGTATCGCTGGCTCCTGTGGGCGATCGGCTTAGCGGCTTAGCCGTCGATGGACCTCTGGCGCGAACCGTGGCAGATGCGGCGGCAATGCTGGACGTGATGGCAGGCTACACAGTGGGCGATCCTTACTGGCTACCTGATCCCAATCCTTCCTTTTTAGCGGCAGCAAATCGATCGCTCCAATCCTGCAAAATTGCATACATCACAGATTTTCCGCCGGTTGGCGAAGCCCATCCCCTTTGCAAACAGGCAGTTTTAGACACCGCTCAACGATTAGAACAGTGGGGACACGCGATCGAACCTGTGACCCTCAACTTTACCGACATCATCGAACCCTTAGTCACCGTCTGGCAGGCAGGCGTCGATGTAGGCGTGCCCTGGCTGGTGCTGAATCGATTCAATCGCTGGCTGCTGTGGCAGGCAAAACGGCGATCGAGTGGGCAATATCTTCAGGCAGTTTCTAAGATGCAAACCGCAGCACGTCGAATTGTGGCAACTTTCAGTCCCTATGATGCGGTCATTGCTCCCGTGTATCTGCATCCCACCATCCGCGTCGGTGAATGGAAATCGCTCAGCCCTGCCAAAACCCTCCAGCAAATTATGAACTGGATCGCCCCCTGCCCTCCCATCAATGCCACTGGGCAGCCCGCGATCGCCCTCCCCGCCCTGTTCACCGAATCCGGCTTACCGGTCGGCATTCAGCTCATCGGTCGCCCCGCCGCCGAAGAAACTATCATTTCCCTCGCAGCCCAACTCGAAGCCACCCACCCCTGGCATAGCCCCAAGCCCCCGATCGCCCTATAACGAACCCCAGAACAACCTCACTCTCCACCTCTCCATCCCCTCACCCCCATGCCTCACTCCCTAGGAATCGACTTCGGAACCTCCGGCGCAAGAGCGATCGTCCTTAATCCTGCACTGGAAATTCGATCGTCGGTGAGCTTGCCCTTCCCGGCAATCTGCTCGAACTGGGCTGGGCTATGGCAACAGACGCTCTTTGATTTACTTCAACAGATCCCCCTGGAACTCAGGCAAACGATCGCCTCGATCGCCATTAACGGCACGTCTTCCACCGTTTTAATTAGCGATGCTACCGGAAATCCACTTAGTGCGCCTCTGCTCTATAACGACGATCGCGGGTCAGTCGTGCTGGAGCAAGTGAAGTCGATCGCGCCGCCCAACCATACGGTGATCAGTGCTACATCGAGCCTGGCAAAGCTGTTCTGGTTCAATTACGCCGAAGGGGAAACTGCTTCGCATCGCCAGCTTCGGAATACTTCAGGACGTTACTTTTTACATCAGGCAGATTGGCTTGCCTTTTGGCTACATGGACAGATCGGCATCAGCGACTATCACAACGCGCTCAAGCTCGGCTATGACGTGGAAAATCTGCGTTATCCAGACTGGCTGCAAACTCCAGCTATGCCGTTTGAGCTGCCCAAAGTTTTGCCTCCCGGCACGCCGATCGCCCCAGTCACAGCTGCACTATGCGATCGATTTCAGTTTCCGCCCCATTGCCAGGTTTGCGCCGGAACTACCGACAGCATCGCAGCAGTTCTGGCAAGCGGTGTCCAGGCAACAGGAGAAGCTGTCACTTCCCTCGGTTCAACGCTGGTTCTGAAACTGCTCAGCAATACCCGAATTGAAGATGCCCGATACGGAATCTACAGTCATCGATTGGGCGAACGATGGCTGGTGGGAGGTGCATCAAATACGGGCGGAGCAGTGCTAAAGCAATTTTTTAGCTCAGAGGAGCTGGTGCAACTGAGCCAGGAGATCGACCCTTCCCAGGAAAGCCCACTGGACTACTATCCGCTGCTAAAACCGGGCGAACGATTTCCCATGAACGACCCTCAGCTAGCTCCCCGCCTGGAACCCAGGCCCGATCGCCCCAGTGAATTTTTGCACGGGCTGTTGGAGAGCATTGCCCGGATTGAAGCAAAAGGCTATCGCTTACTTCAGGAGCTGGGAGCCACCCCACTTCGGTATGTTCACAGCGCAGGCGGCGGCGCAGCAAATCAAGTCTGGCTCCAAATTCGATCGCGCCAATTGCAGGTTCCGGTGTTTGCAGCCGCTCGAACTGAAGCCGCTTATGGCACAGCCCGGTTAGCAATGCAGGGCATCGTGAATTAACAGGCTGTAGGAAATGCTGAAGGGCTACAAAAACATAGAACGCACGATCGGGATGCGAATGAGATGAAAAAAGCACTGCCTCTCCACTTTTTTAAGAGAAAGAGAAACAGCGCTCTAATTTAAGAGAAACAGTGCTCTAAACAGAAGGCTCAGGAATCAGGGAGATGTTACTCCTGCGGAGCTGATTGAGTAACAGAGTCACCCTTCTGGCGGCGGAGTCCCAGTGCTCCCGCAGCACTCAAGCCCAGTAGACCGAGCAGCATCGAGGGTTCAGGAACGCTGGTGAGATCCTTCACATTCGCTTCGCCGATGTCTACAACAAAGACCACATCGTTGAAGTCACGATCCGAGTTTTGGTTTTTGCCACCCTTTGCCCATAGGTCACCGTACAGGTCTTCAAAACCCAGCATCAGATATTTGCCAAACGCATAGGCAACAACGTGCTGAAGTCCGTCTGGGTTAGATCGGGTTTGCGTTCCAAAAATGTTGCCGTTTTCGCGCAGATCTCGTCCATCTGCCCGCAGCCAGAAATCAAGCTGAGTGCCCCCCAAGATCTTGCCGATCTGCACCCCGTCGCCGAGCTTCAGGGGACCGCTATTTTCCCGCATGATAGCCTCTGGCGAGGCAATATCTCTGAACACTAAGCCTGATTGGTTAGTGGCACCCGTTGCTTCATAGGCGAGCTGGTTGCGAAAGCTTGCACCCTCGTTAATAAAGTACACCGAAACATCGTGGTCATACTTCAGCTTCAGCTTGGTAGGGTCAAGCAAAAATTGACCGCTATTCGGGATTGCAATTCGTTCCTGCTGCACGAACTGCTGAAAAGGCGCGTCGTTGAACCCGGTCTGACTCTTTCCCTGAATAGAGGGCTGAGTCCAAGAATTATTCCAGGCAAAAGCAGTTGCCGGAGCAGTGGTACTCACCACGCCCGCAAGGGTAGTAGCAGCCGCAAAAAGACTAGAAAGAAGCGTTGTTTTCATATCTAAAGTGAGTGGAGTGAATAGATGAGACGACTAACTTCAGAAAACAGCACGCAAAAAAGCGTCTGCTCAAACATGACCCATCAGGCATAACTCATCAGGTGATAATTGTCTCCGCGTAACATCCGTTACTATCACCACTTTGCCTTAGTCTTAGGAGAATTTGTTTCCCCTTTGTCAACTCTTCAATCAGAACGGTTTAGGCCAGCATTTTTACGGAATTAGTCTTTTATTAAGGCAGGTTTTATCCTGAAGTCAATACTAGTAGGATTGCTGATCCAAACGTATTATCTGTTTCTCAATAAATCTATTTTTTCAAAGACGAGCTGCTGCGAGAATTCCTGCAGGTGGCGATTTGACGAAATTCAGGACAAGACCGAAAGCAAAGTGCAGCTTCACATAATTCTGCCTGAGCAATGGCAGCAAACCGCTGATTTGATGACGCAATATGACATTATCAATGCTAGCCCTACTGCCAAACAGCCCTTTGATCTGAGGCTCTGGTTTGCCAATTTCTGGATAACGACTGTCTTAAGGAATTCTGGGGAACTTGACCGCAGGGACAGGGATCTCTAGTGTGGGAAAGTGCCTGACGGGAGTAATGCCCATGACCAAGCTGATCATTCAAATTCCCTGCTACAACGAGGAGCGCACACTGGGTATGACCCTGTCTGAGTTGCCGCGCCAGCTCCCGGGAATTGACCAAATTGAATGGCTAGTAATTAACGATGGCAGCACCGATCGCACTGTAGAAGTGGCAAAAGCCTGCGGTGTGGATCACATCGTCAGCTTTCCTATCAATCAGGGCTTGGCAAAGGGGTTTATGGCAGGCCTGGAAGCCAGCCTCCGGGCAGGAGCCGATATTATTGTCAACACTGACGCAGACAATCAGTACTGCGCGGCAGATATTCCCAAGCTGATTCAGCCGATTCTGCTGGGGCAGGCAGATATGGTGGTCGGAGCCAGACCGATCTGGAAAACTCAGCATTTCTCCTTCATTAAAAAGCTGCTGCAAAATCTAGGTAGCTATATGGTGCGCCTTGCCAGCAATACTAGGGTTCCCGATGCGCCGAGCGGATTTCGCGCCTTTAGTCGAGAAGCGGCAATGCAGCTCAACGTCTTCAATAGCTATACCTATACCCTGGAGACGATTATTCAGGCAGGACAAAAAGGAATGGCGATCGTGTCTGTTCCCATTCGCACGAATCCAAATCTGCGGCGATCGCGGCTGGTCAGAAGCATTCCGTCCTATGTCATGCGATCGTCTTTTACGATCCTGCGGATTTTTATGCTGTACAAGCCGCTGCGCTTCTTCCTGCTGCTAGGAAGTGTACCGTTTAGCTTGGGCTTGCTGCTGGGCTTGCGCTGGCTGCTGCTGTTTTGGCTGGTGGATCCCACTCGATCGCGTGCCCCCAGCCTGATTTTGGCAGCAATGCTAATTTTGATTGGGTTTCAGCTTTGGATGTTTGGCTTAGTCGCAGATCTGCTAGCGGCAAATCGTCGTCTGATGGAAGAAACCCGACTCCGCATGCGGCGGCTCGACCTGGAGCAGAATGGCGATTTTTCCCCCGAAGAGAGACGATCGCAACGATTCAACCAGGACGAAAGTTAGGTCAATCGCTGGGTCAAATTCTGCGTCGCTGAAGTCGCTTTCGTCAATTCCGTTTACAACGGCATCACAAACAACGTTTAGATATTCTTTTAGATATTCCTTCCCGGCTTCATTGAAGCTGATGCCCTGCTCCTTCGAGTCCTCAAAGAACGGATTGCACAGCAGTTCCGGGTTATGCTCTAGTGTTGCCATTTCCTCATCAGGCATTTCTGCTGCGATCGCCTGTCTGACTGCTCAATTCTCTAATCAGCTCTCTAATCAGTTCTCTAACTGCTGCGAGTTGATTTCGATCGTTGAGTAGGTTGCGCTGGAGGTTAGCAGAAAATAGGTCAGCGTGACGACCGAACCCACGGTTAAAAACGTCAGCACTGCCGCGAATAGCCTCTCACCCCTCGAAGTTTGCATAATTGTTACCTACTAACTTCAATCCTAATATCGCTGTCTCTATCGCAGTGAGGACAAAGGCTGGGGAGCAGGAACCCAATTTAGGGTAAGACTCCTGCATTCCGTCCTTGGCTGACTAGCGGTAGATACTATTAATAGATAAAGGATTTCTTCAGCTTGAAACTGTCAATTTTCGGACAAACCAGAGAAACTACGGAGATTTCTGCCTGAAGGGTAAAAAGCTTAACATTTTGTCGTATCTCGCAACACAAGCCCAACGGCAGTAGAAAGGGCGCCCAGTTTAATGGACGATCGTCAATCTCCAGCGTTCCTTGAAAGCGAGTTCACTCATTCCGCAAACAGCTCGTGCGATCGAACTCAGGAAGACGGAACGGCAGCAGACCGGATGCGATCAATCCATTGCCCCAGATCATCTTGATTCAAGCGATAGCTGAGCGGATGGGCAATCAAACGAGCAGTGCTTTCAAAGAGCTGATCAATTTCAATCAGGTTGTTTTCTTGCAGCGTGCGCCCGGTAGCAACCAGATCGACGATCGCCTCCGACATTCCCGTGATCGGTCCCAGTTCCACCGACCCATAAAGCGGCACGACATCGACCGGAAGATCCAAACTGTTGAAATATTCGCTGGCACACTGAACAAACTTGGAGGCAACCCGACAGTGCGGCGGCAGCTCTAAGGCAGAACGATAGGAGCTAGACGCTTTCACGGCCACCGACATCCGGCAGCGACCAAACCCTAGATCAACCAGATGAGCCACCTGAGGACGCTTTTCGCGCAGCACATCATACCCGACGATGCCAAGCTGCGCCTGTCCGTATTCCACATACACAGGCACATCGTAATTTCGCACCAGCAGGGCCTTCGCAATCTGATTGCTGTCCCAAATCTCAAGCTGACGATTACCCGGATCGAGAAACGCGCTGAAATCTAAGCCGATCAACTGAAGCAGCCGAATACTGTCTTTGAGCAATCCGCCCTTGGGCAGTGCAACCGTAATCATGAATTCATCTCCCGAAAGCCGCAACGAACCATTATCCCGCAAGTTATGGGTTATTAGGCACAGGTTATGCGTTCGATCAATGCCTGTTCCACCCATGCCTGTTCCACCTATGGCTGTTTTACCTATGCCTGTTCCAGGCTTGATCTCTATCGATCGGCTCAGTTTCACGAATTCTTCATGAGGAAATGTCCTGATTTTGGTGAGCTAACTAGAAAAAAGTCGAATAAGCACCCCCTTAGACTTCACAAGATCCATTTATATCTCCTTGCCTGGTGTCAAACTCAACTCTAGCGGCTAGCTGCAATGAAAAAGCGTCCTTTTTTAGATGTTTTAGAGAATGCTTCACTGGTAGGCTTAGGGGTCGGCTCGGTTGCATCTCTGGTGTCCCAGCAGGCGTTTTATGCCACCGCTCCGCTCTCGCTGCTCGTGGTTTTGGGCTTACTGAACCGAAGGCAGTTTGAACAACAAACGGAGCAGGAGACTAAAAATACGCTGAATCAGGCCGATCGCCGTCTGACCCAGCAAATCGACGGATTAACGCAGCGAGTTGAGCAGATGCCGACTCCAGAAACCATTCAGCAGATTAAAAAAGGCGTTTTGCTCAAGAATCGTGAGCTGGCACAGCATTTTTCCACCCAAATCCTCTCTCTTCAGGAAACGCTAGACCAGCGGCTCACTCCTCTGGAACATCAAAATCTGCCCCTGATTCGACAAGAGCTGCAAAGCCTGGGCGATCGCTATCAACAGCTTTTAGAAGGACTCTCGCTGCTAAATACCGATATTGGACAGCTTCAGGACAAAGACGATCGCCAAACCAGGCAACTGGAATACACCGTTTCCTCACTACAGGCGGAAATGATTGATTTGCGGGGGGAGCTCGACAGCCTGGCACATCATACCAAAGCGAATTCAACAGATTTACAAGAGCGGCTCAACCGAATCGATCGTCAGTTAAGCAAGCTGCCGCCCCCGGTAGATGTGGGCGTGATGCGGCAAGAACTGGCAGAAATGGTAAGGATCATTGGGGATCTGGTTTCAAAGCGTGACTTAGCGACGATCGTCGGAGAAGTGCAAGCCCTGCATCAAGATCAAGATGACCTCAAGCGATCGGTGCAGGCGATCGAAGCAGCGGCAATTAACCTGAAGCGCAGTTTTGGCTTGTCCTTCAGCAAGGGAGAGAAAGCCAAAATCGAATCTGAGTTTGCTGCTTTCTTGGCGCAACAGTTTGGTGAGACTGCGGCATCGCTGAGCGAAACATCTCTGGTTCCGGCAAGCATCTACCCCGAACTACAAGCTTTGGCAGGGGGGTATTTAAAGAATTTGCGATCGCAGCTTGTCACAATCCAGGAGTTTACCGAACAGCTTGACCAGCAGCAGCAACAGCTCCAGGAACAGATTTATCGGCTGCCCAAGTCGCTCGATATCGTCGCACTCCAGCGGCAGCTCAAGGACCTGGCACGTCGAATTCCCATCGCAGAGAGTACGTTTGATGCCTTTCAAGCCAGAATCCAAGAGGTGCTGCAACAAGAGCTACAGGCGATCAACGAACAGCTTCAGGCACTCCCTGCAACGCCTCAGCACGAGTTGGTGTTTGACTTCAAGGCCGAAACTGCCGTATCGGGTACTGCCGGACATCGGGCACTGCTCGAAGCAGCCCTGGAGCAAACTCAGGAGCGGCTGATTTTGATTTGGCTCTGGTCAGACGAGTGCGAACTCGACGATGAACTGCTGCAAAAGCTAGAATCCTTTCTCAGCCAGAAGCGACAGTTAGATTTGGGCTGGTGTCATCTCGCCGACTACTCTCCAGGCGAAACGGTTTCATACCGCCAGCAGGAACGCTTGCTGAGCAAAATTCGGCGGGGCTGGAGCAATCAACCAGAGCAAACCGCTCTTCAGCAAACCCTGCAAAAGCTGCTGCAATTGAAACGGGCTTATCCAGAATATTTTCAGTTCAAGATCCTGGGAACCAGCGAGAATTTTTTGGTGTCCGATCGCGCCTTTGCCGTGCTGGGCATTGCCGACCCACTTAAAACCACGGCTGCCTCTACTGATCTGCACCTCAAACTCCGCACCACTGATCCAGAAGTGATCCAGCGGCTGATCGATCGCTTCGATAGCCCAACCCTTGACCCCGATGACCTCACCGCTTACTGGAATCGCGCCGTTACTCGCTACGACCTGAGCGACAAAGCCGGGGCGATCGAAGACTTTTATCACATTCTTTCCCGCCAGCCCGATGATGCGGTGACGCTAAACTCGCGAGGCATTGCCCTGTATGACGTGGGAGATTGGGAAGCTGCGCTGCTCGACTTTACCCAGGCGATCGCAGTGAATCCGCGCCAGAGTGCTGCCTATCTGAATCGAGGCTTTATTCGATCAGAGCAGGGCGATTTATGGGGCGCGATCAACGACTATACGTTAGCAATTCAGGTGAATCCAGACCACGCGCTGGCATACTTCTATCGCGGCATGGCGTGGCAAAAGCAAGAAGAACACCGGGAAGCAATCGCCGACTTCAGCAGCGCGATTCGACTGGCTCCCAATTCAGCCGTTGCCTGTTACTATCGGGGGCTGGTGTGGCAAAAGCTAGGACAGCTCCAGGAAGCGATCGCCGACCTGCAAAAAGCCGCAGAACATTTCAGCGCAAGAGGCAGCAAAACCAACGCCGAAAAAGCTCTGAAACATCTGGCAAAACTTCAGCAGGAAATCGAACAGCAGGCACAAATTCCTCTGATTGAGGAGTCCGAACTAACAGACGGAACCACTGGAGCGATCGAACTCTTCCAACCCGCTAGAGAAGGGGATCTCGGGCATCATCACTATCGAGGCAACAAATCTCAGAACGGGTATCGGGTCGCGGTCGTGGTGGCAGGAGACGATCGGCTAGAGAGGGAATAGGAGACAGAAGGTAGCGAAAGCGAATCATTTGGGGAAAACTCACTCTCCTCCACAGTTTAAAATCCCCCAGTCAAAGTCCCCCAGAATTACGAACTTTAGGGGGCTACAAAGCCTGCAACACTGACAGAAAAGACTGGCGAACCTCCAGTAGCGCTGTAGGGGAGCGGACTGAGGGTGAGGGCTGCACCACCGAGATACTCACCAGGCAAAAATCACAAAAAAGGGCAGGCATTCAACCTACCCCAGACAGTGAGTATTCAAAACCAGATTTAATCTGAGATTCGCAGACTAGCGATCGACTGAACCCATAATGATGTCGATACTGCCTAAAATCGGCATGATATCTGCGACCTTCACACCCTTCAGCAGGTGCGGCAGGATTTGCAAATTCACGAAGTCTGCGGCGCGAATCTTCCATCGCCAGGGGAATACGGTGTCATCACCAATCAGGTAAATGCCCAGTTCACCCTTACCGCTCTCAACACGGAAGTAGTGTTCGCCCTTGGGAATCTTGAACGTCGGCGCAATCTTCTTGCCAAGGAACTGGTAGTCAAACTCGTTCCACTGCGACTTCGGACCTTCCTGCATCCGCTTGGCTTCCAGGTTTTCGTAGGGACCACCGGGCAGCCCATCGATTGCCTGACGAATAATTTTGACCGACTCGCGCATTTCGTCAATGCGAACCCGATAGCGCGCCAAACAGTCGCCCTCGGTTGCAACCGCCACGTTCCAATCAAAGTCGTCGTAGCATTCGTAGTGATCTACTCTTCGCAGATCCCAGTTCACTCCTGAAGCCCGCAGCATTGGACCGGATAAACCCCAGTTGATTGCCTCTTCGCGGGTAACCGTGCCTACGCCTTCAACCCGCCGCCGGAAGATGGGGTTGTTGGTAATGAGCTTTTCGTACTCGTCTACCTTATCAACGAAGTAATCGCAAAAATCGCGGCACTTATCAACCCAGCCATAGGGCAAATCAACTGCCACACCGCCAATGCGGAAGTAGTTATTGTTGACCATGCGGTAGCCTGTTGCCGCTTCCCACAGATCGTAGATCATCTCCCTTTCCCGGAAGATATAGAAGAAAGGCGTTTGTGCGCCAATATCCGCCATAAAGGGACCAAGCCAGAGCAGGTGATTTGCAATCCGGTTTAGCTCCAGCATGATGACGCGAATGTAGCTGGCGCGTTTGGGAACCGGAATTCCTGCCAAAATTTCTGGCGCGTTTACCGTGACCGCTTCGTTAAACATTCCTTCTGCATAGTCCCAACGGCTGACGTAGGGCACATACATGATGTTGGTGCGGTTTTCGGCAATCTTCTCCATGCCGCGATGCAGATAGCCAATTACAGGCTCGCAGTCGATCACATCTTCACCGTCGAGGGTGACAATGAGCCGCAGCACGCCGTGCATTGACGGGTGATGGGGACCCATGTTCAACACCATCGGTTCGGTTTTTGTTTCGATCATTGACATAAATAATGCCGTCTCCCGATTACAAGTCCCGATACAAAACGCCTGATACAGACACGCCCGAATACAAAACGCCTGATGCAGTACGCCCGAATATAATACGCTCGAATCCAAAACGCTCGAATACAAAACACCCAAATCCGACACGCCCGACGCTAAACGCTGACCGATCGCCTCAACCTCAGAAGATTTGAATGGGCTGGAGATCAATCGGACTGAATTCAGCCGGACAAGATTTCGTTTTGTTGCGCCTTCCCTCCCTCATTATACGGAGGAATCGGACGTTCTATAGGCGACGCGATCGATCGCACCGCAGGAATTTTCTATCTGTAAGTAAGGCTTGAACTTATAGGAAGTTACTGGAAGTTATCAGAATGGATAATCATGAGAATAAAAGCAGGTAAACGGTCAACTGGAGAATCCCCATGAGAACTTTTGAGACCGACCGTCTGCGGTTACGTCCCTGGAATCCAGAAACAGAAGCAGAGCAAGCGTTTGAGATCTACAGCGATCCAGAAGTCGTGCGCTTTATCGGTTCCCCTGATGTTAGCGTTGAAGCTCGATGCGAGAAAATTCGGCAGCGTAACCAGAAGTACCTGGAGGTCAATGACGGCAGCGGCTATTGGGCGATCGTTGAAAAAGCAACTGCAACCCCTGTCGGAACCGCCATTTTTCAACGAATTCCCGATGGAGCAGGGCAGTTAACCAAGGATTGGGAAGTGGGCTGGCATTTGAAGCGCTTGGTCTGGGGCAGAGGGTATGCCACTGAAGCAGGACGAGCTTTACTGAATTATGGATTGACAGAGCTAAAGCTGCCTGTGATTTATGCTGTTGTCAAGCCAGAAAATTCCGCATCGATTCGAGTAATGGAGCGGCTGGGCATGAGCCCAAAGGGACGCACGCAGAAATACTATGGCGCAGAACTCGTCCTATTTGAGCTGCAAGCGGGCAACCATCCGATTTCTGAAAAGGCTGTCCTCTAAAATGAATGAGATACAGCAGGAACGAAAACATTGATTGAACCTGAACAGATTGAGCCTGAACCAATTAAAGCTCAACCCAACAATTTAGAACGCTCTGCAACACAGTCTGGCTTTCTGCACATTCCCGTTCTGGCAAAGGAAGTCATCGATGGGTTAGCCGTGCGATCGGGCAAACAGTATCTTGATGCGACGGTGGGCGGCGGTGGACATAGCTTGCTGATTCTGCGGGCGGCGGCAAATGTACAGCTTATCGCGATCGATCAAGACAAAAATGCGATTCAGGCTGCCAAAACCAAACTTGCTGAGTTTGAGGAACAGGTGACATTTCGCCACATGAATTTTGCTGAGTTTGCTCCAGGGGAATCCCAATTTGACGGCATTCTGGCGGATTTGGGCGTGAGTTCTCCCCAGTTTGATACGCCCGATCGCGGCTTTAGCTTTCGTCATGCTGCCCCACTCGATATGCGAATGGATCAAACGCAGGACGAAACCGCAGCCACAGTCATCAACACCTGGGATGAGGCAGAACTGGCGCGAATTTTTTACACCTATGGCGAAGAGCGGCTGTCTCGCAAAATTGCCCGCCGCATTGTAGAGAAACGCCCGTTTGAAACAACCACTGAGCTGGCGGAAGCGATTTTCTATTCCGTGCCGCCGTCCTACCGCTATGGCAGAATCCATCCGGCAACGCGGGTGTTTCAGGCACTCCGAATTGTAGTGAACCGCGAGCTGGAGGTTTTAGAAACCCTGCTGCAAAAGGCTCCCTGCTGGCTGAAACCGGGTGGACGACTTGCGATTATCAGCTTTCACAGCCTGGAAGACCGGATGGTGAAACACGCTTTTAAGGACTCTGAGCTGCTGCGACCCATTACTAAAAAGCCGATCCTCGCTAGTGAAGCTGAAACTGAGCAAAATCCGCGATCGCGCTCTGCCAAACTCAGGGTCGCAGAACGAATCGTTGAAGCCTAGAGGATGTTTTAGCAGTATGAAAGTATGTTGCCTTTGCTCCCAAGCCTTTTTTGCTTTCTGATGTCTATTTCAGCTTTTGCCTGATAAAGGTCAGGAGCTGAGTCATTTGCTTCTTGAGCGTATCGATTTCTGACTGCATTTTCTCGATCTTCTGATTCAGGGCAGCAATTTCGGCAGCGTCAGCAGTAGAAGCGGCGGCGGGTGTGGCGTTAGTGGGAGCGATCGTCGGGGCAACCGTTCGGGGGCGGGGCAGTCTGGCTTTTGCCATTGCAGCCTTGATTGCCTCGATTAGCTCCTTTTGCTCAAACGGTTTCTCGATAAATTCAAAAAACTCAAACGGCTCCGAAATCTTTTCGGTGACTTCTTCCCGCCGACCCGACATCAGCACCAGCGGAATCGATTGCAGTTCGGCACTCGCCTGCACCTGCTGAAACACCTCCCAGCCACTCATCCGGGGCAGCAGAAAATCCAACATGATCAGGTTGGGGCGTTCTTGCCGGATGCAGTCGAGTCCTTCTACGCCGTCCTTTGCTTCGAGAACCTGAAAATTGCCTTTAGGCAACATATCTCTAACCATGTTGCGGATGACTCGGCTGTCATCAATCACCAGAATTTTATGACTTGCCACAACAGACTCCTTTGCAATGAACGATGAACAGGAAGGGTAGAAAGGAAACAGCGAGTTGCCAGAATGACGGCTGAAGACCGGTAACTGGGAACAGATCCTCGAAACGCTTGCGGAGATCAGGAACTTGAACCCGACGATCGCTGCTGGAGATGCACAAACTGGAAAAGAAGCTGCATGAGACAGAGAGCTTAAGCAGAATTAACCTGAAAAGCGACTGAGCGACTGTTGGCTAGGATATAACGATCGCACCAGGATAAGCGACCCCTTACCGAAGTTCGATCTTTAACACCTCTCTGTCAGCATTCCCAAAATTAGCGCAAACCATAACAGTCGAGAACTTCGGACAACCGCAAAATCCAGGGAAAATTCTGAGGCAAGGGAGACAGAATGAATTGCAGGCGTTCTGAGAATTTCCTGCTAGAGTGCGTAGAGGAAGGTAATGTCAGTCTTAGATGGTCAATCTACAGTAAGCCCACAGCCTACAGTAAGCTTACAGTCAGTCCACAATCACTCCACGGTCAGTTCATAGTAGAGGGTATGTCTCCAGAGTCGATGCAGATGCAAGAAACCGAGGCTGAAGCAGGGCGGCTCGTGCAGAGCGTAGTCCCGGAAGCGTCACAGTCCGCCAATCTATCTGGTAATTCGTCTGGCAAGCGGGAGTCGCCTTGGGTAAACCTCCCCGAATGGCTGCGTCGTCCGATCGGTAGAGCTAGCGACATTTCGACGGTGCAGCAAATTATCAAACAGCGGCAGATTCACACTATCTGCGAAGAAGGACGCTGCCCGAACCGGGGCGAATGCTATGCCCAGAAGACGGCAACTTTTCTGCTGATGGGTCCGACTTGCACTCGTGCCTGTGCCTTTTGCCAGGTGGATAAAGGTCATGCGCCCATGCCCCTCGACCCCCAGGAGCCGCAAAAAGTTGCAGAAGCGGTGAGCCTGCTGAGATTGCGCTATGTGGTGCTGACTTCGGTAGCACGGGACGATTTGCCTGATGGAGGCGCGAACTGGTTTGTGCAGACGATGACCGCCATTCGCCAGCACAATTCCGAAACTCAGATTGAGGTTCTTACCCCCGACTTTTGGGGCGGACAGGGCAGCCAGGAACTCCAGAAACAGCGCGTGGGCACGATTGCCTTAGCCCGGCCAGCCTGCTATAACCACAACCTCGAAACGGTGAAACGGCTTCAGGGTCCGGTACGACGCGGCGCGAAATACGATCGCTCTCTGCGGGTTCTGAGCTTGGTGAAGGAATTTAACCCTGCGATTTCCACAAAGTCGGGCTTGATGCTGGGGCTAGGCGAAACCGAAGCCGAGATTCTGGAAACATTGCGCGATTTGCGATCGGTTCAGTGCGATCGGCTGACGCTGGGGCAGTATATGCGTCCGTCGCTGGATCATCTGCCAGTGCAGAAATATTGGACACCCGAAGAGTTTGATCGCCTGGGTGCCATTGCCCGCGAGCTGGGGTTTGCTCATGTGCGATCGGGTCCGCTGGTGCGAAGCTCCTACCATGCGGGGGAAGAAGGCTAAATCCCAGAAGCCTTACATCCCAGAATCCTAGGGACGAACGACGCGCATTCGTCGGGAAACCGTGGTAATACCATCATCCCGCACGATAATGCCGGAAATCCATCGATCGCCCGGAACGGCAGCAGCACGTCCCTGTTTAAACAAACCGCCTGCGGACAGCACTTCATATTCAACAGGTAAGGTTTGCAAATAGCCGCTGGCCTCAGTTGGCTCATCCTGGACTGCCCCCAGTAAAATGCGATTTTCGAGCGGTTCTTCAACGATCGCATCAAAATCAAACGCCTGTCCGATCGTGACTTGCTCTGGCAGCATGACTTCAACGGTGGCGGGGGTTTTGCCGCTGGCAGTCTGGCTGGTTTCCGATAAAATTTCCTGCTGCACGATCTGGTTGCCCTCAATGCGCTGGCGCGATCGGATTGTGGAAGTCAGATTAGTGGGGCGGTTTGCCTCGGTTTGGCTGCCCGTGATCGTGGTGGTGGTTTCAACGATATCGGCATTGCCTTCGCGCTTGTAGGAGTCGATCGTCGTTTGGTAGGTGAGCGTGGGATAGCGTTCCCAGAGTGCCTGCAAGGTCGATTGCAGCGTTTGATAGGTGAATCCGTCGGAGTGAGTGAACTGTGGGCTATAAAAGCTTATCACTGCCTCAAAGTCGCGCTGATTTGCGGCTGCGTCGATTTGGGCAATTGTCTGTGCGACTGCTGGCGGAAGATCTGCTGGAGCGGGAGTTGAAGGGGCTGGAGGGGTCGAGGGAGAGGGATTTGGCTGAGCGAGTGCGCGATTTGACCAGCCGATCGCCACACTTAGCAGCAGTGCCAAAACCAGCGATGCAAAGCAGTTGCCCCTGTGGTTGCCCCTCTGGGGGAATCGACAAGCAAGATCAAAGATTGGAGAAACCGCAGCGGGGCGGGCAGTGAACAAGCGGCGCATAGCGAGTCTGGGTAAGGAACAGAAGAGCTAAATCAATTTATCGTACTCTCGATCGAAAAATCCGGCGATCGACGGTGATTAACAGGTGATTATAGGCTAACCTGATTGAGCCACCGAGCGCATACCCTCCGGTGAATCCTTAGCAAATCAGGGAGATCCATCGTGGTTAAGGCAGGTCAAACCGCTTCTCAGCGATCGACACAAAAAGCGACAAAGAAACTTTTAATTGCAGCAAGCGGTACAGGCGGACACCTGTTTCCGGCAATTGCCACGGCAGCCGCCCTACCCGACTATCAGATCGAATGGCTGGGCGTGCCCGATCGCCTCGAACGTCAGCTTGTGCCAGAGCAGTATCCGATGCACACGATCGCTGTCGAAGGATTTCAGCAAAAGTTAAGTCTTAAAACGATCAAGATCGCGTTGGGACTGGGGCTGTCGATTCTTAAGGTGAGAAAGCTGCTGCGTCAGGGGCGGTTTAATGCGGTGTTTACTACGGGGGGCTATATTGCGGCACCGGCGGTTGTCGCAGCTCGATCGCTGGGTATGCCCGTCGTTTTGCACGAGTCGAACGCGCTTCCCGGAAAAGTGACGCGTTTCTTAAGTCGCTGGTGTGACGTAGTCGGGTTAGGGTTTGCAGAAGCTACCGCCTATTTGCCCAGAGTCCGCACGATGCAGGTGGGTACGCCCGTTCGCCCTCAGTTTCTTGCTGCAGAAAAGGCTGATGCCCTACCCGGTTTAGCGATTCCGCCGGACGTGCCGCTGATTGTGGTGGTAGGCGGTAGCCAGGGAGCGGTGGCAGTGAATCGGCTCGTGCGGCAGTGTGCCCCGGCATGGCTGGAGACAGGTGTGTGGATCGTGCATCTTACAGGCGAAAATGACCCGGACGCACAAAGCCTGAGCCATCCCCATTATTTTGCACTG
Organism: Leptolyngbya sp. ST-U4; assembly: GCF_039962215.1. NCBI lineage: Bacteria > Bacillati > Cyanobacteriota > Cyanophyceae > Leptolyngbyales > Leptolyngbyaceae > Leptolyngbya > Leptolyngbya sp. ST-U4. Next base: position 82,464 of record NZ_JAMPKZ010000001.1, read on the forward strand.
CCCTTTTATAAGGAAATGGCGACGCTCTTTCAACGATCGACCCTTGCCATTAGCCGATCGGGAGCCGGAACCCTGACCGAACTGGCAGTCACCCATACGCCATCGATCCTAATTCCTTATCCGTTTGCCGCAGAAGATCACCAGACTTACAACGCCAGAATCTTTGCCAACGCCGGAGCTGCTCAGCTTTATGCTCAGTCAGACCTCACCCCCGAACTGCTGACCAGCAAAGTGTTGCACCTGCTTCGATCGGATTCTCTACAGACAATGGCAGACGCCGCCGGAAAGCTGGCAATTCTCGATAGTGCCGATCGCATGGCGAAGGTAATTCAGCAGTTAACCGATTGATTGGAATGCGATTAACTGGGATACAGATTAATTGTGATACAGACTAATTGTGATGCAAATTAACCTCCCTGATGTCGTTGCTGAAGTGAAAGCAGCATTCGATCGCTACGAGCAAGCTCTGGTCAATAACAATGTTGTCGTGCTGGATGAGCTGTTTTGGAACAGTCCCCACACCATTCGCTATGGCGTAACCGAGAATCTTTACGGCTATGAGTCGATCGCCCAATTTCGCAGCAGTCGCCCGACAGTGGATTTACAGCGCGATCTGAGCAATACCGTGATTACAACCTACGGCAGAGACTTCGCGACGGTTAATACCGAATTTCATCGCCAATCATCGGGCAAAACGGGGCGGCAAAGTCAAACCTGGATCAGAACAGCGGATGGCTGGCGGGTAGCAAGTGCCCATGTATCGCTGCTGTCGAGCTGATCTTCATTCTTTCTCCAGGTAGATTTACAAATCGATCGATCCTATCCCCCTAGAGGGGATGCTACCCTGAAGAAGGTGTCAGCCTTAGAGCAGGCATCCAGTATTGAGGTGCAAAATCGCATCAAACTCGTTTTCTCAGCCCGGTTTCATTACAAATTTCATTACAAGAGGTGTGCAGCGTGGTTGCAACTCCAGAAAAAATTCAACAGCCAACCTTTGATGCGCCTGCCCAGGACGATCGCGTGGCGGTTCTGCTGATGGGCTACGGCGAAGTCGAAAGCTACGAAGACTTTGCCAATTATAATGAACAGGCTCTAAACCTCCTCACTGCCAAATTCGCGCCCGTCCCAACCTGGATTTATCCGCCGTTGGCGAAACTGCTAGCTGTGTTTGACCTGCACGAGTGGAGCCACCAGCACGATCACTTTATTTCGCCTCACAACGCCATCTTCGAGCAGCAGCGTGTCGGAATCGAGCAGGCACTTCAGCAAAAGTGGGGCAATCGGGTGCAGGTTTTCAAGGCATTTAACTTTTGTGCGCCGTTTCTGCCAGAGCAGGTGTTAGCCGAAATTCGATCACAGGGCTTCGACAAAATTCTGATTTATCCCTTGCTGGTCGTCGATTCGATCTTTACCAGCGGAATTGCGATCGAGCAGGTAAACAAAGCCCTGGCAAACATGGCAGAAGGAACCGAACATTGGGTGAAAGGACAGCGATATATTCCCTCGTTCTACAGCGAGCCGGAATATGTTGACCTACTGGCAAACATGGTCGAAGAGCAAATTCGCAAGCACCTGATTGAGGCTTATTTGCCCTCGCAGATCGGGATTGTGCTGATGAACCACGGCTGCCCCCACAAAGCAAAAGGCTTTACATCTGGTATTGATGAAAGTCAGACACTTTATGAGCTGGTGCGAGCAAAGCTGATCGATCGCTATCCGCTGGTTTCGATCGGCTGGCTCAATCACCAAACACCCCTAATCGAATGGACTCAGCCCAACGTTGATCTCGCGGCTCGCAATCTGATCGCTCAAGGTGCATCTGCGCTAATGTTTATGCCGATCGGCTTTGCCACCGAAAACCACGAAACCCTGCTGGATGTGGAGCATATCATTCTCAGTTTGCGGCGTAAGCATTCCGACATTACCTACGTGCAAATGCCTTGTGTCAACGACCATCCGGCATTTTTGCAAATGGTGGCAGAGTGGGCAAATCCACAGATTGAAGCCCTCCTGTCTGAGCAGGCTCTTGCTGTGAATCCAACTTTGGCAGTCGATCGGGCTAAGGAGCTACTGCGTCCCAACTTTACCTATGGACATCATCATGGGCATGATCACGGGCATGATCATGGGCATCACGACCACCATGACCACGGGCATCATCACCCTGATCACGGGCATCACCACTAGTTAGATTTCAGAATCTCTGAATAAGCCGCCCTTCCTAAACGCGATCGAATAGCTCCTGATTTTGCTGCTATCGATTCTACGGGAAGGGTCTTTTTTTATAGGAAAAGTTTTCTATGAGAGAGTTAATAACTAATCTTGCAGTACACAAATATCTCTTCAGTAGAACTAAAGGTATAATCTAGCCACTATGCAGCTTTAACAGATATGCAGCTTTAACAGAATATAAGGATGGCTACCCGACAGCAGAAAATTAATGAAAATGGTTTCAATCTTCACAAGAAGCCTCCTCAGTTACAGTGTCAGCGGAGGGCACTTCACACTTTTTCTAATCACAAGGTTTAATCACAAGAAGTTTGCCGTCCATTTCCATTTAAAGCACTGCTACCATCGCTGGCTAATCAACTACAATGCTTCTTCTGAGATTCGAAAAAATTTTACTTTTGCCTACGTCCAGGCATGAAAAACGCAGTACGGGATGAATAATTATCTATTTCTTTCTTCTCGATATGCAAACACTATGCAAAAAAAAGGCAGCAGAAGGCAAAGAGTTAATTATTACCGATTATCAGGTTGACTTGAAGCCAAATCATCAACAGCTTGCAACTTTTTAGACTGTCAACTTCGATCGATTCTTCCTATGAAACTCAGCGAACTCAACCAAAAACTAGGTGCAGAGCAAACTAGCCTTCTGACCCATTCCGATCGCGATCCAGACATTAGCGACGTGACGGCGATCGAGGCTGCCCAGCCTCAGACTATCAGCTACGTTGAGGGTGACAAGTTTGCTGCTCTGATTGACACGACCGCAGCCAGTGCTCTCATTTTGCCCTTAAATGAAGCTCTGCAAGCCAAAGCAACCGACCGCGGCATTGCCTGGATTGCAACCCGCGAACCGCGCTTGATGTTTGCCCGAACGATCGCCCTGTTTTATCAACCGTTTCGTCCGGCAGCAGGTATTCATCCGAGTGCAGTTATTGATGAGTCGGTGCAGCTCGGCGAGGAAGTTTCGATCGGTGCAAATGTAGTAATCTATCCCAACGTGACGATCGGCAATGGGACGGTAATTTTTCCAAATGTGGTGATTTATCCTGACGTGGCAATCGGCGATCGAACCCTACTCCATGCGAACTGTGTGATTCACGAACGGGCACAAATCGGCTCAGATTGCGTGATTCATAGTGGGGCGGCGATCGGCTCTGAGGGGTTTGGCTTTGTGCCTGTGCCGCAGGGCTGGGTCAAGATGGAGCAGTCTGGCTCTGTGGTGCTGGAAGATGGCGTTGAAGTAGGGTGTAATTCGACGATCGATCGTCCGGCGGTGGGCGAAACGCGACTTGGACGTAACACGAAGCTGGATAATCTGGTGCATATCGGGCATGGTTCGCAGGTGGGCGAAAACTGTGCAATGGCGGCACAGGTCGGCTTGTCGGGTGCAGCCCAGTTAGGGAATCGCGTCATTTTAGGTGGACAGGTGGGCGTGGCAAATCAGGCGAAAGTGGGCGACGGCGTGCAGGCAGGGGCAAAGGCTGGAATTCACAGCAGCGTGGAACCGGGAACCGTTGTGCTAGGAACTCCTGCCATTCCCTACAAGCTGTTTCTCAAAGTTGCAGCTCTCTGGAATCGCTTGCCGGAAATGAATCAGACATTGAAGCAGCTTCAGAAGCAGATGGAGCAATATAAGAAGTAGTTCCACTGCTTGATCAGCTCGCAATTCGATTACCCACAAAAAATCCCCCCCGATCGCCGAAGAGGATTTGTTTGGAAAACTGAAATTTTACAGCCCGAAGCGACTAGGCGGCTGCCATCGACAATCGCTTCTCCAGTTGCATAATGTTAGCGACCACAGCAAGGCTTTCCTCATAGAGGTTGTCGCGTCCCCATCGCTGGAGCTGTTGGGTGAGCAGAAATTCGGCTTTTTGATCGCTCGTTGCCCTTACCTGCTCTATTCGGCAGGACTGAGCCGCACCGCCTGCTTCCATTCGCATACAGCCTGTGGTTTCCGAGCAGAGGATGGTGCAGCAGTTGGCATTCAGGTTGGTCGAAGCCAGCCGTACCCCAGTTAAGTCACCAATCACCTCGCCGGAATCTGCGGTCGGAATGGCAGCGAGTTCGGCTTCGATTTTGCGTCCGTCGCCGCTCTGGAAGTGGATTTGTTTCAGGTCATAGTCGCCGCCCACCTGGTGATATTCGATCGGCTCCCACCCCAGACGACTCGCGATCCAGCCAAGAAACATCAACGCTTGTGCCGGATTGCCTCTTTCGTAGTCAATACTAATGCGATCGACTTCTTTTAGCGCAGCGCGCCGTTCTGGAGGATCAAAGGCGGCGGCGGTAAGTTCCTGCCAAGTGGAGAGTCTGTGCCAGTTCAAATCAGCCACAGGCGTTTCGGCATCGAGCAGTTCTTTAATTTTCAGCAGTTCCGATTCGGGATCGCTGAAATACGACGAGTCGAGAATTAGACAGCTGCAGTTTTCGACCAGCTTCTTGAATAGCTCCTGTTCCGGGTTGGGCGTTGCCTTCCACCAGACAAAGCGGGGCAATCCGGGAATCATCAGCGACGACACTGTGTTTGCGACCCGACCAAGGGCATTTTTCGCGCCGCGAATCGTGATGTATTCGCAGCAGATCAAGCTACCGCCGCTGCTTTTCTGAATCGGGCAGTAGGCAGACACCTGAGCCGTGACGCCTTCGTCTGCGCCCAGCGAAGGAGACAGAGTAATAATACGGCAGGGATTTTGAATGGCGATCGCCTCACTCATATGGTAACCGCGCCCATCCTCGTTGCTGAAGTTCAGCTTTTCGGGCGGCAGCTTAGCGACTTCTTCGCGCAGACGATTGAGCGTTTCGGTATCGACTCGTCCGGTAATTCGCAGCCCGTATGCTGCCTGGGCATCCCGGACAGCCTGTTTGGTTTGCGCTTCGTGAACGCCATCGATCGCCCCCGGATAAAAGCCCAGGATAGCGAGTAGCTGCTGAAACTCGTCCGGCTCGTAAACCACCATGCTAAAGGTCGAGGCTCTCATTGCCCTTGGCGAACCGGAACTACCGTTTTGGCTATGCCAAATTTGACCGAGTTCCACCTCGATTTCGTTAAGCGAGATGTCTCTGGGTTTTTGAAGAGCAACCAGGGGTGTTTTGGTCATGGGTTGTGATGGGTAAAGGATTGATAAGAGCGGCAGGGCGAAGGTGCTACAAATGGACTGACGGAGCTTAGATTCTGCGCCAGCGTCGTCCATCTTTATTCAGCAGCAGCTCGGCTTCAATCGGACCCCAGGTTCCTGCTTCATAAAGAGGAATTGTTTCGGGCGGAGCCGGAGCATCCCAAACCGAGAGCAGCGGCGTCAAAATTCTCCAGGAAGCCTCTACCTCATCGCCGCGCGTAAACAGGGTTTGATCGCCCAGCATACAGTCCACGAGCAGACGGCTATAGGCATCGGTATTGGCACGACCAAAGGCGGTGTCATAGCTAAAATCCATATCGACCGATCGCGTCCGCAGTGACGTACCGGGAGTCTTGACTTCAAACCGCAGCGAAATGCCTTCGTTCGGCTGGATCCGCATCACCAGAACGTTTGGACTCGCTTGCTTTGCAGCAGACTGGAACATCAAGAACGGCACTTCTTTGAATTCGATCGCGATTTCCGTTACTTTTTTCGCCAGCCGCTTGCCCGTCCGCATGTAGAAGGGAACGCCTTTCCAGCGCCAGTTATCGATATAGAACTTGATTGCTGCATAAGTAGGCGTCGTGGAGTTGGGATCAGCACCTTCTTCCTGGCGATAGGGGGGAACTTCGTGATTGTCCATCCAGCCGTTTGCATATTGTCCGCGAATTGCAGACCGGCTCAGGTCTTCTAAATCTGCCAGGTGAGTGGCTTGCAGCACTTTCACCTTCTCGTTACGAATGCTGTCTGCATCAAGCGAGCTCGGCGGTTCCATTGCCGTCAGACAGAACAACTGCATCAGGTGGTTTTGCACCATGTCGCGCAGTGCCCCTGCCGTCTCGTAGTAGCCTGCCCGTCCTTCCAGCCCCACAGTTTCTGCCACGGTGATCTGCACGTTATCAACAAACTGCCGATTCCACAGCGGCTCCCAGATCGCGTTGGCAAAGCGAAACACCATCAGGTTTTGCACCGTTTCTTTTCCCAGGTAGTGGTCAATCCGGTAAACCTGAGATTCGTTGCAAGTCCGACGCACCACCTGATTCAGCGTTTGTGCTGAGGTCAAATCTTTGCCAAAGGGTTTCTCAATCACCAAACGCTGCTTGCGCGGATCGGGCATCATCTCTGCCTTACCTAACTGCTCGATCGCTTCAGCAAAAAAGCGGGGAGCTACTGCCAGATAGAAAACGCGATTACCGCGGGTGCCGCGCTTCTCGTCTAGTTCCGCCAGCAGCGTCTTGAGTTTTTGGTAACTGTCGGGGTTGTCAATATCGCCAGAGCAGTAAAATAACCCTCTGGCAAAGTCATTCCAGATTTCTTCGCGTCCTAGTCCGCCACCAAACTCCGCGACACCTTCGCGCATCTGTTCGCGGAAATAGTCGTCGCTCCACTCACGACGCGCCACCCCTACGATCGTCAGTTCTGGGGGAAGCCGTCGCTCTAGCTTCATTTGATAAAGCGCCGGGATTAGTTTGCGCTGAGTTAAATCGCCCGACGCCCCAAAGATTACGAGAATTTGTGGCTCAGGAATACGGTCTTGCTGTAGCCCAACGCGGAGGGGGTTTTCAAGAAGATTGACCATAGAACAATTCGGGAAGGGGTGAGTGGATGGGGGTCAACGGGTGGGTTAATAAATAATAAAGAGGATTGAGGAGTTTTAGAGGTACTGTATTGCCTCCTTAATTCTTAATCGTGAGAAACTTTGAGGGTGAGAGACTTTGAGAACCGTAGCTTTGAGAACGGTATAAGAAAACCAGGTTTCCCCAGAATCGGGGATCGGGTGGGCAATTCGAGTCAAAGAATCCCTTTTCAAACAATCTCCAACAAATTTTTAATCGATCGCTTTTTGTTAATGATTAATAAAAATTTCGAATTTTCTTCCCCCTCCGGGGAGAAACGCTCGGAGAGGGATTACGCGATCAGATCGGCGACCTAGAACCGTTAGCCAACCGGAGCCAAACGATCGATTTTCTCCTGCAAGGAGTCCATCAACGAATGGAACGGCTGCACAAACTTATCGATGCCGTCGGTCAGCAAATCTGCCATCGCTTCATCCAGATCGATGTCGATGTCAGGATCTTTGAGGCTGTTGATAATGTTGTGTGCTTCTTCGACCCCTGTTTCAATCCGATCGGCAACGTTGCAGTGATCCGCGCAGGCTTCGATCGTCGCAGGCGGCAGCGTGTTCACCGTTTCATTTCCAACCAGCTCATCGACATACATCACGTCACTGTATTGTGGGTTCTTCGTGCCCGTGCTTGCCCAGAGAAGGCGCTGCACGTTGGCGCCCTTTTCAGCCAATGCCTTCCAGCGATCGCTGTTCACGATCTTCTTGTACTCCTGGTAGGCAATTTTGGCATTGGCGATTGCCACTTTGCCCTTGATTTCCAGCAGGCGTGCCTGGACTTGAAGCTGATCCATGCCCTGCAGCTTTTTGTCGATCTGGGCATCGATGTTGCTGTCGATCCGGCTCAGGAAGAAGCTTGCCACCGACGAGAGTTTGTCGATCGGCTGATTCTTTGCAACCCGTGCTTCCAGGCCTGCAACGTATGCTTCCGCCGTCGCAATATAGCTCTGCACCGAGAACAGCAGCGTCACATTGACATTGATCCCTTCTGCAATGACCGCTTTCACCGCAGGCAGACCCGCATCCGTACCGGGGATCTTGATCATCACGTTGGGACGATCAATCTGAGCGTAGTAACGCTTTGCTTCTTGAATCGTCGCTTCGGTATCGTGAGCAATAATCGGCGGTACTTCAATACTGACATATCCATCTAGCCCACCCGACTGCTCGTAAACCGGATGGAGAATATCGCAGGCATTGCGAATATCGTCAAAAATCAGAGATTCATAGATCTCTTGCAGCGATTTGCCTGCCCGCACTCCCGCTTCGATGTCTGCATCATAGATAGCATTCCCGACGATCGCTTTCTCAAAAATTGCCGGGTTAGACGTAATACCACAGATGCCCTGCTCTTCGACCATCCGCTTCAGTTCGCCAGACCGAACCAAGTCCCGGGTCAGGTTATCCATCCAGATGCTCTGACCGTACTGCTTGATCTCTAATAAATGATTCTCACCTGTCATTCGTCTTGCTCCTTACTTGCTCTCTACACGATAAAAGTGAATTTAAATGAACAGAATCAGCCTTTGGACTCAGCCTTTTGTAGTCAACCCTTCGAGGTCAAGACCGTCTGTTCCTCGGTTTGCCTCCGACGATCGGCGATAAACGACTCAACCAGCTCCACATCTTCTCGGCTACCCAGAATCAAAGGCGTTCGGGTATGAAGGTGATCGGGGATCACGTCCATAATGTCCTGCGTTCCGGTACTGGCTTTCCCTCCTGCCTGTTCAACCAGATAAGCCAAGGGAGCCGATTCATAAAGCAATCGCAGTTTTCCTTCCGGCTTTTTCACCGTTCCCGGATATAGGAACACGCCGCCCTGAAACAGAATTCGGTGAATATCACCCACCAGCGCGCCGCTATAGCGTGCAGTGTAACCCTCATGCCGATGCACATAGCGAATATAGTCCCGAATCGGCTCGCTCCACTGCCAGAAGTTGCCTTCGTTCACGCTGTAGACCGGACCATGGGTAGGAATCTGGATATTCTCACTCGACAAAATGAACTCGCCCAGGCTGGGATCAAGCGTAAAGGCATGAACTCCTTTACCGATCGAGTAAACCAGCATTGTACTGGGACCATAAAGGATATAGCCTGCGGCAATTTGGTCGTGTCCATGCCGAAGCAAATCTGCCGCCGTGCCGTCCTGGTCTTCGCCTTGCTGTCGCCGAATCGAAAAGATCGATCCCACGTTCAAGTTAATATCTACATTTGAGGAACCGTCGATCGGGTCATAGAGCAGCGTGTAGCGTCCCAACGGACAGTTTTCGGGAATGTAATACGGCTTCTCCATTTCTTCAGAAGCCAGACGGCATACCAGTCCGCTTTGCTCAAACACCGAGATAAATACCTGATTGGCGAATACATCCATTTTTTTAACGGATTCGCCCTGCACATTCGTGCGTCCCGTAAACCCTAGTGCATCCTCCACCAGTCCCGCCCGCGTCAGGCGACGAGCAATCAGCTTACCTGCCAGGGCAATCCGGCTCATGAGCGCACTCAAATCCTGCGCGTCGGCTGAAAAACTGTGAAGCTGCTGAAGAACATGACGCGAAAGGGTCGTGCAGTCCCGATCGAGCAAGTATTCATGTTCCAGATTTAAGGGTTGCTCAAAATCAACCATATTCTTTCCTTTTAACGAAGATTAAGGAAAACGAAATTGGGAGAAATACTTCTCCTTCACTATGAACAGATCGGGCAGCCCTTTATCTTCTATCTTAAGAAGGCATTTCCAGAACGTGGCTTAACTTTAGGTGAAATACAGAAATGCGGATCAAAAACCTGAACAGAAAACCATGAGCAAATGTAAACGAACTACTGCAAATTCTTAAGAAGTACGCAGAAGTGATTCGGCTCTCATTCTAAAGATAGAGAAGAATCGGATAAACAAAGCCAGATACACAACCAAGACCCCTTGCTTGCCCAAAACTGATCAATGAAGTAGGGATAGCCGAACAGTAAGCTGAATCTAAAATGGTTAATCAGGAAACAATAGTAGGCCACAACGAAATGTAATTATCTTGACAAACGGCAGTAAGCTCAAAATGCTTCACTGCTTTTTAGAATGCTACTTAACCTTTGAAGATTATCAGTTAAATATCAAATAAATATCAAACAAATCTAAGAGAATGCTTAAAAAGTGCTCAATTTCATACATCGCCCCCTAAATCGGTCAACATTCGGAGACTTTGAATCTCTTAAAGTGAGCGAGGTTTCCCTCGGTATCGACTGACAGGAGGTAGTTCGAGCCATCATGATGACTTCTCAAATATCCTCTCAGCCTATTCGTTGTGCATAAATCTGGCCCTTCTAGCAAAACGATCGCTCCTCTAAACAAAAGGGCGATCGCCTAATTCATCAAAATCAGAGTCAAAACAAAAATCATGATCTAAAGATGCGATTGAAAGTAGAAGTCATGCAGGGATCAAGCCTCAGTAGTTTCCACTGAACATTCCGTCAACTGCTTAACCTGACGTGCTGAGTTTTGCTTCTCCTAGTAACAATACCGTCCCCCCTGATCCGCGGTCCGATTGTCCCTCGCCTTTCGCATCGTCCCTAAAATGGTCGAGACCACCACACACCGCTTCGCCCGGCTGCCCCCTGCTGCCATAAACGTAATACGACCCAAAGGGGGATTAATATGCCCCCGATAGGTGAACTCGACCCGATAGACTCCACCCCGTCGCGCTAATGTGGTTTCCATCGTGTCAATCTGAACACCAGCCGGGAAGGGTTGCCAATGAGAGGCGGTTGGTGTAGCCGTTGCAGGATGAATTGCCCACTCTGCCGCCCGATCCACTTCTCGAAAGCTAACCCGCCACGCCAGTTTCGAGGACATTGCCTTTCGCTGAGCCTGTCTCATCACCTGCAGTGCCTGATCTTGAGCTGCTGTAATTCGCTGTGTATCGCGCCATTGAATCCAGCTTGGAGCAGCGATCGCAACCAGTATCCCAGCAATGCTAATCGCAATGAGCATCTCGACCAGGGTAAAGCCTCGTTTATCTGGTTTAGCCAGACTACCTGCAAAACGATTGCCATCACCGTAGTGCCGTCTGGCTCTATTGGCAAAACGGAAAGTCCATGCCTTGCCCTGCTGTTTGTCCTGCATCCGATTGCCCCTGGTTAACCCAATTTACAACCAGCTTCAATATGCCCATACGCAGGATATTTCTCCCGAATTGAGGAAATCTTGACAAATTTAGCTTTTAACAGAATCAGGAGGCATCTGAAAATCTGCAAAGCAAATTTCGTTCAAAAAAAGTGCAGATTAGTCACAAAATCGAGTATGCTTATTTCTTGGAGTGGAAACAGCTCAACCTCGATCCACCCTATTAGCTCATGCGGATGTGGCGGAATTGGTATACGCGCACGTTTGAGGGGCGTGTGGCTTTGCCTTGCGAGTTCGAGTCTCGCCATCCGCATTTTGGAAGATGCTAGTTCTGAATAGTCTTTGGATGCCGGTTGCCAATGACGCAGGCAAGGTTCCTGGCGGAAAAAGCTAGGCAAATGGCTAGCCTCTATAACTACCTAAAGACGCCGCTTCATCTCGTGAGGCGGCGTTTGAATGTCTTAAAGACATCGCTAAGATAGCTGAAGTTTTTCCAGGTTTATGCTGGATTGTGCTTTGAATTTCTGCGCTTTAGCGTAGTGTGCTGCCTATTGTTGCCAGTCCAAGCACAATGCTTGGTTCAGGAACAAGCGTAGGAGCGAATTTACCGGTTCCTGCATGGAAGCTATGGTTATCGCTCTCAAAGCCGCTACCATCGTTTTGCTCAATCACAATCCTGTTAAAGTTATCAGCATTGCTCGTGGAATAAAAGTGAACGAAGCCCTTGCCCTCTCCCTCGTGTTGCGCTGCTGAAACGAGGGCAACAGGATTAACATCTGCGGTTGAAAAAGACTGAATCAGCCTGTCATTCATGTAAAACGAGAAGATGTTTCCGCTGCTAATTGCATCCCAATTGCTCCCGGAATAGTTCAGGGTCTTTTCAACATCGATCGTCACCTTGTCGCCTTGAAATGCCACTAGGTAATTGGAGGTGTTCGCTTCTCCCTGTAGTTTAGCGGGTGCCCACTTACCGGTACGCACACTGCTGTTACTGTTGTTTTTAAACTAGATCGAAAAAGGCTGTACTGTTGAAGCCGTTCGAGAAAAAGTACTGAATTTAAAAAGCTGCTCTATTTTAAGTTCTCATATTCAAACTAATCGACAGTACGAATGCAGAAACCGTTCCTATTCAGAGCAGTACATTACCATAGCTCTGCTAAAGCAATAACTTACAAAAGCACAACGTATCGCTAAACAATCAACGTCTGTGGGCAATGACAATCATTCAAAATCTATTTCGATCGAGTAAAAAGCCCTCAGCTAACCGATAGTTTTTTCCTTTTTCCAGTAACGATCGGCTATTCGTTGCTGTATTTCTTGCTTGAAGGGTGGAATGATAGTTAGGATTTTTCGGGTTGCTTTAAAGTCTTTCCCTGTAAGCAGGAATCAGCAATGCGAAACCTGTGAGAATTCATTGGAGAATTCCATAAAAGCGGTTGTTCTAGAAGTTAAAGCTTTAGCTAACCCTCCGTAAATTAACTGAGGCTGTCTGGTTGAGCTTACACATTTATCAAATTGCCAGCCTGCTTTTATGCAGTAAAACCAATGCCGTGAGAACACGGTAGCCAAATTACTTCTCAACCGAATACATCTAGAAAAGAAATCAATCGATTCAACTCAGTTTCAACGATGAGATGTCAGCATAGCCCCTTCTGATTCTCATTTCGTCGAGCTTATCAGCCCCAATTTATTGCACTCAAAGATTTTGCAGATCTAGGCAGTTTTTGCTTAGGCAAATTTGTTGCGTCATTGCTGGCAGTTTGAAAAAGAGTTCATCCAGCTTGCTTGGTTTTTGTGCTTCATTCTGGAGTTTGGCAAATAATGCGAATTTTGATTTACTCCTACAACTATCATCCTGAGCCGATTGGTATTGCACCACTGATGACCGAGTTGGCAGAAGGGCTGGTCAAGCGGGGGCATGAAGTACGGGTTGTCACTGGAATGCCGAACTATCCGCAGCGTCAAATCTACCCAGAATATCGCGGCAAATGGTTTACTACGGAGGAGCGCAACGGAGTTAAAATTCAGCGCAGCACCGTCTGGATTCGTCCTAAGCCCGGTTTATTGACCCGAATGCTGCTGGATGGAAGCTTTGTGGTGACCAGTCTATTTCAGGCATTGCGCGGTTGGCGACCTGATGTAATTCTGCTGACGGTTCCACCGCTTCCAGTGTCGGTGTCGGCGGCGTTGTTAGGGGCTATTTACGGCTGTCCAATCGTCCTCAACTTGCAGGACATTTTGCCTGAAGCTGCCGTTCATGTAGGACTGATCAAAAACAAACTGGCAATTCGCGTATTTGAGCAGCTTGAAAAATTTGCCTACCGAACTGCTCATACGATCAGCGTGATTACGGAAGGATTTACCGAGAACTTAATGGATAAAGGCATTCATCCCAGTAAAATTCGCTGCATTCCAAACTGGGTGGATGTTAACTTTATTCGTCCTTTGTCAAAGGAACAAAACGAGTTTCGCCGTACTCACGGATTAGAAGACAAATTTGTGGTGATGTACTCCGGCAATATTGCCTTGACCCAAGGACTAGAAACAGTCATTCGGGCAGCCGCTCAGTTGTCTTACTTACCCGATATTACTTTTGTGATTGTGGGAGAACCTGGCGCTTTGCAGAACCTGCGTCAGGTTTGCGATGAGTATGGTGCAAAAAATGTGCTGCTGCTGCCGTTTCAGCCAAGGGAGCAATTGCCAGAAATGCTGGCAGCAGCAGATGTAGGACTTGTCGTGCAAAAACAGCAGGTCGTTTCGTTCAATATGCCGTCTAAGATTCAAGTACTGCTAGCAAGCGGTCGTCCGATCATCGCTTCTGTACCCCTGACCGGAACAGCAGCAAAAGCAATTTTGCAAAGTGGTGGCGGGCTTGTCGTTGCCCCTGAAGAACCTAACTTGATGGCAGATGCCCTTCTCACGCTGTACGACGATCGTGAGAGAGCGACTGCATTAGGGCAACAGGGCAGACACTACGCTATGCAGCACTACTCCTTCGAGAAAGCACTCAGCCGCTATGAATCGCTGTTCCACGATGTAACGACTTCTTCTAAGCCAGGATGGAAAGTCCGTTTTCCTGCCCTGCTGTTCCCAACTCCCAGAACGCAAGCAATTTCCCCTGTTACACCTCAATCTGTACAGCCTATGACCCTAGAATAATGCGGGCGGACTTTCGATCGCTGCGTTAACATTAAAGAGTATCAAAGGATAACTCAAATCAAGCGACGAAAGCAGTTTCACGAAACGCTGCCCCTGCATGAAACAATCCCTATCTCTGCGTCAGCAAGTGCTGGCTTGGCTGAAAGAAAACGTGCCTAAATCCCGAATTGAGCATATTCTGCGCGTGGAGCAGATGGCGATCGACCTGGCAAGGGTTCATCGGGTTGATGTCGAAAAAGCAGCTCTATCAGGATTGATGCACGACCTGGCAAAGTATTTCAAACCTGCTCGGCTGCTGGAAATAGCTCGACGGGCAAGTTTACCACTTGATCCGGTTGATGAAGCCAACCCTCACCTGCTGCATGCAGAGATTGGTGCGATCGTGGCAAGAGAGGAATTTGGCGTTCAGGATGCGGAAATTCTCGGTGCAATTGCAAACCATACGCTGGGCAGCCCGGGCATGAACAGTCTGAGCTGCATTGTCTATTTGGCAGACAGTCTGGAGCCGGGGCGGGGGGATACACTAGAGCTCAATCATCTGCGTCAGGTTGCTCAGCAAAATCTGGCTCAGGCGGTTTGGCTTAATTGCGATGCCTCAGTGCAATTCCTGATCCAAACGCAGCGCTTAATTCATCCCCGTGCCCTGTTGACGCGGAACTGGTTTCTCCAGCAAACAAAATCGCAGCAAAAATTTACGGAGGCCTCAAAGCCGCTGCCTGTCGGTTCTTGATTTGTTTGTGCTGCGGCTCCGGGATGAACTTCTGCTGTAGGTCTATTTTCAGCTTCGGTAAATTTCGCTAATCTGCTGACAAAGCCTTTGTTACGCACTGTTCACTTCCGTTTTGCTCACTTCGGGGTAGGTTACTCTCGGCATCTAGAAACCGCAGGTCAACCTTTCCCAATCATTCTCAGTCCAATCGAGTTAGCCCTCTTAACTTCGTTGCCAATTTATCAGGAGTATTCAATTCTGAATGACAAATTTTTCACCAATTCAGACCAACGCAAACCAATCCTCTGACTCGAATCACACTGATCCGGCTGAAGACTTTCGCCTCGGTACGCCCCAATCTCGCAGCGATAACGAAAGCCGTCAGCTTGCCATGACGATTGCAGAAGCAATGGACGATCGTAAAGGTGGCGATATTACCGTTCTCCAGGTGTCTGACGTTTCATACGTGGCAGATTATTTTGTGATCGCGACGGGCTTTTCTAACGTGCAGGTGCGTGCGATAGCTCGTGCAATCGAGGACAAAGTTGAAACTCAATGGCAGCAGCTGCCGCTGCGCGTTGAAGGCTTTGGCGAGGGAAGCTGGGTGCTGATGGACTATGGCGATGTGATTGCCCATATCTTCCTGCCGAAAGAGCGCGAGTTTTACAGCCTGGAAGCATTTTGGGGACACGCCGATCGCGTTTCCTTATCTACTTGACTAGAGATTCGTTAAAGTAAAGACACAGCCGCTTCTTATCTTGTGTCATCCTCTGCCATGCGATCTTCTCCGGTTTGTCCTGTGCCTGCGGAGCAGCAGCCCATTAATGAATACCAGGATTTGAAAGAGTCCTGGTTTTTTGGTTGGGCAACGCTTGATTTATGGGCTTATATAAAGCCCCTGATTATCCTCTGGATGCTGAGCTGGCTAGTATCGGCTCCGGTGGCGGCGGCTAGCTTTCCGATCAGCAAAGACTGGTTCCACTTTGGCTTGAGTGGGGCACTGGGGGCAATGGTGCTGCCAAGTTTGGCACTGGTGCGGCTTTATTTGGGCTGGATTTACGTCTGCAGTCGCTTGTCGCAGGCAACGGTTTTCTATGAGGAGTCTGGCTGGTACGATGGGCAGGTCTGGATGAAGCCGGAGGAGGTTCAGCAGCGCGATCAACTGATTGTGACGTATCAGATCCAGTCCATCCTGACCCGACTGAAGCGCACCTTTAGCGTAATTGCGCTACTGTTTTTAGGGGGAATTGTTCTTTGGAACATTCCATAGGGTTTTTACGAGCGGACTGAATAGCATGACAAGAGGAAAACGCACCCAGACGGCTCAGATTGAAGTGCGGCTACTGCGCGAAGGCATTGTGGAATCGGTGCATCGTGTTCAGGCAGTCGTGGCAGACCATCGCGGACGGGTGCTGTCAGCAGCGGGAAACGCAGAAACGGCATCCTTTGTGCGATCGGCTCTGAAGCCATTTCAGGCATTGGCAGTGACAACAACGGGAACGCTCGATCGATTTGGGCTGGACGATCGCGATCTGGCAATTATTTGCAGCTCTCATCAGGGCACGGTGGAGCAGGCAAGGCAGGCATTTAACATTCTGTGGCGAGCCGATATTGAGCCATCTGCGCTTCAGTGCCCGATTCCTTCGGGGAAACGCAGTGCCCTTCAACACAACTGCTCCGGGAAACACGCCGGAATGCTGGCAGTTTGCCGTCAGATGGGCTATCCGCTTGGTGGCTATACTCAGCGCAATCATCCAGTACAGCAGCTAATGCTAAGCAAAATTGCAGATTTACTGAAAATGCCGCCGGATGAGTTTATTGGAGCCCATGACGACTGTGGTGCACCAACCTACTTTATGCAGCTCAGCCAAATGGCGACGCTTTATGCTCAGCTTGCTTCTGGCGATAACCTGGACATGGAGCGAATTATTCGGGCGATGACCCATCATCCGCTGATGGTGGCAGGCGAGGGGCAGTTTGACACCGAACTCATGCGCCTGACCGAGGGAGAGCTTGTCAGCAAAGCAGGGGCAGAGGGCATTCAATGTGTGGCGCGAGTCGGCGAAGGTTTAGGGCTGGCAATCAAAGTAATGGATGGCGCGAAGCGGGCGAAATATGCAGTGGCAATTCATTTGCTGCGGCAAATGGGCTGGCTGAGCCCATCGATCGCCGAAACGCTAACCGAGAGTTTCATGGCGTTAGGCAATTTTAAGCGGCTGGAAGTGGTGGGAGAGCTTGCGCTGATTTAAAGAAGGTTTGAGAAGTGGCAGAGGTTCTAGGGTCTACATTGCCCTCTAAATCCCCCCAAATTTGAGGGACTTTGAAACGAGGGACTTTGAAACTGGGAGAAGAACTGGATTTCCTAGGGGTTGTTGCTTGGGGATGGTTTAGATTATGGCGATCGCCTCACAGTTCCCGAAGAGATAATCGCTTTGCAAACATCCTCTCAGATTCACTCCAGAATGGCAGACTTCCTTGCTATGCTGAGAAACTGGACTTGTGAACAAGGAAGCCATGCCTGCAGTTGCCAATTCGCTTAGCCTCACCACTTTTCCCCTGACGGCGGTTGTTGGTCAGGAAGCCATTAAGCTTGCTTTGCTGCTGGCGGCGATCGACCCTCATTTAGGCGGTGTTGTGATTGCCGGACGCCGGGGAACCGCAAAATCGGTCATGGCGCGAGCGGTTCATGCTTTACTGCCGCCGATCGAAGTAATTGAAGGTTCCTGCTGCAACTGTGACCCAGAACGCCCGGAAGAGTGGGATGACGATACACGATCGAGATTTACCGGGGAAGGCAGCAACGGCAGCGCGGCGAAGCTATCCACAAAAATTATTCCCGCTCCGTTTGTGCAGATTCCGCTCGGTGTGACGGAGGATCGGCTGATTGGGTCGGTGGATGTGGCTCAGTCGATCAAGCGCGGTGAAACCGTGTTTCAACCCGGACTGCTGGCAGAAGGGCATCGGGGTGTGATGTATGTAGACGAGATTAATTTGCTGGACGACCAGATTGTCAATCTGCTGCTGACGAATCTGAGTGAAGGACGCAACCAGATTGAGCGGGAAGGCATTAGCTTTCAGCATCCCTGTCAGCCGCTGTTAATTGCCACTTACAACCCGGAAGAAGGTGAACTGCGGGAACATTTGCTCGATCGCATTGCGATTTCCCTGTCTGCGGATGCTGTCTTGGGCTTAGACGAGCGGGTGATGGCAGTAGATCAGGCAACGGAATTTGCCGATTCGCCGCAGGCTTTTCTGGAGCAGTATGCCGAGGAAGTCGATAACTTAAAAACGCAGATTATCCTGGCGCGAGAATGGCTGAAAGATGTGCGAATTACCAGAGAGCAAATTGCCTATTTGGTAGCGGAGGCGGTGCGCGGTGGGGTACAGGGGCATCGGGCAGAACTATTTGCCCTGCGCGTTGCGAAAGCTCATGCTGCCCTTGACGGACGCACCGATGTAAACGCCGAAGATCTGCGAAAAGCGGTCGAACTGGTCATTGTGCCCCGCGCCACGATCGTTCAAACACCCCCCGAAGAACAGCAGCAAGCTCCGCCACCCCCGCCACCGCCTGCACCGCCTGAAGACCAGTCAGACCAGGAGCAGGATGAAGACGAAGAAGAGGAAACCGAAGAAGACAACGAGCCGGAGCAAGAGCCGCCCAGCGTCCCGGAGGAGTTTGTGTTTGACCCGGAAGGCGTGATTCTGGATGACTCGGTGCTGTACTTCGCCCAAATGGCGCAGCGACGCGGTAAATCTGGATCGCGCAGCATTATTTTCTCGGACGATCGCGGACGCTATATTAAGCCAATTCTGCCCAGAGGACAGGTACGCCGGATTGCGGTGGATGCCACGCTGCGATCGGCGGCTCCTTACCAAAAGGCAAGACGACAGCGATTTGAGCAAAGCCGTAATTCTGGCAGTGGAGCAGCTCATTCCAGCCGCAAGCGAGTTTTCGTGGAACAGGGCGACGTGCGGGCAAAACGACTGGCGCGGAAAGCGGGTGCGCTCATTGTGTTCGTGGTGGATGCCTCCGGCTCGATGGCACTGAACCGGATGAACTCTGCAAAAGGAGCCGTGATGCGCCTGCTGACCGAGGCATACCAAAACCGCGATCAGGTCGCGCTGATTCCCTTCCGGGGCGAACAGGCAGAAGTGCTGCTGCCTCCGACGCGATCGATCACCTCTGCAAAGCGGCGATTAGAGAAAATGCCCTGTGGCGGCGGATCTCCTCTGGCTCACGGGCTGACTCAGGCAGTGCGGGTCGGCGTAAACGCGAGGCAGTCTGGCGATATTGGTCAGGTGGTGCTAGTGGCAATTACCGACGGTCGCGGCAATATTCCCTTAGCTCGATCGCTGGGTGAACCGATCGAAGAGGGTGAAAAGCCAGACATTAAAGCCGAACTGCTGGGGATTGCGGGTAAGATTCGCGCTCTAGGCATTCAGCTTTTGGTGATTGATACCGAGAATAAATTTGTCTCCACTGGATTTGCGAAAGAGTTGGCGAAGCAGGCAGGCGGCAAGTATTATCATTTGCCCAAAGCGACTGATCAGGCGATCGCGGCCATGACGCAGGGTGCGCTGAAAGAGTTAACGCGCTAAAAGAAACAGCCATTGTGGCTTACACTCCAAGATGGCTTACACTCCAATTAAAGTGAAAGTGAAGTGAAAGGAGCAATCGGGGGCGTTGCTGAATAAGCGTATGATACGCCCCCCTAGCCCCTTAACTTTGTGGGGAACCAGAATTCAAAGTCCCCCAGCATTGGGGGATTTAGAGAGCGATGCAGAAGCTAAATTTGCACCGTCCATATCCCGATTCAGCAACGCCCAATCGGGAACAGCAAAACTGAAACAATAAATGTAAGCGACACAACAGCCAATTGCGAGTGTAGTTCCCGCCAGGGTACGCTTGTAAAGCCTCTTTAGCCTGCCTCTTTCTCTCGGCAATCAGAGGAAATCGAAATTTCTGATCAGGAGTGCAGGCTTCTTTTTTTACTTTTACCTACCTGGAGAGAGGAAGAAAAGCGATCGACTTGGGACAGTGTGGATAGGCAGTTGGGCGAATGAGTGCCCAAAGCTTTGCAAGAAGTCACCTGCAATCTACACCAGCTATGGTCAAAATTGGCTATCACGCGTCTCACGAGCAGTTTAAGCCCAGCGATCTCTTGCGCTTTGTGCAGATGGCAGAGCAGGCGGGCTTTCAGCTGGCTTTGTCGTCGGATCATTTCACACCCTGGAGCGAACGTCAGGCACAGAGCGGGTTTGCTTGGTCGTGGCTAGGGGCGGCAATGCAGGCAACGCCCAAGCTTGCTTATCGGGTTGTAAATGCGCCCGGACAGCGATATCATCCGGCGATCATTGCTCAGGCTGCCGCGACGCTGGCGGAAATGTTTCCAGAGCGGTTCTGGATTACCGTGGGCAGCGGTCAGCTTATGAATGAGTACATTACCGGGGATAAGTGGATTCCAAAGGACGATCGCAATACGCGTTTGAAGGAATGCGTGGATATTATGCGGGCACTCTGGCGCGGCGAAAGGGTGACTCATCGCGGCTTTGTTACCGTGGAGGAAGCGAAGCTCTATTCTCGTCCCGAAATTGCGCCAAAAGTCATCGGGGCAGCTATCACACCCAAAACTGCGGCATGGCTTGCAGGCTGGGCAGACGGATTAATCACAATTTCCCAGCCAAAGGAAAAATTGCAGCAGGTGATCGAAGCGTTTCGCAGCAATGGCGGGGAAGGAAAACCGATGCTGCTGAAAGTGCAATTGTCTTATGCCAGAGACGAGCAAACAGCACGCAATCAGGCGCATGACCAGTGGCGCAATAATATCTTTGACAGCAAAGTGCTGACCGAGCTAAAAACGCCCGATCAATTTGATGCAATGGGCGAACTCGTGCAGCCTGATGAGCTCGATCCGTTTGTGCGAATTTCAGCCGACCTTCAGCAGCAGATTGACTGGCTACAACAGGATGTCGAGCTAGGATTTGACGAACTCTTGTTGCATAACGTGAATCTTCAGCAGGAGGAATTTATCGAGGATTTTGGCAGGGTAGTGATTCCGGCTTTAACCCAGGTGATATCTCCTGGTGAAATCAGCGATCGTCCTTTTACATTCATTCGCTAACCGCAGCGTGAATTGCAGCAGGAATTGATTTTTAGCAAGTTCCCAGCGAGTTTTCAGCAAGTTCTCAATCATTTCTCAGCAAGTTTTCATTTGACCTGGATGAATTGAGTCAGGAAAGGAACAGGAATTAGACTATGAGTTTACTTTCAATCGATGAATTAAAAAATCTGGTTGAACAAGCAGAGCAGCCTTGCGTATCACTGTACATACCAACGGTAAGAGCGGGCTCTGAAACCATGCAGAACGGAATTCGCTTCAAAAACCTGGTGAGACAGGCGGAAGCCCAGCTTGAAAACTACGAGATGCGCTCTACCGAGATCGAGGAATTCTTGCAGCCGATGCGGGATCTCGACATTGAAGAATTCTGGCAAAACCAGAACGAAGGCTTAGCCATTTTCCTTGCTCCCGGGTTTTTGCGCTACTACAAAGTGCCGATCGCGCTGAATGAATTAGTCGTCGTGAGCGAGCGCTTTCACCTGAAGCCGATCATGCCCCTGCTGACCGGAGACGGAAAGTTTTTCCTGCTGACGCTGAGTGAGAAGGAGATTCATTTCTTTGAAGGAACGCGCTACAGCATTCGTGAAATTCAGCTTGAAGATCTGCCCACGAGCCTGGACGAAGCCCTACAATACGACCCCACCGCCAAAACAGGGCAGTTCCGCATCAGCACCTCAAAGGGTGGCACGTCAAGCCCAATGCCCCAAGCAGGCAGCTTTCACGGGCAGGGCAGCCCCGACCAGGACGAGCCGCAAATGGAACTT
Source organism: Leptolyngbya sp. ST-U4 (assembly GCF_039962215.1). Lineage (NCBI taxonomy): Bacteria > Bacillati > Cyanobacteriota > Cyanophyceae > Leptolyngbyales > Leptolyngbyaceae > Leptolyngbya > Leptolyngbya sp. ST-U4. The sequence continues at coordinate 104,292 of NZ_JAMPKZ010000001.1, forward strand.
GGACAGTTCTTCCATGCCGTTGATGCTGGGCTGCACAAGTATTTGGTCGGACAGCGTGCGCCGCTCGTGCTGGCTGGAGTCGAGCGCCTGCGGCCCAGCTATCGGGAAGCCAATACCTACGCAAACTTAGTAGAGACTGAGATTATTCCGATCAAAGACGGAGTTGTGAATCCTGAAGACCTGCACCAGAAAGCCTGGGCAATGGTAGAACCCTTCTACATGCAGCAGAAACAGGCGGCGATCGATCACTACCACGAACTTACCAGCACCGGAAAAACCTCGACTCAGCTTGAAGAAGCCGTTTCAGCCGCCTATTACGGACGGGTTGATCAGCTTTTTGTAGCCGTGGGTGTGCAGACCTGGGGCAAATTTGACCCGCAAAACGACGAGATGCAAATTCACCCTGAGCGGCAGCCCGGAGACGAAGATTTGCTCAATGCCGCAGCCGTGCAAACGATTTTAAATGGCGGTATGGTTTACGCGCTGCCTCCTAACGATGTGCCCGATGCTGCCCCAGTTGCGGCGATCTTTCGATATTAACCATTTAATCTGGCTGAGGAGGTCAATATGACAAAGGAGCAAGGTAAATCGCAATCAGAAACGCAACCGAGTTTACAGGGACAGCAAAGCGCCGACGCAGACTATCAGCCCGAACAAGGGTCGCCTGAAGACGTGCTGGGAGATGCTGCACTGCGATCGAGTTCGCCCCTAAACAATCGAGTGAATGAAAAGTCTGAGGAAGCGTTAGAAGAAGCTTAATCTTCATTTTGGAAACTTTTTGGTCAGAGCAGTTTGCGAACTGTCTCGATTGAAGAAGTTCATTTACAGCCCAATTCTTTGGCACGGGCAATCGTTACACCAGAGATCCAACAAAAAACATTCAGGAGTAAATCAATGGTTGATACTACAGTGAAAAAAGTCGATGCAGAATTTTCACCAAAAGGTGAAATGGGACAGAAGTATCTGGCTTCTGGCAAAAAAATATCGATGCGTCTCTGGGAGAATGAGCAACCCGGAGAAGGCGATACCCGCGAATATAGCCGTGAGTATGAGACTGTGGGCTATGTCATCGCAGGTCGGGCAGAACTGCACCTCGAAGGGCAAATGGTGATTCTGGAAGCGGGCAATTCTTGGGTTGTGCCTCAGGGAGCAATGCACTGCTACAAGATTCTGGAGCCTTTTACGGCGGTAGAAGCAACCTGTCCTCCAGCGCAGGTTCACGGGCGAGACGAGTAAGGACAAAAGGAAATTTTCGTTTCCTGGATTAGATCCATTAATCTCGTAGGGGCAGTTCGAATGCTGGAGAAGCCAGGCTACTTCATCTGAATTGCCCCTTGCCCCCCATGGTGGGAGAACTTGCTCAGGCATTCCTCAGGGATCAATATGCGGCTCAATGCGCTTGACAATATCCAGGATAAACCAGGTCAGAACTGCCCCGACTAGCCCCATCTGCCAGAGTCCAAAAGCTGCGGCGAGTCCTAGCCCCGAACAGACCCAGATGGCAGCGGCACTAGTGAGACCCTGAGCGCGAACCTCATCTTTTGAACCGTTTCTGCCACCGTGATGCAGAATTGTGCCGCCGCCAATAAAGCCAACCCCGGTGATAATGCCCTGAAGCAAGCGGCTAACAGCTTCGATGCTTTCTTGAGCCACCCCCGCCTGAATCGGAACCAGCACCAGGAACGCTGTGCCCAGAGACACCAGCATATAAGTGCGAAGTCCAGCAGATTTGTGACGAATTTGTCGCTCTATCCCGACGATCGCCCCTAAAATCAGCGCAATCGCCAAGCGAAACAGCAGTTCAAGGAAGCTTAATGGTGGATAGGGCAACAATGAACTTGTTGCAGCAATTTCTTGCATTGCAAACCTCAAATTCCTACAGGGAAACACATTAGCAGGAACTGGATTGCTACGGTATTGCTACTGTCCAATACGGTGCTTGCTTTGAGGCTTTGGTTCTTCTGTAAGGGATTTCTGGCAGAAATCGGTGCAATCAACCGCTCGATCGGTGAGGGCATCGCCTGGGCGCACTGCACATTTCAGGTAGAAATTGCTGGAGAAAAAGCGACAGTTTTTACAAGGAACCCGCTGATCCTGTTTTGCAGTGTTGGCGTTGGAGCGAAGCAATTTCCAGGTTTCAGAAGCCGTGCAAAGCAGCAGCAGCCAGACAATTGCTCCCCAGAGCGGCAATAGCCAGACTAGATTTGAACCAAAGGAATCGATTGGCTTGACCGCAGGATGGCTTACCGATTCTTTCTGCTCTGTAATTTGCTGAATCTTTGTCTTTGATGCAGGCTCATCCGAACGAAGCGCGACGAAGTGAACCTGGGTAGAATCTGTGGATGCCTGATCTAGATCAAAGTTGAAATAAGAATTGCTTTCACCAGAAAACATAAATTCATTTTTATATGACTTAAGGCGAATATTCGTACCCTAACAGGATTAAAAGTTGCGATCGTCCGTCCGAGGGAGTAGGCTTCGCTTCAGAATTAGCAGTGACTCTTAAACAAGTTACTTATTCGGAATGATGCTTAAGCTCTCCGATGAAGGAGGCGAAATTAGCAAAGGTATTGCTTAATAAGGATTAACATTTAACGATACAAGCATAAACGCTGCTGCTTATGAAGCTAAAGACAGTTGGGAGAATACTCAAAGAGACAGCACTGGGATGGCAGAAAGATAAAGTTGCAGTTCTAGCAGCGGCACTGGCGTACTATACAACGTTTTCACTTGCGCCTTTGCTGGTGCTGGTAATTGCGATCGCAGGAGCCGTGTTTGGGCAGGAAGCAGTACGCGGAGAAATTGTTGGACAGATTCAGGGGTTAGTTGGGCAGCAGGGTGCAGAAGCGATTCAAGCAATGCTGCAAAACGCCTATCGAGCCGGATCGGGCGGAGTATTTGCGACGATCGCCAGCCTTGTCACGCTGCTGCTGGGAGCATCTGGCGTATTCGGTCAGCTTCAGGAAGCCTTGAATACGATCTGGCATGTCGAGCCACGTCCAGGAGCTGGAATTAAGGATTTTATTCACGATCGGTTTCTCTCGTTTGCGATGATTCTGGTGATTGGATTCCTGCTGCTAGTGTCGCTGGTGCTAAGCGCAGTTTTGGCGGGAATTAGCGCCTACATCAGTCACTTTTTCCCAACTTTATCGTTCCTGGGGCGCGTGGTTAACTTCCTGCTCTCATTTGGCGTCATTACGGTTCTTTTTGCTTTAATTTACAAAGTTCTTCCGGATGTCAAAGTTCCGTCGCGGGCGCTATGGGTTGGTTCGATTGTGACTGCGCTTTTATTTAACCTAGGTAAGTTTCTGCTAGGTTCCTATTTAGGCAGCAGCAGCATTACATCTTCCTATGGAGCAGCTGCTTCGTTGGCGATCGTTCTCATTTGGATCTTTTATTCTGTGCAAATTTTATTAATTGGTGCAGAGTTTATCAAGGCCTATAGTAATGCTCGCGGAATGCGGGTTCGTCCGACAAAGAATGCAGTTTTAGTTGAACGGTAAGTCTTTCTCAGGGCAGGGATCAAATCGAGCGGGGTTCTACTGCTATGTAGATTTACTCATGCTTTGATTCCCAATAAATTAGCTACAGCAAGTCAAGCAAAAAATTGCATTCGAACGAAAGGAAAATAATATGATTGGTGAACCGGATTTGGGCGAACAGGCTCTTAGTAAAGTCGCAGAAATGGGAATTACGAGTCAGCTTGATGAAGTTGAAAACCTGGATGTGCAGATTCGGACGAATCCGTTTCAGCTGATGCAGGGCAAGGTAGATTCTGTCACGGTTGCCGGAGAAGGGGCAGTGATGAATCAAGACTTGAGGATGGAATCGTTTGAGGTCAGAACTGGATCGATCGCCATCAATCCCGGCAGTGCTTTGTTTGGCAAGATTGAGCTGACTCAGCCCGCTGATGCCAATGCAAGATTTGTGCTGCACGAGGATGATCTGAATCGGGCATTTAGTTCAGATTTTCTGCGAGAAAAGCTACAGAATGTGACCGTTCAGGTTAATGGTCAGCCCGTTTTAGTTGATATCACGAACGCGAAAATTGACTTGCTGGATGCCCAAAAGCTAGAGCTGGAAGCAGATGTTTTGCTGAAGGAAACCAACGAAACTCATCACTTCAAAGCAAACGCAACTCCCAGAGTGCAGGAGCAGGGACAGCGCATTGGCCTGGATATTCTATCGACTGAAGCAGAAGGACTTAGCCCAGAAATCATGGATGCTCTCTGTAATACCATGATGGAGTTTCTCGATCTGCGAAACTTCAATCTCCAGGGAATGTCGCTGACGCTGCAACGACTTGATATGGATTCCGATCGGCTTACCCTCAACACCACGACAACGATCGAGGAGTTTCCTTCTGCCTGATGGCAAACTCGCGCCGGGCTGTCCTGCGGCAAACTATATCCTCGGAAAGACGTTTATATTTCTCTAGCCGCCTAGATTAATAGCAAAACATCATCCTGCCGCTTGCTGGCATCTGGACGCTACCTGCAAGGAAACATCTATGACCCAAACTCCTGATATTCCCCCTGTAATCGAAAGTCATGAAAGCGAATATCGCGATAGTGGCATTGTCAGCACTGTTGCAATTGCAGGGCATCCGCTTCACCCGCTTCTGGTGACTTTTCCGATCGGACTTCTGTCTGCCGCATTTGCAACCGATGTGGGCTTTTTGCTTACCGGAGATGAATTCTGGGCAAGGGCTTCAATCTGGTTAATTGGAGCAGGCTTTATTAGCGGCATTGTGGCTGCTGTAACCGGAATGTCTGACTTTTTGCGAATCAACCGAGTTCGTAAACGTCGGGCAGGCTGGATTCACATGATTGGCAATATTGTCTTGCTGTCATTAACACTGGTGAACTGGCTGATCCGGCTGGGCGGCAACTATGCAAATGTGATTGTGCCGATCGGACTTTTGATTTCGACGATTGTGGCAGGCGCGATAGCAATAACTGGTTGGTATGGCGCAGAGCTAATTTATCGTCATAAAGTTGCTGTTATCGGATACAACAGTCGCAACGAATAAGGGATTTGCTTTCTTCAGCTTTCTTTTTCGCTGTGCATCAACGACCCTCGTTCAAAGTTTTATGAGCGGGGGTTTTTTATATGAATTGTGAATGAATTGTGATTCTCGTTTGCGTTTCATTCTTATTCAGCATTCTCGTTCACGGTTCTCGTTCATTCCTTTCGTTCATTCCTCTCGCTTAACATTCTCATTCAATTGAGAGAGGGCATCAGGACTGCAACTTTTTAGCTTAGAAGGAAGCATGGATTTCAAAAAACTTCATCTTTTTACCCTTTGCAGACCTAGCGAACGACATGAATATTACTGAACTTAGCCCGACTCAACTGAGCGAAGAAATGCGGACGAGTGACCATCCTGATATGGTGCGACGACGTTGGATTATCGGTTTGTCGATGATCGGATCAACGATGGCGCAAATCGTCTCGATGTATCAGACCGGAATTTTGAAAGGACTGCCCGATCCACCTCTGCCAGGATTTGATTCCGATCGCGTTGATGCGTCTGAGTATGCCTACAGTCGGCTCCAAACCGCTGATGGCTTTATGATGCTGGCAAACTACGCCATTACAGGCTGGCTGGCGGGTGCAGGCGGCGCGAATCGGGCACAGCAAAATCCCCTTTTACCGATCGCTATGTCTGCTAAAACGATGATTGACACAGTGGCTTCCCTGGAACTCGCCCGCGAAGAATGGAGCGAAAACAAAGCATTCTGCGCCTATTGCCAGGTAGCAACACTTTGCTCTGCGGCTTCGGTAGTGCTGTCGCTTCCTGAAGCAATGACCGCAGTGCAGGTGTTACTCGATCGCAATCAATCGAAAACTTCTTCATAGTCTTCATAGGCAGGTCAATCAAGTTGACTGAGAAGAGATTTCAGCAGTTTTAGAAATTCTGCATCGCCCCCTAAATTCCCCAATTATGTCCCCAACCATGTCCCCCAATTATGAGGGACTTGGAATGTGACTGTGATTCGCTCAGTTTCTCCAGAATTGGGGGCTAGGGGGGCAGTTCAAGCACTACTCCTACAAGAAGCTGATTTTTGAATCAATAGCTTTTATCTTCAGGCAGACGACATTTCTGGTGCAGAGCTTCATGATTAAATAATTCATTGAACAATTTAATTGATCAATTAAAAGAATGAACAAGATAGAAATGAACACGGCTGAACGTCTTGCTACGCTCAATCGCATTCGTAAATTTAGCCGCTTAATGGACACTGCGTTTCGGATTCCGGGTACTCCATTTCGAGTCGGCTGGGACCCGATCATTGGCTTAATTCCGGGATTAGGAGATGCGGTCGATACCGGAATTTCTGCCTATATTATTTTGATGGCGGCTCGCTTCGGTTTACCGCGATCGGTCTTAGGCTGGATGATTTTTAACGTAGGGTTAGAAGCAATTTTAGGTTCAGTTCCTCTGATTGGCGATTTGTTTGATGCTTTTTATAAATCCAACATTCGTAACCTGACACTGCTAGAACTGCATCTGCAAACGGCTGAGCCCGAATTGAGTGAACAGGACACGCTTAACCTTGCCAGTGTTACTGCACCGGACAAAGTTACAGCAGATTCTATAGCGTTGTAATTCACCCGATCGATGGCCCCTACAGGTGGATGATTTTATCCTGATCTTCAATGCAATTTCCGCTAGGGTCAAAGCGACAATAGCAAGATTGAGAACCTTGAAGCGAGCGAGGTTCTCTTTAGGATTGGAGTGCAAGGCAGGGCAGTTTGGGTAATTACTATCACTTCTCAAACAGGCGCTTCAAAGCTTTAAGACATTATTAAAAAATTACTCGAAATCCGCCATCCGGTGGATGTTATTTTGTTGCTTAAACTACAAAACAGAAAAACAACTTTCATTCTGCTATCCGTTTTACTTTTTCTTGAAACTTGCATTACATTTTATTGCATTTATGAACAGTTCATTTTTGAACTTGTAAAAATAAATAGGATAACCCAGCGTTAATCTGATTAAAACGACTGGTGAGTCTAATGATTTATCTAATAAAGGAGGAGAAGTAAAAGGAGAAAAACGAAATAATTCTTTCACAAAATAAGAGCCGTTGAAGGATCAGTTCTCCTAAATTCAATCGCTGCTGAACTTTGGGAGAAAGCCTGAGTCTCGCTGATGCCTAAACAGGTTATGAAGCGATCGAAAGCGCAGAATTTAACAAGATTAGAACTAAGCCATTACAAAAGGCTTTTGGCTGACCTACAAGGGATGGCTATCCACAAAGCCATCTTAGATACTGATTAAAACGCGCAGTGTAATTCTACGTTTAAGAAGCGTTGCTTCGACTGAGCACCTTCAGCTTTTAGCATCACTTCATCTTGTTTAAATCCAAAAGCCTGAGCTGGCAATTTGTGGAAAAACAGTGCGGAAAGCGCTTATACAACGCAGTGAATTTGCGATCGAGTCGATGTTTGCCGTGACTAAGCCTTAATCATTAGGCTAGCTTGTCGCTTTTGAGACATCTGCACTGTTAATCCTGTCAATCTTTCATTTATTACTATCGACACTGAGGGATTTTAGACCATGTTTCAGTTGACGAAAGCAATGCGCCGCTGGTTGCCGATCGCGGGGATACTCGTGCTAGCAGCCTGTAGCGGTAACAATCCCAACGCAGGCAACTCAGCATCAAATACCGAAGCGGCGGGTGGAGCCAATACAGCGAATACGGAGTTTGCTGCTGCAAAGGGCTGTAAGAACGTCGGAGTTTTGCTGCCAGAATCTGATTCTTCCGCCCGTTACGAAGCATACGATCGTCCCCTGCTAGAGCGAGAAATTAAGGCAGCCATTCCGGACGTAACGATTCAGTATGCCAACGCGAACAACAACGCAACCACGCAGCAAAACCAGGCAGAAGCAGCTCTGACGAAAGGAGCCTGTATTCTTGTAGTTGACCCCAACGACAGCGACCAGGCATCGGTGATCGTGCAGCAGGCAAAAGCAAGCGGTGTTCCGGTAATTGCCTACGATCGTCTGATTCAAGACCCGGATACTGCCTTCTACGTTTCGTTTGATAACGAGCGTGTTGGCGAACTTCAAGGACAGTACATTGTCGATCAGTACAAAGCAGGCAATTTGAATCTGCAAAAGGGAGCCACGCTGGTGATGATCAACGGTTCCCAAACCGACAACAACGCGCTGCTGTTCCGCAAAGGCGCACTCAAGGCATTGCAACCTCTGATCGATAGCGGCGACCTGAACCTGGTGTTTGACCAATACACGCCTAACTGGGACAACGCCAGAGCGCAATCGCTCATGGAAGGTGTGCTGACCAAGGAAGGCAATGACGTGGATATCGCTTACGTTGCTAATGACGGCATGGCGAACACCGTAATTGCTGCGCTGCGTACCCAAAAGTTAAACGGCAAAGTGCTAGTTACCGGGCAGGATGCCACCGCAACGGGAATTCAAAACATTCTCACGGGCGACCAGACGATGACAATTTATAAGCCAATTGCTCAAGAGGCAAAAGCGACCGCAAGACTGGTTGCAGCTTTGAGTAATGGCGAAGATGTGAGTTCGCAGGTCAACGGCCAAACTGAAATAAAGGGCGGCGGACAAATTCCTTCGGTGCTGGAAACGCCGATCGCTGTAGACAAGAACAACGTCGAGTCTACGGTGGTTAAAGATGGCTACTTGACTAAGGAGCAAATTTGTAGCGGTCTGTCTGAGGACAACACGGGCTTCTGTAACTAAGCCTGTACTAAGAAGGAGTTCCAGATGGTTTTGGGTGTGTGACAGAGTGCCTGAGATTTCCCGGAATCCCCCTTTTGAAGAGGAATGGTGAACGATCGAATTCTCTCTTTGAAGGGGGCTAGGGGGATCTTCTAGAGCCTTATCACCCTCACCCGACCGCTCAATTCTCTCTCTCACTCATCTCTTTAAGAAAAACTCATGACAGACACTTCTTTTTCGGTGCGACCTAACGTTCAGCCGACCAACGGCATTCCTCGGCTCCAGCTTAGAAATATCAGCAAATCCTTCGGCGGGGTGCAGGCTCTCAAGCACGTCGATTTTGAAGTTTTTGATGGAGAAGTCGTCGGACTGGTGGGCGACAACGGAGCCGGAAAATCAACGCTGATTAAAACCATGTCAGGGGCATACATTCCTGACGAGGGCGAAGTTCTGATTGATAACCAGCCTGTAACGATTCAGGGTCCGCAGGATGCAACGCGACTGGGCATTGAAACGGTTTATCAAGACCTAGCACTCTGCGACAACCTGGATGTGGTGGCAAACCTGTGGCTGGGTCGCGAGGCACATCGAACGCTGATTCCGGGTGTGCTGAAAGTGCTGGACGAGGCAGAAATGGAGCGCAGGACGATCGATGTCTTGCGAACGCTAGATGTGAAAATTCCTTCGGTGCGATCGACTGTAGCAGGGCTATCGGGTGGACAGCGGCAATGTGTGGCAGTTGCAAAAACCATTTTGCGTCAGCCCAAAGTTGTGTTGCTGGACGAACCAACGGCTGCGCTCGGTGTAGCGCAAACTCGACAGGTGTTGAACATGATCCATCGGCTGAAGCAGCAAGGTCAGGCGGTTGTCGTGATTTCCCACAACCTGCACGATGTGTTTGAAGTCACCGATCGCATTGTCGTGATGCGGTTAGGACAGCGGGTGCGAACGTTTGAAACCCAAAATGTGAATCGGGAAGCGGTCGTTGCGGCAATTACCGGAGCAGATGCGGCAGCCGTCACCGAAACCGATGTTACTGGAGTCTAGACTCAGCTTCACTCACGGAATTCACAGGCATTATGACTCTCCACAAACATTCATAAATTAATTATGACAAGCTTAGATCCCAATCCTCAAAAGGGTGGTCAGAATCAGTCTCTGGTTCGTCAACCGGGTGCAGCGCCAGCCTCTTCGCAGCGTGCCCGGTTCAATTTGCGATCGTTGATGCAGGGCGATCTGGGTTTCATTCCTGTCATTATCACCCTGGCACTCATCACTATTTACTTCCAGGTTGCTACAAGCGGGGTTTTCTTTCAGGCAAGAAACCTGTCAAATTTAACGCAGCAAATTGTTGCCATTAGCATTCTCAGCGTTGCTGCCGTGCTGGTGCTGCTGCTGGGCGAAATTGACTTGAGTTTAGCCTCAGTTGCCCAAGCCTGTGCTGCAATTATGGCAACGGTTTCAGTGTATCAAAACTGGAATCCCTGGGCGGCGATTCTGGTGGCGTTGTTAGCAGGCGCGATCATTGGACTCATTAACGGATTTTTTGTCGCGGTATTGCGTGTTCCGTCGTTTATCGTCACCCTGGCTGGATCGATCGGCTACGCCGGACTGCTACTGGTAGTGATGGGACCACAAACAACGCTGGTGGTGCGTGATCCAGTGATTCGTTCTCTGGCTCCTACCTATCTGCCGCCTGCTCTTAGCTGGGGATTGCCACTGCTCGGTTTGGCACTTTATGCAGCAGGCCTGTGGTACAACCAGAAGCAACGCAAATCTGCCGGACTTCCGGTGCAGCATTTAACTCAAACAGTGCTTCAGCTTGTGGCGGCAACCGCAGTTGTTCTGATTGTGGTGTTCCTGTTCCAGGCTTATCAGGGTGTGCCTCAGGCGGTGATGATTGCCCTCGCTCTGGTAGTCATTGCCTGGCTAATTCTGAAGAAGACTCCCTTTGGTCGCCATTTGTACGCAGTCGGCGGTAACGCAGAAGCGGCTCGTCGCGCAGGCATTAACGTAGTGCGGATGAAAATGACGGTGTTTGTGCTGGCTTCGACGCTAGCAGCCTTTGCCGGAGTAATGATGACTTCGCGCAGTACCGCTGTTGCCACGCAAATTAGCTCGACTCTCCTGCTGAATGCGATCGCCGCAGCCGTGATCGGTGGTGTCAGCCTTTTTGGTGGACGAGGTTCGGTTTGGGCAGTGATTTTGGGCGCGCTGGTGATTGGCAGTCTGGATAACGGTCTGGACTTGCTGAACCAGGAACAGGGCGTGAAAAACATTGTGCAGGGCGCAGTGCTGGTGCTGGCGGTAACGGCAGATGCGATCGTGCGTCGAGCTGGATTTGCCCGAGGGAAATGACCGGCTTAACCAATCAAAGGTGAATGATCACGGGGACATGGCTTGCTGTGTCCCTTTTCTGTCAAATGGGCGGATTTCTGTGAAATGGGCGGACTGAGAATATGATTGGAGCGGGTGGGCATTATCCTATAGAATAAGCCGATTTATCTTTTTCAGAGAATTCATGGACTGATTCAACTCCAAAGCTGGGCATGACGGATTTAACCAGGCTGTTTCGCGAGACGGCTATCAGGAAACCGAACACGCCTTTGCCCATTTCCGACTGCTGCACCCCAAACCTATCGAAAACTATCACTGACTGAGAACTGTTCGTATTCGACCTGTGCCGCTTCGCTCTTAAACCTTCGCCAATGGCTCACCGTAACGCAACCAATCGATCGCAGCCTGCCAAGGGGCTCAAACGCAAGGTAGCCCTGTTGGGGTCATTTCTGGTCGCTCTAGGGTTTCCCTGGATTTTGAGCATTGTGGGCTGTTTTCTCAGTTTGTGGATTGTTGTTCCGGCTCCCACCTTTTCGCTGCTGCCGCTAGGAATTGGTGCACCAGAGGTGAGTCCTTGGCTGATTGTGATCAATGCGATCGCTCTGCTGCTGGTGGTGCTGCGGCTTCAGTCAAGCTGGATTTTTGGGGTTGCGCTGGGCTGTAGCCTGCTGGGTCTGGCACTCAGTCTACTGCCCCTGATTCAGTTTCCGGCTGCCAATGCGCGGATTGCGGCGGAGATGGAGGCTCAATTAGGGAAAGCGGCTCTCACTGCAACGCCCCCGATCGCTCAACGGTTGCGCTCCCATCCTTTTGTTTGGACAGATGCCTTTCGGGGAATTGCTGTGCCATCGGTACGAATCGATCGCGGCATTCCGTTTGCTCAGGTTGAGGAGGTGACGCTGACCTTAAATCTTTATCGTCCTGCTGCTGCGGGGCTGCATCCCACGATCGTCGTTATCTACGGCGGGGCATGGCAAAATGGCACACCTGCAAATGACGAAACCTTTAGCCGCTATATGGCAGCTCAGGGCTATACCGTGGTGGCGATCGATTACCGTCATGCGCCCCAGTTTCGCTTTCCGGCACAGCTTGAAGATGTTCAAACTGCCCTGTCTTTTATTCAGGCTCAGGCAGAAGCGTTAGAAGTTGATCGGCAGCGGGTAGCCTTGCTAGGGCGATCGGCAGGGGCACATCTGGCATTGATGGCAGCCTATGGGCAAAGTCCGTTACCGATTCGAGCCGTGGTGGACTACTACGGTCCTACAAACCTGCTTGAAGGCTACAACAAACCCCCGGTTCCTGACCCGATCGACACTCGTGCGGTGCTGCGATCGTTTCTGGGAGGCAGTCCAGACCAACTGCAGGAGCTGTATCAAGCCGCTTCCCCAGTAAATCAAATTCAGCCCAATTTGCCGCCGTCACTGCTGGTTTATAGCGGGCGCGATCACCTCGTTCAGCCCCGGTTTGGACGGCAGCTCTACGAAAAACTGCAAGCATCGGGAAATCGTGCGGTTTGGCTAGAAATCCCCTGGGCAGAACACGCTTTTGATGCCGTCTTTCAGGGCGTGAGTAATCAGCTTGCTTTGTATTACACCGAGCGATTTCTTGCCTGGGCATTCAGGGAACTGCCGTAAGAGGCGGTTTGAAAAGTGTCCCATGCCTACATTGCCCCCTAAATTCCTCAACTTTGAGGGACTTTGAATTCCTTAAAGCCAAATAGATTCTCCAGAATTGGGAGGCTAGGGGGGCGGCTCCGGTCATCATGATGACTTTTCACATAATGACTTTTCAAGCGTCCTCTCACTGTGTTGTTCTCCTTAACCCTAGGGAATCATTGGCTGAATTGATTATTTTCTTCCTACTCACCAGAGGGTTTGAGGAATTCGAGTTGGGGGAATTGGACGACGCGACGGGGAATTTTGTGACCTTAACCCGCTCGCCACGACTAATGCAACGACTGCAGCTCCTAACATCAGCAGCCAAAAGCGTTTTGTTGCAGAAGCGGAATTTGCTGTAGGGGCTGACCTGCTGGGTCGAAATGACTGATGCGCCTGCTCTTCTGGTTGTGGCGCGATCGAAGGAGCTTGCAGGGGTTGACCGCGATACGGGCTGGGGGGCTGCATCTCGATCGGCAGGATTTGTTCGAGGGCTGGGTTAGATTCTAGATTGACTGAAGGGATTGCTTCAGGAAGAACGGGAGCGATGGGGAATTCGTCCTTACAGGGCGGCGAGGTCAATGAGGCGATGCGAAGCCATTCCCCTGCTGAGGCGATCGATTTGTCTTCTGGCTCTTCCGGCAAGGATGCAGGGGTCATACAACATTGTTCTCATTCTGACTGAATATTGCTTGATCAAGCGATTGATTAAAGAAACAGCAGCTCGATCGCTGATTCAGGAAATCCAGGTTGCGAGTCAACGTTCTGAGTCAACATTCTGATTAGTCCCTAGCCATTTTTCCAGGTCGCTTCCTCCCCATTTCGCTGATCCGGGGTCGCTTGTCTTTGCTGCATTGTAGAGAGTAAAGCAAGACCGTAAAGCAATAGGCTCCTGGAGGGCAGCGATGACAACCGAAGATTTTAGTCCTCTGACTGCACTTTCTCAAACTCTGGCAGACTCGATCGCCCGAGCAGGCGCTTCGATCGTTGGCTTAAAGGCAGGACGGCGGGGCAGTGCGAGCGGTATTCACTGGCGATCGGGCATTGTTGTTACCACGGATCATGCGCTCAAGCAGGATGATGCGGTAACGCTGACGCTCGCAGACGGAACGGTAACTGCAACGTTGATTGGACGCGACTCGGCGATCGATCTGGCAGTGCTGCGATTGCCCGACAGCGTGACTTTACCTGCGGCAAACCTGGGCGATCCGGCGCAGCTTCGGGTGGGACATCTTACCGTCGCGGTGGGACGATCGCTGGAAACAGGCATTACTGCCAGCATGGGAATTGTGAGCGCGATCGGCGGCGCATGGCGCACGTGGCACGGTGGCAAAGTGGATCAGTTGATTCGTCCTGATGTGATGCTGTATCCGGGCGGTTCGGGCAGTGGGCTCATTAATACTCAGGGGCAAATACTGGGCATGAATACGATGGCTCCGCGCCATTCGGTATTGACGATTCCGGTGACGACGATCGATCGCGTGGTGAATCAGCTTGTGAACCAGGGGCGGATTGTGCGCGGCTATTTGGGCGTGGGGATGCAGCCTGTTCAGCTTCCAGAGGCGTTTTGTCAGTCGCTTCAGCTTGCGGGCAACGGCGGCGTCCTGATTCTCAGTGTGGAGTCGGGCAGCCCGGCAGATCGGGCAGGCGTTTTGATTGGCGACATTATCGTTGCAATGAATGATGACCCCCAAGGGGAAAGTGCTTCGCATCGGCGCATCGAGGCGATCGATGACATTCAGCGAATGCTCGACCCAGAGCGCGTAGGACAGCCTTTAACCGTGCAAATGGTGCGGGGCGGACAGTTGATTTCTTTGACGATTCTGGTGGGTGAGCGTCCCCGGAGGGCAGGCTGATGAACAGTTTTTTTAATTTGGAACGGGCTGCAGAATTTGATACTCAGCTTACAGATGTAATTCAGCGGCTTCAGCAAAGCACAGTTCAACTTCAGTCGGGTCGCGGCAGCATGGGGTCGGGCGTGATCTGGAATGCGGATGGACTGATTCTCACCAATGCTCATGTGGTGCGTGGTCGGGCAATCATCGCCCTGATCGGAAATCGTCAGCTCGAAGCCAGAGTGATTCGCAAAGATGAGTCGCTCGATTTAGCAGCTCTGGTGGTGAATGCCCGAAATTTACCCGAAGCAACGATCGCTCCCTCGCTTAATCTGCGGGTTGGTGAAATGGTCATCGCCGTGGGCAATCCGGCAGGACTTCACAATGCAGTTAACCTGGGCATAATTCACACTGTTGCACCGCCTCAGTCCGCGTCTCCCTGGATTCAAGCCGATGTGCGCTTGGCTCCGGGCTATTCGGGCGGCCCTCTGGCAACTCTGGCAGGACAGGTGCTTGGCATCAACAGCATGATCGTAGACGGACGCGCCTTTGCCATCTCGACCGAGGCGATCGATCGCTTTCTGGCGAGCCAATCGGAGCAGCCGCGACTGGGGGCAATGCTTCAGCCTGTGGTGCTAGCACAGGGCAGGAAACCGATTCGGGGCTGGGTGATTACGGATTTAACGCCAAACAGTCCGGCGGCTGGGCAGCTTTTGATCGGCGATGTCGTTCTGGGAATTAACGATCGTCCCTTTCTTCAGCATCGCGATCTGGCGGACTGGCTCAAACTGGCGAAACCGGGCGATCAGTGGCAAGTCACGGTTCTGCGGGGTGATCGGCAGCTTCAGCGCAACTTGATTCTCGATCGCAAGACCGAGGGGCGGGAGGCAGCATGATTCGAGTTGGGGTGGTGGCGCGTTCAGCGATCGTGCGAGCAGGACTCACCGCTTTGCTCTCTGCCCAATCAGGCTTTACGGTGGTGGGGGCAGCGGAGCCAGATACCCTGCTTCAGGAGATCGATCGCTGGCAGGCGGAGGTGATTGTGCTGGAGATCGAAGGGTCAGATGAGGATATGGCAATACTGCTGCCTTTGTTCGAGTTAAAACTTGAACCCGGATTTGAGGCAACCCTTTCGCCCCAGATCATTGTGCTGCTCGACGAAGCAGAACCCGAAACCGTGCGAGAACTGCTGCGGCTGGATGTACGCGGAATTCTACCGCAGGCGATCGGCTCAGGAGAAATCACAGCGGCGATCGAAGCGGTTGCGGTAGGCTTGATCGTGCTGCATCCTGACTTCAGCGACGAGCTTCAGCCTGCCCTGACCGACCTTCCCGCCCCCCTGCCTGCCCAACCTGCCACTGCCCCCCTAACGCCTCGCGAAATGGAAGTGCTGCAAATGATCGCAGAAGGCATGAGCAATAAAACGATCGCGCGTCGTCTGCATTTATCCGAACATACAATCAAATTTCACATCAGCTCGATCTTTTCTAAACTTCAGGTCTCCAGCCGCACCGAAGCAGTGATCGCAGGAACGCGCCTGGGGCTAATTTTACTGTGACGATCGGCTTTGCTGTTGCTGATAGTGATGGCTACAGAACAGATAACAGATATAGGACGAAAACAGACGAAAACAGAGGCTCTTTTGAAACCTCTGTCCTGGTTATTGGCGGATGGGATAGAGAAGAACCAATCTAGAAGGGCGAAGCCACAATCAGAATGTCACTGGCTGCCAGAGTCGGTTTGTTACCCAGCGTGGCAATCTCGACCTGTCCTCGGCTGCCTGTACCGTCTGCGTCGTAGAACAGCTTGCCCGATCGCTGATTGTAGATGAACCGATCGCCGCTATCTTTTGCTGCTTTGCCGACCACGAACGCATCTGCACTTAAATCACCCACGTTCAACCGACCAAAGTTACCAGAGGTGAATGCCAATCGATCGCCGTCCTGGCGGGAGAAGTCTTGAATGCGATCACCGCCGTCTTTCGCGTTGGCGTAAAGAAATCGGTCAGCACCCAGACCACCGCTGAGCAGATCCTTGCTGGCTCCACCAATCAGAGAATCATTTCCACCATTTCCCGTCAGTCTGTCTTTTTGAGCCAAGCCCAGAATGATGTCGTTTCGCTCTGTGCCTTGCAGACGATCGGCGCGTCGGGTTCCGGTAATAAGATTGGGCGGCTCGATCGGCGGAAGTCCCGGATTGGGAAGTCCCGGATTCGGCTGTGGACCGGGCTGTCCCACATTTGGAAGTCCCGGATTCGGCTGTAGACCCGGATGTCCGGAATGGGGAGGTAGAGGGATCACACCGGGCTGGGGATGGACGTATTTGGGATCAAAGACAAACACATCAGGATTATTGAGGAAGCCAGCGGGGTTTTTGGCAAACTGGGTAGAAACATCCTGCAACACCGCTACCACATCGTTTTGGTCTTGCTCGCGACCGATATACACCAGTGCCACGTCCTCAGTGGTTGCATTATCGGCGTTGCCAAATTCCTGTCCCCATTCGACCGAGCGCAGGGCATAGTGAGCGGGAAATTCTGCAAGCTGAATCCGATCGCCTTCGCTTGGTTTGAAATCCGTAATTACTGCAAATCCGCTCGATTGGGATGGATTCAACGTATCACCACCGCCGACATATCCTGGAGCACCAATCGCATCTCTCAGGTCAAACAGGTCGCCGCCTTGTCCGCCTGTCATCTGGTCAAACTCCGCGTCTGGCACCCGATCGCCTGTCCCGCCGAAGCCAATCATAATGTCATTGCCGCCACTGCCAAACATCGTGTCATTGCCTTTGCCGCCCAGTAGTTTGTCATGACCCGCGCCACCTACCAGTTTGTCGTTGCCTGCGTAACCGCTGAGTTGATAGTTTCTGGTATCGTTTAGCGAAACAGGAATTACATTGTTTTGATCGTTGCCGTCGATATTGATGTAAACCATGATGTTTCTCCTTAATGAATGCTAGCGTGAATGATTTGGTGAATGACGTTGTACATGGAATGCGAACGATTCTGTGATGAGCCAGCAGAACAAATGACCCTGGCTAGAGATATCCTGCAAGTTGCAGTGGATTCTAGCGGGAAATTGCCTGTTGCAGATTCAAAACTGCGCTGAGCAAAAACGCTTTAACGGGGTTTGAAGCCTGGATTGAGAGGAGTTTGAGCCGTTCGCTCTCGTTCGTTTCTCATCACTCCTTTACTGTATTCGCGCTGCCCGAATGACGCGATAACAGAAAGTTAGGGAAAGTTATGGAGCTTTTTAAGGTGTCGCTTTAGGATGAGTTAAGAAGATGTTGAAAAGCTTTCACCCGAACCGTTTCTAGCTCCAGGCTAGGGTGTACACCAGTTGATTGGACAGCTTGCTATAAAGTGTGGGCGATCAAGTTTGGACATTCTACATTTCACGTGAAGACTAAGGCATGATTTAGAGCCAGGAACGATTACAGGTCCAGCAGCTTGTCGAAGGGGCAGGAAAGCTGCAAGGCTTACATCGATTGCTACTTCTTCTTTCGAGCGAGGAAACAGCAAGTATGAGGGACGCCAGTCTTACCGGAGGTAAAAAGTTTACTATTTCTTGTAGATAAACGCTGACATTATTTGTCGATTGCTATCAGAATGGTAGAAACGATTAGTACTAACTCTAGCCAAAGGCGTCCGTCGCCTATGTTCAGTTTCGTTTGCTTCTTGAGTTATGCTTTAAGGAAACTAGTCTTATGACGATTAGGTTTACCACGATAGCTATAACGTTATTGCATAAATAATCCAGTCAGATATTGAAGTAGCCCAATGACAGTGGTTTAGAGGAGGGTTCAAACCCCGGGCTCAAACCTACATCTAGTCGAAAATCTTGGTTTCGTATATCCAGTCGCTTCGTTGAGTTATGCCTTTCATCGTTCAGCACCTCATTCCTGAAAGTCAGAGTGTAGTCACAGCTACTGAGGATATGTCAGTACAGGCAGCACTAGGACGTATGCTAGAAAACAAGTTTAGCCAACTACCTGTAGTGGATCAGGGTGGCAAACTTCGAGGAATGATTACGCACGAATCAATTCTTCAAGCAATCAGCTACTTCGGTGTTACTCCTGACAAGCTCAAAGTTTCTCATGCATTATTCAAGGTGAAACCATGCTCACATGAAGATGAACTCTCTGAGTTACTAAATGGATTGAGGGACAATAGTGCCATCCCGATCGTTGACAACAATAATTGCCTTACCGGAATTATCACTAGCTACGACACAACAGAATATTTTCGCCAGCGTGCTGAAGATATCATGCTTGCTGAAGATATTGAAATTACCCTAAGAGATTTGATTGAGGGTGCTTATAAGGATGGTAAGGGAGAAATAGACGCAAGTAAGCTTAATGAGGCTATAAAAGCAATAACCCCTTCTGAGCAGGAATTCTTAGGACGCTTTAGCAAAGCTGTAAAGTATTACGTTCAAAAGTATACCAGCAGCAAGCAGTTTACAGAGCAAGGCAGTCAAATGCAGCCTAGCAATCACTCGATTCAGTTCAATCAAAAACTTGTCAACGAGGCTTTCAACCAGCATCTTTCTAAACCGATTCAACCAAAGCCTTTTGAACAGCTAGCCTTGAGTGAGTACATTCAACTTCTTAAGAATGCTTGGGCAAAATATGAATCTTCTTTTAATAGTATTGAATGGGAAGCACTTGACCGACTGCTGAATGAGATCCGTCAGATTCGCAATAGTATTGCTCACTTTCGCGAAGTAACGACAAATCAAAGACAGCAACTGAGATACTGCGCTAATCTTCTTAATTATCATCGTCCGTCTATTAGATACTCTGAGGCACCTGTTACAGAAGCCGTCACTGTTATCGCCAATCTTTATCTTCCAATTCCGACAGCTACATTGGAATTAAACACCATTGTACAAAATTCAAGAGAAGTGGAAAAAGATCAACGGGATCTACTGCCCTTCGATGAGGAGATTAGCCCAAATGATAGTCGTTATGCTCTTTTAGCTGTCTGGCTTCAAAGCCAAGCAGATCTTGATTCAAATAGGGTTCAACTTACATTTCGACAAATCGAGGATATTATCAAAGGCGATCTCCCTCCTTCAGCACGCCAACATCGTAACTGGTGGGCTAATGATTCTGTCAGTCATGTTCAGTCGCAGCAATGGTTGGAGGTAGGCTGGCGCGTCGCTGATGTCAACATGTCCGAAGAGAGAGTTGTGTTTGCACGAATGGGGGATCGACAGAATGCATACGTCAGCTTCTTCAATGACTTACAACTCAAACTAAATAGTATAGATAGCTTGACGATCCAACCAGCTATGAATCTTCAAGGTCGCTCCTGGTCAAGCATTGAAGTTACATCAGCTGAACTTCCTAAACCTTCTTATATAAACTTTTCATTTGCTCGTAGGTCTCGATTCCGCATTGAACATTACATTGATACTGGTGAGCAATACCGAAACAAGCAGATTTTTGACGCTCTCTATAACTACAAGGAAGAGATCGAGACGAAGTTGGGTGAACGTTTAAGTTGGGAAAGGCTTGACAGTAGACGCGCTTGTCGTGTTGCCCTGTATCGTGACGAGGCATCAATTGCTGATCCTCCAGAGCAACTAGCGAAACTACAAGATTGGACAGTCAGAATGACGGTTCGATTCTATAAGGCAGTCATCCCCTATCTACAAAAAGTAGAGCAATCATAGACCTGCTTGGGTTTGAGGCTTTGTAGCCCCCTGGATCTCCCGATCTGGGGGAACTTTAGAGGGGCAATGTAAAACCTTTCACACCCCTCAAACATCTTTTAACGCTAAGGCATGAGAGAGTCTACCTCGATCGCCCCTAATACTTGCAGTGCGGTTCGTTGTGCTTCTGTAACGCCGATGACCTCAGCAATATTCGTGCCGCTGTAGGGCTGGTCAGGCATGAGCGTGTTGAGGCATTCGCAAGTGTCCATGTCCCAAATATTGATCGTCCCGTTCTGACTGCCACAGGCAAGGGTCAGCGATTCGGGCAGTGTCGGAGAAGGTTGGGTCGAAGAACAAGGACGAAAAGCAATTCCTGTTCGCATTGCCTGGGTCGCGACAGGCAGGATTTTGACGCAGGTTCCGATCGCAACGTCCCATAGGCGAATCGTTTGATCGAGGCTACTGCTGGCAAGCCATTGTCCATCCGAGCTAAATGCCACTGACCAAACATTGTTGGTATGTCCGATTAGGGCGTGAAGGCATTGCCCGGTCTGTATCGACCAGAGGCGCACGGTTTCGTCGCTGCTAGCACTTGCTAGCCGTTGTCCATCGGGACTGAAGGCGATCGACTGCACTCGGCTCTGGTGTCCTGCTAAAATCGTCAGGCACTCTCCGGTACTTACCGACCAGAGGCGAGCCGTTTGATCTTCGCTGCTGCTGGCCAGGATCTCACCATCAGGACTAAAGCTAACCGACCAGACCCAGCCCTCATGTCCCTGCAAAAGGTTAAGGCATTTCCCGGTGCTGACTGACCAGATTCGCAGCGTGCAATCATCCCCACTACTGGCTAAGAATTCGCCGTTGGGGCTAAAGGCGATCGACTGCACCCAGTTGCGATGTCCTTGCAGAATTTTGAGGCATTTTCCACTTGATACAGACCACAGGCGTACGGTTTGGTCAGCACTGCTGCTGGCGAGGAGATGTCCTTGAGGATGAAACGCAACCGATGTCACCCAGCCTTCATGTCCCTGAAGCGTTTGATAATTGCAGGTTTGCAGATCCCAGAGCCGCACGGTTTGGTCGGTGCTGCTGCTCGCGAGCAGTTGCCCATCTGCCCGAAACGCCACCGAAAACACAGAGTTCGTATAGCCCTTTAAGGTTCTCAAACAACGACCTGTGGCGATATCCCAGAGCCGAACCGTTTGATCTGCGCTGCCGCTGGCGAGGGTTGCATCCTGAGCATTGAGCGCGACAGAAAAGATCGGATGGGTATGTCCGCGCAGCACGGTACGGCATTCGCCCGTTTGTAAATCCCAGATTCTCACGGTTTTGTCGTCGCCACCGCTGATCAGGGTCAAGCCATCTTCGCTCCAGGCGATCGATCGTACTCGCGCAGGGGCTCCACCGTCCTGCAAAGTCTGAATCCATTTTCCGGTTGCCACATCCCAAAGGCGAATTGTGCCGTCTGCGCTCCCGCTGGCAATGATTTGTCCATCAGTTCGCCATGCCACTGACCAAACCCGATCACTGTGCCCCTGAAACACCTGCTGACTTCCGGTTGCCACATCCCAAAGGCGAATTGTGCCGTCGGAACTGCCGCTGGCAAGCCAGGACTCTGCAATCGGACTCCAGGCAACCGCAAGAACGCTGCCCTGATGCCCGGATAATTGGCTGAACTCAATGCCCGTGGCAAGATCCCAAATTCTGACGGTGAATTCGTCGCTGCCGCTCGCTAACCAACGATCGTTTAGATTAAAGGCGATCGTCCAGGCTGCCAATCGATGTCCAGTAAAGATTTGCGTGCATTCTCCCGTATCAGTTTGCCAGAGGCGAATGGTCTTATCATTGCTGCAACTGCCTACCGTTTGACCATCGGCACTAAAGGCGATCGCCCAGATCCAGCCCTGATGTCCTGCAAAGTCAAGCAGGGGTTTTGCATTACTGGTTTGCCATAGCCGCAGCCGTCCTTCTGCATCTCCGGTCGCTAAGCGATCGCCGTCTGGGTGGAATGCTACAGCAAAAACAATGCTGAGCGGTTCGGCAAAAACAGCGTTCGATAAATCAGACTGGGCAAAGTTAACTCGGTGCAGCGTGGACTGCTGAAAATTGGCGTGCCATAGGGTTAATTGGGAAAGGTCGGTATTCCTGAAATACGTCTGCTGTTGAGCCAGCAAATTCCACAGGTTGCCGCCCATATAGCCCGTAACCGAGGAAGGCTTTTCCCGAAGCTGCTTTAGACACTGTAGCAACTGATCGGCTAAGGAGATAGAACCGTCCCAATCAGTCTGTAACTGCTGCACGATCGGCTGAAGAATCAATCGAATCTGTGCTTCTTGAATGTAATCTTTGTGCCGGGTGTTGAGCAGGGCAAAGCCTTTGAGAAATCGGGCTTGAGCAACTCCGGTTTGCGAGCGAATTTCCTGACACACGCCATTCACCAGACGATCGCTGACATATTCCATAACTGCGGGCTGAAGCGAGAACAGGGAACTTCGCTTTCCCATTCCTACAGACTGCGTTTTTTCGATCAGCGATCGTTGTTCCAAAGCTTCCAAAATCGCAATCAAGTTTTGCGCTGAAATGCTGGGAAAGATATCCGTCTTTAAATCATTGATTGAAGCAGGTTCACGATAGAGTGCAAGCCAATAAATAATATTTTTTTCGGCTTCTGATAAACGCTCAAACTGTTGTTCGATCAATGTGCGAATATTTCCTGAAACAAATGTCTCTTGCTTGAGAAATTCAGAAATACTGCCGTCAAATAAATTCTGGATTGTTGCTGCAATAATTTTCAGAGCAAGGGGATTACCTGCATAGCCCGCGATGAGCTGATGCCATTCTGCCGCTGTACCTTGAAAGGTTCCCTTGAGCTGCAAAAGTGCCTGTCCTTCCTCTGGAGGCAATCCGGCGAGCTGCAATCCCCGCACGGGTAAATTAACTCCTTCCAGCAGGGCAACCTCCGGCGGCTTTTCGCGGCTGGTCAGCAGCACACAGCTCTGATGAACCGTTTCACCGACCTGCTGGAACAGTTCGCCATACTCCTCATAGCCTTCGCGGTAGGAGCCGCTTTGCAAAATCGATTCGACGTTATCTAGAATGATCAAGCAGCGATGGTTCCGCAGTTCCTTCAAAAGCTGCGATCGTCGTCCACTCTCGGTTTCTGGGAACTGAGCCGCATCATTTCCCAAAAATTGCAGGATTTCAGCCAGCAGATCTGAAAAAGCAGGGGCATTGCGAAGCGATCGCCAAATCACCCGCTTAAAATGGGACTGAATCTGCTGCGCCAGCTTCACTGACAGCGTGGTTTTACCCATGCCGCCCATGCCCAGTAGCGTGACCAAACGGCAGCGTGCAGTTCCGCTGATCTCTGTCGGAGCGCCCAAAATCCACTGCTCTAACTTTGCCAGTTCAGTCTGTCGCCCATAAAAAAAGCTGACATCGGTAGCTTCGCCCCAATCCTGTTCAGGCGGTGTTGAAGCAACCGGGGCAGCAACGGGGACAATCGCTGTTTCGCTGACTGCTTCGGGCTGGCTACTTTGCTGCGCCATTTGACGCTCGATCGCCGATCGAAAACTGGTTTTTGTAACTTTTTCGCCTAAAACTTCGGATAACAGTTTCCAGAGCTTGGGTCCAATATCGTGCTTGAGATAAGTGGGCGAATAGCCATAGGCATCGGCGATCTGGTCATAGCTTTGCCGAGTCCACGACCAAGATGCCCGCAACATGGCTTGCTGCAAGTCAGTTAAGTGAAGTCCGGTTTTGGCAAACACTAAAGCGTCTGTAAACAATAACGCCTGATCGATCTCCATGCGGCAATATTAGAAGAGGTATAATTTTCTACAAATTTTCGATCGCTTTATACTCATTATCCCAGCACTCCTGATCGAGTTGAATTACCAAGTTGAGATACATTGGCTTCAGGCAAGTCATTTCTTCGGTTTAATGGTTTTAATCATGCAGGCATCTATCTATCTATTTTTTCAAACGATCCTTTTTCGGCGTTGCTGAATCGAAGTATGATACGCCCCCCTAGCCCTCCAAAGGTGGGAGGAACCAGAATTCAAAGTCCCCCAGCATTGGGGGATTTAGGGGGCGATACAGAAGCTAAATTTGCACCCTTCATATCCCGATTCAGCAATGCCCCTTTTTCTAACTATTTTTTAACGAAGGATTCATGGGCAAGATTTGGAACTGGGTTTTTCGGCTTTTAATGAGGCGGATTGTGCTGATCCTTGTCCTCCTGTTTTGTATTGCGGCAGGGGTCGTGTTCTCTAATATGTCACGTCTGTCTGCCAGTTTGATTGAATCCCAGGCAACTCAAAATGCTGAACTTTATACGCAATCCTTTAATCAAGCAATTGATCTCTATAGCCAGGCGGCTGTTGAACGCGCCAAAACGGTCGATGGCATTTCCGTCACCCATGCCTATCTCACTCAAAGCGGAGCGATTCCCCTGCCTTCTACCTTTGCGATCGAACTGAGCGATCGAATCACCGAAGAAAATCGCGATATGTCAATGCGGTTTTATAGCGACTTTCCGTTTCCCTGGCGCAAAGAGGGCGGAATGCGAGATGGCTTTGAGCGCGATGCTTTGGCGTATTTACGGAAAAATCCTCAGCAAAAATTCTCGCGCATCGAAAAAGTCAACGGACTGACCACCTTTCGCTACGGCGAAGCTAGCATTATGAGAGCGACCTGTGTTGCCTGCCACAATACCCACCCCAATAGCCCCAAAAAAGATTGGGAAGTGGGCGATGTCGGCGGTGTTTGGGAAGTGAGTCAAACGATCGACAGCCTGAATCAGAAAGTGAGCCACGAGCTGAGAGATACCTTTTTCATGCTCGGTAGCCTTTCGTTTATTGGGCTTTCCGGGCTGGGGCTGGTGGTGGGCAAGCTGCGCGAAACTGCCCGCGAACTGGAAGGACGGGTGCAGGCACGAACGGCAGATCTGGCAAACGTCAATCAAGATTTAGAAAACCGCAACCAGCTGATTCGTCAGGTGTTTGGTCGTTATCTCAGCAACGAGATTGTGATGAACCTGCTGGAAAACCCGGAAGGTTTGAAGCTGGGGGGCGATCGCCGCAAAATCACGATTCTGACTTCTGACCTGCGTGGCTTTACCGCTTTAGCAGAGCGATTGCAGCCCGAAGACGTGATTCATATCCTCAATCTCTACCTGGGGCAAATGTCGGAGGTGATCAATCAGTACCAGGGAACGATCGACGAATTCATGGGCGATGGCATTTTGGTGCTGTTTGGTGCGCCGACTGCCCGCTCTGACGATGCCCTGCGAGCCGTTGCCTGTGCCTGTGCGATGCAGCTTGCAATGGGCGCGGTAAATGCTCAGCTTCAGTCACGGGGCTTGTCTCCCCTGGCAATGGGCATCGGCATTCACACCGGAGATGTGGTAGTGGGCAACATTGGCTCAGAACAGCGCACCAAATACGGCATTGTCGGCAGCCCGGTTAACCTGACTTATCGGATCGAGTCCTACACCCAGGGCGGACAAATTCTCATTTCCGAAGACACCCTGCAAGAAGCCGGATCAAGCGTCAAAATCACCCGCCAAAAGCAGGTGCAGCCCAAAGGCATTCAGCAGCCGATTGTGGTTTATGAAGTTTACGGCGTCAGCGGCTATTACAATCTCTATTTGCCTAAAGAAGAAGAAGCCCTTTTCAATCTGCCCCGCCCCCTTCGGCTACGCTATGCGATCGTGGAAGACAAGCGGGTGAGCAATGTTTATTTTGAAGGTCATTTAGTCAAGCTCTCGTCCAAGAAAGCGGCGATCGTTGCAGCAGATCGAAACAGTCTCCCCAGCGAAATGACCAATCTCAAAATCAATCTATTCCTCCCCAGCCCAACCCAACCCGCCCAAACAACGTCCGAAGAACTGTATGCCAAGGTCGTCAGACAGCGCACCAGCGAAAGAACTTTTGCGATCGCCTTCGCCACCCTGCCACCGCTCCTCCAGCAATATTTCGACCATCTCTCTAACAACCCCTAATCCCCTGACTCCCTCGCCCCCACCTTCCCACTTCCCCATTTCCCCATGTCCCTGAAACCCCTTCCTCTCCTTCGCGGCATCCTGATCGGACTGCTCCTCGTTGGCATTCTCTGGCTCCTGCAAACGATCGGTCTTCAGCAGGTTCGCGAACAGGTCGATCGCTTTGGCATCTGGGCACCAGCGATCGTCTTTGGCTTGCGCTTTACCAGCGTTATTCTGCCCGTGTTGCCGGGAACCGCTTATGCAGTGCTGGCAGGCGGGTTATTTGGCTTCTCGTGGGGGTTAGCCGTGGTCGCACTGGCAGATCTGGCATCTTGCACGTTTAATTTCTACATTGCGCGGCGATACGGACGTGGCTGGGTCGAGCGGTTTGTCGGACAGCAATTTATGGAAAAGATCGATCGCCTCGGTCAGCAGCATCTAGAGCGCAATTTCTTTCTGATGATGGGATTTCTCATGACCGGACTGTTTGATTTTGTTGCCTATGCGATCGGACTCACCCAGATTCGCTGGCAAAGCTATCTGGTCGCTCTGCTGGTGAGTATTGCGATCGCCAAACCGCTCTGGGTCGCTGCCGGAGCCGGAATTTTCGAAGGCAGCCGCCTTTTGCTAGGGTTTGCACTGCTGGCAGCCTTTGGAATCGGAATCATCACGGCTGTGGTGCGGCGATCGAGTCAGCAGATTGAGTGACGATCGAAGGGTATCTTTTACTCACCCGCCCACATGAATCACCGGACGATGCTGAGGCTTCCGCTCGGCTTTCCGCAGCACCTCTCGCGTTACCACCGCAATATCCCCTTCGCCAAAAAGGATGAATCGCAGCAGGTATTGAATCGGGTTGCCTTCGATCCAGCCAAAATAGACATGGGGCAGTTCACCCGTCTGATCACGGATGTAGAGTAGGATGGCGGCAATCGCATTTGGAACCGCAGCCCCCTGAGCGCGCAAAATTCGATAGTTGCCAACCTCAACGCCCCTAAGCCGAATCTTCTCGGCAAATTCAGAAGCATCCGCGACCTGGATTTCTAGAAACAGCACCGAATCCGTCGGCGGAATGTGGTTGTCCTCCCGCACTTCCTCTTCTTTAGCACGATATTCGGCTTCGTCGCCTACAGTAAGCCGATTGGCAATCAGGCGAATCATTCCTTGATTGGCTTCCTCCTCGGCAATAAAACGGCGGGCAGTTTCATCCATATCAATTTGTTCGACGCGCAGTTCAGTCGATCGCCAGACGCGAGACACCAGCGACACCAAGATAATTGCGCCAATAAAAGATGCGGCAATCCGAATGCCTTCAGGACGCTCAATGATGTTGGTGATCGTCGTATAGATAAACACGAGCGTAATCGTCCCAAACACAATCCTGCCTCGTTTTGCGCCGTGGCGATGGGCAGCCAGCGTTACTGCAAAAGCAGCTGAAGTCATCAGCACCAGCACCCCAGTGGCATAAGCTCCGCCCTGTGCCTCTACATTTGCCTTAAAGAGCAGCGTTACGACAAAGGCGATCAGCGTAAACACCAGCACGAGCGGTCGGGTTGCCCTTGCCCAGTCGGGAGCCATGCCATAGCGGGGCAGATAGCGCGGCACAATATTGAGCAAGCCTGCCATTGCCGAGGCTCCGGCAAACCAGAGAATCGAAATAGTGCTGAGGTCGTACAGCGTGCCAAATCCGTTGCCCAGATATTGATGCGCTAGATAAGCGAGGGCACGTCCGCTGGCTCTGCCGCCAGGCTGAAACTCAGCAGCGGGGATTAGCAAAATAGTAACAAAGCTGCTCGTAATCAGAAAAAAGCTCATGATCAGCGCGGCACTGGTCAGCAGCTTATGGGTGTTCTGAATTCGCCCTTTCGGATGCTCCTCGGTGTCGCCAGGTTTACCCTTCACCAGAGGCATGACAGCCGCACCCGTTTCAAAGCCAGACAGTCCGAGGGCAAGCTTGGGAAACAGTAGGGCACTGATCGCCAACATTGTCAGGGGATTACCGCGTTCGGTCAACAGGGCAGTGCGCCAGTTATCAATTACGATCGGCTGCTGAATCACCTGGGTCACGCCCATGCCCACCACAATGAGATTGAGCAGCAAATAAACTCCTACCAGAACCACCGCTAGCCCGATCGCTTCCCGAAATCCGCGCAAAAAGACTGCAGCCAGCAAAGCCACCAAAATCAGCGTAATTGGCACTTCGTGCCCGTGAAAAACATGAGAGACGATCGGGTTTTCGACAATGTGAGCGGTTGCGTCTGCCGCCGACAGCGTGATTGTAATAATAAAGTCCGTGGCGACAAAGCCCAGTAAACAAAGCACAAACAGCTTGCCCTGCCACCAAGACAGCAAATGCTCCAGCATGGCGATCGAGCCTTCCCCGTGCGGGCTCATCTGCGCCACGCGGCGATAAATTGGCAGTGCGCCAAAAAGGGTCAGCAAAACCAGGATCAGGGTGGCGATTGGGGAGAGCGATCCCGCAGCAAGGGCGGCAATTCCGGGCTGATAGCCCAACGTCGAAAAATAGTCTACTCCGGTCAGACACATCACCTGCCACCACGGATGCTTGGGATGAGCCTGTTCCTTGGTGTATGGACCTTCTTTACTGGTATGTGCTTCTTCAAGCAGCCAGTGGGCGAGCCTGCTGCGGTGCACTGTGGCTGATCTGCTTCGCTTAACCATTCAATAGGGCTCCTGCTGATTGCCAGCTTCGGGTAGTGGGGGCAACCCGATCTGCAAAACTCAATCGATCGAGTGAGGCTGAGCCGCAGTACGGCAGAGCATTTCTAGCCTTCATCATGAAATACCCTGAAGAGTAATGAAATCTATCTATCAAGGGAGGAGAGTAACAACGGAGGAAAGTGATGAGTTCCTGAAGCGTTTGCATTAAGATTCTCTATTAATCCGAATCTTGTCTTATTATCTGCCCTTCTGTAGAGCATCAGAATACTCATTGATCAAGACCGATAGATCAAAGACTAATAGATTAAAGATTGATAGATAAAGACCGCTAGCTCAGAAGTGATTTGAGAAGCCTTGAAGCTGATTAAGCTATCCCGCTTTCGCGCCGATATGAATTGCCAGGGCAGCCATGCCTTCCAGGGTGACGGTAATCTGCTGCTGAGCATCGACTATGACGATCGCCCCATCCTGACATTGCTGTGAGTTGGACTGCGGAGCGAAATTAGCTTCAGCCGCCAGCACATTACAGTAAGCCCCAGGCGGTAGACTGGTTTGCAGGGTTTGGGTGAGTGGCTCCGATTCGCGGTTAATCACCACAAAGCCGGATGAACCCCGCCCGAAGGCAATTTGATTGTTGCCATTGCTCCACCAATGGGCGATCGGGCTATCGGCACCGACCTGATTGCGGAAGTTGACCATTGCAGCAACGATCGGGCGACGATGCTCACACATCCAAGACTCCAGACAGTGGGCTTGACCATTCTGGTAAACAGGCTGAGTATTGCCCTGAGCATCCGCAGGCGGACCCTGATCAGGATGGGAGAAAGCATAGCTCGACATCACCTGAGGAATACCATAGGGATGCGCCAGCATAAACACATTTGCTAGCTCGTAGAGTTTGCCGTTCTTGTAAGTCAGGTAGTTGCCGCCGCCTGCATGACCGCGCTGCTTATCGTGGTTGTCAATAAACACGATCGCTTTCTCGCTGGGCATCAATCCCCAAGTTTCGCCGAGGGTTTCGAGCTGGGCGATTGCGCCACTCATACCCATAAACCGCTCACTAACCGCTCTCCCGTACTCTGCCTCAATGACTCGTCCGTTGGCGTAATAGTCCTGCTTTTTGGTCGCTTCATTGCCCGGATCAAGCACTTCCTGATAAATAAAGGGGTCGGGGTCAACCGCCTGGTAGACTCGCTTGAG
The DNA here is from genome assembly GCF_039962215.1 of Leptolyngbya sp. ST-U4. Taxonomy (NCBI): domain Bacteria; kingdom Bacillati; phylum Cyanobacteriota; class Cyanophyceae; order Leptolyngbyales; family Leptolyngbyaceae; genus Leptolyngbya; species Leptolyngbya sp. ST-U4. Next base: position 134,366 of record NZ_JAMPKZ010000001.1, read on the forward strand.
AATCCTGTCAATATCGGCTGCGTCTATGTGCTTGGCAGCATCAATCCGAAAGCCATCAACGCCCAGGCTCACCAAATCGATCAGATGCTCCACGATCCGCTGCTGCACTGAGGGATTGCTGGTATCCAGGTCGGGCAGTCCAACCAGTTCGCACTGGGTCACTTGCTGGCGATCGTTGTAGTTTTGAATCCCTTTGCGGCAGGTGTTAAAGTCTTTTGGCTCATAAAGTCCGGGATATTGGTAGCGATCGAACTTTGTGCCTGCACTGCCAATTCCACTCGCATCGGCTGCCATGTGATTAATTACGGCATCGGCATAGATTTTGACTCCGACTTTGTGACAGCGATCGATCATTTGGGCAAGCTGCGATCGACTCCCGCTGCGGCTAACGAGCTGATAGCTAACAGGCTGGTACCGTTGCCACCAGGGGAACCCTTGCTGAGGTAAAACAACGTGCTCTGCGGCAGGAGAAATCTGAACGGCTCCGTAACCGTGGGGGGCAAGGTAACTCTCGCACTCCTGAGCAATATCATCCCATCGCCACTCAAACAGATGCACAAACACAGTGTGGGGATAGGGCGCAACTGCCAGCTTTGACCCGGCCAGATTGGTCGGAGAGCGGTGAGAAAACGCAACAAGAATCAGGCTCAAACTAAAAACAGTTGCCCAAATGATCCGAGATTTGAACCGGAAAATCATGATGGAATGAGTTTTAAAATAGCAATAAGGATCGATCGTAGACGCTCTGGCAGGCATGAACCCTCGCTCAAGCGGGCCTGCCCATCTTGCCAAAGCCTAACGTGGAAGGCGATTACCCTGAAAGGGGAACTGCTTCGCATTGTGCTGCTAATCGCTGCTGCTTAGCGTACCCAAGATTTCTCTACATTCAACAAAAATTACGCTGATTCAACCCGTAACCCGAAATACGTAAGAACCAGTTCCTCGCTGCCCGTATTGCGAACTTCGTGAACCTCGCCCTGCTCCACGGCAATACAGGCTCCGGCAGTCAGCGAATAAATTTGCTGGTTCACCTCGATCTCCCCGCTGCCCGATTCGACAAAAAATACCTCACACATATTGGCATGAGCATGGGCGGGCGCGAATTGTCCGGGGGCAAACCGAGCCTGGGAAAAATTGGTCAAGTGGGGCAAATCGCCCAGTCGCAGCATGACCTGCTTTTGAATCGCCGGATTGTGGGAGACGGGTTCTTTCGGTGTGCGATCGAGGTGGATATGTTTCATTGCCGTTGCTTTAATTCCTTGCTTGTTGCTTGCCGCTTCTACGCTCAGCTTTCCCTAGACCTTAAGGCTTGTAAAAGGAGTTTGTATCAAGCCTGTATTAAGACTCTATAAATTAAGCCGCTCTAAAATTGAGCAACACGATGAAATTGATCAACTGGATTGCAGGGAAGCGATCGCGACCTTGATCCAGGACAGATTGCCGATCCAGGACAAAATGCCGGGCTGCAATTCCTGCATATTCATCCTTAAGACTAGGGATTCAATTAAGAGAATCCAAAAGCGACTCTGGCAACGCAAAGCCGCTGACTGCGTGAACCCGTTTTTCCTGCGGGACAAGGCAGTGAACTTTTTGCACCCTGCTTTAGTACAGATTCTTTCTGAACCCCTTCTAAGGCATACTGGCTGAGGTAGCCCTATCAATTGTTACGGCTGAGCAGGTGTTACGGCTGAGCGGGTTACGGCTGAAATGATCAATTCGCCATTGCTCCTGCTCAACCCTTGATCTCACCGGAACAACAATTCATCCATGACTGATTCCCAACTGCTTAGTATGCCTTCATCATCTGCTCCTGCGGCTCAGGCTCCGGTCAGCCAGTTTCATGCGGCGATCGAGCGGGGCGATTTTCTGGTAACAGCAGAAGTCATGCCGCCTAAGGGGGGCGATCCGTCTCACATGATTCAGATGGCAAATCTGCTGAAGGGGCGGGTTCATGCAGTGAATATTACTGATGGCAGTCGAGCGGTGATGCGGATGTCGTCTCTGGCTGCGTCGGTTCTCCTAAAACAGCAGGGCATTGAGCCAATTTGTCAGATGGCTTGCCGCGATCGAAACTGCATCGCGCTCCAGGCGGATCTGATGGGGGCACAGGCACTCGGCATTCGGAATGTGCTGGCACTCACAGGCGACCCGATCAAAGCGGGGGATCACCCAGAGGCAAGAGGCGTATTTGAGCTGGAATCGGTGCGGCTCCTCAAGTTGATTGACAAGTTAAACCAGGGATTTGATTTTAACGACAAAGCCTTGCCCGACGGTGCAATGACTCTGTTAGCCGGGGCAGCCGTTGATCCCCAGTGCGGAAGCTGGTCAGGGCTACAGCGTCGATTTGAGCGCAAACTTGCCGCCGGAGCACAGTTCTTTCAGAGTCAGCTCATTTCAGACTTCGATCGCCTCAGCAAATTCATGGATCACGTAGCGATCGGCTGCAATAAGCCCGTGCTTGCCGGAATTTTTCTGCTAAAGTCTGCCAAAAACGCTCAGTTTATTAACCGCAATGTGCCGGGCGTGACCATTCCTCAGGAGATTATCGATCGCCTGGAAAAAGCCTCTGACCCTCTACGGGAAGGAATGACGATCGCGGCAGAGCAGGTGCATATGGCGCGGCAGATTTGCCAAGGGGTTCACCTGATGGCAGTGCGGCGCGAAGATTTGATTCCTGAGATTCTGGAGATGGCAGGAGTCGAGGCAGTTCGCTAACTGCCCCCTACGGCAACCACGGATACTGCCGGAAGTTAGGCGATCGCTTCTCTAAAAACGCCTGCTTTCCTTCTGAGCCTTCTTCGGTCATGTAGTAAAGCAGCGTCGCGTTTCCGGCGAGTTCCTGTAAGCCTGCCTGTCCGTCGCAGTCGGCATTAAAGGCAGATTTGAGGCAGCGAATGGCGATCGGGCTTTTCTCCAGAATTTCCTGCGCCCACTGAATGCCCTCGGCTTCAAGCTGTTCGACCGGGACAACGCAATTGACCAAGCCCATGTCTAAGGCTTGCTGTGCGTCGTACTGCCGACAGAGAAACCAAATTTCTCGCGCCTTTTTCTGACCGACTACTCGTGCCAGATAGCTTGCGCCAAAGCCACCGTCAAAGCTGCCCACTTTCGGACCCGTTTGCCCAAAGATAGCGTTGTCTGCGGCGATCGACAAATCGCAAATCAGGTGCAGCACATGACCGCCGCCGATCGCATAGCCCGCCACCAGCGCGATCACGACTTTGGGCATCGATCGAATTAGCCGCTGCAAATCCAGCACGTTCAACCGGGGAATGCCTGCCTCATCTACATAGCCCGCTTCGCCGCGCACGCTCTGATCGCCGCCAGAGCAGAAAGCGTATTTGCCGTCGGTATGCGGTCCTGCCCCGGTGAAGAGAACGACGCCGATCGAGGTATCTTCTCGCGCATCGACAAAGGCATCGTAAAGCTCAAACACCGTTTTGGGGCGAAACGCATTGCGCTTATGGGGACGGTTAATTGTGATTTTGGCGATGCCGTCGGCTTTGTGATAGAGAATGTCTTCGTAGGTTTTGGCGACCTGCCATTCGATTTTCATAGCGGCAAACGGGGGCGAGGGGTGCAATCCCTTAGTTTAGCGGCTTAGGACAGCAACATTATTCAGAAGTCAGCTTTTGCGAGGCAAACGTATTGCGCTCCCAGAACACTCCGTCTCTCCAGCCCTGAATTGTCTTGTCTTGGTGGGCAAGCTCCAGGCGTTTTGCAGCGATCAAGCAATATTCCTCGCTGAGTTCAATGCCTGAACCTTTGCGATTGAGCTTTTCACATACCGCCGTTGTCGTGCCGCTGCCCAGGAAAGGATCGAAGACGCGATCGCCCGGATTGCTGCTAGCAAGAATGAGTTTGGCAATCAGTTTTTCGCTTTTCTGCGTGGGATGGTCTGTGTTTTCGGGCATCGACCAGAAAGGAATGGTAATATCTGTCCACAAATTTGACGGATGCGTATCCCGAAAATTGCCGCTTTCAGTTGTTGTCCAATCTTTAGGCGTTCCGCTGGCATCCCGGTAGGGCGCGACTACTTTTCGCCGCAATTTCACCGCATCTACGTTAAAGGTATAGCGATCGGAGCTTGTACAAAACCAGATATCTTCGCTGGCGTTTTTCCAGTTAGACTTTGCGCCTCTACCCTTTTCCCGCTCCCAGGTAATGCGATTACGGACGATAAAGTGAGCCGAAGCGACTGTAAAAATTGAAATCGAAGTTAGCCAATCGCCGCAAATATAAATCGTTGCAGTGTTTTTGAGAAGCGGCTTAAAAGCAGTAATTGCCCGATCGAGCCAGGTTGAATATTGGTCGATCGTCTGTCTTGTAAACCGATAGCCATCAAAGGCTTTGCTCAAGTTATAGGGCGGATCAAGAATGAGCAAATCTACAGAATTGGGCGGCAACAAAGGTGCGATTTGAAGCGAATCACCCCGGATAATTCCGATAGGTAATTCTGTTAGAAAATTGCCCGGTGAGATTTGGATGATTTGATTTTGTAGATGCTGGCGATCGGCTTCGGTTAATTCGATCGTGCGATTACGGGGGGCGCGATTTCGAGTCGGTGGAAAAGAGTACGCTTGTTCATCTTGTCCGGTCATTTGCGGTAAAATTCAGAACATTCCTCTCATCTTGCCATCGACTTGGGAGGATGTTTGCAAAGCGATGATAATTACCCGAACCGTCCCTTAACCGCTTGATTCTGGCGAAATCAGCTCAAACAACCTCCAAAGAACGCAAACGCCTTGCTCGATCGTCCCTGATCAAGTTCCTGATCAAATCCCTGATCAAAACGATCAACCCATGATCAAAATTCTTCACCTCTCCGACATCCACTTGGGAAGCGGCTTTTCCCACGGACGCATCAATTCTGAAACCGGACTGAATACCCGCCTAGAAGACTTTGTGCGATCGCTGAGTTACTGTATCGATCGCGCCATTGCCGAACCTGTGGATCTGGTGCTGTTTGGCGGAGATGCTTTCCCCGATGCGACGCCGCCGCCGATCGTGCAGGAGCTTTTTGCCGAGCAGTTTCGCCGCTTGGTCGATGCTCAAATTCCCACTGTGTTGCTGGTCGGCAACCACGATCAGCACTCGCAGGGGCAGGGCGGAGCAAGCCTATGCATTTATCGGACGCTGGGCGTACCCGGCTTTGTGGTGGGCGATCGATTGGCAACCCACCGGATTCAGACTCGGAACGGAGCAATTCAGATCATTACCCTACCCTGGCTGACGCGATCGACCCTGCTCACCCGCCCCGAAACCGAGGGTCTGTCTCTAGCAGAGGTGAATCAGCTTTTGACCGATCGCCTCCGGGTTGCGCTGGAAGGCGAAATTCGTCAGCTTGATCCCAATCTGCCCACAGTGCTGCTAGCACATTTAATGACCGATACGGCGCGATTTGGCGCAGAGCGATTTTTAGCCGTGGGAAAGGGCTTTACCGTCCCTCTTGCTGTCCTGACCCGTTCCTGCTTTGACTATGTAGCACTGGGTCATGTGCATCGGCATCAGGTTCTGGCAGAGCAGCCGCTGGTTGTCTATCCGGGCAGCATTGAGCGAGTGGACTTTAGCGAAGAAACTGAGGATAAGGGTTATGTGCTGGTCAAGGTCGATTCCCCCCCAGGAGGAACGGCTTCGCAGCGCGGTTCAGTCGAAATGGATTTCTGCCCTTTGCCGGTGCGTCCATTTCGCACAATTCGAGTGAATTTGTCCCAGTCGAACGACCCCCACTCAGTTCTGCTGAAAGCGATCGAATCGACCGAAATTCATGATGCAGTGGTGCGGCTAATTTATGAAGTGCGCTCGGAACAGCTCGACGCGATCGATCAGGCGGCAGTGCATCAGGCCCTCAGCGCAGCACACACCTACACAATTCAAGCAGATCTGGTTAGTCAGCTTGCGCGTCCCCGGCTGCCGGAGTTGGGTACGGGAACCTGTCTGACGCCGATCGATGCCCTCAAAACCTATTTAGAGAACCAGCCTCATCTGGCAGAATTTGCTGCCGAAATGCTGGAAACAGCTCATCTGCTACTGTCTACCGAGGAGGAATGGGCGGGGGTTGGCGAGCTGAGACTGCCGGACTTGTCGGATGATTTGCTTCTGGAAGAACCTGCAAACGAACAGTTGCGCCTACTGTGACGGTGACGCTGACGCTGACGCTGAATTGTTACGCTTGCTTTAATGGTATGATCTGACTTCTACATACTATAATTGCTAGTTGGGCAACCAATTAGACTCGATTTTGCTGGCTGCATTCTGAACCGAAGCAGTGAGCGTTATTTTTTGAACAGGAGCAACATTTTTAGGCATGATCAAGCTGCGATTAAAGCGGTTCGGTAAAAAGTTTGAGGCGAGCTACCGAATTGTGGCAATGACTGGGACTTCTCGCCGAGACGGCCGCGCCCTCGAAGAATTGGGCTACTACAACCCCAGAACCGACGAAGTAAAGCTAAAGGAAGAGGCAATTCGTCGCCGCCTGGAACAGGGCGCACAGCCTACCGATACCGTGCGTCGCATTCTGGAAAAAGCCAACCTCGTTCCGGCGCGCTATCAAGGATAGGGCTTAAATCCGATCGCATTTCGGCAATTTTGTAAGATGCGTTCAAGGATGAAGAGTCGTTGGTTTTATCCGTACGTCCCCTTAACCCCTAATTTTGTGGGCAACCTAGATTGCTTTAGAAATTCAAAGTCCCCCAACTTTGGGGGATTTAGGCGGCAATAATTTAGGGGACAATATAAAACCTTTGCGACTTCTTCCACAGCCGCTCAGGCAGCCCCCGCATTGCATCGATTCAGCTCGTCGATTCACATCATCATTCCAAAGCCTTGACCCACCAAGGGCGATGTCGCCAAAAGCGCATCCTACGATAAAAATTTCGGTCAGAATTTCCGCTGGTATCCTGATTAAACCTGTGTCCCAAACTAGCTCTAACTACTCCGAACTCGTTCGCTTTCTGGTGCAGCCGTTTCTCGATTCCCCAGAATCTCTGCGGCTCGACTGCGAAGTTTCTCCGCGCACCTCGCGGGTGCTAATTCGTTTAGCGATCGAAGGCGAAGATAAAGGGCGAGTGTTTGGGCGTGGCGGACGTAACATTCAGGCAATTCGCACTGTGGTGCAGGCGTTGGCTCAGGCAGCAGGGCAGGTAGTTCATCTCGAAGTGTTTGGCGGCATGAGTGGACAACCTGCGGGACATGATGATCGCAGAGAAGGCTCCAGAAATGGAGGAAATGACAATAGACCACCTCGATCGCAGCCTTCCCGCCGTCCGCGTCGCTAAATTCGGAAACAGATAAATTTGCTAATGTCGTAATAGAGCTAGCGGTTTCAACGTTCCCCTGGCTCATATGGAATGGGAACTACGCTTACAATCGATTTACCGACCCCCACAAGTGCGATCGCTCTAGCGGGTACACAGGAAGCCAACCTGAAGTACCTGAGTCAGCAAACTGGAGCCTCCCTGGTTTTACGGGGGCAATCAGTGCTGATTACGGGAACTGAAAATCAGGTCGAACTGTGCCAGAAACTCATTCGATCGCTCGAACCCTACTGGAGTCAGGACAAGCCGATCACTGAAGTAGATATCCAGACCGTTCGCCACGCGATTAACACGCACCGCGAAGACGATCTGGAAATGCTGCAACGGGACGTTATCGTCCGCACCCGTAAAGGCGAAGAAATCCGGGCGAAAACCTTTCGACAGCGGCAATATATTGAATCAATCCGCAAACACGACCTCACCTTCTGCATCGGTCCCGCAGGCACGGGAAAGACCTACCTGGCAGCGATGGTGGCAGTTCAGGCACTTCTGGCAAACCAGTACGAGCGGCTGATTTTAACTCGTCCCGCTGTGGAAGCAGGGGAAAAGCTTGGATTTCTACCGGGGGATCTTCAGCAAAAGGTGAATCCCTATTTGCGTCCGCTCTACGATGCGCTGTACGAGATGATCGACCCAGAGAAAATTGCCAACCTGATGGAGCGGGGCGTGATTGAAGTGGCTCCGATCGCCTATATGCGAGGACGCACCCTCAACAATGCCTTTGTGATTCTCGACGAGGCGCAAAATACGACTCCGGCACAAATGAAAATGGTGCTGACCCGTATCGGATTTCGATCGCGGATGGTGGTGACAGGCGACATTACCCAAACTGATTTGCCGTCCTACCAGGAGTCCGGTTTAGCCGTCGCTCAGCGTATTTTGAAGAACGTAGAGGGAATCGCCTTTTGTGAGCTTTCAAAGGCAGATGTGGTCAGGCATGCGTTGGTGCAGCGCATTGTGGCAGCTTATGAGGCATTCGAGCAGCCGCCAAAGGGGAAAGAGGATAAGGGGTAGAGCGTTCTGCAAAATGCTGCCAGGGAAGCATCGATCGCCCCGATCAAAAGTTCCTCTTACGTCAGGTGAGTTGCCCAAGCTTTTACCACCTCCGGGGAACCGTACCACAGCCTACCCGAACGGGGGGAATGCAGCACGTTTTCCAGTGTGAGATTATCTGCGCCCGCCAGGTGAGCTGATTCGATCGGAGTAATGCCATCGCCCCAGCAGTCGCCTTTGCCGCAGGTGAGTTCATAGCTGCTGTAGACAAACCAGTTTGCCCAATCTCGTTTGCCGTAGATTGCCTTACCTGCGACGCAAACATACTTCACGCTGGGGTAGAACGCGCCCGGATAGTGTTGCTTGACGAAATCCAGATTACGCTTTGTCCAGCGTTCCTGACTCACATGGGGCGTGCCGAGCGTGACCAGCGTTGTCACCTGTGGATGTGCCTGCCAGAGACAGGGCTTTCCCTGATCGCCCGGATGTACATCATAGGGAATTTCCCCCAGATAAATCCGGCAAATCCAGCCGCCTGCTGAATGCCCGACCAGATTAACGCGATCGCTTCCCGTTTCCTGCATCAGGGATTTCACGGTCTGATCGAGCTGAGTCAGAATCGGCAGCATCGATCGCCCGCCCAGGGTTGGAAACCAATCGCCACGCTTCAGGGGAACCGTCTTAACTGGAATATCAAGCTGTTGCAGGGCTTGCTCCATTTCGCGATAGGGAACCGCGCCTGCCAAATAGCCAGGAAGAATCACCGTAGGAAGAGACATGAAGATTAAAAATCGCTTAGCGAATCGCAGTATTCAGCCAGTTCAAAATATGGGCATTGACCAGATCGGGGCGTTCGTCGTGGGGGCAGTGTCCAGTGTCAGGAATGGGAATAAACTGAACGTGCTCTTTCTCTTCTGCCAGGTCTTGATAAAATTTTGCGCTGCTGATCGGCGTCCAGGGATCTTTCTCGCCCCAAAGGATCAGCAGGGGTTGGGTGATTTTGGGTAAGAGCGATTCGGGTTTGGGGCCGGGTGGGGCAGAAAGGATCGCGGCAAAGACTTTTTGGGCGTTGGGATGACAGGACGGCTCGTGGAGCAGATCGATCAGATCGTCGGTGATGGCAGTGCGATCGCGATAAACCTGTCTCAACGTACGACGCAGACGGGGCTTTTGCCGAATGATGTTAAACAAAAATGTACCGACAAGCTGAGAGGTCACGAGCTTATTAAAGCCTGTCATCATCAATCGCAGGGGCAGCGGCAGTTCTTCAGGACGGTGATTCAGCCCGCCTGCGGCATTCAGCAATACCCCACCTCTGGTAATCTCCGGATAATCCGCCAGCACCATTAGGCACAGCAGCGCGCCGATCGAATTTCCCACAAACACGGCGGGTTCTTGAATATGCGTTTCCCAGAATTCCTTTAAAAGCCGCTGCCACAGTTCCAGCTCGTAGGTTAGCTCGATCGGCTTATCCGATCGTCCAAAGCCCAGCAGATCCAGCGCGAACACTTTATAGCCGCCCGCAGCCAGAACAGGAATATTTTTGCGCCAGTGCCCGATCGATGCGCCGAAGCCATGCACTAGCACCAGCGGCACTCCCTCACCCTGAACGGTGTAGCAGATATTGTGTCCCTGCCAACTCCAGGTGGAGAATTCGATCGGCAGGGGGGCAGAGGCAGAAACAGGAATTTGAGTCGTCACAGTACTTTTATTGATATTTCTTAACTTCTTTTCATGATACCAATTCGGACTTCAGAGTTCGTCTGCAATTCTGAATGACCATTATCGACACGAGCTAACCGGAAATCGGTACACTGAGAAACGGTGAACAGGAGAAAGGATGCAGTTCTCCGCCAGGGGATTGCCCTGTCAAACTATCCTGACCCAAACTATCCTGACCCAGCCTATCCCGCCGATCTTAAGAGAACGCTATGCCGCATACGATCGTAACCAACATCTGTGAAGGGGTCGCTGACTGTGTGGATGCCTGCCCGGTCGCTTGTATCCACGACGGTCCCGGTAAAAACACGAAAGGAACCGACTGGTACTGGATTGACTTTTCGACCTGTATTGACTGCGGAATTTGTCTGCAAGTCTGTCCTGTGGAAGGGGCGATCGTCCCAGAAGAACGTCCTGATCTTCAGTCCACCCCAAAATGATTCGCTATGATTCGCTAAAGACTATGCAATAGCCCTTTTGTCTGGCTTTCCTGCTATGCCTCAGACTGCTCCCCTGCTGCCCGTCCCCCTGTTACAAGTTGAAGACGTTCACGCCGGATACATCAAAGACCTGGACATCCTGCAAGGGGTAAATTTTCGCGTTGATCCGGGAGAATTGGTGGTTGTAATTGGTCCGAATGGAGCCGGAAAATCAACCCTGGCGAAAACAATCTTCGGCTTGCTGACCCCGCACAAAGGCAAGATTCTGTTTCAAGGGCAGAATATTGTCGGCCTGAAGTCGAATCAGATTGTGCAGCGGGGAATGTGCTATGTACCGCAAATTGCGAATGTGTTTCCGTCGCTCACAGTGGAAGAAAACCTGGAAATGGGCGCGTTCGTGCGGCGCGGCTCCTTGAAGGAACTCAAAGATCAGATTTTTGCCCTGTTCCCGCGACTGGTGGAGCGCAGAAAACAGCGTGCCGGAACCCTATCGGGCGGCGAACGGCAGCAGTTAGCCATGGGACGGGCACTGATGCTGCAACCCAGTTTGCTGATCCTCGACGAACCCTCCGCCGCTCTGTCACCCCAGCTTGTTAACAGCGTGTTTGAAATTATTCAGCAAATCAACCGCTCAGGCACGTCCATTATGCTGGTGGAGCAAAACGCTCGTAAAGCTTTAGCAATGGCAGATCGCGGCTATGTCCTGGAAACGGGACGCGATCGATTTGAAGGACGAGGACAGGATTTGCTCAACGATCCAAAAGTGGGTGAGCTTTATCTGGGTGCGGGAAAACACTAATGCACTCCTGATCATCAGCGGATCGCTAAGTCGATCGCTTGCGGGGCTTCATGTTTTCCAAAGACTCGATCGCAGCTTGCTCCAGGAGCTGATGAAGATCTGAAGCATTGACCGGAGGCGCAATCGAACTATCACTGCGAGGGTTATCCGTCCAGCCGCATTTGATACATACGCTCCGCCCAGAAGATTTAAACGGCATTAACCGATGCTCCCCCACTGAGCAGGAATCAACGGGTTGCAGCGTAGAGGGAATCGAGGCAGGCGGATGATTGTTTTGCTGAACCTGCATCCAGAGCGAAGCGATCGCTGATCCGGGATTGCCGTCTTTGTCTTGCTCCTGCGGTTTGTCAGCATCCAAAGGAACTCCAGCCGGTCGCGGCTCTGGCACAGATGCAGGGTTTTGAATTGCCGGAGCGGTTGGGGGAGCAGATGCCTGCGGAGCGGGAGTCGCTCGATCGTTCCCAGGACAAGGCGAAGCCGTTTTTCCGGTAAAGTCATTGACGTTTTTCTCGATCGCCTCAACTCGTGGCAGCAGGGCTTCGAGCAGACTGAGGCGATGTTTAAGCTGTTCTACTTCTTGCCGCAGCGAGGCATCCACAGGTGAACTCTGGCTGACCTTTGCCTCTGGCGGCTGTTCTAATGGCTGCCGGACGCTGACTGCCTGTTGCAGCAGTGCCAGGATTTGCTGACCGATCGGCTGCTGCGAAGACTGCTGAATTGCTGAGGCGATCTCTGCTGGTAAAGTGAGCGTTATCTGCACATCGGAGAGAGCTTCAGCTGAACTTCCTGCCGAATTGCCAGTCAGCGAATTCAAACCAGATGGATTTTTAGAGCTGGCTTGAGCACTGGGTGGGCGTACATCCGATGAGTCAGTCATAAATTCAGCGCAGCGGGGATGAAATATTGTTATAGACGACCAGCATCATCGCTAGTCGAAATGCAGCCCCTAATCGAGGCAAACCAGATCGAGGTAAACCAGATTAAGTCAGACCATACGAAGCAGGTTCTCGTAGGGCGATCGTGCAATCAATCGTTTAATTGTCTGATCCTGGTGCGAGTCGTGCCGTTTTCACGGGAATAACTTCAGTTTGCCCCAAGCGATACCTGTTCTATCTTAATGCGTGATTAATTCGCCGATCGGATACTAGAGACCATTAGAACGACGATAGTAGAACGCTGAACGCCTACCTTTGGCGGTTAGAAAGGAAAGCAGAAGGGGCGACATCGCTCTTTATGATGTTCTCTTTAAACTCTTTCTCAAGCGGACTTAACAGCAAGCCCAGAAGGTTTTTTCTAAAGAAATTTAAGAGATCGGCTTAATTCCCCCGATTCTGATAGTTCAGTTGTACGAAAGTCCGATAAAATGCGGTCAGCGAAATCGCGAATGGTTCAAGAAACGAGTTAGAGAAACAGCAGTCTCTTATCAGTGAGAGGAACGGGTGATGCGATTGGAGAAAACAATGCGCCTTGGAAAAGTGGTCAAGTCAAACTCTCACTGCGACTATGTCGTGCAGCTAGACGATCGCCACGAGGTCAGCTATCCTCCGCTGCCCGACGACTACGGCTTTGGCTGTTTTGTCAAACTGGAAGAGCCAGACGAGCGACACTGGGCAGTGGGCTTGGTGTATAACTCCCAGCTCTTTAACCCGATGTTTCTTAGCAATGGTCCGCGCTTGTCGAGCGAACCTGACCCGATGTTTACGCCCGATTTAGTCGCAGATACTCGGACGCTGCTGGGAGTAGTGCTGGTGGGGACGCTGACTGAAAGCGATCGATCGCGCTATGGCTGTCACGGCATTCCCAAGGTGATTGTGCCGATCAACACGCCTGCGTTTGTGATGACCGAGCAGGAGATTTACCACTTCCACTGCAACGAAAATGGCAATTCTCAGTTTTGTTACTACAGTCATCTGCTGCGCTGTGGCGGCACGTTTGCTGCTCAGCTCACTCAGCAGGTCTTAAAGGAACTCGCAGACTGTGGGCTGTTTGAAGGCGCGGAAAGACGGGCACTAGAGATTCTATGCAAGGAGCTTTCCTGGAAAAATACGATGGCAGCGATGCGCTAGAAGTTACGATCGCTTCCCCAACAATCGATCGCGCAGGTGTTTAATGCGATCGCGCAGTTTGGCGGCTTCCTCAAACTCCAGATTTTTAGCGGCTGCTTTCATCTCGGTTTCGAGCTTAACGATCAAGTCAGGAATGTTTTCCAGGGGCAGATCGTCTGCCTTTTCAAAGATCTGCTCTAGCTCCTGAGCATTGACGCGCCGCGAGACTTCCAGGAATTGTAGAATTGCGTTGTTCTGCCGCTTGATGATCGGCTTGGGGGTGATGCCGTGCTTTTCGTTGTACTCTTGCTGGATGACGCGACGACGCTCGGTTTCACTGATGGCTCGTGCCATGCTGTCGGTCAGGTTGTCGGCGTAGAGAATTGCCTGTCCCCGAACGTGACGCGCTGCCCGTCCGATTGTTTGAATCAGCGATCGTGCTGCCCGTAGGAAGCCTTCTTTGTCCGCATCGAGGATCGCGACGAGGGAAACTTCCGGTAAGTCCAGACCTTCCCGCAGCAAGTTCACGCCGATCAGCACGTCAAACTCGCCTGCCCGCAGATCTTGCAGGATCTCAATTCGCTCGATCGAGTTAATCTCGGAGTGGAGATAGCGGACGCGAATCGCTCTTTCTTGCAGATACTCCGTCAGGTCTTCTGCCATGCGCTTCGTGAGCGTCGTAACGAGAGTACGTTCGTTTTTTAGCACCCGCACCTGAATTTCGCCCAGCAGATCGTCGATTTGTCCGTCGGTGGGACGCACAAACACTTCTGGATCAAGCACACCCGTGGGACGAATCACCTGCTCTACGACGTGACCTGTACCTGGGATATAAGACCTCGACTCGTTCTTGCCTTCGCCCTCGACTTCAAACTTGCCGCCCGATTGCTCTAGCTCCCAGTCGCCCGGCGTTGCCGAGACAAAAATGCACTGATTCACCTTCTCCCAGAATTCGTCGGACTTGAGCGGTCGGTTATCTGCCGCGCTGGGCAACCGGAAGCCGTGGTCAATTAGCGTCATTTTGCGCGATCGATCGCCGTTATACATCCCGCGAATTTGGGGAATCGTAACGTGAGACTCGTCGATCACCAGCAGCCAGTCTTTCGGGAAATAATCGATCAGGCATTCGGGCGAATCGCCTGGATTGCGTCCTGCCAGATGGCGCGAATAGTTTTCGACCCCGTTGCAGTAGCCTACTTCTCGCAGAAGTTCCAGATCATAGCGAGTGCGCTGTTCAAGTCGCTGTGCTTCCAGTAATTTATTTTCGCCTTCCAGTTCCATCAGACGTTCTTTTAGCTCTTGCTCGATCGCATCACAGGCTTCATGAAGCCGATCTTCAGGAGTGACGAAGTGACGCGCCGGGTAAACGTTAATCCCGTCCATGCTTTGCAGCGTTTCGCCCGTGAGCGGATCGATGTAGCGAATCGCGTCGATCTCATCGCCAAAGAATTCCACCCGAATAATCCGATCTTCGTACGCCGGACCAATCTCCAGCACGTCGCCCTTCACGCGAAACTTGCCGCGCCCCACTTCCAGGTCATTGCGCTCGTACTGCACCGAAGCCAGATCGCGCAGAATTGCCCGCTGGTCTACCTCCGCACCTACCCGAAACGGAATCGCCGCGTTTAAATACTCGTTCGGAATGCCCAGACCGTAAATGCAGCTAATCGACGCGACCACAATCACATCTTTGCGCTCAAATAGCGATCGCGTTGCCGAGTGCCGCAGCATATCGATCTCGTCGTTGATCGAAGCGGTTTTGGCAATGTAGGTATCGGTCACCGGAATATAGGCTTCCGGCTGATAGTAGTCGTAATAGCTGATGAAATACTCGACCGCATTATCCGGGAAAAACTCCCGCAGCTCATTGCACAATTGCGCCGCCAGGGTTTTGTTATGCGCCAGAACCAGCGTCGGCTTGCCCACGTTTTGAATCACTCGTGCGATCGTATGAGTTTTTCCGGTTCCGGTTGCGCCCAGCAACGTCTGAAACCGATCGCCCTGCTCCACCGATTTAGTCAGCTTCTGAATTGCCTTTGGCTGGTCGCCTTTCGGCTCAAACGGGGCTTGAATGTGAAAGTCTGACGGATGTGCCATGGGGGTGCGCGTCCTGCGAATGCCTTATCCTCTATGATGACGAAATCTGCGGATTTTGTTGGCATTCTAAAAGACAGGTTGCCCGAACGCAGGCGATCGGATAAGCGAATTCCCCTGGGGGAATCAGTTTGCGGGAACTTGCTGTCTCATTAACTTCAAGGCATTGAACCTCGGGGCATTGAACCTCGGGGCATTGAACCTCAGGGTATAAATCTCAGGATATGAATCCCAAGGTAGTAAACCTCAAGGCATTTTGAGACTTTCAGCCACGGGCGATCGATCTCCAACCGTCCAACCATTCTGCTGAATCAGTTTTTCTAATCGCTGCACTCGCTTGCCGGGATTAGGGTGGGTGGTGAGAAAATCGATCGGTAGATCTTTCTTCTCGCTTAAACGGGCAAAAAAATCAGTTGCTCCGGCAACCTGTCCGTAGATTTTTTGCAGAAGCGTAACACCCATTTCATCAGCCTTGTATTCCTGGTTTTGGGAAAACCGAGAATTGCCGATCGTCTGAGCAGCAGAAAGGGCGATCGACTGAATGCCGCTGATATCCCCAAACAGACTAGAGATGGTAATCTGCATCAATAATCCGCGTCCGAGCTGGCGGAGGTGATCGCGATGGGCAAAGTGTCCCAGTTCATGCCCCAAAACCATCATCAGCTCATTCTCTGATTCTGCCTGCTCGATTAATCCTCGATATAAAATAATTCGATCGCCCGGTATCGCCAGTGCGTTCACCGTTTCATCTGGAACATACAGCACTTTGTAATCTCGCTGTTGTTGCTCGGCAGACAAATGCGGTTTCAGGCGATCGAGCAATTGATTCAGGGTGTCTTGAGCTGAGGAAGGGGCTGCCTGTTGTTCAAATGCGGGGACGATCAGTGCTCCAAGCTGGCGTTCAACCCCCGGAGGAATCCAGCCAATCAGAACGCCGACCATCAGATCAACAGACAGAAATAGGGCGATCGTCAGCCCCACAAAAAAACTGAGCAACAGCACGATCTGCCGATTTTTGGGCGGAGGCGAAGCTTCGCTATAGTCCGCCATGCCGGGAGGAAGTTCGATCGACATACGGTAGTTCTCGCAGTTCTTGCGGGCTAGTTACGGGTGGGTCGAAATGCCTGGAAAAAGTTAATCAGCGGATAAAGCTGCCGCGACTGAATCCACAGTTTGCCTGTGCCTTTAAACCGACAAACCAAGCCCTCGCCGCCTAAAAAGCCCGTCCGCAAACCCTTAAACGATAAGCCGCTCAGCAGTTCGACTTGGTATTGCAACGTCTCTTCAAACGCCACGATATAGCCCGTATCGACCACATATTCCTCCGAAACCGGAATTTCCAGGATTCCTCCGTATGAGCTAAACCAGAAATCCCCCGTACCCGATGCCCGCAGCAAAAACAGCGACTCGCCGCTAAAAAAGCCTTTAGCTCCCTGAAATTTGGTGTCGATCTGGATGCTGGGGCTGGCAGCAACAAACCCGGAAGACTGCACCATCAGGCTTTTGCTTCCGTCTAGTCGGTAATACTGGATATCGCCGGGAACTCGTGGGGAAATCATCAGCTCGCCAGGGTTGTTTGCCGCTGTAAACTCGCTGACAAACAAAGACTCGCCGCTCAACACCCGCCCGATGCCCTTCATCAAGCCGCCCTTGGCTTTGGATTTCATCTGGATGCTGCTGTCCATTGCTGCCATTGCGCCCGATTCTACCAGAACGGTTTGATTGGCTCTTAGCTTGATCGAGAGCGAGGCGTAGGCAGGCGCGTGTTCGATCTGATAGGCAAATTCAGAGTTTGTGGTGTTTTTAGTGTTTGTCATTTTGAGTTTCCTGAAGAGAGGGGAGGGGCGATCGTTGTTAATTTCATGTCTTAGCGAGGCGGAAGCTGGCTGCCAATCAATTGACCAAACGTGCGGGGATTGTGGGTCTGGCAGTACAGTTTGCCTTTGCCCTTAAATCGACAAACAAACCCCTCCCCGCCCATAAGTGCGCCCAGCCAACTAGAACCCGGTTTCGTAATCGAAAAGCTGAGGGTTTTCTCAAAGGCAACAATGTTTCCGGTATCTACAATGTATTCACCGTCTACGTCTACTTCGTAGATGCTGCCAAAGGAGTTCAGCAACACTAAACCCGTGCCGCTCGCGGTGAGCCAGAAGATCGCTTCACCAGAAAAAATAGACTTAAATCCTTGAAATCCCAAATCAACGCTGACATTGCCCGTGGACGCCAAATAGCTGGTGGATTGAATCACGAGATCCGTTCCGCTCAGCGTGTATGCCACAATATCGCCCATCATTTTTGGGGCGAGATAAATTTCGCCAGGAGTGTTACCAGAGCGAAACACACTTAAAAACAGCGATTCGCCTGTGACGATGCGCTTGAGTCCTCCCAATACGCCGCCGCCCTTGCCCTTTCGCAGCGTGGTATTCACATCAAGGCTGGCACTCATGGCAACCATCGCACCGGCTTCGGCAATGATTTCTTCTCTGGGAGCCATGTTGATTTTGGCGATCGCACTATCGGGTCGGTGGAGGATATCGAGTTTCATGGTTGAAAAGTTCCGTGAAGGGGTGAAGGGGTACAGGGGTAGATGAGCGGATGGGGGATGGGGGATGAGGGAGTGAGGGGCAACTGTTGCGATCATTGGGGGGAAGAACCGTTGGAGAGAAGCACTGCAAAGCAACTACAGCTCAAGCGTTGTATTCATCGCCCAATTTCTTTCTCTTACCCATCCACCCTTTTAGATCTTCGATCGAACAAATCGCACTAAACCGTCTACGCTGCGCGATTGCAGGTAAATTCGTCCCTGACCGGAGAGGCGGTTCACCAGTCCTTCGCCGGAAGTGACGGAGCCAACTAATCCGCCTGCCATTTGGATATTCATTTTGATTTGGGGGTCATAGGCGACCAGATGTCCGGTGTCTACTACCAAATCGCCGTTGACTCGTCTTTGCGTGACACCACCATAGCCGCCGAAGAAGACTAACCCTTTGCCGCTCAGCTTCAGCTTAAATAGCCCTTCGCCCGATAGCCAGCTCGAAAAGCCTGCCCAGCTTACGCCCATCCGAATTCCCGGGGTATGGGCGAGATATGCCCCTGGCTGAAAACAAATTTCGTTGTTATTGAGTTCCACCACGGCAACATCGCCGATCGTTCCCTGGCTGAGTACCAGTTCCAGTGGTTCTCCGGTCGTGTTCTTAAACTCGTTGACAAACAGCGATTCGCCGCCCAAAAACGTCTTGAGCAATGCTGAAATTAAGCCACCCGAAAACTGGGTCGTCATCGACACACGGCTTGCCATACTAACCATCGCGCCTGCCTCGGCAGTAATTCGATCGCCGGGTTGCAGCGTCAAAAAAACTGTTGCGAATGCAGGTTTGTAGCGAATCTCGTATTTCACAGCGATACCTCACAGCGAGCTGACTCGACAGATGCAATCACTCTTTAGAACTCTTCAGAAGCATTTCTAAAAATCCGCCTGGAGTCTGGTTAAGAATGCGATCGATGTGAGTATTCCCGGTGAGAGAACTTCGGAAACAAACCGATTGACACAAACCGATCAAATTAGATCAAGTCCGTCTCACCTGCCATTTTGAGCGCACGCGCCACTTGAGTTACCTGCTTACCCTGAAATCGTGCTACTTCCAGGTTGTCTGCGGTGGGCAAGTTGTTTTCCAGCCCAGAGACGGTCGAAGCTCCGTAGAGTGTGCCTGCCTAAAACAGTGAGGGATCGGCATAGCGCAGCAGCACAAGAATCAGTCCCAGGTGCGTCATTGGGTTAACCCTAGGGTTAGCTTTTAAATAGCTCGCTTTCGAGCGCTAGGGGTAGCTCAATCACAAACTCAGTTCCCTGATCCAGAGCCGAATGGCAGGTTAACAGGCCGCCGTGCTTGTCAACAACCACCTGGTAGCTAATCGATAGCCCCAGTCCAGTGCCTTTGCCGATCGGCTTAGTGGTGAAGAAGGGTTCAAATAGCCGTTGCTGCACCTGTTCGCTCATGCCAATGCCATTGTCTGCAATCCGAATCTGAATGCGGTGGCTGTGAATCTGCTGGGTTTTGATCGTAATCGCGGCGGGATGATTCTGAATTTCCTGAGGGGAACGAGTGCTATTAAACTCATCGAGGGCATCGATCGCATTACTGAGAATGTTCATAAAAACCTGATTGAGCTGTCCGGCATAGCATTCAATCAGGGGTAAATTTCCGTAGGCTTTGACCACCTGGATTCCCCAGTGACCTGCGGTTTCCTTCAGGCGGCTCTGCAAGATCATCAGCGTGCTATCAATGCCCTCGTGAATATTCACCGCTTTGACTTCCGCTTCATCCATCCGGGAGAAGGTTCGCAGTGCCAGAACAATCTTTTGGATGCGATCGGCTCCCACTTTCATCGAAGTCAGGAGCTTCGGCAGATCTACCTTGAGGAACGCAAGGTCGATTTTCTCGGCTTCGGCTGCGATCGCGGGAACGGGAACCGGATAATACTGATGATACAGATCTAGTAAATTCAGCAAATCATAGGCATACCCACCAACATGCGCCAGGTTGCCATAAATAAAGTTGACGGGATTATTAATTTCATGGGCAACCCCTGCCACCAGTTGTCCTAAACTCGACATTTTTTCGGTTTGAACGAGCTGTGCCTGGGTGTGCTGAAGTTCGTGCAGAGCTTGCTCTAGCTGTTGAGCTTTTTCGCGTAACTCGACTTCAGATTGTCGTAATGCCATTTCAGCGTACTGTCGCTTGATGCCAAGAGCAATTTCCTGTGACACCAATGCTAAAGCGTCGAGCGTTGAGAACGACAAAGGCTGTCGTGCAAATATTGCCATCACTCCCAATAGCTGGTTCTCAACCATCAAAGGATATCCGGCAAAAGCAACCATCTTTTCTTGCTTTGCCCATTCTTTATTGCTTACACGGGGATCATCCAGAACTGAATTTGTCAGATGGGGTTGACATTCTTCGGCAATTAAACCAATTTTAAATTTTCCGACTGGAACACGGGCATGATCGCCATCCAGATGAGTGTATAAACCAGAACTTGCTTTCAGTTCCAGCATATTCTCCTGAGCATTCAACAGCCAGACTCGCGCAAATGCAGCACCGAGATGAGAAACCATTGCTTCAGTGCAGTATCGCAGCATATCCTGAAGTGTCTTACCTCGGGTTAACGAAGCATCAACATCAGCCCGAAATGCAGCCAAATTAAGCTGTTCCTGAAGCGTGGCTTCTGCTTGTTTGCGATCGGTAATATCCATCACCGTGCCAAACAAAGCAGTAATTTGACCTGCCTCATTGTTGACGATTTCTGCTTTGGCGTTAATTAGGTGCGTTGATCCATTCGGATGAAAAAATCTGATTTCAACATCATAGGGGATGCCTTCATGAATGGCTCGGTCAAACGTTTGCTGAAACCATTTCCAATCGTCAGGATGAAAGATTTGAGCGTGTTCCTCCAGTGATGGCGCGGTTGCGCGTGGCTCCATTCCAAAAACGCGAAAGAGTTCGTCCGACCAATTTACAGTTCCCGTTGCCACATCATATTCCCAGCTTCCCATTTGGGCAACGCGCTGAGCTTCTTGAAGCCGCTCTGTTGTGCGTTTTAGGGTAGTTTCTGCTTGTCTGCGCTGAGTGATATCAGTGCAAACTCCCAACACGCCAAAAATCCGCCCTTCTTGATCGCGCAAGGGCAGCTTCTTCGTTTCCATCCACACCACAGTGCCATCGGCGACGGTGACGGGTTCACCCAGATTTAAGACAATCTCACCCGCGATCGCTTTTTGATCGTCCACTCGGAAACCAATCGTTTCTTGCTCTGGATTACCAAACACCTGATCAGGGGGAAATCCAAGTTCCAAGTCATCTTTACCAATGACGTCTTCAGGCTTGCGATCGATCGCGCTAAGGTAGGTTTGATTAGCAAGCAGGTAGCGGAAATCGAGATCTTTAACAAAGATCCAGTCTGTGCTGGAATCAATCACATTTTGCAGCAAGCTAGACTGATAGCGTAGCGCTGCTTCGACTTGTTTACGGACAGTAATATCACTTTCAATCGCCACATATTGATAGGGTTTTCCCTGCTCATTTAATAATGGAACGATCGTTTTATCCACCCAATATTCTGTACCGTCTCTAGCGCAATTTTTGACTTCTCCCCGCCAAATCGCACCGCTGCCAATTGTTTGCCACATCTGGCTAAAGAACTCTTTAGGATGGTGCTCTGAGCGAAGCAGATGATAGGACTGCCCAATCAGTTCATTTCGATCGTATTTAGAAATTTCGCAAAACCGATCATTGACATAGCAAATCATGCCTTGAGGATCAGTCATTGCCACGATCGACGATTGATCCAGCGCAGATTGAATATTTGCCAGATCGCGGCTCTGATGCTGAACCTGTTTCTTCAGGCTTGTATTGAGTGCGTGAACCTGCGTCTGAAGCTGATATCGTGCGACCGCCAGCGCGAAGTGAATTCTAATCGCTTTCACCACGTTGAGATCGGTTTCCGTCCACGCTTGAGCCTGCTTCGGTTTGTGCTGTCGCCACTGTTTGAAAGACTGACGCGGCATCGTCTGCCGTCCATCAGGCTCAATCCTGCCTGCCCATAGGGTTTCCGTCTCAATTTCATCTCGAAAGAGCGTTAGACAGCCGATCGTCTCCGCTCCCCCATGCAGGGGCATGATTAGTAAACTTCGGATAGGAGTGTCCTGAAAACGCTGGTGCAGAGATTGGCATCGGGGATCGTCGACTAAGTCTGCGATCATCAGTTTTGGTGACAACAGAGCAGCTTGCCAGAGAGGCTCCTGTTCCAAGCACGAGTCAGGGGCAAAAGACACCTGGACGGGTTGGGTTCCGCAGCAATATAGTTCACTCGCCTGCCCCACAGCACTCGGCAGCAGCAACAGTCGCCCCCCCACCCCGCCGATCACTTCAACGGTTGCTTTCAGAGCTGCCTCAAACGGATTTGCCGCTTCACCATGGAGCAGGGTCGCGATTTGATTTGCAGTACGCTCCTGGAATGCCTGGGTCTGCACCTGAACCAACAGCGCAGACTGAGCGATCGCGATCGTGACCTGATCGACCACCAATTGCAGAAAATGCAGCTCGGCTTCGGAAATGGGGCGAGGCTCGGCATGATGGGCAACCAGCAATCCCCAAAGCTGATCTGTTTGCACAATGGGAACGACAACCGACGATTGCACGCCCATTGCTTTTAGATATTCAGCGTGGCAGGGGTCAATGGGGCGGTAGTGAATGTCGTCAGATGTGCGATCGGCTGACTCAATCGATCGGGGCTGACTCCAGCCAATTTGTGCGGTGGATAAATCAACAATCGAGCGTTGCCGCGCCTGCAAAAACCGCTCTCGCGCCTCAGCGGGAATATCGTCAGCAGGAAAGTGTAGCCCCAGCAAGGAAGGTAGCCGATCCTGATGAATTGCTTCTGCAATCACCTCTCCGTGTTCATCTGAGTAGAATCGATACACCACGACGCGATCGGTTTCTAAAAAAGCGCGAATCTCCGTCACAGTGGTTTGCAGAATCTCCTGGAGCTGAAGAGATTGGCGAATTCGATTTGTAATTCGGTGCAGCAGGCTTTCCTGCAAGGTTTGAAACTGCAAGCTAGACGGAGAAGGCAAGGAGGTCATAGTGCAATATGTTTGACCAGCGGTGCTCGATTAGCATGCCCAGCAAGAAAAGGTTCCTAACAGCGACAGGCTGGCAGTCTAGACGTGCAGTTGTTCATATTTTAATGAGAGTTTAATACAGGGTTTGCATCTTAATTTGGCGGTTCACAGCTTAATGCAGCAATTTATTCGATCGAATTAGCCGATAAAAAAAGCAGCCCTGGTTGGGCTACTCATTAATCAGCGAACTCTGAAGAATGTACTGTTTCGTCTTTTAACAAGAATTGCTTTTAAGAAGCTTGAGGAAGCTCCATTTTCATGGGCGACTGGGCACGATTTGAGCGAGTTTTTATTGCACGCTCGCCTGAGGATTCGATGCTCCAGGAAGCTGAACTTCTGCGGGCTTAATGAATCCAAAATAGAAGGCGACCGCTGCAACAATAGCATTGAGCCAGATATTATTGCCCAAAAGCGGCGTAATGCCAAACAGAGTATTGGTAAAAGGAATTAGCCCTAAAATTGCACCCAGCGCGTAAACGATCGCGAAGATGCGATTAAAGACGATCGAGCCAGTCAGACTGGTGAACGCTGCAATGCCCCACAGCCCAACGAGAATGCCGATCGCATTGTGGAAGTAGTTTGTCGGAAACAGACCAAACAGATAGCCAAATCCCATTGCAGGAATAAAGCTGTCAGGAGGAATAACAAAAGCAGGCAAAAAGCCAGCCAAACCCAAAAACAGGAAAAGGGTTCCCAGGCTGAGGGCAGCGTAGCGAATTGAGGAGTTTGCAGTGGTTTGCATGGCAGTATTTCGGGTTTCCAATAATCTTGTTTGCTGAAATCAATCAGCGATTTTCACGAACCATTTCTTCACAAATGATTGAATCTTGCTTCGCTAACATCACGTCTGTAGCGAATCGATGCATCTAACGGATCGGTCTAACGAATCAGGTGCAGCACATCCCGAAGGACACTGTAACCTGCGATATCCCAGAGGAAATAGGCGACAAAACCAATCATTGCCAGACGCCCGTTCCACAGCTCTTGCTGAGGATTCCAGCCAAAAATCCAGGCATTGCGATCAGCTCCGTTATAAGCAGGGGCGATCGTCGGAACTTGAGCAGTATCAATTTTTGGTGCGGTGCTTGCAGTCTTCATAATGACAGCCAGTTATTCATGTATTTTTTGATTATGGTATTCATTCAGATCACTGCAATGGTCTGTAATAGGGTCGAGTATCCGCTCTGTCAAAAGATTGGAATCCAACGTTGCTTGCTGTAAGCAATCAGGGTAATGAAAGTAACAATCGAACTGTTATTACTGATTACTCTTATGATTTACAGGCAGCATTTAAGAGAATGCGGGAGAAGTGACAGTGAGCCTATATCTCCTCATATATCACCTCTGCGAATTAGGATGCTCTCCAGGAGGCTACCCGCCTGAATCCTGATCGTGCAAGTAGGCATTCCTCCGGAAGGTAGATCCGCTGTTCTACCTAGTGGTAGAAGATTGACCTAGGGCGATACGCTGCATCTTGCTAAGCCTGGTCAGCAGTTAGAAGGGATGCTGTTCTAGATTCACTGCGCTGAATTCGTTCCTGGATTCACTGCTGGATTCACTGATAGTTATCACCCTCCTGAAGCTAGGATCTGTCACTGGAAATCATGGCAAATTTTAATCTCTCTGAGACTATTTTTGGCAGTGACAGCGAAATGGCGATGCTCATGCGATCGCGCTTTGCCCCTGCTGAAAGCAATGCTAATGAGCTAAAAATACAAACCCAAACCCCGCTTGGCTCGATCGAAACCTGGTTTAAGAAGCCTGTCTCAGTGTTTACGCATCAGCACGTTCGGGATGTATTAAGTGAGAGTGCTTCCCGATCTGTGCTTCCCTATATGCAGCAAGCACTTGCGGGGCAGCTTCTGCGCGTGAATGCTGCTTTTTGTGAAATTAGCGGATATACCGAGGTAGGGCTCCTTGCCCTCACTGTTGACGATGTGAATCACTCAGATGACCGCGATCGCGATCGGGAAAGTTTTATTAATTTGCTGCATGGGGGAAAGTGACTATCAGCAGACAATGGCAGCAGGATTTTAGCAACACATTGCAAAACCGGTAGAACCCAAAGTTCTAGTAAACGCGATCGCTCGTTTGCTTAATAAAAGGCTCAATAAAAGATTGAACTAATTTTTATCCCTGCTTCTATCCTTGTTTTCATATCTGTTTTTATACGTGACTTGTAATGACTCATTCTCAAAGTATTCCTCAAAAAGGTATTCCTCAAATCATTCTCGACACTGATCCGGGTGGCGATGATACCTTTGCCTTTTTATGGCTACTCAGTCTAGTCAAACGGGGTTTTGCAGATTTGATTGCAGTCACCACAGCCGATGGTAACGTCGCTGCCCAGAAGACCTTTAGCAACAGCAGCCAGATCCTGAGCTTAGCAGGATTTTCTCAGATCGAAGTCGGTCGAGGAGTGCCTGTGCAAGGGGCGATTGAGGATGCGTCCTCTATTCATGGACCTGACGGGATGGGCAACCTATCGGAGACGCTACCCGCAGCCACCCATGCGTTTGAAACCGCCCGCCGCTCCGATGATGTGATTATCGATCGCCTCAACGCCATGCCTGGGGAAGTGACGATCGTAGCGATCGGTCCTTTGACCAATCTTGCTGCCGCTGAAGCCAAACAGCCCGGCATCCTGAAGCAGGCGAAAGAGATCATCGTCATGGGGGGAGCTTTTCTCGCACCGGGCAACGTAACGCCCCACGCCGAATTTAACATCTGGTTCAATGCCGTCGCTGCCCAAACGGTTTTCAACAGTCGCGATGATCTAGTTGTGATGCCGCTCGATGTGACGCAACACCTAATCTTTACTCGTCAGATGGCACAGGCGGTCGTGACCAATTCTTCCCATCGCAGCCCGATCGCTCAGCTCATCAGCCCGCTTTGTGAATTTATGATCGGTACGGCAACAGGCTATTGTGAAACCAGAGGCATTCCCGGATTTCTGGTTCACGATGCAGCCACGATCGGCTATTTGTTCTACCCAGAATCGTTTTTGCTGCAAAGAGCGACGGTAAAAATCGAAATCCAGGGAGAATGGACGATCGGGCAAACGCTGATCGATCGCCGTCACACTGCCAAACCGGGAGCTAATGCCTGGGTTGCGATGCAGGTAAATGCAGAAATGTTTTTCACTAGTTTTCTGCAGGATTTGATTTACCTGATGCTCACGATCACAGCCTAAAACACAGCAACATAAAATACGATCGACACCAGATAATTTTTTCTCTGGGATAATCAACTGATTCTTTATCAATCCTGCTTAGAGGAGTAGATTTTTTATTTCTGAATCATGCAAGATTGATAGAGTCAAATCTGGGGAACGAGAGGCACGATCTGGGTCACAGTTATGCTTTCAACTATGCTTTCAACAACCTCTCATTTCGATCGGTCTATCCCCGTTGCATGCCCATTTTCTGCTTTATCTTTTCTTCTCTATGAGTGAAGCTCCCCAATTGCTGAATCAAGCTCGCTGCTTTGGTGGAACCATCGAGTTCTATCAGCATCGATCGCAGTCTTGCAATAGCGAAATGCGCTTTTCGATTTACCGCCCGCCTCAGGCAGCTGCAAATCCTGTTCCGGTGCTGTATTTTTTGTCTGGGCTAACCTGCACCGAAGAAAATTTTATGGTGAAGGCCGGGGCACAGCAGTTTGCGGCAAAGCATGGTTTGATGCTGGTCGCGCCGGATACCAGTCCGCGCAATTGTGGAATTCTGGGAGAAGAGGACGACTGGGATTTTGGCACGGGAGCAGGGTTTTACGTCGATGCAACGCAGGAACCCTGGAAACCGCATTATCGAATGTACAGCTATGTCACTCAAGAGCTACCTGCCTTACTCGCTGCCCATTTTCCGATTCAGCCCGATCGCCAGGGAATTTTTGGACATTCAATGGGAGGACACGGAGCGTTACTCTGCGCGTTCAAAAATCCCGATCGCTACCGCTCGGTATCTGCGTTTGCGCCGATCGCTGCTCCGGTGCAGTGCCCCTGGGGGCAAAAAGCGTTTCGTCACTATCTGGGCGAAGAAACGGAAAGCTGGAAAGCTTACGATGCGAGTGAGCTAATTCTAACTGCCCCCTGGCGACGACCCATCCTGATCGACCAGGGAACTGCCGATAGTTTTCTCGAAAAACAGCTCATGCCCGATCGTTTGGAGCAGGCTTGCGCCCAGGTTGGGCAACCTTTGACGCTGCGGATGCAGGACGGCTACGATCACAGCTATTACTTCATTGCCAGCTTTATCGAAGACCACATTCACCATCACGCCACCGCACTGCAAGCATCGTCTTGAGAAAGTCGACTGCACGCCGCAGCAACCACCAAGCTACAGTTAAAAAAATCGGGGCTGGCTGTCTGCTTCTCGTCGCCGCCCCCGAAGGTGAATCCATATTTGCTCTTACGATAACCCCAGGGTCAGCAGAAATTCGGGCAGAAAACGGGTAGAAATCGGGTAGATAGCTCATGTTCCCCCATCGAGCTGCCTCAAGCGATACCCCAACCCATGCACTGTTTCGATCAAATTTTCTGGCGCACCTGCCGATTTCAGCTTATTTCGCAAACATTTAACGTGCGATTTTACTGTTTCCTCAGCGGGAGGATTTTCCAGCGACCAGATGCGATCGATAATTCCAGTTCGGCTGAGCACCCGGCGACCGCTTGATATCAGCAGTTCCAGTAGTGCGAATTCCTTGGGCGTCAGGGCAATAAGCTGGCGATCGTAAAACACCTCATAGGTGCTGGGGTTGAGCTGAAGACTGCCCCAGATTAACTCCGTTGCCGCCGTCGCATTGCCCCGCCGCAGCAGTGCCCGCACTCGCGCCAGAAGTTCCTGTAAGTCAAACGGCTTGACCACATAATCATCTGCCCCTGCATCCAATCCGGTAATGCGATCGGCGATCGTATCTCGCGCAGTCAGCATCAGCACTGGCAGGGTTAAATGACGATCGCGCAGCCGCCGGCACAGGCGAATACCATCTAGCCTCGGCAGCGTCACATCCAGCACAAGTAAATCATAGGTCAGCGACTCCAGCCAATCCCAGGCAGACTCTCCATCCCGCGCCACATCCACCACATACTGAGCATCAGTCAAAGCCTCCGCTACGACTTCTGCTAGCTGAACATCATCTTCGACCACTAAAATTCGCATCGCCGCCTTCGCTTAATCCGGTTCGCCTCAATCTATCTCAATCTCTCAACTTATCTCAATCTTAGGCAATTCTGGAGCGATATGCTGAAGAGAAGGTAGGCGAGGAAGGGAAGCGTGGCAGAGCAGATCGACGATCGAGACGGAACAAAAGTTAACGTGAAACTCTTGCAGAGAAAACGAGCACTGGGAGCAGGTTTCGCTTCTGTGATTGTATTAATGGGATTCACGAACTGGACTTCCTATCAAAACGCCAAGCAGCTCATTGAAAGCACCAATCAATCCAAACAAACCTATGAAGTGATTAAAAGCCTTGCCAATATTTTTTCCACGATGACAGTTGCTGAATCCGGGCGACGCGGTTACGTTTTTCTCAGCGATCACGCTGAATATTTGCGGTATCAAGAAGCAGTTAAAGCAATCGTTCCAAAAATGCAGCTTCTTCAGCAGCAAATTGACACGAACAGTGAGCAAATTGCCCAATTTAACCAGCTTAAACAACTGCTCGATCGCCGCATCATTCTTCTGGAACAATCGATTCAGCTTCATCAGAAACAGCCGAACGATCGCACCACTCAAGCAGAAATTACAGAACAAAGCATTCAGCTTCGGGAGCAAATTGCATTGGTGATGAATCAGATGCAAGCTGAGGAAGAACAGCGTTTGCAGCAGTGGCTCAACCAATCCCAAACTAGCATTCGCAGCCGATATTTAATTGAGTTTTTGATTAGCCTTTCTAGCTTGGCTATCTTTCTTGGGTTTGCCCTGTTGCTCTATTACCAGTATGCCCAGCGGCAGCAAGCAGAAAAGCTGCGATCGACTCTGCTTCAGGAAAAGGAACTCAGCGAGTTAAAGGTGAAATTCTTTTCGATGGTGTCGCATGAGTTTCGCACTCCGCTCAGCG
The DNA here is from genome assembly GCF_039962215.1 of Leptolyngbya sp. ST-U4. Taxonomy (NCBI): domain Bacteria; kingdom Bacillati; phylum Cyanobacteriota; class Cyanophyceae; order Leptolyngbyales; family Leptolyngbyaceae; genus Leptolyngbya; species Leptolyngbya sp. ST-U4. Next base: position 163,510 of record NZ_JAMPKZ010000001.1, read on the forward strand.
TAATTTTAGGCTCCGCCCAGCTTATGCGTGATAACGAAGCCTCGTGGACAAAAGAACGCCAGCAAAAAAATCTGGAGCGAATCCAATCTTCTGCCAAGCTGATGAAGCAAATGTTGTCCGACATTCTTACCCTGACCAGAGCCGAAGCAGGCAAACTGGAATTTAACCCGCAGCCGATCGATCTAGAAGCATTTTGCCTCAATTTAGTTGAAGAAATTCAGCTCTCAATGCGATCGTCTCATCCTGTTCAAATCATTAGCCAGGGCAGCCAGCGACACGTGCTTTTAGATGAGAAACTGCTGTATTCAATTCTGAGCAATTTGCTTTGCAATGCTATCAAATATTCCAGTTCTACTTCGCTCATTGAACTGCTGCTTGACTGTCAACCCGGACAAACTATTCTCCAAATCAAAGACAATGGATTGGGCATTGCCCCAGCCGATCGATCGCAAATCTTTGAGGCATTTTATCGAGGACAAAACAGCATCAGCGTGAGCGGTAGCGGGCTGGGATTAGCCGTGGTTAAGCAGTGCGTTGATCGGCATCAAGGCAACATTACGATCGACAGTATCGAAGACAAAGGAACTACCTTCACCGTCACCCTCCCCCACATTAGTGCGCGATCGGCCCACCCCCCAAACGCCTAACCATCTCCCTTCTTCATCCATCCTCATCTTTCCTACAGCCAGCTTAAACACCCTCCGCCCCAAACAACCTCATCTCTGCCCATCCCCTCGTGACACATATCACCCCCTCCACTGTGGCTTATCACATCCTCCGGCTCCCATTACCCTCTACAGTGGGTCGGTGTGAAGCAACTGCGGCTCTCCTGTTAAATGAGTGTGAATCTACCACGCCGCAGGCGTTGCCTTTCCGGGCAATCCAAAATTAGGGAAAAAGGGTCAGACTACCAACTTCTACCAGCTCAATTCGTTCACTTTGAGTGAACCTCAGTGTGTTCTGTGCGTGTGAAATAGCAAACAGGTTGAAACGACGAAGCATCCCTGTTGTGTCTGTTATTCATTGCGAGATCACCCGGTGCTGCTGCACCCAGATTTCTAGTCTCTGCTTCCGTCGAGAAGCGTGACGATCGCAATCTGCGCGGTGACTCCCACCATTAGAGGAGCTTTCATGTCGAATATCATCACCGTTACCAGCACTGCGAATAGTGGTGCAGGTTCACTGCGGGCAGCGATCGCTGCGGCACCTGCTGGAAGCACGATTCAATTTGCATCCAATCTAGCGGGACAAACGATTACGCTCACAAGCGGACAAATTGACGTCTCCCCTGGCAAAAACATCACGATCGATGGCAGCACTGCGCCAGGGTTAAAAATCAGTGGCAATAATGCCTCCCGCATATTCTGGGTGAACTCGAACCAAGACTTTCCCACCACCGTTTCCTTCAAAAATCTCAGCCTGATCAACGGTAAAACGAACGATCAGGGCGGTGCGATCAAGGGTGAACACAGGGCAAACATCAGCATCGACAAAGTTAGCTTTCAAAACAACGTTGCCAACAAAGGCGGCGGAGCCATCTACTCAGCCTGGGAAAACAATTTGACCGTCACCAATTCCCAGTTCGATCGCAACCAGGCAACTGCCGGAAATGACGAACGTGGTGCAGGGGCGATCGCCTTTCTCAGCCCGAGGAATTTCATCGTCCGAAACAGCAGTTTCACCAATAACCAGGGTATTAACGGCGGTGCAATCAACAGCCTCAATGGCAAACTGACGATCGAAAATTCGCGCTTTATCAACAACAGTACGCTGGCAGCCAACTTTGCAGCCGGACAGCAAAATCCGACTTTGCGCGGCTACGGCGGAGCCATCTACACCGATCGCGCCAGCAGCACCAGCGAGGCATCGGGCACGATTCGGATTGTGGGCAGCGTGTTTGAAGGCAACCAAGGCAAGGCAGAAGGCGGCGCAGCCTATCTGTACACCGGAACGCAGGATAACGTCATCATCGATCGCAGTACGTTCAAAGACAACGCAGTGCAGTCCCTTCCACAGGGCAATGGCGGCAACGGCGGCGGCGTGGTGGTGATGAGCAACGGTAACAACCGGGGACTTGCCATCAGCAATAGCTCGTTTGTCAACAACACAGCTTCCAGTCAGGGCGGCGGCTTGTGGATGATGGGCGCACCCGGCACGATTACGAACAGCACCTTCTCCGGCAACAAAACCACCGGAACCGACTACAACCGCGTGGGCGGCGCGATGACGCTGTATAGCAACACGGATATTATCAACACAACGATCGCCAACAACAAAGCAGGTTGGGTCGGGGGTGGCATTTCTGCACCGGATAATGCCCGTGTAACGGTGAAAAACACCATCTTTTCCAATAACACTGCCGACAACGGCACGAACAATTGGGGCATTCAGCAGCACACAAACCGCGTCCTGATTGACAATGGCGGCAATATTCAGTTTCCGCCCAAGCGCACCAACAACTGGAACGACTACAACGCAACTCCAAGCGTTCGACTGGTCGATCCAATGCTGGGATCGCTCCAGAATAACGGCGGCGGGATGCTCACCCACGCCCTACTGGCAGGAAGTCCCGCAATCAATAGCGGCATTGCCGCAGGCGCACCCACGACGGATGGACGCGGCTTTACGCGATCGGATGGACGGATTGACATCGGTGCATTTGAAGCAGGCGCAATGGCTCCAGGAAGCAGTACATCAGCAGTCAGTACATCAGGAGGCGGTACATCAGGGGAAAGCATGCCAGGAGGCGGTACATCAGGAGGCGGTATATCAGGGGAAAGCACATCAGGAAGCAATACCTTCAACGGAACGAGCGGCAACGATACGCTAGTGGGCAATGCCAGCAATAATGTGCTGATTGGCAACCTGGGCGCAGATACCCTCACCGGGGGAACCGGAGCCGATCGCTTTGTTTATGCAGGGGCATCGCAGCAGACAGCTTTCAGCCAGTCCCGTGTTGGCAGCCTCGATCGCATTACGGATTTCACCTTCGCTCAAGGCGATCGACTTCAGCTTGACTACGACAACAACCTGCAAACCGCCCAACTTCCACGCGGCGTGTTCAATGCCGGACGCAAAACGGGTAGCGACCTGACAGCCGCCGCTCAAGCAGCATTCCGCGACAAAAACCAGCTTGTTGGCGGAGACCAGGCATTGCAACCCAATGAAGCCGTCTTTTTCCAATGGGGCACACGCACTTATGTTGCCGCTAATGACGGTGTGGCAAGTTTTAGCAACAACGATCTTGTAGTCAACCTAACGGGAATTCAGATGGCAGGGCAAGATGCGACAGGCGGCAGGTTAACAACTGGCAATTATTTCGCTTGATTCTTGCCTTGAATGGGTTTGAGGGGTGGCTTGAGCAGTATCTCATGATTCAAACATTCTCTGAAATCCGCTCCCTTAATCTCCCGTTTGTGAATCGTTTGGAACCTAAAATTAACAGGTTCGTCCTCTAAACTTTAGGTACAAATCGATCGGTTTGAGGATTGTTTAGCAGATCACACTCATCCTTAAACCATTCACAAACTCATTGCTCAATTTCTCCCGACCACAGGGTTTATCACTTTTATCTACACTCTGCCCGTGACTGAGCGAAGCATCTAAACTCGGCTCAGTCACGGGCTTATCTATCTCTAGTGGGAGTGACAGGAACCTTGAAACAGCGGTATTTGTGGATTAGTCGTGCAAAGGAGAAAATCAGGTGGTCGCGATCGACTCGTCCCAGCTACAGCCCCTTTCTACTCAAGCTTTGATTTTAGAAAATGCAGAAATCAAGCTCGTGATCAGACCCGATTTGGGTGGACGAATTGATCAACTTCAGGATTTACAAACGGGTAAGAAATGGCTTTGGCATCCTGAAGAATACAATGCCAATAAGTCTCGATCGCTGGAAGTTGGAGCTTCCTTTGATCAGAACTGGACTGGCGGCTGGGATGAAGTGTTTCCCAATGACGCAGCAGGGGAATTTCAGGGGCGCAATTTGGTGGATCACGGTGAACTGTGGTCGCAGTCCTGGGAAGTGATCGAATCCACAAAACTGGGCGTGACGATGCGATACGTTTGCCAAACTGTCCCTGTGACCGTCACCAAAAATATTCGCATCAGTGCTTCTAAACCGAAAGCAGCGATCGTCTACACGCTGCAAAATCAGGTCGATGAAACGATTCCGTTTTTGCTAAAGCATCATGCCGCAATTGCGATCGAACCGGGTGACGAAATCATTTTGCCCGATTGCCTGATCGAACCTGTGACGCTCGACTTTAGCCGCATTATCGGTCAGCAACAGCAGACCCGCTTTCCCAAAGCACTCACCGCCGAAGGAACCGAAATCAATATCAAGCAGGTGCCACCCCGCTCTTCCCAACTCCAGGAATTTTTCTACAGTTCTCAATTGGCAGCGGGTCACTGCGGCATTCGCAGCATGAAGTCGAAGTCTGCTTTGGTCATGCGCTTTGACACGGCAGAATTTCCCTATGTCTGGATGTTTCAGAGCTTCGGTGGCTGGCACGATCACTATGTCGTTGTGGTTGAACCTTGCACTACCATGCCTTATGACCTGAATGTTGCCTGCGAAAACGGAACGATCGCCTACCTGCAACCCCAGGAAACCCAAACGCGATCGCTTATGATCACGCTCCAGCGCAGTTAGACTTTCAGAGCTAAAAACAAAGCTAAAGGCGGTTTTGACGATCCCTAATCGAAAACCGTCACAAAGCATAACATGATTTTAACGCGACTCGATCGGCTGGTATTAAATACGCTGCTGATCAAGGTTTTGGAATTATTAGGCGACTAAGTTGAGCGATCGATTTAGTAAAGCAATTAGGGATAAACAAAGAGACAAAGATCAGCGCGAGATACGGTTGTCATCAGTGAATGGCTCTCTGCGAATTGCGAATGATGAATAGCAATGACAGAGACAAATGATAAGGGACAAATAACCCTCTCATCGTCCCTGGTTTAATAAACTTGCGCGAATGCTGGGTATCGTTTCAATCAGAACAGCGATCGCATTGGTTTTTCCGAAGGGAGTTTGAGGAGAATCAGAAAGGCTACATTACCCCCTGAATTCCTAAGGAATGGGGAGCTTTGAAATCCTAAAGCAAGCCCGATGTCGAACTTCAAACCGAGATTCCGAACTTTAAACATAAAAAAGAGGAGCAATATTGCTCCCCTTATTGGCTGATATCAAATCCGCTTAAAGACCCTGAAGAAAAAACCAGGTGACGGGTCGGAGAATAGCCAATGAACCGGATTTGAGATGAACGGGATATACCATTACTAACGACTGGGCAGATAAGAAACTGGGTTAACCGTACCTTGTGCAAGATGGACTTCAAAATGAAGGTGCGGACCCGTGCTGTAACCCGTGCTGCCCATCTCACCAATTTGCTGACTCTGCCCAATCCTTTGTCCCGACCGAACCGAAATCCGATTCAGGTGAGCATAGCGAGTCATACTGCCGTCTGCATGGCGAATCTCGATCATGTTGCCGTAGCCGCCCGCATTCCAGCCAGCGAATTCGATCACGCCATCGGCAGCTGCGTAAATCGGGGTTCCGACATCAGCAGCAATATCAATTCCGCGATGCATTCTACCCCAACGCCAGCCATAACCAGAAGTCAGAAGCCCACGAGCAGGCCAGATAAAGCCGTCAAAGACTTCGCGCTGATTGGGCAGGAAGTTGTCTGCTCCAGGCAGCGGCGGCAGATCGGGTGAAACCATCCGTCCAGTTACGGGTCGCAGCAGTGGTTCATAATTTTCTGAGCCTAGCGGAGCGACCGCGACTACTTGCGACTGATTCGTTTCGGGTGCAGGAGCACTACCCCCTACCGCACTTTCATTGCGCCGCTGAAACTGAGGATTGACCGCCATTGAACCTGAGACCGTAGCGGCTGCGATCGTTGCAGGCTCAGCCGGTGCAGTGACAGTCTGAGCTGCCTGCACCTGGGGAGCGCCTGACGGATGCTGATGTTGCTGTCTCAAAGTGCGAATCTCAGCCAGCAAATTTTGCACAAACGGATTTGTCACGTTATCTGCTGCGTTGCTTTGCTGAGCAGGAGTGGCAGGCAGCATCAATTCGCTTCCGGCTGCGGGAGTCGCAGGCGTCGTGCTAATGGGTGCAGCCGCGACCTGCTGAGGCAGCATCAGGGTTGTAGCAGACGGCTCAGAAGCCACAGCAGTCGGAATTGTTGGAACAGTGACGGATTCAGCAGTCTGACTAGCCTCTATCCCCTGAACTGAGGAAATCTGAACGGGCGCAGCCGGGGTTTCTAACCGAGTTGGGAGCGGAGCCTCTGCTACCGACGGAGCCTTTGCTTCAAAGCTAGATTCTCTAGTAGGAACCTGAGGGCTGGCAACTTGATTGCCTGGAACCTGCAAGACCTGCCCCACAAAGATAAAATTTGGATTGCTGATGCGATTAGCGGAGATTAATAAGGATTGCGGAACGTTGTACGCCTCAGCAATTTCGGCAACCGTATCCCCAGGACCTACCCGGTAGGCAATTGCCCCCGATTCAGAAGAAAGCTGTGGAATTACCGTTTGCGGAATCGTCGGCTGCGTTACCGGAATCACTGGTGTCCGACGAAGAGCCAGCAGATTTTCGGGTATAGCAGGGGCAGCCGTGACCTGGCTAGTTGGAGTTACCCCGTTTTGGCTGGAGCGAATCCAGTCAGGTTCGGGCAACCACTCAGGAACGTTTTGCTGAGGAGCGATCGGGGCTGCCGCTTGTGAGACCTGGGGTTGAGAATCGGTTTGAGAATGTGCCTGAGGAACCGATGGAACGCTTGCTGATTCCTGCTCGATTTGGCGTTGGGAAGAACTGCTTTGAGCTGCTGGAGCCAGGTTAGGAGGCAGTTCGGCGATCGGGGCTTGCTGAAGTTTAGCAGGTGCTTCCTGAGAAGGCCCGACGCTCTGCTCGGCATTCTGCTCCGGGCGTAGCTCTAACAACTTACTTTGGAGCTGTTCACGCTGAACACGAAGGCGGCTGAGTGCCTGCTCCCGATCCAATTGAAGCGAATCAATGGCTGCCTTCTCACTTGCCGCACTATCCACGCTTGGCGAGGAGCTTGCTGGCGTCAGTTGGACATCTGACTGTACCGGAATCTTGAGTAGCTGTCCAACCTGGAGACCAGCACGAGTCGAAAGCTTATTTGCCTTCGCGATCGCCGCAACGGTCACTTGATACTCCCTGGCAATACCGATCAGCGTCTCGCCTGCAGCCACTTTGTGCTGAACTTCGGCAGCAGCGGAAGAAACAGCAGCGGTGTCTAAATTAGACGCTTCGGTCGCAGATGGACCAGTCGGCGCCGCTTGAGAAACCGGAGAAACACTGGCTTCTGTCCCGGCTGATTCTGCTGCTGCCGCACCATCACTTTGGCGGGGTATCACAAGACCCGTTGCACCCATCGAGAGGGCTAATCCGACCATGGCAGCAGAAGTGCGTGCCCGACGACGAACTCCCCTGGAACCTTGTTCCGTCTGACCTATTGCATTATCAACTGAACCAGAGGAGCTAACATTAGGCTTGACCTTCCGCAGATATGCTCGCTTCAAAAGAACGACCTCCTGTTGAGCAGCGTTTAAACTATCCTTCAGACCTTGTGGTCTTGCTTCGATATACCCAAATCAAATGCCCTGAAGTAGATGATCGATATCAAACAAGATTGAGACTTGGATCACCGACGAGGGACAGATGACTAGGTAAGATTACCCTGCTTTTTTGACTTAGACAAGCTTACATCAGATGAAAAAAATTTCAAGTGTTCATCGATCAAAAATGAAATGTTTATAAAAAACTCTTGCCTCATCAACGCTTAGCCCTATCACGATTGCTTGCTGTAACCGAGTTATTTCAGTCTTTGCAGGGGGTGATAGAAATCTTACCGGCATAGTCTATCCTACATCTGCGCGAATGGCATCAAAGAATCTGCTCTCATAGAGATCTTGATTTTGTCTGAAACAGGGGTTGCCATTGCCAAGATGTTTTTCTACAGTTGATGGTCAGTCCTAGAATACCCTATAGGCGAGCTTTTTCAGGCTCAGGCGATCGATTAGAAGTGAGTTGGGCAATTATTTGATATTGCTCAACCCTCACTTAGAAAAAAATTATTGCTGCTGGCAAAAAGTGCCCCAAAGCCTCTGAATTCGTAGGCTACAGACCCGATCCGGGGATAATACGAAACGAAAATTTTGGCAGGGATTGGCAGAAGTTGTAGCGAGTTTAACAGCTTTTCTCGCTTTGCCAAATTATTCCGTGAGTTATATAAATTTCTTATAAAAGAGGTGTTACTCTTCCGGGTAATAAGGCTATAAGGTTTTTGGCGCAGCAGTGTTGCTTATGGTAGCAGTGATGAAGAGAATCTCTAGCTAATGCATTACAGCGAAACTGGGAATAAACAGCGTTTTTTTGTATTTTTGCCTAAATTTCCCCTGCGATTTCCAGGAACAAATTAGACAGATGAAATAGAGGTTGCTGACGAACAGGACACGATAAACAAACACTTATCCACCTCTCCAACAGCCCCTCTATTCTGGAATAAATCAGAATTCCCCTGCAACTCCTAATTCTTTCAATCAAAAGTGACGCTTAGATAGAAATTTCAAATAATAGAAGGTAGCTTTCAATACAAAAAAATCGATTGCAATGAAATCTGCTGCGCGAATGCCTGCTCCCACCCTCAATTCTTCTCCATTGCGAAACAGTAGAGGAACTTTGAGCGTGGCTCTCCTTTGCTCCTCAAGGAAAACCCTGGGAGAAAAGGCTGGGAAATGGGGGAGTTTAATTCATGCAGGCGCATTGTGCAAATGCAAAATCAGCTCTAAACGCTTTAGAAAAACTCATTAGGCAAATGAACTAAGCCTGATTTCGTAGCCGAACCGCATTTTGCCCCTAATCTTTCCTCCTGCTCCTTATTATCTTTGTGCTGTCCTCTGGGTTGCTCCCTGTGCTGTCGTTGCATCACCAAAGCTCTTTTACCCTTCCTACCTAACCTAAGGGGATGCTCCAGATGGCGTGCCAGCCTGATACAGTGGTAGAGAAACCCCTTATCTGCTGTCATGACCCTGGTGCAAAGCAGTTCCCCCTTCGGAGCCGTTTCCCCTCTACGTCCACCCACCTACTTGGGGGATAGTTTCGCGATTACCTATGCTTCGTTGTCTTTAGAAGAGGTTTATCGGCTTGCCGATGACCCGGCAAATGGGGCAGTAGTACTTATGAGCGGCATGGTACGAGACAATACCGAAGGTCGGGCAGTAGTCGCGCTGGAGTATCAGGCATACGAGCCGATGGCGATCGAGATCTTCAAGCAAATCGCCCACCAAATCCGCCAGAGCTGGACAGACGTAACCCATGTGGTGATTCATCACCGGGTCGGACGCTTGACGATCGGCGAAATTAGCGTCTTAGTGGCTGTGGGCTGCCCGCACCGCACCGAAGCATTTGAGGCGTGTAAATATGCGATCGATACATTAAAGCACAATGCACCCATTTGGAAGAAGGAACACTGGGAAGACGGCTCCACGAGTTGGGTCAGCATTGGAGCTTGTGAGCCGTCTGGAGAGGGGTGCTGACCCGTTGATCAGTTCTGCAAGAATGACAGCGCGAAAATGGCAGCGTGAAAATGACAGTGCGAAAGATTTACGAGTCTTGCAATCTGAATAGAGCAATTACAAACTAATCGTCGTCATCTTCGTCATCTTCGTCATTCCGGTGACGGCTTCTTCTGTCCTCCTCGTCTTCGTCATTGTCTCTACGACTTCTTCTATCCCCATCGTAGTCTTCGTCATTATCGCGTTGACTTCTTCTGCTTTGATTGTCCTCGTCATCGCTGTCTTCGTTGTCGTCGCGTCGATTTCTTCTGTTTTCGTCGTAATCTTCCTCGGAATATTCATCATCACTACGACGACCTCTTTTCCTATCCTCGTCTTCCTCTTGTCTTGCTCCCGGTACAGCATTCCTTAGCGCATCATTAATTTTGTCGAAGTTAAACATTGATTTTCTCCCAATGAAGGCTTGATTGTCGCTTCAAACCAAAACCCTATGAACTGCGATCGTCCAAAAACGCGCTGTAGCATTTACGAGATCTGAACGATACAGTTGATCATTACCCGCTGCTCGATCGAGCAGTGAGTAACCGAGAGTATAGTCAAACCGTCGGTGGTGGTACTTCAACCTTAAGTGCGATGTTAAGCAGCAACCTTTTTGGTTTCTGAAGAATTGCAGCGATGGAACGCTAGTGTAAGTTTAATCCGGGTGCGTCATTATAGGAGCAGGGCATTTCCTACGAGGGGCGTGCGATAGACGTTGGTGATCAGCCTGTATGAATCAGTATTTTGCAACGGTGGCGCGGGGTTTGGAATCGCTTGCTACCCAGGAATTAGAGCAGCTAGGGGCACATTCGGTGGAGCCTAAGTTTTGTGGGGCTGCGTTTGAGGGCGATCGTGCCTTGCTGTATCGGGTTAATCTTTGGGCGAGGCTGCCGTTTCGGATTCTGATGAAGCTGCGGGAGTTTCCCTGTCAAAATGCCGAAGATCTTTATCAAGGAATTCAGAAAATTGACTGGTCTGTTTATCTCACGCCTGATTTAACGCTAGCCGTCACCGCAACGGGTAAAACAACTCAGCTCAACCACACCCACTTCACTGCGCTTCAGGTAAAAAACGCGATCGTCGATCAGCAGCAAGAGCAGTTCGGCGATCGATCGAATGTGGAGCTGCAAGACCCTGATGTGCGGATTAATGTGCATCTCGATCGCGATTCCTGCACGGTCAGCCTGGACAGTTCGGGCAACAGTTTGCATCGTCGGGGCTATCGTCCTGCGGTGGGGGTGGCTCCTTTAAAGGAATCGTTGGCAGCGGCGTTGATTCAGCTTTCGGGCTGGCAGCCGGAGCAGATGTTTTATGATCCGCTTTGTGGGTCTGGTACGTTGCCGCTAGAAGCCTGTCTTAAATCGCTCAACATTGCGCCTGGGCTCTTTCGGGAGCGGTTTGGGTTTGAAACCTGGCTCGACTTTGACTTGGATTTATTAGAAAGCCTGGTTGAGGATGCGGAGTCGAGTCAACGTGAGAAAGTGGCCGCGCCGATTTGGGGAAGCGATCGGGATGAAACGGTGATCGAACAGGCGATGGTCAATGCCCGAAACTGTGGTGTCTCAGATCAGGTCTGGTTTTCGCGGATGGATTTGTCTGAGGTGGAGCCTCCGACCGATAGCGGGGTATTGTTTTGCAATCCGCCCTACGGGGAGCGATTGGGCAGAGACAGCGACCTGGGAGCCTTTTATCGTCAGCTTGGCGACGTTTTGAAACAGCGGTTTAAAGGCTGGACAGCGTTTGTTTTAAGTGGCAATAAGGAGCTGGCGCAGTCGATCGGGCTAAAGTCAAGCCAGCGATTTGCAGTTTATAACGGGACTTTGCCCTGTCAGTTGATGAAGTATGAGCTGTACTAGGGTGGGTTTTAGCTGCTTTAGATCCCGCTAGCCCCCTTTTAATCAGGAAGGAGATGAGGGAATGCAGGGGGAGCGAACCGGGTTCTAGCTATGCTTCTCAGAGTCTTTAGAGCCTGTCTTCGCGATCGGAGTCTCTCTTCTGACACACCACTTACTTTTGCCCGGATCGCTATCATAGGTAAGGTCATTTCTGGACATCGCTGTTTTGGCTCGATCGAATCCTGCTGCTCTCTCGTCTGGTTCCGTTTACGCAATTTTGGCGTATGCGTCCTGGGGACTGCTGCCGATCTACTGGAAACTGTTTGGCTCTACGCCGCCTGTTGAGGTGTTAAGCCATCGCATTGTTTGGTCGATGCTGTTTTTAACAGGGGTTTTGCTGCTGCAACAGCGGCGATCGGAACTGCGACAGCTCTGGCAAACGCCAAAGTCGATCGTGCTTTTGCTGACAACGGCAATGCTGCTGTCGTTTAACTGGGGGCTTTATATTTACGGGGTAAACACCGATCGGGTCGTCGAAACCAGCCTTGGCTATTTTATTAATCCCCTGGTAAGCGTGTCGCTGGGATTTCTCTTTCTAAAAGAGCGGCTGCACCGGGGACAGAAATTGGCGGTGCTGCTAGCAGCGATCGGCGTAGCATATTTTATGTGGCAGTTTGGTCAGGTTCCCTGGATTGCCCTGCTGCTGGCGTTGTCTTTTGCATTTTATGGGCTGCTGCGAAAGATTGTTCCGGTTGCGCCGATGGTCGGGTTAGCGGTCGAAACGCTTTTGGTCACGCCCGTTGCGCTGCTGATCATTGGCTGGGAGTCGTTTACCGGAGTGAGTCATCTGGGCAACGATCGGCTGATTACGCTGCTGTTTATCGGCTCTGGGGTTATGACTTCAATGCCGCTGCTGTGGTTTAACAATGCTGCTAAACGATTGCGGCTTTCCACACTAGGATTTTTTCAATATCTCGCGCCCTCGCTTCAGCTGCTTTTAGGTGTTTTTCTGTATCGAGAACCCTTTACCCAGACTCATGCCATTACCTTTAGCTGTATCTGGACGGCGATCGCGCTCTATCTCTACAGCTCTACAGAAAAAGGCGTTACAGGAAAAGCAGGCACTCGCTTAACGCCAGACCCAGCAGCGAAAAAACCATAACGGAAAAAATGAGGTAGTCAACAATGGAACTGTGATTGGCTTGCAGCATGATGGTTTGTGTGATTCATCGTGCTTTTAAGCTAAATCCTCATCGTTCTCGATCGCCTCTCTCAGAAGTGAAAAAGCCATTCTCGATCGTATCTTCCTGATTAGCGAGCTAGAATTGCTAATTTTTTGAATTCGCCACCGATTGAAGTAGGTCGATCGAGTGATTCTATCGGATTTGGTTGGGTAGGATTGAACGCTGCTAATGCGAAACTAAGTTGGCTTGCGGAATCGATTGAGCAAAAAAGGATTACTCATTTTGGTAGGTTCTTTGCGTCCTTGCAGCAGTGTCCACATTACCCCCGTTACGATGCCATCGTTCCTGAGATTATGCCGCTGCTGAAACTGAATTACGGCTTCTTGCGTGGCGGCGTCAAAGTGACCAGAGCGATCGACCGCATAGCCGTTGATCTGTAAAAGTCCCTGAAGCTCTGCCACATCTTCGCCTACCAGCCCCTGTTTCAACACACGCGTTCCAGGCTGCACCGTTGACCTCAGCACGTTCCAGGTTTCTCGACCAACAATGCCATCGGTCCGAATGCCTTGTTTTCGCTGAAATGCCTTCACCAGCATCTCGGTTTTCCAGCCAAAGTCTCCATCGACCCGCAGTGAATAGCCGTGCGCCCGCAGCAAATCCTGCATTTCAGCCACAGCCGGACCAACATCCCAGGGATAGAGAACAGGGTTTTGTGAAAATTGAGACGATCGAGGAGAAGCAGAGTATTCAGGAGACATTTTGGGAGCGGGTGAAACGGCTGGCGCAAAATTCTCTACACCACCAGTCTATAACGACCAATTTCTAACGGAACAGCGATTGGACTGTCGCCCTTCAAAGAGGCTTCCTGCTGATCAACAAAATCGAGTTTTAAAAGAGTGATTTGAATTCGATCGCAAGAATCGGGTAGAACGCTGCTCCGCCTCTGCTTTAGCCTGAAAACACACTTTAGCCTGAAAATACAGTCGAAAAGGGAGCGATCGGATGCTGCAAAAACAAATGGGAGTTCGAGAATGGGGCTTGCTCATCACGCTTTCCGTTTTGTGGGGTGGCTCATTTCTGTTCATCAAACTTGCGCTCACGGAATTGCCTCCTTTCACGATCGTCTTTAGTCGGGTCAGCTTGGCTGCGATCGTACTCACTTTTTGGGTCTGGATATCAGGTCAACCCCTGCTCCACTCCCTGCAACAGTGGCAGGAATTTTTGGTGATGGGCGCGTTGAATAATTTGATTCCTTTTAGCCTGATCGCTTGGGGACAAACGCAGATTAACAGCAGCTTGGCCGCCATTTTGAACGCTACCACTCCGATTTTTGCCGTGATTCTGGCTCATTGGCTGACTCAAGACGAACGATTAACCCCCGATCGCTTTGCTGGAACGGTTCTAGGCTTGGGGGGTGTGGTTGTCTTGATGAGTCCTCAGGCATTGTCTCAGTTTAATTTGACCAATCTTGCTCAGTTGGCCATTTTGGGGGCGGCTTGCTCCTACGGATTGGCAGGTATTTACGGCAAGCGGTTTCGATCGCTTTCCCCTCCGGTTGCTGCCGCTGGAATGCTAATTGGCACAAGCGTGATGATGCTGCCTCTGGTTCTGATCATCGATCGCCCCTGGACACTCGCTCCGGATTCGATCGCCGTATTCTCGATTCTGGGATTGTCGCTATTGAGTACGGCACTGGCTTACTTGATTTACTTTCAACTGCTTGCAACCGCTGGAGCAACAAATTTATTGCTGGTGACGTTTTTGATTCCGATTAGTGCGTTAGTTTTAGGTGTTTTAGTCTTAAAAGAACAGGTGCAATGGACAGAGGTGATCGGAATGGGGCTAATTTTCCTGGGACTGATTGCCATCGACGGTCGATTTCAGCTCAGGCGACAGCGCTCGGCTTGAGTCAGACTGTTCATCTTCAGTTAAACATTACAACGTTTTTCACTCCTGTAAGGTACGGGGGGTGTGGGGGCTTCGCCCCCACGCAGGGGCACAGCCCCTGAACCCCATTTCTTGTACTTCAATCGCCTGAACAAGGCTGTAGTTAAACATTGAGCAATGATGCAGCGATCGATTCTCTCAGAAGAAATCCTTTGGCAGGCAGTTTTGCAGCGAGATCCGGCGTTTGAAGGGCTTGTTTTTTATGGAGTCAGCTCCACCGGAATTTACTGTCGTCCGACCTGTTCCAGCCGGAAGCCTCAGCGCGATCGGGTCTGCTTTTTTGACTCGGCAGCAGCGGCAGAAGCAGCAGGTTATCGACCCTGTAAACGCTGTGTTCCTCAGGAAGCGATTGCTCCCGATGCGAATGTGGCAAAAGTTTTAGCCGTCTGCCGCTATCTCGAAACTCAGGTTGACTCCATTCCCACCCTTGCAGAATTAGGTCACACGACCGCCATGAGTCCAACTCACTTACAACGCACTTTCAAGCAAATCGTTGGCGTCACTCCGTTTCAATATGCGGATGCGCTGCGGATAGAACGATTAAAACAGCACCTTCGCCAGGGAGAAACGATCGCCGATGCCCTTTATGAAACCGGATATGGCGCAAGTAGCCGCCTGTACGAAAAAGCCCCCAAACAGCTCGGCATGACTCCTGCAACTTATCAACGCGCTGGCGAGGGGAAACAGATTCGCTATGCCATCATGCAATTACCCCCTTGGGGAACTACGAAGCAACCGTCCTTTGGCTGGCTGCTAGTGGCGGCAACGCAGCAGGGACTTTGCAGTGTGCGGCTGGGTGAAACTGCGCTGGAACTGGAACAGGAACTCCAGCAGGAATTTAAAGCGGCTCAGCTCCAGCCCGACGATCCTGAGCTTCAGCAGTGGGTGCAGCATTTGCTGGATTATCTGGGCGGGGTTCAAGCTTTGCCTGCCTTGCCGATCGATGTTCAGGCGACTGCCTTTCAAATCCGAGTATGGGAGGCACTGAGAGCCATTCCCCTCGGAACGACCGCCAGCTACAGCGATATTGCCCAGCAAATCGGACAGCCTAAATCCGTCCGGGCAGTGGCGCGAGCTTGTGCCAGCAATCCGATCGCGCTGGTGATTCCCTGTCATCGGGTGATCCAGAAAGGCGGCGGTTTGAGCGGCTATCGCTGGGGAATTGATCGCAAGCAAGAACTGCTTAGCTTAGAAAAACAACTGGCTGCCCCAGAAAAGACGGATTCAGATCAAGCAGAGGGCTGAACGATCGCCCGACATTCACCAAAGCCAATTCTGGTGTAACCTTCCCGCTGACAAAATCCGCGCAGGATAATTTCGTCTCCGTCTGCCAGAAAAGCGCGGGTTTCTCCGGCAGGGAGTGTAATTAACTGGGTGCCGCGCTGGGTTAGCTCCAGTAAACAGCCCTGAGAACCCGGATTGGCATTGGAAACGGTTCCGCTTGCCAGCAAATCTCCCGATCGCAAATTGCAGCCGTTGCTAGCGTGATGGGTCAGCATTTGGGCGATCGTCCAGTACATCTGGCTAAACGATCCCTGGCTGAGGCGAACCGGAGCAACACCGTCTGATTGCATTTGCTCGGTGCGGAGCCAGACTTCGAGCGTGATTTCAAAGCCGCCCGATCGCTGGTCGGTTTCTGAGTGCAAATAGGGCAAGGGCTGGGGGTCGTCGTTCGATCGCTGAAACGCAGGACAACGAAACGGGGCAAGGGCTTCGAGCGTCACAATCCAGGGGGAAATTGTGGTGGCAAAGTTTTTGGCAAGAAAGGGGCCAAGCGGCTGATATTCCCAAGCTTGCAGGTCTCGCGCTGACCAGTCGTTCACTAAGCAGAGTCCAAAAATGTGTTGTTCTGCCTGATCGATCGCAATCGGCTGCCCGATCGCATTTCCGGTTCCCACAAAACAGCCGACTTCTAGTTCATAGTCCAGCATTCGCGCAGGGGCAAATTCTGGGATAGACGCATCCGGCGGTTTTCGCTGACCCTGAGGACGACGAATTGACATTCCACTCGGCACGATCGAAGACGCTCGACCATGATAGGCGATCGGCACATATTTATAGTTGGGCAGCAGCGGATTATCGGGACGAAACAGCTTGCCCACGTTGGTCGCATGGAAAATCGAGGCGTAAAAGTCGGTATAGTCGCCAATTTCCGCAGGCAGCCGCAGTTCGGCATCGGTCATTGCTACCAAAACATCGGCTTCTGGCGGAAATTGCTCAGCATCAAGGCGCAGCAGTTGACTGACAGCCGATCGCAGCAGCGAAACAGGCTCGGAACCTAATGCCATGAGCGAATTCAATCGAGTTGCAGTACAGGCATCTTTAAGCGGTTCCGGTAAATGATCAAACAGCCCCAGCTTAATACAATTTGTGAGGTCTAAAATTCGATCGCCGATCGCAATTCCAATTCGGGCAGATTCTCCATTTCCACCTTTATGAAACACGCCAAACGGTAAGTTTTGAATCGGAAAGTCGCTGTCTGAGGAATTGGCAGATTCAACCCAGCTTTTTAAGGACGGATCGTGAGTTTCGTTTAAGTGAGTTTGTTTCAATGAGAAGGTCATAGCGATCGAAGGTAGAAATGGAGAGATGGGGAATAAGAAGTAAATTCGACTGTTTATTTTAGAGGGAATTGAGAGCCGGAATGAATTGAGAGCTGAAATCGATTAAGAGCTTCTTTGCTGTGATTGCTTGGGGAGAATTTGTGAGGAAGATGGGTAGAAAGTTAGGTAACAAAAGAGAAGTTAGGAGATGATTAAATTTAGCTTTTTCAAGTCGTTGATCGGTTCTTGGAATGAGCAGGAACCAAAGGAACGGAAGAAGCGTTGTCTTGACTTTTGAATTTCGCTTAAATCAAGCTGACGTTTCTCTCGATCATTGTTCCAAATCAATTTATCATTTTCAAATTGAAGAGTGTCTGAAAGAGCATCTGAAAAGGAATTGATTTCTAATAGTTGAATGACCTCCTCTTGATCGATCGCCTGGCTGTAGGCAAAGGCAGCGGCAACTGCGACATTCACAAATCCGTGCATTCGGGCAGTCGGGCTATCGGGTTCGTAGGTTAGACGGTACGTGCCAGGAAAAGGATGATGCAGTCCCGCCGTCGCTTTGAAAGGAACGTTGGCTTGGGCACAGGCACAAATCCACCCGGCAAGCTGTTTACTGATCGGAAAAGCGGCTTCTGTCAGGCCTCCAGTGCGAACTTTAGCGGATGCAGCAGTTCCTTGCAGAACAGCGATCGAGTCTGTGAAAGACGAATCAAGCGGAATCTCAAAAAATGCGTCGAGGTCTGGCGGCAGTTGATTGATCAGGGCAGAAATTTCGCTGGGCGATCGCGGAGTGAATTCGAGGGCGGCAATTTTGACGGAAGGGGAAGCGTTTTTTAGGGTGAGCCGATCGGTTTGCAGCGCAAAAGCCTGCTCCACTTCTTCGAGATTCTTGACCACCAGGCTGAGCGACCACTGGGATAGGGGCAATTCGGGAACGATCGCATAAAGTTCTTCCAGGCGGGCAGCAGGCAGCACAAAACGAGACAGCATCCAGCGATCGGGGGTAGCAGCACTTTGAGCGTAGCGTTGCATTGACGATCGCAGATCAAGTTTCGCTGGCGGAAAAAGCCCAGCATAATCAACGATCGCGCTCACCAATGTTTTCAGCGATGCCAGCATTATTGATTTTGCTTATGTTCAGGGATGAATTGCAATTTTCATAAAGCGATCGAATCAATCAGACGATCACTAGAATCGATTACGAGATTCATCTGATGATATTGTTCATCTATAGTTAATCGCTCTTTGGGTGCATCTGTGATCCCCCTGGGGAAGGAGGTTAAGCCAGCCCCCCTTGTTGCCAAAATAGAGACAGGAGTGTTATGAACGACTAGTTTTTGATTACCGATCGAGCATCTACGGATAGCTGAAATTGCTGGCTGAGATTGATTACTAAAATCGTTCACAAAAAGAGACTGCTTGAGAATATTTCTAGAAAAATTTTATTTCTAATATTAGAAATAATACAATAGACTTTCAGCTAGTTTTATCAATTCGCTGTTGCTAAACCACGAGGCGAATTTATGATTTGAATTGTTCTAGAGCTGCCTCAGTTCTCAAATTTTAATTTCTCATCTAGGTTATTGGTTTTCATCCTATTAATCTAGAGCTTCTACTTTAATTACTTTGATTCATTCTGCTAAATTTTCGGTTTAGGCCCATACAGCTCAGGTACACCTAGTTTAGGTACATTAGGTACATATAGTTTAGATACATATAGTTCAGGCAGGAGTATAGACGAACTTACAAATTCTGAAATCGGATTTTGTTGCTCTAAAGATTAGTTTGCAATTCAAGATAGTTTTCAATTCAGGGTAGTCGTAGAAGTAACAGGAGTATTCCCATGAGCAGCCCTTCCATTCAGCGATTTGATCATCTGGAATTTTACGTGGGGAACGCTAAGCAAGCGGCACGTTTTTATTCCAGCAGGTTTGGGTTTGTAAATACTGCCTATCGCGGGCTGGAGACTGGCAGCCGGGAAGTTGCTTCCTATGTCATGGAGCAGGGCACCATTCGGTTTATTTTGAGCAGTGGCTTAAAGGCTGGTCATGTGGTTTCTCAGGGCGTAATGCGGCACGGCGATCATGCTGCTGTGATTGGGCTGGAAGTTTTAGATGCGGCAGCGGCATATGACATCACAACCTCACGGGGAGCGATCGGGGCGATCGAGCCAACAGAAGCAGAAGATAGTTACGGAGTCTTTCGCTATGCTGCAATTCATGCCTACGGGGATATCCTGATCAAGTTTGTTGATCGCAGCGACTATGCAGGCGGATTTGCACCTGGATTTGCACCCTGTGAGTCCATGCAGTTCAACCGATCGGGGGCAGGCTTAAAGGCGATCGATCATATTGTAGGCAACGTGGAACTGGGGCAGCTTGAGCAGTGGGTGCAGTTCTTTGCGAAAACAATGGGCTTTGAGATGCTGGTTCACTTCGATGATCAGGCAATCTCGACCGAGTATTCGGCATTAACATCGAGCGTGATGCAGGACAGCACAGGCACGATTAAGTTTCCAATCAATGAGCCTGCCAACGGCAAACGCAAGTCGCAGATCGAAGAATTTCTGGAGTTCAATCAGGGGGCAGGAATTCAGCATATTGCCCTCGCTACGGACGACATTATCGAGACGGTGAGCCAGCTTCAAAAGTCAGGCGTAGAGTTTTTGCAGGTTCCCGCAACTTATTACGACAACCTGGAACAGCGCGTGGGCAAAATTAATGAACCGATCGATGAACTGGCACAGTTAGGGATATTAGTCGATCGCGATCGAGAAGGCTATTTGCTGCAAATTTTCACCCAAACGCTGCAAGACCGTCCGACGCTGTTTTTTGAAATTATCCAGCGGCGCAAAGCACGGGGATTTGGCGAAGGCAATTTCAAATCTCTGTTTGAGGCGATCGAGCGAGAGCAGGCATTGAGAGGAAATTTATAGAGCTAGGGCTTTACCTAGGGCTTTACAGCGGCAAATCAGCAAGCGGCGGAGGCAGTCTACACCATGACCTATTACTACAAGCTCGGACAAATTCCGCACAAACGCCACACCCAGTTTCACCAGCCGGATGGGTCGCTGTACCATGAGGAGCTGATCAGCACACAGGGTTTCTCTGGCATTCAGTCTTTGCTGTATCACCGCTATCCACCCACGCAGGTTTACAAAGTTCTGGAGCAGCGGTCTATTGAGGTTTCCTATCAGTCGGAAGCCCTGCATCACCATCATTTGCGAACGATCGACTTATCTGCCGGGGGAGATGCGATCGAGTCACGCCTGCCTTTAATGGGCAATCAGGACATCGCAATTTCGATCGCCCGTCCAACCGCGCCGATGGCTTACTGGTATCGGTTTGCTCATGGGGATGAGGTAATTTTTATCCATGACGGCACAGGTGTTTTAGAAAGTCAGTTTGGCTCTTTGCCGTATCGATCGGGCGATTATCTGGTGATTCCGAGCGGCGTACTGTGGCGGATTTTGCCGGATAGGGACGTGGAACAGCGGATGCTGGTGATTGAAACCTATGGACACCTGGAGCCACCGCATCGCTACCTCAACCGCTACGGCCAGTTTCTTGAACACGCTCCCTATAGCGAACGCGATATTCGTCCGCCGGAGACGCTGATCGTCCACGATAACGAAGGCGAATTTGAAGTGCGGGTCAAAGCCAGAGGACACCTCACCCGCTATTTGTATCACCGTCACCCGATCGACGTGGTGGGCTGGGACGGTCATTTGTATCCCTACGCGCTCAACATCGCCGACTTTGAACCGATTACCGGACGCATCCATCAGCCGCCGCCTGTGCATCAAACCTTTGCCGCGCCTGGATTTGTCATCTGCTCGTTTGTGCCGCGTCTGGTAGACTATCACCCGCTTGCCATTCCTGCCCCCTACAATCACTCCAACGTTGATTCTGACGAAGTGCTGTACTATGTCGAGGGCAATTTTATTTCGCGCAAAGGTATCGATCGCGGCTCGCTGACGCTGCATCCGGGCGGCATTCCCCACGGTCCCCATCCGGGCACGTATGAAGGATCGATCGGTAAACAAGAAACGAATGAATATGCCGTGATGATTGATACGTTTCGTCCGCTGCGGCTAACCGAGGTTGCTGCCCAATTAGAAGATCAAAACTATTTCTATAGCTGGGTGAATGCGTAGGATGCATTTGCGCAGCGTAGCGCATCATTCTGACTGAAACTCACAAAATTGAATCTGTTACGGCTTCGCCTAATCGATCCTACAAAATTCAATTCTTCTCTCAAAATTTTACAGATAAAGAATCATTCAACATCAGCTTGGAAAGGACGTTAATATGACCTCCACCATATCTAAACCCAATTCGCTGACGATCTCCGATCGCATTCAAACCCGTCTTCAGCAAGGAGAACTGTCTGCCGCACAAGTTGAGGATTTTCAGCAGTTTCTCGTGAAAGTCGATCGAATGCTGCATCATCGGATTATCCTGAACAATCCCTATACGCGCTGGTTTCAACGAGGTGAAGCGACCGATGCAGAATTAAAGAATTTTATTCAGCAGTTCTCTGTTTTTTCAAATCAGTTTTTAATTGCTGCGCTGCAAAAAATTATCAATGCTCAAACCCTGCAACAGTCGCGATCGAGCCGAGAAATTCTCTTGAATGAATTGGGCGTGATTTATCGCAAACTCGATGCAAAAGTGACCGCTTCTGACTTAAGCGACGAAGAAAAAGATCGGCAGGGCGATCCAGAATTGGTCAGCATTGAGGGAACCGTAGACGGGGGAATTTGTCGCTTTAAGGCTGCTCATTTCGAGTGGCTCACTGATGTAGCTGCGGGCGTTGGACTTACCTTTGAAGACATCGGCAAACGCAAGCACGGTAGCCCTTCGACGCTGCATTTTTGCGATGAGCTGATTCGGCTCTATGGCAGCGATGACCCCAACCTTGCCGAAGGAGCCAGCTTTGCGGTAGAAAACTGGGCAGCTGCCGGATTCTGGCAGGAACTCGAAGACGGGCTTTCTCGCATCAAACAAAGTCGCCATTCGCAGCTTCGGCTTGCTTTCTTTACCTGGCACAATCGCGTCGAAGGACAACATGCCGGACACACGCTCGAAGAACTGGAAGAAGTTTATTTCCAGCCCAATTTCGATCGCGCTAAATTTTTGCAGGGTGGCGCAGAAATTCTAGAAGCAATTGCTGTCTTCTGGGAAGGACTCGATCGCGATCGGCATCAGCCAGATCAACTGGATTGTTTGCTGCAAACGACAGGAGCAGATCGGCAATGAATCTGTCGCTTGAGCAGCTGATTGACTGCGGCATTGACAAAACGGCGGCGGCACAAATCCTGGCTCGGCTGCGAAACGAGTTTGCAGACCTTTCCCCGGTAGACTGCTGGCAGCGGCTTACCCAGGATGTCCTCACGTCAAATCTGCCCTTTGCGCTGCATCGACTGCTGTATCAAACAATTTTTGCCGACCGTGATTTTGCACCTGCCTGGATACCCTCTCAGACTGAAATTGAGTCTGCAAACCTTACGGCTCTGATGCATGAACTGGGAATTAATTCCTATGCTGATTTACATCAGTGGAGTAGCCAGAATCGATCGCAGTTCTGGGAACGAATGATTCAACGGCTCAACATCCGGTTTCAGAAGCCCTATGAGCAAATTGCAAATCTAGCGCAGATAGAACATCCTGAATGGTTCGCTGATGCGCGGCTGAATATTGCTGAAAGCTGTTTTCAAGCATCTGAGAATCAAATTGCGATCGTTTTTCAATCTGAAGAGGAGGAATGGCGACACATTTGGACTTACGGCAAACTGAATACGACCAGTAATCAAGTGGCGAATGGTCTGGTGAATGCTGGATTTAAGCCCGGAGATCCGATCGCCGTCGCTTTGCCCATGACCGCAGAGTCGGTCGCAATTTATCTGGGAATTATTAAAGCCGGATGCGTTGTGGTCTCGATCGCCGATAGCTTTGCCCCGGCTGAAATTGCAGCCCGGCTACGAATCGCCAAAGCAAAAGCGATTTTTACTCAGGATGAAGTGCTGCGCGGCGGCAAACGGCTGCCCCTCTACGCCAAGGTCATGGAGGCGGATGCACCCAGGGCGATCGTTTTGTGTCGTCGCGAATGTTTTTTAACAATGCGTCCAGACGATTTGAACTGGGCGCAATTTATCAGCCGCGATGGAAAATTTGAGGCGATCGCCGTTTCGCCCTCTGCCCCCACGAATATTCTTTTCTCTTCGGGAACGACCGGAGAACCGAAAGCCATTGCCTGGACGCACACAACTCCGATCAAGTGCGCGGTAGACGGACATTTGCATCACGATATTCATCCCGGCGATGGGGTTGCCTGGTCTACCAATTTGGGCTGGATGATGGGACCGTGGCTCATTTATGCCACCCTGATTAACCGAGCGACGATCGCCCTTTACGATGGCGCACCTACTACACGAGCTTACGGACAGTTTATTCAGGCGGCAGGCGTGACGATGCTGGGAACCGTTCCCAGTTTGGTGAACGCCTGGAAAACCACAAACTGCATGGCAGGCTTAGACTGGAGCGCAATCAAAACCTTTAGTTCAACCGGAGAATGCTCCAATCCCGACGATATGCTGTATCTGATGTCGCTGGCTGGCTATAAACCGATCGTCGAATACTGCGGCGGCACGGAGATTGGCGGCGGCTACATCACTGGAACTGTCATTCAGCCCTGTATTCCCGCAACCTTCACCACACCTGCACTTGGCTTAGATTTTGTTATTCTGGATGAATGCGATAGTCCATCTTCACAGGGTGAAGCATTTATTATTCCACCGTCGATCGGATTATCCACCGAGCTATTAAATAAAGATCATCATCAAGTTTACTTTGCCGATATCCCCACCGTTCCCGGAATGGATGTTCCTTTAAGACGGCACGGCGATCGCATTGAGCGGCTTTCAAACGGCTATTATCGCGCCCACGGTCGCAGCGACGATACCATGAACTTAGGCGGTATCAAAGTTAGCTCTGCCGAAATCGAGCGGGTTTTGACTCAACCCGAAGCCGTTGCTGAAGTTGCCGCGATCGCCGTAGCCCCTGCCGATGGCGGGCCCTGCCAGCTTGTGATTTACGCCGTAGTCGCGCCCGGAGTTACCCTGAGTGCGATTGACCTAAAATCCCTGCTGCAAGCCACCCTGCGCCAACAGCTCAATCCGCTATTCAAAATTCATGATGTTGTCATCGTCGATGCTCTCCCCCGCACCGCTTCTCAAAAAATTATGCGGCGAGTCATGCGCGATCGATACCGATTATCCCATCCTGTGCTCGACCCTTCCTCACCCCAAACCGTTTCCCCTTCTGAAACCCTGACCCCTCGCCCTTAAACATTATTGCCCCCTAAATCTCCTCCCCACCATGCCTTCCAATACCTACCTCATCGCCGCTACCCGCACCCCCCTCGGACGCTTTGGCGGCAGTCTTTCTAGCCTTTCTCCGGCAGAACTGGGAGCGCAGGCAATTCAGGCAGTGCTGACCCAAGCTAATGTTCCAGTGGAGGCGATCGATTGCTACATCTTGGGCAACGTGCTGCGGGCAGGACACGGACAGCATATTCCCCGGCAGGCGGCTCTCAAAGCGGGCATTCCCCCGGAAGTCAATGGGTATGCGATCGACATGGTGTGTTCCTCTGGCATGATGAGTTTGCTCAACGCCACGATGATGATTCAAACGGGTCAGGCAGATCTGGTGCTGGCAGGAGGCATTGAGTCGATGTCTCAAGCAGGTTTTTTCCTGTCGCATCGCGCTCGCTGGGGCTATAAAACCTTGCTGGGTGCGCCAGAATCGCTGTCTGATATTTTGCTGCTCGACGGACTGACTGATGCCACGCGAGGAGAAGGCATGGGCGAACAGGCAGAACGATTGACCGCATTCTATGGATTTAGCCGTGCGGCACTCGACGAGGTTGCGTTTCACTCTCATCAGCGAGCGGTAGCGGCTCAGGCGCGAGGCACTTTTCAGCGAGAAATTGCCCCGGTTACAGTACAGAGCAAGCAGATCCTCCAGACGATCGATCAAGATGAGGGCATTCGTCCTGATACAACGCTGGAAAGTTTGGCACGGCTGCGTCCTGCCTTTCAGCCAGCAGGGGTACTCACTGCCGGAAATAGCAGTCAGCTTACAGACGGTGCGGCGGTGTTGCTGCTTGCTAGCCCATCTGCGATCGATCGCTACGGGCTAAAACCGATCGCTAGAGTGCTGGGTGGCACAATGGCCGGAGGCGAGTCCTGGCGATTTCCCGAAGTTTCAGTCTGGGCAGTAAAGAAGCTGCTGGATCAAATCAATATGACGATCGCGGACATTGATTTATTTGAAAATAATGAAGCCTTTGCAGTCAGCAGTTTACTGTTTCACCATCTATTAAAAATTTCTCCTGAACAGCTCAACGTGAACGGCGGAGCGATCGCTTTAGGACATCCGATCGGTGCATCAGGAGCCAGAATCGTGGTGACGCTATTAAACGCGCTACAGGAACGCAATCAACAATTCGGCATTGCATCAATTTGTCATGGAACAGGAGGCGGAACGGCGGTCGGGGTGGAGCGGGTGTAGGGAAGTCATTTAGAATTTCAAATGGACACCGCCCGAATTGATATGAGGATGAGCAGAAGGACGGATGGCAGCGGAAAGGGAAAGCGGGACGATCGAAGCAAGTTTGAAAAAGCCTGAATTTTAGCAGCGATAGGAATTCGATCTATGCGTGTTGGTCTTGGTGGGGCAGGAACTTTCTTGGTTTATTTCATTTATACAGCCGTGATTTTGTCGATCGGCAGCTCGGTTGTGTTTCAGCTCAGCCGGGAAAGCGGCATTCCGCAGCAGATTGCGATCGTGGGCGGCGTGATTGTGGGGGCGATCGGCTCTTACTTTAACCGAACCGTGATTCGCCCGATCGCCGCTGATGATGAACAGACGCTTCTGAATCAGGTGAACAGAGGGCTGACCGGGTTGGGCTATCAGCAGGTTGAGCAGATTGACGACGAAGTGTTTGTGTTTCAAAAAGTGGTGCGTCAATGGCTATCGAGCAAGGTGTATGTGCGCGTTCAGCCCCAGCAGGTCACGATCGCCGGACGGGTTTCCCAGGTGCAAAAGCTTCAGGAACAGCTCAATACGGGCGAACTGAGCCAGGCGAGCTAAACAGGCAAGTGAGAGCCAAAATCGATTACCAGGGCAACGGGCTGCCGTCCCAGGAAAAAAACTGACCGCTATGTTCGGGCTGCAAGGTGCTGATCACGCTGAGAAGCTGGCTCACTGTGCGATCGACGCTAAACAGTTTCTCAGGCGGCACATTGCGCTGAAAGGGTTTCGAGAGCTGTGTGTCGGTTGTGCCCGGATGCAGCATGACCACGATCGTCTTCGGACTTTTGCGGCTATATTCGATCGCTGCCGTTTTCATCAGCATATTCAGTGCCGCCTTAGAAGCTCGATAGCCATACCAGCCACCGAGTTGATTGTCGCCGATGCTGCCAACCTTAGCAGAGATACTGGCGAAGATGCTGGTTTCGCTATGCTTCAAAAGCGGCAACAGATGTTTTGCCAGCAAAATTGCCCCGATACTATTGACCTGAAAATAGCGCAGCATCGGTTCTGCTTTAATTTGCTGAAGTCCTTTTTCAGGCTGAATCTCGTCATCGTGTAAAAGTCCGACGCAATAAATGACGAAATGTAGTTGATTCACCTGCGATCGGATTTGCTGAACGGCTGCGGCAATCTGTTCTTCGTCGGTAATATCCATTGCAACAAGCGTCAGACGACCCGGAAATTGCTGAGCGAGCTGACTGAGTTCCGGCGTAGCAGGTTCGCGATGGGCGGCAAAAATGCGATGCGAAGCAGTTCCCCCGGCGGGGTAATCGACCCGTTCATCCTGAAGCAGCTTTTGCACGAATCCCAACCCGATGCCGCGATTTGCGCCCACAATCAGCGCATTGATCGATCGCACGTCTGCCAATCCTGCCATGTTCACCTTTTTATCCACTGAGACTATTATCGCTGATAAGAAATGGGGCTGCGTTTTAAAGTCCCCCACAACCGGGTGCCAGAAGGGGATATAACGGAGGCAATGCCAGACATTTGCTATTTTTTGTCTAACCTTTAATCAATCCTCAAGGGGAATGCAAAAGCGGTCAAGCAGAGTTAAAAACTTCCCCGATTTTCCCCGATCGCTAATTAGAGTAATGGCTATCTCCCCTCGGTCTTCCCGCAGGCCCTCCTCTATCAATCTGTAAATCTCAATCTGCGAATCTCAACCTGCAAATCTCAACCTGCCAAATCTCAATCTGTGAAGTCTTTTCGAACGATGACTGGCACACGATGACTGGCATCAGTAGACTGGGCTAGACTTGCTAAGGGCATCATTTCTCAGGGCATTATTTAGCTTCAAAAATATGGGTGCTTACGGCTAGCACTGTTATCTAATAGAACATTATCGAATAGAACATCAGCTCAATTGGAAGGATTGACATGATTACACTCGCACGTCTCACCCGGAAATGGGTAGTGCTTTCATCCCTGTGTGGGCTTGGCTTGACAGTGACCGCTCCGATCGCTCAGGCACAGTTATCAACACCCACGCCGCAAGTGCAGCCCTCGTCTAGCCCCCCAGCGCAATTGTCACCCGTGCCCCAAGCGGGAAGCACTCTGTACGATCGCGCTCAGCAGGAGCTACCTAGCGATATGTATGTGCTTTATCGAGTGGTAGAACGCATTGCGCGGGCAAATGGATTAGATGCCAGTCCCTGGAGAGTCGAGATCGTGCCTACCTACGACAACTATGCCTTTGCCGCTCAACCCAATCTGGTTGCAGTGCATCGGGGTTTGTTAGACCAACTCGCAGGAGATTCTTCGGC
The DNA here is from genome assembly GCF_039962215.1 of Leptolyngbya sp. ST-U4. Lineage (NCBI taxonomy): Bacteria > Bacillati > Cyanobacteriota > Cyanophyceae > Leptolyngbyales > Leptolyngbyaceae > Leptolyngbya > Leptolyngbya sp. ST-U4. The sequence continues at coordinate 191,483 of NZ_JAMPKZ010000001.1, forward strand.
GATCGCTTGCATTGTGGGGCGAGAGATGGGGCATAACGTCAAACGCCACCTTGCCCTGGGTGAGGAGCAACGAGCAGAACAGCAAGCGCAACTGGCAGAACAGCTTAGCCAGCAGGCCGTAGCCCAAAGCCAGGAAATGGCAGACCAAGCCAGAAATGCGGCGACAGCAGGAAGTGTTTTAGGAACCTTAGGCGGCTTTTTGGGCATCCTTGGTCCGGTAGGGGCGATCGGCGGTAGCGTGTTGGGTACTGTTGCAGGAGCAGCGATCGACGGCCCTGAAGACACTACCGAGGAGATGATGGAAGACTATAACAACCAAATCGCTCAACTGGATGAAAAGCTAGATGCCGCAGCTCGGCAGCAGGAATTTGAAGCCGATGAAGCCGGCTATCTCTACGCGACGCAGGCAGGCTTTGAGCCAGAAGGGTGCCTCAGGGCAATGACAGTGTTAGAGCGTATCCCCGGTGCAGAGCCTAACCCCGACCAGCCGTCGATGCCCGATCGCAGGATCGCGATGCAGCAGTTAATGACCGAGCGTCCCGCAGACAGTCTAGTCTCCACGGGTGACGCTAAACTCACCTTGACCCAGCCACTCGCCTACGAGGGTTTGTCGAGAGATGGGAACTCCCTACGCGTGGCTCCCCGATCCGGTGGGTCTAGCGATATCGATCGCATTTTGGGTAGATAGTGGTCACTGGGTGAATTAACTGGGTGAATTGAAGCGATCGCTCAGAGGTGTCAATCCGTTCAACTTTCTTGGGCTAACCGGTTTTCATTCTGATTTTCGTTCTGACGAAGCTGGTCGTGCCTGTTTTCTGATCGTACCTGCCTTACTGATCGAGAAAATCGTACAGAATCTCGTCGGGTTCCTCTTCGATCTCTTCGTAGGCGAGCGGCTGCACTTTGCCGTTTGGCTGAATCACCCAGCCCAAATTTTGCCCAAACGAAACCACTTCGGCATCCTGAGCCGTTCCCCCAACCGGATAATGAGAAGTCGATCGACCCTCTGGCGGTTGCTTCGCAGTTTCTGGAAAAGAGAATTGGCGTTCTGGCTCCAGAAAGCTTTGCAGCACTTCGTCCGGTTCATCTTCGATGTCGTCTGAGATGTCGGCGATCGGGGGGCGGGGCAGCGAATGACCTTCCAGACGGTTCAGGCGATCGCTCAATAGGGTCAGTAGTGCCTCTGTGCGGGCAAGCCGCGCTTCGATCGGGCTGGAATTTTCTTTTAGTGATGGTTTTGAGGCATTAGATTGACTCGCAAAGTAGTCTGAAAGCGCGATCAGCACTGCCTCTTGGATCGATGCCAGGTTACGCGACTGCCGCAGAGTTTCCAGGCGATCGAGCAAAGGTTGAGGCAGTAGAACCGCAATGGCAGAAAGGTCAGAAGTCATGGGTTTCAGGCGTATTTTTCTGGAGGGATCATCCCTTCACCTTAGCAGACCGCTTCTCCGGCAAATTACGGAGCGGAATCGCACGTCCTTCGTAAAATTGCCGCTTCAGTCGGTTTAAGCCCAGCCAACCCAGACCCACCAATCCGCCCACGCCAACAGAAACTGCTACCGGAATTGCTGCCGATTGATTCAGCAGAACTGCAAGCAAAGGCGTTCCCAGCCAAACAATCGCTCCTAGAAACAGGATTACCGTCTGGATTTGCTCAATCCTGCTGAGGGCAGTTCGGCAGCTCTGGCAGTGCTGGGTATGAGAATGATAGCGATCGAGCAGAATTTCTTTTGAAAGGGGTGGCGTGAGACGATCGCCCGGAAAGGGATCAGCCTGAAACTGATTCACCCACTGCCGTAGCGCAGATACAAAGGCATCGGCTTTCGTGGGCAAGTAGAATGCCTTACTCACATTCGCCCCGCCCCCCATTTGTTCCAGATAGCGTTCCTGATGATGCAGAAAAATCTGGTCGTCTTCCAGTACGCTGTTTTGCCCAATGTGAGAATACCAACGCGGCGTGAGTCGAATTGCCAGAGCCGGAATTTTAGACGAGAACTTGAACGGAAAACGCGCAAACACGCGACATTCCCCTTTGCGAATCGGCGTCGCGTAAACCACCGTCATGGTGCGCCCAAACTGTTTCGAGGTCAGGTCATGCCACATAAAATTGGGAGCAACAAAACGGCTCGTCTGTCGTCCCAGCGTGCCCCGACGCGGACCTTCTTCCCAGACTCCAGAAAACCCTTGCTTGCCTGATTCGACCACTTCCAGTTCAACCGAACTAGCATTGCTGCGGTTGCCGACCGATCGATGATGGGTAAACGGCACATGGCTTGAATCCAGTACGTTTTCCAGCAGCGTCAGGGCATCATAGGGCAGATCGCGAAAGGTGTTGAGGCAAACCCATTCATCGGGCGATTCTGCCATCGCGTCAATTAGAGGGACTTTTACTCGATCAGCATTTTCCGCTTTGCCCGGATATACAAACAGCAACCCCTGCTGCACCGTTGCTGGAAACGATCGCACACAGGCACGCTTCGATGTTTCTGCCGATCCACCTGCGGGCTGCTGCGGAATACGATCGCATGCGCCTTCTGCCGTAAATGCCCAACCGTGGTAAGGGCACTCCAGCAAGCCATCGTCCGCAATTCTGCCTTCGGAAAGGGGCGCGAGACGGTGGGGGCATTTGTCTTCTAAGACGCACCAGGATTCGGTTTTACTATCCCACCAGATCACCAGATCCAGGTCGAGCAGGGTAAACGGCGTGGGCTGGGTTTTATCCAGATCTTCGATATAGAAAATCGGATGCCATGCCTCAAACCAGTCGAAGCAATTGGGGTCGGTTCCACCCGCAGGTAGACTTGACTGAGCGATTTGATTGCGGGAATCAAGCGCTTGAAATGCGATCGACGTTTCCATACGTTTCCCCTTACTCTTTTCGAATCACTGTTCTCGAATCAGACGATCAAGTCGCTATTCTCAAATCAGACGATTGATTCTAATCTAGCAAATATGAAGGAATGTTAAGGAGTGCGGTTGCCCTCCGCAAATTCACGGTAGATTCACGGCAAAGTCAAGGGTGACGAATCTGCCGATACCGCGCCTCGATCAGCGAGTAAATGCTGTAGGCAATGAACCCCAGCGCCACAATGCCCAAAAGCCAGGGTCCGAAGGGTTGCGCTGCCAAAGCTGCCAATGCTCCGCCTAATCCTCTCGCTTCGTTTGCATTTTGACGTAGAGCCGCCAGCGTCAGGAATAAGCCAATGATGCCGAATACAATCCCCCGCGCTGCGATACCAAACTGACCAAGCCGCTTAGTCCACTGCCGCTCGCTTTCGCTCATCAGGTTCAGGTTGAAATGACGCTGAAATTTGGCTATGAATGCCTCATACAAGTAAGCAAGCCCGACGCCAATTACGACCAGTCCTGCCAGTCCAACCAACCACCGCCCAAAGGGTTGCGCCATAAAGCGGGCTGTCCAGTCCTGGGTTGAGTCACCGCCACTGGTGGGATTTCCCATAATCAGCTTGATCGCAGTCAATGCCAAACCACTGTAGGTGAGCGCGCTCAATCCGTAGCCAATGCGCTGCGCGATTTGTTTTGCTTTGGTTGGTTCGCCTGCGTGTTCAGGATCAAAAATGGTTTGGACGAGTCGCCAGAGCGCATATCCGATTAGCCCGATCGTCACCAGTGCCAGCAGAAATTTGCCAAATGGTTGGGTCACGATCGTAGACAGTGCGCCGCTGGAGTCGGTCGTTTTGCCCCCGGTGCCAAAAGCTGCCTGAGCTGCCAGCAAACCCACCACAAAGTACACAATGCCTTTTGCCGCAAACCCCAATCGAGCCAGTTTTTCAATCCACGGATGGGATGCTGCCCGTCTTGCAGGCTGCTCAAGGTTGGAGAGGGGACTGTTGTGGCGAGCCATTTTAGTTTCTCAAGATAATGCTGGTGGATTGCGGCACGACAGCGTATTGGCTGATTTCAACCTGCTGAAATCAAGTTTTAACGGGTTACGCAATTAATGCTTAGCCTACAAATCTCGTAAGAAGTTTGCGTCTGCGAAAGGGTAGAACTTTTTGAGCAAGGATTTGAGCAAGGGGAAGTTGGACGATTTTTTTCCAAATGTTTTCCCAATGGAAATTTCGGGGCGATCATCCTTAATCATCCGGCATTGCTGAATGGAAATCGGATTCTCAGATAGGGAGTTCTGCGCCAGGGGTGGTTTGCAAACGACCCTTACAGAATTCATATCCCTTGATTTACTCAATCACATCAACGTACTGCATGAAATTGAGCATCAGGTTTTGGGGATCAGATTGCTGAGGATTTCGCTTAGTTCTCCAGTATGTTTCCAGCCGCCGCTGAGCTTCGCGTGTTCGGGCATTGGCTCAAACAAATTGCCTTCCGAGGGAATCATGGGCTGATCGGTCAGGTGGTTTTTATCGACTTGCTCTGCCATCATCCGCTCATAAAGGTCAGGGGTGAGGGTGCTTTGCAGTGCCATCAAATAGCCGACTGTGCCGACGATTACTTCTCGCTGCGGATTTTTCACCAGACCCATGATCGCGTCCGCCACATCATCTGCGGCATAAACCGGATCCATTGCCTTGACTTTGCGCCCGGTGTAGTTCGCAGCCTGCTGAAAGATGGGCGTGTCGATTGTCGCAGGCAGAACCGTACAGACATGGATATTGGAGGCGTTGTCAAGGTGAAGCTCCATTCGCAGACATTCTGCCATCGCCCGGATGCCGTGCTTCGAGATTACATAGGCACTGGTGTAGGGCTGTGCGCCTAATCCCACGATCGAGGCAACGTTGATCAAATTGCCGCTGCCCTGCTGCCGAAACTGTTTCATTGCCGCCCGTGCTCCGTAAATATAGCCAAACAAGTTGGTTTCGATTACGCGCCGAAACGCATCTTCGGGAGCATCTTCGAATTTGGCGAATAGGGAAACGGCAGCATTGTTCACCCAGACATCGATTTGCCCAAAGGTGTCGATCGCTCTTTGCGCTAAAGCTTGTACTTGGTCTTCCTGCGTCACGTCGGTTGGCACTACGATCGCCGTTGCTCCCGCTGCCTGACAGGTTTCTGCGACTTCTTGCAGCGCGGCTTCCCGTCTAGCGGCTAAAACGAGCCTGGCTTGCTGCTGGGCAAACATCAATGCCGTCGCACGTCCAATGCCGCTCGATGCCCCGGTAATGACAATGACTGATTCTCGAATCGATCGCATTGCTTCTTGCTAACTCCCATTCATCAATTCGCGTTGCCTGGTTCAATCATGCCGCAGCTGATTCAGTCAACAATCTTGCTCGATCGCTGTTTTTATCTGACAAGACTAATACTAATCGTTGTCCAGCAATCTTGCTTCTGCTTCTGTCTCAAGGAAGACTCTTAGAACCTGCTTGAGAAGTTATGTTGATAGCCTAAACCTCAATACCCAGGGAGAACAAAGCTTTTTCCTGGCTTCAAAACCCTGCAGAATTGGGGAATTGAGGGATCAATCCAGGGCATCTACTCCTCTCTAAATCAGTTCCTCTCTAAATCAGTTCCTAGAAAATGTAGAGTTGTTCATAATTTCATCCGGATTTCATTTGGGCATTTTTCAATAGCCTTATCGCTTCTCGAATAACCTGTTGCCTGCAAAACATTGTTCGCAATGCATTTGCAATACATTGGTTCTGTAGACTTTGCCACTGCTGTCGTGTCAGTTAAAGCCTTGCACTACTTGGTGTTCTGCAACACATACTAACTCATAATTCAGTTCACTTGTCATTCATTGGAATAAAGCAAAAAAGAATAGAGCAAAAAAAACACAGGAGCATCTACGCTGTTTTCATTTTTTTAACTCTCCTTGAAATGGTATGAATTGAGCTACTGGAATTTACGTTTTTGCTAAGTTTTTGCGTAGCTTAATACCCTTCTCGAATTAATACCCTTCTCAAACGTCCTCAAAGTAAAATCTACCTTCTTAACTATGCAGATGCGTCAAACTTCTTCACTGAAAAGTCGCTTATTTCATGGGCTAATGTTTGGGGTTGCCGTAATTGCACGACTATGGCGAGCTGTGCGTCAAAAACTCAAACTAATGTTCTTTTATCAGCGCGGCAAGATAATACATTTATTCAAAGAGAATACGCAGCCTATCGCCTATCGTCCTAAAGTGCTGGTGGGGATCGCTCATATTGTTTCTCCTGAAGAAGCATGCGATCGTCAAAGGGGAGCTGCAAAAATTGAACGTTTTAGAAAAGCGTTAGATGGGCTATTTGACAGCTTCTCCCATTGCGATCTAGAGATCCTGGTGCAAACTTTACCAGGACGAAGCATTATTCATTTTCTGCCGCAATACCAGCAGCAGCGTATCCACGTCGAAGACCAACAAACCTGTGACTCTTATTATGTTCCCTACAGTGTCCAGGACAAGCTCATTGCTCGAAGATCTGAGTCTTTTGATTGGTTCTTATACATCGAGGATGATATTGTCATTCACGACAGTTCTTTCCTGGAAAAAATCATTCGCTTCAATCAACATTGCCCTGATCCACGGGGAATTTTATATCCGAATCGCTATGAGATGTACGAAGGAACCAAGCGGTATATCGACCTAACCATTGGAGAGACGATCGCATGGGATCGGCTATCCACTTTTGAAATTGATGGCCTTAAATACGCTGAGTGCGAAAATCCTCATGCTGCCCTTTACTGCCTCAGTGCGGAACAGTTAAATCAGTGGGCACAATCGAGCCGAGATTGGCAACATAAAGACTTTATGGTTGGTCCCCTGGAGTGTGCAGCCACCTTCTCTTTGCTGGAATACTTTATTATTTACAAACCCCATCCTCAAAATATGTACTACCTTGAGGTTGAACACTACGACACGAAATACTCTCAGCTTTGTCCAGCTCTTAACTCTCCTTACACCGTATCGTCTGTTCGCGGTGTGCTGAGTCCTGGCAAATAGGAAGTCTAGTGTCTGGGTTTTTCTTCACTAACACTGAGCCGCCTCAGCCGTTCTTTTGCGTTCTAATCATTCCTAGCTCCTCGGCAATCTTGGCTCCTTAAAAATTGCTATCAGGCTCAAAACTATCCAGGCTCAAAATCGGGTCAGAGCGGGTGCGATTCCTCCTTTGAAGAACTGTGGAGCAATCCGTTCTCCGTACGGGGTATGATAAAGATTAAGAATTTGTAACAGGCGAGGCAGGCAGAGATGGTGGAGCGTCCAATCAAAAAATCGGAACGGCAGGCAGCCGCAGCCGAAGGCGGAGAATCAACTGAGACCCAAATGGTTGAGACCCAAACGGTTGAGACCCGAACGGTTCGCCCGCAGCCCAAACCTAAAGGAGAGCGATCGAATCGAGATGGAGACCAAGAAAATGGCGGGCGGGACAATCGCTCCGGTGGTCGTGAGCAGCGCGGCAAAGGTCGCGGTAAGGGTGGTCGGGGCGATCGGGAAGCTCCGGCTCCAGTCAACATGGCATTTGTGCGTGGTCCCAAACCCGTGAAGCCTGTTGTGAAGGAAGAAGAACCTGCGATCGAGGAATTGGCTGAAGCAGCGGAAACGACCGAAGAAGCCGCTGAGACTGCCGAAGCCACCGAAGCTTAGCGTATCTGAGCCAGGAGAAGCAGCCTAACTGGGAGGACAGACGACGGCTTTGACTCAATTGCGTCTTAATAGTCGCAGGATGTTCTCCCAAATGTTGTTTACCTCTCCCCAAACATCTTGAACCTCCACTCCAAAACCAAACTGCAACACCAGCACAATTAGAACAATCCCGATCGCCGTTGTGATGGCAGCCCGCACCACCTTCAGCAGGAAGCCAATCAGCAGAAACAAAATGACGATCGCGCCAACGAACAGAATGGTGTTCATGCAGAAACGGGACTCAGCAATCTTCTAACATAGCGGAGTTTGCCGGATTCGTTAATTCTCGTTTTTTATTGAGAGACAACATCCCGCAGAAGTATCCCGCAGAAATGTTCGTCAGCCGGATTCATTTAACGCAAGTGCTTAACTGCTAACGGCTGAGAACTTCCTCTGAATTGTAAAGCTCTGGTTGCTGAAACGACTGGCGAGCAATTTCAAATTCAGTTCTCAGTGCCTTGCGATCGCCTTGTGCCACGAGCTTAGACAGGCGATCGGAAGTGTTCACCAATCGCTGAATCGCATCGCCACAATCCTGAGAAGCCAGCATCAGCTCTAGCGATAAAAAATCGTCTTGAGCAAACAGGCGGCGAATGCTGTCAATCACTGACCGATATAAGGGAGTGGCAAAATCGAGACTATCTTCAATGTCGATGCCTTCCTCTGCCAGAAACACGCCCAGACTGAACGTGGAAAAATGTCGAATTGCCTGCACCACTATCATCATGCGATCGTGTTCTTCGGGCGTACAAGTTACAATGCGACCCGCTTCTGCTTCAACCAGGTCAAAAAACCACTGAAGGGCTTCTGGTTGCCGTCCGGGACACACCACCATTGTTTGAGACTGAAACGAGGCAGTGCCAAACCCAAACATCGGATGCAGCCCCACTACTGGTCCCGCATGATGCTCTAGCATCGCCTGCAGAAACGGAGCCTTGACACTGGTAATATCTGCCAACACGGTGGTTGGAGCCAGATAAGGAACGACTTTTTGAATCACCGCGATCGTCGCTTGTAAGGGAACGCAAAGCAACACCAAATCTGCTCCGTCTAACAGAGCCTCTGCGCGATGCCAGTCATTTTGTTCCAAAATCTGAACCCGGTGCCCCGCAGCCGTGAGCCGCTCCACAAAGAAACGTCCCATCGTGCCCCGTCCCCCTACAACGGTGATCGTTCGCACTAGTTCAAGCCGCCGACGTTTTTGAGGTGTATTCATAGAAATACCGTTTGAGAATAACGCTGCCGTCAACGGAATCCTGGGACAAGGAGCGCTGATTCGCCTCGCTCCCAGGATCAAATGCGATCGACCTTATCGAGTTGCCGGGATTGCTACTTGATTTGCTTCAACGTTCTGAGCAGCGCTCGGTAGCTCGATCGCAGGGGGCTGCCAATCCGCAGGCATTTTCGAGAAGGCTGTGAAAATGGCAGGCTGTCCCTGTGCCATCGCTTCCTCGATTTGGCGATAAAATCCCTTCCCTGCCTTTTGCGAGAAGGTGACTTCAAGCTCTTCTTTCATACTTTTGGGACGCTGGACATATTCTGCAAAAGAATTTTCGACCGGGCTGAGTTGGGAATATCCCTTACAAAAAAGCTGCTTGAGTAACCCGTAGGAATCACGCTTAGAAATCGGTTCGCCTAAGATCTCGCAGCCATACTGCTGTAACCGCTCGGCGAAGCTGTCCAGGTTATTGGTGTCGTAGGCAACGTGCTGAATACTGTGATCCCCATGCTTTTCAGCAAATAATGTCACTTGAGACTTTTCTTCGCGATCGATGCCTTCCACCAGTGCGATCCCAAACGTCCCGTAATCAATACACCACAGCTTCATGCTGCTTCTAGGATTACTGGGATCAACATCGTCAATTCGAGTAATCAGTTTTCCACCTTCAACTTCAATGTGAAACCATGCCCACTTTTCAATCATTCCGCTCGCGCAGGCATAGGTTACATGATCAACTTTCACTAAATGGCTCATTTTTTCTGCTCTATTTTGTTGATTAATGGTGAACTTACATGATTCGTTTGGGCTGTCAGAGAGTTTGGGCTATTCAGCAATGGTTTGAATCTGCACAATCTAAACCTGCTTGATTCGATCGAGCCTTATTCAGGCAATGAACTCTGTAAAGATACACCTTGAAAAATTTGGCAATTTCCGGTTCTAAGTAGGGCGATTGCTTCCTGCGTGGGTGCATTCGGGGCAGCAATGAGACTTTGCCTTACACAGGGCTTCTACCCCTATACTCTGTTCTCAGCGGATTGGCTACAGTGACCCCTACTGCCCTGAAGCCAAGAACCTAATTCAGCGATATCAATTGCAAATACAGGGATTGACGAATCGAAGTAAAGAGTTTGGGAAAGACAACTAATGACAAAGACAAACCAAATTAGCTTTACTTCAAAGGATTCCCTCTGTCCTTATGAATTCCTTGTAGACCATAAGCAATTTAATCTCAGGAAATCTCAAAAAATTCGGGAATGCGTATTCGCGTCTATCCGTAGGCTGATTTGCTATGTGTAAATCTTAGAAAGAGGTTCTCTAAAGCACCAGTGGTTACACGGAAACTTTATAGCCGAGGCTCAACCTGTGAAGTTGAGGTTAAACTGCGAGGTGTGGTTTTCCCGGAGAGGGCTACTCAAAACAGGTTGGCTGGAACTTTAGTCACTCACTAATGTGATTTAAATTCTATTACTTTCTGACACAGGGTTCGGAAGCTCTGAGGGGATTAGCGCGATTGGGTTCAGTTGCCCATTTCCTTTTTAATCTTCCTTGAAACGGAGTCTCCATCCGGATTTTACTTTGTCAAAGATATCAGCGGAATCCACATTCTTTTGTGCATCCTCCCAAGACTCTTCAAGCTCGCTTTAAGAAACAGAGATTTTAGAATGTAAAAATCGATACATTCACTGAGCAAACGGCAGAGAAATGTTCAGGGTGAGGAGAAATTTTGCAAAAGCCGTGATACGGCCGCGAACTCACTGAGCCACAGTCCTCTAGAGCTTAAAGAGCGTGTTAAGTAGTACTGCATCATCGGTAATTCATACTTATCTAAATAAATGACAGCCATTTGTAGAACCTGGAAGGCTCCACCAAGTGCCTCATTTCAAGGAGTTCTGCTAATTGCTTCAGGCATAGCCCCCAAAAACCCTATGTATCCTTTCCGTAAACTTGCGGTTGGTAGCTAGACGCTCATCAGTACAGCGTGCTAATAATCTTACAAAAGATACGGAAATTCCCGTATTGAGATTACATCTACGTCAGTTTCATTTATTCCCTGTGATTTAAGCTACAAATAAGGATTTATGAGCAGTAATCGCCTCGACGAGACATTGGCAACGCCTGCACCGGATTCAGAAACTGTAATGGGCTTGGAAGCACAAAATTGCTCTCCGACGGCAACTGCTCAAGGCACATCGATCGCCTCTTCATCCACTCACCCGCATGACCACGGACTGAGCAATGAGGAAGTATCAATTTTGCAACTGCCCAGCGATTTTGCAAAAACTCCGGCTACTTGTTATCAACCGGGATACCATTCCTTTGTCTTCTCTGAGGATTGGAATCGATTGCTAGTCACCGAGAATCAAACAGAGCCAATCGATGAAAAACCGCTTATCCTGACTGCGTTCAAAGTACTGCTTGCTCGCTACACTCAGCAAGAAACGATCGCGGTGGGCGTCAATTTGGTTGATATCCATGCGGATGCGATTCACATCAACGCCAGCTCTCAAACTTGCAGCCAAATCGTGATCGAGCAATCGGCTCAGACGCTGATGCAGCAGAGTTCTGCAATCCTTGAACAAAATGCTGCGGCAGGGCAGACAGGTTTAGCACGATCGCAGTGCCCGGTTGCCCTTACCTTTTTAAGCGGCGATTGTCCGTTTGAGACGCCTGACCACGGCATAACCTGGCTCCAGAACCACAGTCACGAATTCAATGACAATGCAGATCTGCACTTGGTCGTTGTGCCATCAGAGCAGGGTGTAGCAGGCATTTGGCTCTATAACGCAAACTTGTTTTTGCCGGAAACCGTGCAGCGTCTGTGCGGTCACTTTCAGACCGTCCTGACTGGAATTCAACAATCGCCCGCCTGCCCCATCTCACAGCTTCCCTTGCTGACCGCTGCCGAACAGCATCAGCTCTTAGTAGAATGGCGTGGTGCAACGGCTGATTATCCGCAGGTTCCCGTGTATCGGACGATCGAGTCTTTTGCACAGGAGACACCTGAGGCGATCGCGCTGCGTTTTCAGGATCAATCGCTTACTTATGCCGCTCTGAACGAACGTGCAAATCAGCTTGCCCATTATCTCAATCATTTAGGCGTAGCGGCGGGCGATCGCGTTGCGGTTTTCATTCAGCCCTGTTTAGAGATTGGCACTGCTTTACTGGGAATTTTCAAAGCGGGCGGAGTTTATGTTCCCCTCGACCCGACCCATCCGGCAGAACGGCTTGCAGTCATTCTCGAAGATACGCAGGCGAAAGTAATTCTGACTCAATCCAGCCTGTTGCCTCATCTGCCAGAATCGACAGCTCATGTGATTTGTTTTGACCAAAGTGAGGAAACAATTCGCGCTTTTCCGGCACACCCTCTTCAGAACGGGGTTGACCTGGATCAGACCGCGTATATTATTTACACCTCTGGCACGACTGGAAAACCCAAAGGTGTCATGGCAAGTCACCGGAATTTAATCAACTACATTCTGGCAACTCAAGAAAAACTTGGATTTAATCAGCAGGATGTTATCCCTGCGATCGCCCGTTTTACGTTTAGTATTTCTTTGTTTGAACTGCTCTCGCCGCTCGTTACAGGCGGAACGCTGGTTGTTTTAGAACGGGAACATATTTTAGATTTTCCCCGGCTCGCTGAAACGCTGGAACAATTAACAATGCTGCATACGGTTCCGAGCTTAATGCGGAGACTGGTGAATTACATCCAGGAACAAGGACTAGACATCCAGAAATTTCACAAAGTAAAACATGTATTTACAGGCGGCGATATTGTTCCTGCTGATTTGCTAGAAGACTTAAAAAAAGTTTTTGCCAATGCCAGCGTCGGCGTTTTGTATGGCTGTAGTGAAGTGAGTTCTCTCTGCGCCACATTTCCTGTACCCCGTGACCAAACGATCGCGAAAAGTCGGGTGGGTAAACCGTTTAACAATGTTGTGATTCGTCTTTATGATGCTCAGCAGAACTTAGTGCCGATCGGCGTTCCCGGTGAAATTTATGTCGGGGGTGCAGGCGTCACGCAGGGTTATTTAAATCGCGCAGAATTAACTCAGGAGAAGTTTGTCGCGATCGATGGACACAAGTTTTATCGAACGGGCGATCTAGGACGCTTTGGAGCCGATGGCAATCTGGAATTTCTGGGTCGAGCAGATTTTCAAATCAAACTGCGCGGAATTCGGATTGAACTGGGCGATATTGAGTCGATGCTGCGTCGATTACCCGGTGTCAAGGATGGCGTGGTTGCTGCTCATGATTTGGGCAGTGGGGAAAAGAGCCTGGTTGCCTACATCGTGCTAGATGCAGGTTTAGTCGGGGAGCAGCCTCAGACTGCCGTGATTGGCGAAATCCGGGAATTCCTGGCGACCCAACTGCCCGACTATATGCTGCCTGCCGCCTACATTGTGCTTGAGGCGATGCCCCTGAATGCGAATCAGAAAGTCGATCGCCGCGCGTTACCTTTGCCCTCACCAGAAAATCTAGCAGGTTCTCGTCCCTTTCTTGCCCCGCGCAATGCGGTAGAACAACAGCTTGCAGATTTGTGGCAGGCAATGCTGGGAATTCAACGCATCAGCGTTCAAGACAATTTCTTTGAACTCGGTGGAGATTCGCTGCTGGCGGTTGCCTTGGTGACTCAAATTGAAGCCAAACTGGGTAAAAAGCTTCCCGTAAGTGCCTTTGTGACGGCTCCGACGATCGCTCAACTGGCAGCCTCGTTGAGTTCTACCCAAGAGCTGGAAATTCAAAACTCCCTGGTGCTGCTGCGGGAAGGTGGATCTGAGCCGCCCATCTTCTTTATTCATGATGGAGATGGAGAAATTCTGCTCTATCGCAACCTGGCTCATTGCCTCAAACCAGGGCATCCGGTGTATGGCATTCAGCCCTATAGCAGCAAAGGGCATTCGGTTCTGCATACCCGCTTTACGGATATGGCAGCCTACTACGTGAAGCAGATTCGAGCAATTCAGCCAGAGGGTCCGTATTTTCTCAGTGGCTTATGCGTTGGCGGAATTTTAGCGTTTGAAATGGCGTTGCAGTTGCAGCAGCAGGGACAAACGATCGGCATGGTGGGACTAATCGATGCAGCCGATGTCGCCGCAGCAAAGCGATCGGGGGTTATTGCCAGTCGGCGGCTCAACAGTTTGTCTCAATCATTTGGCAAACATCAACACCTGGATCGAAAGCAACGTCTGCTTCGGGGAATGCTTGCGCTGGCAAAGAAGAGCCGCAATGTGCTTGCCTACGAAGTCGAATCTAGAATTAATCAAACCAGCAATACCCTGAAGGTCAAACTGCTCAGACATTGTCTCGATCGCGGCATGAAATTACCCGAATGTTTGCAGCCGCTTTCGCCACGAACCGTGTTTCAATTTGCTGGAAAAGATTACATTCCCCAGAAGCAATATCAGGGCGAAGTCTTGCTCTTCCGGGCGACCCAAAAAAGCGATGCGTTTGCAGGCACGTTGATCGATGACACGCCCTATTCCGAGTTGTTTAGCGATCCGCTCTTGGGTTGGGAACAGCGCGTGACAAATGGAGTAAAGGCGTATGATATTCCCGGCGGACATTCCAGCATGCTGCAACAGCCTAATGTGCAGGTTATGGCAGAAACAATGCAGGCATATATTGATGCAGCCATTAATGCAGCGATCACCCATCCGTCTCATCAACTTGTAAAAGAGCAATCTGAAGACGCTTCAGAGAATGCGATCGGAGAAGGAGAAATAGAATATTCCCTTGCATCTTAGAGAATCTGGGGCAAAGCAGCAAATCTGAGCAGGCAGTTCAGGTCACCCCATTCACACTCGTCTCATTCACACTCCCCCCATTCGCACTTGCCCCATTCGCACTGTTCAAACCTCCTCTAATGCAGCTCAATTCCCGTTTATAGATTGACTTTCAAGCTGACTTACAAACATTCGTCTCTTGATCCCATGAAAGAAAAAAGAAAATTGGTGCATTTAAGCGTTGCCGTCGTGCTTGGAGCCTGTTTATTGCTTTCGGCTAGAGCTGCTCGTAAAGCACTGTGGCACTATCAGGCCTCTCAGCCCCGAAAAGATGCTGACGCTGCTCTCCAGGTGGGCGACTCGAAACGGCTTTATGACTTGCACGTTTCATCTGCCTACACAGGGGAAAAGCCAACCCCACTTGTGCTTGCCTTTCACGGGGCTGCAGGGGATGGTCAGGCAATGGAACAAGTCACAGGACTAAATCAGATTGCCGATCAAGAAGGGTTCATTGTGGCGTATCCTGATGCTCTGCCACCTCGAAAACACTGGGACGCCCGGCGCGGAAGTGGTCCCGATACCTCGAATGATGTGGGTTTTATTGCAGCCCTGATTGATGAGCTGAGCCAGCGATATACCGTCGATCGCAGCCGGATTTATATCGTGGGTCTTTCTAATGGGGGAATGTTTGCCCAGCGATTAGCCTGTGAGTTGAGCGATCGAGTGACGGCGATCGCCGCCGTAGCATCCGCGATGCCAACCAATCTATCAACCACCTGCAACCCCACAAAACCCATTTCGGTACTGCTTATTAACGGCACTCAGGACGATCTGATTCCCCCGGTTGAGCCGGGAAAGGCACTGCTCTCCTTGCCGGATACAGTGAAGTTTTGGAAGGCACATAATCGCTGTTCTGCCGAAGCAGTGCGGAAATCACTGCCCCAAAATCCTCATCTAGAGCTTGAGACCTATGATCAGTGTGCCAATCAAACCCGCGTCATGCTTTCCACGATCGAGGGAGGCACCCACGGATGGGGCGATGATCCGATCTCGGGTGGAGACAATCTGGTTAAGCCGGGTCAGGAGATGAATGAGAGTGCTTTTATCTGGAGTTTTCTCAGCCAGCAATCGAGCGAAGTGCAAACCTCATCTCAACCACAGCAATCAACAACCAACAACTGATGTAAATCCCGAGATGTATCTACCGATTGATTTTAATTGATTTTAATTGTGTCTCCTGAACCCCAAATTACTATGGAAACCCTTGTTCATTCCACTGCTTCCTGCTCCTTACTCGTCGTCATTGTGAATTATCGCACCGCCCGATTAACGGTTGACTGTTTGCAGTCGCTCGAGAGCGAAGTGCGATCGTTGCCGGGTACTCAAGTCGTGGTCGTGGACAATGACTCCAGAGATTATTCGGTCGAAGCGATTCAGTCTGCGATTGATCAGTATGGCTGGCAAGCGTGGGCAACTGTTCTTGCCTCTAAGCACAACGGTGGCTTTTCCTACGGCAACAATCTGGCAATCCGTCCCGCGCTGCAATCTCCCAATCCGCCCCTTTATTACCTGCTGCTCAACCCTGATACTCAAGTGCGTCCGGGTGCTTTGAAGGCACTGGTTGATTTTATGGAACAGCATCCCACCGTGGGAATTACGGGGAGCAGCTTTGAAGATCGGGAAGGAAAACCCTGGGCGACGACGTTTCGATTTCCCTCGATCTGGAGTGAACTGGATAGCGGACTGCGCCTCGGCATTGTCTCCAAGCTGCTCTCAAAGTGGGTCATCGCCCGATCCATGACCGAAGAGGCTGAAGAAGTAGATTGGCTTCCCGGTGCGAGCATGATGATTCGGCGGCAGGTGTTTGAGTCGATCGGCTTGATGGATGAGGACTATTTCCTCTACTACGAAGAAACAGATTTCTGTCTCCAGGCAAAACGGGCAGGCTGGCCGTGCTGGTACGTCCCCCAAAGCAGGGTCATGCACATCGCAGGTCAAAGCACCGGAGTTACTGTTCAGGATACAATTCCCAAGCGATTACCCCAATACGTCTTTAATTCGCGCCGACGATACTTTGTGAAAAATCATGGCTGGCTCTATGCGGCGATCGCGGACTTAGCCTGGTCAATCGGCTACAGCCTGTGGAGCGTTCGTCGAGTCATTCAACGCAAACCCAATACCGATCCGCCCTACTTATTTCTAGACTCCCTACGGAACAGCGTATTTCTCAAGTTTAGGAGCAATTGATTCAGGATTTTTCAAGCCGTTCCAGAGAAGAGGGAGAAATCGATAAAAACATCTTTGATCCATCGCAAAAAACGATCGCCCCTTCTCCACAGAAAAAGAGCGACCGCCTCACTTAACCATTCACTCAACCATCAACGAATCTATTGTTCTGCACCTTCGATCGGGGCAAATCCCTGACGCTGGATGTTTTCGCTGATGTGGCGGGGTTCGAGGAATTGCAGCAGGTAATCGGGTCCGCCTGCCTTGGAGCCAACGCCAGAGAGTTTGAAGCCGCCGAAGGGTTGACGGGCAACAATCGCGCCTGTGATGTGGCGGTTGATATAGAGGTTGCCTACCTCGAAATCGGCTTCGGCTTTGGCGATGTGGGACGGGGTGCGGGAGTATAAGCCGCCCGTGAGCGCAAAGTTTGTGCCATTTGCAATCTCGATCGCCTGATCGAAATTTTGCGCCTTCATCACGGCCAGAACGGGACCGAAGATTTCTTCCTGAGCGATCGTCCCGGTGGGCGAAACGTCTGTAAAGATAACGGGTCCGACAAAGTAGCCCGATTCAGGGGAGGGCAGCTCAAGCGCGAGAGTGGCTTCCTGTTTGCCTTGCTCGATGTATTCGCGGATGCGTTTTTGTGCCGAGGCATCAATCACGGGTCCGACTTGCGTGCTGGGAGATTCGGCTACGCCCACATTGAGCGATCGCGTAGCTTCGATCAGACGATTCACAAAGGTTTCGTAGATTGGCTCTAGCACAATTACTCGCGAACAGGCAGAGCATTTCTGACCGCTGTAGCCAAAGGCAGAATAAACCACGCCTGCCACTGCCTGATCCAGATCGGCACTTTCGTCTACGATGACGGCATTTTTGCCGCCCATCTCGGCAATGACGCGCTTCAGATGTTTTTGTCCCGGCTGAAGCTCTGCCGCTTCCCGGTAAATGCGACAGCCGACTTCCTGCGATCCGGTGAAGGTGATCATGTGAACGTCAGGATGCTTCACCATGTAGGAACCCACGGTCGAACCCTTGCAGGGCAGGTATTGAAACACACCTTTGGGCATTCCCGCCTCGACGAGAATATCCGCTAGTTTTGCCGCAATCACCGACGACACTTCCGCAGGCTTCAGGATCGTGCAGTTACCCGCTACCAGGGAAGCCACAGTCATTCCGGTCGGAATCGCGAGGGGGAAGTTCCAGGGGGAAATGATCAGCGAAATGCCACGCGGCTGGTAGTGATAGCGGTTCGTTTCGCCCACCACGTCATAATTGACGCCCCGATCGAGTCGTTCCATTTCATCTGAGTAGAAGCGGCAGAAGTCGATCGCCTCCGAAATCTCTGGATCTGCCTGACCTAGGGGCTTTCCGGTTTCTAGCACCATCCAGCCTGCGAGTTCTGCCCGTCGCTGCTCCATCAGATCGGCTGCTTTCCGCAGGATGTTGGCGCGTTGCCTTGCCGGGGTTTTCTTCCATGCCGGGAATGCGGCTTTGGCTGCCTGGATTGCTTGCTCTGCCTGCTCAGTGCTGGCGAGTCCCACCTGTCCAACGATTTCGTCGGGGTTCGAGGGATTGAGCGAGTTAAAGCTTTCCAGGGTGTTGACGCGATCGCCATTCACCAACGGTAAATAACTCTTGCCTAACTGCTGCCGTACTGATTGAACCGCATCGAGTGCCTGATCACGTTTTGCGACGATTGCATAGTCCGTATCGGGGGCATTGTGAAACTTGCCGTTTTGAATCGCTGCTCCATTTTCCTCAACCAATATTGGGGGCGCCAGCAGTTCTTCAACCGGACGTTCTTCCAGGTTTTGCCGCAGAAATGACGTATTTGCAGTATTTTCTAGCAGACGACGGATAAGATACGCCATGCCGGGAATCAGTTCGCCGTAGGGACAGTAAACCCGCACCCGAAAACCCTGATCTACTAAAGCTTTCCCTAGCTTGTCTGCCATGCCGTACAGCACTTGTAGTTCGACCCGCTTGCGAGGAATGTTCAGCTCGCGGGCAATCGCCATTGCATAAGCCTGGGACCGCACGTTATGAGAGCCGATCGCCGCATTCAGATATTCGTGACTCTCCAGCAGAATGCGCGTTAGCTTTTCAAAATTAGCGTCGGTCGAAATCTTGTGCGAGAACACAGGAACGTCCCATTCGTGCTGGTTTGCCTTGATCGTTTCCTGATCCCAGTACGCGCCTTTCACCAGACGAATCGAGATCGGGTTACCGCGCTGTTTTGCCCATTCGACCCAACCGCGCAAATCTGCCTCGGTATCGCGCAAATAGGCCTGAAGCGTCACGCCGATATTAGAGCGATCGCGGAATTCTGGCTCCATCAAAAGCTGCTTCAAAATGGCGATCGTGATGTCTTTATACTGATACTGCTCCATATCGAAGTGAACCGACGCCCCCAGTTCTCCGGCGCGGCGCAGCAGGGTTCTCACCCGTTCCGTCACTTTTGCCTGACTGCCTTTTTCGTCCAGCGGATCAAACTGAGAATAAAATGCGGTCAGCTTCACAGACACCTGCACTTTGGGCAATTCTTCCCCATCAGCGCGATCGATCTGCTCCACAGTAGACCAGCGTTTTGAGGCTTCGGTGAGCTGCTCCATCAAGTCCAGATAGCGATCGAGATAAGACTGTGCCTCGGCTTCGGTGATTACCGCTTCGCCTAGAAGATCGACCGTAAAGGTCATCTTTTCTTTCCGCAACTGTTCGATCGTCTTAATCACCTGCTTGATCGTTTCGCCAGCAATATATTTGTGCGCCAGCGTTTCTACCGCAGTGGATACCGTCGTTGCCGCCATTTGTCCGGGAAGCGAATCGGGGGCAGCAAAGCCCAGCATTCCCTTCAGCGCAGCAGGCAGTTCGACGTTTTCCTGGCCGAGATATTCCTGCATGTGACGCGCAATTTCTGCCTTACTCCGCAATGCAGGCAAGCAGTCAATAAAGCGAAAGAGCTGTACCCGCAAGCCAGGATTCTCCATCGCCCAGCCCAGCAGCTTGTCGTCCCAGCGCATTTGATCGCGGAGCTGGGCAAAGATCGATCGATTTTCACGGGTTGCCGAAAGTAGTTGCTGAGCGATCGTCTGAGTTAGAGACTCGTAGCGATTATCGGTTCCCTGAGAAGCTTGTAAAACCACAATATGAACCCCCTTCACAGTACACAGGATTCAGCAGAGCCAGAACGGGGGCATCCAAACCCTGTATCTCCTATTCTCAGGGCTTAAGGGTTAATTGGCATGGTAGAGCGGCTGGGAGTCAGGGAATCTCCAAAGTTTGTCGTAAATCTTAATATCTTGTACGAGGTTTAGCCTTTGCACAACATTTTTCCAAATCTATTTATGACTCGGTTTGCTGGATCGCTACTGCACTGCGTTCGTGTGAAGCAATTAGGCTGTGAACACTATTAAATTCAGGTTGGGTCAGAACAAATTGACTCAAAAGGAGTCCCAGAAACCCTGGTGGAGAATTTATGCAATCAAGATGCAATCAAGATGAATTTAGTTTGTTTGACATTGCCGATTGAGCACCCGAATTGGACTTAGCAGGGGATATTGCACCACTGCTCACACGCTTCATTAAACTAGAGACGAAAAAGATTGCTCAAGCGAATGATGGGGTTAAACCCTGCTCAAACCATTTCTCAAAATTATTAGCAATACCATCTTCCTACGCTAAAATCTGCCCTATAGCAGTCGCGCAAATGCTAAAGAATTCAGTATTCTTTTTCTGGTCTTATGCTAGCTGCCTGCCATGCCTCCTCTTGCGTCTGCCTCCTTTGCCAATCGTTTACAGCGTCTCCGACAATTGAGCCATCTGCTCGATAGTGCGATCGGCATTCCCGGCACGAAATATCGCATTGGGCTTGATCCGATTATTGGGCTAGTTCCGGGTGGAGGCGATACGGCGGGGCTGCTGCTGTCTGCCTATATTGTGATGGAAGCGGCACGTCTGGGGGCTTCTAAGGCAGTTCTGACCCAGATGGTTTCAAATATTGTGTTGGAAACGTTAGTAGGCACGGTTCCCCTGGTGGGCGATTTCTTTGACGCGACCTGGAAATCGAACGTTCGCAATATCCGCCTGCTCGAAGACCACCTTCAGATCGTGCCGCCCGGTCGTCGATCACAAAATCGGGGGTTTGCCCTGCTGCTGTTGCTGGGGCTCCTGCTGATTTTTATCGCCTGCCTGACCGTTTCGGTGCTGGTGCTGCGTCAGGTTTTCATCTGGCTGGGGATTGGCTAAAAGGAGGTTAACTATCCTTACCGTCCATCGAGCAAAATTAAATTTTCTAACGCTAGATATAGAGATCTAACTACTTGACCGTCCGCCGAGGTGTGTCATAATACTTCGGCTGCGATCGACTTAATTTATGGTTCAAGTACTTCCTTCGTTTGACTCGACCGACGAGCCGACCTTTTCTCCAGTCCATTCGCGTTTGCCCGAAGCAATTGATGGACTCGATCTCAACTTTCAGCTTCCCGATCCAGAGGACGATCGCGTTTCGGAAGCTGAGTTTCAGAAGCAGATTGATGCCGCCTGGTTAGTGTGCGATCGGTTTGACCTGCAAACGGAGATCTGGCGGGGGCGAATTTTGCGAGCGGTACGCAATCGGGAAAAACGCAGCGGCGATGGTCGGGGCGCAGGTTTCCTTTACTGGCTGAAGGAGCGCGATATTAGCAAGACTCAGGCGTATTCCCTGATCGAGCTAGCAAACAGTGCTGACACGCTGCTAGAAGAAGGAATGCTGGAACCAGAAGACGTGAACCAGTTCAGCAAACGGGCGTTTTTAGAAACTGCTCAGGCGGCTCCCGAAGTGCAGCAAATGGTCAGCGATGCCGCTCGTAAAGGCGATCGAATTACCCGCCGAGAAGTGCGCCAGCTCTCTGACGAATGGACGGCAATCACCTCCGATCTGCTGCCCGAAACGGTGAAGGAAAAAGCGGCAGATCATTCCCTGCCTACCCGCTATCTGGCTCCACTTGTGAAGGAAATGGAAAAGCTGCCCGAAGCGCATCAAACCGTTCTTAAAAGCGAAATTGCCGAAAATCCAGACGTGGACACGGTGAAGCAAGTCACCTCCGAAGCCCGCTATCTGGCAAAATATCTCAGTGCAGCTGTTCAGGTGCAGGCACTCAACCAGAACTCCCTTGATCTGGAAACCGCGCTGGAAGAAGCTCTGCGAATCGGATGCCTCAACAGCACTGCCGATTTAGTCAACCACGCTGCCCAGCTCGAACAAACGATCGCCAAACTCTATACCACCTGGAAACGACTGAACACCCTGGCTGAACGAGTCTACCTCGATAGCGGCTCCAGCACGCCCCAGCTTCGATCGCTCCTCAATCACCTGAGTTCCCTCACGAGTGAAGTCCTAGAAATCAGCCTGGGTGACCCGGAGAGTACCTTTTCACGAACGATTCGCTTGCGGATTTTACCCGAAGAATCGGGGGATGCCATGGAGATTAATTCCTTTGATTTGAATTAGGGGTGTGGGAAGTGATGCCGCTCACAGTCCTAGATCAGGCCTAGATCGGGCGGCACAAGCCAATTGCACTTTCTGAAATCGAGACCCTAACGATTGCTGGGAACCCAAGTAGCCCACCCATCCACCCTCCCAGCGATACAATCAGAAAGACCCAATTCTCCTAGAACCATGCTCACGCTCTCTCCCAGTCTTCAAGCAAGGCTTTCCACTCCGCTCAAGATTGGCAGCTTCGAGGTGAAGAGTCGGGTACTGCAATCGCCCCTTTCGGGTGTGACCGATCTAGTATTTCGGCGGCTGGTGCGTCGCTATGCGCCGGATTCGATGATGTACACCGAAATGGTAAACGCGACGGGACTGCACTACGTCAAGCAGTTGCCAAAGATTATGGAAATTGATCCAGAGGAGCGACCGATCAGCATTCAGCTTTTTGACTGTCGCCCGGATTTTCTGGCAGAAGCAGCGCAAAAAGCGGTCGATGAGGGAGCGGATACTGTCGATATCAACATGGGCTGTCCGGTGAACAAAATCACCAAAAACGGGGGCGGGTCTTCGCTACTGCGGCAGCCAGAGTTGGCAGGGGAGATTGTGCGATCGGTCGTCAAAGCAGTCAACGTCCCTGTAACCGTCAAAACGCGGATCGGCTGGAGCGAAAGCGAAATTAATGCTGTGGAGTTTGCTCAGCGAATGCAGGACGCAGGCGCACAAATGCTGACGCTGCATGGTCGGACTCGCGCTCAGGGCTACAACGGTTCGGCGCGCTGGGAATGGATCGCGAAAGTGAAAGGGGCGCTGTCTATTCCGGTGATTGCCAACGGAGACATTTTTTCCGTGGAAGCGGCAATTCGCTGTCTGGAAATGACGGGTGCAGATGGAGTAATGTGTTCGCGTGGAACGCTGGGCTATCCTTTTCTAGTGGGCGAAGTGGATTATTTCCTTAAAACTGGGGAACTGCGTCAGCCTCCGACTCCGATCGAGCGGCTTCAGTGCGCCAGAGATCATCTGCAAATGCTGTGGGAATACAAGGGCGATCGCGGTATTCGTCAGGCACGGAAACACATGACCTGGTACGCCAAAGGCTTTCCCGATGCGGCAGATTTGCGCGGCAAGCTAGCAGTGATGGAAACGCTGGAGCAGGGATTGACGCTTATCGATCAAGCGATCGATCGGCTAGCAAGCTTATCCAGTTGGGAGGTGGAACCCGAATCGGAAACCGAACTGATTGCGATCGGCAACGGCTAGACCCTGCTTGAGCGCAGTTACCACAAAACAACTTTAAATCAAGACATCTTTGCCATCACGGGCATAGCGAATCCGTAGATAGAGGCCCAGGGTGATCTGCTTCATCACCCAGTAGAAGATGGTCAGCACAACAAACGTGACCAGGATGACGGCGATCGGTTGTTTGGA
Source organism: Leptolyngbya sp. ST-U4 (assembly GCF_039962215.1). Classification (NCBI taxonomy): domain Bacteria; kingdom Bacillati; phylum Cyanobacteriota; class Cyanophyceae; order Leptolyngbyales; family Leptolyngbyaceae; genus Leptolyngbya; species Leptolyngbya sp. ST-U4. Next base: position 215,134 of record NZ_JAMPKZ010000001.1, read on the forward strand.
GGTCAAATCATTCAGCGTCGATCTCACCACATCGGTTGGGCTGACTGCCAGATCCCAGCTATTAAACCGACGAAATCGACCCATATAAACGCCGACTGCTGAGAGGAGATGTACCAGCAGTTCTGTCCTTAGTACCCACTGCCTTGCTCCCTGGCGTTTAAGATAGCGTCCCAGATTGAGCAGCGAAATCACGTATGCCTCAAACCCTGCCAGCATTGCGCCAACGTGAAGCGGAATGAGTACCAGCGCAATTACCCAGCCGGAAAGCCCTGCACGAGTGCCCCGAATCAGATGAATGATATCAGTCAGCATATAAGGGGCGTTTGGCAGGAACGCAATAAACACCGCAAGCAGCACCCACCACCACACCGGACGCACCCGGCTTTGCCGCTTGAATAAAACAAAGCTCAGAACAAGCGGAATAAACGCCAGGAATGAATTCCAGACAATCCAACCACTATAGACATCAGAAACAGCTCTATTAATTTCAAACAGCATAAACAATAATCGATCGGACATCGCAATGTAGCTGACTTTATTTCCAAGCAAGATAGCCCAATTCTCCGCCATCAATGGCACTCTTCATTGAAGCTTATGCTCTAACAGGTATCCTTTTCTAAAACTTCAACTTTACGCTATCAAGCTGCCTTGATTAATGCGTTACACGCTGAGCCGTTCAATTTTCCTAGTTTTGATAGGATACGTTAAGATTACCGATTCGCGTAAAGACGCTTAAACCCAGACGGCAAATTTATCTTGGAATTGGAGAACTGGAAAACTGAGGGACTGGAGAACTAGGGGCGGCTTTGAGAACAAAATGAACAAAATGTTCAGCGCAGCATACTCATTGCCAACTGCCAGACCTCATATCCTCGGCGGCTAAGATGTAGCCCATCGGTGGTGAGTTCGCGGCGCAGGATACCATCTGTTCCGGCAAAGTGGGTTTGCAGATCATAGAAGCTCGCGCCTTCCTGACGGCTGATTGCGGCAAGGCTGGCATTAATCCGCCGAATTCGATCGCTGGGCAGGGCAGGCAGACGGGTCGGCAGAATCGAATAAACTACGATTCCCGCATTAGGATGAGCTTGCCGTAGGCGTTCGATCATAAGTCTTAAATTACTCAACACAGTTTGATCGCTTGCCCCGCGTCGCAGATCGTTAATACCTGCCATTACATAAATTCGGTCAGGACGGGTTTGATTAAAGCTGGAGATCCGGCGCAGCATTCCCGCTGTGGTGTCTCCCGAAATGCCCTGGTTGAGCCAGAAGCGATCGCTAGGCAGACGATCGGTTGGAAACCAAAGAAACAGGGAATCGCCAAACAAAATCGTCAGCCGATTGGAACCCTGACTGCGTGCCATTACCTGAGCCTCTTGCCGCAGCAGCCTGATCCATTCTTCATAGGTTGGCTGTCGCACCGCGTTTTGCCAAGCCCTCTGAAAGCTGTTCACCGGAAAGCGAGGATACAGACGACCCACCTGCAGAGCCGCAATTCGCTGGTGGAAAAGCTGGCTTCCAGAACTGGGGCGGATGCTGGTGCTAACACTTGACGCGATGCCAACGACAGGTGAAGCCGGGCTAAACTCAGGTCGCTGCGAAACCAGCCTGACCCCAGAAGGTGCGCGCTCGACCTGCGTCATTGTAGTTTGAAGCGTAATCTTCCCCTGGGTTCGGCAGAAGTCAGCATAACTGGAAGCATCCGATTGGGGAGAATCTAAAGAAGTGGGAGGCAGGGCTAACTGCCAGCCGGGAGATTGACCTTGAGCAACCAAACTGGCTGCAAGTAGACACAACTGACTCATCTCGCCAAACTCCTTAAACTCCTTCACGGTGCAGTCACAAACAGGGAAAACCGATTCTCATAGTTCTTCTTTCACAAAGAAATTTGGCTGCTTCAGGAAAATTCGAGAGAAAATTCGCGGTTGCTTTTTTGCCTGATTCAGGTATTTGCTGTAGCGATGATAATTCGTGCGATCGAGTTCAAAAATTTCTACCGCAGGATAGAAGCAATTCTCGGTGGAGATGGGCGGGTGCGCTTTCCCCTCTAGAGTCTAATTGCGTGGTGAAGAATCGAGCAGGGAGCGTTTAACTCGTTCAGCTTTTATTCAACCTAAGTTTGATGATTCCAAAAAGGGCAGCAAGTAGAGTTGAGATGTCCCTAAGCAGCAGCTTTAGAGAGGGCAACTTGATTGAATAGAAGCAGGTTTATTGCTGAACTTTTACTTTGTTCGATCGAGCTTTTACTTCATTCCATTAGTGGCTTAGTCACCAGGTGAGCGTGAGCGGGAATCATCCGATAGATTTCAGTTGCGATCGTATCAACATCGTGTTAACGAAGGAAGTCGTAGTGGTTTCAGTAAAGAAATATTTCGTTGATTGAAATCCTATTTTATTGCTCGATTTCATTTCGATTTCATTGTCTTTTGTCACTCTAAGATTAGAGCCTATTCCAACCGTATAAAGAGAATTGTGGAGGAAAAGATGTACGTGATTCAAACCGATCGACAGGCTTGGGTTCAGGGAATTTGGCGAGGATGGCTAACGACTTGCAGTTCTCCCGCAGGAGCATTAATTTACCAAGATTTATCAAAGGCTGAAGCAGCAGCAGAGTATTACGGCAAATTCGCTCCAGACTTCAAGTTTTTTATTCGACCCCTACAGCAACAAGAGCAGTCGCGTATTGAATTGAACGACTACCGTTTCAAGTCCCTTTGCATTTGCTCTTAACTATCTAATTCACTGTCTAATTTACTACGCTGCTGCAATGATTCAGGATAAATCATATGATTTTTGATGCTCAGTTTCCCAGGGATGTGGTGTGGAATCAGCGGAAAACTGCGCTGTTAACTGCTATTTTTGGTGCTGTTCCGCTAACCTTGGGAAACAAGATTCGTCGATTAGTTTATCGTTCCCTTTTAGGACAAATTGAAGAGGGAGTAAATATTGGAACTGGGGTGCAACTAGCAGGTGCAAAAGGAATTTTTTTCGAGAAGAAATCAGCAGTCGAGAGCAACAGCCATTTAAACTGTTGGGGAAATTCCAAGAGCCGCATTATTTTACGCTCGCGATCGAGACTTGATCAAGGTGCCCATCTTCAAGCGTTGGGCGGGTGTATTGAAATTGGGGAGATGACGTACATCGGTCCCTACTTTTGTGCGGCAGGTCCTGGGGACATCAAGATTGGGAAGTATTGCATGATTGCTTCGCACGCTAGTGCTTATGCAAATAACCACATTTTTTCAGATCCCAATGCTTTAATTTGTTCTCAAGGTGCAACATGCAAAGGCATTGTGATCGAGGATGATTGCTGGCTTGGTACAGGGGTGCGGGTGCTGGATGGCGTCACCATTGGCAAAGGCAGCGTGATCGGTGCCGGGGCAGTTGTCACGAAGAGCATTCCCCCTTATTCGATCGCTGTAGGTGTCCCTGCCAAAGTGATTGGTCGTCGCGGAGCCGAATCAACCGAGTTTGCCGTCCAGCCTGGGGAGCTGATTGCTAGCAATGCTGCTAGAGACTGATATTAGAAGAGCACTTCTGCTCAATTTGCTGCAAAATTGCTGCCTCTTGCTGAGAAACCGTACCGTTGTTTTCCGCTAGTCGCCGACACTGTGCCAGAACAGAAACGGCAAAATCGCAATCAAGCTGCTCTAGAAGCTGATCGAGCGGCTGTGGAGATTGAATATTGGCGGCGATCGTTTTCAGCGAATTCGATTCAATCTGCAATCGCTGGAGTTCCGGAAAGATATCTTCCCAAGTTTTGTCGGGATAGCTTGCCAGAATCATGTGAACGGTAATTTGATCCATGATCGCTTGCTGGACGATCGCCCGATTGAGATACTCCTCGCTCTGCTGCTGAATTTGCTGTAGCGTTTCAGTGCTAGGTTCATCGGCTGTGGCTTGCAGTTTTGCTCCATAAAATCGGCTTGCTGCATATCCTACCGAATATAGAACCGTCGCGTTTGTACTTGCTCCAATCATTGCACCCGCAAACGGCACATTTCGCAAAAAGCCTAGTCCTGCCTTCAGGGCGTTACCGCCGCCCAATGCCAGCCCAAAAATGCCCAGCACTTCGCCTTTGCGCTCCGGGTCGTTTAAGTCTAAACCGTAAGCAGCTGCAATTTCGTACACTAGTTCCGTCTGAAGGGCAGTGGTTGCCGCCAGATCGAGTGCGAGCAGTGCGGTGGCAAATCCAGGCAAAAGGCTGGTGACAAAGCCAGAACTCCCTGCCTGCATTGCTTTTCTCACCATTAATCGATGAGCAATCTGACCGGGCGATTCGTTGGGATGCTTCTGCTGCATCTCTTTCACCGTTGCAGTCGCTTTGCTGGTGTCAACCCGATCGCTCATGCCCATGAGCCAGTCCAGCTTGAGCACCCCTGCCAATCGCCGCACAAACGGATTTCGCAGCAAAGGCAAACGACCCAAAAGGTTGAGAACCTGTCCAGCTCCCTCGGTGACCCCTCCCATCCAGCCAACTGCCCGCTGAGTTGCCGCTCCACCCACAGCCACCGCCGAGCGAGCTACGCCTTTACCACGATCGACTACTCCTCCGGCAATGCCCCGCACCCAGTCAAAGCGTCCAGATTTGTGCAACGCTTCAGAATTGGGAGATTTAGTCAATGAGGGCGGTTGCTTTACTGTTTCCCGAAGAGTCGCTTGTTCCTCGGTCAGTATTGAGTCAGGCTGCTCGGTCATGGCTGAATGACTGGTAAATATTTGTGAAAATGTCAAAGAATGAGGATCAAACTAACGAGTAAATCGTTATGCAGAATGCTTTTGTCTGCATTCGCAGAATACTTCGATCTATATCTCTATTTGTATCTGATTAATCCTATATCTGATTAATCGGGTTTAATCATTTGCTTTTTCAGGCCGATCGATTCACCTACTGGATTTGTAATAGTTTATAGACTGTTTCTGCAACGTTCCTCAACATTGGGAAAGAGAAGTTCCCCCTCAAAGGTCGTAAGTTTTGAGGCTGTAAGTTCTACAAAAGAGAGATGCTGATGAGCAAGAAGGCATCTGCTTTTTCGCAGCTCGATATACTAAATTAAGACGGCAATTAAGACGGCTAAGACGGTAGCGAAGGAGCAATCTCATGGCATATCCTTCAGACAATTCTTCTCTTACCCTGCAATCTGGCGAGAACCGGGAGCATTCCTGGCTGTACTGGTTTCTAGTTCCAGTTTACCCCTATCACAAGCGGCGTACCTTGCGGCGAGAGGTCGTCACAAATACGATCTGGACTTTTGACCAGTTGCAGGGCATTCTTTATACAATCGTTCCGGTTCGCATGACAATCGTGCGCTTGGAATCCGGTGGACTGCTCGTGTATTCACCGATCGCCCCCACCCGCGAGTGCATTCGCCTGGTGCGCGAACTAGAAGCAGAACACGGAGCCGTGCGCTATATTCTCCTCACCACTTCGTCAGGGCTAGAGCATAAGGTGTTTGTGCCGCCCTTTGCCCGTCACTTTCCCCAGGCGCAGGTGTTTGTGCCGCCGCATCAGTGGAGCTTTCCGTTTAATTTGCCCTTAAGCTGGCTAGGGTTTCCACGGGCTCGAACTCACGTTTTGCCTGCCGAAAGTCATCTGGCTCCCTTTGGCGATGAGTTTGACTATGAGTTGCTGCATATTGACCTAGGGCGCGGCTGCTTTGAAGAAGTGGCTTGCTTTCACAAAGCATCTAGGACACTGCTCGTTACCGATACCGTGCTGTCTGTGCCCGAAGAACCTCCGGCGATCGTTCAAGATGACCCTTATCCGCTCCTGTTTCATGCCCGCAATCGAGCCACCGACCCGTTTATCGACACTGAAGCAAACCGCCGCAAAGGCTGGCAGAGAATTGCTCTGTTTGCCGTCTACTTTCAGCCCGATACGCTAAAAACGCTGGGTCTGGGTCAGGCGATCCGCGATGCCTTTAAAGCCTCCGATCGATCTCTCAAAGGCTACCTAGGACTGTTTCCGTTTGATTGGAAAGAAGACTGGAAGCGATCGTTTGATGCGCTCCGGGGAAACGGTCGTCCTTTTGTTGCACCCATTCTGCAAACGCTGATTCTGGATCAGTCGCCGCAAACCGTGCTCGATTGGGCAGAGCGGGTGTCTCGCTGGCAGTTTGAACGCATTATCTCTTGTCATTTTGACGCGCCCTTTCCGGCAACCCCGCAGCAGTTTCGGCAGGCGTTTTCAATTCTCAAGCCCTCTGCTCAACCCGTCCAGTTTGGCAGTGAAAGTCACGCGCTCCCGGCTGCGGATGTGCAGTTTATTATCAAACTCGAAGAAACCCTGGATAAATTGGGTGTGACAAATCCTCCATCCCTTTAATTTTGAATTTACACCCAAAATTCGGGTTGAGTCAGGTCGATCGCGATCGCTAAAAGGTTTGCAAAATTAATCTGGCTGTAGAGTTTCCAGAATCGAATCTCGGCACGCAGGCGATCGTTCCCCCTTGAGCAAGCTGCACGGCAGAGGGTGATCAGGAGTGGCAGCCAGGGATAAGTGCGGCGAACAATCTGCCAGAAAAGCTTACAGGACATGGTTAAGGGCGAACGGGCTGCACATTCAGTTCTTCGCGCCACTGATCCACAGGCTTATCCCAGGCGGTTTCCCATTTTTGGGCAATCAAAGGTTTCGCCACTTTTCCCATTTGATATCCCTGAGCAATCGCTCCCAGCAGCGGATTCAGGCACTCTGGCTGGAGTATCGTTGTGGCAATTAGCGCATTCGCAACGAGCAGACTAGAGAGTGGAAGCTGAAACTGCGCCAAATAAAAAGCCTGCAAACCGATTTCGCCCATTTCGCTCGTATCAAACCCGGTAATAATGTGCCAGATGTCGTGCGTTTTTTGCCAGCGATATTCGACGTAGTGGGTGTCCGAATCGATCGGTATAACAGGCTCAAAGGGTTGAAATCCTAACTGTTTCATGTGGCAGGCATAAACGTAGCCGAGGGAGTTTTGGGGGTACTGCAAGAGTTCGTCCAGATCGTGCGGTGGAGCCACATATCGTTCTGACAGAATCGCAGCAGCTTCGGGCGTTGTTTTTAGGGCGGCGATCGACAGTTGAAACGCTGGGCTATTCAGCAGGCTGTTGCTCAGTTCCCACACGGGTTCCAGGTTGCCGCTTTCATCAAACAAAAGGGTGACGAATGCTTTGATTCCTCGCATTGTTTGAACGACAGGCTGAAAGCTAGTTCCAGAAGGGAGGGCAGGCAAATGATGAGCAAGTCGATGAATCGGGTGCATTGCGCAATCTCCAGGAAAAACAGGATAAAATACGAACAAAGTTCATGTTTTTAAAATACGAACGTTGCTCATGTTTTGTCAAGAAAAGGAGTCCACAAAATGGCAAACGATCGCCTAAAAGCCTCCACAATGCGACGACAGCCTAAGCAAAGCCGCAGCCAGGAACGGGTGCATCAGATTCTAGATGCCGCAGAGGAAGTGTTTATCGAATTAGGGTATGAACAAACCACCACACGGGCGATCGCCAGCCGTGCCGAAGTGCCGATCGGATCACTGTACCAGTTCTTTCCAGATAAAGCGGCGATCGTGCGAGCACTGGCTGATCGGTATTTTGAGCAGGAATATCGAATGTTTTTGCAGCTTCATACCGAACTGGCAGAAGTGGAAATTAGTACCTATGTCGATCGCATCATTGATGCGTTTGAGCAGTTTGCGGATGAGCGTCCTGGCTATCGCGCTGTACTGAGAGCGTTACTCAATCAAATGACCGTAACCGCTGCCAGCGCAATGAATGAATATGACCAACTTGTGTTGATGGGACTAACTAATTTTTTGTCTCAACGCAATCCTCAATTAGAGAGTACTCAGTGCGAAATGATTGCCACGATCGTCTTTAAAGCAGCGAATGAACTGCTCTGGCTGGCAATGACCTGCGATTCTCAGCAGCGATCAGCTATGGTGGCTGAAACCAAGGCTCTGATTACCGCATATCTGAAAACCTACCAGATTTAAGCGGTTTAGACTCAATAAAAGCCTAATTTCGTTTTCATTTCCTTAAGCATTTCTCCAGACATTTTTTCTGAAGTTAAAATAATCTACATCAAACAATTCACCGTTTTCTATGCCTGTTCTTTCCCAAACTGAACTTAAACCTAACGATAATCTGATTCTCGATGGCATTCCTGCTATTCCTCAATCGATCGTCGAAAGCGTTAATCGCTACACCGAGTTTCGATCAGCAAGTCTTTCAAGCTGGCATCCGGTTGAGCGATCGATGCTAATTTCCACTCGGTTTGGGCAAACGGCACAGGTGCATCAGGTTCAGTTTCCTTTGGGCAGCCGCAAGCAGTTGACCTTTTTCCCGGAACCGGTCAGCGGAGCGACTTATCAGCCAACGCAGGGCGAATATTTTGTTTTTAGCAAAGACATTGGCGGGAACGAATTCAGCCAAAACTATCGCTACGATTTGGCAACTGGGCAGGTGACGCTATTAACCGACGGAACCTCAAAAAACAGTCGCGGTATCTGGTCAAAGTCGGGAACGCAAATGGTGTACACCTCGACTCGTCGCACCCAGCAAGATACCGATCTATACGTGATCGATCCGCTTCAGCCAGAACAGGAGCGATTGCTGATGACGGTAGAAGGGGGAGGCTGGTTTCCGGCTGCTTGGTCAGAAGACGATCGCCACATTGCCGTTATTGAATATATTTCGATCACCGAAACCTATCTGTGGCTAGTGGATGCCCAGACCGGGGAGAAAAGGCTGCTCACGCCTAAAGGCGGCGAACCCGTGGCTTATCAGGCGGTTGTGTTTGATAAACAGCGCAACGGTTTATATGTGGTATGCGATCGAGATTCAGAGTTTCTGCGATTAGCGTATCTCGATCTGGAGACGCAGGACTATACGTTTTTAACAAACTCAATTGAATGGGATATTGAACAAATTCGCTTATCCCATGATGGACGCTTGCTCGCATTCACGGCGAACGAAAATGGAATTAGCGTCCTCCATTTATTTGATACAACAACCCAACGGGAAATCCCATTACCTGCTCTGCCGATCGGTCAAGTATTTGGCTTACAGTGGCACAAAAACAACCGCGATCTGGGCTTTACGCTTATCTCTGCTCAATCGAACGCGGATGTGTATTCGCTGGATGTCACGACTGGACAGATCGATCGCTGGACCGAAAGCGAAACGGGCGGGCTGAACACCAGCAGCTTTTCTGAGCCTGAGTTAGTGCAGTGGCAAAGCTTTGACGATCGCCCCATCTCTGGGTTTCTTTATCGTCCTCCCGCTCACTTTCCCGGCAAACGCCCGGTGATGATCAACATCCATGGTGGACCCGAAGGACAGTTTCGCCCCATTTTCCTGGGACGGAGCAATTACTATCTCAATGAATTGGGCGTGGCGTTACTTTATCCCAACGTGCGCGGCTCCTCTGGCTATGGCAAAACTTTTCTGAAACTGGATAACGGCTATCTGCGCGAGGATTCTGTCCAAGATATTGGCGCACTGCTTGACTGGATTAGAACCCAACCCGATCTGGATGCCGATCGCATTCTCGTTACCGGGGGCAGCTACGGCGGCTATATGTCCCTGGCAGTCGCAACGCACTATGGCGATCGAATTCGAGCGTCGATCGATATTGTCGGCATTTCTAACTTTGTTACCTTCCTCGAAAAAACAGAAGGCTATCGTCGCGATTTACGCCGCGTAGAATATGGCGATGAACGCGATCCAGAAATGCGAAAGTTTCTGCTGCAAATCTCTCCAGTGAACAACGCAGACAAAATCCAGAAACCTATGTTTGTAATTCATGGGGCAAACGACCCGCGTGTGCCGCTCAATGAAGCCGAACAGATTGTTACCACGCTAAAACAGCGTCACGTTCCAGTCTGGTATCTGGTGGCAAAAGACGAAGGACACGGTTTCTCGAAAAAACAAAACATCGATTTTCAGTTTTATTCGACGATTTTGTTTATCCAGAATTTCCTGCTAGATCAAGATTAGGGGCGACGGCAAAGATTTGGGCTAGCAGTTCAATTTTAAGGGCGGCTCGATAAACCGTCCTTGAGAAATCAGTAACCTTAGCCCTGATTTTCGCTTTGGCGGGTCAGTTCATTCTGCTGCTGGTGAGTTTGCCGCTGTTCAATAATTGAGGTGCGCTACCGCAACAACGCAAATAACGCACCCAACCTGCAAAGCAGAAGTAATCAACAGTGAAGCCTGTCGATTAAGTAATTAAACTAAACAGCAAGATTACACCGAAGCCATCATGTCCTGCTGAAGTTTGCGCTTCACTTCTTTGAATTGGCTTGCCATTTGCTCTTTTTGCGCGTCGCTGCAATTTTTGTCGATCGCCGCAAACATGGTGCTTTCTTCCTGACGAATGTGGTCGCCCAGATGAGTCATCAGGTCTTTGATCTTCGAGCGGAACAGGTCGGCATTTGCAGCAGGATCCATCGCCTTGATTTCCTCCAGCATCGGTCGCCATTCAGCCTGTTCGTCGTAGAGTTCCTGAGTATTCTCATCGCCATAAAACGATCGAATGGCAGGATAGACCACTTCCTCTTCGGCTTGCGCATGTACCAGGATGTCTTTATAAAGCTGACCGAAGTATTCTTGCAGCTTCTGAGGATCTTTGGTTGCGCCAATTTCAGTGAAGATGGTATTCACTTTGTTGTGGTCTAGCCGAATCAGGGTTTGGATATTCATGTCCTGCTTATCGGTGTTTTGGGTAATGACGCTACCCGCAACGCCCGACAATGCCGCAACCGCATCCTGAACTCGTGCCCAAATTCCCTGATCGGCATCCATGCCGGTCATTTCGCGCACGCCTGCCTGTTCGAGCATTCCTTTGAGCTGCTCCTGGTGTGCCCGACCTTCAAAGTTAACGGTATTCAGGGGACCGATCGCCACCTCAATGTCTGCTCCTACTTTCTGAGCCGCTTTGTGAATATTAATGCCGCTCATAGCTTGACCATGCTTCATCAACTCGTGGTGAATTAGCTTTTGGTAGAAGGTGAAATCATCGCCCTCCATCATTTGCTCAAAATTCTTGACAAAGATGTGGGTGGCAGGACTCGGCTCTGCTTGAATGCCGTACTGAACAATTACCGTTTCGATAATGCCCAGATTCTTTTGATCGTCTTCGAGCATATTTTGCAAACGATCGCGAATATCTTCGTAGGGGCAAATGTCGATTAACTTTTGGTCATTTGAAAGAATGAGTTTTTGAAAAGTAAGCAAATCGGCTAAGCGTTCACCAATTAACTGCCGCTTTGTATCATCCAGTTTGGATACCATGCTAATTTCTCCACGAAGAAATAATTTGATTTACCATTCAAGCCACTTCAAAAGACACAGCACTTTGTCCTGTCTTTCAGCGACAAGAGATTTGAGTTTTTAATTCTGCAAACAATCTGATTTTCTAGATAATTTTGGTTTTGTTCACCCAACTCCAGTTAGATGTTGCAGTTAGATATTTTGTTGAAGTTCTACCCAGGCGATCGTATTTCTCTTCCTGAAGCAGGAGCCAATTGAAACGGATCGAAATTGTGAACCAACTGCCCCTATCAAAATGTCAAAATCGCGCAGAATGTCAAAATTGCGAAAGGATGACGTGAGGCGATCGATCATTGATTTCAGTCAACGACTCGTTCTCAGGACACCCCTGCACCGCCCGATTCAAATAAAACATTCGGATAATAGCCTGTCGGTTTTTGTCCTACCGTTGCGCCGCCATGAATCATGCCCTGGATCTCGGAGCCAAAGAAACTGTAGGGAAACTGAAGCTCAGGACAGCTGACGGCTTCTAATCGCTGCAATTGCTCCGTCGGAATTTCAAACTCTAACGATCGCAGATTGTCTTCAAGCTGAGATAGCTTCGTTGCGCCGACAATCACCGAGCTAACCCCTGGACGAGAAGCAGCCCAATTAACCGCTACCTGCGCCATGCTGCGCCCCAATTCCTTTGCAACCTGCTCCAGTTCTGCCACAATTTTCCAGTTGCGATCGTTCAACTTTTGAAACGCCGGATTCTGAACGCCTTTCACCGTTTCTAAACGCCCTTCGCCGATCGATCCGCCGTCACTCGGCTTATATTTGCCGCTGAGCAAACCGCTTGCCAGAGGACTCCACACCATCACGCCCATGCCTAGTTCTGCCCCCAGGGAAATAAACTCCCGCTCGATGTTGCGCTCGACCAGCGAATACTCAAGCTGAAGCGTCGAAATTGGCTCATAGCCGCGCCACTCTGCCAGGGTTTGTGCCCGCGCTGCGTACCAGGCAGGAACATCGCTTAAACCTACATGACGCACCTTGCCCGATCGCACCAGATCATCCAGGGTTCGCATGACTTCTTCGGCAGGAGTCACACAATCCCAGGTGTGCAGAATGTAGAGATCAATATAGTCTGTGCCTAATCGCTTCAGCGATCCTTCAACCGCTCTCAAAATATTCTTGCGTCCATTTCCCCCCGCATTCGGATTTCCGGGTTCCGCATTATAGGAAAACTTGGTGGCGATGATTACTCGATCGCGTAAGTTTCGTTCTGCAACAAATTGACCCAGCCACGTCTCACTCGTTCCGCCCGTGTATAAATCCGCCGTGTCAATTAAGTTTCCGCCTACATCCACAAACGTATTAAATAGCTGCTGCGCGGTTGCCTGATCTGCTCCCCAGCCCCATTCCGTTCCAAAGGTCATTGTTCCCAGTGCCAGGCGGCTCACCCGCAACCCTGATCGTCCCATGGTGTAATACTGATTCAGCGCCATATTCCCGTCCTCTCCTTCGTTTTCTCCTTAATGTACATTGAGCACCGGATTGACCTACTGCATTGACTCACTCGATCAGCAGACTCAGCAGACAAACTTTTTCGAGTTCAGGCTTAGAGCCAAACCCTCAATGATCGAACGATAATTACGCTAAGCGGTCGGGAATGGGTTTGAGAGAATATACGCGCCAGAAGAAAGCATCGGCTGTGTGCTGATCCCATCGAGAAGAACGAATCATGCTGAATTGTCTCGGAATGAATTTCGATGCAATTCATGATGCATTTAGTATAGAAAATTTAGCCAGGGCAAAAATGTTTAATTCTGGCGTGGATTTATCAAATTCTTGCAGAGCTGACGATACTAGACGATCGCCTTTTGCCACGTTCCGCGCCGCAGCACCACCAGCAGCAAAAACGCCCGAATTAGCCAATCACAGGTTGAGCCTAGCCAGACTCCCGCCAGACCCCAGCCTAAAACCCAGACAAAGCTGGAAGTGGCAATCAGCCGAATCACAAACCAGCCCAGCGTTGCAATTACAAATGCGCTGCGGGTGGCTCCTGCGCCTCTCAAGGCTTGCTCTAGCACCAAACTAGTTGCCATAAACGGCTGTGCTAGCGCAGCAATCGCCAGGCAAGGGATTCCGATCGCAAGAATTTGATCATCCTGGGTGAAAATCCTCAGCAAACCGCCGGGAACTGCGAGAAACAGCAGCGCAAAGCAGCCCAATAGCGCGATCGCCATCGTCATTCCGGCAAAAACGCCGCGCATCGCTTCCTCTGGTTTTCCGGCTCCCAATCGCTGAGCCACGATCGCTGCTACTGCAATGCCAAACCCGTCCGCCGACAAAAAGCAAATTGCCTCCAGTCCTAGCAGTGCCTCATGGGTTGCCATTGCGGTACTGCCCAGGCTGCTGATAATCGCTGTGAATCCCAGATAACCAATGCTGCGGCACACTCGCTCCCCCAACGTCGGAAACGCCACCCGCATCACCCGACTCAAAGCCAATCGCTCCGCCGCACTCCAGACCAACGCTTTACCCTGATCAACAAAGCTCAGTACCCCCTGCTGCCGACTCAGCACCCACAGCAGCCATCCGGCGTTGAAAATCATCGCAATTGCACTGCCGATCGCCGCTCCAGCCACGCCCAGCTCAGGAAATCCGCCGCGACCGTAAATCAGCAAATAATCAATGCTCAAATTCACCAAATTGGCAATGCCCGCCACAACAAACGGCGTACGGCTATTTCCGGCAGCTTGCAGCATTGCGGCAGCCGTAGTTGCCAGCAGATCAAATGGCAGAGCAAAGAGAATGATCTTCAGAAAGTGATTGGCAGCGTCATAAACCTCTAGCGTGACACCCGGAAACAGGGCAAGCATCCTGTCTAGCCCCAGCCAGCTCACCCCACTTGCTGCAATTCCCACTCCCAGGGCAAACACCAAACTCGCCCGTACCGTTGCCGTCGCCAGAGTCCGATCGCCTGCCCCCACCGCTCGCCCAACTAGTGCCACTGAGCCGATCGAAAACGCAGACAGCAAACCGCTGATGCACCAGAGCAATGGACTCGTTAATCGAAAAGCCGCCAGCGCATCGGTGCTGTAGTGCCCCAGCATGGCGCGATCGACTAAATAGAACAGGGTATGAAAAAAAGATTGGGCGATCGTTGGCAGCGCAAGCTGAAGAACCGCCCGATTGAGATTGGGATGAGCTGAATAAGTTGCAGACAAAATAAAACCTGAAGCATCAAAACGTACTGCTCTAGCTTAAGAGGTCGATAGATTCTTCTATTGCAGATTAATGCAGGGAATTGCCCAACCGAACTCCGCTGAGGATGCCCAATTCAGCCCTAGATCCTTCTAGCCGTTCACGTTTTGACTTTTTAACGTCAGATTAATTACCGTTTATGCTGCATCTCGTATTGGCGCATTGCCATCGCATCGACCGCTCCAAACAGCTCTCTAGCTGAAATTGGCTTTGCATAGCGATGCTTTTGAGTTCCATCTTTGCCTACTAAAATCACCGCAAACTCATCTGGCTCCACGGCAAATTGCATTCGAATCTGCTCGGCGATCGGCTCAGAGATTGCTGTTTGGTCGGCGTGGCTCTCTCCATCCTGAAAAAGATAAACCAGTTTTAACTCCCGCTCCTGCAATCCGCCTTGTTCTCTTCTAAGCAACATAATTTGCTCTTGAAAATCAGAATCCTGCTCGGTCGGAGAAAAGATCAGTAGAGCGCGATAGTGCCACTGATAGTTATCAAGATGAAAACTGTTTTTTGTCTCTGTACCAATTTGCATACCCATTGAACTTATCCTGTTTTTTATGATTTGTTTTATGTTTCTAATTTAATGTTTTTATTTAAGCAATGGCTCTACCAGCAGATACATCGATCGTCCTCCTAGGGAATCAGCTTGAAACGCTCCTTTAACGACTGATTTTCACTACCATTAAAGGTTAATAAAAGATTAATAAAAGAATCTGCTTTTTCTTCTTAATGTTCTCCTTTAGTGAGTTAGCGAAAGTGGGTTAGCGAATTCCTTATTATTCCTTATTGGTCAGTATTTGTTATTTGTCAGTGTTTGTTAACACATTTGTTAGTAGCTACCAAGAACGCTCCTGATCCAAAAACGAATTGAACTCATCCCTCCAGGGTGTGCTTTCAAAGCCTCAAAGCCTCTCAATCGCTGATGGTGCAAGACTGCCAATCCACTCAAGCTCCGCAGTTCTGGAAGATTCAGGGAGCGATGCAGGACTCTGAAGCCCATTGCTTAAAGTTTTGTTTGAAGTGTTAAGACATGTTTTGAACAAAGCAATTTAACCAGAGTCACCCTTTGATAGAGGCTGGTCAAACGATCGTGACTTAGCGTGAGCTCATCATTTCATTTATCTGATGATTAAGGGACTACAAGATGGACTTTAAATATCGATGGAAGAATGGTGCGCCGCCAACGCGAGATCAGGCAGCAACCAGTGATAGTTTGCTTGATGAAAGTCAGTTTACAGACGAAAAAGATCGGCAAATGGCGGAAGAAACGGCGCGAAAACAATTAGATGTCCCGACCCGAATTCCTGATGAAGATCGTCCTGCTCTGCCTCATGCTGCACCAAACCCGGTAGAAGGCGAAGAAATTCAGCAATAAAAAGCGGTGAGAAATAAAACTCTTACCTTTGAATAACTCAAATTTCTGCGATCTATACCGTTTGGAGAGGATAGTTTCTGGATTGAATGGTTAGGTTATAAGTAATCGCACCTGGCAAGCGTACAAAGTCTCACGATTAGTTAGCCTAATTAACTCAAGAGGAATTTTCTAAGTGCATTTTCATCGCCTGCACTCTCATTGCAATTAGAAACTCGTAATGAGAAACAAGCTTCTAGCTTGAGGATGTCTTTGAGAATGACTTACCGCGTGCCATCCATTCGTTTAATAGCAACGACATTTGTTTGATAGTAACGACAGTAACAGATTATCTAGCGATCGAATTGTCGAAGTTTAATGCAAAGTTAAGGAGAGAAATCCGATGAGTAACCCACAGTCTTCTAGCCAGTTTGAGCAAACTCCTCAAGCAACAAGCACGGTTCAATCAACTCAACCAATTCAACAGCCCACCGATATTCATCTGCCTTCTGCTTCTGCTCCCATTCAGACTCCCATTCAAACTCCTGTTCAGACTCCCGTCCAGCCGACCAGTACTGAGCAGCCGTCTAAAACTCAGTCCCCCTTGAAAGGAATGAACCCTGCACTAGGCAGAGTTCTGCTGGGCGGCTTGATTGGCGGTACGCTGGGGTCGCTTGCAGCCGCTTTAGCTAGCCGGAAAACTTCTGAAGGGTTCAATCGTGCTGCTGAAGGAACCAAGAGCGCGTTTGGAACGATCGGCACGGGATTGAGTCAGGCAGCAAAAGGCGTTGGAGACGCAGCCAAGAGCATCGGTGGCGGAATTAGCTATGCGGTCGTTGGCAATGCCCAGGATACGACTCAAGGCCTCGTAGAAGGAGCACAGCAGATTGGGAACGTAGCCTCTAGCGCAGTGCAATCGACTACTGAAGCGATCGGGGCAGCAGGACAAAAAGTATCCGATCAGGTTGCATCGGTCAGCCAGTCGGCCGGAGCAATAGGCCAAAAAGTGTCCGATCAGGTTGCATCGGTCGGTCAGTCCGCTCAGTCCTCGATGGAAAATGCTTCCCAGTTTGCAGGCAGCAGCATGGAGCAACAGTCGGATTTGCTGTCGGCAGACCAGGGCGAAGCAGACATGATTGCGGCAGTCATTTTAGAGGCGATCGAGGAAGAGGCTCTTGCTCAGGGAGAATCCTCGTTGCCCGACTTGATTATCTTGCAAGAAGAGAATCCGCAGATTCTGATGCAGGACAACCCGTTTTCTGATGTTGAATCAGCAAAATCCAGTGAATATTTCAGCGAATAGTCGGGTGAGTTAATCAGCGACGCAGAGGACAATACAATGGTCAGCATTAATGAAGCTGTGGAAAACTCTGTGGAAAACACAGAGCGCAGTACTGATTACGGAATTAGTCCGGCGATCGATCCGGCCATTGATCAGATGATTGATCAGGCAATGGATCAGGCGATAGATCAGGAAACAAGCCAAAGCATCAATCAGACTGAACTGAATCAGGCTTCTGAAGCAGCAAGGTCTGGATTGGGCAAAGTTGCACTCGGTGTTTTGGTTGGGGCAACGCTGGGCGGAATTGCCGGAGCGTTATCAAACCGGAACGTGGTCGATCGCATTAATCAGACCGTGCAAGGAGCCGGAAATGCCGTCAAGAAGGCGGCAACAAGCGTTGATGAAACCCTCCGCGGGGTCGGAGATGCTATTTCTAGCGTGGCAACCGGAGTCAATGGCACGGTTAAGGACGTCGGAGACAGCATCAAGAATGCAGCGGATGGAGTCAGCGGGACAGTGCAAGAAACCGTTAATGCGGTGAAGACCACTGCTTCTGATGTAAACGGCACAGTCCAAAACACGGTGAACGTGGTTAAGGACACCGCTGCAACCATGAATCAGACCGTGGGTGAAAATGTCGGAGACACGGTGAAGAATGCTGTGGAAAACACGATCGACACAGTGAGCCAGGTGACCAGCGACACGGATGCGGAAACGAGTTCGTCTGCTGGAAGCGATGTCAGTTCACCCAAGTCTGAAACGCTGTATCGGCTTGTTCCGGTCGATTCCGGTTCATCCGATCGCTAATTGCCTGTCTCGTCTATTAACCATATCAACCGTTATCCAGTAAGTGTTCATTATGGGTTGGCTACCAAAATTCTTCAGCAAGAATACCGCTCAGCAGGTTCAACCGTCGGCAGATTTCAGCCCGAACCCAACGCCCACGACGATGACGCAGCTTGTGGTTGAACAAACAATTATGACAGCCGCAAACTGGCTGGTTCATTTTGTCAACCGCAGTCTGGAAGCCAAAGCTACTGCACCCGTCGCGCCGCCAGAATCGCCCTCTGGCGAAAAAGCAGATCAGGTTCCTGTTGAATCTCCTCCTGATACCGTTGAAATTCTGGTTGCCAGACTTGGAACCTTACTGGAGCAAGCTTACGATCGCAATCAGGCAACTGCTGCCCTAGCAGCCTCTTTGGAGGAACGCTTGAATGCGATCGAGGCTTCCTTAAAGCAAAACCAGCTTCAGAATCAATCCCAACCGCCTATTCAAGCGTTAGTTCAAGCATTTTCCCGCCTGGAGAACCGAATTAACCAGCTTGAAGCGCGAATTAATCCAATCGATCCCCAGGCGATCGACGTGTCGCTTCAGATCAATCAACAGATGAATCATCAGTTGCAGCAGGCGAATCAGGTTCTCAGTCAAGAGGTGCAAGCACTCAAGCCAGCCTTGGCTGTGCTAGAAAATCGTCTGGTTCCAATCGAAAATTTTGCGGAACACGGCAAGGCGATTATCAATAGTCTTGCTCAAGCCCAACAAGACACCGAAACCCTGGAGAGCCGGATCGATCACTTAGAAAAACTTCTAGCTCAGTTTCGCCTGATCCCTAAACTGGTGGAAGGAAACTATCGGGCGATCGTCAGGTTGCAGCAGCACTTGCAGCATTCGTCTGAATTAAGCAGCATTGGCCAAAGAAATGGGAATGGAGAAACGGCAAACGTGGTGCCGATCGCTAAAGCCAGGTAATGGCATCTTAATGCGATGAAGGAATAAAGAAACAAGACGGCAGATCACAGGTGGCAGCGCAAGTAGCGTAAAATTGTCATCCAGCGGGATCTGCAATTCTTTAACCTTCATGCGCTCTGACTACCTGGAACGGATTTTAACGGCTCGCGTCTACGATGTTGCCCAGGAAACGCCCCTGGATTATGCGCCAAACCTATCTCGCCGTCTGAATAATCGTCTGCTGCTGAAGCGAGAAGATATGCAGTCGGTTTTTTCATTTAAGCTGCGCGGCGCATACAACAAAATGGTAAAGTTGCCGCCCGATCTGCTGGCACAGGGGGTAATTGCGGCGTCGGCAGGCAACCATGCTCAGGGTGTGGCACTGGGGGCGAAGCAGCTCGGAACTCGTGCGATTATCGTCATGCCAATCACCACGCCCCAGGTAAAGATTGAGGCGGTGAAGTCGCGGGGCGGAGAAGTGGTGCTACACGGCGATACTTATGATGATGCCTATGCCCACGCCCGTCAGCTTGAAGCCGAGAAGGGAATGACGTTTATCCATCCCTTTGACGACCCGGATGTCATTGCCGGACAAGGGACGATCGGCATGGAAATTTTGCGCCAGTGTCAGCAGCCGATTCATGCGATCTTTGTGGCAATCGGTGGCGGTGGACTCATTTCGGGTATTGCTGCCTATGTCAAACGACTTCATCCTGAAATCAAAATTATTGGCGTTGAACCTGTTGATGCCGATGCAATGTATCAGTCGCTTAAGGCAGGGGAGCGCATCAAACTGCCGCAGGTGGGTTTATTTGCCGATGGAGTTGCAGTGCGGCAGGTGGGCGAAGAAACCTTTCGGCTCTGTCAGCAGTATGTAGACGAAATTATCCTGGTTGATACCGACGATACCTGCGCCGCAATCAAAGATGTGTTTGAAGACACGCGATCGATCCTCGAGCCTGCCGGGGCACTAGCGATCGCAGCCGCTAAAACGTATGTGGAGCGTGAAGGCATCGAGTCCCAAACGCTGATTGCGGTTGCCTGCGGAGCCAACATGAACTTCGATCGCCTGCGATTTGTGGCAGAACGGGCAGAACTGGGCGAACGGCGAGAAGCCATCTTTGCCGTCACGATTCCAGAGGAGCGGGGCAGCTTGCGAAAGTTCTGCGAATGTATCGGCAGACGCAACTTAACCGAGTTCAACTACCGAATTGCAGACGATCGCGAAGCGCATATCTTTGTGGGGGTGCAGATCGAGAACCGTGCCGATGCCGCTCGAATGGTGCAAACCTTTGAAGGATGCGGCTTCAAAACCCTCGACCTCACGGATAACGAACTGGCAAAACTGCACCTGCGGCACATGGTCGGTGGACGATCACCGCTGGCAGAAAACGAACTGCTCTACCGCTTCGAGTTTCCCGAACGTCCGGGGGCACTGATGAAATTTGTCACCTCAATGAGTCCAAACTGGAATATCAGCCTGTTCCACTACCGCAACCACGGCTCCGACTGCGGCAGAATTGTCGTCGGCATGCAGGTTCCCCCTCAGGAAATGAACGAGTGGCAAGCTTTTCTAGAAACGCTCGGCTATCGCTACTGGGATGAAAATCAGAATCCGGCGTATAAACTATTCCTTGCATAGTGTTGGTCATGAAGGCCCTCATTAGACAAGCTAAGTTGTCAGCCAGGATTAGGTCAAACAAAGACTGTTTGACTCTAAACTCAATTTCTATCAGCTAATTTCTATCAGTTGTAGATTCAGGTGTGGATAAAGACCATCAGAGCGTTCAATAGAGAAAGTTTGCCTTCTGCTCAATACTCCAGAAGGGCTTGTCGAATATCCCACATTACAGGAAAGCTGGATTCAACGAAGGGGCAGGTTCTCCGAAAGCCTTGAAAGACGATCGCCCTAAACCCACCCCCTCAATAATCAAATCAACAATTACAAATCAATAACTACAGCGCAGCCTGAAGCTGATCGAGCAAACCTTCCACGTAGTTCAGCGCGTTCTTAATCGTGGTTGGGTCT
This sequence comes from Leptolyngbya sp. ST-U4, assembly GCF_039962215.1. Classification (NCBI taxonomy): domain Bacteria; kingdom Bacillati; phylum Cyanobacteriota; class Cyanophyceae; order Leptolyngbyales; family Leptolyngbyaceae; genus Leptolyngbya; species Leptolyngbya sp. ST-U4. The sequence continues at coordinate 236,030 of NZ_JAMPKZ010000001.1, forward strand.
TCAATATCCACATCCACATACTGACGCAGAGCCGTTACCTGATCGAGGCTGCTGCCCGATGCCAGGAGTTCCAGATAGCCGGGGATGAAGTCTTTGCCAACTTCGCGGTATTTCTGGTAGCAGGCAAGGCTGACGATGTTGGAGGCGGTGTACTGGTAGCAGTAGAACGGCTTGAAGTAGATATGCCCGATTCGTGCCCAGTCATACTGATGCTCCGGCAGGAGTTCTACCGCATCGCCGCAAAGCTCTTGATACAGATTCATCCACTGCTCGTTCACAAACTTGTGATCAAAACTGCCCTGCGCGGCACGATCGTGAATCGCTAGTTCCAATCGACTGATCGTGCTTTGGCGGAACAGCAGATTGAGCTGATCTTCGAGCTGACGAGTAATCAGGGTTTTGGTTAGCGTTTTGTCGTCTGCCGCTTGCTTCAGCAAATAGTCCAGCAGCAATAGCTCATTAAACGTGGAGGCGATTTCTGCCAGCACCATCGGTGGATTGCTGTTGAAATAGGATTGGCGATCGTCAATCCAGGCGAAGTGCAGCCCGTGACCCATTTCGTGCGCCAGGGTAAACAGCGAGCTATAGTCTTCGGTGTAGGACAGCAGCAAATAGCTGTGTTTACCGTAGCTGTAGGCGCAAAAAGCTCCGCCCCGCTTACCAGGACGCACTTTGGCATCGACCCAGTTTTTCACAAAGAACTCTTCGGCGCGACGGGCATAATTCACATCAAACTGCTCTAGTGCTGCAAGCAGGGTTTCAACGCCGTTCTGATAGGGAATTGGGGCAACTGAACCCGGATCACTTGTCCAGGGAGCGTAAATATCGCAGATGCGAATCGGCTGTCCGAGAGACTGTGCTTTTAGTTTGTAATATCGCTGGAACAGCTCAAAGCGATCGTGCGTTCCCTCCATAATGGCGCGGAAGACAGGTTCAGACACTTCATCGGCTAAAAGTTGTTTGTGCAATGTGGAGGAGTAGCCGCGCATCTGGCTTTCCATCCGGTGATCCTGCGCCACGGTGTTGAGGATATAGCCGTATAGCGAGTTGTGCTGCTGCATCACCTTTCGCACCGATCGATATGCCTCATCGCGCACATTGCAATCAGGATGAAACAGCAGCGATCCCAGTTCGGCTTCGGTGCTGGCGGTTTTACCGTCTGGGGTGGTGACAAGCTCGTATTCCTGTTCGCCCAAGTGAATCGATCGAAGCTGAATAAATGCCTGCCGTCCGGTGAGGCTGTCCTGGTTGCGGGTTTGTTCGACGGCTTCTGGAAGGGTATGCGGTCGGAATTGGGCGATGCGATCGAGATAGTGCTGGTAGTTTTGCAGTTCGGGGGCAGCGCGAAGCTCGCTAAACTTTGCCTCGTCAATGCCTTGAAGCTCTAGATCGAAGAACAAAAGCTGATTCTCAATCTCCGTCAGAGCTTCCATCGCCTTATCGAGAAACTGTTTTGCCTCTGTGTTGCGCGTGTCAGCAGAGAAAACTAGCGACGGAAAGGAGTACAGATAGCCCGATTGGGCAGCGATCGATTCAAGCTGTTTGAGGGCATCGGCAACTTCAGCGGGGGAAAGCTGAGCCACCTGTTCCCGATAGCCCGATCGAAAGGTCTGAGCGGTTTGGCGCAGCGATTCTAAGTCCTGCGTAAGCTTGGGATCGTCAAAACCTTGATACAAATCCCGCAGATCCCACTCTTGCGGCTCATGAAGTTGAGCAACGTCAGTTTTCGGGGCGGATGCAGAAATAGAAGAATCAGGACTCATAGATATTTGCTTGATTTTTGATTTATCACAATCACAGCTAGCCCTGATGCGGGCTATTTTCTACTGTAATGCAGCCTTTTCGTCTCGATCGCAAACCGCCCCTCTCCACTGGCAGCAGTACTTCTTTCGGCAGAGGGAAGGGTAACCGTCGACTGGCAAAATGACGACAAGATTGTCATTGTTTGTTACAATTAGTTAAATTTCCGAAGGAACAATAAATATGCCATACACCACCGAAGAAGGCGGTCGTCTGAATAACTTTGCGGTTGAGCCGAAGGTTTATCAGGCAGAGGCTCCGACGCAGAAGCAAAAGGTTCAATACGTCGTCTTGGCTGTCGTCGCGGTTGCGCTGCTTGGCGGGCTGCTGGCGATTGCGGTTGCGGTTTCCTAAGGGGCTGACCTGTTGCAAGAACGCTGCCCTTGCGTCTGGGAAGTTTCTGTAAAGCGTTTTTTTCAAAGTGTTTTGTTAAAGGCGTTTATCAAGAACATTAGTTAAAAGCAAAAGAATCTTTTCTAAATAAAAGCCAGGTGCTCTTTGGGGGAATGCCTGGTTTTTTGCTGTTGAACTGAAGTCGATCGAGTTACAGTAATTTTTTACGCCTATCCTGAGCGGCACTGCAAAACCAGGTATAGGGAATATACGCCGACGGCGGGTGCAATTGGAATTCCCTACCATGACAGAAATTCCCTACCGAACGATTCTTGGACTGAATCAGCAAACTTACCAACGCCTGAAAGTCGCTTTGAGCCTCAAACTACGTCGTCAGGTGTTTATCGCTGTGTGCGATGATTTACCGCTGCGCGATCGATTAGCGGCTCAGCTTCAGGCAGACTTGAGTAAAACAAGCAGCAAAACGATTAGTGCCGCTCAAAATCTCGCTCAATCCGCCAGTCCAGAGCGCACTTATCCACGCATTGTCAGCCTGCATCTGGATCTCAACGATCCTAGTCCGATCGGTCAAATTGCCCAGTGGCTTCAGCAGTTTCCCCCGCCCCGGCAGGGAAGTTGGCGTGCCCCATTGCCCGTCTTCCAGATTTTGGGAACGGAGAAACTCACGCGACAGCCTGCTAGCGTCCAGCGGATTTTTCTGACCCATCTTCAGGGCGTAGAGCGAAATCTGCGCTGGGTTGAGTCAGGGGTAATTTTGTGGCTAACGCAGCCATGGTTTCAAACGCTGCCAGAGTCTATGCCAGAGTTCTGGGAATGTCGGACAGGGGTGTTTGAGTTTACGGGTGATCCCACTCCGCTCGCCGCAATTTTACCGGAGCGAATTTCGATCGCCCAATCCTCCGGGCTGCCTTTAACCAAACCCCTACAGGACGAAGCCCGATCTGAAGCAGAGCGTGAGTCTTCCAAAAATCAAACCGGAAACAGCAAGGAGCAGGACAGCAAAACGGCAGTTCCCGAACTTGCAGAGTTCATTAATCCCTGGTTGAGCCTAGCGCAAGATTTAAGCCAGCTTTATGAAGCTGAAGAAACCCCTGCTTTGTCATCTGGGGAGCCAGGAGCAAAAACTGCTGTCTTGCCTGCCGTTGTCTTACCCACCGAGGACGTAACTGCCGATTCGATCGCTTCTGAGTCAACGCCCTCTAATTCGATCGCTTCGCAGTTTTCCGAAGAGACAGCCGCCCCCGTTATCACCGTCTCAGACACTACTGCCCCTGCCTCTGTTGAGCAAACCCTGATCGCTAATCTGCTCGAGCGCCCCTGGCAGTCAGAGGAACTGCTTCAGCAGATCGAAACCTATCAGCGTCAGTCTGTTTCGCCTGCGGTGATGGCAACTGCCTATCGGCTTTTGGGTAATTTGTACTGCGATCAGATTGATCAGGGCTTAGAATCAGTCGAACTGTATCAGCAGGCGATCGATGCCTATCAACAGTGTTTGATCTGGTTGCCAGAAGCGTCGCTGCTCTGGGTAGACGTGCTGAATGATCTGGGCAATTTGTACTGGATGCTGGGACGCCTGATGCAGCGGCAAGGGCCGGCAACGGTGCAGCAGTATCTAGAACAGAGCGTGCAAACCTATCACCTTGCCCTCGATCGGGTTCGGCTGCCTGAGCAGGAAGCGAATTATGCAATGGTGCAGAGCAATTTGGGCACGGCTTATGGCGATCTTGCCCGCTATGGCAACACGGCTTCCCTGCTGCAACAGTCGATCAAAGCCTACGAAGAAGCCCTGCGCTACCGTCCGGCGGAATCTGACCCGCTGCGCTATGCCTCAACACAAAACAATCTGGGAACCACCTACTGGAATCTGGCACAGCATCAGCAGCCGCTCGACAACCTGAAGCGATCGATCGCCGCCTACACCGAAGCCCTGCACTACTACGATCCAGCGCAAGACCCGCTCAACTTTGCCATGATTCAAAATAATTTGGGTACGGCGTTCTGGAATCTAGCACAGTATGAGCATCCGCGTGACTGGCTCTTGCTGGCAGTTTCGGCGTATCGAATTGCCCTAAAGTATCGCACTCCCTCCACGGCTCCGGCTGCATTTGCTGCGACGCAAAACAATCTGGGCACGGCATTCTGGCATCTGGCAAACCATACTGATCCGCCTGCCGATCGGATGGAATATTTGCAGGCAGCAATTGGGGCATACCAGACTGCTCTGGAAGCGATCGAGCAGCTCTCGCAGAAATTCGGTCAGCAGCCGGGAGTCATTTCGTTTGACGTAGCTGCCACCCACAATAACCAGGGACTTGCCCACTATCAGCTTGCTACCGATCTTCAGCTTGGTTTAGCCACCGCAGACCAGCTTTCCCACCTGGAGCAAGCCCTGCACCATCACCTGCAAGCATTGCAACGCTGGAAGCAGCAGTCCGATCTGCGCCAAACGGCTGTCACCTGCATCCTGCAAACCCTGCGCGCCTGCTACAGCCAGCTTGGACTGGAAGGACAAAACCAGGCACTTTCTAAAATTCCCGCCTCACTACTGCCCGAAATTTTGCCCCGACTGTAATCCGGTCTCAAGGCTACGCTGTCACCGGAATCATTGCCTGTTCGATCTGCTGTCGATCGATCGCCCGCCCAATGAATACTAGCCGAGTTTGGCGCAGTTCCTCGCCCTGCCAGGGACGATCGTAGAAAGAGTTAAACCGATCGCCCACCCCTTGAAGCACGAGCCGCATCGATTTATTTGGCACGGCAACAAATCCTTTAATCCGGTAGATTTCCTGCTGCTGCACCAGGGTTCTAAGGCGATCGATCAGTTGAGCGGGGTCAAAGGCGCAATCGAGTATCACCTGGACAGAATTAATATCGTCGTCGTGGTCGTGGTCTTCCTCGTGATCGTGATGGCTGGGGCGATTCTCCAAATCAGATTCGACTGCCGCATTAAACCCCAACAAAACATTCGGACTGATCTGTCCCTGATGGCAGGGCACAATCTTCACTCCCGAAGAAAGCTCTTGTTGAAGCCACTGCTGCACTTTCGCCTGATTTGCTGGGTCTACGCGATCGGCTTTGGTCAACAGCACCAGATCGGCACAGGCAAGCTGATCTTCAAACAGTTCTTCGATCGGCGTTTCGTGTTCTAGCGTGGGGTCTGCTTCTCGCTGTGCCGTGAGTGCGTCCCGATCGCCGACTATTTGCCCCTGAGCTAGAGCTTCACAGTCCACCACTGTAATAACCCCGTCTACCGTTGCCCCAGTGCGGATCTCAGGCCAGCGAAACGCCTGCACAAGCGGTTTGGGCAGAGCTAAACCTGAAGTCTCGATCAAAATGCAGTCGAGCTGATCGCGCCGTTTCAGCAATTCCTGCATCGTCGGCAAAAATTCCTCCTGCACCGTGCAGCAGAGACAGCCGTTCGTCAATTCCACAATATTGTCTGCAAGATTCGTGTTTGCAACCTGAGAAGCGTCCAGCGCGGCTTCGGAGGAATCTTCCGGGCAAACCTGACAGGAACGCAGCAAATCACCGTCAATGCCCACTTCGCCGAATTCGTTCACCAAAACTGCAATGCGTCGCCCTTCGTTGTTTTGCAGCAAATGCCGAATGAGCGTTGTTTTGCCTGCGCCCAGAAATCCGGTAACGATCGTGACAGGAATTTTGTGCATCGTGAAATCTCCTGAAGTTTTGATATTGGCTTAAAATCCTGAAGATCAAATTCTTAGAGGATGCTTGAAACGGGCTACCTGTGCTGCGAACCGCTCCCCTGACCCTCTAAACCTAGAGAGAACTGAACCGCTAAGAAAGGTTTCAAAGTTCCCACAAGAGGGGAATTTAGGGGGCAGTGTAAAAGCCTAGACACCCAATTAAACATCCTCTTAAATCCTGCCTGTGTCTGGCTTGACAGAACTTTTACGATAACGTGAACCCGATCGCATTCTCCCTGCTCCAAACCCGATCACCATCCCAATTCCCACAATCGCGGTCATATAGCCCAGCGTCATCAGCCGCACTGATAACGGAGGCGCAATGCTTTCGATGTCGATCGCCTGAGCCAGCGTCAGCGGAGCAGAATTCGCTGGAGAAACTGCCTCAATTTGAATCTGGTGAGGCGCACCGTCAAAAAACTGCTGCTGCCAAGTGAACACGCCATTTGCATCGGGCTTGCCCGCGACCGACAGCACCGTCATGCCATGCTCTAGATCCTTTGCTTGCAGCCGAAAAGTCGTATCCTGAACAGGCTGATTTGTGCGGGTATCAATCAATCGAGCCGATAGATCTGCCAGTTTGCCCACAGTGGCGATCGTATCGCCCAGGTATTCCAGCTTGAGCGACCCGACCTCAGCCGTCGTCCGGCTTAAAGATAACGGTTCTAGCTGGGAATGTTCAGCATTTTCCGCGCTGATGTTCACAACCAGCAAAGCTACAATGGCTGCCATTGCCGCCCCCGACAACAGCAGTCGTACTGATTGAGACAGTTCCTCAGAGCCTCCGCGAGGCTGTTTTGCGATGAGCCAACCGCCAAGCAACCCCACCAGCAGCAAAATCACCGCCAGCGTTGCTGCATTGCGATATTTCACCGGGTTTTCTGGCACATTCAGCACAAAGGTTTGGGCAACGGGCGCGTTGATTCCGGGAGCCGCGATCGTGGCTTGCAGCGTATAGCTTCCCCGAATCGGCAGGATGGTTTCTAGCTCCAGCAGACTTGTTGCGGAAGTCAGATTTGCATTAAGCAATGTGGTTCCTTCAACCATTGGAAAATCGCTAGAAAGCCAGGGAGTTTTTGCAGGCGTATTGAGCGTGATCTGCCACTGAGCATTCTGCACGGGTTGGTGTTGGCGGTTCGCTGCCTCAAGCCTGAGCCGGACGGGCTGGTGTGCCGGAACAATTTCGCTCAGGGGCGGCTGCGCGACAAGCTGAATTTGAACTTTGCCAGCAAGAACAGGAGTTTTAGACTGCACTGCTTCCGCCGGAGCATCGATCGCTATGCCTTGATGAACCTGTTCCGGATGTGCCTGAGCTGAAAGACTTAGCACCAAAACGCTCACCAGGCAAAGCCAGCCCAGGAGCCAACGGCGCGATGAAGTTGTCATGTGCTGCCTCTTTTGTTGCCTTAGATTTTGCAGGAAGCTACCCCTGCTTCACTAAAGATGTTTAAGCAGTATCCAATCCTCCACCTTGCCCCCACGATTCCCCTTTCTGTCCCCAACTCTAGGGCGTTGAACCCTGAAGTGGGCGAGGTTCCCCCTGGAATAAGGAGGCTAGGAAGCGGTTTGGAAACTCATCCTGACGTTTCAAACATCCTACGAATTGCCTAATGACAGCCTACCCCCAGCATCGAGTGGCGGGTTTCGTGCAGGGTATTGTGTGCGGGCAAATGGGGGCTGAAGTAGATCGTCCAGAGCGTGATTGAAGTGAGTGACAAAAACAGAGCAGACTGGACGGGAATCGAAAGCGCAAATTGAATCGTGCGCTGCCGGGAGCTTTGCATTGCAGTTGTCATCTGTACCTCGCAGATTGAGTGAACTTTTGAGCGTTGGTGGGCATCCTGACTTAGAGATGGAACTGCGAACGATCGAGCTTTTTCGCCGAACGATCGAGCCTGCTCATTACAGTTGCGGGACAGCGTTGGACTTACACCAAACTTTCCCCGGTTTTCTAGACTCCTTATCCATTGCAGGGTCTATCTACCTCTGACGGCTGCTCTCCGCCAGAACCAACGAATTTAATCGTCTCATCACCCTACCACAGATGATGTTCCCTATCGCTGTAGCTATCTGCTTGCGATCACTGAGCCAATTTACTTTAAAGGCTACAATGCAAGTGAAAAATAGTAGTCTCTGCAAAGATGCGAATCGACTGTACAATAACTAAAATTAAATTAAAAAACGAACTAATTAAAACTATTCTTATCTTTCAGGGCTGATCCACTCGTAATTCATGAATCGCAAAGTCACCCCTTGTTTGTTGCAAGTCTAAATTGCTAAAAAATGCTGCCCCTCTTGCTCTCCTCTTGCTTCCCTCAATGACTGTACCCCAAGCTAGTCAGGAAAAGCGCGATCGTATTTTGTTAGTTGAGGATAATCTTTACAATCGCGAATTGATGCAGGACTATCTGCAAACTTGCTTTGGAGTGGGAGTTGCAGCCGTTACAGAAGGGAGACAGGCACTAGCAACCCTCTCTGTGTATCACCCTGACCTCATTTTGCTTGACCTGAAGCTGCCCGATATCGATGGGTTCGCGGTGCTGCAAGAAATGGCAAATCGATCGCTTCAGATTCCAGTTTTTGTGGTTACAGCCTGTGCGCGTCCAGAAGATAGAGAGCGGGCAATGAGTCTCGGAGCCGACCGCTATTTTGTGAAGCCGACCTGTTTAAGAGAGCTATGTCTGGCGATCGAATCGGTCTTAAAGCAGCCCACATCTTGCAGCTTTCAGAACCTTCGTCTGTACGATGCCGCATTCTTAGTAGGCACAAACCCAGGAGCAACACTTTCTCACCGACCTGCATTTGATGAGGAAAATCGGTTTTGAACGAATTTGAACTAATTAGGCTGACCGTGGTTGGGTGGATTATCTTGCCCGCTCTCAGCAGAACGCTCGGATGAGGACAAGGCATCTAGCAGATAGCTCAGGGTTTGCAGGGAACGCCCAGTTTCTAAAATTTGCTGCTCAAGCTGTGAATTCAGCAGCGTTGTGGTTTGCAGGTTTGTCAGTGCCTGTTCTAGCACTGCCCTTGCTTGAGTAACAAACTCTTCTGATGTCATATTTGGGTTCTAAGCTTGACAATCTCAGGGAACTCTGTATTTACAGTCTAGCCTCTGCATTAATCCAGCAGAATTGAGGAAAACCCGCAATCGCGAATGAAGTTTTGATGGATTAAAGCAGAAAGAGTGACCTAGTAACGTGAAGCTGGGGGAAAGCGGTTGGCAGAATAGCTGTCACTCGCTGGATTTGAGGTTCCGCCCGAAATCTGCTGCCGTCCGTTCCGCACCACCCGCATCATTTCGTTGAGCTGCTGTTCCATATCGCGCAAGACGCGGTCGGCATAGTCGTCTGCCCCGCGCTGAATTTCTTCGCACTCTGCCAGAGCCATGCGCTGAAGGTCTTCTAGCTCTTGCTGGGCACGTCGTCGGATCTGTTCTATATCGGCGATCGTCTGCTGCTGCATGGAGTCACATTCCTGCTGCACCTGCTGTCGGATTCGCTGTGCCTCAAGCTCTGCCTGCCGGATAATGCCCATTTCATCCAGAATCTGGGCGGCTCGCTGCTGAGCGGCTTCAATAATTTCCTCGGCATACTGCTCTGCATCCAGCAGCACTTCCTCTTTGTGCAGCAATAGCTCGGTGGCTTCCTGAAAAGCTCCGGGCAAACTGAGCCGCACCAGATCAAGCTGATCGAGCAACTGCTCTTCGTCCACCAGCGTCCGCCGGCTGAGCGGAATTCGGGGACTGTCGAGAATGATTTCTTCTAGCCTGTTTAGCTCGCGCTGAATGTCTACTCCATTGAGTCGTACCCCTTCCCGGTGGCTGGGCTGCTGGTTCCCAGAGTGGCTACCGTTCGAGGCTCTGCGGTCGGGGCTGGGGCGATCGGAGTTTTGGCGAAGCATTGGTACAGATCCAGGGCGACAGGAGGGGGAACAAGATGGTCTATGGGTCCGCCGAAGCGGGCGATTTCTTTGACAACACTGCTGCTGAGAAAGCTATATTCCGGGTCAGTGGTGAGGAAAACGGTTTCAATCTCGGCGGAGAGGGTTTTGTTGGTGTGTGCCATTTGCAGTTCCATCTCAAAGTCGGACACGGCCCGCAGCCCTCGCAGGAGGACTTGTGCCTGGCGCATTCTGGCATAGGTGACGGCTAAACCCTCGAAGTGATCAATCTCCAGGTTGGGTAAGTGCTGGGTCGATCGCCGAATTTGGTCAGTGCGCTGCTCTACCGGAAATAAAGGGGCTTTATTCGGGTTGCGAAACACGACCACAATCACCTGTTCAAAGAGCCGACAGCCCCGCTCGATGATATTCAGATGACCGCGTGTAATCGGATCAAAACTGCCGGGATAAATTGCGATCACAAGCCACACGTGCAAAGTAAAGGACAGCAGCGAAAGATACGAAGCAAGAACCAATGAGGGAGAATCCAAAGAAATCAAGGCGTTTACCGCCAGGATCGTCTAGCTTTCCTCAAGGCGATTATATCGAACAGCTTCGGAATCATCACGGGCAATTTTGGGACTCAGGCATAGGTTTCACGGCGGCTCAACGCTTCAGGGAACGATCGGACCGGAGCGATCGAAGCAACCTACAGAATTTGGCGGCGCAAAAACGGCAGCAGCACCTCGTTTACTCTCTCGTGCCAGTCCTCCTGCGGGTAATGCCCGACTTCTTCCAGCTTGACAAGCTCAGCATCCGCTACTTGCTGCCTCAGCGTTTCAGCCAAACTAAACGGTAACCACGGGTCGCGCATTCCCCAGGCGATTAGGGTGGGCTGTTTCCAGTCTGCAAAGCCCTTTTCGATTTCTGCCATGGCCTCCGCCAAGTGTAGATTTTGCACCGTGACAAATAGCGATCGACCCGCCGCTGAACTTTTTAGAAACGGACGACGATACACATCCAGATCTTTATCCTCAACCCGATAACCGCCACCGCCCTCCAAAGTGCGATCGACCAGAAGCGGGTCTTGGGTCATCATTTCGCCCACCAGGGGAATTCCAAGCTGGCGTATTTTCCAGGGAAGTTTTGCCGCCGTACCGATTGGCGTATTCAAAATTGCTAGCCGTTCGATCCGATTGGGATGACGCAGCGCGTACTGTAACCCCACCGACCCCACAAAACCTTGCACCACCAGCGAACAGCGGTCGATCGCTAGTGCATCCAAAAAATCTCCCAGGGCAGTGACATAGGCATCCGGCGTGTAGGCAAAGTCGCGGCGATCGGGCTGAGCGGAAAAACCAGAGCCAATCCAATCGGGGGCAATCGAGCGAAACCCTTGTTCTGCCAGGGCAGGCATAACATTGCGCCAGCTATAGCTTTGAGCGGGAATGCCATGCAGTAAAACGACAGGCGGTTTGTCTCTGGGATTGAGAGGGTCAGACGATCGATAAAACCATTTCAGCTTGCCGACTTCGATCTGATTTTCCTGAGCGTTCTTTGCCATGACCATATGGTTAAAGCGGTTTTTAAGTGTGTCTTATTGTTGCCTGAGCGTATCGCGGAATGGGGCTGAGGACAAGTGAGGAGTGGATGGGCAAGGAGATGCAGTGGTAGTACTTTGAGGCTTTGGGGGGCTTTGGGTTTGTGGAGGCGATCCTAGTAACAAGTCAGAGGATTTGGGAATTATTAAGTTTTGTATCTGAATGCAATTCTGTAACTTTAAATACAGAATGTCTGCTATATTAAGTTAAGAGGCAGGGCATCACTGCTCTGTCTCCAGGAAATGAATCCTGAAAAAATAATTCCTAAAGAACCTAAGCGTAAACCTAGTAGAAACGGAGTGCCCTGCAATGTCTACTCGTGATCAAGCTCGTGCCCTAATGATGCGCCATCATCATCAAGTGAAGAATCGACAGCAATCGATGCTGAGCCGCTCTGCCGAAGAAATTGGGATGGATGCTGAAGCGATCCAAAATCATAGCCACATCCAGGGAAAGCCCCTCGGTTCGCTGAGAAACGAATAATTTAGCTTTTTTCCGTTCTACGGGTTTTTGTCCGATTGAACATTGCAAGTCGATTGGTACTGAAATTTCACACTCGAATATCACAACTGACCTGAGGGCGTTTTCTAGCAGAGAACGTCCTTTTCTTTACATTTCTTCTCTGCTCGACGTGCTAAAGATTGGCGTAAACTAGGAACCTCACGGCTTTATCGTGAATGACTATCGTGGACGAAGGAAATCAGGAGCGTACCGCAAGTGTCGCGATGTAGCCTTCGCCCCATTACCGAGGAATAATCATGACTCGCGCCATCATGGAAACGGACAAGGGAACTATCAATCTGGAACTGTTTGACCAGGATGCTCCCAATACCGTCAAGAATTTTGTCGATTTATCTGAAAAGGGCTTTTATGACGGGCTGACCTTTCACCGAGTCATCTCCGACTTTATGATTCAGGGGGGCTGTCCGAAAGGGGATGGTCGTGGTGGTCCTGGCTATCAAATCAAGTGTGAAATCAACCCCAATAAGCATCTTGCAGGCAGCCTATCGATGGCTCATGCCGGACGTGACACCGGGGGCAGCCAGTTCTTTATCTGCCATTCGCCGCAGCCGCACCTGGACGGAGTGCATACGGTTTTTGGCAAAACGGAGAATATGGATGTGGTCAATGCCATTCGGCAGGGCGACAAGATTCGTTCGGTCAAGATCGAGCCGTAACGATCGAAGCGTTGAATAAAGCTGGGACTAAACGGGGACGATCGCCTTCTATCAGGAAAACAAGCCTCGATCAATCAAGGCCGATAGAAGACGATCGCCCCACTGCATCTATGGGATTGATGCATCCTGGCTAGCAGGTCAACCATCAGGGACAGGTAGCTTTGGGAACAGAGCGAAATCGAAGTGCGTTTTAGGGCTACGCGTCGGATTGCGCTTTTTTCCTGAGGCCAGGTCGAGCAAAGGCAGAGCAAAGGGAAGTTGAGCATGGCAGATTGGCATGAGATTGAGGGTGGCGTGACTGCACCAAAGGGCTTCCGGGCAGCAGGAATTGTCGCTGGGCTAAAGCCTTCAGGCGCACCGGATTTGGCATTGATTTTGTCTGAGGTGGACGCGATCGCCGCGGGTGTGTTCACCACCAGTCAAGTCCGTGCTGCTCCGGTTGATTTCTGCCGTCAACAGCTTCAGACGAAACCTGTGGCGCGGGCGATTCTGTGTAATGCCGGTCAGGCAAACGCGGCAACGGGAACTCAGGGCTGGCTTGATGCTCAGGAAAGTGCAATGCTGCTAGCTCAGTCGCTGAATATTGCGTCCGATCTGGTGCTGGTGGCTTCAACGGGCGTGATCGGTCAGCGAATTAAGATGGATGCACTGCGGGCAGGCATTCCCAAACTAGTCGAGGCGGCTAGCGAAACGGGGTCTGATGCCGCAGCACGGGCGATCGTCACAACGGATCTGGTGACAAAATCGATCGCCTTAGAAACCACTTTGGAGCACCGTCCGGTCAGAATTGGCGGCATCTGTAAAGGGTCGGGCATGATTCACCCCAATATGGCAACACTGCTGGCGTTTGTCACCTGCGATGCAGCAATCTCCCCCCATCTCTGGCAGCAGATGGTCAGCCGTGCTGCTGACAAAAGCTTTAACCAGATCACGGTAGACGGCGACACCAGTACGAATGATTGCCTCATTGCCCTGGCAAATGGTGCATCCCGCACACCTGCCATTACCGAGCCGGGAGCCGATGCAGACAAACTAGAAGCTGCTTTGACTGAAGTTTGCATTCGCCTGGCAAAGTCGATCGCTCGCGATGGTGAGGGCGCGACCTGCCTGCTTGAAGTGCGCGTCTCCGGAGCGACTGATGATGAGTCTGCTCGCCTGATTGCACGAACGATCGCCGGGTCTTCCCTGTTCAAGTCAGCAGTCTTTGGGCGCGATCCGAACTGGGGGAGAATTGCGGCGGCAGCAGGACGGGCAGGTGTTCCTTTTGAGCAGGGTGATTTGCGGGTGCAGTTAGGCAACTTTTTGCTGATGGATCAGGGTCAGCCTTTGCCGTTCGATCGTCCTGCTGCCAGTGCTTATATGAAGCAGGCGGCTCAGGGAGAATATTTGAAAGGCGATACCGTGTTAGTCTCGGTCAGTGTCGGAGAGGGTCAGGGGTCGGGCGTTGCTTGGGGCTGTGACTTGAGCTATGACTATGTGAAGATTAATGCGGAGTACACGACTTAGGGGAGTAGGAAAGTAGGGGCGTCTTGAAGCGATCGAGTTTCCAAACCTGGATAACTTCGCTTCAGGCGTTGCTGCTTTGTTAAGGTGAGATGAATTGAGCGATTGCCTGATGTGAAGTAAGTTCTCCGCCCGGTTCAACCCTCTTGTCCGGCAAATTCTCGATCGTTCATGATGGACCAGGATCGAATCGACGGAGGTTATCGTGTGAAAAACGGTTTAATTGCGCTGCTTGTGATTGCAGGGGGATTCTTCGTCACCAATCCTGAGAAGCCCACCTATGTAGACTATGCCTCTGTCCGATTTGCTGAGACAGCCACCGAAGCCATCTGCCGATCGCCTCAACTTCCTGGCTGGGCACGATCAATCACAAGCTCCATGCAAGAAGTTTGTCGAGGGACAGTAGAAACGGGGACTAATTTCGGCAAGGAACCGCTCCAGAACTTTATTAACGGCATTACCGAACACCAAAATTTCCTTCTATTTAGCACCTACACCACAAAGTTTCCGGGACGAACGGTTAAAACGGTCGGCGTTCTAGGCAACTTCTTCCCGCTTCAATAGGAATTCAATCAAACTTTCACCACTCATCGGCTCACTAGGCCACTGCAACCTGCGCCGCCAAACAGTCCTGCTGAATTTGCGCCTTCAAGTCTTCAAGCGAGGCGAATTTTTGCTCAGGACGGAGGAATCGATCGAGGGCAACGGTCAACGTCTTGCCGTATAAATCCCCTGACCAGCTGAGTATATGCACCTCGATCGTCTGCTGCTGCCCCGACACGGTAGGACGATGACCAATATTCATCACGCCGCGAATTGGCTGAACAGTCACTCCAGAAACCCAGACGCTGTAAACGCCCCGACAGGGAATAAATTTGTCATCTGGAACCTGCAAGTTTGCAGTCGGAAAGCCGATCGTCCGTCCAAGCTGCTGTCCCTGCACGACCTGCCCCATCAACTTATAGGGTCTGCCAAGCAATCGATTCGCTTTTTGTGGATCTCCTGCCGTGAGGGCTTCCCGAATCGCAGAACTGCTAATCCGTTCGTCATCGTTGCAATAAAGCGGCACGATCTCAACCGGAATCCCAAACTGGGCGGCAATGCTCTGAAGATCGATCGCCGTTCCGGCACGTTTAGAACCAAAACAGAAATTCTGTCCGACACTAACCTGCTGTGCTTGCAGCGACTCAACCAGAATTATTCTGACAAAAGCGTCTGGGGTTAAACTGGATAACGCCTCATTAAACGGCAGTAAAACAAGCTGCTTCACCCCAAGCGACCGCAAAGCCTGAGTTTTTTCTTCTAGGGGAGTGAGGAGAGGGCGAGATGTACCGGTAAAAAACTGGCGCGGATGCGGGTGAAACGTGACAACCGTAGGGAGCGGTTTGGGTTGCTCTACGGATGCGGACTGTTCTTCCAAGAGGAACCGATAGGAATCTGACGAATCACTACCTCGATCAACGCCATCAGAAATTGTGTGCCCTAGAACTGGCTCAATCACCTTCTGATGCCCCCGGTGAATGCCGTCAAAGTTTCCTAAAGCAACACGAGTTGGAGTTTTAGCGGTTGTTAAAGAAGAAGTAATCCACACGCTTTACATTTTGACACAATCTGGCAATCACAGAAAACTAAACGTCGATCGCGTTAGCGTTACGACAACAAATGAATCAGAAAACCAAACGTCGATCGGCTCAAGCGGATACTTCTGCTTCTGAATATTGATCAGCAAAGGAGTGATAGGCAGGGGCAGTGAGCTGATTTACCAGATCGATCGTCAACCCTTCCCAGGCAACAATGCTGTTGGGGAACTGTCGGGCGGTGTCTTCGCGCACTTGATCCATAAAATTATCATCGTGCAGCGGATCGTGATGGAAAATCACTAGTTTTTTGACGGAGGCTGCTTTAGCGATTTTGACCGCTTCTTGCCAGGTGGAGTGTCCCCAACCTACTTTGCCCGACCGCGGATGGTGGTATTCCTCATCGGTGTAAGTTGCATCATAAATCAGCAAATCTGCTTCGCGTGCCAGGTGCAGCACGTGTTCATCCATTCGATCGGGAAAATGCTCAGTGTCAGTAATGTAAGCAACGGCGTAGTTTTGCCAGTTCACTCGATAGCCAATCGCTTCTCCGGGATGGTTGAGCAGGGCAGTTTCAACCATAATATTCTCTAACGCAACTGAATCGCCCACTTCCAGATCGTGAAACTTGAGATCAGCCCCCATCACCTGAAGCGGTACAGGAAAGTTGGGATGGAGCATTTGATCGGTGAGTCGCTGTTCGATGGTGGAGCCGTTAGGCGCGATCGCTCCATAGATGTGAAAGCGGTTGCCCTTGACAAAAGCAGGCACAAAAAAGGGAAAGCCCTGAATGTGATCCCAATGGGAATGAGTGAAAAACAGATGGGCAGCGATCGGCATTTCTGGCAACAGGGCTTGTCCTAATACCCGAAGACCCGTTCCGCCATCGAAGATTAGCAAATTATCGCCCACTCGCATCTCGACGCAGGAAGTATTGCCACCATAGCGAACGGTTCCAGACCCTGGACAAGCAATGCTTCCTCTCACACCCCAGAAGCGGACTGTAAATCGATGTGAACTGTTAGTCATGCGTTTTTGTGCCAGATTTCACGAGCCTCAGTAAGTTCATCCCTGCCGAATCGATTGACAATCACGGTGAGGGTCGACCGCCACTTCTCATCCCAACTACTTCATCCTAGCCGTCAATTAGGCGAACCCGGTATATCGTGCTGTTCAGTGTCATCAACAGGATTCGTTTTTGCTGGTACAGCACCCTTACTTTAGTCTGCCCATCACTTCAGTCTGTCCATCAGCGTTAGTCTGCCCAGAACGAGGTCGTAAAACGCCGATCAAAACACTTGACTACTGAGAAATTCTTGGGCAAAATCTGCACTTTGCTCTAGTCTAGTCTGTGATCCCTTTCATTTTGCAATCTTTTATAGATTTTTTAGACTGCTCCGGTTCGGTAAATCGCCTTCAGGGCAACGAAAAATGTGAGGGTTAAGCGTTATGACGGAGGGAAGTTGAGATGCCAATCGCGCAGGTTGACTAATCCTGAAGCACAGGTCAAGTTGTATTGCAGGGGCGTCACGGTGATGCAGTTGTGCCGAATTGCCTCCACGTCCGTTAAGGTTTGATGATACCAATCTAAGTTAGAGCCGAATGCCTCTAGCTTTGCCAGCTCGATCGCCGCTAGCTCCGTTTCATCAACATCTTCCAGCAGCTCACCCGCAAGCCAGTAATAGGTTTTGCCGCGTGGGTCTACCCGCTTCTCAAACTGATCCACATAGCGACGCACTCCCTGACGAGTCACGGCAACGCCCGCAATTTTCTCAGCCGGAACCGCAGGTACGTTGACATTCAGCAACATCAGGTGGGGCAACGGCTGTTTTTCCAGCAGACTGACCAGGGTTTGAGCAAAGTCGGCGGCGGGCTGAAAGTCTTTTACGGTAAAGCTCGTGAGGCTAAACGCAACGCTGGGAATTCCCTCGATTACACCTTCCATCGCGGCAGAAACGGTTCCAGAATACAGCACGTCTGTGCCTAGATTAGACCCGTGATTAATGCCAGACAGTACCATTTCAGGTGGATTATCCAGCAGTGCTCCTAGTGCCAGCTTTACGCAGTCCGAAGGCGTGCCAGAGCAAGCCCAGGCAGCGATCGAAGGATGAAACCCACTTTCGACTCGTTCTGCTCGAATGGGTTGGTGGAGGGTAAGCCCGTGTCCGGTTGCCGATCGCTCTCGATCGGGCGAAACAACGGTTATTTCATGTCCGGCCGCTGCCAGGGTGTTTGCCAGCGTGCGAATTCCCAGCGAGAAAACACCGTCGTCGTTGCTAATTAAAAGCTTCATGCCAGTCTCAGTCAGACAGCATTCAGTGCTGCGGTTAACTCCAGATCTAGTTTAGAGAGTTGAGCGATCGAGTGAACAGAGCTGGAATTATTTCTGACCGGAACTCTGTTCCTACCGCTAGCTGCCGCGAGTCGGTCCCAAATATTTCTCCAGGTAGGGCGAGAAGACTTCGTAGATTAAAGTTATGGGTCGCCCGTGATGCCAGAACAGGTAGTACCGCCCCCAAAACGGACCCGCCTGACCAAATGCCTGTTCTAAGGGAGCAGAAGAGCCGTATTCAATTCCCTGAATATCGCGATAAAGCTCAGTTCGCAGCTTTGCCAGGTTTGCCCAGACCGGGAGCGATCGATTTTGCAGATATTCGTCTACGTGGCTGGCTTCCCACCAAGATGCAGCATAGGCAAGCCGCTGCCCGGAAGCAGTTCGCAGCCAAACCTGTCGTCGCAGCCAGGGCGCGGGAACTGCCTGAATCACATCGGGTGCGCCGTCCAAATCACTGTTGACAAGCGACATATCGATCACATCGACTTCAGTAGGTTCACCTGTCAGAAGCTGAAGATAGCGGGTAGGCGAACCGTCTCCCAGCAGAATCACCTGCCAGGCGGGGGCAAGCTGAGGGTGGGGCAGTCCTCGCTGTACGATCGCCTCATTTCCCTGCCAAAGCGGGTTGAGGGAATACCATTCAGTAGGGGCGGCAATGCCCTGGGTGGGTCGGATGGCTGGAGTCAATTGCTTTACAAAACTTCAATTTCTCCCTCGATCATAGTACGAATCTGGGAAACCCGCACAGGTGGAACTGCCTCCAACCGCTTATAGCTGCAAGTTCGCGATGAAATCGGGCACCTGCAAAATACGAAAGTAAACGAGGAGCGCAATAACAACGGTGTAAAGCGTAGAACCGCCAACCCCAATGAGTAAGTCCCGTTTGATATTTCTTTTCTCTTCTGTCAGGAACACCTCCATCGCGCCAAACTGCATCATGAGAATGCCGAGGACGTTGGAAAGCCAATAACCAACGATCGTTCCCGCTAAGAACCAGCCTGAGTGGATCCAGGCGATCACGTAGCCAAATGCAAGCGCAATTGGCAGATTAAAGAATACATCGTTCCACCAGGAGAGCGGGGAAAGCATATAGCCAATCCCTACTATTGCGCCACCTCGCAGTTTCTTGAGCAGATTCAGCATTGATTGCTATTAATTGATGAAATTGAGGAGGTCTGTTTTGAGCCAACCACTGCGTCATCGTCCTAACTGCTCAACCTAGCCACTCAGCAATGCCTCAACAAACTCATAGCTGGAGAAAGGACGCAAATCTTCGATGCCTTCACCTGCACCGATAAAGCGAATGGGTAAACCAAGCTGCTGCACGATCGCCAGTGCAATGCCGCCTCGTGCTGTGCCGTCGAGCTTTGTGAGCACTACACCGCTGAGCTTTGCGGCTTCTGAAAAGACTTCTGCCTGACGCAGCCCATTTTGTCCTAGCGTGGCATCCAGAACGAGCAGCGATTCGATGTGAGCATCAGGAGCTTTTTTGTCGATAATGCGGCGAATTTTGCTTAGTTCATCCATCAGGTTCTTTTTGTTTTGCAGTCTGCCTGCGGTATCGACTAGCAGCAATTCTGTGTTACGCGACTGCGCGGCGGTAATCGCATCAAAAACAACGGCAGCGGGGTCAGTGTTTTTGCCCGGATTTGCCACCACTTCCACCTTGCTTCGATCGCCCCAGGCTTTAACTTGCTGCACGGCGGCGGCTCGGAAGGTATCAGCAGCGGCAATGAGGCAGCGATAGCCAGACTTTGTGCCCAGGTGCGCTAGTTTTCCAATCGTTGTCGTTTTACCTGCGCCGTTCACGCCCGTCATGAGCCAGATATTCAGCTTGTCTTTTTCGGGTGAGAAATTGACGTTATGGGACTGCTGAAGAGGGCGATCGAGCATTTCCCGCAGGATTTGCTTTAGATAGGCGATCGCCTCATTAGGGGGCAATGCCTCTTCCCGCAGTTTGGCTTGCAGGGCTTCAACAATATAGTCGGTTGCCTCAATGCCCACATCTGCTTGCAGCAGCAGCGATTCGATTTCAGTAACAGCATCCTGATTCAGCGGACCCTGACCGACGATCGAGCGAAGCTGATTGACCAAGCTACGTCTAGTTTTGTCGAGTCCCTGCCGCAATCGCTTCAGCCAGGTAATCTCTTCCAGGGAAACATCTTCTGCCCGTCGCCCTTGAGCTGCCAGCACTTCCGCCGACCAGAGGAATCCTTCATCCAGCACAAACCCCGGATCAATTACAGGTTCAGTAGACGCGGGTACTGCACTGGGAACTGCCTCAAGCTGAGCCTCTGCCTCTTCCTGCTCGATCGCCTCCTGGCGCAATCTTTCTAATCGGGCAAGGCGATCGGCTTCTGCCTGTGCCCAAAAAGCGGTGGCAGGGGACGGGGCGACCGCTTCAGGAGTCAAGGGGGATGAAGTTTCAGAGCCAATCGTTGGAGTAGTTTCGGTGATTCCCTCTTCGGAGAACTGCAAAGCGATTACCCCTTCGGGGAACTGCGAAGCAATCGGCTCACCAGGAGCCTCTGCTGTTAAAGCCTCGTCTGTAGAAGTTTCCGAAGCCAAAACCTGAGCAGACTCGATTTTTGGTGTTGCGTCTATCCCTTCTGCTACAGTTCCTGCTGCTACAGGAGAGGCCTCGGCAGGAGCAGCTTCTGTTGATTCCAGAGTCTGTGTAGTCGGAGTTTGATGATCAGACGTTTGCGCGTCAGAGGCCTGGTCTGGTGTTTCCTCCTGTTGCCGCTTGCGAATATTCTCGTAGGCTGACTTTGCCCAGGTCAAATAGTCTTGAGCCACTTCTGGCTGGGTTGCACTTTCTGCCGCTGGTTCAGCAGAAACAGAAGGTTCAGCCGAGGGCTGCGCGACCTGCGCTGTTTCCGTTTCGGTGGTTGATTCTTCGCTGTGCTGGCGGTTAAACCAATTAAAAGGAGCCATATTCGGTGAACCTGCTACCCAAAGGATTGAAAGGGACAAAGACAGTTCTTTAATTATTGCTCGAAGTCACGCTGCTCATGTTTGCGGCTTGACTGATCCCGTCTTTGCCTGAAGGATACTTGAAAAGTGATTGTGTAACCCAAACCGCCCCCTCGCTTCCCAATTTTGCGGGGAACCGAGTTCTCCTTACTAGTGCTCAAAGTCCCTAAAGTTGGGAGCCAGAAAGGGAAACAGAGGGGGCAACATACCACTTCTAATACTGAATCAAACAATCTCCTAGAAATTATCTCAGAGATTGCCGCTAGGCTTCTTTAGCAACAATGCCAGACTCGCCGCTAAATCTGCTGCGAGCGAACAAATTGCACAACTTCTTTTAGCCAAACGTTTCAAAAAAAACCCCTCTCGCCAGGAGAAGGGTGATGTAGAAGAGAACAACGTTTGCAGTATCAAAATATTTGAATTAGACGGTATTAGACAGCTTAGAGATTAGAGGCGATCGTTTTCGGGCGATGTGCTGCTGCCTGCCTGACGGAACAGGTTGCCTGCCGCGTCGTTCTGGTAAACGCAGTCAATTCGGGCACTGCCATCAGCTTTGTCGATGTCTCCGGTGTAGGCAAACGTATTCATCCGTCTGCGGCACTCTGCCATCTGCTCGCCGTTGATCAAGTTTCGGCTCTGCAAAATATTCCAGTTACTGCTTCGCATCACGCAGCCCGGAACCATGCGCGGCTGAGTCACAAATACGCTAAACGGGTTCAGCGTCATGAACGCTCTGAGGTCGACCGTAACGGCACTTGCACCGTACTGCAAGCAAATTTCTGGGTTAGGCGATGCCTGCTCGATGTCTACACGAGTCGCAACGCTGCTCAAGTTCGAGGACGGCGTGTAGGAACCAAAAAACATCCCCAAGCCAATGCCCACAATAAACACCGTTGCTAGAATTGCGGCAGTCGTATAGGTTAAGGCTCCGCCAAGCAGTCCTTTTTGTTGCGGCTTCTCTGGTTTTTCCATATACGGATCTCGGTCATAGTAATCCCGATCACGATCGTCGGAGTAGCGGGGCGATCGAGGCGGTGCTTTGGGAGGTCTGCGTTTGATCATAGGGATGCGTCACCGAGTGGGCTGACTAGCGGATATACCAGAAATTGCAAACGGGCTTCTGATCACTCTCTACCCTAGCATTCCTATTTCCAGTGTAAGAGAAGCCTCACAAATCGACTGCACTTGGAGGGGAATGATGGGGGCGATCGAGTCAGGAATGCGATCGAGCCAATAGAAGCTTGCAGGAAGTGTCAAAATAAAGAAAAAATAATATTCTTTGTCATTCTGCAATACCAATTTGCAGAAGCAGGGCTGAAATTGCCGTTCTACTGGTCAGCAGGTCATCGTGATTAAAGCTTCTTCGATTCGCAGCATTTTTGCCGATAGTTTAACGGTTTTCTGGGGAGACTGGCTCGATTTGCGGGTGCGTCTGCCGCAGGTGATCGCATCGGGTTTGATTTCGCCCTTAATCTACATTCTGGCGTTTGGTTTGGGGTTAGGCAGTGCCTTATCCGTCCGTCCACCGAGCGGCGGCTCCTATCTGGAATTCATTTTGCCGGGAATGGTTGCTCTGTCTTCGATGACGATCAGCTTTGGCGGTACGACCTTCTCGATCTGCGGCGAACGGCTCTATTCCAAAACCTTCGAGGAAATCCTGCTGCTCCCTGTTCACCCGATGGCGTTGTTTCTGGGTAAGATGCTGGCGGGCGTGGTGCGGGGGCTGATGACTTCGGCGGCGGTGATGGTAGTCGCGATTCTGTTCACAGGCAACTGGGCGTTTTTGAATCCCCTGTTCTTGCTGGTGCTAGTGCTGAACTGCGCGATTTTCTCAGGGCTTGGTGTGATTGCGGGATTGAATGTTAAGTCTCTGGAAGGGGTTGGGCTGATCAATAACTTTTTGATTGTGCCGATGTCCTTTCTGGGCGCGACATTTTTTGACCCGACGCGGTTGCCCCTGCTGTTTAAGAGCATTATCTATTTACTGCCCCTGACCTACACGAGCATCAGCTTGCGATCGATTGTCTTGGATTCCCTCTCCGACTTTCCCTGGTATAGCATCCCAATTTTGCTAGCCGTGGGAATTGTTCTGGCAGCGATCGGGGCTTATCAGTTCGCGCATCAGCAGGATTAAAGCAGGTTTTTCTTGGTTTACTATTCTTTCTTTTGAGTTCCTATGGCTTCTGATGATCTCCGTGCGGCACGCCTCGAAAAAGTTGCCCAAATTAAAGACCTGGGGATGAATCCCTACGCCTATCGCTGGGAAATCACGGCTCATGCAGCTGAGCTTCAACAGAAATACGCAGATCTGGCGGCGGGTGAAGATCTCGACGTGGAAGTGTCGATCGCCGGACGAATCGTAGCAAGGCGCGTATTTGGCAAATTGGCATTCTTCACGCTACAAGACGAAACGGGCACGATCCAGCTTTACCTGGACAAAAAGAAAATCCAGGAATCCATGGGGGCGATCGACGCAGAGGCGTTTGAACACCTGAAGCAGTTAACCGACGTGGGCGATATTCTCGGCGTGAAGGGGACGATCCGCCGCACGGAAAAGGGCGAACTGTCGGTCAGCGTTACTCACTACGAAATTCTCACGAAATCCCTGCTGCCCCTGCCCGACAAGTGGCATGGCTTAACGGACGTTGAAAAACGCTATCGCCAGCGATATGTGGATTTGATCGTGAATCCCGAAGTGCAGAAAACCTTTCGCCGCCGGGCGTTAATTACGGCTGCAATTCGTCGCTATCTCGATCAGCAGGGCTTTATCGAAATCGAAACTCCGGTGCTCCAGCCGGAAGCGGGGGGTGCAGATGCGCGTCCGTTTGTCACCTATCACAACACAATGGAGATGGATCTCTATCTGCGAATTGCGACTGAGCTGCACCTGAAGCGGCTGATCGTCGGCGGATTTGAGCGTGTGTTTGAGATGGGGCGCATTTTCCGCAACGAAGGGATCTCGACTCGCCACAACCCAGAGTTTACGTCGATCGAGGTTTATCAGGCATACGCCGATTACCACGACATGATGACCCTGACCGAAAACATCATCGTTTATGCGGCAGAGTCAGTGCTGGGAACGCTAAAGATTGCTTATCAGGGACAGGACATTGACCTGACTCCTCCCTGGCGACGGATCACAATGCACGAGATTGTGCAGGAGCAAACCGGATTAGATTTTACCCAGTTTTCTACTTTGGAAGAGGCGCGATCGGCGGCGCAATCAGCTGGAATTAAGGATGTCAAAACATGTGAGTCGCTCGGCAAACTGCTGAACGAAGCCTTTGAACAGAAAGTTGAAACGAGGCTCGTTCAGCCCACGTTTATTCTCGACTATCCGGTTGAAATTTCTCCCTTGGCAAAGCCGCATCGCAGCAAACCGGAACTGGTCGAGCGATTTGAGCTATTCATCGTCGGACGGGAAACAGCAAACAGCTTTTCGGAGTTAACTGACCCGATCGATCAGCGCAAACGTCTGGAAGCACAAGCCGCCCGCAAAGCCGCCGGAGATTTAGAGGCAAACAATGTCGATGAAGATTTTCTGACTGCTCTGGAATACGGAATGCCGCCTACTGGGGGAATGGGGATGGGAATCGATCGTCTAGTGATGCTGCTATGCGACTGCGCCAGCATCCGCGATGTGATAGCCTTCCCGCTGCTTAAGCCAGAAGCGAAACCCGATGAAGCCAAATCGGGCGAAACAAAATCGGACGAAGGATAAATCCTGAATGAAGCTGATCGACTCCTCTTTAAGAAGACTGTAGAGTTCATTAGGGGATCGGCGCAACGGCTTTTGGGATCACTACAATGCTAGCTACACCGCATTTGCATTGGTTTATTTAGGTTCGATGAAGCTGCGCGTCTTTTCCCTGTTTGTACTGCCCCTCTGCGCTCTGACTGGCTGCAATTTGACTCGAAGCCAGTCTCCGGTAACGGCTACGAGTTCACCGCAAGCGATCGCCGTTTCTCCGTCTACCTCCCCTGCTCCGTCTGCTTCTCCTGTCCCTTCGCTGTTTCCGTCGCCCAGCGTTACGGCAGAAACCCAGCTGTATCGGGAAAAGACAGGACGATTTGAGATTGCGTTTCCCAAAAGCTTTGTTTATCAGGACACTGGAAGCGGCGTTGCATTTGCGTCGGATGACCAGGGATTTGCCGGAGCCGTAGATTTTGGCTCAGCGCAGGGACAAAAGCTGACTCCGCCTCAGCTCGAAGCCGCGCTCAAAACTGAGTACCAGAATCGGCTGAAAACCGTTTCCTGGGCAAAATCAACGCTTCAGTCAGATGGCAGCATTCGCATTGACTGGACCGGAAAAGACGAGCAGGATAATGCTCTGGATGCCGTCAGCTTTGTTGAACAGCGCAGCGACACCATTTTTATTCTGAATTTGTACGGCGTCAATAAGCCCTATCAGAGCTACCAGCAGCAGGCTGAGGCGATCGTCAAAAGCTACCGAGTAAAGCCCTAGCCGCCCCAGACCTTTTCTAATACCTGTTCTGGCGAGATATTTGCCATTTTGCCGGTTGGCGACTGAATGGCTACAAACTTATCGCTTTGAGGCAGGAGCTGACTCGGCTCGTTTGGACCAAACAACGCCAGTGTATAAACCTGGAGCGCAACCGCGAGGTGCATTGGGGCACTTTCAGTACAAATCATTAAATTTGCTCCGGCAATCATCGCGGCGAGTCTGGCAACGTCTCCTGGCTTCGTCACTTTCAAACTGGGGCAAGCCTGGAGGAGTTGCGTCACTGTTTCAGCGTTTTCTTCGTCTTGACCAATGACGATCGGTAAATCGGGCTGACGCTGCTGAAAATCTTCGATGATGCGCTGCCAATGCTCGACCGGATACTCGGTATAAATTCCCTTCTGAAGCGATTCGCTAGAACCGGGATAAATCATGACATAACCGCTCACCCCCAGCCGCTTTTGCTCCATTTCTGCCCAGTCGAGATCGCTGCTGGGAATCGTAATGCTGAGGTCAGGGCGGGGCGTATTGATCTTAAATGCCTGAAGCAGGTCGTGATACATTGCTGCCGCATACTGATCGGATTTCTGCGGTACAGCATTCGTCAAAAAGCCACTGCCGCCATTTCCCGCAAAGCCCACGCGAGTTGAGATACCGCTCAGCCACAGCAGCAAGCCTACGCCCCAGCTTCTTCCCAGCGACAGAACCGCTTCGTAGTCTCGATCGCGCATCACCCCCAGCAGGTTTGCCCAGTCTGCGGGACTGTTTCGATCTTTGAAGTCAAAGGAAATCACATCGCTGACCGATTTAGACACCCGGTAGGCAGATTTCGATCGCGGTTCAACCACCACGTCAATTTCGGCATCGGGATAATTGCGCTTTAGATCGTCCAGGGTCGGAAAAAACAGAATTTGATCGCTAACCCCGCCAGGGACAAGAGCTACTACTCGCATGGTAAATATTTCGTTACGCAATCTCGCTCATTATTGTAGGGGAATTGTTGAAGAATAAATCTCCTTTCAGAAGTGCCTTCAGATTGTTCTCTGATTTGTCAGACTGGGAAAGGACAAACAGGGCGGGATGCAATGAGCAAGTTAGAAGATAGGCAAGACCCAAACGTACAGGAACCGAAAGAAGAGCCGAACGAACCGAATGAACAGTGGCAGCAGGGACAGCTTTTAGAATTAACGATTTCGGATCTCAACCATGACGGCTCTGGAGTCGGACGTTGGCAGGGGCGAGTGGTGTTTGTGCCTGATACAGTTCCGGGCGATCGTCTCTGGGTACGCCTGGTGCGGGTCAAGCCCCACTATGCCCACGGAAAACTACACGAGCTGATCGAACCGTCAGAACACCGGGTGCGTCCAGGCTGCATCGTGGCAGATAAGTGTGGCGGCTGTCAGTGGCAGCAAATTGACTATGCCTATCAGCTTGAGGCAAAGCGGAATCTGGTAATTCAAGACCTAGAGCGCATCGGCGGATTTGTGCAGCCCCCGGTAGAGCCTGTCTTGGCAGTGAGTTCTGCCCTCGATTACCGCAATAAAGCAACCTATCCGGTTCAGGTCACGATTGCTCCCGGTAAATCGCCCCAAGTTCAGCGGCGCAGCGTCCATGCAGGCTATTTTCAGAAAGGCAGTCATCATTTAATTAATTTGAACCAGTGCCCGATTCAAGATCAGCGGCTCAATCCGTTTCTGGCAAACATTAAGCACGACATTCAGGCGAGCGGCTGGTCGATCTACGACGAAACCACCCATCGGGGAGAAGTACGGCACCTGGGGCTGCGGATCGGACGACGCACTGGAGAAATTTTGCTGACGATCGTGGCAAGAACCGGAAATTTGCCCAACCTGGCAGAACAGGCACAAACCTGGCTCGATCGCTATCCTGCCCTCAAAGGCGTGTGTCTCAACCTGAATCCCGATCGCACGAACGCCATCTTCGGTAAGGAAACGCGCTGCATTATTGGACAGGATTTTATTACCGAGGTCTTTTCCGGACTCCGGTTTCGCATCCAGCCGACCACTTTCTTTCAGGTCAACACCGAGCAAGCAGAGGCATTGCTCCAGGCGATTCAACAGCAGCTTCAGCTTCAGGGCGAAGAAATTTTAGTGGATGCCTACTGCGGGATCGGCACCATGACCCTGCCTTTGTCAAAACAGGTGCAGCAGGCGATCGGCATTGAGATGCAGGCAGAAGCGATTGAGCAAGCCAACGCCAACGCAACACTGAATCAAATTACCAACGCCACCTTCCAAATTGGCAAAACCGAGGAAATTCTGCCCCAGCTCGACGTGCAGCCTGATGTAGTCCTGCTCGACCCGCCCCGCAAAGGCTGTGAAGGTTCCGTCATCGAAACCCTGCTCCAGATGCAGCCCGATCGCATTGTCTATGTAAGCTGTAACTCCTCCACCCTTGCCCGCGACCTTAAGCTGCTCAGCAGCCAGTACGAACTCATTCAAGTACAGCCTGCCGATTTCTTTCCTCAAACCGCTCATGTGGAAGCAGCGGCGTTTCTGAGCAAGGCGTGAGTGATTACCCCTTCACCCGCCCCAACGTCGTAATATACAGCACTGCCTCATCGGTCGGAATGCCCAGCACTTCATTGACCTGATCGTCAAAATAACCGCCAATCCCACTCACGCCCAGCCCCAGCCGAACGGCTGCCAAATTCAATCGCTGTCCCAGATGCCCAGCATCAAGGTGAAGGTAACGATAGGCTCGATCGCCATACTGCATCACGGCTTTCTCTAGGTCGGCAGTATGGAATAGAACAACGGCTGCATCTCGTCCCAGGTTTTGTCCCAGGCAGAGAAAGTGCAGCTCTTGGCGAAAGTTCTTAAACCGAATCTGACGCAGTTCCTGTGCTTTGGGCGCATAGTAATAGCAGCCTTCTTCCAAGCCATCAACGCCTGAAACCGCTAGAAAGGTTTCAATCAAGCTGAGGTCGCAGTAGTCGGGGGTCGGGTCGAGGTGCTGATCGATCGAGCTTTGCGGCTGGTAGGTGAAATCAAGCAGGGCTTTCAGTTCAGTCAGGGTCAGATTAGCTCCACTGTAGGCACGAGTCGATCGCCGCTTCAGAATTGTGGTTTCCAGGTCGGTGAGCTGCTTGCCCCAGTCGATCGGGTTCGTCACCGTCGAGACTTTTAGACAAAAAGGAAAGTTGTATTTGTCGCGGCGAGGAAGGTCGTCATCCCGCTTTACGGCAAGCTGCTTCAGTGTTGGAGGATTGTCAGTTTCGGGAATGCTGCTCGCTCGGTGCAGTGAACTGAGCAATTCTCCTTCTGCCAGTTTGGGGTAGTTGCGGTGAGTGGAGGAGGAAAGAACCGTTGGCGCAAGCGGCAGGTGTTGCTGTAAATCCTGCAAATCTGCCAGGGCTAAAACAGCGATCGTCCCTTCTCCTTCGCTGTCCAGATACATCAGTCGATTGACTGCTTCATCCATAAATCCGCCAATCAAATGAGGACGAAAATCATTGATCGCGCTGGCAAGTTCCAGATTGCCCAGCAGATGCCCCGTATCCAGCAGCACCCGCCGATATGCTCGATCGAGATATCGCCAAGCCGATCGATAAAAGATGCTTGTCACCACGATCGCCATTTGCGTTCCGTCCAGGGTCGGATGCCAGAGGCAGGCATTTTGCAAAACTGTCCAGACTTCACTATCCCAGAAATGCAGCAGTGAGTGGGACTGGGGCTGATAGTGATAAAGCCCAGCAGGCAGCAGGGGAGTGCCGCGAGAAATCAGATAAACCTCTGCCGGATACAGCCCGCCTGCAGAAGGGGTGGCCCGCAGATACACCGGATCGCCTCGCAGCGTCAGCATACTCACCGTTAAGCCATAGGTGCAAAACAGCAGGCGCGAGAGCCGGCTCCAAAAATCCTTTTCTGTCCCTTCTTGGTCGATCGGTTGCAGGTGGGATTTGAGGTCAAACTCAACGCCAATCTTGTACTCTTTGAAGGGAGAAGGCTGATTGTCCCAGTCCAGGGCGCGATCGGACAGGGTTTTGGGATGATATTTCGTGCGCTGATGATAGTGCTGAGCAAGCGAATCCAGCGATTCTGACATATAAAGATTCTGGCGGTTCCGGTCTTTTTGATCTTGGCACTCCTTTTCAGGAATGACCAACCTCACTTCACGAGTATCCTTTGATACTTACACTGAGTTTGGATAGTTTCGGGCAAATGAGGGAATATTCAGGAGGAATGAAACATTTGGTCTCATATTGCCCGCAATGCACCCAAACCGACTCACCGAATGCTTCGCTCTTATCGTGAATTCTTGCTATGAAAACGCTGCTTCGTCGAATCGGATCTGAATTCATCCTGCCGCTTTTGCTGGTTGGTGTCTGTATTACAGCGATCGGCTGGATGCAAATTCCTCGCCTCGAACAGATTCGAAGCAGCAGTCAAACAACTAGTGTGACCGAAATCCGTCAAGGAACGGAAGCGGAAGCAGCCCGACTGTCGCTCCTGAAGAAAATGCCGTCCTTCGGGTTTGACAACTTGCTTGCAGATTGGACATTTCTCAATTTCACGCAGTATTTTGGCGACACCGTCGCCCGTGAAAAGTCTGACTACCGCCTCAGCCCGGACTACTTTGAAGTTATCCTCGATCGCGACCCGCGCTTTATTCAGGCTTATACCTTTCTCTCGACCAGCGGCTCACTTTATGCTGCCTTACCGGAGCGATCGACGAAAATCATGCAGCGTGCCCTCTCCCGACTGAAGCCAGACGTGCCTCCTAATGGGTTTTATGGGTGGCGACAGCTCGGTGTTGATCAGCTTTTGTTTGTGGGCGACAGTGAAGCTGCTCGTCGATCGTTTAAAACCGCTGCCGCCTGGGCAAGACAATCCTCATTGCCAGAGAGTGAGCAGGTTGCCCAGTTTTCAGAGCAAACCGCCGCCTTTCTTGCCCGTAATCCCGATAGCAAGTCAGCACAGATTTCTGCCTGGGCAATGGTGTTAAACACGGTGCCAGACGATCGCACCCGCAAAACAGTGATCGATCGCATTCAAGCTTTGGGCGGTCGGGTCACTCAAGAAGCAGATGGATCGTTTCGCATCTTTGCTCCGCGTCAGGACTAGCTAGCCACAAATCGATCGCCCCAGGCTCTCCAGATTTCAGTCAGAGAGCTGCTTCGCTTTGCCTGAGGCTTTTGCTTCATCCCCATCCCAGGCTATTCTTAACTCAGACCTGTTAAAGAATTGGGATGTACCAATGGCAGTCAAGAAAGGCGATCTCGTTCGTGCCGTTCGCGAAAAGCTCGAAAATAGCCTGGAGGCAAAAGCAAGCGATCCGCGCTTTCCGCCCTACCTGTTTGAAACAAAAGGTGAAGTCCTGGAACTGCGGGGCGACTATGCCCTCGTCAAGTTTGGCTTTGTGCCAACTCCCAATATCTGGCTGCGAAATGATCAATTAGAAAAGGTGAGCTAGAAAAGCGGGTTAATCGATTCTGCGTGCCAATTCTGCTTGCTGATGTTTCCGGCGATAGCAATCAAGCGGGGCTGGATAAAGGCATCATGCCTTATCATTCGCCCCGTTTACTTCATGAATTTCACAGAATGAATCGCCGAAGCACCGATCTGCTGACTTCTATACCAATGGGAGCAGCGTGAAAATGTATAGTGCAGAAAAAGCAGTACAAAAATCAGGAAAGCCAGGTGGATAACCGAGGAAGTTCATCAAAACCTCTGTCGCTTAGCAGAATTGCAGTGAGTTATAGGAAGAGCAATGAATCTACCCTGACACCCTTGATCATTTCTGTTGATTAGATATGATTAAAGAGTAAAGTCAAATACAAGACCTGCTTTGTCCGATTTTCCAGGCACAGTAGGAATTTGGGCTTACGTTAAGGAGCTTTCCGATTCATGGACTACATTGAAAAGGTTCTGGAAAAGCTGAAGGAATGGGCAGGCAAGCTAATTGAAGCACTCCTGGGTCCCGAAGCGCAACCTGAACCGGAACCCATTCCAGTACCCGTAAGAGATAACGATCGCCGCTATCGCTAGGGTTTCCAAAGCGGTACTTGCGCAGTACTCCGAAAGCAGTTGACAAAAAAGCTATCAGCGGCTTGTTTGCAGTGCCTACGAGTGACCGACGATCGCAAGAGAGTTAATGCCTGACTAAAGGTTTGATTGACTCTTAGAATAATTCGCTGGAATCTAGCTAAAACTTTTTGGGCTGGCTCGAAGCTGTGGAGGCCTGAGCAAAGGCTGCGTTCCAAGATGAAAAGAATTTGACCCAGCTTTTTGAGTGACATACTTAGTCAAGAACGTACTTGATCGAGAACCTATTTGACTAAGGTGTTTGGTCAAGGTATCTGGTTAAGTAAGTTGCCCCGCGAAAACTTCAGCGATTTAGAGTCCTGCTTTTATTGTATTGATTAAATTGTATTAACTGTATCGACTAAACAGCCTGGTCATTTTTCATTGACCACACTCTGACGGTGTATAGCATTCTGGTATTGCACGGACCAAATCTAAATTTGCTGGGTCAGCGCGAACCTGGCGTTTATGGTTTGACCACACTCAAGGATATTAATCAAATGCTGATCGCTGAGGCAGAAAAGCTTCAGGAAGAAGGGCTTACGCTCAAGGTGACAGCGTTTCAGTCAAACCATGAAGGGGTATTAATTGATGCGATTCATGGGGCGATCGGGCAGCATCAGGGCATTGTAATCAATCCCGGTGCCTATACCCACACCAGCGTCGCGATTCGAGATGCAATCGCAGGCGTTGCCATTCCTACGGTTGAAGTTCACCTCAGCAATATTCACCGTCGGGAGGCGTTTCGCCAGCATTCCTACATTGCACCCGTAGCGATCGGGCAAATTAGCGGCTTTGGGGCAGAAAGCTATCGGCTGGGGTTGAGAGCGATCGTTGCTTATTTGCAGCAGCAGTCTTTAAACACTCACCCCTGACTCGTCCATCATGAAAACCCATCATTAAAATCAAAAATTGTTAGGCTAGAACCATTCGCTTGCAGCGTTGGAGAAAACGCGACCGAGTCATGCTGTTGCAGAAGTTAGAGCAGTTGAGAGGATTATTTGCCGAAATGGATCGGGCACTGATTGCCTACTCCGGTGGCATTGATAGCACATTGGTTGCCAAAATTGCCTTTGATGTATTGGGCGATCGGGCGTTGACAGTGACTGCCGTTTCGCCTTCTTTGCTGCCCGAAGATCTGGAAGATGCACGAATTCAGGCGGCAGAAATTGGGATTGCTCATCAGCTGGTGCAAACCCACGAAATGGACAACCCTAACTATCGATCGAATCCGGTGAATCGCTGCTATTTCTGCAAAAGCGAACTGCACGACACGCTGAAACCGCTTGCGCTGGAGCGCGGCTATCCCTATGTGGTGGACGGGGTAAATGCCGATGATCTGTCCGATTATCGTCCCGGAATTCAGGCAGCAAAAGAGCGGGGGGCACGATCGCCTCTGGCAGAAGTGGGGGTGTCGAAGCTAGAAGTGCGTGAGCTGTCGAAGTATCTGGAATTGCCCTGGTGGGATAAGCCCGCGCAGCCCTGCCTTAGCTCCCGATTCCCTTATGGTGAGGAGATTACGATCGCCAAGCTCCAGCGGGTTGGACAGGCAGAACGCTATCTGCGCCATCTGGGCTTAAAAACGCTGCGGGTGCGATCGGCAGGAGATACGGCTCGAATTGAGCTACCCGTTGAGCAGATTCAGGAGTTTGTACAGACTACGGATCTCGAGAATCTGGTGACTGCCTTTAAGTCGTTTGGCTTTGTCTATGTCACGCTTGACCTGGAAGGCTTCCAGAGCGGCAAGCTGAATCAGGTTCTACCGCTTTCGTCGATCACCTAACCGGAAGTACAGCGAATCCTACTAAGGATTGAAGCGGGGGATACCCCGGATACGCTCTGTTCACAGCCCAGTGAACGCTATATGATAAATGGCTTGGGCAATTTATCGCTGAAGCTAAATAACTCAATGCTTTACGGTGCCTCTTTTCCCTCCCCTAACCTTTCTGGAGTTGCTTGTGACTGATACCAACCTCGATTTCCTCAACAAGTCTGACCCGATCGTTGCCGGACTCATTAACCAGGAGCTAAATCGCCAGCAAGAACACCTGGAGCTGATAGCCAGCGAGAACTTTGCTTCGGCGGCGGTAATGGCGGCTCAAGGTTCTGTGCTTACTAACAAATACGCGGAAGGTCTACCCAGCAAGCGGTACTACGGCGGCTGTGAATTTGTAGACCGCATCGAAGAAATTGCGATCGATCGGGCAAAGCAGCTTTTTGGTGCAGCCCATGCTAACGTTCAGCCTCACTCCGGTGCACAGGCAAACTTTGCCGTATTCCTGACGCTGCTCGAACCGGGCGATACCTTTATGGGGATGGATTTGTCCCACGGTGGGCACCTGACCCACGGTTCTCCGGTAAACGTTTCCGGCAAATGGTTTAAGGCATGTCACTATGGCGTGAATCGTGAGACGGAACAGCTCGACTTTGATGAAATTCGAGAGCTTGCGCTTCAGCACCGTCCTAAACTGCTGATCTGCGGTTACTCAGCCTATCCCCGTATTATTGACTTTGCCAAGTTCCGCGAGATTGCCGATGAGATCGGGGCGTATCTGATGGCAGACATTGCCCACATTGCCGGATTGGTTGCGACCGGACATCACCCGAATCCGCTTCCCTACTGCGATGTCGTCACGACCACAACGCACAAAACCCTGCGCGGTCCTCGCGGTGGACTGATTCTCACGCGTGATGCCGACCTGGGCAAGAAGTTTGATAAGTCCGTTTTCCCCGGTACACAGGGCGGTCCCCTGGAACATGTGGTGGCTGCGAAAGCAGTTGCCTTCGGAGAGGCACTTCAGCCCGAATTCAAGACTTATTCGGGTCAGGTCATTGAAAATGCGCGAGCAATGGCAGC
Source organism: Leptolyngbya sp. ST-U4 (assembly GCF_039962215.1). Taxonomy (NCBI): domain Bacteria; kingdom Bacillati; phylum Cyanobacteriota; class Cyanophyceae; order Leptolyngbyales; family Leptolyngbyaceae; genus Leptolyngbya; species Leptolyngbya sp. ST-U4. The sequence continues at coordinate 270,307 of NZ_JAMPKZ010000001.1, forward strand.
CCAGCTTCAAAATCGCGGCTTCAAGCTCGTCTCGAATGGCACTGACAATCACCTGATGCTGGTGGATCTGCGATCGATCGGTATGACGGGCAAAATCGCCGACCAGCTTGTGAGCGATGTTCACATCACCGCTAACAAAAACACCGTTCCTTTTGACCCCGAATCGCCTTTTGTCACAAGCGGTCTGCGGCTTGGTTCTCCTGCAATGACCACACGCGGCATGGGCACGGCGGAATTCACCGAAATTGGCAACATTATCGCCGATCGCCTGCTGAACGCTGAGAATGAATCGGTGGCTGAAGAGTGCCGTCAGCGTGTGGCAAACCTCTGTCGCCGCTTTCCGCTCTACCCGCACCTTAGCAGCCTAACCCCGGCTCTGGTGTAGGACGAATCCAGGCTTTACAGGCAACAAAAACAAAACAGGTAACAAAAAGGGCGAACCGAAATTCGCCCTCATTTTTTGAATGTCGTATAAACGGTCGTGCTAAGCAGGATAGATCCGCAAGCGACGATTTGGCTCATCCCCAAAGCTAGAAGACTTGAGCCGATAATGCTCTACAAGTTCATGCTGCATTTTGCGAACCTTTGCCGATCGCGGCAGCAGTTCCACGGGCTGTCCTTTGGGAATCACAATTTGTTCGACTGCCAGCCGAGCTTCCTCCAGTGCTTCCAGTTCGTCTTCGCCGCCCTCATTAGAGAACAGGTGTAGATCGATTGGTTCCTCGACGCCGTCTTCCTCCATCTGCAGCATTCGCTGGAGGGCGCGAATCATTTGCGGGACGCTGTTTGCCTTCACGGCGTGAATGGGCACATGACGATGCTTGGCGATGCTTCGCAGCTTCGAGTGGTTTTTCAGGTGCGATCGCAGGGCGAGAACGGCGTCTGCATCATCGATGTCCTTGGTCAGGACGATCGGCAGATGCAGGGTGCGAATCACCTGCTCTAGCTGATGGCGACTAATGGCGTAGGGATAGACGTGCAGCGGCAGATCTTCTCCGTTTGGACCCGGCGTTTGTCTATACGAAGCAGCTCCGCTTGTAGCGTAATCACGCACAGGTTCCAGCGACGCGAGAGGCAGGCTTTCTAACGACTCATTCAGTAATCGATCGAACTGCTGCCGCTCTGATAAAGGACTCGAAGTGGCTTCATCGAACGCAATGCCCAGATCGCTCACTTCTTGACGCTTCAGCCCGATTGGAACCATTTGCCCCGAGGTGCGCCAGTTGCTCGAACTCACCGATCGCAGCGTACCGTTGCCGCCCAAGGGAGCCGATCGAAAGGTGGTTTGTCCGGCGGCGGGTGGAGGGGTTTCTCGGGCGATGTGGACTTTGCCGGATTCGTCTGTTGTGCGAAGCTGAGGCGAAGGCTGTCTGCCGCGCAGCAGCAAATCTACCGTCTCCGAGACGTTTTCATGCACAACCCACTTGTGTCGCTCCAGAATCTCGAGCGCAATATCAAACGTGGGTGGAGCCTTGCGTTCCAGCACACTCTTCTGGCTGCCCCGACGCCGTGCTTCTTCATCGCTTAAGGTAACAGACTGAATGCCGCCCACAAGATCGGAAAGCGTCGGGTTTTTGATCAGGTTTTCGATTTCGTTGCCGTGTGCCGTGCCCACAAGCTGAACACCGCGCTCTGCAATCGTCCGAGCTGCCAACGCCTCAAGCTCGGTTCCAATTTCGTCGATCACAATCACTTCCGGCATGTGGTTTTCGACCGCCTCAATCATCACATGATGCTGAAGCTCAGGACGAGACACCTGCATTCTTCTTGCCCGCCCGATCGCTGGATGGGGGATATCACCATCGCCTGCGATTTCGTTGGAAGTGTCAATAATCACAACGCGCTTGTTGAGATCGTCTGCCAGCACCCGCGCAATTTCCCGTAGAGCTGTTGTTTTGCCCACGCCAGGACGACCCAGCATCAGGATCGACTTGCCCGTTTCGACCAGATCGCGTATCATGCCGATCGTGCCAAAAACGGCTCGACCCACCCGACAGGTCAAACCAATCACGGCTCCTGCCCGGTTACGAATGGCGCTAATTCGGTGCAGGGTTTGCTCGATGCCTGCCCGGTTGTCGCCACTAAACATTCCGACGCGCTCAACGCAATAGTCCAGATCAGCTCTGGAAACCGGAGTGTCTGACAGATATTCAGAAGTCCCTGGAAAGCGAGCTTCGGGTCTGCGTCCCAGATCCAGCACGACCTCAACAAGCTGATTGCGTCGTGGATGGGAGACCAATTTGACTTGGATATCGGTTGGCAGAATTTCGAGCAGTTGATTCAGGTCGTCGGTGATTTGAAAGGCGGGCTGTGATTGATGTGCTTCAACTTCGATCGCAGAATGCTGGACTGGATCAGAAAAATGATTATCGTTGGATATCATGGACTGATTGATATTCACCTGATTGATATTCACCAAAATTGGGCTAGAGATAAGAGCGATGGACGTTAACCGGATGGAGCGAAGGCGGTCATAGGCTGCTTAATTTGGGAAACGAGAGTGTGAGCGGTTTGGACGGCTTGCCAGAGAAGATCAGAGTCCTCTAGCTGGATCTGGAACTGCTGTCGATCGAAGCTTTGTTCGGAACGGGAAGAATGAAACGGCACAAAGTCGTGTTCAGCAGAAGTACTTAGGGGAAATTGCTGGGAGGATTGTTCAAGCTGCTCAAGAATTGGAGCGAGGAGGGTTCGAGCATAGCTGCCGTAGGCAATTCCGGCAATGCGAAACGGTTCTTCCTGCCGCGCCTGCGAGGACGCCCCATTCCTTGCTACAGCATTAGGGGTTTTATCTAGCGAGAGCAAGCCCAGTGATTTGAGTTTACTCACGGTGTAGTAATTTGTGCCTCCAGCTAACTGAATATATCCAGGTAGTTTTGCCGCCAGCGCTTTTTGACCCAGTTTGACTGCTGCCAGTGTTGCGCCATTGCCAATATCACCACTCATAGGTCTACCGTCGGTTTGCCAAACTAAGGCACAGGGGAGTGGAGCCATGACTTCGTGCAGTGCCCACAGATAATCCACAAAGCCTTCCCCATCGGGGCAGCTAATCGCAATCAGCTTTAGCGTGGGGAGAAATGGCTCGATCGCTTGCCAGAGCCGCTTGAAGTCTGCCAATCGCCCAACTTGCGTATGAATCTCAACCGCATCTACACCAGATAACACCAGAGGGGCAACTGCCGCTGGAGAAAACACATAGGAACGAGTCGAAATTCGGTCAAAGGGACAAATCGGTACACAGCGACCGCAGCCGTAGCACTGGTCGTCAATCACGCCCGCCGATTCGCCATCCAGCCCTCGATCGGTTCCTCGACTAAACACGATCGCCTGTGCCGGACAAACCGTTTCACAGGGGCGGGTGCAATCAGGCGGACAGCAGGCAGGGTCAAACTCAGCTTTACGAAAGTGCGGGTCTTCGCCGTCGTTGAGGCTGACCATCAGCCAGGGTAAACCCTCGATTAAAAAACCACGCTGCTGAGCGGATTTTTGCAGGCTCATCGCCGATTCCAGGGCAGATTGAGCGGCATGAATCACGGCTGGGTCGGCGGCGACATCAATACAGTCGGCTCCAGCAAGCGCGTAGGCGAGGGCTAATGTCCGAACAGCAGGAAGGTGCTGATAACTGGCTCCGCAAATTAATTTGAACCAGTTGCCTTGCCTCAGTGAACGTAGGGGACGGTGCAAATCGGTCACCCTTACATACTAAAAGGTTATAGACAAAATGACAGGATCATTTGTCAGCAGTCTACTACAACTCTTTTGCTTTGATGTGTAGTGTGAACTGCGAAAGCAATATTTTTTACGCATCCGTTCATCTTTAGAAAGATTTCCGCCAAGGGGGACTCGAATCATTTAAGCCCCTCAAAAACAATCTATGGAATCGCTCGTTAACAAGGTTCACAAACGCGATCGAGCATTCTTTGGGTTGCTTCAGACTGAAGCTGCCTCAGTTCAATTGCAGCAATAAATTTCAGCATGATGGCTTTTCCTGATTGAGGTGAATGTATGCCAGCACAGCCATTATTATACTACATTTGCAGCTTGCATACTACATTCAGGTTAGTTGATGGGCGATCGGCTCTGTAGTACCTGTCAGGGTGATTTTCGCAAGCATTGAGGATAGGAGGAGTGTTATGAAATTTCCCATCTGTATTGTTGCCTAGATCCCCTAAGGCTAGGGACTTTGAGGTTTTATTTGCCTGGAACTAAGAGAGCCGATTATTCCTGATTTCAAATTCAGCAGCAACGGCTTAGGAGGTTCGATCAAAGGACATGAAAAAAAGCTGTTGCCGTCATTCAGAACGATCGTCTGAGTTCAGCAACAGCCAGAGCACGTTTTGTTTTGGAATCAACGCGCTACAAAATGCGAGGTTGACGCGACTACTGAATTACATCTCCTTCCCAGTTAAGCCAGTCTTGCGGCTTAAGAAAAATTTCGTAGAGCTGTGCTTCTCTTGTGCCGGATTCAGGCTGATAGCCATATTCCCAGCGTACCAGGGGCGGCAGCGACATCAAGATTGACTCGGTACGTCCGTTGGTTTGCAGACCGAAGATTGTGCCCCGATCGTAAACCAGATTAAATTCTACATAGCGACCGCGCCGATAAAGCTGGAAATCGCGCTCTCGATCGCCATATTCCGTATCTTTGCGACGTTCGACGATCGGCTCGTAGGCAGGCAGAAAGGCATTGCCGCAGTCCTGCACAAAGGCAAAAATTTCTTCCCAGTTGCGCTGATGAATGTTGCCGATCGAGTCACTGTATTGAGCGGCTAGACCCTTCTTATCAGGACCGTGATACAGCGTGTCGCGAGCATCCTGATAGTCAAAGAAAATGCCGCCGACCCCGCGTGTTTCCCCACGGTGCTTCAGATAAAAGTATTCATCGCACCACTGCTTAAAGGTTGGATAGTATTCGCTGTGGTGACGATCGCACGCTGCTTTCAGAGTCTGGTGAAAATGCTTCACATCTTCCACAAACGGATAGTAGGGCGTGAGGTCGATGCCGCCGCCAAACCACCATACCGGACCCGCCTCGAAGTAGCGATAGTTGAGGTGAACCGTCGGGATATAGGGATTCCGGGGATGCAGCACCATCGAAGTGCCCGTGGCATAGAAACCGTGTCCGGCGGCTTCGGGACGCTGAACCAGAATCGACGGCGGTAGATCCTTACCCCAAACCTCAGAGAAGTTGACGCCGCCCTGCTCAAAGATTCCCCCGTTTTTGATCACTCGCGATCGACCGCCGCCGCCTTCTTCGCGCTCCCAGCTATCTTGCTGAAATTGAGCCTGGCCGTCGAGTTCTTGAAGACGCTGGCAAATCTGGTCTTGAATCTGCTTCATAAAGGCACTGACTCGCGCTTTAGAGTCAGCCGGTGGCGTAGTTCCAGAGTTTGCTGCTGAAGTGGGGGGTACAGAAGATTTCACCATAGCTCTTTAAACGCTTCAATCTCTCTTGGTCAAATTCATTGGAACGATACGGAAACAGAGCGGCAGACAAGCTTTGTCAATTGTATTATTGTTTCAATTGTCTTATCTTGAGGCTCTCTTCTTAAGGCTCTCTGTTTAGCCTAGCCCGTTTTTTAGCCTGGTTTACTGAGAAATTCCATGCTTCGCTTTCCGATCGTTTCCATCCTGTTCGCTTCTGTACTTTAGGGGAAGGAGGACAACCGGATCTAGGAGGAGTGACAAATCTTTATATCTATTTGGTTATGAAGCGAAAGAAGCATTCAACCAGGACAGAACGGGTGTGAAAGCTAGCAGGAAAGGGAGTTTTCTTGCATTTCGCCTTTGATATTACTCGCGTTGCTTACTTTGCTGTTAACGAAGCTTTTGCATGGATGCTCTCGCTGAGTACCGGGCAGTTAAACAGGCTAATAAAGCACTCTTTCAGCAGCGATCGATTAATGGCGTGAAACTTGGTTTGCCCTTCTTTGCGAGTTTGCAGGAGTCCCGCCTCGCTCAACGTTTTGGAATGGTGGCAAAACAGTGCAAGGCTAATCTCAAGCTGAGCCGCAATTTCTGAGCCGCTCAGTTCCCCTTCGGTCATAGTGAGCCGCTCCACAATTCGCAGTCGGGTCGGATCGCCTAACGCTGCAAATATCTTCGCCCGTTGTTCAGTGTCCATTGAGGTCTTACCCTTACTCCACAGGAATCGCTACAAGAATTTCTAAGAGGCTGTTTTAGAAGTATGCAATGGGCTGCATTCACCCCCAACCCCCTACAAAGAAGAGACTTTTGATCCGGGTTTCAGGTCAAAGTCTCCCGAACGATCGGGACTTCAAACTCTATTCCGGTTCAAAGTTCCTCAAGCTGGGGGATTTAGGGGGCGGGGCGGGGCGGGTCGCCGTTTGCAGCTTTAAAGTATCTTCTTAGGATGTGATTCCATTCTAGATGGTTCTACCCTACTAATTAAATACTCAAGTAACCACTTGACCTAACAAATCGATCGCGTTACAGTAAAACTCAAATGGTTATTTAACTACTTCTGCTTACCTACTCATCCACCTACCTACCTACTCCTATGTCTACTCTCAAACTCCTCACTCCCATTCAACTCGGACCCTACGAACTGCCAAACCGTCTGGTCATGGCTCCCCTGACACGCAATCGAGCTAGTGCAGGCGACGTGCCGGTTGAACTTAACGCCACCTACTACGCCCAGCGTGCCTCTGCCGGGTTGATTGTAACTGAAGCGTCGCAAATCTCGCCGCAGGGAATGGGCTATCCGGCAACACCCGGAATTTACTCCGCCAAACAGATCGAAGGCTGGAAGCAAGTGACTCAGGCAGTGCATGAGAAGGGCGGACACATTTTTCTTCAGCTTTGGCATGTCGGGCGGATTTCTCACCCGTCACTTCAGCCCAACGGTGAACTGCCCGTTGCCCCCAGCGCGATCGCCCCTCAAGGCATGGCATCCACCTACACCGGGGAGCAGCCCTTTGTTATGCCTCGCGCCCTGGAGCTATCTGAGATTCCTGGCATTGTGGAGGATTATCGACAAGCGGCTAAAAATGCCCTTGAAGCAGGCTTTGATGGCGTTGAAGTCCACGGGGCAAACGGATATCTAATCGATCAGTTTCTTCAGGACGGCAGCAATCATCGCACCGATGAATATGGTGGATCGATCGAAAATCGTGCCCGTTTTTTAATGGAAGTTTTGGAAGCGATCGTTAGCGTATGGGGCAGCAATCGCGTGGGTCTGCGCCTGTCGCCCACCGGAACCTTTAACGATATGCACGACTCCAATCCGGCAGCCCTCTTTGGCTACGTGGTGAAGGAACTGAATCGCTTCAATCTGGCGTATTTGCATCTGGTCGAGCCGCGCTGGGATAACCCCGAAGTGCGCGACAAAACGAAAGACCTAGGCGCACATTTCTTCCGTCCGATTTATCAGGGCAAGATTATCAGTGCCGGAGGCTACAACCGCGAAACGGGAAATGCGGTGCTGGAGGCAGACGACGCAGATCTGATCGCCTACGGCAGATGGTTTATCTCGAATCCCGACTTGCCCAAACGGTTTGAGCTGAATGCCGAATTGAACCCCTACGATCGCAACACGTTCTACGGCGGTGACGGCAAAGGCTACACTGACTACCCTGCACTGGAGCGGCAAATCGCCTAGCTTACGTAGAAACAAAAAATCCCCAGCCAAAGCCAGGGATATTAATCAGGGTGCATCTACCACTACAGTCTTCCGGTATTTCACAATACATCCGGAAGATTTTTTCATATTGAGAACTATCACACGACGTAAAGAATCATTACCACTGCAAACGCCTGAAGGCGCATGGGGACAGGGTTCATGGCAACTTAGTAAATGGCAACTTAATCAGGCAACTTATAAACAGTCCTTGTAAAAAGCTCCTGTAGACGTTTCCTTCTGGTCTGGGTCACGCAGTTTAGAAACCTCCATGACAATTAAGCTCGTTAAATCCTTTTCTTCCCCGATTAATTCTTCCCAAGCGAGTACCCAAGCGAATGCGGGTCAAAAAAAGCTGTGGATGGCTGCGATTAAACCGCCGATGTATAGCGTGGCAATCATGCCGATCGCTCTGGGAAGTGCCGTTGCCTATGCGGAAAGCCAAACCTTTAACCTCCCCATTTTTCTCACCTTTGTGGTTTCCGCGATCTTGATCCTTGCCTGGGAAAACGTCAGCAATGATGTCTTTGATGCTGAAACCGGAATTGATCGCAACAAGCATCACTCGCTGGTGAATTTGACAGGAAATAAAACGCTGATTTTCTGGATCGGCAACCTGCTGCTGACGCTTGGGATTCTGGGCATCGTGTCGATCGCCTGGACCCAGCGCGACTTTACAATTTTGGGAATTATTCTGCTGTGCTGCGGGCTGGGGTATACCTATCAGGGTCCGCCTTTCCGGTTGGGCTATCAGGGACTGGGCGAAATTCTTTGCTTCTTCAGCTTTGGTCCGCTTGCCGTTGCTGCTGCCTACTACAGCCAAACTCAAACGTGGTCTGTCACAAGCCTCGCAGCCTCTGTCATTCTCGGTATCAGCACCAGCTTGATTCTGTTTTGCTCTCACTTTCATCAGGTTGCCGACGATCTGGCAGCCGGAAAACGATCGCCTATTGTCCGCCTAGGCACACAGCAATCGGCTGAACTGCTGCCCTGGGTCTGCGGGAGCCTTTATGCACTAACGCTGCTGGGTGTGGGGCTAAGCATCTTTCCTGTATGGACGATCGCCATTTTTGCCAGTCTACCGACCGCGTATCGCCTCTGTAGCCACGTCGGAAAAAACCACAATCAGCCCGATCGGGTCAACAACTGCAAATTCATCGCCGTCTCGCTGCACTTCTGGAGCGGCATTCTGCTCTGCCTGGGCTTTGCGATCGGCTAATCCCTCATTCCCCCATCTCCTCACCTCTCATCTCCCCATCTCCTCATGCCCCACCCCACGCTTCCTTTTCTCACCGACCTTGAATACCTTCCTTACCTGGACGACGAAGGACAGCTCATCGATCGCCCCTTTGGGATTGGTGTCTACGCGATTTTCGATCAGGCGAAAACCCTGCAGTATATTGGCTACTCGCGAGATGTGACACTGAGCCTCCGGCAGCATCTCGTTCGTCAGCCGCAAAAATGTTACTGGCTGAAGGTGCAGACGATCGAACGACCTAGCCGCACGTTGCTGGAAGACATTCGCACCGCCTGGATCAGCGAAAACGGCACTGTCCCACCGGGAAATGCTGCGGAAGAACCGCTCTGGAGCCAGGCGATCGATGCAAAAGAACAAATGACTGCTGAGGAACAGGCTGCCTTTGCCGCGATCGATGACCTCGGAAAAACAAAACTCCTGAAGCAGATTGCCCGTCGCGTCGAAGCTGAAGTGCTGACCCAGCTAGAACAGCGCGGCGTGAAGATGGCGGTTCGCTTTGATCCGAAACTGAAAGAAGAAGGGCTTTTGAGTTTGAAAAATTAGAAATTTTGTTTAACCTGTTTCAGTTAAAAGGGGGTTTGAGAAATGCTGAATGCTGCCCAAACCGCCCCCCCTAATCCCTCATAAATCATAAATAAGGGACTTTGAGCCGAAAAAGTGAAATCGAGACACTTGAAATCGAGACACTTACACAACCCGAAAACCCACAACCTGAAAACCGAGTCGGAAAACTTATGCTTATCCCTCTTCTGTCACTCTGCGCATAGGTAAATTAGGTTAAAGGGGCTGAACGTTAGGTTGCTGAGCATGATTGAGCAACGAGAACCAGTTGCCACTGTGGGCTTCATCAATGAATACTGTCAAGCCTACCGCCACCTGTTTGAGGATGTCAGGAGTTTTGAGCAGTTCAAGTTTTTGCACGTGGGCCTGTTGAGTGGACTAGCGCGTAAAACCCTACCTGCGATTGCTCAACTCGTTGGTCTTCAAAACGCTCAAAGTCTCCATCATTTCCTGCGCGGTGGTGTCTGGAGCGTTGAGCAACTGAGGGCAGTTCGCCTGAGCCTGATTGCACACACCGTTGGAGAACGCCGCATCGGGTTGTGCCTCGATGAGACGGGTGATGTCAAAAAGGGGCAAGCAACTGACTACGTTGCCAAGCAATACATTGGCAACATTGGACGTTTGTCCAATGGCATTGTTTCAGTTAATGCTTAGGCAGTGGTGGACAAACTCACCTACCCATTGTTGCTCAAGAGCTTCAAGCCCAAATCCCGGCTCGAACCCGATGACTCGTACAAAACCAAACCGCAACTTGCCATTGAAATTCTACAAGAAGTCAAAGCATTGGGCTTCGAGGTAGAGCTAGTTTTAGCGGACAGTTTGTATGGCGAAAGTGGGGATGTGATCAATACCATCGAGCAGTTCGGATGGTCTTACATTGTTGCCCTTCGCTCGAATCATGGTGTGCTTGTCGGACCGGGACAGCGAGTGCGCTACAACCGTTGGCGAGCATACGATCAGGCGCAGGTTGGACATCCCACCGAGCGCCGTCACATCCGCGAAATCATCTTCGGTGCGCGGCGCAAAACGCGCTACTTCCAAATTACCAAAGAGGGATAAATAACAAAAAGGCACGTTCTGCAATGCAATAAAAAATCCTCCATCTAAGATGAAGGATCAAGCTTTGTTTGAAGCACTGCCATTTTGACAGCGTTAGAGGAAGTTCGGGGAAATCAAACCGAGATTTTTAACTATGGCAACCACTCGACGATCGCTTCTTCCTTAGTATTTGTATTGCGTTCGGGCGTGGTGCGCGTAAATTCCAGGTGAACCGATCGCGTTTGCTCACCGTCGGCGGCAACTGCCATGATCGGGAAGTGAATCATGCCGTCCTGGAAAGACATCTGGAAACGGAATGTGCCGTCTGGATTGAGCTGAATTGGACGACCGCCGATCGTTACGGTAGCATCGGGTTCAGTTGCGCCATACACAATCAGTTCAGCATCGGCAATCAGCCAGAACTGACGCGGACGCATCGACGGTGAAAGCCCTGCTCCCGACATGCCCATGCCCGACATGGTATACATTCCTGCCCCGGACATGCCCATCCCCGAAGTTGTGTACATTCCTACCCCGGACATGCCCATCCCCGAAGTTGTGTACATTCCCGCGCCCGACATTCCAGCCGCACTCATGCCCACGCCAGACATCATACCCATGCCGGAGGTGGTGTAAGCTGTGCTGCCCATCATGCCTACCCCAGACATTCCCGCGCCCGACATTCTAGCCGCACCCATGCCCACGCCGGACATTCCCATGCCAGAGGTGGTGTAAGCTGTGCTGCCCATCATGCCTGCGCCCGACATTCCCATCCCGGAAGCCGTTGGCACTGCCCACTTGCCTACCCCCGATGGGAAAACATAGGAGCTGATTGCCTCTTCGGGAACCTGCTGCATCGAACCAAATACAGACCCTGCAACGCGCTGCGTCTCGGCAGACTGCGCCATTTCAAACACGCGATCGTAAACAGGACTAGCAACGCTTGCCACACTTGCCAACTGTCGGGTCGGATGAGGAAGCTCCTTCACCGTCTTGCCGCGCAGGTCATCTTCCCAAACAACAGTGATGAACTGGTCATCGATCCAGTCTGAGGGATAAACAGGCGGAATTCGCACCGGAGCCGATCGCGCCAGCATCAGCCAGCGACCGTCAAACGCCACGTAGCCAATTTCCACCACGTAATCTCGATCGCTTACCGGAATTGGCAAGTACCACTCCCGCGCCAGTTCGTCGCATTCATATTGCTGTAAGCTGTGCGGACGCTGAATTTCAACATTGATATCAGTCACGTCATAAAACCGCAGTGCCAAACGCACGCCCCCCTGCTGGCGCAGTTCTTCTTTTCGAGCCTTAGGAATATCCCAGTAGGCATAAGCCCATTGCGGGTCACGGGGCAGCAGCATGATGCGGGTTTCGCTATAGCCATCTGGCAACTCAGGCAATCCCTCATCTACAACGGCAAGAGCTAAGGCTGCCTCAATTTGTTCAGTTTGCTCTACATCAAGCCCAACATCAAATTTCGCTGCTTCCACTTCTGCCTGTGCTTCTAAAGAACGAGTTGAACTGGAAACAAACCGCGCCCGCTGAATTTCCTGGATTGAGCTAAGCAACTGGTCTTTTCTCATGCGGCTATAACGCGAGATGCCCAACTCGCTCGCAATTCGGCGGAGCTGCCGGAGGGTCATTTCTTCGATCGGCGGACGTTCTGTTGACATGGTCAGACCTCCAGATGTCTATCGTTTGAGCATGAGTGCCTTGATTCAAAGCTGAGAAAGAGAACAGAAACGACTGAATAAAGCTGGGAGTTCAATCCAATATCAAACCCATCAGTCTTTGGGATCGCAGGGGATCAATGTGTCCCTATCTTGCAGAAAATCAGCCTAAGAATCAAGTAGTTCAAAGCCTGATTCTAGTGAGATCAACGGAAACTCAGCGATCGGAACAGCAATAATGTCATGATTTTCTGACAAATGCCCGTTTGGGATCGGGTTGTGGGATCGACAATATCAAAGTTTCATGACATTGCGAGCCAACTGTCAGTTACGCTAGAAGCCCTGAAAAACGGAATGTAAGAAAGTTGTCCTTCCAGAGTGCTGGGAATCCCTATCTGCTTAGAGGAGATGCTCACCCCAATCGTCTGCCGTTGCTTAGCAGTCGATCGCCTGAATAGGTGTTGTAGGGTACGCAGTGCTTTTGCTTGTCGGCAACTCTCTATTTGCACAAGCCGTCTAGACTGTCACAATGGCTAAGGCATATTGGCCATGCTAAGGCTGACTCTAAGACCTGTTCATTTTTTACACACCATCATGTCTACCGATCGCCCCACTCAGGAACCTGCACCCCAACCCGATTCTCGGCAAAGTCGGCTGATTAGCAGCGTTCTGGCTCCGGCAGTTCGGCTGTGGCTGCGATCACAGGTTGAGTCTGTCGCAGATCTGCAATTTCAGCTTGAAGGAGGCGATCGACAACTCCTCTCAGGCTATGTGCCAAAAGTGTCGATCGCTGCACGGCAGGCAGTTTATCAAGGGCTCCATCTGAGTCAGGTTGCGCTGACAGGCGAAAATATTCGCGTCAATTTTGGGCAGGTTCTTCGCGGCAAACCCCTCCAATTGCTCGAAGTCGTCCCGGTCTTTGGTAATCTGACGCTGCACCAGCGCGATCTCACCGCTTCGCTTCAGGCTCCCCTGCTGGCAACTGCGCTATCCGACTTAATGACCGCTCTATTTCAGCCCGAAACGCGCCACCTCTTGCCCCCGGAACTCACTGCTGCGATTGGAACAGGTACGATTCACATCACTCAGCCCCAAATTGAACTCGGCAATCAGCAGCTTATCCTTGGCGGCATTTTGGCAAGTGCAATGAATAATTCCCCCGTCCGAGAACCTGCGATCGATTCGCTCCAACAAGGAACTGCTTTGCCTCGCCTCCCCTTTTTGCTGCGAACCGGAATTACGCAATTCAACGGCAGCCAGCTTTGCCTTGATCGTCCCGAACTGTTGCCCACGCTCACCGCAACCCAGGGAACTCCACTGCCCCATCTCCATCGGTTTGCGATTGATCTCGGTCAGGAAGTCGAGATTCAGGAACTCCTTTTGGAAGCGGAAAGGCTGGTGTGCCGGGGGAGGGTTAATGTAGTACCAGCGTAAGAAGTTATCGCGATCGGGTGCAGTAAACCTGCCAGCTCACCCCTCATTTCCTCATCCCCTCGGCTCCCCCGCTTACCAACTCCCGCTTATCAACTCCGGTTCACTAACTAAAGAAAAAACCTCCCCACCATATAGATCGCCGCCGTCAACAACTGCATCAGCATGACCGGAATCCCGTATCGCAGAAAAGTTTGGAACGGAATACGCTTGCCGTGCTGTTCTGCAATTCCTGCCGCCACAATGTTAGACGATGCACCAACGAGCGTTCCGTTACCGCCCAGCGTTGCACCGTACATCATTGCGTAAAACAGGGGCAGGACTTCAGTGGGAAACTGCCCGTTAAAGTCGGGAGTTAGCACTTCTGCGCTCACCAGCCCCACGTTAACGACATACTGCTTCAGCAGAGGAACCATTGCCACGACCAGGGGAATATTGGGCACGACGCTGGAAATAAGACCCACAAACAGGAGCAATGCCAGGGAACCCAGCAAGATATTTTGACCGAGGATGACGGCAAGAAGTCCTGATAAATTTCCAATAATGCCTGTTTTTTCGAGTCCGCCAATCAGGACAAAGATGCTCATAAAAAACAGCAGCGTACTCCAGTCAACATCGCGCAGAATATTGTGAACGGTGTCGATTTTGCTTTGGTGTGCCAGCAGGAGAGCCAGGGCAGCACCGAGCAGAGCAGACGCAGCCGGAGAAACGGGAATTGGCAGCAATTCGCCTGCCACAAAAAACACGAGTACCGCAACCACAATGATTCCGCCGAGCGCCAAAACACGGGGATGATTGATTTTGGGGTGGGGCAAGTGTTCCAGGTCGGTTAGCTGCTTATGCCAGATAGGGGAAAACAGGAACGGGGTCATGATCAGCAGGGTGACGATCGCCGCCGCGCCGCCCAGACTGAGCTGTGTAAGGTAATCCAGAAAGCTGATATTGACTGCATCCCCTACAATAAACGTTGCCGGATCGCCCACCAGCGTCAGCAGCCCGGCACTATTTGCCACAAACACCATCAAAATCAGCAGCGGCACAAAGTCAACGCCTACTTCCTGTGCCATCGGCGGAATCAGCGGAGCCAGAAGCATAACGGTGGTTGCATTCGGCAGCACGGCACAAATCGGCGTGGTAATCGCAATAATGCCAATCAGCAGCCGCTTTCCCTGCCCCTTTGCCAGGATGACTATCTGGGTCGCCAGGTAGTCGAAAATCTTGGTGGGTTCAAAGGCACGCACCAGCACCATTACGCCAAAAAACAGTGCCAGCGTCGGATAGCTGCCGCCCACGTAGTCGATCGCCTCAGTCAGCGTCATAACGTTGGTAAACACCAGCAACAGCGCGCCCAAAAAAGCTGCAACTGTAAGGTGAATCCATTCGGTCATTACAAACAGGATCACGCCCAGAAACGCTGCTCCTGCGACCCATGCCTGCCAGTTTTCCATCTTCCCCGCTTCTCCGATAAGACGATACAGACTTGGGAAGCTGAGGAGCCAGATCTTTGCAATCACTCATTCCAGAAATTCATCCCGGAAATGTCACAAAAATGCTGTCTCTGCTCAGTCTTCTCCCTTTGCCGACGGAGTTAGTTGACGGGCTAAGGCTGGGAAATGCCCTTTTGCAATCGAGACTCAACGCTAAGCTAAAACCCAGGCATTATCCTGACCGCAAATACGTCCCAAAAATTGATTCCTCCGTTTCGATTGCGCCGATCGAATGAAGGCGGTCGAATTAGGCTGACTTGATTCCAGCGATTTGAAATTAGGGAAATCCGATAAATTGCCGATCGGAGGTTTCGCCTTCGGGTCGGGAAAAAGCTCCTTTATTCCTTACTGAATTCAGCAATTCAAGCGGATTTGATACGAAATCACCAGGATTGGCTCAATCGTAGCACTGGTTTTCCGGGCATCATACCATTCTTGGTTTGAATGCAGATTTGGCAGCGATCGTACCGTTTTGCGATTTGCAGACTTGATGCCTGCCCAAATCCCCTTTCCTGAAGTCGATACAATCAAGGGAATTGCTTTTTTCGCTTGAGGCACTATGCAATTGAACTGGCAATTAAATTTGTGGCTCGCTGTGTTTACGTCTCCCGGACCCATGATCGGACCCCTGCCGATCCGCTGGTATGGATTGCTGATTGCCTCAGCCGTGCTGATCGGGGTGACGTTATCGACCTATTTGGCAAAAAAACGCGGTGTCAATCCAGATTTAATGAGCGATCTGGCGATTTGGCTGGTGGTGGCAGCGATTCCGGCGGCACGGATCTACTATGTGGCGTTTGAATGGGACAAATACGCCAGCAATCCCTCAGAGCTGATTGCAATCTGGCATGGGGGCATTGCGATTCACGGCGCGATTTTGGGTGGCATGATCGCCACGCTAATTTTTGCGAAACTGAACAAAGTTCCCTTCTGGCAGCTTGCCGATCTGGTGGCTCCGTCTCTGATTTTGGGACAGGCGATCGGGCGATGGGGCAATTTCTTTAACTCTGAGGCATTTGGCAGACCCACGAATGTGCCCTGGAAATTGTTTATTCCTCCGGCGCAGCGTCCTCCCGGCTATACGCAGTTTGAGTATTTCCATCCCACATTTCTCTACGAATCGCTGTGGAATTTGGGGGTGTTCGCAATTTTGATGGTGCTGTTTTTCCGGGGGCTGCGCGGTAAGTCTTCGCTGAAGCTGGGAACCCTCTTTCTCACCTATCTGGTATGCTACAGCCTGGGACGTTTCTGGATTGAAGGACTGCGGATGGATAGCCTGATGCTCGGTCCACTGCGAATCGCTCAGGTTGTGAGTCTAGTTGGAATTGCGATCGGGGCGATCGGCTTACTATGGCTCTATCCGCTCAACCGATCTTTGCCGGATGTCGTGTCGATCGCAGAAGTAAACGAAGCAGCGCGAGCAAACGCTCAGGATTCGGACAAAAGCCAGGTATAAATTGATTTTGATTTCTTTCGTAGTAAACCTCACCCAAACCGCTTATCCACAGCACCTGCCTGAGGATCTACCAAAGCACTTTCGTAAAACAGAAAAGCCCTAGAGCAATTTCCAGGGCTTGAATCAGGGTGCATCTATACCCTACTTTTACCGATGAACGGTCAAATGGGGGAATTTACGGATGAGATTTATCTAGTTTTTACAGAAGTTCTTGCTTTCTCAAAGTTTTTACAGGAACGACGCAGTGCTGTGCGACAAATTTAACTTTTGTGTGATTTCATAGAGCCGAATCAACCATGACGACTGAATTTGAACATCGATCAATACCCGCTGAAGATCAGTCTACTATTGCCCCGGCAGTGTACATTGTGGGGGCGGGACCCGGCGACCCAGAGCTTTTGACCCTGAAGGCATATCGGCTGCTGCGTCAGGCAGAGGTCATTCTGTTTGCCGATTCGCTTGTGCCGACTGCGATGCTGCAAATGGTGCATTCTGACGCGGAAGTGATTCGGACAGCAAACAAAACTCTGGAAGAGATTTTGCCCGTTATGGTGGATCGGGTGCGATCGGGTAAATCCGTTGTGCGCTTACACTCGGGTGATCCGAGCTTGTACGGAGCGGTGCATGAGCAGATGCAGGCACTTGTCGCTGCCGAGATTCCGTTTGAGGTGATTCCAGGAATCAGTGCGTTTCAGCTTGCCGCCGCCAAACTCAAGGTCGAACTCACCGTGCCCGGGCTGGTGCAGACCATCATCCTGACGCGAATTAGCGGACGCACCCAGGTTCCCGCCGCCGAAGAACTCTCCTCGCTTGCCGCGCATCAGGCGAGCTTGTGCCTTTACCTCAGTGCCCGCCATGTGCGCGAGGCGCAGGAAAAACTGATGCAGCACTATCCGCCCGATACACCCGTTGCGGTTTGCTTTCGCCTGGGCTGGTCAGACGAGCAGATCTGGATTGCCCCCCTGGCAGAAATGGCAGACCTAACCGAGCAAAAAGACCTGATTCGTACCACGATGTACGTCATCAGTCCGGCACTGCGATCGATTACCCCAGAGGGGAAGCTGCTTCACGATGCCCCAGACCCAAACGAGCAGAATTCCTATCGATCGCGCCTCTACAACCCAGAGCATACTCATTTGTTTCGTCCCCGCTAATGGGTTAACTATCCCGTGCAGTTTTGTCCCGGTACAATGGAACGAATAGAACAAGAACAGCCCAGAGAACTTTGGGAAGTCACGACTGGGAAAGTCACGGCGATGTCCCGAACTGCCCCCCTCGCACTGGAGGATTTAGGAGGCAACGCAGGACGTTGAACACTTTCCAGGGATGGTTCCAGGCTGAGCGGACACGATCGTTTGCTTAGGAGCAGGCACAATGCCTTCAGACTCATCTTCAGATGCAAATGCAAAAATGCAGCAGCTCCGTACGGTTAGGAAAAAGCTGCTGGCACTTCACAAAGCATTGCTGGACTCGGAAAAAGGAATCTACGAGCAGTTTTACGGCAGAATTCAAACCACAGGCGAATATTTTCGCTTAGTCACCAGCCACGATTGGTTTAGCTGGCTGCGTCCCATTTCGCAGTTTATTGTCCAAATGGACGACGTGATTCATGCGAAAGAACCGATTGCCCCTGAAACGATCGATCAACTCTTGCAGCAAGCCCAACAGCTTATGCAGCCCGATGCGGAAGGAACCAGCCTTAACAAACGCTATCTACACGCGATTCAGCGCGATCCGAATATTGCCCTGATGCACGCTGATTTCACACAGCAGTTTGCTTCCCAGTAGAAGGGAAGTAAAAGGGGGCTTGAGGAGTGGCAAGTCTCCGACATCGCCCCTGCAATTTCCCTTTCTAACCTCCACTTCGGGGGGCTTTGAGACTCTTGAAACTCAAATCAATCCACTCAAATTAATTGGAACTTGCTGGAATTCAAGACGAGTTAGGTTCTAATAAGAACGAATGCCAAACAGCAGAATATAGAACAAAAATCCTGACAAAATGCCGTAAGCGCAGGATAGAAGCGATCGAAACGGAAGGTTACGCGCCAGCAGCACCCACAGGCTCAGTGTTGTGGATAAACAAAACATCCCAAACAGCATGCCGTAGCGACTGTCTGGACCCACAAAATTGACAAAAGTGAGAAGCAGAACAACCCATCCGGCAAACAGAAAATAATACTTAAAGTCGGAAGCAGGTTGAGGCGATCGAAACGCTCTGGTAAAAAATGCGAGATAGGCAATAAGAATGGGCGGCAGGGCAGCGGTTGCCAGACTGCGAACACCAAACTCGACATTAAGGCTAAATGCCTGAATTAAAAGACTTAGCAGCGTTCCGCCTAGAACAGCATTAGACAGGGAAACAACAACACGGTTAAGCGCGTAGGCGATTGGATGCGTTCGCTTACGAACTTCTTCTTCAGCCAGTTCTTGAGAGGATCTCACCATTGTTTTTGGGATTGGAGGATTGCAGACAGAACGTTAAGCCAATGCTTTGTACCTATTCTTGAATGAAGCGCATTGTTTCGCCACTGTCGCAGGAGTGACGCGAGGGTAACAGCAAAGCCGTTCTGTTCCTACTCCAGATTGACGCATCGAGCGATCGCATCAGCCAAAAGGCGTTTGGGCCATGCGGGTTTCTACCTGCAAAACAAGCTTGCCGACCTCTGCTTTCATTTCACGAATGCGAATCTCCATGCCCTCGTACTGAAAGTAAGGAAGCTCCATGAGCTCTTTGACGCGCTGCATCATTGCCAGCATCAACTCTAGTGAAACTGCCCCGCCCCCATGACACTGAAACGACTCTAACAGCACGGGTCGATCGCCAATTTTATGATAGGCAGTTGCTGAAAAGCGGATGTGATGAATTTTTCCCTGCTCTGCGGACTGAACCGTAGCATCGATCGCAATTTTGCCATTTCCCGGAAAGCTAATTCTGAGAGGAGGTTGCAGCGCGATCGCGACCCTTTGACCGTTAATTTGAAACTTAAATGGCGGAATGCGGTTGACGATCGCCTGATTACTCATTGCCTGGTTCAGGTCTGCCTCAGTTAGCACGACTCGACTAGTGGCATTGAGAGGCTTATCAAGTTCGAGTTTACCCAGCAGCAGACTGATTGTGTTGAGGTCAAGCTCTTGGGTATGCAGCTCCATTTCCTCAACGCGCAAATCCTGAACCACCATGCCCTGACCCCGTACTGATACAGAGTCAGCCTGCCCTTGAATGACTTTCAGCAAATCCGTGCGGACATCAACTTTAATCTCCTCCGCATTGTCAAGCTGGCTTGAAAGGCCAAGCTGAATTGCCTGGGAAACAAAATGTTCATCAAGGCGCGGCTCTTCGGGCATGGCGGGTTCTCCTACCGGGGTTTAGAGAGCAGTCATGACTTGCAGCAGTTCCGCCGAAAGATCAATTCCAGCATGACGCTTTTTCTGAAACAGGACACCCGCCAGAAAGTAGATATTGGCAGAATAAAAGGCTTTGCGCTGCCTTTGCATTTCGCTGATCCAGTTGCGAACTTTGGGTTCTGAGCTGTAGTAGCCAAACTGGAGCGGTGTCACCATAAAGTCAGACACCTGATAGCCCTGATCGATCGCGTGTTCGATCGTGTCGATCGGATTAGAGTAAGCCGAGATCATCAGTATTACGTTCTCGCAGTCCACCGACAGCAGCTTTTTAGTAATCGTTGCGCCGTCTACCCCACCATGCAGCGCGGGCATACAGATGTCGTCGTCAGGGGCAGGAATGTAGGGCGGATTTGCAATCAGGTACTGAGGATTTTTGGACTTTAATCCTTCAAAAAAGCAGTGATTGTGAACAAAGTATTTGTCGTGAAGCTGATACTGTTTAATTCGGGCTTGTGCCAGCTCGCAGGCAGCCGAATTTAGCTCAAAGCCATGGATCTCACCTGCAAAGGGAGCCTTCAGCAAAGAGTGAATCACAGGACTGCCATCTCCTGCGCCAAATTCTACGGCGGTAATTGATTCTGTTCCCTGATTTAGCAGCATTTTCTCTAAGCACTGAGCATAAAAATGCGACTCTTCAGGACAGAAAAAAACCTTGTTGGGTGAATAGGTTTGTAAATCAGACTTTAATTCTTTAGATAACAGCTTTGTAGATGAATTAGTGGCTGACTCACTAAATGAGGTAGATGAGATAGAGGATTTGGACGAAGCGATCGAGTCCATCCCTTCTTTTAACTCAGTAGCGTTTAACCCGGTGACGTTTAGCAGTGCTTCTTGCATGAAAAATCCTCAGATGCGAATGGACGAACAAAACAACCGGGTAGGCAATCAGCACTACCCACAAGACTCCAGGGACATCCAGCCTTTACAGCACTGTGCCTGCTTGTTCGGCTGCCCGAATGATGTTAACGATCGCGGCTCCTGCTCGATCGCCCAATGCTTTTTCTTGGTCGTAGCCCAGCACAATTTCCCAGGCGTTTTCGGGATACATTTCGGCAAGCGGGAGAGCAACCTGCTGCACCATCCACTGACCATGCCGCTCATCTTCGCGAATGTGCAGTTCCCAGTAGCCCATTGCCGTATCAGAGAGGTTGAGACGCTGGGCAGCAGTCATGTAATCGCGATAGATTGACGGTCCCACGATTTCAAAATAGGTGAGTCCACCGTTGTAGCGCAGGAAGTGCCGCTTGCGCTCGGTCAGTAAAAAGTTGTGGTTCACACAGGCAAGCAGTTCCCACGGAGCCAAGTCGAAATAGCCCTCGGGTTTGGTGTTTAAGCCTAGCTCTGCCATCATGTTGGCGTAGAAAGTCGAGTGCTTTTTGTTGTATCGACCGTTGCCGTACTCTTCCATCAGCACCCGAATCAGCATGGCGTGAACTTCGTTGCTGGCTCCGCCCAAGATCCGAGACATTCGGCTAGCTTCG
This sequence comes from Leptolyngbya sp. ST-U4, assembly GCF_039962215.1. Lineage (NCBI taxonomy): Bacteria > Bacillati > Cyanobacteriota > Cyanophyceae > Leptolyngbyales > Leptolyngbyaceae > Leptolyngbya > Leptolyngbya sp. ST-U4. The sequence goes on from NZ_JAMPKZ010000001.1 coordinate 291,733, forward strand.
ACCAGTCCATCTAGCGAGGCAATTGCCAGCAGCCAACGATAGCCTTCCAGCGACATTTCCTCGCGAATATATCGCTTACTTTCGGTGATTGGCGGCTCTAAATCTGCTTCTGCCCGATCGATCAATGCCTGGTTAATATCAGAAATCTGACGCAGGGCTTCTATATCTATCTGCGAATTTTCCCAGGCTTGCCAAACGTCCTCAATGCGATCGCGCACCCAATGAATGTAGAACGAGCGCTCATTGCGATAGTTTTGCAGATCATCAAACCAGAACAGGTTTAGACGATTAATTCGATAAAGAATTCGCTGTAAAAACAGGCTTGCAGCCGCATCAACCGTATTTCCATAAGCAGTGTCCAGCGCAGTGGCTAAAGCTGCCTCGAAATCATCCACGATCTCAGGATTTTGCTTGATCTGTTGGTCTAACGAATCATTCTCCAGCAAATTTACAAAGGTTTGTTCTGCTGCTTTATAATCTGGTGACGCGATCGCTGTTGAAGAATATCTCGTCTTTTCCTGAATCCAGCGATCGGGACTCAACGTTTCTATCATAGTTCGTTATTGAAATCGTTCTTGCCTATATTTCAACCACTGGCGCAATTCATCAAAAAAGAGAGTGCAAAACCTTATCTTTGTTCTAGAACTGCTGCTGTGTAATGGTTATTAATACCTTATCGAACAGAGGATTTTCTCACCGTCCATCTTTGGGAGGACAAATGAGAGAAAAATGAATATTTCTAAATAAGTGACTTGCGATACTGTAAAAAAATAGTTTTTCCTTTGATTTGCGGCGGTTTTTTATAAGGAAGGCATCCAGCTAGAGGTAGAAGGGTGGGGGCGGAGACGGGAAGAGGAGACAGGAGGAGGAGAAGGTGAGGGAAGGCGGGATGGAGAGATAAAGGGAAGATAGAAGAGAGCGAATTTGAGAGATTTAATGAACCAGGATTCAGGGTTTGTTCGATCGTTTTTGCGATTGTCGATCGTCAATGTGCTGTCGAATTTGATGGTTCCCCTGGCAGGAATTGTGGATGTTGCATTTTTGGGACATTTATCAGAGATTCGACATCTGGCAGGAGTTTCGCTGGCGACGGTGTTGTTTAACTACATTTACTGGACGTTTGGCTTTCTGCGAATGGGCACCACGGGCATGACGGCGCAGGCGATCGGGCGCAAGGATGAAACCGAAGCATTGGCGATCGGGTTACGACACGCTTTGATTGCGCTGGTAATTGGGGTGCTAATTTTGCTGTTGCAGGCTCCACTGCGGACGATCGGATTTGCGCTGCTGAGTGCTACGCCGGAAGTGAAGGCAGCAGGGCAGGACTACTTCCACGCACTGATTTGGGGTGCACCTGCAACGCTAATTAACTTTGTGCTGATGGGCTGGTATCTGGGACGCGGACAGAGCGGTAAAGTTCTGCTGCTTTCGGCGGTCAGCAACGGCAGCAATATTGTGCTGGACTATTTCTTTGTGGGGCAGTGGGGCTGGGCGAGTGCGGGTGCGGGATGGTCTACCGCGTTGAGCCAATATCTGATGCTGTTGATCGGTTTAGGGCTAATCAGCCGCGAGTTTCGCGGGCGCGATTTGCAGAAAGTCACCAAGCCACTCTGGGAGCGATCGGCTCTCGGCACAGTGTTCAGCCTGAATCGTGATATTTTGGTTCGCACGTTTGTGCTGGTGTCTACCTTTGCCTTGTTCACAAATCTGAGTTCGGCTTTCGGCACAGAGGTTTTGGCGACGAATACGGTTTTGCTTCAGGTCGTGACGCTAACGGCTTATTTTATCGATGGGTTTGCCTTTGCCACCGAAAGCTATGCCGGGCTGTTTCGCGGTCAGGGTACAGTAAAAGGCTTAACGCGGCTGCTAAGAATCGCCGGATATATGAGCTTAGCCGTTGGACTGCTGTTTGCGATCGCCTTTATCCTGCTGCCGCTTCCTTTGTTTGGCTTGATAACCGACCACCGTGCAATTCTCGATCGCATACCCCAATATGTTGTCTGGCTGCTGCCTGTGCTTGGCTTTGGATCGATCGCCTATATGCTCGATGGCTATTTTCTGGGTTTAACCGAAGGACCAATGCTGCGGCGGGCAGCAGTCATTTCAACGCTGGTCGGGTTCGTGCCAATGGCGCTCGTTGCCTGGTGGCTTCGCAGTTCCCATTTGCTCTGGCTGGCGCTGACGCTGTTTATGCTGGCGCGATCGATCACGTTAGCCATCAAAGTTCCTCAGACACTCAAGGATGAAGATTGAATTAATCTAGCTGAGATTCTAGGGGAGCATTCTCACTCGCCCACCCAGGCAACCGACCACTTCTCTGATGAATTCCCTGATGAATTCCCTGATGAATTTAATTCACCCTTTAATCCACTCTTTGCATCACTGAATTCCACATTACGACCTCAACTCCCCAGATGGGTGATTCCTGAACAATGCAAATATTTGTAACATAAACAAAGGAGTTCTTTGGGCTGCCCAGTTGCCTGACTGAATTCCTTGAATTCGTTCAATTCATTCAACAGATTGCCGGATATACAGACCGGTCATTTCGGCGACGCATCTATGGACACGCTCAGAAAAAACAAAGGTCAGCGCGGCTGGATCGTGATTGCTGCGGGTGCGACACTGGCTCTGGGATTGGTTGGTTTTGGCGTCAGCCAGCTCATCGCGAATCAGCAAAGGGCACAGCAAGCCGCGATTGAGGCTCAGGCTCCCCCACCAGAACGGGTCGAAGTGGTTGCTCTGGGACGGCTGGAACCGCAGGGGGAAGTGATTCGCGTGGGCGGGCCTACTGGTGAAAGGCTGGGTCGGCTTCAGGTGCAACAAGGCGATCGGGTTCAGGCTGGGGCAGTGCTGGCCTACCTGGAGAGCTATGGCGAACGGTTGGCAGAACGGGATCTGGCAGCGAGTCAGCTTCGAGAGGCAGAGCAACGGCTTCAGGCAGAAACCTCTGTTGGCAATGCCCAGATTCAAGAAGCGCAAACCCGCGTGCAGCAGGTCGATCGCCCTACTAATTTTCAGATCCAGTCGCAGGAAGCCACGATCCGCGATCTAGAGGCACAGTTTGCCTTGGCACAAGCTAACCTTCGCCGATCGCAGGAGTTACAGAGTCAGGGAGCCATTTCCCAGCAGTCGCTCGACCAGCAAATCACCCAAACCCGACAGGTACAAGAACAGCTCAATAGTGCCAGAGCCAATCTAGTTCGGCTGCAAACCCAGCGTCAGACCGACCTGCAAAACGCCCAGGCACAGGTTCAATCGCAGCGGGCAAGCGCCTCTCTCAGTCAGGTAGAGGCAGCAGTCGAGTCTGCTCGTCAAAACCTCAACCTGGTACAGGCAAAACTCGATCGCACCACCATTCGCGCCCCTCGCGACGGCAGAGTTCTGCGCGTGATCACCCACAGCGGGGAGACGATCGGGGAACAAGGCATCCTCGATCTGGGCAACACAAACCAGATGGATGTGATCGCAGAGGTTTATGAATCCGATATTGGGCTGGTGAAAGTCGGTCAGCCTGTGACGATAACGAGCCGCAACGGAGCTTTTGAAACGCCCATTACCGGAAAAGTCTCTGAAATTGGCTGGCAAATCTTCAAAAACGATGTGCTAGACGATGATCCGGCGGCGAATGCCGATGCCCGTGTGGTTGAAGTACGAGTCCGCCTGAACGACAGCAAACCTGTTGAGGCACTGACAAATTTGCAGGTGGATGTGAGAATCGACGTGAAGTAATCTTTCGGAATGGAATGAAAGACGATCGCGGCAATATTTACCTGGCAGTCAACGGTACACTGATGCGGGGTTTAGAGCTAAACCCGAATCTACTGAACATTGGAGCCACCTTTGTTCAAGAAACCGAGACGGCTCCAATTTATCGGCTGTGGTCGATCGACGATCGGCACCCGGCAATGATGCGCGTGGCAGAAGGGGGCAGAGCGATCGCGCTTGAAATTTGGGCTGTGCCTCCGGCAGGCCTAGCGAATGTACTGATGCAGGAGCCAGCCGGACTGGCGATCGGGAAAGTGCTGCTTAACAATGGCGAAACGGTGCTCGGCGTGCTGGGAGAACCGTTTCTCTGTGAAGATCAGCGCGAAATTACCCAATGGGGTGGCTGGCGTGCCTATATTGCTAACTCTTCAAGCTGAATCTTCAAGCACTTTTTAAACACCTTAAAAAACCGCATGGGCAGTTTCCCGGATGTGGTCGCGATCGCAGTTCGATAGGCTGGAGGATGTGTTCCTTTGTTCTTTGTACCTCCTTTGTGAGACTTGTATGAGTGACTTCCACTCTTCTGTTTCCTGTTCAGATGTCTTCTGCCAAGGTAGTCATCTCGAAGATAGTCATCTTGATTGCAGTCATCTCGAAAGCCTCAAAACTGAATTCATCACGACGATCTCTCACCAAGTTCGCACACCGCTTAGTGTTATTTTTCTCTCTGTCGAACTGCTAAAACTGCATGGGGAGGACTGCACCGAGGCAATGCAACAAGCCTACCTTAGCCAGATTTACCACGCCGCCAAAGAAATCAATACCCTGTTTAACGAGACTCTGCCGATGATCGATGCTGATCTCGCTTAGCGTCTTTTGCGGCGGCACGATGCGTCCGCAATTCCTCAAGACGGTCATCTTCATCCGGTAAAGGCTGTAGAGAAACTGCCTGCTGCGGAATACCGATCGCAATTCCGGCACTATCAAAGGCGAGCTTCAGCCGCTTCCGATATTCCCGCGCCACCTCCCACTGTTTGAGCGGTTGCGTTTTGATCCAGAGGCGGATAGTTGACCCGGTTGAATCGAGCTTATCCACACCCAATAGTGCAGGCTGGTCGATAATTAAATCCTGCCAGTACGGATCGCGCGTCATGTCCATTGCTACCTGCTCAACCACGATTAAAGCCTGATTGAGATCAGTGGTATGGGCAACGCTGATGTTGATGTCTACGCGAGACCATTCCTTTGACAGGTTTTGCACGATCGTAATTGCGCTATTTGGAATGGTGATTAGTCGTCCTTCTTCGTTGCGAAGCTGGGTAATGCGAAGGTTCATATTTTCAACCAGTCCAGTAACTTCGCCGATCGCCACCACATCGCCCACGCCATACTGATCTTCCAGCAGAATCAGAAATCCATTAATCACATCTTTAATCACGTTTTGCGACGCCAGAGAGATACCGACGCCTGCTACCCCGGTCAGCGTCAGGAGCACTGGATTCACCTGCAAACCCAGCCAGGTTACTGCAATCAAAATTCCTGTAATGACGCAGAGCAACGCCGCAATACTTTTTGCCACTCTGGAGAAAGTGGTAAATCGCAGAACAAGACGCTGCGGAGCAGACGGATCAAAGCTCGAAGAATCTTGCAGTGCCAGGAAAAAGCGATCGATCAGGACTGCACTCACCCGCACTCCCAGATAAGTGACAATTCCCACTGCCAGCAAACGCAGCGGAATCTGAATCCACTGCACCAGTAAAGGCTGAAGCCATCGGCTATAGGGAAACAAACCCACGATAAAAAATAGCCCGCCGCCCCACAGGATAATCTGCAAAGTCTGTGATAGTCGCCGTTTAATATCGTTTACGCCTTGCTGCTGCTGATTTGCGGCGCGACGTTGCAGCAGTTCGCTCGTGGTAGAAGGGACGGGCGTTTGGGTTGAGTCACTGAGTTGCTGAGCATTGCTCTTGGACTGAACCGAGAGCGTCCGCCGCTCACTCTGAAGCTGTCGCTGAAACCGAAGCAGACTCAAGCTGCTAATGCCGATCGCCAACAGGGTAATCAGAGCGCGAAGCGTTTGACCTTTAATGGATTGGGGCTGCCGTTCTTGCTGTGCTCGCACCAGCGCATCGGCAATTTCAACGGTGAGCTGATCCGCCCAATCTTCTAGACTACTGCCGTTCACTTCGGCATCTAGGGCAGTTACGGTGAGCAGTTCATCCTCGTAGGTTCTGCTGTCTGCTTCATATCGAGCGGAAATAATGGGCTGACGACTGGTTGGGTCAACCCTAGCCGTGACCTGCAGCGTTTCTGGATCAAACTGGCGATCGATAATTTGTTGAAGCCGCTTCTGGATCAGGCTAATTCGGCTAGAAATTCGGTTTTCTCCCGGTTTATCGGCTTGCTCCACTTCAGGAACAGCGATCGTAAACAGCCTGCGTCCGTCGAGCCGCACCACGCCGCGATCGATGCCTGATCCGACGCGACTGGGCACAGGGCGAATCTGGGGAAAACTTTGCTCAAACTGACGGAGTTGGGGCGGTAGAGCTTCCCTGGGTAGACTGCTTGCCTGACCCACCGCCAAAATTCCCGATTGCGTCAGGACGATTGCCGCTGTTGCCAGTCCGATCAGTCCATAGCCCAGCTTCCGCAGGTGAAGTTGCCGGAGCCAGCCAGCCAGAATTCGTGACGCAGCTCGCTCGCGCGGTGGTTGATTGTGCAAATTGTTCATAAGCTAAATTCCCTAACGACATCGAACTCCGGGCAGCCAGTTCTCAAACCACTAACCCGCCAGTTTGTTCTATTCGGGTGGTCTCTAGCTATTCCTCCTTAACAGAGACGATCGGGCATAAAAGTCCAGGCAAGATGATAGTCTATTCCGGCGTGAACTGCCAAACGGCGATCGAGCGAAAAAGAAGAGTGATTAGGATAGCAAATCCTGAAAACACCCCTGAAAACACCCCTGAAAACATCCTTGGGCAAGACATTACCTGGGCGAAGAGAAATTTGAGACTCAGGGCTTAATGAGGAAATTTGAGGAGTGGCAAAAATCCTGCATTGCCTCCTAAATCCTCCAAAAGTGATTTGCGGTTATTTGTCGCTCCAAAAGAGCAAAGGGAGACTTTGAAACGAGGAGGAAGTGAAGTTTCTTACAGAATTGGCTACTGTACAGACACAATCGATAGCCCTTGCTTAGTGTGCCTGACAAAATCTGCCTGACAAAATCTACCTGACAAAATCTGCATAGCAAAATATGCCGAACCAAGGGTTACTTAACCAGGAATTCTGCAAAAACCAAACCTGTTCAAAGTCTCCCTTTTAAAGTCTCTCTTTTACAGGAGATTTAAGGGGCTGAATAGACTAGAACCGGGTCAGAAATTCCCATAGGAGTCGATCGCCTGCTTTATTCGGTCGATTGCCTGCTCTACTGGGATTGCGCCCAGTTCACCCGATGCACGGGTGCGGATGCTGAGCGAATTAGATTCCACCTCTTTTGCGCCAATCACGGCCATCACCGGAATTTTCTCCTTCTCGGCGTTGCGAATCATTTTGCCCAAGCGTTCGCCGCTCTGGTCGATGACAACGCGAATCCCGATCGATCGCATTTGGTCTGCCACCTGTTTCGCAAAAGGCAAATAGTCTTCGGTGACTGCCAGCAGCCGAATTTGTTCGGGAGCCAGCCACAGCGGGAAGTCTCCGGCATACTCTTCGATGAGAATCCCAATCAGCCGTTCCAGAGAGCCAAATGGAGCACGGTGGATCATCACCGGACGCTTACGAGTTCCGTCTTCGGCAACATACTCCAGGTCAAATCGCTCCGGCAGGTTGTAATCAACCTGGACGGTGCCAAGCTGCCATTCACGGCCGATCACATCCTGGAAGATAAAGTCCAGTTTGGGACCGTAGAAAGCCGCTTCACCAATGCCTTCAAAGTGATCCATCCCCAGTGTTTCCACTGCCCGGCGGATTGCGCCCTGCGACTTCTCCCAAGCTTCATCAGAACCAATGTATTTATCGGATTCTGGATCGCGGAAGCTGAGCCGTGCCCGGAAGTTCTTGAGCTGAAGACTCTTGAACACCGACAAAATCAGATCCACCACATTGAGGAATTCCTGATCGAGCTGCTCTGGGGTGACAAACAGGTGAGCGTCATCCACCGTAAAGCCACGAACGCGAGTCAAGCCGCCCAGTTCGCCCGACTGCTCATAGCGATAGACCGTGCCAAATTCCGCCAGGCGCATCGGCAGATCGCGGTACGATCGCAGTTCACTCTTATAGATCTGAATGTGAAACGGGCAGTTCATTGGCTTCATCACAAAGCCTTGCTCCTGTTCCCGCTCCTCGTCATCGTCGGACATCATCGGGAACATATCTTCTTTGTACTTCTGCCAGTGTCCCGAAATCTTGAACAGATCGACTCTGGCAATGTGGGGCGTGACCACGGGCAAATAGCCGCGCTTGATCTGCTCCTGTTTCAGAAAGTCTTCCAGGGTCGATCGCAGCACGGTTCCTTTCGGTGTCCACAGCGGTAAACCAGGACCAACCGGATCGGCAAAAATAAACAGTCCCAGTTCCTTGCCTAGCCGTCGGTGATCGCGTCGCTGTGCCTCTTCTTTGCGGCGTTTATATTCGGCAAGCTGTTCGGGAGTTTCCCAGGCAGTGCCATAAATTCGCTGAAGCTGTGCCTTGGTTTCGTCGCCGCGCCAGTATGCCCCCGCCACCGCCTCTAGCTCGATCGCACTTGGGTCAAGCTCACTCGTGTTTTCCAGGTGAGGACCACTGCACAGATCCCACCACTGGTCGCCCAGGTGATAAATAGTGATTGGCTCGGTCTTGATGTCGTTCAGGATTTCTAGCTTATATGGCTCGTTAATCGCTTTAATCCGCTGCTCTGCCTCTTCCCGGCTCACTTCTTCTCGACTGACGGGCAGCTTACGGTTGATGATTTTGATCATCTCTTTTTTAATCGCCTTCAGATCCTTCTCGGTAAACGGATCGGGGCTATCAAAGTCATAGTAGAAGCCGTTTTCAATCCAGGGTCCGATCGTCACCTGCGCTTTGGGAAATAGCTTCTGGACTGCCATTGCCATGACGTGCGAAGTCGTGTGGCGAATCTTCTGGAGTGCTTCGGATTCGCTGGTGCGCGGTAGGTAAATTTTTTCGGGTTGCGCCTGGGCTTGATTCTGAGGTTGTTCGACAGCAGCGTGGGCTTCTGAATAGGACATGGGATGAATAGAATTGAACTTTTGATGCTCTAGCCTCTATCTTATCGACCGATGGGCTGAGCCGCAGTCCTTCATTTTTCATCTTCCTCGCAAAACTTTCTGAGAGAAGCGGTGAATCAACCTCACATTTGTTACATTTCGTAATATGCGTTAAGCTAAAAAGTACGAATTTACTGGTGAAAATGCTCGATTCCCAATCATCTCCTGACCCGGAGTTTCTCAAAAACCTGCTTCAGCCCCTTTTAGAAGACTTTCAATACTGGTTCAATCGATCGCGCACTTTATTAGAGTCTGAGACGATCGAATTTCTCACTACCGAACAACAAGCAGGCCTCCTGGTCCGGGTGCAGCAGGCGCAGCGAGAAGTTGCAACGGCTCAGATGCTGGTTAACCTCACCGAGGGACAGGTGGGCTTAGACACTGCCATTCTGATGCCTTGGCACCATTTGGTGACGGAGTGCTGGCAGGTCGGAATGCGCTACCGGACTCAGAAGGCAGACCGGCGATAGAGGGCAGGATGGATGACGAATCCTCCTAAAATCTGAGAAACTAAAGGAAGATAACTTTTAAAAAACTATTGTGTATAGTGTGAACGAGTGGAATTGAGCAGAGAATAGTGAAACGCCTGGCAAAGAGGGCTGACATTTTCTGCTCATACCGATAGCAAGTGCTGACAGTCAAGCTCGGCAGTCAGTCCCAACAATCGGTTTCGAGATTAAGGCGCATCTGATTTCTGAGAGATTTGGTCTGGAGGCAAGCTTTTATGTTTCATTTGCTTTACATTTTTGCCTTTACCATCCTGGCATTCCTGGCGGTTGGCAATCTCATTCGCAGCATGATGATGCTGGGCATCGATTCTCAGCGATCCTACGGCAACGGCAGACAAAATCGCCGCTACGTTACACCCCATCCTGAACTGCTTGATGATGCAGGCAATCTCAGTAAGGAGCCGTACTTGGTGATGCGATCGATTAGTGTTGAGGATGCCCGCGAACGGCTGGATGCCCTCTTCAATGCTTCCCCTGGCGGACAGGACGATCCTTCTGAAGAAACCCGCTAAGCGATCGCGCTCGAATGGAATTCTCAGAAAAACTTATCCAATGCGGCATTTACGGTCGTTGATATCAAGCTAAGTTCGTTTCTATCCCGCAAAATTCCCTGGCGATTGTTGCAGCTTAAAGGCAGCTCGCTGGGGATAATTAATTTTATTGATAGATAATTAATTGGCAGCTGGAGCTATGGGGCTAAGACAATACGCTGCTGCGCTAAGCAGGGCAAGAGCAACTTAGGACGGTAAAGATTGCTGCTGCCGCAGGTCAAGACTATCTGCCAGACTTGGCTCGTCCCAATCCAGCGGTGAACTCTGGTCTGAAGGCAAAACGGTGACGATTGCAGGCGTTGTGGCTTCTGCGGTTTTGGGATTACTCGTTGTTTGAACCGTTGTCTGAGCCATTGTCTGGACCAGGGCTGGCTGAGCGATCGGAGCTGGCTGAACCTCAGGAGACGTGGCGGCAGCAAGTTGCTTTAATGCAGCAGACTTCACCACAGGCGGTCTTCCTGACTTGCTTTCTAATCTAGGAATGGGTCGATGCGGACGCAGCGCATGGGATACTAGAACCCCACTTATCGCCATGCTCAGGGCGGTCGCCCCCAATAGCACGATCAGCAAACTGGGTGCTTGAGAAGGCTGATAAAAGTCGCGATCGTCTAAAGCTGCACCGGGTAGACCCGTCTGCTCAAAATCAATGGCTCCATTCGTCGACCTCCCTGGTATTGGTTCTGCAGGCGGAGACGGTGAAATTCCCGATTCGGGTGGAGCTTCAGCCGTAGACGGCACAGCAGGAGCAGAAGAAACCGTTGCAGGAGAAACAACTGTCGGGTCAAGCAGCGATCGGGCTGCCAGCGTTGCCGCAACGAGCAGAATCGCCCATAGCCCAAAAACAAGGAGAAAGCCAGGATGGTGCGATTGCTTTAGCAAAGAGGTTAACCCCGGTGGGCGAGAACGCCGAGGGTGGGGCTGTGACAGTGGAGAATTTGAACGACCTGCTCGGGTCTGACGTGGATTTGATGTGCCTGACCGATGACGAACATTTGCTCTGGTTTGCTGCCGGACGGTTTGCCTGCCCATCGCTCTCAGCCCTACTCACTGCATCCCAAATCAACTACATCGATCACCCACTTCGTTACAGGCGTTTGATCCTGCTACGTTTATTCTATTCGTTTCACCAATTTGTGGGTAGGGGACAGAGGGGTGCGGTAGATGCAGCAGACTATGAATCGCCTTTGAGGGCAAACTGGATCAGTCGATCGACAAGTTGCGGATAGGCAATTCCACTCGCCTCCCACATCATCGGATACATGCTGGTTGCCGTGAACCCGGGCAGGGTATTAATCTCGTTAATCAGGATTTCTCCGGTCTGCTCTACGTAAAAGAAATCGACCCGCGCAATGCCTGCTCCGTCGATCGCCTGAAACGCCTGAATTGCCATTTCCTGAATCCGTGCCGTTACGTCCGGCGGCAGTTTTGCCGGAATTTGGTGGCTCGACTGCCCTGGTGTGTACTTGGTTTCGTAGTCGTAAAAGTCGCTGCTAAAGATGATTTCCCCTAGCACAGAAGCCTTCGGCTGATCATTACCCAAAACCGCGCATTCTACTTCTCGCGCTGTTACGCCTGCCTCGACAATGATGCGGCGATCGTAACTGGCAGCACTGTCTAGCGCGGCTTCTAGCTCGGCACGGGTGCGGACTTTGGCAATTCCAACAGACGAACCAAGATTAGCAGGCTTAACAAAGCAGGGATAGCCTAGATTTGCTTCTAACCGATCGCACAGTTTAGGAAACACACAGGGATTCGACCAGACCTCTGCTCGCGTCACCGTCTCATATCTCACCTGCGGCAGCCCGACCTGAGCAAAAACGCTTTTCATCGCGATCTTATCCATCCCCACCGATGAAGCCAGCACCCCAGAACCCACAAAGGGAACCTGCATCAGCTTCAGCAAGCCCTGAACCGTTCCATCCTCGCCGTTCGGACCATGCAGAACCGGAAACCAAACATTCACTGTTGCAGCATCAGACGGCAAATTCCACAGTTTGGCGCGATCGAAATTCTCGTCATTCAGGGCAAGCGGCACACCCGAATCGAGAACCTGCTGAGCGATGTCTCCGCCTTGCCAGCAGCCGTCCTTCTGAATGTAGAAAGGCAGCAGCGTATATTTTTCTGGATTGGGAGCGGTTGCCAGTGCCCGGGCGATCGATTGAGCAGACCGAATCGAGACTTCGTGTTCCCCCGATCGTCCGCCAAAGAGCAAACCGACGCTAAGCGTGTTTATAGGCGTGGTCATGGATTTCTTTCTCCCGCTCACCTCATCGCAGATAGCCTATCACAACCCCACAATTTTGCTGCGCTATGCGGATAAACAATAAACCTAATTTGGAAGAGCCTTGTCGCCCTAGGCAGCAGCATCAGAAGCAGCCTGCGAATCGGGAGATCAAGCTCAAGAAAACGCAGTTAGCTTTTGCTTCAGCCAGATATCCTCTTTCGCAAGCAGGTAACGCGGGTCGGAATAGATTGCAATGGCCCGATTGTATGACTCCAGGGCAGACCCATAAGCCTGCATTTCTGCCAGCAGCAGCCCGCGATTAAACCAGGCTTGATGATAGTCAGGGTCGATCGCCGTTGCCCGGTCGTAGCAAACCAGGGCTTCCGCTTTGCGATCGATTGCAGATAACGCATTACCGCGGTAGTTCCAGGTGTGGCAATTGCGTGGTTCGAGCTTTAAAGCGCGATCGAATGCCGTTAAAGCAGCGTCATACTGCTCCTCAACACAGAGGACACAGCCTTGCTTCTGCCAGGATTGTGCAGAATGAGATTCAGAGAAAGAAGACATCAAATGAGACATCAAATGTAGATTGCTAGTGAGGATAAATGGCAGACCGGGAAGTGCCGCAGTCTTAATATCAAACTTAGATCACTGGAATTAAAACAGGGGTCAAGGGCTTCGCCTCAGCGTTAGCAGGAAGCCTTTAGACTCGCCTAGCGAGCAGGCAAATGGGCAGGTGGGACATCGACGCGGGCAGGGCGTTGGTATTTCGTCTGTGCAAGGTCTGGGTGGGTATCGCTTCGCTCTACGAACTCGATCGACGGGGCGGTTGTTGCAGTTGAATTGAACTGGAATTGAACTCAGAATTCGATCGCTAAAAATGCAACAGAAACTGATGGAAGAATTGATAAAAGAATAAGCGGCAATTTGCTAATCAAAAATCAGGTTTTTCATCGGGTTTCGGTTAATTAAGCAATGAAGATCTATCTTTCAACGCAGGCAGGGCTTCCATCGTTTGAGGGAGGACGAGGATCGAGCGCGTTCACTAATATTACCTTGTGAATCACGCAGTCCAGAGGAATTTAAGCATGAGCGAAAATGCTTTGAACGATCAGAATCAGGAGCGAGTAACAAGACAGCCCGCCGTTCCTGAAGAAGTCGATCCGCAGCAGTTGAAAGAGCAGCGGGAAGAACTGAGACGGGAAGGCAACAATCTGACCGCTAACCCTGGCGATCGAATCGACGACTCCAAGAGCTTGCAGGAAAAGGCTCAGCAGGTAGCAGTCGATGCACCGGACATCACAGGCGATCACATTGTGGTTCCGGCTTACTTTGTAGTAGATGAGCCAGACGGATCGCAAAAAGCACTGCACCACGTTAAAGATGCAGAAGAAATCTCAGATGTGATTCGGCAAGCTCGTATGGATGAAAACGGTGAGAGAACCTGGTGGTAGAAGAATTACTTTGGCTTGCGCGAAACAGTAAATTTGTTTCAAATAAAGTCAGAGAATTTTGTTCTCCGATCGGTTGATTTTTCAGCGCAAATTTCATTAAAACGCTCTTTTTTTAGGAGGAATTATGAATCAGTTAAGCAGAGAAAGCCTGCCTCAAGATATCAAAGATGTTCTGCCGGAAGAAGCTCAAGGAATCTTTGTTGCAGCCTATAACAGCTTCCTGGATAATAGCCAGGATGAAGCTGCTGCTCGTGAAGTTGCATGGCAAACGATTAATAATAATTCCCGCTTTGCTCGCGGCGAAGATGGCAAATACGTGACCGTGGATGAATACGATGGTGGTCACGATCGCCCCCTTGCCAATATGCCCAGCTCGTAAGCAAGATTGGCTTCAGGCAATTTGTTCTGTGCAATTCTAGTGCAATCAAAGAAGTGATCTTCCTAAGGTTAGGCAAGCTAGGGCTTGCCTTTTTTGTTGCAGGTTTATCGGCAGAGAAGCAATGTCGCTTACAGAATTTGAGCGGACGGGTATCCTGAATCTCTGTAAGCAAGATAAAACCCCTTCTAGATTGCCAAACTGCCAATGAAGTTTCGTGTGGATTTGCTGTTTTCGTCTCGTTTTGTGTCTCGCTTTAGCCGCCGAACCGATTCTCCGCAAAATCAATTTTTGAAACAGTCTTTCCGACGCGGATTTGTCGCGCTGTCTCTAATTCTAATCGGCTTAGTGGGGTCGCTTCTGCTGAAGGGAGAACTGCTTGGCATCGCCTCTGCTCGTGCTGAGAGTCCGCCTGTGAGCGAAATTCGGGGTGTCTGGCTCACCAACGTAGACAGCGAGGTGATGTTTAGCCCCGATCGGCTGGACAATGCACTGCAAACCCTGCGGCAAATGAACTTCAACACGGTCTACCCAACGGTGTGGAACTGGGGCTATACGCTCTATCCCAGCCCGATTGCACAACAGGCAAGCGGTGTGGCGATCGATCCGCGAGTGCCAGCTTTGCAGGATTGGCAAATGCTGTCTGACTTGATTCAGAAAGGGCATCAGCAAGGATTAACTGTGATTCCCTGGTTTGAGTTTGGCTTTATGATCACGGCTGAATCAGAAATTGCGCTGCGGCATCTTGACTGGATCACCAACCGACGAAACGGTAGCCAGATTTGGCAAGACGGTATTTATCAGCGTCGCTGGCTCAACCCCTTTAAGCCAGAAGTGCAGCAGTTTATTCTCGGTTTGATTCTGGAGATTGTCACTCACTACAACGTAGATGGCATCCAATTTGACGACCATCTGGGACTGCCTGACGACTTTGGCTACGATGCTTACACGGTGCAGCTTTATCGCCGTGAGCATCAGGGCAAACTGCCCCCTGCGAGTCCGCAGGATCCAGAGTGGGTCAAATGGCGGGCAGACAAAATTACCGCGTTTATGAGAACGGTGTTTCAAGCCGTCAAAGCCCGCAAGCCCAATGTTCTCGTTTCTCTGTCGCCCAACAGCTATCCCTTTGCCTATCGCCACTTTTTGCAGGACTGGCGCAACTGGGAGCGATCGGGCTTGATTGAAGAACTGATTGTACAAATTTATCAAGGCAATTCGCAGCGATTCCTTGCAGAGCTTTCCCGTCCCGAAGTGCAGGCAGCCCGACAGCATATTCCCACTGCGATTGGTCTCCTGACCGGCCTTAAAGACACTCCGGTTCCCATTCGGCAAGTGCAGCAGCAGGCAATCTGGACGCGCGATCGACGCTTTGCAGGTATTTCCCTATTCTTCTACGAAAGCCTGTGGAACCTCAGCCGCGAAAGACCGCAGGATCGGCAGGCAGTGCTGCGATCGATCATGGCAGGGCAAGTGAGGCGTCCGAGCGTGTTGGATAAAGGGGGAAATGATTAAAAATCCTCCACATGGGTACTCTATCCACTGAAATCGCCTGTTATAACAGAACCGATGAGTTACCTGTCAGGGTTCATCCATTCGGGGACTCACGTTTTGCTCCGTGATTGCTCTGTTGTCACAGGATGTTCGATCGATGGTGTACTCAGTGCGAATGGTCTTGGATACGTGGCTGAAGCATAGTACGGCTCAAGGCTCAAAGCTCCCGGAAAACCAAAAAGAGTTTGTTCGGGCAGGAACCGTGTTGCCGATCGTCGCGTTTGAATCGGCTGCTGAGAATCATTGGCAAATCACGCTCGGTCGAAATGCACAGGGTCAGCAGATCCAGTTCCAGGGCAGGAATACCTGGTTTGTATACCGTCCTGCGGCGCAAATTTTGCAAGACGGACAGGCGATATCAAGCACTTCCCCATCAGGGGCAGTCACTCCCTCGTCCCCTACTTCTCCTTCTGCATCTACATCTATGTATAGTCTCCGCACCGTATTGGATACCTGGCTGAAGCAAACCACCGGGCAGGGTTCGACCCTTCCAGATGACCAGCGACAGTTTGTGAACAATGGAACTGTTTTGCCACTGAATAGCTTTGCAACTGCCAACAATGATCACCTGAAGATTACGCTTGGTCGGAATGCCCAGGGTCAGCAGCTTCAGTTCAAAGGTCGAAATACCTGGTTTGTTTATCGTCCTGCGGTGCAGATCCTGCAAAATGGCAAGCCGCAGTCTCGCAGCCCGGCTCCCACTCCCGCGCCTCGTCCGCAGCCGTCTAAGTTTAGTATTCGGCCGCTGATTGATACTTGGCTCAAGCAAACTACCGCTCAGGGAACGAGCCTGCCAGACAGCCAGCGACAGTTTGTAAACGGCAGCACTGTTTTGCCGATCGTCGCCTACGAAGTTGCGCCCGATAATCATTTACGAATCACTTTGGGCATTGATGCTCAGGGAAACCAGGTGCAGTTTAAGGGTAAAAATACCTGGCTCATTTATCAGCCTGCGGTGCAGTTGCTTCGAGATGGACAGCCGATCGGCAATTCTCCCACTCCAAGCGGAGCGCGGCAGATTAACAGCAAGGGGCTACGGCTACTAAAGTCGTTTGAGGGGCTGCGGCTTGAAGCGTATCTGGATGCCGTCGGCGTCTGGACGATCGGCTACGGCACGACTTCGGGCGTGTTTCCGGGACAGCGGATCACCGAGGCACAGGCAGAAGAATTCCTGCGGCGTGATCTGCGGCGTTTTGAAGCAGCGGTGACGGATTTAGTGACAGTTCCGCTGAACGACGATCAGTTTTCTGCACTGGTGTCGTTTACCTACAACGTGGGTGAAGGCGCCTTTGGGGGGTCAACCCTGCTGCGCCTGCTGAATCAGCGCGACTATCGTGGGGCTGCTGAGCAATTTCAGCGGTGGAATCTGGGCGATGGCGTTGAGTTACCGGGACTGACACGCCGCCGCCGGGCAGAACGGGCACTCTTTTTGAGCGAAGACTTCACTGTGTTTCTCTAGTTCTTAGCATAAGAGCAGTTGGCCCATGGGGCGCATTGCATTAAATTCCTCACGAGGGGTAAGGATGGATACCCGATCGCCCATAATGACAACAAGCGATCCATTTTCTCCCCTGACCCCTAATCTCCCTTGACCCCCGGAGGAGTCTCAATGCTGCGAGAAGTCACCCCTGCAATGCGCGATCCCAATACCCCGCCCGATGTGATTATTCAACCAGAGGCACGCCGCCCGGAAACCGATCCAACCTTGGGGATTTCGGTGAATACGCCTCGGCAGGTCGCACAGCAGGGCACCCCCCGACATCGACTGGTGGCGATCGGTGACTCGCTGACGCAGGGCTTTCAGAGCGGCGCAATTTTTAATACAAGTCTTTCTTATCCGCGTTTGATTGCGGCTGAGCTGGGCTGGGCAGAGTTCCGCTATCCCATCTTTGCTGGACCGGGCGATGGTTTGCCGATTAATCTAGAGTGGCTGGCCCGACGGCTAGAGCGGCGATACGGCGAAGAAATCAACTGGTGGGAATTTGCTCCGGCTCTGCTTACAGTGCGGGATTTACTCGATCGCAGCGAAGACTACTGGGAGCGGGAAGCGGGTTCGATTCCGCCTGACCCTTATGGCAGGATCAATCACAACCTGGCAGTTTACGGCTGGGATTTGCGAAACATTATTTCTAAAACCGCCGATTGGTGTCTGGATAAAATTCGGCAACACCCGTCCAGGGATAACCTGGTGCGTCAAATTGTGCAGAATGCCAATGAAATTGCTGCCGTTCGAGTTCTGAATTCCGCCAGAGATGGTGAGGGACGGGCACTTTCCCCGCTCGACGCAGCCCAGGCACTCGGCGCAGAAGGCACGCTGGAAACCGGAGAAGGCGATGGTATCGAAACGCTGATTGTCCTGATCGGATCAAACAACGCGTTGGGCAGCATCCTTCAGTTCAACGTGGTCTGGAGCGGCGAGGGTTACGACGACGTTAACCGAAACGATCGCTACACCGTTTGGCGACCGATTCACTTTGAAGCCGAATGGAACCAGGTCGTCGCGCAGCTTAAGCAAATTCGCGCCCGTCATGTCATTATCGGCACGGTTCCCCATGTGACGATCGCCCCCTTTGCTCGAGGCGTAGACCGCAAAGTTGCGCCCGGTTCCCGCTATTACCCGTATTACACGCTGCCCTGGATCAACGATGACCAGTTTAATCCTCAAAAACATCCCCACATCACCGAGCAGCAGGCCAGGGCGATCGATAGCGCGATCGATCAATATAACGATGTCATGGCCAACTCGGTCAGGCAGGCACGACAGGAAGGGCGAGACTGGTATTTGTTTGAGCTGGTGAGCTTGCTCGATCGGGCTGCCATACGCCGTTATGTCCTCGACCCCACTGCGCGTCCCTCCTGGTGGGAAGACGTAGGTGGAGCCTACAAGCTGCCTGCGCCGCTGCAAGCCCTTGATCCGGTTCCTGACTCGCGCTTTTTCGTGTCCGATCGCCTGGGTCGCAAGCAGGGCGGGTTATTTTCGTTGGATGGCATCCATCCCACAACGATCGGCTATGGCATCATGGCGCAGGAAATTATTCAGATCATGCAGCTTGCCGGAGTGCAGTTTAATCAGCCCAACGGCACGCCCCGACAGGGTAAAGTTGAGATTGATTTCGATCGCCTGATCGAGCTGGATACGCTAATTTCTAATCCGCCCAAATCAATTTCGAGTGATTTGAGTTTGATTAGCTGGCTGGACAGTAATTTTAATGTGCTGAGTCGGATGGTGCGATCGAGTACGGCTTAGGGGGCGGGGCGTAGAGAGTAAAGCAACTAGGAATTCAACGGCAAACTCGAATATTTTAGTTAGGAATATTTTAGTTAGAACGATTCGCGATCGGATTCTCCAAGATGTAACTCAGGCAGTGCCCCTGCTCACGCGCTACCAAAAGCTCTGAAAACAGGAGGAAGCCATCGCCCTAGAAAGCCCAATTCAAATGGAACTGCTGCTGTCTGGACGAATGATTAAATAGTAAGACACCCTCAAGGCTAGGAAGGGGGATCAAATTAGTTGATGCGCTCTGTATTGCCGCCTTTGACCCAGCCTTCACTGCCATCCGTCAGCCGAATTTTTTGCCATCCGCCATCCGGGCTGTCCTGCAAAACCGTGACCTGTTGATTAAAGTCAACTCCGCCAATTTGAGCTGCATCTGCACTGGCTTCCTGCCGCAAAATTAAACCGATCGGCTGATTAACCCGGGCAGCAAATCCCTCCGTTGCCGGACTGGGACTCGCGGCAGGAGAAGCAGCAGGGGCAGCAGGACTGGCAGCCGCAGACGGAACAGCAGGCGGAGCAATCGGAGACGGAGACGGATCATTAGGAAACGTCGGTCTGGGCGGCGGAGTCGCGACGCGAGTGAGCAGATATCGAGTAGCCGCCATGCCCGAAGCAAACAGTAGCCCGATCGCCAGCGTAACTCCCAACACAAACTGACTGATATTGGTCAAACTCATCGTGCAATCCCCAATCTCAAAGGTGAACTCAACGACACCCTATTGTATGGACTGTTGCTGAATTCTGCTACCTAAACTATTAAGGCGAGAGGCAAGCCGCACTCTGCCGTTTTCTGCCCAGTCTTGCAAAATCCGAATCTGGTCTTGAGCAGTACGCGCCAGGGGAATGAGCTGACTAGCAGCTTCTAAAATATCTTCTGTCGTGAAGTCTCGGTTCTGGCTAAAGCCCAGGTGCATAGCTTCGATTAAAATTTGCTCAATTTCTGCCCCAGAAAAGTCAGGGGTTTCATAGGCAAGGCGATCGAGGTCATAACTCTTCAAGTTGTGGGGACGCAGGCGCGAAAGATGCACGGCAAAGATGGATTTTCGCTCTTCCTGGCTGGGAAGCCCCACAAAGAAAATTTCGTCAAACCGTCCGCGCCGCAGCATTTCGGGCGGCAAAGCCTGAATATTATTCGCCGTCGCGACAACAAACACTGGAGATTTCTTTTCGGCTAACCAGGTAATAAACGTACCAAAAACACGGCTCGTGGTTCCCGAATCGCCTCTACCATCAACACCGGCAAACGCTTTATCGATTTCGTCAATCCAGAGAATGCAGGGAGCCAGAGCCTCCGAAAGCTGAATCATCTGTCGGGTTCGCAGTTCCGACTCTCCCACCAAACCTCCAAACAAACGACCCACATCCAGTCGCAGCAGAGGCAAATGCCAGTGATGGGCGATCGCCTTTGCCGTCAGGGACTTCCCAGTTCCCTGGATGCCGACCAGCAGCAGCCCTCTGGGATGGGGTAAGCCATACTGACGCGCCCGCTCGGTAAAGGCTCCGCCCCGCCGTAATAGCCAGTCCTTCAGGTTATCCAGTCCACCAATGTCAGAAATTCGCTCGGTTGCTGGATAAAAGTCAAGGATCTGGGTCTGGCGAATGGTTTGCCGCTTTTCTTCCAGCACCAGCTCGACATCTTCCTCCTGAAGGGTTCCTCGACTGGCGATCGCTTTTGCCAAAACGCGGCGAATTCGCTCCATTGAAAGTCCCTGACAGGAACGCACCAGTTCATCCAGCATTTTTGCGTCCAGCGTTTGCCCAGTTGCAGGTAAAAGGCGATTGAGTTCTGTTCGAATCTCCTCGGTTTCGGGCAGGGGAAATTCCTGGACGGTCAGCACTTCGCCTAAGTCTTCAGGAATTGAGAGCTGGGGCGACAGCAGCACAATGTTCTTCGGCTGAGACTTCAGCAAACGCGACAAGTTTCGCAGCTTCCGCGCCACTGAAACATCTTCGAGAAACCGATGAAAATCTCTTAGCACAAAAACGGCAGGAACCGTCGCAGGCAGCTTTTCTACAAATTCTAGTGCCTGAACAGGATTGCGTTTTCCAAAGCCCGTATCGTTGGGATTACCTTGATAGCCGTCTACAAAATCCCAGAAATAAACACCCCGGTTGCCCTGCCGTTTTGCAGATTCGACAATGGCAGCTTCAACCCGTTCTTCTTCGCGTGTCGGAATGTAAATGATGGAATAGCGGGCACGCAGCAGCAGTTCAAACTCGTCATTAAAAGCCATCAGCAGTCAGAGCCTAGTGAGCGGTTCAGATGAAGTGATTCACAGTTGAGGCAAATCGCTATACGAAAAGTCTCCACTTCACTCTACCAATTCACTCTTAGAAATCAATCCGCTTCCGGTTCTAACTGCTGATTTTCCTGCCGCACAGGACGGCTGCTACTAGGGTAGATGGTTGCGTAAGGCTTCCAGCGATGCCCAACGCCGATCGACTGTCCCCGACGTCTCACTGTTCTCCTGAATTTGAATACCCTGACACTGCTGATCACAAAGCTGACGCTGTGGCAGAGCCAGACAAAACTGCTCATACAGCCAGGTTTCAGGCGCAAAAAATCCGTTGGGCGGCAGCGTTTCGACCAGATCGTCAAAGGCAACTTCGACCTCTGCGCCCTCTTCTTCAGGCTCAATTCGCTCTTGAAGCCAGATCACCTCAGAAGCATCTACCACAAGCCGATGATTGTACTGCTGAAGACAGCGATCGCAGGTCAGCGTTACGATCGCTTCTGCCTGGGCACGCACTTCCAGATAGCCTGACCGATGGCTCACTTTAACAAAGCCCTGCACCGGAGTCAGCGTTTCCAGCTCGCGCAGGTGCTCGCGTACAGAAATCGTTTCGGTTTGTTCAACTGCCTTTAGAAGCTGCGGGATGTAGATCCGTTCCATAATCAGTCCCTTTAACACGAATTAGAGCCACGACAGAAACAGCAATCCTGCCTCAGCTCTTTTCATCAGTTTAACAAGCACTGTTTATCAAAAACGTTGAGTATTTTCCGACCGGGGCGATTCGGGTTTACCCAGAATGAGGGTTACTCTTCAGCAGGCTCCGCTTCAATCTGGTGCAGACGAATCACTAAGCGGCGATCGGGTTCTCGCCCCCGGCTAAAGGTTTCCAGGTCAGTGAATTCTTTCAGATAGGTATGTACCTGTCGGCGTTCTGCGGATGAAAGGGCAGTCAACTCGTATTCCTCACCGCTTTCGCGCACCTGCTCTATCGCACGATCGGCAAGAGCCTGAAGCTCAGTTTGCCGTCGTACCCGATATCCTCCCAGCTCCACTGTAAACGCGGTTTGCTGCTCTTCTGGATGCCCTAAGTTCAGCGTAGTATTCGCAAGATACTGAATTGCGTCTAGAACAGCCCCATCCGTTCCTAGCAGCGACTCAACCTGGACAGGAGACAGGGTGCGATCGTCGATCGTCAGCCAGCAACTCCCCTCCGTGCTGAGCTTATCTGCATTCACTTCAACAGAGGCGGGCAGTCCCGCCATGGTCAGCAATTCTTCCAGCCATTGTTTGCCGTGCTGAACTGAGGTGTCATCCATAGCAGCCCCTAACCTTTTTTCTTGTCGGTGCGCCCAGTGTCTTTCTTTGCAGTCTTATTCACAGACTTGTTTTCGGATTTAGGCGCATCCTTCTTAGCCGTTTCTTTCTTAGGTTCCTCCAGTTCTTTTTTAGAACGAACTGGCTCAAACGGTAAAGCTTCTCGACCGTTGCCCTGCGCTTTTTCTTCAGCCTCCACCAGCTTTTGCAAATTTTCCGGCAGGGGTTCTCTGGAAAGAATCCAAGTTTGCAGGGTTTGGAAAATGTTGGCAATCACCATATACATCAGTACCCCGGCAGGCAGCGGGAAGAACAGAAACATCCCGGAGAATATCACAGGTGTAATCCGGTTGACCGTCTGCTGCTGCGGATTCGAGTTCGGTCCCTGTCCTGAGATGAGCTGGTTGACGTACAGGCTGAGTCCGAAGAACACCACCATGCCGACAATATCCCAATTAATGCTGCCATCTGGATCGGTTGCGCCAACTCGTCCCAGAGCTTTGATAAACAAGAAGCCTTTGTTGGCTGCCAGTCCGGGCATTATTCCTTGCAGTGTAGCTTCACCGGGCTGGAGTGCTTCCAGGCTACCATTTTCATCAATGCGAACCAGATCTTCGCCTTTGGTAATCTTCCAGCTTGGCTTCAGCTCGGTTTCAGGATACTCCGCCAGCACTTCTTTCAGCGATTTACCCTCAGAAGTTTGAAACAGAATTGGCGTTTTCTCACCGATTGCAAGCTTATTTCCACCTGCAAGCAGTGCCGCGACCGGAACGTGAACTCCGTCCGCAATATAAATATTTTGAGGATTCGTGGTAAAAGCTTGGGGCTGAATCTGCTCGATCTGCTCACGCGGCAAAATCTGCACGTTAACGTTGTAGTTCACGTCAGAGAATGGCGACCCACGCAAGGTGGCAAACAGCGCAAACAGGACAGGCATCTGCACCAGAACGGGAAAACATCCCGCCAGCGGATTGCCAAATTCCTTATAGGTTTTGCTCATTTCCTCCTGCTGCTTTGCAGGGTCGTCCTTGTAGCGTTCCTGGATTTCTTTGACCCGCTTTTGCATGGCAGGTTGAGCAACTCGCATCCGACGCATACTGCGAATTGAACCTGCACTCAAAGGATAGAGCGCAAAACGAATTACCAGGGTCAGGGCGACGATCGCCAGACCATAGCTAGGCACAATCCCGTAAAAGAAATCCAGGATCGGCAGCATTACATTGTTTGATAAAAATCCGACACCAAAGTCCATGCGCTTTGTCTACCTGCGTCCTTCGAGTGAGTCCAAGTCTAGCGTACCGAAATTGTGAGCGATTATGAGTAGAGAAAACCGAAGAGGCAAGGAGCTATTATCTGAGCAACAGGGTCGGGATTTTCCCGCAGAGTCTCAGACTCAAAGCATCTCCTGCCCTCGGAGCAATTACTTCGACGTACCTAGCCCGCCGCTGATGTTCCGCGCTCTTGCTGGAATTTTTTCACTAATGTAGCCATACACTTCTCGGAACTTGGGCACTGCTCGCAGCTCAATCCGGCTGCCGTCCTTGAGCGTAATCACCATATCGCCCCAGGCTCCCAATCCTCGCGGTACAGTCACAATTTTGGCGACTTCCGAGTAGATAAAATCAGCTCGATCGCGACCCATCCAGCCGCCTGTTACCGAGATTCGGCGATCGGTAATGCGATAGCGAAGCCAGAGGGCACGAACGATCGCGCCAACCGTAAGCGGCAGGCATATCACTGTGAAGCCTAGCAGAATATTCGTAATTAGCTCGCCGATATGAGGACCGCCCTCGTAATAGACTTCTTCCTTAATCGCCATGCCATACCTCAGCACTTGTCAATAGCTGCTTTAATTCTTGCAGAAATTGTTCATAACCGCACTGAGTTGCGCTGGGTTTTACCACAATAACCAGCATCCAGCCTGGAACCAAAGCGGGAAGAAACTGCCGGAATACAGCATGAATTTGCCGCTTAATCCGGTTTCGCACTACTGCCCGCT
The DNA here is from genome assembly GCF_039962215.1 of Leptolyngbya sp. ST-U4. NCBI lineage: Bacteria > Bacillati > Cyanobacteriota > Cyanophyceae > Leptolyngbyales > Leptolyngbyaceae > Leptolyngbya > Leptolyngbya sp. ST-U4. The sequence continues at coordinate 316,194 of NZ_JAMPKZ010000001.1, forward strand.
TACTCACTTTTTGGCTGATCGAAATCCCAATCCGGGCACAGCGAACTGCCTCTGAATTTAGCGCAGCCGGCAAACGCAAAGCTCTCAACGTCAAATTAGCAGTCGATCGCCGTAGACCCGACTGATAGACTCTGCTAAAGTCATCACGATGTTTAAGCCGATGGCATCCAGGCAGAGCCACGTCAGCCCATCCATTGACGATCGCGTCTAACTAACAGAAAGTTTTTCCCGACCTTTCTGCCGCCGCGCCTTAATCACACGCTGTCCATTCTTGGTTCGCATTCTTGTCCGAAAACCAGAAACCCGTCTGCGCTTCCGGCGAGTTCCTTCCAGGGTGCGCTTAGTCATACCGCTTTGCTCCCAGCAATTCTAAAGATCTAAAAAGCCACGATTTCTAATCATACCACCCCGTTGCCGGGAAGCAAGAAGGCTAGCGAGATGCACTGCCCTGGTTGTTGATGCTAAGAATCCAGGTTCCCACATAGCGCATCATCGGCAGATCGCCCGGAGAGCGCACCATTGCATTGAAATAGTGAGTTCCCGGACGGTTGGGGTTCCGTACGTTAGACAAAATGATTTGCACCCGGGTATCTGCCGGAACAGGTTCCTGAGGGTAAATTTCCAGCACCCGGTTATCCTGATCCCATACCACATCCTCGATCGCAATTTTCTCGCCGTTTGACGTGACTTCGACCCGCTCTGGGTCAAATCTGCCCCCATAAGTTTCGGGGTAAGTGACGGCAAATTCAGATACCGCAAACGTCATTTTGGTGGCTGGAATATTGAGATAGTACCGATCGCGAGTTCCCGGTCTACCATAGTAGTCCTGCCGATAGCTGAGCTGATTTTCCCGGCTTACGCCACTAAAAATCGTTAACCCCGGACCTCCCTGAGCCAGAGCGGTTGCAGCTAGCCCGGTCAGGAGACAGCTACTTGCTGCTAGAGCGGCAAAAAGACGAAGCATTGGAGAAGTTTGGCGTTTCATAGGTTAGGAATGATTTACAGCTACATTGCCAGGAATGTTAGCAAGTCTTAATTCACCTAAAGACTCTATCAAAATTCGTGAAGTTCCGCGTGCGCGATCGGACGTATCCAAGGACTGGCACAAGCCTCTGCAAGGCGTTTAGAGTATTCCACCCAAGCGACATCGCTATGGCAGAGACCCCGATGTCCCGACGATTTCTCGAATTCGGTAGATCGGACGCTTTTGAGACTCATGATAGGTTCGCATCAGCAGCTCTGCCAAAAGCCCAAAGCTAAAAAGCTGTACTCCCGTTAAGAACAACACGACTGCCAGAAACAGCAAAGGGCGATCGCCAATACTTTGCCCCAGTGCAAACTTGACAAAGGTCAGGTAGAGTCCGGTTGCTATGCCTAGCAGCATTGAGATCAAGCCAAACCAGCCAAAAACGTGCATGGGCCGGGTGAGAAATCGCTTCATAAAAAAGATGGTGAGCAAATCCATCAAAACGCGAAATGTGCGCCCCAAGCCGTATTTACTCTGTCCAAAGCGGCGGGCATGATGCCGAACCGGAATCTCAGCGATTCTGGCTCCCTCAATAAATGCTAGAGCGGGTAGAAAGCGGTGCAACTCACCATACAGATTCATATCGATCACGAGTTCCGATCGATAAGCCTTCAGTGAACAGCCATAGTCGTGAATCTGCACGCCTGTCACTCGACCAATCAGCCAGTTCGCAATGCGAGAAGGAATCAGGCGAGTCATCATGGCATCCTGCCGCTGCTTGCGCCAACCGCTCACCAAGTCATATCCTTCTGCCAGCTTTGCTAGAAGATTGGGGATATCAGCCGGATCGTTTTGCAAATCAGCATCTAACGTAATAATTACTCGACCCCGCGCCTGGTTGAACCCGGCTGCCATTGCTGCAGTTTGACCGTAGTTGCGACGCAGCAGCACTGCTTTTAGGTCCGTCCGCTCCTGAGCCATTTGCTTTAGCAGCTCGGTCGAGCCATCCTTTGAGCCATCATCAACACAAATAATTTCATAGGAGAGCTGATTGTCTTGCAGCGTTCGGGCGATCGTCTCCATCAGCACAGGTAGGCTTTCCACCTCGTTGTAGAGCGGCACGACCGCAGAGACGTCCAGCGGCTGACTGGGTAACACAACCCGTTCCTTCGCATTGCCCGACAACAAGGATGAACTCATAGCTTTTTTAAACTCCTCTCCCAGGTAGTATTCCATTCTCAGCATGAAACTGCATAGATGGAAAGATCTCAATCTGCTTGTAGGACGCAGCAGCCGATGATTGAGTGCCATTTCTAGTCAAAAGGGCGTGGCAAAATACATCATAGAACTGAAGAAACGATACAGTTCCAGCAGTCACAATGAAATATAGTTCATCTCTGACTCTATCCAGGTCAGAAGTCATGTCAAGAGGTTATTCTTCATGCCCCTGACAATTCTTGTTGCCGACGACGATCCAGGAACTTGTCTTGCGGTCAGTGATTATCTTGAGCTCAAGGGCTATTCGGTAATTGCAGCAGACAATGGGGCAAAGGCACTAGATTTGGTCGGTCACTACAGACCGCACTTGCTCGTCACAGACGTAACAATGCCGCAAATGGACGGCTACGAACTCGTTCGTCAGGTGCGTCTCAAGCCAGAATTCCGGCTGCTGCCTGTGATTTTCCTGACCGCCAGAAGCGATACCCAGGAGCGAATTCGTGGCTATCAGCTAGGGGGTGATGCCTATCTTGCTAAACCATTTGAGCTAGAAGAACTGGGAGCCGTTGTTCGCAATTTGCTGGAACGATCGCAGCTCATTGCAACCGAGTGGCGATCTCAGGCAACGGTGGGAAGATCAGAAACAGATACGGCTGTGCAGCCTGTAATTCAACCGCCTGCTTCGCGTCAGCAGCTATTAGATTTTACAGGCCGCGAAATCGAAGTTCTTTCCCTGCTATCCGAGGGATTGTCGAATAACCAGATCGGAGAGCAGCTCCACCTGAGCCCGCGTACGATCGAGAAATATGTGAGCAGCCTACTGAGAAAAACTGAAGCGAACAATCGAGCAGAACTGGTGCGCTATGCAATGGAGCATCACTTAGTTGACTAAGCAAAGTTGACTGAGCAAAAGCTATTTTTCGCTTGCTCAATTCCAACGGAAGTTGACCAAATCTACCGCAAACCGAATGCTGCTCAGGTTTTGACCTTTACGTTAAGCTTGCCCGGAGTACGACGAGTCTTACGAATCGAGTAAGGCAGTACCCCAACTAGCAGAGCAAAAATCTCATCCGGGATGCGGGCGATCGTTTCTTGATCAAAGTAGGTTTCAAATTGGGTTAAGACCATCTGGGCGCGCTTATCCGGCTCCGACTGGTCAGTAGACTGCTGGGTAAGCTTGATCCACTGTCGCCGGATCAAGTAGGCATTCTGGCGATCCTTGTGATGTTCAGGACGCAGCAAAGAGAGGTTTCCAACGGGAATAACGCGCTGACAGTCTTGATCGAAAATGCTGCCGATCGCTGCCCCTGGTCCTGCAAACTCGGCATGAAACTCTTTACATAAAATGAGTCCATTGCGTCGCCGACTGTTTACAATCCAGAGTTGACCCTGACGCAACCGCTCTAAAATTTGCTCTGCTACCTCATCTTCAAGCTGGGGCGGGTAGTCGAGTTCTGGCATGAAATCGATCGCGCTGCCGTGAGGCGGATTGCAGCTGTTCATTGTTCGGTTGGTTGAGACAGCATAGAAAGGACTCTCTCGTGAGGGAACCTGATAATACTGCCGAGTTTCGCTGTCCATCTCAATCAGCTCCCGTGGCTTGCCTGAGGCAGGCAATTCATGCAATACACTTTTGCAACACCCTCTTGGAACACCCTTTTACCGGACGTTTACCGGACAGATTTTGCAGGAACACCTTACCGATCGCCTGAAGTTACCGATTGCCTAAAACAACTGCTGCCCTAGACAGCATCTGCGGCAAAATCGCTGCCTTATCGATTCGATGATACCTCCATCTTATTGCATTCAACTTCGGCTGGGCATGGGTGATCATCAAGAGATTTTTAAGGAGATATGAAGATTGCCTGACAACAAGAGGTTTTTACTTGTGAGAGGGGTGGAGGTTACGGAGATTTTGCAGGAGATCTGCAATCGCTTCTCTAAAGCAGCATCTTGACGACTGAGGATGAGATTAAGGTGCTGCTTCTGATGCCGCACCCGCCTACAATTGTCAGGTAGACCTGTTTGAGTGAGTGATTGCCCGTGGCATTTAAGGTTGGCTTATTGGGATTAGGAACAGTCGGTTCAGGCACAGCCGCGATTCTGCTTGATCCGGCGCAGCGACATCCCTTGCTGCAAGAGCTGCAAATCCATCGTGTAGGTGTTCGATCGCTCGATAGAGCCAGGTCGGTCGATCTGCCCGCAGAGCAACTCACGACTGATTTAGAATCGATCGTCACCGATCCAGAAATTGATATTGTCGTTGAGGTGATGGGGGGCTTAGAGCCTGCGCGTTCCTTAATGTTGAAGGCAATTGCCCACGGCAAGCACGTTGTCACTGCCAATAAGGCGGCGATCGCTCGTTATGGGGATGAGATTTTTACGGCAGCAAATGCGGCTGGGGTTTATGTGTTGATTGAGGCGGCGGTTGCGGGCGGCATTCCGGTGATTGAGCCGTTAAAACAATCGCTTTGTGCCAACCGAATTCAGACAGTCATTGGGATTGTGAACGGCACCACAAACTATATTTTGAGCCGGATGCAAGCGGAAGGCAGTGATTTTCATGATGTACTGGCAGACGCTCAGCGATTAGGGTATGCCGAAGCTGATCCAACAGCAGACGTTGATGGACTCGACGCAGCCGATAAAGTGGCAATTCTGGCATCGCTGGCGTTTGGGGGGCGAATCAAGCTACCCGAAGTCTACTGCGAAGGAATTCGATCGGTCAGTGCAGCGGATATTGCCTACGCAGAAAAGCTTGGCTTTGTGATCAAGCTACTGGCAACGGCGAAGCGGGATGCTGTTAAAGATGCTGTTAAAACAGATGAACTAGAGCAGTTGCAGGTGCGGGTTCACCCGACACTGGTTCCCAAGAGCCACCCGCTTGCCAGCGTAAATGGCGTCTATAACGCGATTTTGATCGAAGGTGAACCTGTGGGGCAGGTGATGTTTTTCGGTCCTGGGGCAGGGTCAGGACCAACCGCCAGCGCAGTCGTCGCCGATATTCTTAATATTGCTGCCATTCTGAAAGTAGGACGCGAAACGGTTGTGCAGCCCAATGGCAAACCTTTGCTTGATCCGTTGCTTGCCTGCTCCCATCAGCATTACAGCAAAATCACGCCGATCGATGAACTGGTAACACGATTTTATGCACGGGTTTTAACCCAGGATAGTCCGGGCGTGATTGGGAAGCTCGGAACCTGTTTTGGCAACCACGAGGTGAGCCTGGAATCGGTGGTGCAAACCGGAATGCGCGATGATTCCGCAGAAATCGTGGTAATCACGCACTATGTTCGAGAAGCCAACTTCCGGGAGGCACTGGCGGAAATTCGATCGATGGAGTCAGTGCAGACGATCGCAAGTGTACTGCGCGTTCTTTAACTGCTGAGCCAGGGTTCAATCTGGGTAAGCCAGAGTTTAATTTGAGGGATTGCCATATCCTCCGCCACCGGGCGTTTCAATCCTAAACTGATCGCCTGGATTCATCGTGACTTCGGCTCTACCGCTTAAAAGTTCCGTTTCACCGGTCGATCGCACGACTGAATTGCGTCCGATCGCCCCTGGCTGACCGCCTGCTAACCCAAAGGGAGAAACCACACGATGGCTGGACAGAATTGCTGCCGTCATCGATTCCCGGAACTGGAGACAGCGAATTACTCCATTGCCACCCTGATGAGTTCCCGTTCCGCCGCTTCCGGTACGAATCGCAAAATTTTCGAGCAGCACCGGAAACCGCCATTCCAGCACTTCTGGGTCGGTGAGGCGCGAATTGGTCATGTGGGTTTGCACTGCGTCTGTGCCATCGAACGTTTTGCCTGCTCCTGACCCGCCGCAAATCGTTTCGTAATACTGATAGCGATCGTTGCCAAACGTGAAATTGTTCATCGTGCCCTGTGCGGCTGCCATGACTCCGAGCGCACCATAAAGGGCATTGGCGATTGCCTGGGAAGTTTCTACATTGCCTGCAACCACGGCAGCGGGGTAGTGCGGATTCAGCAAGCTGCCTTCCGGGACAACGATCGTGAGCGGCTGAAGACAGCCTGCGTTCAAGGGAATATCATCCTCAACAAGCGTTCTAAACACATAAAGAACGACCGCTTTGCAGATTGCGAGGGGTGCATTGAGGTTGTTGGGCTGCTGCGGAGAAGTCCCTGTAAAGTCAACGGTTGCTGTACGGTGAGGGCGATCGATCGTAACTTTGACCTGAATTTGAGTGCCATCATCCATCGGGTAAGTAAAACTGCCGTCTTGAAGGACACTGAGGACTCGCCGCACTGCTTCGGCTGCATTATCCTGAACGAACTGCATATAGGTTTGCACCGTTTCTAGCCCGTAGTGACTCACCATGCGCCGGAGTTCTTGCACACCGCGTTCGTTCGCTGCCACCTGTGCCTGAAGGTCGGCAATATTTTGGTCGGGATTACGTGCCGGATAAGCTTCGGTATTTAACAATTGCCGCATCTCCGCTTCACGAAACTGTCCCTGTTCGACCAACAGAAAATTATCGATCAAAATGCCTTCCTGCTCGATCGTTTGACTATGCGGCGGCATTGAGCCAGGTGTGATTCCCCCGATATCAGCATGATGTCCGCGTGAGGCAACGTAAAACTGCGGTGTATTAGTTTCTAAAAAAACGGGTGTGATCACCGTGATGTCAGGCAAGTGAGTACCGCCGTTGTAGGGATTATTTTGTACATAGACATCGCCCGGTTTCAAGCGGTTGCCCTTTGCGGTCATCAAGCTCTGGACACTTTCGCTCATCGAACCCAAATGCACTGGGATATGGGGTGCGTTAGCAACTAACTGTCCACTGCGATCGAATATGGCACAGGAAAAATCCAGCCGTTCCTTGATGTTCACAGAGTAGCTGGTGTTTTGCAGCGTCACACCCATTTCTTCAGCGATCGATCGCACCAAATTATTAAAAATTTCCAGCAGTACCGGGTCGGGCTTGGCGAGCGGTAGGTCGATTTGGGATTCGCGCTGAGCATTGACACCCGTTTGCTTTTGCAGCAGCAAATGATTGTTCTCGGTTAGAACTGCCAGCCAGCCGGGTTCAATTACGTTCGTACTGGTTGCTTCGATCAGCAGAGCTGGTCCCAGGAGACGATCGTGGGCACAAAGCTGCTCACGCAGGTAGACGGGCGTATTGTGTTCCTGGCCCCCAGTGTACATCTGCACCGTTGAGGTGGGGTAAAGGGGTTGAGTCCGTGGGGGAGCGGTTACCCGCTCGGTCGGGGTAGTCGTTTTACCGATCGCTTCAACTGAAACTGCTTCTACAATTAGGGGTTTGTTCTTCATCACAAACCCGTATCGTTGCTGATATGCCGACTCGTACTGGCGCAGCATGGCTGGACGATCGCCAAAGTCAATAACCAATGCAGAATCCGTGCCTTCATAGCGCAGATGAACTCTGGAAAGCGATCGAATATTCTCCGGCAAAATGCCCTGCTGCTGAACGGCGGTGTGAGCTTCTGCGGTGAGGTTATTCAGAATTTCGGTCAGGGTCGATAGTACTTCATCGGTAAGACGGGCTTCGATCGCCTGTTCGCGAATCGTGCTGATATCTGCCAAGCCCATACCGTAAGCCGAGAGTACACCAGCATAGGGATGGAGAAACACCTGACGTATGCCCAGTGCGTCTGCAATGCGACAAGCGTGCTGTCCGCCTGCGCCCCCAAAACAGCAAAGGGTGTATTGAGCCACATCGTAGCCGCGCTGGATCGAGATTTTTTTGATCGCGGTTGCCATTTTGTCAATCGCGATCGTTAGAAATCCTTCGGCAACTTGCTGAGGAGTTTGAGCACTCCCTGTCTTTGCCGCAATTTCTGCCGCTAAATGAGTGAATTGTTGCTGCACAATCTGGAAGTCGATCGGCTGATTGCCCTCCTGCCCAAAAACCTGTGGGAAAAACTGCGGCTGGATTCTACCCAGCATTACATTACAGTCTGTCACTGTCAGGGGTCCGCCTTTGCGATAGCAGGCAGGTCCAGGATGTGCTCCCGCCGATTGGGGTCCGACTCGATAGCGCGCACCGTCAAACTGCAAAATCGAACCGCCTCCTGCCGCAACCGTATGAATTGACATCATCGGCGCACGCAGTCTGACTCCTGCGACCTCGGTTTCAAACACCCGCTCATACTCGCCGTTGAAGTGGGATACATCGGTTGAAGTGCCACCCATGTCAAAGCCGATAATTTTGTCAAATCCTGCTCTCGCACTGGTTTGCACCGCTCCCACAATGCCGCCTGCCGGACCAGAGAGAATGCTGTCTTTGCCCTGAAACAGGCTAGCATCGGTAAGCCCGCCATTTGACTGCATAAACATCAGCGCGGGCTTGTAGCCAGTGCCCGATTGCTGAAGTTCAGCAGCAATGCGATCGACATATCGCCTCAGAATCGGCGACAAATAGGCATCAACAACCGTGGTATCTCCCCGGCTCACTAGCTTCATCAGCGGACTGACTCGGTGAGAAACGGAAATTTGAGTGAATCCGATCGCCTTTGCAAGGTCAGCAACCTGCTGTTCATGGGCGGGATAGCGATAGCCATGCATTAAGACGATTGCACAGGCGCGAATTCCTGCGTTGTATGCAATTTGGAGATCGGCAGTCAAACGAGTAGGATGAAGCGGCGCGAGAATTTCGCCTTGAGCTGTACAGCGTTCCTCGACTTCGATCACGCGCTCATAAAGCATTTCCGGTAAAATAATTTGCCGCGCAAAAATGTTGGGGCGATTCTGATAGCCAATCCGTAGCGCGTCGCGAAATCCCTGCGTGATCAGCAGCACGGTTCGATCGCCTTTGCGTTCCAGCAGCGCGTTGGTCGCAACGGTGGTTCCCATCTTAATTGCCGCAATTTGGGCCGTAGGGAGCGGCACGTTTACAGGAAGACCCATTACCTCGCGGATGCCTTGAAGAGGCGCGTCGCTGTAGCGATCGGGATTCTCAGACAGCAGCTTGTGAATCGTCAGAGAACCGTCTGGACGCTGCGCTACAACATCGGTAAACGTGCCGCCTCGATCGATCCAAAACTGCCAGCGTCCTTGCTGAGAAGTCATAATTTTTTATCCGTCGCGTTCGACTTCCTCCGGCACCACCATTTGCTGAAGATCGGGCAGTTCTACCTGCTGTTCTACCAATTCTTTTTGAGTTTGGCGGAGATTGATCGGAAGGGCGATCGGCTGCTTCTTCTCGACCCAGCAGCTGGCGACAGGCAGCGTATCCTCCAGGTCTTCCAGCGGACGCGGAATGACCATTACCGCATGAAGTTCACCAATTCGCTCCGCTTCGTGCATTCCGGCTTCGACTGCGACTGCCACATCTGCCGTCCGTCCGCGAACAATCACGGTGCAGAGCCCGTCGCCAATTACCTCGTAGGAAGACAGCAGCACGTCTGCCGATTTCAGCATCGCGTCCGCCGCGCCCACCATTGCCGGAAAACCGCGTGTTTCCAATAAGCCGATCGCCAGATTGCTGAGCCGACTGGTTCCCTGCTCCGAAGCAAAGCGGGAAAGCTGACCGCTAATCGGCAGAATCATTTCCAGATTCGGCATTGGACGGGGAATAATTGCTTTTGCTACGAGCTCACCAAACTGCTCTGCGATATCGGCTCCCTGCTCAACCGCCAGCCGCACATCAGAGATGCGTCCCCGCACAATCGCCGTGCAGTAGCCGCTCCCAATCTTTTCGTAGCCTACTAGCCGCACACCTGCGGACTTAAGCATCATATCAGCAGTGCCAACGATCGCCGGAAAACTGCGGGTTGAAACCAGCCCCAAGGCACTCTCGCTGTACATGGACGATCCGGTTGAATAAGTCATAGCAGTCTTGGGAGGCGGATGGTGAAACCTGAAATGCAATCTATCTCCACCCCAAGCATAGCTTGTCTTTCAGAGAGCGCACCTATCCTGCTGGGGAGTCCGGCGAGTTTTCGGGTGGATTGGGGGGCGGCTCAAACAGTTGCCGATGAGGAAACATGGTGACCATGATACGCTCCAAATACGCCTGACCGTAAATCTGCGTCATTGCCTTCTTAGATGGAGGCACAGGCTGGATTGTAGAAGCGATAGGCGGATCGGATGAAGCGTTCGGAGGCGCAGGTGAGACAGCCCCGTTCGCTTTTGGAGAAGGCACAGGCGGCACTGCACCATTCGTTCCAAAAAGCGTAGACTGCGAAAAATTAGGGGCAACTTGCGGGGTTGGGGGGCTGGCTGGGGGGCGAATGGGGGAATTTGCCTGAGGGCTAGATGAAGGAACCGCTGCCAGGTCAACCTGACGGCTCCCGTCCCCAATCAGAGAACCCGGAGGGACTGATTGATTCGCTTCGATCGAGCTATCAATGATCGTACTCATCGAGCCGATACAGGCTTCTGCCCCGATCGTTCCCTGCCCCACCACTAGCACCCCGCTGCCCAGCGTTGCGCCTGATTCGATCGTCAGTTGTCCCTGATAAGCATGAAGAACTGAACCCGTGCCAATACAAGCTCCAGCAGCCACTACAAGCGCACAACCTGGATCGGCTTGCAGCAGCACATCAGGCGCGATCGTCGCAGTCGGATGAATCACAACGTCACCACTGACGAACAAATGGGTGTCGTCAATGACAGGGCGAGGGCGAGGCATAGTTAGTTACCGTCATCCAGGTTCTATCGTGTCCTTATCAAGGCACTATGGACGCTGAACGATGACCTCCGCAACGCGACGCTTCGACTTCATATCTACGCCAAATAACCGCACATACTCGCCTGCGTTTTCTGTCATACAGCCTTCGATTGCCGACAGCACATCCTGTTCACGGTTTGACTGAATCGGCGCACAGGTTTTCCAGGAACTGGTCTGGAATCGACGGGTATCCGCGTGTTCTGCTGCAACCCGATATCCCTGCGCTAGCAGTTGTCTGACCTGATCCACCACTTCACGGCTCAATTTGCCGCTTCCCGATGCAGGCTGACTGGGTGCAGGCGTACTGTATCCGTTGTTGCTGACGGGAGCCTGGTAGTTGCTGGGTGCAGGCGCACTGGTTTTGCCGTTCCCGGTGTCGCCCGGACGCTGCACGATCATTTCAGAAATGCGCTGCTTTGACCGGGTATCAATGCCAAAGACCCGCACATACTCGCCGCTATGCTCAGCCAGGCAGCTTTCGAGGGCAGCGATCGCCTCAGACTCCCGTGATGCCTGAATAGGCACGCAGCTATACCAGGAGCTTGTTCGGAATCGGCGTGCATCGGCGTGCTCTGTGCCAATCTTGAAGCCCTGTGCCACGAGCTGACGCACTTTCTCCACCACTTCAGCACTCAGATGACTACTTCCCGACGATCCGTAGCTGCCGTAGCTGCTAGAAGGAGCAGAGCCGTAGCTGGAAGAACTAGAGCCGTAGCTGCTAGAAGGAGCAGAGCCGTAGCTGGAAGAACTAGAGCTGTAGCTGCTAGAAGGCGAACTAACCGGAGCAGGCTTATCGCCCGGACGCTGCACGGTCATTTCAGAGACTCGCTGCTTCGTTTTAGTATCAATGCCAAAGACCCGCACATACTCGCCGCCATGCTCAGCAATGCAGCTTTCTAGCGCAGATAGCACATCCTGTTCGTGATTAGACTGAATTGGGGTACAGCTACTCCACGAGCTAGTTTGAAATCGACGCGCATCGGCATGTTCCATGCCAATCCGAAGACCTTGAGAGAGAAGCCGACGAACCTGCTCCACCACTGCCGGAGCTAAACGAGTATGTTGCATTTGATCCTGTGAATCGCTAGAAGAACTGAATTCGCGTGAACGATCGCCGGGGTCACTGTGGGTATCACTGTGATAGACCCGCTCTAACTGCTGCCGCATCGGAGCAAAGTGAGTCCATGTGTTTGCACCGTGATGCCCCGATCGTTGGGCACGGTTCATGCCCATCAAATGAGCGGCAAACGCTAGGTCAGCCGTTTGGACATTGGGCAACCGATCGGCTTGCTGCTGCTGAGTAATAATTGACCCTGAAGGCACAAACTTGCCGGGAGGAATTTCAACATCCTGAATCAGTGCGTGCATCATGACGACACAGCCTGCCCCAATTCGCGCATTGAAAAGTGTTGACCGAAAGCCGATGAAGCAGTTGTCACCCACATATACCGGACCATGAACAAGAGCCATGTGAGCGATCGAAGTATTCCTGCCAATCCAGACTGAATACTCCTGCCCATCGTCTCCGATAACTCGCCCCTGCTTCAGTCCATGAATAATCACGCCATCCTGAACATGGCTTCCCGCGCCGATGGAAAAAGGACTCCCTTCGTCAGCGCGAATAGAAGTCCCAGGAGCAATCAGCGCGTCTGCACCGATCGCCACATTTCCAATGACATTGGAAAAGGAATGGACAGAGGCAGTCTCGTCAATCCTGGGTTGTGCCAAACTCTCCGACCAAGGGGTAGGGAGAGGGGCAGAGCCACGGACTACCATAAATTAAATTTCTCCCATCTGAAACAACAGCGAAAGCCGTTGCCAGAGAATTAAAAACAGCGTTGTGTAAGACAAGATTCAGTCAGCAAAACAAGCCTGAATAGCTGCTTTAAACTATTGGTTCAGAGAATCGAGGAGACTTAGGATTCAACGTGCTGTAGCTTCTGTAAAGCAGTTACCCTTGCCTGTCCGGCTCAACAAAAGATCTATTTCACAAACCAGACAGGTAGGATGCTTTGCTTACTACCAATTGAATCCACACTTCCAAGAATCACTTAAGACAAAGGCTTGAGCTATCGATCGGAAAGCCACCTTAAACCAGAGACACATTTTTACAGACGGCTCTGATTTAAGGCAACTTATCGATCTTGGTCTCGCTTGCTGTAGAGGCGCAAATTATCGACGCTCACCGTGTCAATAATGCCGATAACCAGCGCATCTAGGGGACGCGATTCGCCCCGCTCGGTTTGTCGGGCTGCACTACCGCGACTCACAAGCACCCACTCATCATTTCCTGCCCCAACGCTGTCAGCAGCCACTTCATACTCTGGCAAAAGCTGCCCTTCCTTGTCGATAAACTGCACGAGCAGAAATTTCACACCAGTCAGGCTTTGCTCTTTTTGGGTGCTAACCACCGTACCGCAGACTTTAGCAATTTGCATTCGGTATCAGGAACGAATCGCTTAGGAACGGCTGATAGGACGGATACCGCTCACGCTTTCGCGGAATGCTTCGACTGCTTCGGTATAGCGAATCGGCAGTACGTACTCCAGGTTTTCGTGGGGACGAGCAATGATGTGAGTAGAGAGAACCTGCCCGCCGTTCACCCGCTTCACGTTCTCAATTCCGGCAGAGACCGAAGCTTGAACCTCGGAGACATCACCCCGAACGATTACTGTGACGCGACCGCTGCCAATTTTTTCATAACCCACCAGCGTGACGCGAGCTGCTTTCACCATTGCGTCTGCTGCTTCGACAACCGCCGGAAAACCGAGGGTTTCTACCATTCCTACTGCAATAGCCATGAGTCTTTCTCCCTTCCAGTTAATGAGTCTTCGTAACCTTGTTAAACACGATCGTGACCGAGATCAGCCGTCGATCGAACCTAGCAAATCAAACTCAGCAAATCAGGCTGAACGAACTGCTAGGAGCGGAACTGCTCTACCGCCTCGGTATAGCGAATGGGCAAAACATATTCCAGATTTTCGTGAGGACGAGCAATGATGTGGGTGGAAACAACTTGTCCGCCGTTCACCCGGTTGACACTCTCAATCCCAGCTGCAAGCGATGCTTGAACTTCTGAGACATCGCCTCGCACAATCACTGTGACAAGACCACTGCCAATCTTTTCATAGCCTACTAGGGTTACCCGCGCCGCTTTCACCATAGCGTCTGCCGCTTCTACGACCGCAGGAAAGCCCTTCGTCTCAATCATTCCAACCGCAATCGGCATTCTTGGTCTCCCGTACAGCAAAACGAGAATGGCACTAACTATTTCTAAAAACTGCCTCTGAAAATTTTCACGGGATGACCGATTGTTAAATTTTCAGGAAACACCTTAGAATTCCCAGAATTAAGAATACAGGTGATGGACAACCTTACGCAATATAAACTGAGATGATTATTTTTATACTAAACATAACTTGTTTTTATAGCGTATCTTGGCTTCGATCGCGGGCTCACCCTTTCAGTAATCGTTCTCCAGTGAATAACGCAAACCCACCTGATTTCGCTTAAGAAATTGATGGAACCGGAAAATTGTATTGAAGCAGGCTGATAAAGCGATCGATTTGAAGACGGTTGATTGATGTTTTTTAGCCCTAACCTGTAGAAAAAATTATACCATTGATAAGAAAAAACTTATGAACTTATTCGATTCCTCTGGCTCCTAGGACTGATGCGGTGGAAGGCAGGGTATATCAATTTATTAAGATGTGCTGCGCCTGGGGATCACGCTATAAGATGCTAGTATTCCCCTAATAAATAATGAATTGATTAGAATCGCTCATCTCTGTTAGTTGCGAAGCATTTTTTGCACGATTGAGATGACTTTAGAGTAGAAAGCTTCAGCAATGCCTGACTGAGAACAACGGTGAAAGCTCTATGCTAGATTAGATAACCCTTAATTTTTGCTAAATTATTCTGCTATTCAAAAATTATTGTCTTGATTTTGGTTTGGCAGGGAGTTTGGTTGCAGCATTTATTTCATCTCAATAAGGAAAGATCAGTAATGAATCAGCTTCTCGTTCAGACGAGCTGGTGGGTTCCCCTGTACGGTTTGATTGGCGCAATTCTGACGCTGCCCTGGTCGATCGGGCTAGTTCGCCGCACTGGACCAAGACCAGCCGCCTACTTTAATATCCTGATGACTGTTCTGGCTCTGGTTCACAGTGCCCTGATGCTAAAGGCAGTTTGGGATCAAGAACCCGTTCGATCGCTGATTCCCTGGCTGAGTGTTCCTGACTTAGATATCTGGCTAACCCTGGAGACCTCTCGCACAAGCGTTGCGGCTGCGCTGTTTATCACTGGCTTAAGTTTGTTGGCACAGATTTTCGCGCTGGGCTATCTGGAAAAAGACTGGGCACTGGCAAGATTCTATGCGCTGATGGGTTTCTTTGAGGCGGCAATGAGCGGCATCGCCCTAAGCGATTCCCTGTTTCTAAGCTATGCCCTGCTGGAAATGTTGACCCTTTCTACCTACTTGTTAGTGGGCTTTTGGTATGCTCAGCCCCTGGTGGTAACGGCTGCCCGTGATGCTTTCTTGACTAAACGAGTTGGAGACTTGCTCTTGTTGATGGGTGTGGTCACCTTATCCACGCTGGCTGGCAGCATGGACTTCACCCATCTTGCGCTGTGGGCAGAAAACGTTCAGCTTCCCTCGGTGGTTGCAACGCTGCTGGGACTGTCGCTCTTAGCAGGTCCAACAGGGAAGTGTGCCCAGTTTCCGCTGAACCTATGGCTAGATGAAGCGATGGAGGGTCCAAATCCGGCTTCGATTCTGCGAAATTCTGTGGTTGTTGCCTGCGGAGCCTATGTGCTGATCAAGCTTCAGCCTGTGCTGGCACTCTCGCCCGTGACGCTGACAACAATTATGGTGCTGGGGTCGCTAACGGCGATCGGAGCTTCGCTAGTGTCGATCGCTCAAATTGATATCAAGCGAACCTTGTCTCACTCGACCAGTGCCTATCTGGGGCTAGTATTTTTGGCGGTGGGAACTCAGCAAGATGATCTGGCACTGATGTTTTTGTTTGCCCATGGTGTTGCTAAGGCACTGCTGTTTATGAGTGTCGGGTCAATTATTTTGACGACTAGCACCCAGGACCTTACCGAGATGGGCGGACTTGCAAAGCGAATGCCTGCTACAACGTTTGCCTATGTCGTGGGTGGGCTGGCTTCGGTGGCACTGCTGCCGCTTGGCGGCTTCTGGGCAATGGTGCAGTGGATGGAGGGCGTTTGGGCGGTTTCTCCCTGGCTGGTTGCAGTGCTGCTGCTGGTCAATGGACTCACGGCATTTAACTTGGTACGAGTCTTTGGCTTGGTCTTTTGGGGTCACCCGCAGCCAAAAACGCGCCGCGCGCCGGAAGTACCCTGGCTAATGGCGGTGCCGATGGTGACGCTCTCGATTTTTGCGCTGCTGCTGCCTTTGCTACTGAAACAGTGGCAGCTTTTGCCCGCGCTAAGCGAAGTCAATCTGAGTCTACTCGCCAGTTTGCTCGCTTCGGGCATAGGTGGAGCAGCCCTTGCAGGCATCATTTACCTTAACCCAGCAGTACGAAAGCCAACTCCGCTTGTGGGGTCTGTGCTACGCGATGTACTGGCGTATGACTTTTTTATTGATCGCCTCTACAAGCTCAGTGTGGTGTTTGGAGTGGTGCAGGGTTCGCGCTTGACTGCTTGGTTCGATCGCTATGTGGTGGATGGGCTGGTGAACTTTGTTGGAGTGGCTTCAATCTTTAGCGGAGAAAGCCTGAAATATACGATTTCCGGGCAGTCGCGCAGCTATCTGCTGAATTTGTTTGTGGGGCTACTGCTGGCTCTAAGCCTAACCGGATGGCTGATCTGGAGTCCGCTGTTTTAGTGACTGTTTTCGCTAATTGAGCGGTTCTCGCCTTATTTTTCGATCGTCTGCTGTTCATCCTGCAATTCCTTGCGATGCTGAGTCTTTTTATTTGGGTTCCGTTTCTTGGGGTTCTGCTGATTAGTGTGCTGCCGCCGTCTCAAGTGAACCGATCGCGGCAGATTGCCCTTGCGCTTTGTAGTTTGGTTGTAGTCTGGTCGCTTGTTGTCGCTAGCCAATTTAGCCTCGGCGACGCGGCACTGCAATTTCAGGAATCGTTGCCCTGGATTAAGAATTTGGGCTTGAGCTATCAGCTTGGGGTGGATGGACTGTCGCTGCCGCTGCTGGTGATGAATGGGGTGCTAACCTGGGTTGCGCTCTATAGCGGTGATGCTCAAATCCACCGTCCGAAGCTGTTTTACAGCCTAATCCTGCTGCTGAACGGAGCTGTTGCTGGGGCTTTTCTCTCGCAAAATCTGCTGCTGTTTTTCCTGTTCTATGAATTTGAGCTGATTCCGCTCTATTTGATTATTGCGATTTGGGGTGGGGCAAAGCGCGGCTATGCGGCAACCAAGTTTCTGATTTACACGGCAATTTCGGGCGTGGTGATTTTGGCAGCCTTCTTTGGCTTGTCGCTCCTGAGCGGCTCGGGCAGCTTTGACTATGGAATTGTACGCGATCACGATTTGTCTACAACACCTCAGATTGCTTTGCTGGTCACGCTGCTGATTGGCTTTGGCATCAAAATTCCGATTGTTCCCCTGCATACCTGGCTGCCCGACGCGCACGTTGAAGCTCCGACTCCGGCATCGGTGCTGCTGGCTGGGGTTTTGCTGAAGCTGGGTACTTACGGAATGCTGCGGTTTGGACTGGGGCTATTTCCCGATGCCTGGGAAGTCCTGTCGCCATGGATTGCAGGTGTTGCAGTGGTGAGCGTTCTGTACGGTTCATTTGCGGCGATCGCTCAAACCGACATGAAGAAAATCGTGGCCTATAGCTCGGTAGGGCACATGGGCTATGTAATTCTGGCGGCAGCGGCGGCGACCCCGCTGAGTTTGATTGGAGCGATCGCCCAGATGGTGAGCCACGGTTTAATCTCTGCGCTGCTGTTTTTGCTAGTGGGTGTGGTGTATACCAAAACTGGAACCCGCGATATTAACGTGCTGCGTGGATTGCTCAACCCCGAGCGAGGGCTGCCGCTGGTTGGGAGCTTGATGGTGGTCGGCGCAATGGCAAGCGCAGGAATTCCCGGTATGGTGGGCTTTATTGCCGAATTTATTGTGTATCGCGGCAGTCTGCCTGTGTTTCCGGTGCAAACGCTGCTCTGCATGGTGGGAACCGCACTGACTGCGGTTTACTTTCTAATTTTGATCAACAAAGTCTTCTTTGGTCGATTGCCAGAGACGCTAGCGAACCTACCGCGTGTCCGCTGGCACGATCGCATTCCTTCAGTAATTGTCGCGGTTCTGGTGATTTTGCTGGGGCTTCAGCCTGGCTGGATAACTCGCTGGAGCGTGTCGATTTCCAAGACTCTAGGAATTGACAGTCTGAGCCGCACGGCAATGAGCTGGTCAATACCGAGCGCACCTACCGCAGATCCCCCGGTTGCTTCCCAGTTTTCCGCAGAAGCGATCGAAGATTTTACTCCGGCTCCTGCTGTGCCTGCAATTGACGCTGCCTCTGTCTCTGGCAGGATGCCCTCCATGAGCTAATTCGCCCATAGTCCCTTTATTCCTCAAGGTTACGTTTTCAATTTCCTCGTTTCCTTCACTCCTGAAACAATTCGCACATGGTAACTCTCGTTCCGCCCCATCGCTCTCATCCCCTTGCTGATTTGATCGAAAGAATTCAGGCAGGCGGTGCACTGCTGCCCGACTCTCCTGGGAATGTGCTGGAAGTGGTTGGCATTCTCAAGAGCTACGGCGTCGTGCTGGATGCTTATCATCGCAACCTCACCTTTATTGCAGAGCATCAGTTTTTGATGCTGTTTCCTTTCTTTAAGTATTTCAATGGTGAAGTGACCTTCGCCAAACTGCTGAAGCACTGGTGGCACGATCGCATTAACTATGAGTTTGCCGAATATTGCATGAAAGCGATGTTCTGGCATGGGGCAGAAGGGCTGGATGCTTATCTAGACAGCGAAGAGTTTAGCCAGGGGGCAGGGGCAGCGATTCGAGCCAAACTGCGGGGCAACGCCATGATGCAGGGACTCGATCGCCTGTTTCCCGAATTTTTGCCGGAGCAGGTGCGGTTGCTGTGCTACTACAGTGCGCTGGGGCAGTTCTGGGATGTGATGAGCCGAATGTTTTTGGAGCTATCCGATCGCTACGATCGAGGCGAAATCGAAACGATTCCTCAAGTGGTGCAACATGTTCAGGATGGACTGGTAGCAGCTGCTGCTGACCCGATCACTTATGCCGTTGAAATTGGCGATCAACGCTACGAAATTATTCCCAAATCGGCAGGGCTGACGTTTTTGAAGGATACGGCCGTGCCTTATGTAGAAGCGGTCTTCTTTCGATCGTTTCCCTTCTTTGGCACGATTTCCTACAATGCGCAGGCGGGTCAAATTTCTTCCAATCAGGCAGATTTTAACTACGGGGCACTGTTTGCCGATCCGCTGCCTGTTGGAGGAGGCGGGATTCCGCCAACGCTGCTGATGCAGGACATGACCCATTTTTTGCCCGATGCCCTGCGGCAGGTGTATCTCCAGGAGCTACGGGGCGAAGACGACCTGCGGGTGAAGATTTGTCTGAGCTTCCAGAAAGCAATGTTTTGCGTCACGACAGCAGCCATAAGAGGTTTGATGCCTCACCCGATCGATACTACAAACCCACAGCACCAGCAGGAGAATCTCACGTATCTGGAAGGCTGGATGGACAAATTGCAGGACTCGCAGGTTTTAAAGATGCAGTCTTAGGTAGACAAGGGAAGCCGAGGAAAGGCAAGGGGCAGCAGACCGAATGGCTCAAGTCGAGGTCTTGGCAGGTACGACCATCACTGGGCAGGGCGCATGATGCACCACATAAGTGCTAACGCTACCCAAAAAGAACTCGCCAAAGCCCGATCGCCCTCTGCGTCCTACTACGATCAAATCTGCCTGCCAATTTTTCGCCAGGTTGCAAATCACTTTGCCTGGACGACCGGATAACTGGCTGAATTCAGTGGCAATTCCCGCTTGAGTAGCGCGATCGGTAAAGCTCTGAAGCTGAGTGACGCCTTTTTCCTCGTACTCCTGCCACCGCTCCTGATAAGCATCCATCACTGCCGTTTCCAGCACTACGTAAGATCCTGGACCCGATGCGGCAAGAGGCATTTGGGGGCTACTTTCCTCATCCAGCGATAAAACGTGCAGCACCATCAGAGAAGACTGAAAGGCATTTGCCATTTTTAAGGCTTGATCGAAAACGATTTCGGCAAAGGGAGATTCATCAACAGCAACAAGAATTTTTTGCGGCATGGCGGAGTTCGCTATAAAACAATAGGCTCAAAAAACAATAGGCTCAAAAAAAGTTGACTTAAATCGATCGACTCAACCATAAGTCACTCAAAAAACAGTAAGTCACAGTTCTCACGCTAGCTCAAGTTCTTTAACGCCAGGTCAATAACGACAGGTTAATGAGTTGAGCGATCGGCTGGGTTAATTCCATCATGAATCAGATTTTGCCCAGCGAGGATCGATCGCAATGACTTCTGCGCTGGTGCTTTCCCTAGCAACCCGAATCAGCAATCCTGCCGCTAGCAAACTGGCAATCATCGAGCTGCCACCATAGCTGAACAGCGGGAAGGGTAGCCCTGTGGTGGGCAGTGCCCCGCTTGCAACGCCGATATTGAGCAGCGATTGCCCCACCATCAAAATCATGACGCCAACTGCAACCAACTGATGCACCTGATTTTTTGCCTTGAGCGCAACCCGGATTGCTAGCGTTGCATAGCCTGCCAACATCAGAAACAGTAAAAAGCAGCCGACCAAACCAAACTCTTCGGCAAAGACCGCAAAAATAAAATCAGTATCCTGAATTGGCAGGAAAAACAGCTTTTGCTGCGACAGCCCGAAGCCACTGCCAAACATGCCGCCTGAGCCGATCGCCAGCAAGCTCTGAATCAACTGATAGCCGTCCCCCTTGGGATCTGCCCAGGGATTGAGAAACGAAATCAATCGCCGTCGCTGATAGGATTTGAGGCTAACGCTGACGATAGCCGCCAGAACGCCTAACCCTGCCGCACTGCCCAGGTATAAGTAAGGCAAGCCTGCCGCCAAGGCAATTAACCAAATCATCATGCCGCAAAGGGCTGCTGTACTCAGGTTGGGCTGCAAGAGAATTGCGGCGATCGTCATTCCAAAGATTCCCACCCAGAGCAGACGAGTTCCCCAGTCTAGCCGCTCCCACTGCCCAAAAATCCGCGCACTCTGCAATACCAGAAACGGTTTGATTAGCTCAGACGGCTGAATGCCGACGGGACCAATGACCAGCCAGCGCGTTGCTCCATTGACCTCGGTTCCGACGCCTGGCAGCAGCGTCATCAGCACTAGCCCCAGCAGCAGCAGCAAAACCCAGTTTGCCAATCCGAGAATAAAGCGCAGGGGCGAATGCACCAGGACATTAAACCCCATCATGCCCAAACAAATCCACAACAACTGAATTTTGAAGTAATACAGCCCGTCGCCCGTCTTCGCATCTGCCACCGCAAAGGACGCAGAATACATCACCACTAAACCGACCAATAGCCACAAAAAGGTAAGCCAGCGCAGCAGACGGCTTTCCTGTCCCCAGTCCTGAGCTGAGGAATCAAAAAAAGGAATGAAATGTCGGAGCTTCACAGCGATCGGAGCCTTTAACGTGCAGAAACAAGTGGAAAGTGCGTATTAGATTAGCGCAAATCGACCGGAGCAGCGCAAATTTTCCTCGTCGCTTAAAGCGATCGAATTCCCGCAACCAGCCCTGAACAAACCCGTGCTAAAAACTCCAGATCGAGGGTGTCTAGCCGATCGCTGCTTTTGTGATAGTGCGGATTCCGCAGAAACGCGGTATCGGTGATCATCATTGCCGGATAGCCTTCGTCCCAAAAAGGAGCATGGTCGCTGCTGCGTGTTACGGGAACAATCATGCCTCGCTTTCCGGCAGGCAGCCATTCACAGCCGACCCTGCCCACAGTACGAATTTGTCGCTGAAGTCGGATCAGATCCAGCGTGGTCTGCACGTTTCCCACCAGGGCAATGAAATCGCCGCGGTCGGGATAGAAATACTTGAGAAAAGCCGGATATTTCTGGGATTGAGGAGCGCGATCGCAGTAGCCCAGCATTTCTAGCGAAATCATGAGCCGCAGGAGTTGGTTCTGCTGTCTCAGCTCGCGCGCATAGGCTGCACTGCCTAGTAAGCCGTACTCTTCCATATCAAAGGCAACCAGCCGCAGGGGATAACGGGCAGGCTCCGCTGCAAAAATTTGCGCCAGTTCCAGCAGCACTGCAACGCCTGAAGCATTATCATCTGCCCCTGGCGTACCCGGAACAGCATCATAATGTGCGCCAATCAAAATCGGCGGACGAGTCGCTTTACCGGGCAAATCGAGAATCAAATTTTGATGCAGGCCGCCCCGCACTGTGAATTCATGGGTTTCGATCGTGCCCCACTGAATCAACTGCTCCCGCACATACTCCCGCACGTAAAAATGTCCCTGGCTGGCAAAATAGGGATCGCGATCGCGAATGAGGTGATTCAAATGAGCAAGCAGAGCGGATTGCAGCACGTTGGGTTCGATCGCGTCAGCAGACATCTCCCTCAAAGGTAAGAAATTTGTGAAAAACGGGTTGACTTTTTTCTTTAGAAACAGGAGATTAGCGGCAGTTGTTCACCCAGAACTAAATTCGCGTGTAGAAGCATTCGTGTGTAAAAACATTCGTGTATAAAAACAAAGGATAGAAACAATGGCAGTCAGAAGAGGACGACGCGCTGCAACAGGGTTTTTGGCAGATTTTCGTGAATTTGTCATGCGGGGCAATGTCCTTGATCTTGCCGTTGCAGTCGTGGTTGGAGCTGCTTTCAGCCAGATTGTCGATTCGTTTGTGAAAGATATCATTACTCCGTTGCTCCTCAATCCGGCACTGCAAGCTGCCAACTTACAAGACATTAACCAGCTTCAAATCAATGGAATTAAATATGGAGTATTTCTCGCTGCGGTGCTTAATTTTCTGATTATCTCGTTCGTTCTCTTTTTGGTTATCCAATCGTTTGAAGCTGCCAAAAGACGATTTTTGCGCGAAGAGGAAGTTGCAGAAGACCTCGTTGATCCAATCATCGCCTCACAGCAAGACCTGAAAGCCTCGATCGACACGCTCACCCAAACTCTTCGCAGCCGATAGTGCTGATCATGCTGAACTGCTCATGAACTGGGTATGAACTGAGCATCTTGATCATTAATCGTCAGCAAATCGTCCAGCAGCCAGAGAGCATCTACGGATCTTGAGAGACGACCTGTTCGCCGTTTCCCTGAACTGATGTGCCGTTCACCGTTCCAAGCTGCTGTCGCACATCGTCGATCGCATCATTCAGCTGAGCGATTTTGTCTTCTAAGCCTCGCCGCGCAATTTCCATATTTTGCTCGGTCGGGGCTTTAAGCTGTCGTCGCTTTGTGGGCTTGCTTTCGGCTTTATCCAGCTTGGAGAACGATTTTTCAGATCCCGCAGATTCCTGATTGAGCCGGGACGCTGCCAGCGCACCGATCACGCCACCAACCACACCACCGACCACCGTTCCCAACAAAAAGCCACCAATAAAATTTCCCTGCTGGCTCATGCAATTCTCCTTTTATGACGCTAAGGTTTCGTGCCAATCTTAAGTGCCAAACGTTCGATCGCCTGCATCGCCCAATCCAGGAACAATGTAGCCTTTTTCGTTTAAACCTTCATCGATCGTCGCCGCATACACGACCAGACCCGGAAAGGCATTGCTAAGCTGCTGTAGGGCAGGCGGAGCCGTAACAACGGCAATAATTCTTACCAGGCTTGGATCAGCGCCTCGTCGCGTTAATTCTTGCATGACTGTCATCATCGAGCCACCTGTCGCCAGCATGGGATCGGTAATTAGAATTCGCGTCTGCGGGTCGAATTTCTCAGGAAACTTGTTCAGGTAGACACTGGGTTCGAGTGTTTCTTCGTTTCGCACCACGCCAATGTGATAAACCGAGGCAAGCGGCAAGAGTGCCTGTGCGCCATCTAGCAACGCCAGCCCTGCCCGCAGAATGGGAACCACTGCTACCGGAACTTCTGGGTTGATAAACGTCGCCGGACAAGTTGCCAGAGGCGTGCTCACTTCGGTTTCGATCGTGGGTAACCAGTCGCGGATTGCTTCATAAGTCAGCCATCTGCCTAGCTCAGTCATCGCACTACGAAACAGCACCGAGGGCGTTGCTTCATCACGAGACACTGCCAGCCAGTGTTTGATTAGCGGGTGGGGGGGAACGTAGACACGCAGTTGAAGAGCCATGCAATCGATTGGGAGGAATAGGAAAGAGATAAAGAAAATGGGGGATATTCTCCCCCTGTTCATTGTTTCACAAGACTTTGGACTTTGAACGCTCTGAATTATGCGTCCTGATTCGTAATTGCTGTGCAGAGAGAACGTGAGGAGTTGTAAATCTGCCGATCGCCCCCTTGATTTTCCCTTTAGTTCCCAACTTTGGGGAACTTAGAAACGGAGAAGAGGCTAAGTTTCTCTCAGAATTGACCCGCTAGCAGGCCGGCCGGGTGATAACGACGATTCTTTCACCCATTCTTAGAGGCTACGGCAAATCGCGCAAAACCTCGCTTAGCATCTCAACCAACTGATCGATGTGGTGCTTCTCGATGATGAGAGGCGGCGACAGGGCAATGATATCGCCTGTGGTGCGAATTAGCAGGCCCTTCTCGTAGCAGCGCAAAAAGCACTCAAAAGCACGAGCCGAGGGTTTTCCGGCGATCGGCTCCAGCTCGATTCCGGCAACCAGTCCCAGGTTACGCACATCGATCACATGGGGCTGTCCTTTCAGCGAATGCACTGCCGACTCCCAGTAAGCAGACATTTCACGGGCGCGATCGAACAAGCCTTCCTGCTCGTAAATCTCTAGCGTTGCCAGTCCTGCCGCACAAGCCACCGGATGCCCGGAGTAGGTGTAGCCGTGGAATAGCTCGATCGCGTTGTCTGGCGCATTCATAAAGGCATCATAGATTCCTTCACGCACAAAGACGGCTCCCATTGGCACAGTACCGTTGGTAATGCCTTTAGCAACCGTCATCATATCGGGTTTAACGCCAAAATACTCTGTAGCAAAGCTAGCTCCCAGTCGTCCAAATCCGGTGATGACCTCATCAAAAATCAGCAGAATGCCGTGCTTATCGCAAATTGCCCGCAGCCGCTCCAGGTAGCCTTTTGGCGGAATCAGTACTCCGGTCGAACCTGCCACGGGTTCCACAATCACCGCCGCAATATTCGAGGCATCGTGCAGCGCGACAATTTTCTCGAGCTCATCTGCCAGGTGTGCACCCCATTCTGGCTGACCGTGGCTAAAGGCATTGTGTTCGAGATTGTGTGTATGAGGCAGATGATCCACGCCCGTCAGCAAACCGCCAAAAAACTTGCGGTTCGGACCAATGCCGCCCACCGAGATGCCACCAAACCCGACGCCGTGGTAGCCACGCTCTCGTCCAATTAATCGCTGCCGCGTGCCTTCACCTCGTGCCCGGTGATAGGCGATCGCAATCTTCAGCGCAGTATCGACTGCTTCTGAACCGGAGTTGGCAAAAAAGACGTGATCAAAGCCGGGAGTCATTTTTATCAGGCGATCGGCAAGCTGAAACGGTCCCGGATGCCCCATTTGAAACGTTGGACCAAAATCGAGCGTTGCCACCTGCTTCGAGACTGCTTCAACAATCTGCGATCGACAGTGACCCGCATTCACACACCAGAGTCCCGCCGTGCCGTCTAGTACCTGTCGCCCGTCGACGGTGGTGTAATGCATATCCTTCGCGGCAGTAAACAGGCGTGGACTGTCTTTAAATTGCCGATTGGAAGTGAAGGGCATCCAGAAAGCTTCAAGCTCAGCCCGTGAAGGAGCGGCGGTGTGGGAAGCTGTCTCAGGTAAGGTCGGACGAGTCAGTTCTTGCATATTAATTCAGCTCAGTTTTTACTGATTTTGATTTTGCTTAAGTATCGTTCAGAATCAATTGCAGCAGTGGTCTCAAGCAGTGATCTTAAAGGGGAAAACGAAATCCACTCAGCCGGCTCAGACTCTCATGGCTTAGGGTTTTTATAAAAAATCCAAGAGAAGCTCAAACCTTTCCACTGACCCTCAACCTGAATTCAAACACCCTTTAGCCCAGAAGATTCCTGATTATTTCGATCGTTGTGTTTTTTGGAATCCTAAAATGTTTTCATAAGAACATTCTACAAAACGCTGTTTCCTCAACGCCTTCACCGATCGTCACGAATTGCTAGCAAAATCCTGCCGCAGGTATGACACGACTGCACTGGAGCATTTCTACAATTTAATGACCCCTTCTTCCTTCTGAAGAAAACTTTACAAATCTGGTTTTTCTATGCCTGCCACCATTGCTCTGATCGCTCACGATAGCCGTAAAGACGATCTACTAGCCCTGCTGCGCGATCGATTGCCGGTGTTCTCCCGCTACCACCTGATCGCAACCGGAGGCACAGGTCATCGGATTCAAGATACGCTGGGATTGCCGATCGAGATTCTGAGGCCTGGGGCGATCGGAGGAGACGCACAGGTTGCCGCAGAAATTACCGCAGGTCATGTTAGCGCGGTTATTTTTTTAGAAGACACGCTCTACGCGCAGCGGCACGAGCCAGGCATCGATCTGATTACCAGAATTTGCAATATCCACAACATTCCGTTTGCAACTAACGTTGCCACGGCTCAAGCAATTATCCAAGCTCTGGCAAGAACACAGGTTGCCCATCTAGTCTTTAACCCCGTATCGGGACAGGGCAATTCAGAACAGGAGTTGCAGCTTATTCGCGATCTGCTGGAACCCGCCATGCAGCTTGTCGTACATGAAACTACCGTGGAACTTAGCGCAGAAAAACTGGCGCAAGAAGCGATCGATGCCAAAGCCGATCTCGTACTGGCATCTGGTGGCGACGGGACTGTTTCAGCCGTTGCAGGTAAACTAATTGGCACTAATATTCCGCTCGGCATCATTCCCAGAGGTACTGCCAATGCCTTTGCCTCCGCACTGGGAATTCCCACTGCCCTCAATCCGATTCGTGGAGCTTGCCAAACGATTCTTACCGGACACCGCCGAGTTGTCGATGCTGCCTTTTGTAATGGGTTGCCCATGATCCTGCTGGCAGGCATCGGGCTGGAAGCAGAAACCGTCGACCGTGCCGATCGCGCTGCGAAAGACCGCTGGGGTGCGCTGGCATATTTGATGGCAGGTTGGCAACAGCTCGACGAGCAGCAATTGTTTGACACCGAGATCGAAGTTGATGGTCATGTTGAGTGTTTTCAGGCAGGCGCGATCACGATCGCTAACGCTGCCCCGATTACTTCTGTTCTAGCGCAGGGCATCGGACAGGTGGTATTCGACGATGGCTTGCTAGACGTGACGATCGCCAGTGCAAAAACCAAGCTTGAAGCCATTCGTACGATCGCTCGTTTGATTGGATCAGCTCTGCTGAAGCCCTCTGAGAGTCCTGATATTGTTCATATGGGCGCAAAGAAACTACGAGTCACCACCAATCCGCCGCAGAAAGTAGTGCTGGACGGCGAAATCATTGGCACAACTCCGGTTGAGATTAATTGTGTGCCGGGTGGGTTGACGGTGATGGCTCCCTGAAGGAGTGGAGAAGTGGATGGCTGGATGGGTGAGTGGGAAGATAAGGGGGTGGGGTATTGAGGTGCGCGAGTTGTAGTGTTCTATGATTTACAGAACTGCTCTGGCTATACTCTGTCAAAAACGCGATTGCCTAACCCGATTGCCTAACAAGCCAGCCACCGATTGACCTGCCCCCGATCGCCCCATCGCCTCGTCGCCCAATCCCACACCCGCTCACTTACCCCTTCCGCAATATTCTGCCTACTGCCTCTTCCAGTGCTGCCTGACTCAACTGGGTTAATACAAAAACTTCCTGAAACGTTTTGCCTTTACGGGCGATCAGCTTAAAGCCGCCCCGAATGGGAACGGATACTTTCAGCGTCAGGGTGGGAATGTTCGATCGCGTTGTCCCAATTCGGGCAGGAGTAACGGTCCCGATGCCGTCTTGCTGCGTTAGCCGTTCTAAAACTGGGATGAGTCCGGGCAAATGAGTTGAGTGGTTCCACACGAGCCGACCGCTTGCTTCTGCCATATTAATTTAGCCCTTAGGCAGCCTCTAGGGGAGCCATTGTTAATCCCGCACGGCTCAACTGCTGATGATGCAGCTCTGCCTGCTCTAGCGGACCCGTCCAGACGATCGCTTGACCCTCGAAGTGAATCTGATTGGTCAGATCCCAGGCTCGATCGCCCGTCATGCCGGGAATGTATTTCATCAAACAGTCAGCAACGTGCTGAAACGTATTAAAGTCGTCATTCAGCACAATCACGTTAAAGTTGGGGTAAGGCTTACGAACGGTCTGACTCGTCCGCTCAGGAGTCACCGTTGGCGACGTTGCCATTTGCTGGGGTGCTGCTGAAATTGCCGTAGCCATGACTTAATTTCTCAGAGAAACTTCATAAAAGTACACTTCATTAACACCTTATCTCAATTTTTGGATTCACGATGGGTAAATTGTCCTCAGAACTCGACATTTCACCCCAATCATATTTCTGTCCGATAGATTCAGAAGATCAGATCTGTTAAATCTAAATCTTTCGAAAAAATTAGCTCTTTCGAAAAAATCCTCTTTCTGAATCTTCAATCGCCTGAAGCAGGCTTGAACGATCGCGTAACCTCTCAAACTGCTTCCGGGTCTGTTAATTCTGGCTAGCATATCTACCCCGGTTTTTTGGTTTGGGTTTGAGGCTTGGTCGCTCCTTAAAATCTCCCCCGAAATCTCCCCTGTGTGAGATCAGGCAACCTAGCAACGCCTGCTTCCCGTCTGGGGGAAGTTCAAAGGGAGCCTGTGAAATTTGTTAGAGTTGAGTCGCGATATACTTTAAGCTTTATCAATAATTTTTAGTTTCCTATGCAGCCCACTGACCCCAGCAAATTCACCGAGAAAGCCTGGGAAGCGATCGTCAAGTCTCAGGATGTTGCCCGTCGATTCCGCCATCAGCAGCTTGAAGTTGAACACGTTGCCCTATCGATGCTGGAGCTCGAAGGAGCAGGCGATACGATGTTGGCAAAGGCAAATGTCGATGTAGCGCGGCTTAAGCAGCAGATCGAAGCCTTTACGCAGCGCCAACCCAAAGTTGTTTCAGACGGTCAGCTTTATCTTGGTCAAGGACTTGATCTGCTGCTGGACAAAGCAGAAACAAATCGCAAAGCAATGCAGGACGACTTTGTTTCGGTCGAACACCTGCTGCTGGCACTTGCAGAAGACGATCGCGTTGGGAAACGAGCCTTTCGTGCTCTAAGCATCGAAACTCGGCAGCTTGAAGCCGCAATCAAAACCGTGCGGGGCAATCAAAAAGTCAAAGATCAGAACCCCGAATCAACCTATGCTGCCCTGGAGAAATTTGGGCAGGATTTGACTGAATCTGCCAAAGCGGGCAAGCTCGATCCGGTAATTGGACGGGACGATGAAATTCGGCGCGTGGTGCAGGTTCTCTCTCGCCGGACGAAGAATAATCCGGTGCTAATTGGTGAACCCGGGGTGGGTAAGACGGCGATCGCCGAAGCCCTAGCTCAGCGAATCGTGAACGGAGACGTACCGGAATCGCTGAAAAACCGCCGCCTGATCAGCCTTGATATGGGTTCCCTGATTGCTGGAGCCAAGTACCGGGGCGAGTTTGAGGACCGTTTGCGGGCAGTGCTGCGGGAAGTGACCAGTTCCGAGGGGCAAGTTGTTCTGTTTATCGATGAACTGCATACCGTGGTTGGGGCAGGCTCACCGCAAGGCACGATGGATGCCAGTAATTTGCTGAAGCCGATGCTGGCACGGGGCGAACTCCGCTGCATTGGTGCGACCACGCTGGACGAATACCGCAAGCACATCGAAAAAGATGCGGCTCTGGAACGGCGATTTCAGCAGGTTTATGTCGGGCAGCCCACCGTCGAGGACACAATCTCGATTTTGCGCGGGCTTAAGGAACGCTATGAAGTGCATCACGGGGTGAAGATTGCCGACTCTGCCCTGGTTGCCGCCGCGACCCTGTCCGATCGCTATATTTCCGATCGCTGTTTACCAGACAAGGCGATCGATTTGGTGGATGAAGCGGCTGCCCAGCTCAAAATGGAAATTACCTCAAAGCCTGTTGAGCTGGAGACGATCGATCGGCGATTAATTCAGCTAGAGATGGAAAAGCTGTCGCTAGAGGGTGAAGGGCAAAGTGCTGTGGCGATCGGCGTGTATCGCAGCGCGAAAGATCGGTTGGAGCGAATCAACCAGGAAATTAACGATCTGAAAACGCAGCAAAACCAGCTTAGCTCGCAGTGGGAATCGGAAAAGCAGCTCTTAGCCGCGATCAATGGGCTAAAGGAAGAAGAGGAATCTCTGCGGCGACAAATTGAGAAAGCCGAGCGCAGCTATGACCTCAACACCGCTGCCCAGCTCAAGTACGGCAGACTGGAGGCAGTGCATCGCGAACTCGAAGCCAAAGAAACCCAGTTGATTGACATCCAGGCAGACGGCGAAACTCTGCTCCGTGAACAAGTAACCGAAGCAGACATTGCCGAAATTGTTGCCAAGTGGACGGGGATTCCGATCAATCGCCTCATGGAATCCGAGCGGCAAAAACTCTTGCAGCTTGAGAGCTATCTGCACAAGCGGGTAATTGGACAAAACGAAGCGGTCGAAGCCGTTGCCGCCGCAATCCGTCGTGCCCGTGCAGGCATGAAAGATCCCGGTCGTCCGATCGGCTCTTTCCTGTTTTTGGGACCAACCGGAGTAGGTAAAACCGAGCTTGCCCGCGCCCTTGCTGAAGCCCTGTTTGACAGCGGTGATTCCCTAGTGCGGCTGGATATGTCCGAGTATATGGAGAAAAACTCGGTTGCACGGCTGATCGGTGCGCCCCCAGGCTATGTAGGCTACGAGGAAGGCGGTCAGTTATCGGAAGCAATTCGCCGTCATCCCTATTCGGTGCTGCTGTTGGACGAGGTGGAAAAGGCACACCCAGATGTATTTAACATCCTGCTGCAATTGCTCGACGATGGGCGCATTACTGACTCCCAAGGCAGACTCGCAGACTGTCGCAACACGATTGTTGTCATGACCAGCAATATCGGCAGTGAATACATCCTCGATGTGGCAGGCGATGACTCAAAGTACGAGGAAATGCGGAAACGGGCAGTTGGGGCACTACGATCGCACTTCCGCCCAGAGTTCCTGAACCGTGTAGACGATATCATCCTGTTCCACGCCCTTAGCCTGAAGGAACTGCGAAAAATCGTCGGGATTCAGCTTCAGCGCATGCGTCGTTTGCTGGCAGAGCAAAAAATCGATCTCGAAGTCACCGTTGCCGCCCAAAACTACATTGCTGATGTCGGCTATGACCCCGCGTATGGCGCCCGTCCGCTCAAGCGAGCCATCCAGAAAGAGCTAGAAAACCCGATCGCCACCAAGCTTTTGGAAACCGCTTTTATGGAAGGGGATACGATCGTGGTCGATGTGGTTGACCACAAGCTGAGCTTTATCAAGCAGTCCAGCGAAGTGGTTGAGCCCCTTACCAAAGCTGAGCCTGCTGAGATTGCCGCTCCGCAGATCGTTCCAGCAGAAGGCTAAGCGGTCAGAGTCCCAATTCGCTCCCCTCGCCTCTCTGTTCCAGTGCATCTTCACGAGCGCCTGCCTTCGCTAGAATGGCTCTGTTCTGGTGCTGGATAACGCGCAATGACCGACGAAGTGATCAAACTCGATCAGTTTCTTAAGTTGATTGGCATGGTTGAAACCGGGGGTGAAGCAAAGTTGCTCATCCAGAATGGTGAGGTGCAGGTCAATGATGAGGTAGAAACCCGCCGAGGACGCAAACTCGCTGCAGGCGATCGGGTCACGCTACAAGGCAGAACGTTCCTTGTGAAACTCGCACATCAGGATGGGGCATAAAAGGTTTCTGATTAATGATAGGCTCTAAGAAAAGCTGTGTCCTAAGCATCTTGATATGACGTTTAATTGGTTGAGATTGGGAGGGAGCGTCCTAATGAAACGATTTGTGGGAGTAGTGTTGGCGGTTGGGCTGATGTTGGGGAGCCTGTTGGGCTTTGCAGGTCAAGCAACCGCATTGGGCGAAAATGGCTTGTTCTGGAATGGAATGGCGATGGCTCCTGTTGTTGCCGAAGCATCCTTCCGAAATCGAGCTGATGATAAGCTGGCAACTGAGTTTGGCAAAAAGATCGATTTGAACAACACAAACGTGCGGGCATTTCTGCAATATCGCGGAATGTATCCAACTTTGGCGCGTTTGATTGTGGGCAATGCTCCGTTTGAGCAGGTTGAAGACGTGCTGGATCTGCCGGGGCTAACCGAGCAGCAAAAAGACATCCTGCGTTCTAACATGAACAACTTCACTGTTTCTCCGCCAGAAGATACCTTTGTAGAAGGTGGCGATCGATTTAACAACGGAATTTACCGCTAGGTGCATCCACAGCAGATTGACTAAGCAAATTAGCTGATCAGGCAATCGCTTTCTGAATGAGCAGATCCCGCTGCAAACGCGACTCGATCTGTGAATCCAGAGAGCGATTCCTTTTTTTGGATTCCTTTTTTACAGGTTCTAGCCCGACTGAAGACAGTAATATTCCTTATTCTTTTGCCGTTCCAGCCTACAAAATTCAAGCTTGAGCAACCAGGATGAAAGCTTTTGCAAGTCGATCGATCTTCGATACTTTTGCCATTGCTTTGTTGCTATTGCTTTATTGCTATTGCTTCAAGCTCAATTCTCATTTTTCAAAGTTATCGGAGATTCATCAAAATGCTGTAACAAAGCATACAGATGTTTTGTCCGGATCCCGATCGGGTTGTCCCCTGAATCTCTCTAGATTTGATAGTCTAGTTTGAATAAGTCTTAAGGAATAGAAGCGTGGACATTCAAATTGGTAGAGGCAAAGCTGCCCGTCGAGCATACGGGATCGATGAAATTGCACTATCTCCCGGAAACAGAACCCTCGATCCCTCGCTTGCCGATACAAGCTGGACGATCGGCGGCATTCAGCGACAGATTCCGATCATTGCCAGTGCAATGGATGGAGTTGTCGATATCAAAATGGCAGTGCGGCTGAGCCAACTCGGTGCATTAGGAGTGCTAAACCTGGAAGGCATTCAAACGCGCTATGCCGATCCTGAGCCAATTCTCGATCGCATTGCCTCTGTCGATAAGCACGAATTTGTGCCCCTGATGCAGGAGCTATACGCCGAGCCAATCAAGCCAGAACTGATCGAGCAGCGCATCCAGGAAATTAAATCCCAGGGCGGGATTGCAGCGGTAAGTGCTACCCCTGCGGGAGCTGCCAAGTTTGGCGCAACAGTTGCAAAAGCAGGCGCAGATTTATTCTTTATTCAGGCAACCGTGGTTTCAACGGCTCACCTCTCTCCAGAGTCGATCACCCCGCTGGATCTGGCAAAGTTCTGTCAGGAAATGCCGATTCCCGTCGTGCTAGGCAACTGCGTAACCTATGACGTAGCACTCAACCTGATGAAAGCAGGCGCGGCGGCGGTGTTAGTCGGCATTGGTCCCGGTGCTGCCTGTACCTCTCGCGGAGTGTTAGGCGTGGGCGTGCCCCAGGCGACTGCTGTAGCAGACTGTGCAGCAGCGCGTGAAGACTTTTATCGGGAAACGGGCAAATACGTTCCGGTGATTGCAGACGGTGGCTTAATTACCGGAGGAGACATCTGCAAATGTATTGCCTGCGGTGCGGATGGCGTGATGATTGGCTCTCCGTTCGCTAGAGCCGCAGAAGCTCCAGGCAGGGGCTATCACTGGGGCATGGCAACACCCAGTCCGGTTTTGCCGCGTGGTACTCGCATTCGTGTGGGCACGACCGGAACACTAGAGCAAATTCTGCGCGGTCCGGCTCAGCTCGATGATGGAACTCACAACTTCCTGGGGGCACTGCAAACCAGTATGGGCACGCTGGGCGCAAAGGATATTCGGGAGATGCAGCAAGTTGAAGTCGTGATTGCTCCCTCGCTGTTGACTGAAGGCAAGGTTTACCAGAAGGCACAGCAGCTCGGCATGGGTAAATAAACTTCACCTTGTCAACCGGATTTATATAAGTTTATCTGCGGCTTCACGGGAAACCATAGTGAAAATCCATAACAGTCGCTTACAATAGAAGGAAGCGGAGACGTATGTTTCCGTTCACTCCTCACACCACACTCCGCCTGGACACTGTTCAGGCGGTTCCTCGTTTAAACAGGCATTCAATTGGCATGTTTTTAAGAAACTGTCACAGGAGAAGAAGTTCTCTGCTCAAACCTCTGCTGCTCAGGACGGTCTCAAAAAAGGGTCGAAAATGCCGTCTAAAAACATAGCTCGATGAGGTTCAAATCATTCGATCGGACGAGAGAGCTGAATCCCAAATTTATATCTGTTTGTATAGACCGATAGCGCAAGCTGCTTGTTTTCGCTATGGTAAGATTTTGAACGATAATATAGGCTAAGGATTTCAGGCATGTCAGCAGCCGCAGTTACAGACGCAACTTTTGAACAAGAAGTAATTGAGAGCAACGTTCCTGTTCTGGTTGATTTTTGGGCACCCTGGTGTGGTCCTTGTCGGATGGTCGCACCCGTGGTTGATGAGATCTCCGAACAGTACGCTGGTCAGATTAAAGTTGTCAAAGTCAATACCGATGAAAATCCCAGCGTTGCCAGCAAGTATGGGATTCGCAGCATCCCTACCCTGATGATCTTCAAGGGCGGACAGCGGGTGGATATGGTGGTTGGGGCCGTTCCTAAAACCACGCTGGCGACCACGCTCGAAAAATATCTCTAAGTTGCTCGATCGATCAGCCGTCACAGGCATTCTACCCCTCGTTTTATGTCTATTCGGTTCTGGCTACTTTGCGGTTTGTGAGATTTGTTTGTGAGATTGAGAGTACGAGATTTCTAGTACGCCATCTCTTTTGTCTTAAGTGCCCTGGTCTTTCTGGCTGGGGCATTTTACGTGGATTTTGGGACTGCGCTGCTGTAGCATCCCAACGGCTTAACACAAGGAAGCAAACTTCATCTGGATTAGCCCGGTTTTGCCCTGGTATCCCGCTTCAGTCCTACAAAGAATTGCCGTAAAGGCGATTTAGACAGCGCGTTTTTTGATCCGGTAGAATAGGGTACTGCTGTCACAGGAATACATGACCCTATCTCCTTCATCGTCCAGCTTAGAATCCTTTCAGGCAGAAATTCGCGAATTGCTCGATCAGTTGCCCAAGATGAAGCATGGCGCACTGATTCAACAGGCACTCATGACCCTGGCGCGGATGGCAGAAGTCGATGCCGATCGCCTCGATTGGAAAATCCTGAACGCTTCATTGCAGGATATGGAACAGGCGTTTCGCGTATTCTATCCCCATCGCCACATCCGCAAAATTACGATTTTTGGTTCTGCTCGCATCAAGCCTGGAACTCCGGCGTATCAAATGGCGGTTGACTTTGCAAGATGCGTTACGCTGCAAGGCTTTATGGTGATGACGGGCGGCGGTCCCGGTATTATGCAGGCGGGCAATGAGGGAGCCGGATCAGAGAACTCCTTTGGGCTGAACATTCGACTGCCGTTTGAGCAGGGGTCAAATCCGTTTCTCGAAGGCAGCGACAAGCTGGTCAATTTCAAGTATTTCTTTACACGCAAGCTGTTTTTTCTGCGGGAGACCGATGCGCTCGCTTTGTTTCCGGGCGGGTTTGGTACGCAGGACGAGGCGTATGAATGCCTGACTTTGATGCAAACTGGAAAGTCTGACCTGCTGCCGCTCGTGCTGGTAGAGCCGCCGGGAAGCAATTACTGGCGCGGCTGGGAAGCTTATGTGCGTGACCATTTGCTGAAGGATGGCCTGATTAGCCCGGACGATCTGGATTTGTACACGATTACCGATCGCGTCGATCTTGCCTGCGAGATGATTTCGAGCTTTTATCGCGTGTTTCACTCTAGCCGCTATGTGGGCGACAAACTGGTGCTGCGCCTCAACTCCGAGCTATCTGCCAACGATATGGAGTATCTGAACCAGAACTTCAGCGATATTTTGATATCGGGAAAAATCGAGCAAGCCAAGCCACTGCCGGAGGAGTTGGGCGGCGATGCGGCACAGTTGCCCCGTTTAGTAATGCACTACAACCAGCGCGATTTTGGACGGCTCTACCAAATGATTCGCGTCATCAATCAACTAGGTATGGATGCTCCTGAAGCCACCCACCCCGAACAGAAATAGTCTGGGCATTACTGAATGGAAATCGGATTATCAGATAGGGAGTTCTGCGCTAGGGATGATTTGAAAACTACCCTTGCAAAATTCATCTGTCGGATCAGCAATGCCATCGTCTGATGTACGGTATTCCAGATGCCTTCCCCCTCAATCCCTCTTTGATGTAGGGCTGGTGTGTATCCACAAGTTTTGTCCAAGTTCTGGGTTTTGCAGCCCCCTAAATCTCCTAATTCTAGGGACTTTGAGAACTGTAGTAGGCGTGCCTTCCCTACCCCAAAAATGAGGAGGTTAGGAGTGAAGCCTAAATTCTTAAAGGAGATGAGAGCTACCGATCGCTCGGTTCCGAAATAGCCTGGAAGGAGGAAGACATCTGGGAATTGACGGGAAACGATAAGACATGACACCACACCCCAGCAGTCCCATGCCCATGATCTCGGTTGAAAACCTGACGAAGGTTTATCCCGTTGCGATTAAAGATCCCGGTTTTGCGGGAACCATCAAGCATTTCTTTCAGCGCACCTATCGCTCGGTTACAGCGGTTCAATCGGTTTCCTTTGCGATCGAACCCGGTGAGGTCGTAGGGTTTCTGGGACCAAACGGGGCAGGCAAAACAACCACGCTTAAAATGCTCACCGGACTGATTCACCCGTCCTCAGGACAAGTCACGGTGGCAGGGCATATTCCCTTTCGGCGGCAGCGGGCGTTTCTTCAGCAAATTACGCTGGTGATGGGGCAAAAGCAGCAGTTGATCTGGGATTTGCCTGCGCTGGACTCCCTCCGAATTAATGCGGCAGTGTATGGAATAGACGATCGCGATTATCGGCAGCGCGTTGGCGAATTGACCGAGATGCTGTCCCTGGAAGGCAAGCTGAATCAGCCTGTGCGAAAGCTTTCTCTCGGCGAACGAATGAAGGCGGAACTGCTGGCTGCGCTGCTGCACCATCCGAAAGTGCTGTTTCTTGATGAGCCGACGCTTGGACTCGACGTCAATGCTCAGGTCAATGTGCGCGAGTTTTTGCGTGAATACAACGAACGCTATCAGGCGACAGTGTTGCTAACAAGCCATTACATGGCAGACATTACGGCTTTGTGTCAGCGGGTGCTGATGATTCATGCCGGAAACCTGATTTACGACGGCAGTTTAGAAGGCTTGCTCGAACGGTTTGCGCCCTGTCGGGAAGTGTCGATCGAACTCAGTTATCCTCGATCGCCTGCCGAACTACGTCCCTACGGAGAACTGAAGCAGGTAGATGGACAACTCGCGCAGTTTATTGTGCCGCAGGAAAAGCTGACGCATACGATCGCCCAGCTCTTAGCAGACTTTGAAGTCGTAGATTTGAAGGTGACAGACCCGCCGATCGAGGAAGTGATCGGTCAGGTGTTTCAGTTAGGAACCCGGGTGGATGCAACCTCAAACGGGAATGACCAGGCAGTGTCGCCCAATCAACTCCCGCAGGGCAAAGTCTCCGACGGTGAATTTATCGAAGACCGTCAGCCTGGAGGCACAAGATGAATCAGAGGCTCAAGCGGACAGGTCGCATTGCCCAAACCCTGCTCACCGTTTACTACGCTTATATGGTGGAGTACCGAGCAGAGCTGATTCTGTGGATGCTGTCGGGCAGCCTACCGCTCATCCTGATGGGCGTGTGGATTCAGGCATCGCAGAGTGGGCAGTTTGGACTTTCATCGATCGACTTTATTCGTTACTTTCTCGCCGTTTTTCTGGTGCGGCAATTTACCGTCGTTTGGGTAATTTGGGAGTTTGAACGCGAAGTCGTGGAA
This sequence comes from Leptolyngbya sp. ST-U4, assembly GCF_039962215.1. NCBI lineage: Bacteria > Bacillati > Cyanobacteriota > Cyanophyceae > Leptolyngbyales > Leptolyngbyaceae > Leptolyngbya > Leptolyngbya sp. ST-U4. The sequence goes on from NZ_JAMPKZ010000001.1 coordinate 354,135, forward strand.
GGAAAGCTCTCATTTCGACTGCTGCAACCGCTCGATCCAGGCTGGCATCATTTTATGTCTCACTTTGCCGAGCGATTTGCCCGGTTGCCGTTTGCAATTCTGCTGGTAATTCTCTTTTTTGTGCTGTATCCGCAAGCCGTTTGGATTCCCAGCCTGTCGCAAGTTCTGCTGTTCCTGCTCGCCGTTACTCTGGCGTTCATCCTACGGTTTGTTACCCAATACGCCTTCGCAATGCTGGCTTTCTGGATTGAGCGAGCAAATTCGTTGGAGTCTTTCTTTTTTCTGTTCTACCTGTTTCTGTCAGGCATTATCGCGCCGCTGGAAGTGTTTCCGCCGATCGTCCGCCAAATTGTGCTGTGGACACCGTTTCCCTACATGATTAATTTTCCTGCCAGTCTATTGATCGGTCTGCCGGAAAATGTAGTGCAGGGGTTACTGATCATGCTGGGCTGGATCGCGCTCTTCTGGGCGTTAAATCGCTGGCTGTGGCAGAAAGGTTTGCGCCGCTATTCGGGCATGGGAGCATAGTGAATAGCTTCAATTCAGACTGAAAACTTGCCGGAAGAACTGTATGACCGTATTCAAAGTCTTGCGGCTGAGAATAGTCCTGACTTTGAATGAAGTTGTGATTTATCTATTGCAGCAGGCAGTCCAGCCCAGTAAACAGAGAAGCGTTCAGGAACCTGTTCAGGAGGGATAGACAGAGCCGATGGCGGAGATTTTACAAAGAATTCGTAGGGCGTTGCTGAATCGAAATATGAAGACACAACTTGAGACCCTGCATCGCCCCCTATTCATCTCAAGACAAAAGCAAAGTAAGTAACCTACTAAATCACCCGCAAATTCGATCGCTGAATAACGGGACGACCGCCTAGTTTTGCAATCAGCACTTGATTTGCCTCGCCGCTGCCGTCAACATCGAAGAACAGGGAACCTTTGTTGTAGATAAAGCGATCGTTCCCATCCTGTGCCTGGCTACCCAAAACGAACTGGCTAATACGCACTCGACCTCGACGCACCTGTCGTCCAAAACTGCGGCGACTGATCAAAATAGTGTCGTCTTTGCTGTTGAAGTCCGTGATCACATCGCGGTTTGACTTCTGAGAGCTGGTAAGGATGAACCTATCTTTTCCTTTGCCGCCCGTTAGCCGATCGCGTCCTGCGCCTCCGTCTAAGCGATCGTTATTGTCGCCGCCAAGGAGTCGATCGTTCCCCAGTCCACCTGTAAGTTCATCTTCGCCGCTTTCGCCAACCAGCATATCGTTGCCGTCGTTGCCCAGCAGGAGATCGTCTCCCAGCCCGGCACTCAGGAAGTTGTTCAGCCTGTTGCCAACCAGACCGTTATCGAGAGCGTTGCCTGTTCCCGTTAGCGCGCCTCCGGTCAAAATCAGATCTTCAATGTCCTTGGGAAGCGTGTAGCTAATTGCGGCAGAGACGGTATCAAAGCCGCCGTTCTCCAGTTCGATCGCTTGATCGCCCGAACTATCGATCACGTAAACATCATCACCTGTGCCGCCTTCCAGGTAGTCCTCCCCGGCGCCGCCGTCTAGGCGATCGTTGCCTCCGTTAGCAATCAGGCGATCGTTGCCGTTACCTCCAGACAAGCTATCTGCATCCGATCCAGTAATGACGCCGTCGTTTGCGTTGCTGCCGATCAGGGTAACACTGCCATTGAAGCCGCTCCAGTTAAACTGCTCGAAGTTGGTGATTATTGTGTTGTTGACAAGAACGCCGCTCACCTGATTGGTGGAATTGGCAATCTCAATGCGGGCGTTGCCTGTGCCATCGGTCAGGGTCAGCGTGTCGATGCCTGTGCCGCCGTCGATCAGGTCGTTTTGCTGAAGGTTTGCCAGCGTGGAAATTACCGTGTCGTTACCGTCCTGGGCGTTGATGCGATCGGTCGCAGGAGTGGTGACCAGTGCCGGATCGCCGATGACCGTACCGTTGTTGAGCCGGATGCTCGTCATCTGGATTGTGGTTTGAGCGGCGTTACTCAGGCGAGTGCCATCGCTGACCCGAAACAGAATCACCCGCGTGGTCATATCCGGGGCAGGGCTGGAGTTGTGATAGCGAATGCGCTGAATCGCTTTAACATAGCTGCTTAAAGGCGCAGAACCGCTCAGGTTAAGCGTTCCCCTAGGGCGATCGTAGCTGGCACTCAGCCCAGTTCCGGCAACATCCACAGACAACATCTCGCTGTTGGGATCAAACAAATTCGAGATTCTGATTTCGGCTCTAGTCAACACGGTACTATCAGAATCCGTGAGTTGCGTTTCATTAGAAGCAACGGCAACAGGCTGACCCAAAATGACAAACGTGTTGCTAAAGTCGTTTCCGGCTCCTCCGCCGTTCAAATCAACCACTGGAGGTGCAACGCTTTGCTGAAACTGCAAGTTAATCCTAGCCGGATTGCTGCTTGTGCCATCGCTCACCGTAATCAGCGCCGATCGACCCTGAGCCGTGGGCTGTTGGCTGCTGTTGAGATAAATAATCGATCGCAACGCCTGCTGATAGGTATCCAGTGCAGCCGTGCCCGCTAGAGTCAGAACGCCGATCGCCGCATTGAAGCTGCCAATAATGCCATTTTGGTCGTTAAACAGCAGGTTGTCTTCGCCCGGCATATAGCCTTCCAGCGCGATTGTGGCTCCATTGAGCGTGGAGCTATCAATATCGGCAATCCCAATTGCGGCATCGAGATTGATCGCCCGGTCGTCAACCGAAAAAACGACGGATGAAACCGAAGGGGTGACGATTGGCGCATCGTTACGCGGCGCAATCTGGATGGTGCGGGTAGCAATCTGGCTGGTGAGCGCACCATCTCTGGCAGTGAACTGAACGATGCGATTGGTGGTGTTGGGGGCGTTGCTCGTGTTAGTGTAAGCAATCGATCGCAGAGCATTTTGATATGTACTGACCGCAGCGGTTCCTTGCAGCATGAGCGTTCCGGTTGCCGCGTCGAACTGTCCGCTAATGCCGTTTTGATTGGTGAAACTTAGCTGATCCTGCTGCGGCACGTAGTTAACGATTTTTACCGACGCACTGGACAGGGTTTGGCTATCGACATCGGTCAGGCTCAGGGTTGAATCGATTACCACTGCGCCCGCATCTTCCTGATAAGCAAGCGTACCCGTATCGGGTGTAATGATCGGAGCTTCGTTGACGTTGTTAACTTCAATCTGGAACGTGCGGGTCAGGCTCAGCCCTTCGCTATCAGTAACGGCAACCTGAATCGAGTAGGTTTTCTGAGTCTCGTAGTCTAGCGGATTTTTGACCAGCAGCCGATCGCCCGCAATGGCAAAGGCATTGTTGTCTGCCACATTCGGAACCAGACTGTAACGAAAACTGCCGCCTTCCGCATCGACTGCTTTAAAAGTGCCGATCGGTGTATTGGGCGAGGCGTTTTCATCGACGGTCGTTCCTTCAAGGGTCAGACTGGTGGGCACCTCGTTCTGATCAGTGACGGTAATAATGAGCTGCTGCGTCTTCTTCAGTCCACCGAGATCGGTTGCTGTGATATTGAGCGCGATCGTAGGGGTGGCTTCGCGGTCGAGGCTGATACCGTTTTTTAACTTCAGGCTACCCTGGTTATCGATCTCAAATCGATCGTCGTTGACCTGATAGCTGAACTGATCGTTTTTGTCTGGATCAACGACCTGAAACTGCCCGACGATCGCTCCTGCCCTGTTTTCTTCAACTCGATCGTTCAGCAGGCGAATTTCGGTGGGGGCTTCGTTGATATTGGTAACGTTCAGCGTAATCTGCTGCGTGAAGCTTTCCGCCGGATTCCCGTTGTCGGTTGCCGTAATATTCAGGCTAAGTTTGCCGTCTGTTAGTTCTTCATAGTTGAGGCTTTGTCCTGCCTTCAGCTTGAGATTGCCCTGGCTATCCACCTCAAACCGGACGGAATCGCTAACCGTAAAGGTAAATGCTGTGCTATCTGCGTCAGTTGCGGTCAATCTACCGATCGTTGCACCCGCACGGTTTTCTTCGATCGTACTGGGAGATAGCTGAATTCCAGTCGGGGCTTCATTGACGTTGACTACCTCGAGCGTGAAGGTTTCCGATCGGGTCAGTCCTTTGCTGTCGGTTGCTGTGACCGTGACCTGAATGGGAGCGGAATCTTCAGAATTGAGGCTGAGCCCGTTTTTCAGCTTCAGATTGCCCTGGTTGTCAATCTCAAATCGATCGTCGCCGCTGAGTTTGAGGGTTATCGTATCGTCTTTATCAGGATCAGTCGCGGTCAACTTACCAACGATCGCCCCTGCACTGTTTTCGGCAACGCTTTTGTTCTCTAGATTGATTGCGCTGGGAGCTTCGTTGACGTTGGTAACGGTAATCGTGAAAGGTTTGGTGAGTTTGCCGACAGGTTGACCGTTATCGATCGCCGTAATGCTCAGGTCTAGTTTGCCGTCTGTGAGTTCCTCATAGTTGAGGCTTTGTCCCTGCTTCAGTTTGAGTTTGCCATCCTTTACCTCAAAGCGATCGTCGCTCACTTTATAGGTGAACTGATCACTATCAGGGTCGGTGACTACGACATCACCAATCGTCGCGCCTGCTGCGTTTTCTGCAACGATATTGCCTTGTAGCGTGATATCAGTTGGTGGCTCGTTCAGGTCTCGCACCGTGATCGTGAAGGTTTGGGGCGCGCTGCTTAAGCCGTCGCGATCGGTGCTGATGATTTGAATCTGGTAGCTGGACTTGGTTTCAAAGTCGGGCGATTTCCGGATGCGAAGCTGATTATTTTCGATCACGAAGGCAGCATGATCGCCAAAGCCGTCTACGAGTTGGTAGGTGAACGCTTCGTTGAGATCGGGATCGATCGCGCCCAGTGAGCCAACAAGGCTATTGTCAGGAATGCCTTCGTCAATCTCGACTGAGCTGAGGGTAACGGCAGTGGGAGCTTCGTTGACATTCGCAACGTTGATTGTGATCGGCAGCTCGGTTTTTTTGGATGGATTACCATTGTCGGTTGCAATGAGTGCGATCGTCAGTTTGCCGTCTGTTAGGGTTTCATAGTCAAAACTGATTCCAGGTTTGAGCTTGAGCTGATCGCCCTCGACCACAAAGCGATCGTCTAAAACACCGTTAACCGTAACCGTGAGCGTGACCGTATCTTGTAGATCGGCATCTGAAAGATTAATCGTACCGATCGTGACTCCTGAAACGTTTTCGGCGATCGCCTGAGCCGGGGTAAAGCTTAAAACTGGCGCGTCGTTGAGGTTGTTGACCTCGATCTCAAACGACTTGGTAAACGACTGTGCCGGGTTGCCGTTGTCGGTTGCCGTGATTTGCAGCGTTAGCTTTTTCTCGGTTTCATAATCGATCGACGCATCCGGCTTTAGCTTCAGGTTGCCCTCTGCGTCTACCACAAAGCGAGCGTCATTGATGGTAAACGTGTGCGTATCAAAGCGATCGGGATCGGTGACCTTCAGTTTGCCAACGATTGCACCCTGAGTTTCTTCATTGATCGTTGTGTTGTCAAGCTCGATCTCAGTAGGGGCCAGGTTGAGCCGCTCGACCTGAATGATGAACTGACGGGAAATGCGTTCATCACCGCGATCGATAGCAGTAACCGTTAGCGTAATCTCTTCAGTTGTATCGGCATCAAGGCTGACCCCATCCTTCAGCTTGAGTTTGCCGCTATTCTCGACGAAAAAGCGATCGTCGCTTACTTCATAGCGGAACTGCTCATTCTTATCGGGATCAGTGACTTGCACCAGACCCACTTCCGCGCCAGCGACCTGCTCGCTAATCGTAAGATTCGACAATCCCAGATTAGTGGGGGCTTCGTTAACATCAGTGACTTGAAAAGCGATATCCAGCGTTGTGGTGCGCTCTGGCGTTCCGTTGTCTCTTGCCGTAACTACGAGGGAAACCGCACCATTCGTCAGAGTTTCAAAATCGAATTTTTCACCCGGTTTTAGCCTGATCTGCCAAACGTCTCCGGCGACAGGGTCAATCTGAAAGCGATTGTCGCTCAGCTCCAGGGTGAAGGGGTTGTTTTCTGGGTCTCTTACCGTTAGTGTGCCGATCGCGATTCCCTCATTGTTTTCAGCGATCGACGCAGCCGGAGTAAAGTCTTTTAGAACGGGCGCATCATTGAGATTGTTAACATTAATCGTGATTTGCTTGGTGAATGATCCCTGTGGATTGGCATTGTCCTTTGCAGTGATATCGAGGGTGATGGTCTGCTGGGTTTCAAAGTCAACCTTTACATTGGGCTTGAGGCGAAGATTACCCTCGCCATCCACCATAAAGCGGGCATCGTTAGGGAATTCAAACGTATGAAGATCACCACGATCGGGATCAACGACCGAGATTTTGCCAACGATCGCCCCGTCTTCATCTTCATTGATTGTGTTTGTTGCAAGCGTGATATCAGTAGGCGCAAAGTTAACCGGATCGACGGTAATTTGAAACGTCTTGGTAATTTCCAGCTGACCGGGGTCGGTCGCAGTGATTGTGAGATTAATCGTCTGTCTGTCGTTGATATCGAGCTGGGCAGTGTCTTTCAGCTTCAGCTTGCCGTTTCTGACCTCAAAGCGATCGTCGCTGCTGAAGTCGTCGCTGCTGAATTTGTAAGAAAAGGTATCCCCCTCATCAGGATCAATAACGGCGATCGTGCCAATCTCTGCACCAAACTGCTGCTCGTCAACCGATAGACTGCCGGGCGTGATCGTGATGTCAGTTGGAGCTTCGTTAATATTCTGAATGAAAATGCTGAACTCGCTCGTAACCGAACGATTCGTAGAATCTGTTGCTGTAATTTTGAGTGGGATTGGTCCTGTTGCAGTTTCAAAATCGAGCAGTTTTCCTTCTGCAAGCTGAAGCTGATATTTCCCCTCAACCTCAACGATGACAAATCGATCGTCGTCCAGGGTAAACGTGTGAGTTTGGCTATCTTCATCGTCAACCGTGACCGTTCCCACAACCGCATTAGGCGTTGCCTCGTTGACCTGATGGGGGTTTGTAGGGGTCAGGGTAATGTTCGTTGGTGCACCGGGTTCCGCGACCCGAACCGTTACCAACCTGCGAGTTTCTAGCTTTTCGGGACTTTGATCAGTGGCAATTACCTCTACCGTGACTTGTTGCTCAATTTGATAGTCGAGGCTTTCAGTGTTCTTGAGCTTTAACTTCCACACGCCGTCGATCTGGACTACTTCAAACCGAGCGTCACTAACCTCAAAACTTGGGATTGTGCCTTCTGGATCGATCGATATAACAGTACCAACGGTTTCACCTGCTTTCTTGTTTCCGACGCTGCGTTGTTCGGTAATACTCAGCGATGGAGCTTCGTTGACGTTATTAACGTTGATTTCAAAGACGCGATTGAGGGTTTTACCATCGCTGTCTGTTGCCGTAATCGTCAGGCTGAGTTTACCGCCGACCAATTCCTCATAGTTAAGGCTTGCATTGTCACTCAGCTTTAACTGCCAATCGGCACCAACTTGGACGATTTGAAACCGGGGATCGTTCACGCTAAGCGTCAGAGTTGGATTATCGGGATCGGTTGCCTTCACCGTGCCGACGACTGCGCCCTTCACCTCTTCGTCAATCGGCTGTGCGTTCTCTAGCTGAATGTCGGTTGGCGGCTCGTTTTCATTCAGAACGTCGATCGTCAGCGTTTGATCAGAATACAAACTGCCATTGTTTTGATCGCTGGCACGAACTATGACACTGATTGTTGGAGTCGCTTCGCGATCGAGTTTAACCCCCGGTTTAAGCTTCAGGTTATTTGTCAGAGGGTCGATTTCAAACGGGCTGTCACCCACGAGCGAGAAATTCTGCGGATCACCTTCTGGATCATTCGCAGACAATTGACCGACGATCTCCCCCGGCTTATTCTCTACAACTTTGTTATTACTGAGGCTGAGGTTGATTGGAGCTTCGTTAACGTTTGTAACCGTAATCGTCACTGCTTGCCGCGACTCCAGGCTTGGATCCTGGCTATCGGTGGCAATAATGTCGAAGGTAATTTCCTTTTGGGTTCCCAGTGCCTCATAGTCCAGACTGCGACCGGCTTTGAGCTTCAGGTTTTTGGTGGAAGGGTCAATCTCAAACCGATCGTCCGAGACGGTTAAAACTGGCGTCGTGCCATCGGGATCAGTTACTTTTACTGTGCCAATAACCGCTCCTGGGGCATTCTCTGCAACCGTCCGGCTCCCCTCAAGCTGAAGGTCAACTGGAACTTCGTTGACATCATTGAGCGTGATTGTGAGTTCCTGCGTTGTAGACTGCTCTGGTGTGCCGTTATCGGTAGCGGTAACGCTAATTTTGAATGATCGGCTCAGCGGGTTTTCAAAGTTGAGGTTTGCTCCGTTTTTGACAACAATTTGGTTGCCGCTGAGTGCATAGAATTCGTTCTCGGCGATCGAAAAACGAATCGTCTGATTCTGATTTGTGTCTGGATCAGTCGCGCTGAGCGTCCCCACGACCGTTCCGCCCGGAGTATTTTCGTTTAGCTTGTCGTTGCTAAGCGTGATGTTCGTCGGGGCTTCGTTAACATCAGTCGTTCGGATCGTGAATTCTTGTGTCGCCTCCAGGTTGGGGTTGCCGTCATCTCTCGCCGTGACGGTCAGGACGATCTCTTTATCGTTATCATTCTCAAAATTCAGCGATTGCCCTGCTTTGAGCCTGAGTTGAGTGCCAAAGACTTCAAAGCGATCGTCCCCACTGACGGTGTAGGAAATGCTGTTTCCTTCTGGGTCGGTTGCTGAGAGTGTGCCGATGACGGCGCCAATGCTATTTTCTGCAACCTGAGGCGGAGCAGGAGTCAGGGTGATATTGGTCGGGGGGGTGTTGTCTGTGGGGGTTATGATCGAATAAGCACGTCCAAATACGCCGTCCTCACTGCCATCATTGCGTGTCCAAACGGCTGCAAAATTGTTGTTTGACGCAGCGATCGAGCTATAGCTTCCAGCCGGTGCGCCTGCATCAAGGCGAAACTCACTGCTTGTAGAATTGACCGGGCTACTGATGAGCGGGTTACCGTTAGCATCAAAGCGACGGGCATAGATACCCGCTCCCTGATCCCCTGAAGCGGATGACCAGGAAAGGATAAACTTCCCGTCTGCCGCCATCGCCACCATAACGTCCTGCTGGCTGCCCAACAGGTTTGTATTTGCCTGCTGCTCTGTAGCGGTTAACGCTGTTCCATTTCGGTCAAACCGACGGTAATACACATCCAAACCGCTAAACGATTGGGGATCCAGGCTCGACCATCCCACCACAAATGAGCCGTCTGCTGCCATTGCAACTGACGGTTTGCGCTGGTCTCCCGCAGCCAAGGAGTTAACTTGAATCCGATCGCCCTGCGCGATGCCCTGTGCGTTAAACCGCTGAGCAAAAATGTTGTAGCCTGTCGTGTTGCTCGTGTCGCTGTTATTTCTCTGACTGCTCTCCCAAACCACGACAAAGCTGCCGTCGTCTGCCATGGCGACCGTAGAGTTGAGCTGACTGCCTGTAGTTTGTAAATTGGCTGGGTTAACGGATGTAACCGCAATGTCACTACCCTGCGCCACCCCATCTCTGTTATAACGTCGGGCAAAGACTCCCAAGCCGTCGCCGTCCTGTCCGACACTTGTCCAGGTGATGACGAATCCGCCGTCGTTGGCATCGCTAGCATCGTCATCCCGATCGCTGGCAACAACCGAGCTGAGCTGCTGATTAAAGGGTTCTGAGTTGACGCGAAACTGAGAACCGCTCTTTTCACCGTTGCTGGTATAGCGTTGAGCATACACACCAAAGCCCGAATTGTCATCCTGAAAGCTGCCTGCGTTGCTAGACCAAGTGACAATAAAGCCGCCTAACGCATCAATCGCAACCGAAGGCGCAGTCTGATCCCCTTTGGTAATCGTATTGACTAGAAATTCATTTCCTATTGGGGTACCGTCTGCGTTGTAGCGACGACCATACACCCCTGTTTCGAGGAAACTCGTCGCATCATCCTGACCTGTACTCGACCAAACCACAACAAACGTGCCGTCTGCCGCCATGGCGATCGATCGCGTTGAGCGAGCGAGCTCGGTGCTGGTGTTGTCAAACACCCCTTCACTGGGATAGGTGCTTTGATACCCGTCGGTAGTGTTATTAACTGGAAATTCTGCACCTGCATTAACCTGCATAATCGTGTCTCGCTCACAACTAGATTTCCCCTTCCCAGAGACTACCCACGCAGGCTGTTACAGTTGCAGAAACAACATACTTTCCGTCAGTTTTACGGATACCCAATCTTGTCGGGAAAAAGTTGTGGGATCAGGCTATGATCAGAGATTGTTTTAGAATGCCGCCCTACAACTGTCAAACGGTTTTCCCTCCAGAAACGATCTCTGCAAGCCAAACTTTCAACAAAATTTCAACGTTATGAAGCACACCTTATCCGTACTGGTTGAAGATGAAGCGGGCGTGTTAACCCGAATTGCCGGACTGTTTGCCCGTCGCGGTTTCAATATCGAAAGTCTGGCAGTTGGTCCTGCCGGGCAAGATGGAATTTCTCGGATCACGATGGTCGTTCCGGGCGATGACAATATTATTGAGCAGGTGACAAAGCAGCTTTATCGCTTAATTAATGTGATCAAGGTGCAGGATATTACTGAAGATCCCTGCGTAGAGCGAGAACTCATGCTGCTAAAGGTAAATGCAACCAGCTCAAATCGATCGGAAATCATTGAGCTATCGCAGATCTTCCGGGCACGGGTTGTGGATGTGGGTGAAGACGCGCTGACTCTGGAAGTGGTAGGCGATCCGGGCAAGATTGTGGCAATTCAGCAAACGCTGAGTCGTTTTGGCATTCGCGAAATTGCGCGGACTGGAAAAATTGCTCTGGTGCGCGAATCGGGCGTTAACACCGAATATCTGAAGTCGCTAACCGAAGCAAAGGTTTAGGTCGTTTGACTTACTCGATCAAGCCTTGTTATTTCTGCTGAAATCCTCCAATTTCTGCCAGCGTATAAAGCGGTCTGCCTTTTACTTCTTCATAGATTCGCCCGATATATTCGCCCAGAATACCGATACAAATAAGCTGAACCGCTCCCAGGAAAAATATGACCACGGTAATGGCAGCAAATCCTGTCAGGGGTGAGTTTGGCGCAAATAGTCGCCAGTACAGCACTAGCACTGCCATCAGCAGGGACACTGCCGCCGCCGCTAATCCCAAATAGGTGGCAATCCGCAATGGCACCCTGGAGAAAGACACCAAGCCGTTGATTGCCAGTGCCAGCGATTTGCCAAAGGTGTATTTTTCCTTTCCGGCGTAGCGTGGGTCGCGCTCAAATAAAATTGCCGTTTGGCGAAATCCTGTCCAGGCGCGTAAGCCGCGAATATAGCGATTGCGTTCGGGCATAGCATTCAGTAGAGCAACGACCTGACGATCCATCAGGCAAAAATCGCCTGTATCCGTCGGAATTTCAACATCGGCAAGGTGGCGCAGCACACGGTAGAAACCAAATGCCAGCAGCCGCTTCAGCCAGTTTTCACGCCGTCTTTGGGTACGCTGTGCATATACAACCTGATAGCCCTGCTGCCAGCGATCGACCATCTGCGGGATTAGTTCAGGCGGGTCTTGCAAATCGGCATCCATCACCACGATCGCCTCTCCTCGCGCAAAATTGAGTCCGGCAGTGACAGCAATCTGATGCCCAAAATTGCGGGCAAGGCTGAGATAGCACACTCGCGAATCTTGCTGGTGCAGTTCTCGCAGCAAATAGAGCGATCCATCGCGGCTGCCGTCATTAATTAAAATAAACTCGGCTTCCCCGTCCAGGGATTGCACCATACCGCTCAAGCGGCGATACAGCTCAGCAATGTTTTCTTCCTCGTTGTAAATCGGCACAACCAGGGAGTATCTGGGAGCCATAGCACTTACTTGACGGCAAACTGAATAGCACTTACTTAATGGCGACAACTGCCAGGTTCCAGGCAAACCGCTTCATGCCGGGAATTTGCTTGAGAAGGCGATCGATTTTTTCCAGGCGATCGTACGTCTTCTGAAGTCGCTGATGCTCAATAATGATTTTCTTCCAGTAGCGTTCGGAGTTCGGGTGGACTTTTTCAATCAGATAAAACTGAAGAAAAATCCACAGCGTTGCAATCCAAAACGTATCGTAGATCGTTCGACCAAACAAATCATCAATAAAGCGAACCAGATTGATATCCAATGGCGTTTCGTCCTCGGTTCGCACTTTGGTTGCCATTCGCCGATACACATTAATTACAGGATTATGCTTTAACGGGTCCCAAAAGCACATTACCCCACCCGGTTTAAGCACTCGATGAATTTCTCGAATCGTCAGCTTCGGATTCGGAATGTGGTGCAGCAGATTCGAGGCATACACAATGTCAAATGTATTATCGGGATAATCGATCGCCATCGCGTTAATGACTCGCCCCTCGATCGCCACCCCATTCGACTGCGCCAGCTTTAACGCCACCTCCACCATTCCTGGCGAATAGTCTGATGCCACGCAACGCGCTCCGCGACTGGCGAAATAAACGCTGTTTTCCCCGGCTCCGCAGCCCAGATCGAGCAGCAATCTACCCCGCACGTTCCCGATCTGCTGAAGAATAAACCGATTTTCAGGAGCAGTGCAAGCTTCAAAATAATCCCGAACCCGAATGCCCTCGACATCGATCAGGGAGGCCCAGCGATCGTGAAATTCCTGCTCTTTTTTTAGAATTTCATCTTTCAAGATTTCGTCCTGCATTGGTTTGTCTCACAGATTCGCCTAAGCTCAATTCAGGAGATTGGAGAAGGTTTGAACAACGATGGCTGTGAACTGCCCCCTAGTTCCCGATTCTTAGGAAAGCTGGGGCAATGTAGAACCTCTAAACCTTGCCATCCACCTCTTGTTGGACAAAAACCAGCAAAAAGGGTAGGTTTCTCCAGACAGCATATCACTGTCAAACCTACCCCTCGTAAATTTCGGACTGTTCAAATCCCCAAAATTCCCAGAATTCTGAAAATCCAGAAAATTTAATGATTAGCCTGCCATCCGCTCCAAAATTCGCTGCATAATCTGCATTCCCGTCACAGCCTGCCAGCCAAACAGAGCTACCAGCACCACGTTCAGCGCAATGTGTGTAACTCGTGCCCAGTCCTGCCCTTTCTGCATAAACGGCGTGAGCGAAGCGGAAGTTGCAATCAGCCCCGTCATTCCCAGCCCTGCGAGCAAATGAGGACCGAAAAATAGCTTACCGTTGTTAATATAGGTCACTGCCATTCCGCCGATCGTCCCAATCACCATCAGCGACAGCAGCACTGCCCCGTACTGATGATGTCGAATGTTGTACCGACCCTTCAACAGTTCTTTTTTCTCGTCGCCTGTTGCAGTGCGGGCACGTCGCCACTGAAAGCCAAGATAAGCGGCATAGACAGTGGCAGCAAACAGCACCCACATCAGCACAGGATGTCCAAACTGGCTCCAAACCTTGATCGACTCCGGGATCTCCAAGCTCATAACGTGTGAGGTTAATTGAATTAACAAAATCTTTATAAAAATTAGCATACCGTTATCCTGTACTGGGTTGAGATCAATCCCCAAAACCGGATTAAGTAAAAGTTAAGCGTTTCAGACGGGAGGGTGTGTGGGATGTCCCCAACAGAGATAGAAGCTGCCTTGCGGCTTGCCTTTGGCGAATGCCTTGCTGCCGGATGCCCTCTTGATCCAATTCAGCAGGAGATTTTGCTGCGGGCCCTGCTCGATAAATTGACTCAGGGTGAACAAACCGAGTCCCAGCGAACCGATCGGTCAGTTGCCTCTACAAATCCCCTGGATAATCTCACGCCAGAACAGCGGCGCACGCTTCTGCGCTATATCAAGGAGCAGAATCAACAGAACCGAGCGTGGAAAGCTCAGCTCTTAAATGACTGGCTACAACAGCAAAACTCTGGAGAAATTCAGTTTGTTCGCACCGAGTACGGGCTTGCCTGGCTAGAGCAGATTCAGCCAGTTCATATTGCCGCCTATGCTGACGAAGCAGCGATTGCGCTCAGGGTGGGCGATCGAATCGAAGTCTCTAATGGGCTGTGGGAATGGGTGCAGGAAAACGGACCTTGCAGCCGCGAATGGATTCCTTGCACAGTCATTGGTTTACGGCAGGACGGTAGCCTATCTCACGCAAGCTGCACTGTTCGCTTCGAGAACGGCTTGGAATACGAGATTCAAGGCATTTATGAATGGAATCGGTATAACTGGCGATGGCAGCAGGAGAAGTGAGGGGGTGAGGGAATAAGGCGGAAGGGTGAATGGTGGGGATGGATGGTGGATGAAGGGGTGAATGAGGGCAGGTTTTGCCGAAATTTGTGGGTGTGGGTGGGCAGTTTCTAAGCTCAAAACTAAATTAAAGAAGGGTACGCCGGAACGCACCCTGTGAAAATTGAAGAATTTGCCAATGCAGTGAGTCTTGCGATCAAACTCACTGCTTAGCCTTTAATACTAGGACTTCGACGGTACTGGAGACTTGCGCTTGATCGGCTTTGAACGATGACCATCCGGACGAGAATCATGGCGAGAATCATTTCTCGGACCACGGCGCGGTCTGGGTTCGTCAACGATCGGCTCCTCGACATAACCCTGATCGACGCGCATCCAGCTTGGGCGAATCTGATCGTACGCCATTTGCAACGCAGCCGCCGCGATCATGTTTGGCTCAAACTCTTCAGCCAGCTGAGCGATGATCGGCAGGAAGGATGCCATCCGCTCGCCAGCGAGGGCTTCGCGCAAAGTACCTTGCAGCTTTTCCAGGTGGCGGGCTTCGATCTGAGCACGAGTGGGGATCGTACCTATTTCTAAGCGTTGGCGAATGTGATGCTCGATGTCCCGCAGCTTGCGCTTGTCAAGCGAGTGAATCAGCGAAATTGCTGTCCCTTCTTTGCCTGCGCGTCCGGTACGTCCGATTCGGTGAACATAGCTTTCGACACTGTCAGGTAGGTCGTAGTTAATGACATGAGTAAGATCTTCAACGTGCAGACCTCGTGCCGCAATGTCAGTGGCTACAACCCAGCGTACCTGACGCTGACGGAACCGCAGCAAAAGCCGCTCCCGCTGAGACTGGCTCAAATCGCCGTGATATTCATCAACGCTGTGACCTGCTGCTTGGAGTTGGCGTGTCAGCTCCGCCGCAGCCTTCCGGGTACGGACAAAGATGAGTGCCGATTCCGGGTCTTCCATTTCCAGGATAGGCTGCAAGGCACGCGCCTTGGTCCAGCCTCGCGGAACGATGTAGGCAATCTGATTAATCCGGGTGGGAGCCGCTTTAGGCTGCTCAACCGTGACGGTGACGGGCGATCGCAAAAACTTCGTTGCCAGTTCCCGAATCGAGGGTTCCATCGTGGCGGAAAAGAAAGCGGTCTGCCGCTCCGCCGGAGCCTGGCTGAGAATTCTTTCAACGTCCTGGATAAAGCCCATGTTCAGCATTTCGTCGGCTTCATCCAGCACCAGGAAGCTAAGCTGCCGCAGGTTCAGGTCGCCTCGCTTCAGCAAATCCAGCACGCGACCGGGCGTACCCACCACAATCTGACAACCGCGCTGAAGCCGACGAATTTGCAGATCGATCGCCTGTCCGCCATAAATAGGCAGAACGTGCAGACGGCGATCGTGGTTCAATGACCGAATTGACTGGTAAACCTGAAGTGCCAGTTCACGGGTCGGGGTAAGGATGAGAGCTTGCACTGCTCCGTTATTTAAATCAATGCGCTCTAGCAGAGGCAGCGAGAAAGCAGCGGTTTTACCTGTTCCCGTTTGCGCCTGACCGACCACATCTCGCCCGGAGAGCAGATGGGGAATTGCCTGCGCCTGAATCGTAGTGGGAACGGTGAATCCTGCCTTTTCGAGATGGCGAACTCCTGCCTCTGATAGACCTAAGCCGTTGAAAGAAAGCGTCATTAAGACTCCTTAAGACTTTAGAAGTTTGAAATTTGAAATAGGAAATTAACGATGAACAGAGACACGATCGAACGCGCCTCGGAGTTGGGTTGTCGGATCTGCGACACGACCGTAAAGGTCATACACATCAGCATCTGCAATCACAACGGGAACGATCGTCCCCAGCCGCGCTTCACCCTGGACATAAACCAACCCATCAACCTCGGGGGCAAAACGAGCCGATCGCCCGACGAGTTCCCCAGTGTCAGGGTTTTCCTGTTCGATTAAAACATCAACAACCTTGCCGATTTCAGCTCGATTCTTCCGGAGAGAAATCGGTTGCTGAAGGGTCATGATGGCATCTCGGCGATCGTCCATCACCTCTTGGGGAAGCTGGTTTGACAGAGTGTAAGCCGGGGTTCCTTCTTCAGGGGAGAAAGTGAACACGCCAACGTGATCGAACTCATGCCGCTGCACAAACTGCCGCAGATGCTCAAAATGCTCGTCCGTTTCGCCAGGAAAGCCGACAATAAAGGTCGTGCGAAGGACTGCGTCGGGCAAAGCAGTTTTAATGCGATCGATAATGCCGTCATTCACCTGACCCTGCCAGGGACGATTCATTGTCCGCAGCACTTCCGGGTGGGAATGCTGAAGCGGCAAGTCAAGGTAGGGCAACACGTTTGGCGTTTCCTGAATCGCCTGAATGACCTTGGGAGTTAGTCCAGTCGGATAGGCATAGTGCATCCGAATCCAGGGAATTTCGACCTTACCCAGTGCCCGCAGTAGTTCCGCAAGTTTGGGCTCGCCATAGAGATCCAGTCCGTAGTTCGTGGTGATTTGAGAAATCAGGATGATTTCCTGGACACCTTCTGAGGCAAGTTGCTGAGCCTCTGCCACGATCGACTCGATCGAACGCGATCGCTGATTACCACGGAGATGGGGAATAATACAAAATGCACAGCGATAGTCACAGCCTTCGGCAACCCGAAGATAGGCAACGCCTTCTGTCGTGGTGCGATAGCGGGGCATCGTTTCGTCAGCGATAAAGGTCGGCTCCTGCGAGATTTCCTTCACCCGTTCACCGGATGCCGTACGCTCGATCACATTCACTATCTTGTGATAGTCACCTGTTCCCACGATCGCCACCGCTTCGGGGAGAGCATCGAGCAATTCCTGCTGAAAATGCTGCGCCATGCAGCCTGTGATTACAACTTTTTTATTTGCTTCTGCCAGTTCAACCAGTGTACGGACAGACTCCTCCCTGGCGGCCTGAATAAAGCTACAGGTGTTAACAATGACGTAATCGGCAAGCTCCTCGTTGGAATCTACCTGATAGCCTGCCTGAACCAGCAGACCGAGCATGTGCTCTGAGTCAATTCGATTTTTCTCGCAACCCAAATGAGTGATTGCAATGGTTGGCTTTTCGCCCATGCAGTTATCCGTATAGGTGAGACAGGTGGTAAGTTAAGACAAACAGAACAGTCTTAGCAGCGAGTGTGGCGATCGCGTCATCAACGGACTGGACGTTTGCCTCCCTGTACACTTGATCTAGAAGCAACTAAATCGCCTTCACTATCCTAGCGCGTCCTCTGCACAAATGAGTTGAATCGCAGAGAAAAGAACGGATGAGTAAAGCTGAACCTGCAACTAGAGCAATGCGCGTACGCCGTGAATTGCAATCGCGTAGCGAATCTGTATCTGATAATAATCTTAACATAGATAGATTTCAATTTGTTAACGCGAATCTCAAACTTTGCTCGTTCTGAGGAGAGTTCCCGTTTGAGGCTCAATTGGCTGTTAAAGTAAGTCTATGGGGCGCAGTAACTCGCGCCATTTCTATGCCTTCTATTCCGCCGAGTCCGGATTTAGCAAAGACCTGTGGACTTATTACAGACTTTTAAGACAGCCAATCCCATCATCGGTGTGGTTCACTTACTGCCGCTGCCCACTTCTGCCCGATGGGGAGGCAGCCTCAAAGCCGTTATCGATCGTGCAGAACAGGAAGCGACTGCTCTGGCATCGGGCGGGGTTGATGGCATTATCGTTGAAAACTTTTTTGATGCGCCCTTTCCTAAAGATACGGTTAATCCGGCGACAGTGAGCGCGATGAGTCTGGTCGTGCAGCGACTCATGAATCTGGTGACGCTGCCGATCGGCATCAACGTTCTGAGAAACGACGCTCTAAGCGCAATGGCGATCGCAACCTGCGTTCAGGCACACTTTATTCGCGTCAATGTGCTGACTGGGGTGATGGCAACGGATCAGGGCTTGATTGAAGGACAGGCACACCAGCTTTTGCGCTATCGGCGGGAATTGGGCAGCGATGTCAAGATTCTAGCGGATGTGCTGGTGAAACACGCTCGTCCCCTGGGTTCTCCAAATTTGACCACTGCGGTGCAGGAGACAATCGATCGCGGCTTAGCCGACGGCGTGATTCTATCTGGATGGGCAACGGGAAGCCCCCCTAGTCTGGAAGATCTGGAGCTAGCAAGTGCAGCAGCAAACGGTACGCCTGTGTTTATTGGCAGCGGCGCGAATTGGGAAAATATTCCTCGCCTGATTCAGGCAGCTGATGGCGTCATCGTCTCCAGTTCGCTCAAGCGGCGGGGACAAATTGATCAGCCGATTGACCCAATCCGCGTCAGTCAGTTTGTCGAGGCAATGCAGCGCAGCCTGACAGCGAAGGGGTCGGCTCAAACCGTTTCCTCAATGCCTGTACGTTCTTAGAGAAAATCCTTGACAAATTCAGACTCATCCTTAACAGATTGAGCCAAAATGGATGAGTCAAGTTGAGTAGGTTTGGTGCAAGTGACACGATCGAGAAGGGGTTCTATGAGTAGTCGTCGCCGTCAAGCTCCCTGGATTCACCGCAATTCGCGTCTATTAATTGCCGCTGTTGCGATCCTGGGTGCACTCAACACGGGATACATTACTGCAACGAAACTGTTTGGCGGAGAAGCTGCCTGTCCGACGAGTGGCTGTGAGCAGGTTTTATCCAGCCCCTATGCCTATGTGTTTGGTGTACCGCTTTCGCTATTTGGGCTGCTGGCATACATCGGAATTGCAGGGTTTGCTCTAGCTCCGCTAACTGTGAATCCTGATCAGAATAAGCCGCTTCGAGCAACACTTGAGAACTGGACCTGGCTGCTGTTGTTCATCGGCTCAACTGCGATGCTGGTGTTTAGCGGCTATCTGATGTACATCATGGCGAGCCAGTTTGTTGCTGTTTATGGAGCAGGGGGGATTTGCTACTACTGCATTGCCTCGGCACTGTTCGCGCTGACACTATTTGTGCTGACGCTACTGGGTCGCGCCTGGGATGATGTCGGGCAGCTATTGTTTACGGGAATTATTGTGGCAATGGTAACGATTGTGGGGACGCTGGGCGTGTATGCCAACGTAGGCGGTTCTGCGACGGCTGACGCATCCAGTCAATCGGGTCCGGCAATTACTTCCACATCTGGTCAGGCAGAAATTGCGCTGGCAAGGCATTTGAAGAGCATCAACGCGAAGATGTACGGCGCATACTGGTGTCCGCACTGCCACGACCAAAAACAGCTTTTTGGTCAGCAGGCATGGCGAGAAGTGACCTATGTGGAGTGCGCTCCTGACGGGCAAAATGCTCAGCCTGATCTTTGCACAGCCCAGCAGATTGAGGGCTATCCGACCTGGGAAGTTAACGGTAAAAAGCTTTCTGGAACCCAAACCCTCCAGCAGCTTGCTGAGGCGTCGGGCTATCAAGGACCTACCAACTTCCAGATCGGTGGCTAAAAATACGATACAAACTCAATTCGAGTCAAATTTAAGGGGGCTGAGTGCCCCTTTTTTAATGCCGATCGTCTCTTATTTCTTGCATTCTTTCTTGTTTCGGCATTGGTGAATGGAAATAGGATTTAAGGTAGCCTGCAAAGGTAATTCGCAAATTGCCCTACACCCTGCAAACTTTCGCCCGCTAACGCTTCGTTTGACTTAGGGGCTGAGTTGGAGCGTTGGCATCATGAATGATCGAGTAGGAAGCATCTGCAATCTGGTTTCTGGCAGTCCGATAAGCAATCGTCCCAATTCCGGCTACTACAAAGGCGAGCGTGGGTGCAACACCAGGAATCCACAGGTAGTAAATAAACGCAACACTGCTGGCTCCAGCGATCGTGCCCAAACCAATCAGGATACCTGCCCCTAGTTTAAGCGGATGGCGTACTGTCCAGAGCAAGACACTGCCGATCGCTGCCCAGCCTCCAATCCAAAGAATTTCGCCCCAATCGGGTAGCGTGCGAAATAGCGAAACCTCATCCAGCACACTGCTCAAAATTTGGCTAACAATTTGAGCATGAACCGTTACGCCTGCCATTTGATGCTCGGTTGCTGTCCCGGCGCTGAAAGGCGTATAAAACAAATCTTTGCCGCTAGGAGCCGTTGTGCCAATCAGGATAATTTTGTCCTTAACCAGGGTTGGGTCAAGCCTGCCTTCAAGTACATCGGTAAAGGAAACAGTTTGCGTCGGACGTTGAGGCGATCGATAGTTCAGCAACATCTGATAGCCTTCAGCCACTTCATTGCTCTGATAGCCGCCAAAACTGTGCTCAAGTGGAACAAAATCAGTTTTGCCAATTTGCATTACTGCGGCATCAGGCGGGAAATTAGGGCTAGCTTGCGGCTGGATGCTTTGAGCAGCCAAATACTTCAGCGCGACCTGCAGGGCGAACGAGGGGTAGGTTCCCTGCGGCACTGAGCCAAACAAAAGGCTGCGACGCACCACATTATCTGGATCGATCAGCAGATCGTTAAACCCAACCTGCTCTGGGGGTAAACTGGGCGGCGGCGGAATTTCGATCGTGCCCCGATCGCCAAACTTCATAATTGCGATCGTTCCCGTTTGCTGAAGCTGCTGCATCAGTTCGGCATGACCAGGTTCCTGCGGCAGTTCGCGATAGAGATCCATGCCAATCACGCGGGGATTTGCGGCGGCAATATTTTGAATGACCTGTGCCATATCACGATCCGATGGCGTAGCACGCTGAAGCTTTTGCAAATCGGCTTCTGTGATCTCAACCGTGAGCAGCCGGGGATCAGTGCCGGGATCAGGACGCAAGCGCATCAGGTGATCGTAAACCGCGAGTTCAGGGGTTTGTAGCCAGCCCAGATGCTCAGCTCCGGCAATCAGCCCCGTAACGGTGAGCGTTGTTGCCAGGAAAAGTTTCCAGCCAGAGCGCAGTCGATTGCGCCAGGTTTGCTGGGCATCGCGAGGTACATAGCGATAGTAGCCACTTGAGCCGTGCAGAGCTGTTCCACCCCTGGAATAGTCGGATAAATAAGAGTCTGCGAGCAAGGCAGAGGGCAGCATGGTCTGCTCAGACGAATCAAACTCGAAAAGCTCCTCCTTGAAAGAAGCATCTGCCATGTGCGCCAAGGCTTGCCGCAGCTCTGCAACAGACTGATAGCGATGGCTGAAATAATAGCGCACTAAACGCGTGAGAACCGCCTTAAAACCGGGGCTGATCAGGGGCGACGACCAAACCAACTCACCGCTATCGCTATCCATTGTCATTTGGGTGGGCTGACAGCCAGTAAGTGCCTGAATAACTGTCATGCCCAGTGCGTATAGGTCGCTGCAATAGCGCGGTTTACCTGCAAGCTGCTCGGCAGGCGTATAGCCCGGTGTACCAATGCTAACCGTGAGAGCTGATCGTTCTGGATCATTGCGGAGCTGGGACTGAATTTCCTTGACCGCGCCAAAATCAATCAGAACAAACTTGCCGTCCTCCATTCGCCGAATCAGGTTGGCAGGCTTAATATCCCGGTGAATTACGTTATGGTTGTGGACAAATTCAATCACATCCAGGATATCGTGCAAAAAGGCGATCGCTTCGGCTTCTGTCCAAGGGCGATCGAGCAGTTCTCGGCTGAGAGACTTACCCTCAATAAATTCCTGAACCAGAAAAAACTCGCCCTCTTTTTCAAAGAAATCGATAAACGTGGGAATCTGCGGATGTTCTCCCAGTCGTCTCAGAATTTCTGCTTCGTTTCTGAACAGGCGACGAGCGGTTTCTAAAAAATGATTGTCAGTATTGCTAGGCTTAAACTGCTTGATAACGCAAAGAGTTTGATTCTGCGATGATGGATTTTCGCCCATCAGCATTTCTGCCAGGTAGGTCTGCCCGAAGCCACCCGCTTCTAAGACTGCGATAATTTTGTATCGCTCTTGTAGCAACTGCTCCAGCATCATCGACCTAACGCCCGTCACTCCTTGATTTTGGCACAGATTTCCGATCTGCCTGTTTTGTTTCTTGCCTTCTGTATAGTTGCCGAATGATTACCTCACCTAACCGTTTCATGATTACTGGTAAAACCAAACTGCTTGGTGTGATTGGACATCCAATCGAACACTCCCTCTCTCCCGTCATGCATAATGCTGCGATCGCTGCTCTGGGAGTGGATTATGTTTACCTGCCGTTTCCGATCGACCCAATCAATCTCCGGCGTGCCCTGGATGGCTTCGAGGTGATCGGGCTTCAAGGTTTTAGCGTGACCATTCCGCATAAGCAGGCAATCATGCCGCTACTCAACGAGATATCGGAAACGGCAAAGGCGATCGGGGCTGTCAACACTGTTTGCCGCACTGCATCCGGCTGGTATGGTACAAACACCGACCTCGATGGATTCCTTGCGCCGCTCCAGTCCCAAAACTGGGCAGAAGCAACCGCCCTCATTCTAGGCAATGGCGGGGCGGCTCGTGCAGTCGTTGCGGGCTGTTATCAAATTGGCTGTCGTCAAATCCATGTCGTTGGGCGCGATCGGCAAAAGCTTAAGACTTTCTGGCAGAGCTGGCAGGATCACCCCGTCTCCGCTCATCTCTTCGTTGCCGAATGGCAGGAACTTCCCGATCGGTTATCCCAGGCAAACCTACTTGTCAATACCACGCCCATTGGTATGGCTCCCGATGCTGACCGCTCTCCGATCGATCCCGCCCTGCTGGAAAAATTACCTGCTGGCGCAATCGCCTATGACTTGATTTACACACCCCGGCCGACAAAATTTCTTCAACAAGCAGCGGCTCAGGGCTGTGTAGCGATCGACGGATTAGAAATGCTCGTGCAGCAGGGAGCAGTCGCCCTTCAGCTCTGGCTCAAGCAATCGGTTCCCGTAGAGGTGATGCGATCGGCTTTGCTTGACTTTTTGCGATGATAGTTAAGGTTAACTGCCTGCCAGAATCTGCCCTACGACTTTTAGAAATTGGCATAAGAACCTTTCTACCGTAAACCTCGCTGCAAAGCCAAAAGGAGAATCCTGGTGCGATCGATCGAACTGCTTCAAAGCTACCGTCAAATGAGTCAGCAGATTTTTACGGTGGTGGATGTTGAAACCACTGGACGGTTTTCTCGCGGCGATCGCGTGACCGAAGTTTCTGTAATTCACGCGACGTTAGCAGACGGTATTCTAGAGCAGCGAACCAGCCTGATTAATCCCCAGACTCGAATTCCCGATCGCATTGTGCGCTTCACCGGAATTACGCAGTCGATGGTGAATGCTGCCCCGGTCGCCGCGGAGGTGCTTCCCAATTTCCTCCCCCTGCTGAGCCAGGGCATTCTCACCGCTCATAATCTCAGCTTCGACTATGGGTTTCTGCGATCGGAGTTCGATCGATTGGAAACTGTGTTTGAGAAGCCAAAAGAAGAGCAGCTTTGCACGGTGCAGCTCTCTCGCCTGATGCTGCCTGATTTGCCGTCACGTAGCTTGCCGAAACTGGTCGAACATTTTCAGTTTGACGTGGGACGATCGCACCGCGCCGAAGCGGATACACTGGCTTGTTGGCTCCTGCTGAAGCGACTCATGCAGGAAATTTTGAACGAGTCGGACGATGTGCTGATTGCCCGATTTTACCGTCAGTGGATGCCGCTCAAATACGCTGCCGTTGTGCTCAACTGTTCCCCCACCGAAGCACAGCAACAGCTAGACCTGGCTCAAGTGAAAGCCCGCTTTGTCGGTCGCAATAAAAAAGACGGAACCTGGATGTATCGCCGGGGTGACGTGGAGCGCGTTCGAGCGGCGATGGCAGAAGTGCAGGTTTAGCGGAAAGTTGAACAAGGTAAAGTCCTGCATTGCCTTCTAAATCCTCTAACTTTGGGACTTTGAATCCTGAAGGAGGCTGGGTTTTTCCCAAAGGAAGCTAGAGAGTAGCTCGGAGAGACAATCCTAAAGGTTCAAACATTCTCTAAGCTTTTGTTTCAGCGATCGCCCTGGCTTTCAATGAGTTCGATCGTCTAAAGTCAAAAAGTAATTCTCCGGTCAATCTCTTGATTTCTTCTGACCACGCGCAACGTACTGCCAATCGCCTGCTGATCTTCACTCGTTACCCTGTTCCCGGCAAAGCGAAAACCCGCCTTATTCCCGCGCTAGGAGCCGAAGGAGCCGCCTTACTTCAGCGTCAAATGACCGAGCATACGCTAAGGCAAGTAAAGCCGATTGCTTCGCAGTTTCCTGAAGGGGTAGTCGTTCAAACAGAAAAATGCGCGGCGGAGATTTGCTATGCGGCAAGCTCTGAAGCAGGCGAACTTCAGCAAATTAGCAGTTGGCTTGGCTCAGATTGGTTCTATTCTCCGCAGGTCGAGGGTGATTTAGGAGTGAAGCTGATCGCAGCCTTCCAAAATGCCTTTGCCCAAGGGTGTGAGAAAGTTCTCGCGATCGGCACAGACTGCCCCGGCTTAGATGCCGATCGCCTCACAGAGGCATACAATCAACTCCAATCGCACGATCTCGTTTTGGGCAAAGCAACCGATGGCGGCTATTATCTGATCGGCATGAAGCGGTTAATCCCAGAATTATTTAAGGATATTAACTGGGGTACAGCTGCAGTGCTGCGGCAAACGGTGACGATCGCCGAACACCTGAACCTGAAGATTGCCGATTTAGATGAACTGAGCGATATCGACTACCCGGAAGATTTACCGATTTGGCATCGGGCAAAGGCAAAAACTGCGCCATTATCGGTCATTATTCCGGCAGTGAACGAAGGGCGATCGATTCAATCCGCGCTACACAATCTGCGGCAAGCTTGTGGCGAGGAAGCGATCGAAATCCTGGTGATTGACGGCAAAAGTGAAGACGATACGATCGCTCAAGTTCAAGCGTTGGAGATTCCTGTGATTTCTGCCCCCCGGAATCGCGCCATACAAATGAATCTTGGAGCACAGCTGGCAACTGGCGAGAACTTGCTGTTTCTTCATGCCGATACCCA
Source organism: Leptolyngbya sp. ST-U4 (assembly GCF_039962215.1). Lineage (NCBI taxonomy): Bacteria > Bacillati > Cyanobacteriota > Cyanophyceae > Leptolyngbyales > Leptolyngbyaceae > Leptolyngbya > Leptolyngbya sp. ST-U4. The sequence continues at coordinate 379,227 of NZ_JAMPKZ010000001.1, forward strand.
ACTTCCGGCTGGCTTTCCTGCTCTGGTGAGGCAAACTTTAGCTCAGCCAGAGACGATCGCCGGAGCGTTCCAACTGCAAATCAAAGGACAGGGAACAGGACTGCGGCTGGTAGAGTGGGGCGTTAATCGGCGATCGAAGCTGCTGCAAATGCCCTATGGCGACCAGGGAATTTTTCTAAAAGCCTCAACGTTCTACGAAATCGACGGCTTTCCCCAAATGCCCATTATGGAAGATTTTGAGTTAGTGCTGCGATTGCGTCAACAGGGCAAAATCCGCATTGCCCCTGCTTCAGTCGTGACTTCTGGGCGACGCTGGCAGAAACTGGGTGTGGCTAAAACTACCCTGATTAATCAAGCGATGATTGCCGGGTATTTTCTAGGCGTTTCGCCCGATCGACTAGCACAAGGGTATCGAAGTCAGGGCTAGCTTCCCGAACCTCAAATCTATAATATTGCCTCCCCTGTCTGTCGCATCGCTCTTGCACAGGATGGGTCAGCACAGCGTAACGCATCAATTCGAGGGAATTAGGCAACAGGTTAATGACGGCATAAGAAAACCTTTCCGCATCGCCTGACCCATCGCTTCCTGTTCTTAATACGTTACGCCCAACTCATCCTATCGTTCGATCGGCTGAAGGCTAATTCCTAATTATCAGACCTTAGGCTTTACCGTTGTGGCAATATGCAGTTCCTTAAGCTGTTTGGTATCCACTTCGGAAGGCGCATTTGTGAGGAGGCATTTTGCCTGTTGCGTTTTCGGGAATGCCATCACGTCGCGGATTGACTCTTCTCCCGCAAGCAGCATTACCAGGCGATCGACTCCGTAAGCAATTCCCCCGTGAGGCGGTGTGCCGTACTCAAACGCTTCCAGCAAAAAGCCAAATTTTTCGTGCGCTTCTTCGGTCGATAAACCGATCGTCTCAAACACCTGCTGCTGCATATCGAGCTGATAAATCCGCAGACTGCCACCACCGATTTCAAACCCATTGAAGACCAGATCGTATGCCTCAGCACGAGCCGTTTTCAGATCGTGGGCATCTTCTGGAAAGGGGGCGGTGAACGGGTGATGCAGTGCCTCCAGTCGATTTTCGTCCGCGTTCCACTCAAACATCGGGAAGTGAGTGATCCAGAGCAAGTTGAGTTTAGTAGAATCCACCAGATTCAGTTCACGGGCAGTCACCTGGCGCAGGCGATCGAGTGTCTTATTCACCGTGGGCGCATCTCCGGCTCCAAACAGCAGCAGATGCCCAGGCTGTGCGCTAGTGCGCTGAAGCAACTCGGTTTTTTGATCCTCGGTGAGGTTGTCTTTAATTGCGCCGATCGTATCAATCTCGCCGCCGTCCCGCACTCGCACGTATGCCAGTCCTTTTGCGCCCATGCTGGTTGCTTCGTTGAACAAATCACCGCCCGGCTTGATTCGCACATTTGAAAAGGCATCATTCCCGCCCGGGATGGGCAGCACTTTCACAATGCCCCCGCTTGCCACTGCACCCGAAAAGACTTTGAAGCCAGAGTCTTTCATCAGGTCAGAGACATCGACCAGTTCCAGCCCATAGCGCGTGTCAGGCTTGTCGCAGCCGTAGCGATCCATTGCCTCCTGGTAGGTTAATCGAGGAAATGGACGCGGGAGATCAATCCCTTTCACCTGCTTAAAAATTGAGCAGACCAGCTTCTCGTTCAGTTCCAGGATCTCCTCCTGGTTCATAAAGCTCATTTCCATATCGAGCTGGGTGAACTCCGGCTGACGATCTGCCCGTAAGTCCTCATCGCGAAAGCATCGCGCAATTTGATAGTAGCGATCGAGTCCCGACACCATCAAAAGCTGCTTGAACAACTGAGGCGACTGGGGGAGCGCGAAAAACTCACCCGGATTCACGCGGCTGGGGACAAGATAATCTCTTGCACCTTCGGGGGTCGATCGCGTCAGAATCGGCGTTTCCACCTCAATAAAGCCTTCTGCGTCCTCCAGATAGCGGCGAACGGCTTTGATAATTTGATGCCGCAACTGAATATTCTGGCTCATCCGCTCCCGCCGCAAATCCAGATAGCGGTACTTCAGCCGCAGTTCCTCCCGCACCGATTCCTGCTCGGCAGTCGAAACCTGGAATGGAAGCTGCCTACGAACCGGACTCAGCAGTTCAATTTGGTCGGCATAAATCTCGATTTCGCCGGTCGGAAGGCGGGGATTTAGCGACTCAGGCGGACGTTTGCTGATGCGTCCGGTAACTTTTACCACGTACTCGTTTCGCAGATCGTCTGCAGTTTTGTAGGATTCGGGCGTACGCTCAGGGTCGCTGACAATCTGGGCGATTCCCGTGCGATCGCGCAAATCCACAAAAATCACGCCCCCATGATCGCGGCGACGATCGACCCATCCAAATAGGGTGACTGTCTCTCCGACATTTCCGGCTCGAAGCTCTCCGCAATAATGAGTCCGCATGGCTGGTCTGAAATCGCTCGGTACAAATACAATAAAACTTTTCCATTATCCTGCATTCCGGCACTTCTGTGCGTCGGGTAACTTGATACAGGCAAACAAAAAAGGCGGGACATCCCGCCTCAGAGGTGACAGTATTACAAATTAGCTCAGCATCAATCAATTGCAGCTTAGCCCAGCGCGTTTGCGCCGCCAACCACTTCCAGAATTTCCTGAGTAATCGCAGCCTGACGGGCTTTGTTATAGCCGATCGTCAGCGTCTTAATCAGTTCCTTCGCGTTGTCACTGGCGTTGTTCATCGCCGTCATCCGGGCAGCGAGTTCACTTGCCGCAGATTCTTGCAGGGCGCGGAGAAGCTGGTTATTTAAGTAGAGGGGTAGCAGCGCATCCAGGATTTGCACCGGGTCTTGCTCAAAGATCATGTCTCTAGGCAGTGGAGGCAGCATACTGGCTCCCACTCTCTCCCGTTCCACTGCAAAACCACCACTGCGAGTGGTCAGGCGGAAGATTTCGTCATCCTGCGCTTCCAAGCCCTGAGGATCGAGAGGCAACAGGGTTTGAACCACCGGGCGAGAACTCACCAACGAAACAAACTTCGTGTAGATTAGCTCTACCCGATCGACGGTTTCTGAGAGAAATAGGTTCAGCAGTTCGTCAGCAATGCTAGACGCTTCAGCCGCTGTGGGAACCTGCTCCAGCCCAGTGAAGCTTGCATCAATCACTTGATCGCGACGCTGAAAGTACTGGCTTGCTTTGCGACCAATGATTACAAAACGATAGTCCAGACCTTCCGCCTTCAGTTCTTTAGCACGGGCTTCGGCTCGGCGGATCACGTTGGCATTATAGCCACCGCACAAGCCACGATCGCCCGAAACAACCAGCAGTCCTACCGTCCTCACTTCTCGCTGACGCAGCAGGGGCAGAGTTACATCCTCAAACCGCAGACGAGTTTGCAGTCCGTAAAGTACCTGAGCCAGACGATCGGCAAAGGGACGGGTAGCAATTACCTGCTCCTGAGCGCGGCGTACTTTCGCAGCTGCCACCAGACGCATGGCTTCTGTAATCTTGCGCGTATTTTTGACCGACTGAATCCGATCGCGAATCTCTTTTAGGTTTGGCATCTTTCGTTCCTCAAAGAGCAGTCAGCCATCCCGACTGGACTATCAGACTGGAACAACTGACTGCAAAGTATGAATTGCCCTTTATTGGGCAGACCTACATGGCGCTGAAGGTCTTCTTGTATTCAGCGATCGATTCCTTCAGCAGGGACTCAGCTTCGTCGTTAAGCTGCTTGTCGTTGCCGACGATTTCCATGTAGCGAGGCTTGCTCGTCTTCAGATAGTCGCGCAGACCTTTCGCAAAGCTCGTCACTTTATTGGTCGGGATTTCATCCAGATAGCCGTTAATTCCAGCATAGATGATGGCAACCTGCTCTGCTACCGAAAGCGGCGAGTACTGCGGCTGCTTCAGAATCTCACGGAGACGCTGACCGCGCGCGAGCTGGTTCTGGGTTGCCTTGTCCAAGTCAGACGCGAACTGAGCAAACGCCTGAAGTTCATCGAACTGCGCCAGCTCCAGCTTTACCTTACCTGCAACTTTCTTCATTGCTTTGGTTTGTGCCGCCGAACCCACACGGGATACCGAGATACCGGGGTTTACCGCCGGACGCTGACCGGAGTTAAACAGGTTCGAGGTCAAGAAGATTTGGCCGTCAGTAATCGAAATCACGTTGGTCGGAATGTATGCCGATACGTCACCTGCCTGGGTTTCAACGATCGGTAGAGCTGTCATACTGCCGCCGCCCAGTTCATCGCTCATCTTCGCAGCCCGCTCCAGCAAACGGGAGTGGAGATAGAAAACGTCTCCGGGGTATGCTTCCCGGCCCGGCGGACGACGCAGCAGCAGCGACATTTGGCGGTATGCCTGCGCCTGCTTGGAAAGGTCATCGTACACAATCAGCGTCGCTTTGCCCTTGTACATAAAATACTCCGCCAAAGCCGCGCCCGTGTAGGGAGCCAGGTATTGCAGAGCTGCCGGGTCGTTTGCGTTTGCTGCGACGACGATCGTGTAGTCGAGTGCGCCTCGCTCGCGCAGGGTTTCCACCACCTGAGCCACGGTCGAAGCCTTCTGACCGATCGCCACATAAACGCAGATCACGTTCTCGCTCTTCTGGTTCAGAATCGTGTCCACGGCAATTGTGGTTTTGCCTGTCTGACGGTCGCCAATGATCAGCTCACGCTGCCCCCGACCGATCGGAATCATCGCGTCAATTGCGGTAATCCCCGTCTGCATCGGCTCATAAACTGAGCGGCGATCGACAATTCCCGGTGCGCCGGATTCGATCAGGCGATTTTCAGAGGCTTGGATTTCGCCTTTACCGTCGAGCGGACGTGCCAGTGCGTTCACGACGCGACCGATCATCGCTTCACCTACAGGAATCGAGGCAATTTTGCCCGTGGAGCGAACTGAGCTGCCTTCCTGAATGCCCAGACCGTCGCCCATCAACACCACGCCCACGTTGTCTTCTTCCAGGTTGAGCGCAATACCGACTTCACCATCTTCAAATTCGAGCAGTTCGCCTGCCATTGCTTGCTGCAAACCATACACGCGGGCAATACCGTCGCCAACCTGAAGCACGGTTCCCACATTGGAAACTTTCACATCCTGGTCGTACTGCTCGATCTGCTGCCGAATAATGCTGCTAATCTCGTCGGGTCTAATACTAATCGCCATTGGTGTTTCTCTCTATGGTTCAACTAAGAACGGCTTTAACTAAGAACGAAAGACGCAATAACCGCCAAACCTAAACAGTTCTTGAAGGAATACGAGCGATTAAGCTACGCTGCCCAGCTTCACGCCAATCCGACGCAATTGACCGCGCAGACTTGCATCCACCACTTGAGAGCCGACTTTGATAATCACGCCGCCCATCAAGTCTGGGTCGATGCGAATATCCAGCTCTACCTGCTGCGCCTGAGTCATGCCCTTCACTTTCTCGCGGATTGCTTCCTGCTGTCCTTCATTCAGTTCAACAGCAGAGGTCACTTCTGCCAGTACGGTTTGCTTCAGCTTCCGCACCAGTTCCTTAAACTGATTTAGGACTTCCGGCAGAAACACAATGCGCCCGCGATCGACTAGCAGCATCAAGAAATTGGTCAGATAAGGATGAAGCTGATCGCCTGCGATCTGGCGCAGAACTGCTTTCTTTTGATCCGCTTTGAAAAAGGGGTTAGACAGCAGCAGATTCAGATCGTCAGACTCTTTCAGGGCGGCTAGCAGAGAATTGGCATCCTCTGAAAAGCGATCGACCAAATCCTGCGACTGTGCGATCGACATTAACGCCTGAGCATAAGGCTCTGCGATTTCTGTAGAGACTAAAGATGACCTCATGACGCGCCTCCTATCGTAGCAATACTGCGATCGATCAGGTGTTGCTGGGTTTCATCGCTCAGACCCGATCGAAGCCGGGACTCAACCTGCTGCAACGCCAAATCTGCGATGCGCTGTCTCAGTTCAGCAATCACTCGTTCCTGCTGCGAGTTCAAGTCCTGGGCTGCGGCGGCTTTCATACGCTGAATGTCCTTCTCAGACTGCACCAGAACGGCTTCCCGCGCTGCCTTTGCCCGTTCCTCTGCCTCGGCGCGAATACGAGTGGCTTCCTGCTGTGCCTGAGCCAGCTTTTGCTGCTGTTCTGCCAGGGCTGAGGCAGCTTTCTGCTTGCGCTGCTCTGCCTCTTTGATCGAGTTTTCGATGTTGGCGCGACGCTCGGAGAGTGTCTTACCCAGGAAGCCCCGTCCAAAGTAGATGAGAACGCCGATAATAATCGCTAAGTTAATCAGGTTGGTTTCGAGAATGTCGAAGTTAATTCCAAACCCGTGCGCTTCCGCTTCAGCAGTCAGTAAAAATAAATTTCTCATGGTTATCATAGAGAACTACCTCGCCCCATTAACCCACCGACTGCGTACCTAACAGCTTCTCCAGAATCTGATGGCTCAGCGAATCGACCTGCTGTTCAAGTGATTGCATTGCCTCTTGCTTCTGGTGGTCTAGCTCAGCCTGTGCCTGCTCGCGCTGCGCCTGAGCTTCCTGCTGTGCTTCAGCCATTTTTTGAGCCGCAATTCGCTCAGCGTCCGCTTCTGCTTCAGCAATTACTGCCTGCGCCTGACGGCGAGTGCTTGCCAGCTCCTGCTCGTACTGTTTTGCCAAATTCTCTGCTTTTGCCAGGCGTTCACGCGCTTCCGCCTGATTGGTGCGAATAAAATTCTCTCGATCGTCTAGTGCCTTACCCAGAGGCTTGTAAAAGAGGGCATTGAGAAGCGCGACCAGGATCAAAAACTGAACTGCCATGAGTGGCAGCGTCGCGTCAATGTCAAACAGTCCTCCCTTGCCTCCTTCGGCAGCCGCTTCAGCAGCCAGCAGGATAGTCCAGTGCATCATAGTTAAATTGCCCCGCAGTTCCCAAATGGGGTCAAACGACAAAGATTATAGAGAGGTTTAAGTCAAGGGAATCAAGGGAGACACGAAGGGGGTCGTGCCTCCGCTAGAGTAAATTGACCTAGTTGACTTACGCGAAGGGGTTTGCGAACAGCAGCACCAGCGCAACTACCAGACCGTAAATCGTCAACGCTTCCATGAACGCCAAGCTCAGCAGCAGCGTACCGCGAATTTTGCCTTCTGCTTCGGGCTGACGAGCAATCCCTTCTACAGCTTGACCTGCGGCGTTACCTTGACCAATGCCAGGACCGATCGCGCCCAGACCTACAGCCAGAGCAGCAGCGAGAACAGAAGCAGCAGCAATTGTCGGATTCATGATTTTTCCTTGCCTTACAGTACAAAAACGACTAGATAGATATGGTCTAACCAAGTAAGCGTTGTTCACGCTGCAATACGAGCTTCAGCATCGCGGATGAATTCTCAAAATGAATTCTAAAAGCGATCGCCGAAACCATTCGATAGCGGGATATGCGGTATCCCTCAACTGAGGAATCTAGTGTTCCTCATGCCCTTCACCGTGATGATCCTCCATTGCCTCGCCGATATAGGAGGCTGCCAGCGTTGCGAAAATCAGTGCCTGGATTGCGCTTGTAAACAGACCCAGAGCCATGACCGGCAGCGGAATAAACAGCGGAACCAGGAGAACCAGTACCCCAACCACTAGCTCGTCTGCCAGGATGTTTCCGAACAATCGGAAGCTGAGCGAGAGAGGCCTGGTGAAATCTTCGATAATTTTGAAAGGAAGCATGAACGGAACGGGCTGGACATAGTTACCAAAGTAGCCCAATCCCTTCTTCCGAAATCCTGCGTAGAAATACGCCAGAGACGTCAGGAGCGCCAGCGCGATCGTGGTGTTGATGTCGCTGGTTGGAGCAGTTAACTCGCCCTGAGGGATGTGAATTAGCTTCCAGGGCAGCAGTGCGCCAGACCAGTTTGAGACGAAAACAAACAGAAACAGCGTTCCAATAAACGGAACCCAGGAACGATACTCCTTTTCCCCAATCTGGGCTTTCGCCAGGTCACGAATGAACTCCAGCGCATACTCCATCAGGTTTTGAGTACCGCCTGGAACCATCTGGATATTCCGAGTTCCGAGGATGGAGGCACTCACCAGCAGGCCAATCACGAACCAGGAAACCAGGAAAACCTGACCATGCAGCTCCAGATTGCCAACGTGCCAGTAAAACTGCTTGCCAACCTCTAACTCTGCCAGGGAAAAAGAGCTTAGGGCATTCAGCGTGTATAACATTTCCATGCGAAAAATGTCCCAGTATCTTAAGGGGTGCTAGGATGTCCTGAGTCTATTAAGAGTCAGGTAAGATGGTGGTTTTCAGCATGTAGAAGATCACAGCAGCCTTGTAGGTCAGGAAGCCCAGGAAGATCGGCATAATTTGCAAATCTTCCAGTCGTGAAGCAACGACAATTACTCCAACTAAGAGCGCAAGGCGTGTGCTGCCCAAACTCTGTTTTTCCCTGCCCAACTGCGCGACGTTTCTCGCCAACATTCTCAAGTAAACCACACCGACGCACGCTCCAATGAGGTAATTAAGAGCGATGTTAAGGGAATAAAAAACCCAGACAGAGCCAAAAATAATCCCTGTTAGAATCAGAGTTCCCTTCAACAAATCCTGCTGGAGCTGGTAATACTCTTGCATGGATGAATCGGGTTCCGGAGGAAGACCGCCGGAAGCTTCGGCTGCATTTTCGGGGGTTGGGGGTTGAACTGGAGATTCTGGCGAGCTCACAAGACAAAAGAACCTGATCCAGACTGTTGGAATGGGTCAACTCGACCCTTAAAAATCATATCACCGACAGGTAACAATACTTATCAGAAATTTCTTTTTGGGGATCGGTTGCTCAGTCTGGTTTGACTTCTCCCATATTAAGTCGTGCTTTTTTCAAGATCAGGGAGGAAAAGCTGGAGCCAGAGATTGGCTCGACGCCCCTATCTTCCCCTTCCTCCAGCCTTCGTATAAGCGACCTGAACTAAGTGCTAAACCATACTCAGCGTCATCAAATCGTCTGCCATATCAAAATTAGCTGTGACACTTTGAACATCGTCCAGGTCTTCCAGGCCATCCATAAGCCGCAGCATTTGAACAGCTTGATCTGAATCGGTGATTTCAACGCTGTTGTTAGGGAACCAGCGCAACTCGGACTGAATGATGATGTAGCCTTTGTCTTGCAGTACTTGCGCCAGGTTTTCTACATTGGCAGGGTCGGTGAATACTTCAGCACCAGGAATATCGTTGTCTAGCTCGGTAAACTCATAGGATGTTGCCTCGCCTTCTAGAGAAGCTTCTAGCAGCTCATCTTCCTTTAGTTCATAAACTTCTTTTCTGCCTTGCAGCATGGGTGCAGGTTTTAGAGTGACGACGCCTTTTTGCTCAAACATCCAACCGACACAGCCCGTTTCTCCCAGGTTGCCGCCCCGCTTGCTAAAAGTTGCCCGTAAATCCGCTGCTGTACGGTTGCGATTATCGGTTAATGCTTCGATTAAAACTGCTACGCCGCCTGGACCGTATCCTTCATAGCGAATTGCCTCGATCGCGTCCGCATCGCCGCCGAGTTTTCCGGTTCCTTTCGCAATCGCGCGATCGATATTTTCGTTGGGAATGCCTGCGGCTTTGGCTTTATCAATCGCCGTGCGAAGCTGGAAGTTACCGTCGGGATCACCGCCCCCAGTCCGAGCCGCAATGATAATCGCCCGCGAGATTTTGGCAAACGTTTTGCCTTTTACTGCGTCTACTCGCGCTTTCTGGCGTTTGATATTTGCCCATTTACTATGTCCAGCCATGACTCAAAGGAAAATCTAATCATTGAAGCCAACAGAACCAGAATAAACAAATGGGGAAGCTTCCGAGAATCAAATTCTCTAGAAAGCGCTGAAATTCCTGCTGGAAGCAACTTTGAGCCAAACTATACCAGGACTCTCATTTTTCTAAGCGAATTTTCTAGTTCTAAATATTGACCGATCCCCGCTTTTACTATCTCTCTGGTAAGAGAAAGGTCGTAGTTGAGGTTCTAGCCGAGGGTTGATTCAGATAACCTGGCTGTCTCGGTACTGTTAGAAGGTGTAACGGCTTGCCAAACATAATCGTCATTCATTAGGACGACCAAAAGGTAAATCCTTTTCATCATTGACTAAAAACGACTAGAAATCTGAAAGAGGAGACGAATCATGAAACTTTCTAAAATGATTGGTGCTAGCGCACTGGCTCTGAGCCTCAGCGTTCTGCCTGCAACGATCGCTTCTGCGACTACGGGTACGACAGGAACGACAGGCACCACGGACACGACGACCACCACCACCGCTCCGGATACGACCAACGATACGACCCCGACTGCTGATGTTGAGTCCAACGATGGCTTTGACTGGGGTTGGTTGGGTCTGCTGGGCCTGCTGGGTCTGGCTGGCTTGGCTGGTAAGAAGCGTGATGATCAGGCAGTTCACTACCGTGAGCCCGATGTAACCACCCGCACTGGCTACCGCGAATAATTATTTCCCAGCCTGCTTTGGTTACAGAAACCATAGACGCTTCCATCCACTTGAAGGGGCATTAAGCCCCTTTTTTGTGCCCTTGAATCTTATGTTTTTGAGTGTGTTTTTAAGGATGAACCGCAGCATTAACCCTTCGTGCCGCTCCCACAAAACACTGTACCGTCTAGACAGGTGATGAGAGCAGCTTGCTCTTAGCAAAAAGATTTAGAAGTTTGGGATTGCTCGATCGCCATGCAGCACGGCATTTCAACCCGAAACAGGGTGCCCTGACCCGATTCGCTCTCAACCGATAGGCTGCCCTGCATCAGCGTGATCAGCTGTTTAGAAATTGATAGCCCCAACCCTGTGCCCTGATAGCAACGGGACGTACTTTGATCAACCTGCCAAAATTCCTGAAAAATTTGCGCCTGGTGTTCGGGGGCAATGCCAATTCCGGTATCGCGCACACTAACTGCAATTCGTCCTTCGGGCAGTTCCAGTAGCTCGATCGTAATGCCGCCTTCGTGAGTGAATTTAATGGCATTAGAAATTAGATTAATCACTACTTGTCTCAGCCGCAGGCGATCGTTTACCACCATCACGTTTTCTGACGGCAGGATCAGGTTAAACGCCAGATTCTTTTGCGCTGCGAGAGATTGGAGTTCTGACGTCGTTGCTTGCAGCAGTTCAGTCAGGTCAAACTCTTCTAGGCAGAGCTGAAGCTGTTGTTCCTGCAGCTTAGAGAAATCGAGGATTTCTTCGACCAGCTGCAGCAGATGTCGGCTATTGCGCGTGATGCACTCGATCATCATCGTTGTTTGCGGATCGGGGGACTGGACAAATCGTTGCCGCAGCAGTTCAGAAAACCCCAAGATAGCCGTCATCGGCGTGCGGAGCTCGTGGGAAACCGTCCGCATAAACTCGTCTTTGAGGCGATCGACTTCCCGGAGTTCCAGGTTTTGCATTTGCACTTCTTGCAGCCGTTTTTCGGACTGTTTTCGATCAGTGGCATCAATAATCAGCCAGCGAAGCGCGACCACCTGCTGACAGGAATTGCGAACGACATCAACCTGAATATCTGCATGAAAGGAGTTTTTCTTCCAGGTCTCTAGCTCTAGCTCAAATGCCTGAGGTTGCAACAGGCTAGGGAGCTGATTCAGCAAGGTACGAAACGATCGATGCTGAAGCGACGGCACAAAAACAGTGAGCGGTTTCCCGACCAGGAAATGTTGTGGAATCTGAAGCAGCAATGCCGCAATTTGATTGGCTTCTCGCACTGTGCCGTACAGATCTGTCACCAGATAGGCAGCAGGCGTAAACTCAAAAAGAGTTTGATATCGCTGCCGTTCTGCCTGGACGACTTCCTGCGCTTGCAGCAGGAAGTCGTTTTGCTGGCGCAGCTCTTCCTGAGCCACCTGAAGTTCTTCCATTGCCGATCGCAATACTTCCAGGCATTCCAGAATTAGCGTGCGCTGCTGCAGACTCTCGTTCTGTATTGCGTAGCTCAGCTCTTCGGTTCGCTGCTGCATGAAGTCAAGCTTCCGGTCGAATACAGATCTGTCAGCTCTATCAGCCTGTGATTCCGTCATACATTTAGCTTTCAAAATCTTAATGAATTATAAAAAATGACCCTAAAGAAGGTTAAAACCAGCAGGGAGTTTCTACTCACCCTTAAACTCACTTATCTAGGCTTGATGCAAATCTACAGAAAGGGATATTCCGCAAAAAGGCGGCAGAAACTTACCACCAAACTTTATCTCTGACCTTGTGCAACGAGTACAAAAGCAATAGTCCGGAAGCAATACAAAAGATAGTTATAAAACATCTTGTTTAAACAATGCTCAGAAAAGAACCTCCGAGCCTGGAGCAGGCAATAGAAGGGCGATCGTGTCCTTTAAGATTCTCGAAATAAATCTACGGCTAACAGCATTCTCTGTAGCCTTTTGTACAACTTTTCAGCCATTTCTAAACCTTCTCTAAAAGCTTTATTCAACGGATATTATTTTTTGTTGAATCACAATTGAGCAATCTGAATCGATCGCATCTTTACTGTTTTGACAGGGAAAAATATAGAACAACAAATTTTTATTGCTTGAAACTATCTTGCCGAAGTTTATCCTCCTGATGAGCTGACAAAGTGCAAAAGGCTTGATCTCTATTGAGGCAGCCTGCAAAGATCCGTTGCTCACTGAGTCGCCAGCATGTTTTAGAGCTTGCTTTAGAGTTATTGTTTAGAGCGATGGGTTTTGTTGCTTAAACTTCAGTAAGGCAAATGGTATTTTTCTCAAACAAACGGCTCTCTTTTGCTCCCCTCACGTCTGGTCACCCTGATGCGGCTTCGGCTAGAATTCCGGCGTCGAACCTAACTGCGGCTACGATCGATCGAACTAACTTAATGGCAAGACGACAGCGCGCATCTGACCAGGGTGGAAATACCCTTGCAACTGCCACTGTGATTTCGACTCCGGGGAAAAAACGAATCGTGGACACGACGCGCCGCAACGATGTCGATTTGTTTAAGCTTGTGCTTACGACGACCAGCAATGTGCGTCTCAATCTCAGAAATCAATCGAGTGCTTCGATGGTTGGCAGCGTTCTAGACAGCCAGGGACAAGTTCTGTCTTATCAAGGCAGCCCTCAGACCCTGACAATCGCCCCCGCTCGCCGCATTAATAGCCGCATCAATAATTTCTACAGCAATATTCAGCCCGGAACCTACTTTATTGAGGTCAGGACTCGCAGCCGGGCAGCCGCTCAGTACGAGCTAAAGCTCAATGTAATTGATCCCGCTGCGCCTGTTGACTGCGGCTGTGGCTCCTGATGATTCATGTAGGGCTGATAAATGTAGGGCTGATAAATTCAGGTCGGCTAACGATCGTGCAGCCAGCTTGCTGCCACTTCTCGATTGGGAAATAGCCCAAACCAGGCAAGATTTTGCACATAGTAGGCAGAGTCATTGTCCCAGATGCCGTTTTGGTAAGTTGGCAGCAGCTTTTGCGATCGAATTTCATCTGCCATTGCTGGATCAATCAGCCGCATTGCTGGATAAAGCATGGCGTACTGGCTGGTTGCTTCGTACGACACGATCGGATTGCCTGCCAGATCGATTCTTGCCGGAATTCGGCGGTTCGATTTCCACTGCTGCTGAAGCTGGCTCAAGTGCTGCCGCAGATATTCCCTGGCACGGGGTTCCTCAAACCAGACGGCATCGAGTGCCATGCGCCACCAAACACGAAAGGCATCAAAGCTGTAGATTGATCGTAGATTAGACCCTTCCGCCACAGGTTCAAAAGCCCCAGTAGTCAGGTTTAGCACCACCCAATCGCTGGGCAGCTTTGCCGCTGAGAGGGCGGCTGAATCTTCTAAAAGCTGATAGCTGCTGTTGACCAGGCTCATCCAATCTCGCTCCGAGTCGACCTGAGCAAACATCCGAAACGCATAGGGCGCAGCATAGGACGGGTTGAGGATCACCTGATTAGGCTGGGGTTGAAAAGAGGCGATCGGTCCCGGCAGCAGATGGCGAGCTGTGCCACTACGTATCCCACCGGGCATCACAACGATCGTGGAATCGTTCCAAATGTCTTTGAGCTTGGCTTGCGCCAGTGTGAGATATTCTGGGCGGTTCCATCGACGCGCTGCCAAGATTAGAGCCGTAGCTGCATCAATATCGGCATCGCTGGCAAAATTGCCATCCAGAATGCCCCACTCGCCCTGGTCGTTTTGTCCCCATTTCCATGCCCAGAGGGAATCGCGCAGCTCGTTGCCGTCTCGTCGCTGAAGATTCTGCTCTGCCCAGCGCAGCGTTAGCGCAAACATTTCGGGATCATTGGCCAGCACCGATCGCAGCATGGCGTATGCCTGCCCTTCTGAAACGGTTCGATCGTTTGCTTCGCGATCAATCACGCGCCCATCTGCTTGAATGAATCGCTGCTTATAAGCCGTCCAGCTCTGGCGCAACAGTTCAGAAGTTGTGGGGGCAGTCCGCGATTGAACAAGTGCTGGATTTGCGGCGCTCAGTTCCAGTTCTCCCAGGGAGGCGATTACCCTTTCGGGGAACAGCGAAGCGATCGGTTGAGCATTGACACGCGAGTAGGCTGCGGCAACACCAATCGACGACAGGAGCGACAGCAAAGCCAGCGAAATCAGGAAGAGGAATTTCCACATCGGGCAATATCTGAACGACTGATTTGACTCTACTTCTAGAACTGACCAGATTTCTCTGATTAAGCAGGAAGAAATGAGTAAAGGTTCGGTGAAGATTCGCTACAATAAACCGTTATTTTCGGACTCCACTCTAGTCTCGATCGAGAATATTGCGGCTAGATTGATTGACGAAACAGTAAACAGGGTGTTGAGAAGGAGCTGACGTGTGAGGCTGAAGGTGTGGAGCTTAAAAGGGGGTCTGAAGCAATGACGACGCGCCAAGGGACAAGGCAAATCTATTCTGTGTCTTCAGCCCAGATCGCTGCCCGTCGGCGCAAACTGCGAAAGCAGCGACGCTGGCAGGTTATGCGGACAAGCTGGCAAGTGCTGATGGTGGGAGGTCTGACAGCTGGACTCGTTTGGGTCATCTCGCTGCCTGACTGGATGCTCCGCAGTGCGGCTCAGGTCAAGATTGAAGGCAACCAATCGCTTGCGGCTGATACAATTCGAACCCTGCTGCCGCTTCAGTATCCGCAGTTTCTCCTGACGCTTAAGCCGCAGGCGATCGTTCACCAGCTAGAGTCTCAGGCTCCGATTGCTGAAGCGACTGTATCGCGCCGCTTGTTTCCTCCCGGCCTCACGATCCGGATTCAAGAACGCAATCCGGTAGCGATGGTCTACGGCACTGCCACCGATTCAGCGATCAACCCAGCCGCAGGCTCAGCCACGAATGCAGTGACCGATTCGGCTACGAATCCACTCAACTCAGAACTGAAGCCAACCGCATTTCTTGACGAGCGCGGAACGGTGATTCCCTACGAAAAATATATGGCTCTGCGCGGGTCGCGTCCTCTGCCAACCCTGAAAGTAATCGGCATTCAGCAAGATCAGCAGCGGCTCGACTGGGCATCTCTCTATCAGCAGGTGAGTCAGAGTCCGGTCAAAATCTTGGAAATCGACTGGCAAGAATCGGGTAACCTCGTCCTCCGAACGGAGATGGGAACCGTACATTTAGGGGCATACGGCGCACAGTTTGCCAAGCAGCTTCAAACGCTTGATCGGATGCGCTATCTGACTCAGAAGATTGAGGTGAGCGATATTGCTTTTATTGATCTGAGAAACCCAGATATGCCCCGAATTGAGACAACTCAAGTGGTTTCACCAATCCTCAGTGCAGCTGAAAACGTACCCGAGAACGCAGCCGAAAATGCAGAGGACGATCAATTCCAGCAAACGATCGAGCCATTGACCGAATCAATCGATGCCGTTTCAGGTGATGCAGCGTCAGGCGAAGCAATGCCATCAGAAAATCAATCAGACATCGGCACAACCGAGCCAGCGGGAGAAACAAATCTTTAGCAATGCTTTTTTAGCCGCAGCTAAAATTCACGCTTCACCAAACTGCTGAATTGACGCTTTATTAAACTGGAGAATCGAAAATGAAAGCAACCTGTTTTGTAAGTTCAACCAGCGTTTTAAGCAGGCGAAAATACGATCGATCGAAACTGAAAGAAGACGGTTGCTGACTGAAACTATTCCAAACGAATCGAGCATCTTGGTGATTCGATTTCATAAATTAGTTTCACAAAAGTTAACTCAATGGTTCGACGCTTGCTTTCCAGGAATTCAGCGATTTCTCCTACAATTCTGCTAACAATGCAGAGCAAACCCGAATCAGGCAGCATAGACCAGGACAGTGCAGTGTAACCCCGAATTTAGATTTGGTTTTTCCTGCAACTTACCCTATATTTATCTAGAGTCATCCTGCTTTATAAAGCCTTTGAATCCTACACTATCTAAATTCCGATGACATTTAATAGTAGATTAGAAAATACCCATAACGACTCCCCTGATGCAAATCAGGGTAATTCCGCTTTGTCCATGAATTCAACTAACCCCTTTAGCTCAAACTCTGGGGTAAACTTGGGACAACGTGACGTCAAAGGCGCACTGGGAGAAGAAGCCAGGAGTGGAGAAATTGTGCCGAGTAGTGTAGCCAGAATTAAAGTCATTGGTGTAGGTGGTGGCGGCTGCAATGCCGTGAATCGGATGATTGCCAGCGGAGTTGCGGGCGTTGAATTTTGGACGGTGAATACCGATGCCCAGGCGTTGACTTATACGGCTTCTTCAAGCTGTCTGCAAATTGGGCAGAAGCTGACGCGAGGCTTGGGTGCAGGAGGAAATCCGGCGATCGGGCAAAAGGCAGCAGAAGAGTCTCGTGATGAGATCGCGGCTGCGCTGGAAAATGCGGATCTCGTCTTCATCACCGCAGGCATGGGTGGCGGCACGGGAACGGGAGCTGCGCCGATCGTGGCAGAGGTTGCCAAAGAAGTCGGTGCGCTGACGGTCGGAGTTGTAACCCGTCCTTTCACTTTTGAGGGCAAACGCCGCACTAATCAGGCAGACGAAGGCATTTCTGGACTGCAAACCCGCGTTGATACGCTGATTATTATTCCGAACGACAAGCTGCTGACGGTCATCTCAGAGCAGACGCCTGTTCAGGAAGCATTCCGTGTGGCAGACGATATTCTGAGGCAAGGGGTGCAGGGTATCTCCGATATCATTACCATTCCTGGTCTGGTGAACGTGGACTTTGCCGACGTGCGGGCAGTGATGGCAGACGCAGGTTCTGCGCTGATGGGCATCGGGGTTGGTTCGGGCAAGTCCAGAGCTAGGGAAGCCGCCACCACCGCGATTTCTTCGCCACTGCTGGAATCGTCGATCGACGGAGCAAAGGGCGTAGTCTTCAATATCACAGGCGGTAGCGATCTCACCCTGCACGAAGTGAATGCGGCGGCTGAGATTATTTACGAAGCAGTAGACCCCAACGCCAATATTATCTTTGGGGCAGTGTTAGACGATCGGCTTCAGGGCGAAGTGCGAATTACGGTGATCGCGACCGGATTTTCGACTGAACCTCAGCCCCAGCCTGCTCAAACCTCTAGAGTGTCTCCCTTAAAACGAACGCCTCCTGCCCCGCCAACGATGACCCCGCCTCCGCAGCCGCTTCCCCCGACTTCAGAGCCGCGCACCAAACCGGGACTCGATATTCCTGAATTTCTTCAGCGTCGCCGTCCACCCAAATATTAAATGGCTGTCCCGACGCGTCCTTCACCCTGGACAATCGGGCTGATTTTGACGATCGGCGTGCTGTCGGTTTCTGCGTCGGCAGTTTTCATTCGGCTAGCATTGCAGGCAGCAGGCGTGTCAGGCGTGGGGTTTAGTTTGGTGCTAGCGGCAAGTCGGTTGACGATCGCCTCTCTCATCCTGGCTCCCACCTGGAGGAACTTTGCTGGCTTCAAGCTCTCGCCGCGCAGCTATAGCTTCTCGATCGCCGCAGGTGCATTTTTAGCAATTCATTTTGCCACCTGGATCGCGTCGCTGTCCTATACTTCGATCGCAGCTTCGGCAACGCTGGTGACGACCAATCCCGTGTGGGTTGCGCTGCTGTCCTGGCTCTGGCTGGGGGAAAAGCTAAACAAGCTGACGATCAGCGGAATTGCCGTGACGCTGCTAGGGGGCGGACTGGTTGCGCTGGGCGGAAATACCGCAATGGGCGCAGGCAGCAACCCGCTCTTGGGAAATGCACTGGCATTGATTGGCTCCTGGGCGGTCAGCCTTTACTTTTTGTTGGGACGAGAAGCACAGCAGCAGGGACTCTCGATCGGCAATCATCTCGTGCTCACTTACACAACAGCGGCTCTGCTCCTATTCCCTCTGCCGTTGCTGTTAGGTACAGGCTACACCGGGTATCCGATCGCCGTGTATGGTTATATTCTGCTAATTGCTTTATTTCCGCAGCTTATTGGACACAGCAGCCTGAATTGGGCAGTGTGCTGGGTATCGCCAACATTGGTGACGCTGACCATTTTGGCAGAACCTGTAGGGTCGAGTTTGCTGGGGGCGATCGTCTTTCAGGAGAATCCAGGTTTTGGGGTGCTCCTGGGAGCGATCGTGATTCTGAGCGGAGTTGCGATTGCTGCTTGGGGGTCGCGATCGGTTCAGGACCAGTAGGATGCTAACGGCATGGGCTTCCTGCATGCCCAAATTAAATCAGCGGTGGGATGGGCATCTGCTTTGGGCAAGTGAGGACACCCACCCCACTAATATTCCCCATTAATATTCAATTCAATCGGCGGGATGGCGGCGTTGATGCCAGTTCCAGGCATCACGGAGAATCTGGTGAATATCAGCGTGTTGGGGATGCCAGCCAAGGATTTCTTTTGCCTTGCCGCTACTGCCGATTAGAGCGGGGGGATCGCCGGGACGACGATCGCATTCCACGACTTTGATCTCTCGTCCGGTCACTTCTCTGGCAGCGTCGATCACCTGCTTCACCGAGAAACCGCTGCCGTTACCCAGATTAAATTTCGCACTCTCCTTGCCCTGCATCAGATATTCCAACCCCAGAACGTGCGCTGATGCCAGGTCTGTGACATGGATATAGTCACGAATGCAGGTTCCGTCGGGCGTGGGGTAGTCTGTGCCAAAGACGGAAATCGAATCGCGCTTGCCCAGAGCTGTCAGCAGCACCAGGGGAATCAGGTGAGTTTCAGGCTGGTGATCTTCACCGAGCCGTCCTTCGGGATCGGCACCTGCGGCGTTGAAATAGCGAAAACAGACCGACTTCAGCCCATAAGCCACATCAAAATCCGCCAGAATGCGCTCGACCATCAGCTTCGTTGCCCCATAGGGATTGATCGGGTTTTGAGGATGATCTTCAGGAATCGGCACCGCAGTCGGAATGCCGTAGGTGGCGCAGGTTGAGGAAAACACAAACTTTTTGATATTGGCAGCGACCATTGCTTCTAGCAGCGTCAGCGTTCCAACCACGTTGTTTTGGTAATATTTCGCTGGATCGGTCACGGACTCACCCACGTAGGCATAGGCAGCAAAGTGCATCACGGCAGCAATGTCACGGCTAGCGAAAAGCTGATCCATCAATGCCCGATCGCTTGTATCACCCACGATGAGTTCAACTTTCAGCACGTCTTCGACCAGTTCGCGATGCCCATAGACCAGGTTGTCGAGCACGACCACGTTATAGCCTGCCTGCTGGAGTGCTAGCACTGCATGGGAGCCAATGTAGCCTGCGCCACCCGTTACTAAGATCGTTGGTTTTGCCTCAGACACGTGCCTTCCCTCCTGATAATTGCTTACATCACCATAGCGATTTTCGTCGATCGATCGCCTCTGCCGCTTGGGGTTTGATTAATTCTTTATCGAACTCTAAAGCAAGAGCGTTTGCTTTTTGGCAAGATGAAGGCGCACCTCATCAGGACAGATTAGGAAGAAGAATGGCGGTGGTGATTGCAGGCGATCGAAGTGGAGTGGGAAAAACAACTGTCACGCTGGCGTTGCTGGCAGCACTGCGGCAGTGGGGATCAGTGCAATCTTTTAAGGTTGGACCCGACTATATCGACCCGATGTTTCACTCGTATGTGACCGGGCGATCGTGTCGCAATCTTGATCCGGTTCTGACTTCTGAGGCGTATGTGCAGCAGTGTTTCAGCCAGCAGACGCAAACGGTAGACTATGCGCTGGTGGAAGGCGTCATGGGACTCTTTGACGGGGCAGGAGCATCCGATTGGGCAAGTACCGCACATATTGCTCGTTTGCTCGATTTGCCCATCCTGCTGGTGCTGGACTGCGGCCGCATGGCACGATCGATCGCCGCTTTAGTCCACGGATTTCGATCGTTTGATCCCACTCTGCGGTTTGCTGGGGTTGTTCTGAATCGGGTCGGCAGCGATCGACATCTGGAACTGCTGCAAGCTTCCCTGGAACCGCTGAATTTACCGATTTTGGGTGTGCTGCGTCGTCAGGCAGAAATTACGATTCCCGATCGCCATTTGGGGCTGGTTCCGACGGATGAATTGCCGCAGATGCAGGATTTGCTCGATCGGTTGGGGACTCTGGGGCGGGAGGGGTTTGATTGGGAAAAGCTGTTGCCGTTGATCGAGGCGGGAAAGGGAATAGGCCCTCAGGCGAACCGCCCCCTAAATCCCTCTATTCTGGGGGATTTTGAGATGCAGCGTGTGGAAATTCCATCGAGCGGTATTCCTTCCTTTATGGCGACTGAAGCACAAACTGATCGGTTGCGGGTTTCGCTGGGCGAGAATCGTCCTCGCATTGCAGTTGCTCGCGATCGAGCGTTTAGCTTTTACTACGCGGACAATCTGGATTTGCTCGAAACGCTGGGGGCAGAGCTAGTTGACTGGAGCCCGTTAATTGATTCTGAACTGCCCGCAGGCGTGAACGGTTTGTATTTTGGCGGAGGATTCCCGGAGGTTTTTGCGGCTGAACTTGAGGCAAATTCTCAGGCACAGGCATCGGTGCGATCGGCAGTTTTAGCCGGAATGCCAACTTATGCAGAATGTGGGGGGCTGATGTATCTGAGCCAGGGTATTGTCGATTTTGAGGGGCAATCCTGGCAGATGGTGGGAATTTTGCCCACTATCGCCCAGATGGGCAAACGGCTGACCCTGGGCTATCGGCAGGCGATCGCCTTGCAGGACAGTCCTTTATTACCGCAACAGGCGATGGTTTGGGGACATGAGTTTCATCGATCGACTTTGACTCAGCCTCCAGTTCCACCGCTTTATCAGATCCGGGGTTATGATGCCACCAGTTCAGTTTCGACTGAAGGATGGCGGCTACATCAGGTTCATGCGTCCTATGTGCATCTGCATTGGGGTGGCGATCGCCGCATTCCATTCAATTTTTTGAGAGCTTGCGGGCAGTTTGAGTAGGGCAATGGCAGCCTGTGACCTGTAGCCATGTGTCAGCCATGCGTCGTTTTCGGTTCTTTCCTCCGTTCTTTCCATCATGTCCTTATCGATCGTGCTTGCTGAAATTCAAGAAGTGAGCCTGCCGTCTCAGGGGAGCTTTGAAGAAATTGTCGTTGGTTGGATTATTCTGCTGCTGGTGGCGACGGGGGTTGCGCTGCTGTCGCGCTGGTTTCGCATTCCCTATGTGACCGGATTAGTGCTGGCAGGTTTAGTTATCGCGCCCTGGATTCCCGATCGCGTCAGTCTTGATTCGTCGCTGATTTTGAATTTGTTTCTGCCGATCCTGCTGTTTGAGGCGGCGATCAATACCGATGTTAGTCGGCTCCGCAGCACGGTCAAGCCGATTTCGCTGTTGGCAGGTCCGGGTGTGGCAATTGCAACGGCGGTGACGGCGATCGGCATCAAATATGCCCTGAATCTGCCCTGGATTACGGCTCTGATTCTGGGCGTGATTTTGGCGATTACGGATACGGTGTCAGTGATTGCGGTGTTTAAGGAAGTTTCCGTTCCGTCGCGGCTGACGACGATCGTGGAAGGCGAAAGCTTATTTAACGACGGCGTTGCGCTGGTGCTATTTAATCTGGTCTTGCAGGCGAACCTGAACGGCTCTGTGACGATCGCCGATGGCTTTGAAGCCTTGATTGTGGTGATTGTGGGCGGTACGTTGGTGGGGCTGGCGTTGGGCTATCTGGGGGCAGGACTGTTTGCCCGATCGGATGACAATCTCAGTAGCATTCTGCTGACTGTGGCGCTGGCATTAGGTACGTTTCAGGTAGGTCACACGTTAGGAGTGTCGGGCGTGGTGGCGGTTGTGGTGGCAGGGCTGATGGTGGGCAACGTGGGGCAGTCGCGTCAGGTGGCAGCTTCTAACCGCGTCACGCTCTATAGCTTCTGGGAATACGCCGGATTTGGCGTAAACACGTTTATCTTTTTGCTGATTGGGGTGGAGGTGAATCTGATTTCCCTCTGGCAGACGCTTCCCGCCGTGCTGCTGGCAATTTTGACGTATCAAATCGGGCGAATTCTCGCGGTTTATCCCTTGCTGACCCTGGTAGGCTGGATCGATCGCCCCATTCCCCCTCGCTGGAAGCACGTTTTATTTCTGGGCAATATCAAAGGATCGCTGTCGCTTGCGCTTGCCCTCAGCCTTCCCGAACTGCTGCCTGGCCGCAGCGATGTCATTACGATTGTCTTTGGTGCAGTTCTTCTTTCCCTTGTCGGTCAGGCCTTGAGTCTTCCCTGGTTTGTGAAACGGCTCCGGCTTTCCGCAGTCTCCCCGACTCAGCAGCACACCGAAGAACTGAGGGCGCAGCTCATTATTGCCAAAGCCGCCCAGGATGAACTCGACAGCCTGCTAAAATCCGGCGTTTTGCCCAAAGCGATTTATGAGGAAATGCGATCGAGCTATCAGGTACAAATTGTGAAAGCCGAGAGAGCGTTGCGCGATCTGTATAACCAGTGGGCGATCGACGTTGCCACCGGAAAAGGACAATCTTCACGCCTGAACGGAATTCACCGTCGCTTATTGCTGGTTGAAAAGGGCGCATTGGCGGAAGCCGTTCGTCGGGGTATTTTGACCGATGACACTGCAAAAGATCAGCTTCGCCAGATTGATGAGAAACTGCTGAAACTGGGAGAGGATTAATGGCTTGTTTGGGAAAGCACTAGAATTTTGCTCACTATCCCAAATAAGCTTTGCGAATTCGCTCATCGCTCAATAACTTCGAGGCGTCGCTAGTCAACGTCATCTGCCCTGCTTCCAGCACATAGACCCGATCGGCGGTTTGCAGTGCCAGGTTTGCGTTTTGTTCGACCAGCAAAACCGTGACTCCAGCATCACGAAGCTGACGAATCACCGAAAAAATTTCTCGGACGATTTGCGGCGCGAGTCCTAAGCTCGGCTCATCCAGCAGCAGCAGACGGGGACGGCTCATCAGGGCACGGGCGATCGCTAGCATTTGCTGTTCCCCGCCGCTCAGAGTTCCGGCAAGCTGATTGCGTCGTTCGCCCAGTCGCGGAAAGGTGAGAAACTGTTTCTCGATATCCGATTTGATGCCGAGGCGATCGTTTCGTGTGAATGCACCCAGTTCTAAATTTGTGAGTACAGTCTGTCGTGCCAGAACTCGCCGTCCTTCCGGGCTGTGGGCAATGCCAAGCTTCACCATCTGACTGGGTGCGAGACGAGTGATCGCCTGTCCGCGATAGAAAATCTGTCCACGAACCGGATCGACCAATCGCGAGATCGCCCGCAGTGTTGTACTTTTGCCCGCTCCGTTTGCGCCGATTAGGGTGACAATTTCGCCCTCGGCAACATCCAGCGTCAGATCTTGCAATGCCTGAACTGCACCATAGTTCACGGATAAATTTTGGATTTGCAGCAGTGATTTTGCCATATTGATTTCTGATTGCCCCGTTTTTCAATCGCCCCATCTCAACGCCAAACGCTATTCACCCAGATAAGCCGTGATCACTGCCGGATCATTTCGCACCGCTTCAGGGTTGCCCAAAGCAATGAGCTGTCCAAAGTCGAGCACCGCAATTCGATCGCAGAGTCCCATCACTAGGGGCACATGATGTTCGATCAGCAGCACGGTCAGATTGAATCGATCGCGAATCTCCCGAATCAGATCGCTCAGTCCACCCTTTTCGTTCGTGTTCATTCCGGCAGCAGGCTCGTCGAGCAGCAAAAGCTGAGGTTCGACGGCAAGGGCGCGGGCGAGTTCTAGTCGTCGCTGGTCGCCATACGCTAGATTTCGGGCAGTTTGCTGTGCCTTGTCTGCTAACCCCACCAACTCCAGCAGAGAAAACGCTTTGAGCTGAGTTTCCTGCTCTTCAGCGATCGCTTTAGGCATTCCGACGATCGACTGCATCAGATTCGCATTGGTATGCAGATAGCGGGCAATGGCGACGTTTTCCAGCACTGAAAGATTGCCAAATAGCCGCAAATTTTGAAACGTGCGAGCAATTCCCCGGCGGGCAATTTGGTGCGGACGCTGACGGACGATCGATCGTCCCTGATAAAAAAGCTGTCCACTCGAAGGCGGAATTAAGCCCGTGATCACGTTAAACAAAGTCGTTTTCCCGGCTCCATTCGGACCAATCAACCCAAAAATTTCGCCTTGCTGAATGCCAAACGATACATTATTCACCGCAACTAAACCACTGAATCGTCGAGTAATCTGCTGAATTTCAAGAAGGAAAGACGTTTCGGAAACCATTGTTTTAATGGGGATTGGGAGAGAGGCGATCGGGTATCTGAGTGAGGATAAAGGATTTGCGCTCGTGTCTTTTCAGTCTGTTTTGGAATGATTTGTCTTGGAATGATTTGTCTTGGAATAATTTATTTTTGAAGGTTGTTTGAGGAGTAGTAGAAGATCTTGTATTGCCCCTCAATTCTCCAATGCTAGAGAACTTTGAAGTTCGTAAAAGGCTGAGTCCCCTTTAAAGTAGAGAGATTGTTAAATTAGAGAAATTATGGGAGCGGTTTGAGTGAGCTATCACGCTTTAAACATCTTCTTACAGGCATTTCAAAATTCTGCTTTAATTGGCTTTTTTTCACGCTTAAATCTGCCACCAATTTGCTTCAACAATTCTGGCGTGATAATGCCCTGTGGATAAAAAATGCTGCTGAGAACAATGAGTAATCCATAGAGAATCAGCCGACCATCTTGCAAAAAATCTGTTAGCCAAGCAGGTAAGCCTGCAATGCCGCCGATCGCCCTCAGCACTTCGGGTAAAGCAGTCAGCACCATGCCGCCCACAACCGGACCCACAAAAGTTCTTGACCCGCCGCTTAATACAAACGCAAGGTAAACAATACTGGCATCAAATGTACCCTGCCTCGCATTCCAGGTATTCAAAAAATGGGCACTAACCGCTCCCACAACTCCTGCTAAAACTGCTCCCAAGGTAAAGGAAAGAACTTTATAGCGTGTCGGATTAATGCCCACTGTGGCAGCAGCTAACTCATCTTCGCGAATTGCCCGCATGACTCGCCCAGTTTCAATTCGCTCCAGCCGATGGAGAAATACCATGCTTAGCAACAGCAAAGGTAAAGCAATCCACAAATAGCCGATTTGTGTAGAGAAAGGCTGCGGAATGCCGAAAATTCCCACTGCCCCACCCGTAATTTCTAAATTTAGCGAAAGCACTCTTAGAATCTCGACAAATGCGATCGTTGCAATTGCCAGATAAATTCCTCTCAATCGCAGAACCGGAATACCTAAAACTACGGCAAGGATTGCTGAAACGATCGCCGCAATTGCCATTTCAACAAACACATAAACTAGCGGAAAGGTGCTGCCAGAAAACTTAAAAACCTGAGTCGAAAGAATCGCCGCAATATAACCTCCTAACGCATAGAATCCGGGCGATGCCAGCGACAGTTGACCTGCCATAAGCGGCAAATAAACCGAAAGCCCCAGCATTGCCCCGAATAGCATGGAGACAATTAGAAAACCGTAGGTATTGAGGAAGGAGAGCATTGAGGGGTGGAGATGAGGAGGTAAGGAGATGGGGGTTAGACTTTTTGGGCGAAGGTGCGTCCCAGAAGACCCTGGGGGCGAACGAGGAGGACGATAAAGAGGAGGGCGAAGGCGATCGCTTCTTTGTAGCCTGAATAGTCGGCGGGGACGAAAGCTTCTGCCAAACCGATTACCAGCCCGCCCAAAACCGCTCCGGGAATATTACCTAATCCGCCCAGCACAATCACGCCTAAGCCTTTTAAGCCGAACGAAATGCCAAAATAGGGTCCGGCAATACTGACGCTGGAGCCAACTAATGTGCCTGCAACGCCGCCGAGAAAGCCGCTGAGGAAAAAAGTTAGCGTGATAAATTTTTCGGTGTTAATGCCTAAAAGACTGGCGGTTGTTGCGTCTTCTGCAACAGCTTGCAGTGCCTTACCAATGCGCGTGAAGCTAATCAGATAGGTCAGGATTGCAACCAGAACGGCAGACACGCCAAAGATCACGACTTGAACAGTTCTAATCGGCACGGGACGATCGGCTGTGCCAAAGTTCACCGAAGCAGGTAAATTGCCGTAGATATTGTCAGAAAAGGTATAAATTTCTGCGCCAACGAGATACTGAATCAAATTGACAATTACCACTGCCATACCCAGACTCGAAACCAGCGTTAATAGCGAATCTGCCTTACGCTTTCGCAGCGGACGAAAGGCAAATCGCTCAATCAAAACCGAGGCGAATCCCGCAATTAAACTGCCAAAAATCAGGGCAAGCAGGAAGGGGAATTGAATCGGTAATGCTGCATTTGCCAATAGTCCATTAAATCCAAATTTGCCGCCCGTTAACGTGTAGGTAAAATAGGCTCCCAGCGTGAAAACGGCTCCATGAGCAAAGTTAATAATGCCAAGAATTGAGAAGATCAGCGTGTAGCCCAGAGCAAAGATGGCATAGACGCTGCCGATCGATAATCCATTGAGAAGCTGCTGCAGAAAGACGGTGAAATCCATAGGAAGAAGAAGCGAAGTCAATCAGGGGATCGATCGGGGTTTTAACAAGTTGTTTCAGGAGTCTTCGAGATCCTGCATTGCCCCCCACATTCCCTAATATTGGGGAACTTTGAACTTGAGAAGGCGTATTTCCTGCCAAGTTAGAGAGTTAGCAGAGCGAATTAAAGCACAATTGCGGCTTTTCAGAGATACTTTGATGCTTTATTTGACGCTTTGGAGGCGATCGATCCAATCAAAGATAGAGAAGGTAATACTCACCTTATCAATCTTGCAAGCCTCATCCTCAAAACCGTTTTCGACTCTGCTAAAAACAGATCCTTCTTCAGTCTCAAAATCCCTCATTAACGGGAAATTTAAGAAGCAACGCAGAACCTACGCAACTTCTCAAATATCCTACTACTTCAAGAATTCAAATCGTCCGTTATTGCCGTCCGCGTCCATCTTGATTTGTGCGACATAAAACTGGCTCTGCTGAATTTCGCCTTCAGAATCAAAGGCAATTGAACCGATCGGCGTTTCGTATTTGCCTGCCAGAATTTCTTTGTTGAGTTCCGATCGCAGTTGCTCTAGCGATAGAGTATTGAGCTTGGTTTTGTTATCAAGTGATTTGAGTGCTTCAACAAACACCTGAACGCCTGTAAATGCCTGGGCACTAAACTGAGGTGGCTCTTTCTGATTTTGTGATTTGTAGGCTTCGCGGAATGCTTTGTTAATCGGATTATCAAGTTCCGGGCTGTAGGCTTGAGCAATCAAAATGCCGTCGCAATCTTTCTTGCAAACCGGAAAGATGTTCGATGTATTCAAACCGTTACCGCCAATAATCGAGCCCTGATAACCCAGATCGCGAAGCTGCTTCACCAAGTTGCCACCGTCTGCTGCCAATCCAGAAATAATCACCAGTTCAGGATTGGTATTAATGGCATTTGTTGCTTGAGTTTGAAAATCGGTGTCCGTCGTCTGGAACTTTTGCACCGTGGTGAGATTCAGATTCGCTTCCTTCACAGCATTTTGAAACGTTTCGGTTTCTGATTTGCTGAAGGCATCATTTTGAGCAAACAGAACGGCAACGTTTTTGATGTTGGGATTGATCGTCAAAGCCGTCTTTAGCGCGTTTGGAGCCACAACCGCAACCGGAGCCGACACCCGCGCGATATATTCGCCGATCTGGGGAATTCCCTTTGCCGTATTCGATGGAGCCAGTACTGGAACTTTAGCGCGATCGGCAACTGGATCGGCAGCAAACGCCTGCTGGGAAAGGGTTGGTCCGACAATACCGACCACTTTGTCTTGAGTAATCAGCGCGTTAAAAGCGTTAATCGTGCCCTGCTCATCGCCTGCGGTGTCCTGGAGTACGAGCCTGATCGGAGTTCTGTTCACGCCGCCCTGGTCATTGAAGTAGGTTTCAGCAATTTTTGCGCCAAGTACCTGTTCCTGACCTAACAGAGCAACGTTGCTGGTTTGCGCTACGGCGACCCCAATGGGAATTGCATTCCCTGTTGCTCCAGAACCGCCCGATGAACCAGTCGAGGCTGCCTGGTCAGGCGTATTCGTTTGGGCACAGGCAACAATCAGAGAAAACGTGAATAGAGACAGCAGTAATTTTGTAACGATTCTTCTTGAAAACATTTTTAGGAATCTCCGATCGAATTTTATTTATTAAGGATTTGTGCTTTGCGGTCAGTTGTTAATTAGCCGTCCTTATTTTTGAAATCAACTTTAGCCGTCGATCGCTTTTGCAGCTGCAATGAGAACTCAATGTAGGGGCAGAACTCCTAATTCGGAGAACGACTTCCTAGCCCTCTCGATTCTGATATTCTCAGCAGCCTGGCGACAGCAACCTAATCGATCGCACTCATCCTGTCTCAGTAGGATTTCATCTCAAACGAATAGCCCCAACTCAATCAAATCAGCCGAGCCAATTCGATTAGGAAAAATCTTACCTAATCAAAATTGATTCAACTGAATCTAGACGATCTCTTAGTTTATACGCAGCTTTGATATGACTTGAATGATTATTACAAAGACTTAATCGGGCAGGCTTAAATTGTGAGTTTATTCACCCAGACTGTATTCGCCCAGTCTGTGATGCGATAGCAAAAGCATAAATTTCTACACTATTCAAAAATTATTTAAGAACCCTCGAAAATCACTCGATCGCCCCAGAATTCCTGCAAGCCTAAATACTGCCCTACCTAATTCCCCCTTATCTCCTTATCTCCCCATTCCCTTATCTCTCCACCCCCTGCATATAATCAATCACCTGATGCAACACCCCCGGCTTCGTCACCATCAGCACCGTCGAGTCACCCTCAATTACCGTATTGCCGTTGGGAATGATCAGATCCTCATGCGGGTGTGCCTGATAGCCAATAATCAGCAGTCCTTCGGGAAATTGGGGGTCTTGCGCTAGCTCTACCAAACGATGACCGACGATCGCCGAAGTTGAGGGAATTGGCAGCTTTAAGACTTCGATCTGATCCTGCTCAAAGTGCATCATTGACTCCACCTGGGGATACTCGATCGCATTCACCATTGTGGAAACTGCCAGATCCACCGCATTGGTAATCGATGTTGCTCCGGCAATCCGATAGGGTTCGGCGAAGTCGCGATGGCGCATTCTCACCAGAATTTGCGGCACGCCGTAGTGTTTCGCCAGGGCAACCATTGCCAGATTCAGCGCATCTTCTCGTAGGACGGCAGCGAGCACATCTGCTTTGCGAATGCCTGCTTCCATCAGCAGATCAGTACTCACCGCACTCCCTTCAAATGCCATCACGCCGAGCTGCTCACGGGCATAGCGACAGGCAACCGGATCGATGTCAATCAGGGCGATCGTGTGTCCCAGATCGACCAGCCTTTGCGCCAGGTTTAGTCCCATTAGTCCGGCTCCGCCAATCAAAACGTACATTCACCCTCCGATATTCGCAAATTGAGGCAAGCGGGCATTGAACGAGATCAAGATTCAAGTAACGAGATTCAAGCAGGATTGATGAATGAAATTAGTTCACCGCAGACACGATCGCCGGATGGAAATAGAACGCGGCTCCCAAAACGGTATAAGTTGCCAGCAGCAGCACGCCCTCCAGCCAGTTCGATCGCCCATCTAAGCTAATCAGGTTCGCAATAATCACGGCGATCGTCACAGCAACGACTTCAAACAAATTGAAATTCAAATCCATTGGCTGTCCGATCGCCTGCCCAACCAGCACCAGTAGCGGCGCCACCAGCAGCGCAACCAGCAGACTTGATCCCATCGCTACCGAGACAGACAGATCCATATTGTCTTTCATCGCCACCCGCACGGCAGTCACATATTCGGCAGCACCCCCTACCAGCGGCAGCAAAATCACGCCTGTAAAGAGCGGGGTGAGTCCCAATCCGGCTGTCGCTTCCTCAACCGCACCCACAAAGATCTCAGACTCAAAGGCAACTCCGATCGTCGCAGCCAGCAACACGCCAATCCAAAGGGTTAGATTCGGTTTCTCATGCGGTTCTCCCGATTCGCCTTCTTCCAGGTCAGCCAGTCCAACTTCATAAAGATAGCTGTGCGTCTTTAGCGAAAACAGCAGCGTCAGCGCATAAACCGCAATCAGGACGATCGCCACCGTTGCCGAAAGCTGGCTGATCGCCTGGGGCGCAACCCCCTGCGAAGTCGAAACTACCGTTGCCGGAAGCACGATCGCCGTTACTGCCAGCGTCATCGTTGAGCCGTTCACCCGTGCCACGATCGGCTTAAATTCCTGCTCTTTGTAGCGCAGCCCGCCCAGCAGCATCGACAACCCCATCACCAGCAGCAAATTGCTAATAATTGTTCCGGTAATGCTGGCTTTCACGATTTCCACCAAGCCTTCCTTGAGTGCAACCAGCGCGATGATTAGCTCTGTGGCATTGCCAAATACCGCATTCAGCAAGCCCCCGATCGACGGACCCGAAACAACCGCAACTTCCTCGGTGGCAGTGCTGAGCCAGATCGCCAAAGGCACGATCGCGATTGCGGCAGTGAAAAACACGGCTAAAGCACCCCACCCTAGCCGCTCGGCAGCGATCGAAATCGGAATGAAGATAAGCAAACCGAACGAAGTCAAATTTTTAATCGACATAGCAGACAGACGAATAGAACTGGGCATCCTGCAATCAAGACGCTGCCCTCTAGCATGACTCAAGTTTACTTTTCGCTCAAGAATGTGAGTGGCTGCGATCGCCCTGCAGGGGAAATTGTTTTGCATTGTAATGATGCTGTTTGATCAGAGCAGCACACGAACCACCGCTCTAGGGACTGTCGCTTCGTGCTCAAAAATCGCGATAGCCCTTGATTTCCTTGCTAGAATGCCGCTTTCGGTGGATGTCATTAAGCAATCCTACTTCTTAGGCTGTAATACAATTGCTCTATTCAGCCTGCTTCATTAGAGGATGTTTAAGAAGTATCAAAGGTGCTGCCTTTGCCCCCAACCCCCAATCTAAGGGCTTCCGATGCAGTCTTTACTTTTGTTCAAAGTTCCCTAATCCTGGGCTTCAATCCCAGGCTTTTGCCCACTGTATTCCATTCAAAGTCCATTCAAGTCTATTTAAAATCTCCCTTGATAAGGAACAGAAAGGGAAACTGTGGGGGCGGTTCGAATCACTATCTCCACTTTTCAAACCTCTTCTGAAACAGGAGTTAGCTGATTTTGAGACAGACGACCGATTGCCCTGGGGCATAGGTTCTCATTCAGTAGTTCTCATAAAGTTTTCAGAAGTCCAACATTCATAATTTCTTCGTTACACTTATTCATAGTCTGTTAGTTCATAGTCTTGTTACCCACCCTTTTCAAGTTCTAACCGCTAATCTAATCGATCTCATGGCTGAGACTCTCACTAAACTGACCTACCAAGCCTTGCAGCAAGGCAAAAGCATTTTTAGCGTCGCTCATAAAGCAATCAGCACGCAAGCGATGCACCTCTTTGCTCCCAACGCTAAACAGGAGGTCGAACCTTGGACGCCTGAGCTGTTGGCGACGGTGCAGCAGCGCATGGACAAAATTCTGGCGCAGGACTGGCAGGATGCAGAGCAGGGCATTTACCCCGAAAGCCTGCTGTTTGATGACCCATGGGATGAGTTTGTGCTGAACTATCCCACCGTGATTCTGGACATGATTGGCATCTGGGAGCGGATCGGCGGCAAACGCTATCAAGAGTTCGATCGCGACATTCAAAAAGACGCCTATCCCCGCTACTATCTGCAAAACTTCCATTACCAGACTGACGGCTACCTAAGTGATCATTCCGCCAACCTTTACGATTTGCAGGTCGAGCTGCTGTTTAATGGGGCGGCGGATGCGATGCGGCGACGGGTACTGGCTCCCCTGAAGCAGGGACTCAGCGCGTTTGACGTACCACCTCATCAGATTCGGGTGCTGGATGTTGCCTGCGGAACAGGGCGCACCCTTCGCATGATTCGCGGAATGCTGCCGGATGCGGCTCTGTTTGGCACGGATCTCTCTCCGGCTTATCTCCGCAAGGCAAATCAGTTGCTCTCTCAACGATTACCCCTTGGGGGAACCGCAAAGCAATCGGGCGAACTGCCTCAGCTAATGCAGGCAAATGCCGAAGAACTTCCCTACCAGGACAACTTCTTCCACGGTCTGACCTGCGTTTTCCTGTTCCACGAACTTCCCGCAGAGGCGCGTCAGCAGGTGATTCAGGAATGTTTCCGGGTACTGCAACCGAGCGGTACTTTGGTGGTTTGCGATTCGATTCAGATGAGCGATTCACCCGAACTGGCTCCCGCAATGCGAAACTTTCCAATCATGTTCCACGAGCCGTATTACCGCCACTATGTCACCGACGACATGACGACACGGCTGGAAAAAGCTGGGTTCATCGTTGCTGAACCGGAAGTTCACTTTATGAGCAAATATTGGGTTGCCCGCAAGCCTTCGTAGGAAAGGGCTGAGAGCCTGTTTGAGAAGTCGCAAAGCTTTCGATCGCCCCCTAAATTTCCTAACGTTGGGGAGCTTGAGCCATAGACCGGGCTCGGTTCCCTATCCAAGCATCACTTCTCACCCGTCCCCACCCCTCGATTCCCTGACTCATCCCCCCATCTGTCCATCCACCCCCTACTCCCCCACCTTAAACCGATGACAGTCACGTACCCACGCAAACTCACCAGTTCCTTTGGCTCCTTCAGTGCTCGTGATGTGCTGAAAATGGTTGTTCAAGACCGGGAACTGCACCTACTCACCCTTAACCGCTACCGCTATAGCGAACAGCGAAGCTGCAAGGACTTAACTGACGTAATCGAACAGCTCAATGGCAAATGTCCTGAGCTAATCCGCGATTTGTCGCACCATATTTCAGATGAGTCTCGCCATGCCATGTGGCTAACGGATTTGCTAGTTGATCTGGGTGCAGAAGTGAATACCCCGCCCGGTGCATCCTACATTGACGAGTTCGAGCGGTTGCTCGATCGCGAATACCTCAACGCTGAAGAAAATCTGGATGACGGCCTTATCTCTGCACTGGCAGCGATCAATGTCACGGAAAAGCGCGGCTGCGAGTATTTCTCTGCTCATATCTATGCCCTGAAGCAAGCTCCCCAAACCGAGGAAAACATCAAAATTCGAGAGACGATCGAGCGTATCCTGCCCGAAGAAGCGGGTCACGTTCGCTGGGGCAACCGCTGGTTGGGAAAACTGGCAGATCAAAGTCCTGAACATCGGCAGAAGGTCGAGCAGGCAAAACGCAAATATGCGGCGATCGAGCAGGCAGCGTTTGAAGGTGGTATGGACATCACCCTTGGCGCAGAGCTACGGCGCGTTGGCAAATTGGTGGATATCGCCAATACCCTTCCACTGTGGCAGCGGGCAGGCTATTTGATGGAACGTCTGCCCCAAACCCTGCTGGCTCCCGATCTTCAGCAAACCCGACTCATGGCAGTGCAGCGAGTGATGGAGCGCGACCCCAAAGCCCTGATGGAACGATTTGTCCCAATGTTTCTCAGCAGTCTAACGCGCAACACTCAGCAGACCTCAAAGTAGATTCTGCATTAGCACATTGAATCTGGTTGGATCTGAATCGTTGGGGCGATCGTCAACAAGGATGTTTGAACAGTTCAAATCATCCCCTGATCCGCCCCTACCCCCTAAATTTCTACCCCATAAATACTGAGGGAACCTGGCTCCCTTGCGATTTCAAAGTCCCCCCTCGCTCTTTTAGAGCGGCAAGTAATTAATGGGGAATTATAGGGAGCCATCTAGAACCTCTCACCCGGCTCAAGCTCCCTTTAACAATGCTCTAATTTGCATTTGGGAAGTGGTCGATCTGGGCATAGCCGCTAAAGATCAGCGATTTGCCCTGGGTTTCGAGACGATTAATTCGTAACATTACCCCATCCAGATCAAAGCGATCGAGATCAACCATATTATTTAGCACTTGCGCGAAGGCTTCGGTCACCACTTCCGCGAGTCCGCGCGCCGAGTCGGCGATGCCCTCCGGGTTGAATTTCGGGTTTTGAAAGGCGATTCTGCGCCGCTTTTCCACAGCAAGGGTTGCCGTAAGCTGAATTGGCACGTCACTCTGGTTAGGCAGATCGGTTTTGGCAGCAATGCTGACTTGATTATCGGGCAACAGTCTAAGCTGAATATCCCGAAAGGAAACTGGCTCTCCGCCTGAGAGACTGGTCAGCTGTTCCAGATCGACCTGATAGAGCTTCTTCTGAACCAGCTCTGCTTGAAATGCCCGATTAATACCGTCTTCATTCAAAACGACTTGAGCCACTGCCTGGGTTGGCTTCTTCAAGCGAAGCTGACCCCCTAGCACCGAGCCGAAGTCGATCGAGACTGCGTCGGTTTCAAACGACATCTCCTCAACTTCAAACTGGCGGCGAATCACCAATCCGCGACCGCTCATCTTGAAATTATCAATGCTGCCTTGAAGCAATTTGCTAGAAGGATAGCAGCGCACTGCAACTTCGATCGACTCACACTGCGAAAAAAGGTGGCGAATCGACTGGGTTGCGGCGGCATTGAGCATCCGTTCTCCAAAATCCATACTTGAAGTCCCGGAACTGCTCTTAGGATTTGTAAAACTACCAAACATCAGGATGCACTCGTTAGAAACGCGCTTTTAAGTTCCGTCTGTCCCTCCCGTTGTAACAAAATATTACAAATGCGACAACTAAAGCAAATACCAATTCCCTGACAGTGGATTCACAAAAACTAATCAGATTGCTCGGTCTACCCGGGTTAACCGTTGTCCTGCCTTGTTTTGGCTTCCCGTGTACCGGTTCCTCTGCTGCCAATAACCAGTTTACAAGCTGGCTTTCTGGCGAAAAGCTGTTCAAAGCATCGCCGATCGCTCTAATCTAGAGAGGAAGTGCGACCCTAACAGAGCGTTGATTCTGCTTGGGTTGTTCCGCATCCTTGCTAATCTCTGAATTGACTGGA
Source organism: Leptolyngbya sp. ST-U4 (assembly GCF_039962215.1). Taxonomy (NCBI): domain Bacteria; kingdom Bacillati; phylum Cyanobacteriota; class Cyanophyceae; order Leptolyngbyales; family Leptolyngbyaceae; genus Leptolyngbya; species Leptolyngbya sp. ST-U4. The sequence continues at coordinate 414,466 of NZ_JAMPKZ010000001.1, forward strand.
CATTGAGCGTGCCCAAAGCTGGCATTATTTACAACGATATCAAACCGATCGCCTGTCGCATTGCCCAGGAGTTAGCAGATAAGCTGACTGCCCTGGGATGGGAAGTTTGTCAGGCGACCGGACAAGGCGGCATCTTGGGATACTCGAAGCCCGGCCGTCCGGTTTGCCATACGCCGATCACCCAGCTTACCCCCCCTGGCTTTGATGAAGACATGGCATTTGCGATCGTCCTAGGCGGCGATGGCACGGTTCTGGCGGCATTCCGGCAGGTTGCGCCCCATGAGATTCCGCTGTTAACGGTGAATACAGGGCACATGGGCTTTCTGACCGAAACCTACGTGAACTACCTACCGCAGGCGATCGAGGCAGTCGTCGAAGGCAAGTACGAAGTCGAATCACGGGCAATGCTGACAGTGCAAGTCTGGCGCGATGGTGGACTGATGTGGGAGGCTCTTTGCCTAAATGAAATGGTGCTGCATCGGGAACCGCTCACAAGCATGTGCCATTTTGAAATCGAAATTGGGCGACATGCCCCGGTCGATATTGCGGCAGACGGCATTATTATTTCAACACCAACCGGATCAACCGCCTATTCTCTGTCGGCAGGGGGTCCGGTGATTACTCCGGGTGTGCCTGTGTTGCAGCTTGTGCCCATTTGTCCTCACTCGCTGGCATCGCGGGCACTGGTATTTGCTGATCATGAGCCAGTGGTGATTTATGCGGCAAACCGCGACCCGCTGGTCATGGTCGTGGATGGCAATGCCGGCTGTTCGGTGCTGCCCGAAGATCAGGTGCGACTGCTGCGATCGCCCTATGCGGCTCGGTTTATTCGCCTGCGACCCAATGAATTTTTCCATGTTTTGAGAGAAAAGCTAGGATGGGGACTACCCCATGTAGCAAAGCCCACGTCAGTCGAGCTACCGTAGGCGAAAAGCTACCTAAAGCTATCGGCTGAGTGCTATCGAAAAAGGAGTGTGAGACCTGATGAGCAGTCTGGCTCAGGAGCAAAATCCAAAGGTTCTCGTGATTGAAACCGATGAAATGCTGGCGCAGCACGTCAGCTCTGATTTGCGCGAATCGGGATACGACCCGTCGATCGCCTACGATGCGGCAACAGGTTTGCGTCAGGCAAAGGAAATACAGCCCGCCCTGGTGGTCGTTGATCGGCTGCTGGCAGGAGATTCGGGGCTGTCATTGTGCAGTCACCTGCGGGCAACCGGGGCACGAATGCCTGTTCTGCTACTGATGGGGCGCGACGCACTGGAGGATCGAGTTGCCTGTTTGCAGGCGGGCGCAGACGACTATTTTCTGAAGCCTTACCGCAGCGATGAATTTCTGAAACTGGTGCGGCTTTATCTGCAGTCTGATGTGCCCAATCATGAGCAGTTGCGCTTTGCAGATCTGGTATTAGACCTGGCAACGCGGCGAGTCTTTCGCAGCAATCGGGTAATTGATCTGACCATGAAAGAATTTGAGCTGCTGAAATATCTAATGGAGCATCCCCGTGAAGTCCTGACCCGCGAACAGATTCTCGAAAACGTTTGGGGCTATGACTTCATGGGCGAGTCGAACGTGATTGAAGTGTACATTCGCTATCTGCGGCTCAAAATTGAAGACGAAGGCGAGAAGCGGCTGATTCAAACCGTACGCGGCGTGGGCTATGTGCTGCGGGAATCGTAATTCCGGCTGAGGTTGTGGTAAACTCCCGGTGCGAAGCAGTTCCCCTCTGGGGGAATCGCGTTTTATCCGAGGGCAGGTTGGCGTGAATCGAATCTATCGGCTTCAGGCGGTGCGAAGCAGTTCCTCTTTTGGGGTAATTGTTGCGGTCGTGTTTCTCACGATTTTGCTTAGTGCAGGCATCAGTCGGGCAGAACCCGTGATCAATCGCGTGACGCAGGAAGGGGTTCTTGCGATCGGCGTACGAACCGATGCCTTTCCCTTTAGCTATTTTGACGCGCAGGGACAGCCCGCTGGATTTTCGATCGATCTGGTGGCTCGGATGAAACAGCGTTTAGAGTCCAAGCTGGGGCGATCGGTGCGGTTTCAGTTTGTCGAAGTGAGTCCTGCAAATCGCTATGACACATTGCAACAGGGCAAAATGGAGCTGCTGTGTGACTCTACCAGCTTTTCCCGCAGTCGGGCGATGAATGCTCAGTTTTCGATCGGCTATTTCCAGACTGGAACTCAATTACTGGTCAAAGAAGGGAACACGTTTGGCAATCAATTTCGGATTGGCGTTATCTCAGGCACCACAAATGCCGACAGCGTCAAACGTCGCCTTGCCTTTGCAGAATTTGTCGATTTACCCGATCGCGCAACGGGAATGCAGGCTCTAGAGCGAAATCGGATCGATGCCCTTGCCAGCGACGGTATTTTGCTAGAGGCAATGCGGCGTACCAGCTCTGAACCCGATCGCCTCACGGTCATTCCGCGCACGCCCTACGACGAGCAAACCTATGCGTGTCTGCTGCCGCCAGGGAACGATCGCTTTCAAGCTGCCGTCAATGCAACCCTGACTGACTTTATGCAGGGCGTCCTCGATCAAAATCCAGAAGACCTGGCTCTGTTCGATCGCTGGTTTGGTGCAACGGGAGTTGTGCCTATCGATCGAGAACCCGTCCTCGATTTCTTTCGCCGTATCGTTGAGGCTGGAGATAATTCAAATCTCTGAGGCGGCTTTTAGAGAAGTGTCTAGTGAGGATTTAAGGTTCTCCATCGTCCCCTAAATTCCCTTTCCCCTGATTCCCCTGATCCGATGATTGCCTTCATGTCCCTTCCTCTGCCGTCCCTGCTTAGCGTTAGTTTAGGTATCCTGCTGTTAGGCTGTACCCCTCCGCCCCAGTCTTCCCAGTCTTCTCCCGGTGCCGCACCTGTTACCCAAACGCCGCCTGCTGCCAGTCAGCCCGCGAATCAACCTGCTCTAAATCGACCTGCTGCCCCCCAATCTGCCACCAACCCACCTGCAGGACAAATGCTGCCGATTACTGCTGAGGCAACGATGCGCGGACAAAAGATTCAGCTTGAGGTTGCCCGTACTATTCGCGAACAGGCAATGGGGCTGATGTATCGCCCTGCCTTACCTGACGATCGCGGAATGCTGTTTCCGTTTAATCCGCCGCGTCCGTTGCAGTTCTGGATGAAAAATACGCCGCAGCCGCTCGACATGGTGTTTATGCTGAATGGCGAAGTGAAGGCGATTGCACCGAATTCTCCACCCTGCACAACTGACCCCTGCCCGACCTACGGCACAAATGAAGCGGTGAATCAAGTCATCGAACTCCGAGCCGGACGCGCTGCGGAACTGGGGCTACAGGTGGGCGATCGGGTTGAAATCCGCTATTTTAACCAGCCGATCCAGTAATTCGATACAGTAATCCTAATTGTGAAATCAGACGATCGATCAAATCGATCAACAGGGTCGGGGGCTTTCACCGTTCCTGTATCCCGGATTGCTTAAATGCAGCCGATCCATACTGCCGGATTGCTTGACGCATCCAAGCAGCAGTCATCCAAGCAACAAAAAAGCCAGGAATCAACCTGGCTCAACATTATGATTTATTAATTCAATTTTCGACTGGAAAGCCGTTTAGCCTTCCTGATCCACTTCGTCGCTGACCTGACCACCGCGACCCAGCACCTTGACCACCACACGATCGGGATCGCCCAGCACCGTGATACTTTCGGGGAGCTGAAGCTGATTTACATGGATCGTATCCCCTGCATGCAGATCAGAAATATCCACTTCGATCGTCTCAGGGATGTCGCCCGGGGCACAGGAGATTTCCAGTCCGTTCAGCACTGTATCGAGTGCGCCGCCTTCTTGCTTCACACCAATCGCCGTTCCAACAAAGTGAAGCGGTACAGTAACTTGCAGAAACTCTTGCTGACCCACTGAGAAAAAGCTGAGATGATATAGGCTACCGCGCCAGGGGTGTGCTTGCACTTCGCGCAGGAGGGCTTTGCCGCTCCAGGGTAGGTCGGTGACGTTGAGGGTAATCAGCGTATTGTTGAGCGATGCTTTTTTGACCAGCAGTTCTGCCGCTTTCAGATCCATGACTAGCGAGACAGATTCTGCTCCGTTGTGACCGTACAGCACTGCCGGAAGCTGTCCTTCACGGCGCATAGCGTTCGGTTTGCTCCCTTCGGGGCGCTTTTGACATTCGATCGTAAGTTCCATAAGTAATTTCGCGATTACAAGATCAATAGTGGACAAAACTTTTTGGAAGAACTTCCTGGGAGACTTTTTCCGCAGGAATCTATCCTCTGACCCCGGCTTGCTGGCTCCCCTTGTCGTAGAGCAGTGCCCGTTTCGGTCCGTGAATCGGGTCTTCTACAATGATAGTTTGATCGCGGCTTGCCCCTAGCGAAACAATGGCGATCGGCACTTCCATTAACTCTGCCAGAAACTTGAGATAGTCGAGTGCCTGGGGTGGCAGATCATCTAACGTGCGGCAGTCGGAGGTCGATCGCTTCCAGCCAGGCAGCGTTTCGTAAACCGGACGACAGCGGGCAAACTGACGCGCATTCGTGGGCAAATCATCGCAGCGTTGTCCATCAATTTCGTAGGCAACGCAGACTTTGATTTCTTCCAGCGCATCCAGCACATCGAGCTTGGTAATTGCTAAACAGTCTAGACCGTTAATTCGCACCGCATAGCGACCAATCACGCTATCAAACCAGCCACAGCGACGCTTCCGCCCGGTGGTTGTACCAAATTCTGCGCCCCGCTTGCACAAGAGTTCGCCCATTTCGTCCTCTAATTCAGTCGGAAATGGACCTTCGCCGACACGAGTTGTGTATGCCTTGGCAACGCCGATAACGCGATCGATAATCGTGGGACCAACGCCCGCACCAATACAGGCTCCCCCCGCCACCGGATTCGAGGACGTGACATAAGGATAGGTGCCGTGATCCAGGTCAAGCAATGTACCTTGCGCTCCCTCAAACAGAATATTGCGCTTTTGGCGCACTGCTTGAGCAATTCGCAGCGAGCTATCGACCACATGGGGACGCAAGCGATCGGCATAGCCCAGATATTCCTCGATCACTGCATCGGGATCAAGCGGCGGCAGGTTGTACAGCTTTTCGAGGATGACGTTTTTATATTCCACCGTCCAGCGCAGCTGCTTTCGCAAGCCTTCGGTGTCCATCAGGTCGATGACGCGAATGCCAATCCGCTCTGACTTATCAGCGTAGGTTGGACCAATGCCGCGCTTAGTAGTGCCGATCTTATGGTTGCCTCTGCGATCTTCGGACGCCTGATCGATCAGTCGATGATAGGGCATCGTGACGTGCGCCGTTTCGGAGATCAGCAGATTCTTGGCAGAAACGTTGAGGGATTCGAGCTGATCGAGTTCCTGAATCAGCACTTTAGGGTCGATCACCGTGCCGCAACCGATAATACACTCTGTTGCGGGATACAGAATTCCTGACGGAATCAGGTGAAGCTTAAAGGTTTTCCCCTGCACGACCACGGTATGTCCAGCATTAACACCACCTTGATACCGCACCACCACATCCGCTGATTTGCTCAACAAATCGGTGATTTTCCCTTTTCCCTCATCGCCCCACTGGGCACCAATGACGACTACGTTAGCCAAGATCCTAGTTCCGGTGAAAGTTCACACAAACTCTAATTATCGGCAAAATACGGACTCAATGTCAACCAAATTCCGATTCATGTGCATGCGGGGATTTTAGCGATCGCCTGAGGTGAGGCGGTGTTGATAGCGTGGGAGAGGGGCAATCAAGGGCATCGAGGGTGGGGCATATCGGAGGGTTGAAGGGAACTTGCAGGTTAAAGTCTGTTCAAAATACCGTATCAATACACCGTAAAGATGCAAGAAAATTTCGCTTTTACAAGCTTTGCCTGGTTAAGGTAGGGGGACGAATAACCGGATGTAAAATCTGACTACTGAGGCGATTCGGGCAATGAACGACAGTAAAGCCTTGTTTGACTACTGGTATGAGCAGGTTCGGCTGAAGAATCATGAGCTAGTTCAGGTTGCGGGACATGTTGAGACCTATAAGCTGCGCCACGAATGTACCAACTACGATGAGCTCCGCTTGAGCCGTGAAGTTCAGCTTTTAGAGGAGCCAGAGCGCAGCAAAGTTATTGCCATCATTAAATATGAATGCACAGCTAAAGTTTTACAGTACCGGGCAGGTCGGTTGCGCGATCGCGCTAATCAGCTTTCAGAAACTTGCGGTGAGCTAGAAACCCAAAAAACGAAGCTGCTTCGCTTGATTCAGGCATTGCAGGCAAAGCTGTTTGGCAAAGATAAAGAACTGGAGCAGTATAAAGCTCGCATTGCGATCCTGGAAGCCGAGAATGCAGCCCTTCAAGCCGATGCCGAGAATAGCCAGGCTGAAGTACAACTGCGAACAGAGCTAGAAAAGCTTCAGAAACAATACGATGCCGTTGAAAAGCGTAGGCGTGAACTTGCTCAAAACAACAAGAGTTTAGGCGGCAGAGTTGCCCATACGCAGCGTTATAAACGACAGCGAGATGAAGCAATGATTCAGGTGAAAGAGCTACGAGCGCAGCTTCAATCGCTCACCCATGAGAATCAGCAGCTCCGTGCTGAAAACGATCGGCTCCGTCTTGCTTTGAACAGGGTGGAGAATCAGGCAGCTCTCTAGAGCGAGGATTTTATTGTTATGAAACTTCAGGAATTAAAAGCAAAGGTCTACGAGCTAGCAGGGGTGACAACTCCTAAACCGCTCAAAGCAAAGTATGAGTCAATTAAAACGCTAGATTTGCGCCGTAAAGCCTCCTGGGAAAAAGCATTGGCAATTGTTCAGGAGCAGCAAAACAGCTTTGAGAACTGGGTAGAAAATCCGCCGGATGAATACCAAGAGCTATTTGCCCAGATTAAAACTGTCTCGGCAGACTACAGTGAAAAGCTTGAAAAAGTGAAGCAGATCGGGCAGGAAGTTGCTGTCATGGCTGACAGTCTTGAAGAACTTTCGCACGAGTACCAGGAAGAAGCCGATCGCCTCCAGCAAGAAGTGATTGCAGCCAAGCAAGCGGCGGAGCAGTCCCAGCTAAATTAGCCTGAAGTCGCCGAGTAGAACGGTTGCGATCGCGCTTCAGCTCCTAATTCTGCACAAAATCTCCTCTGACCCAGCCTGTCGCACCCGACTCAAACTGGACACTGTACCAGGTGTAGCCGTCTGCTCCCTGAGTGCGATCGACAATGCGAACCGGATCGCCTGCGTAAGCCGTGGTTTGAACCGGGGCATCAATATCAGCAGAGGCTCGGACGTTGATCGATGCGTCGGGATCGCTGGCAGTTAGGGTACTGGATTGAGAATTAGGCGATTGAGAGGATTGAGCCGTTTCAGGACTGGCTTCGGAAGTTGGGCGATTTGCGCTGGGCTGGGTGGTGCTATTGGGGGCTGAGGCAATGGAGCTGGGTTGGGCAGCGCTGTCGGAAGTTGTTCCGCCGGTTGGGGAACTGTTTGAAACTAAGTCCCCACGTACCCATCCGGTCACGCCTGCTACGGTTTGTACGTTATACCAGGTGTAGCCATCACTGCCCGAACTGCTGCTTAAAATTTGAATCGATTCGCCGCTACTGCCAACTTCCTGAACCGGGGCATCGACACTGGCACTGGTGCGAATGTTGATCGGCGATCCGTCGGCCGTGTTGAGTGTGCCGCTTCCGGTTGCCTGAGTTGCAGAGCTGGGCTGGGGCGAAGGAGAGGCGGCTGGGCTGGCGGTTGGGCTGGCGGTTGGACTGGTTGAAGGGTTGATGCCGGGGGTTGGGCTTTCGGATGCCTGGGCAACTGGCTGAGCGTCTACCGTGCCGCCAACAAGCTGAGCAAACTGCTGTGCCTTTTCATAGCTCGTAAAGCTGGCAACTTGAACGGTCGGCTCGCCTGTGATCGCCTGAATCGTGCCGATCGCATCCTGACAGTATTTGGCACGAATCTCGTCTAGATTGCCGCCTTTGATCACCACGGGATACCAGGTTGAGGTCGGAGTCGTTTCCCGATCGCTGCACGATGCCTGAGGAAAGCTAAACTCAGCAGGCGAGGCACTGGCAGAAGGACTGGCTGCGCTATCGAGGGGAACGCCAGGAGCATCGGCTCCTAGGTTGTAGCTGGGGCTGGCAACGCAAGAAGCTAACAATCCGGCGATCGTGACCGCAAAAAATCGCTTGCCAGTTTGACGGGGGGTTAACTGAGGAGCTAGCCGCGAGCAGCGAAGGCGAAACAAGTCGATCGAAGGAACAACCATAGAATGCCGTGACCTGCAAAGACGAAAGCGTTAGAACTAAACCAAAGCACCAATAGATTAGCAGTCCTCTGCAAAAATGGCGCAAGTCAGAAGGGAGATCACCCGTATTATTAAAATGAATCGGTTTATTGTAGTGCAATGCAAAAGCTTTTGATCACGGGCGCGAGTGGTTTTTTGGGATGGTATCTCTGCCAAGCTGCCCAAACCGATTGGGAAGTCTACGGAACCCATCATCGGCAGGCGGTCAATTTGGCAAAAGTTCACTCGCTGCCGATCGACCTCACCGATCTGGATGCCCTGAAATCGCTGTTTGCCACCGTTCGACCGGATGCGGTAATTCATGCGGCGGCAGTGTCTCGCCCCAAGGACTGTCAGGATGATCCGGTGCGATCGTACCAAACGAATGTGGTTGCTTCCTGTAATATTGCCGAGCGATGTGAAGCGGCGGGAATTCCCTGCGTGTTTACGTCTTCGGAGCTGGTGTTTGATGGGCTAAATCCGCCCTATCGAGAAGGCGATCCGGTCAGCCCAATTAATCTGTATGGCGAACAGAAAGTTGCTGCCGAATTGGGAATGCTCGATCGCTGTTCTCAAATGCTCGTTTGCCGGATGCCGCTGATGTTTGGCAATGTGCCCCATGCTGAGAGCTTTCTCCAGCCGTTTATCCAAAGGTTGAGATCCGGTGAGCGGCTGAATGTGTTTGTGGATGAGTTTCGCACGCCTGTTAGCGGAGAAGATGCTGCAAAAGGCATTTTGCAGATCATGGACAAAGTGCGGGGCAGGGTGCATCTCGGTGGGAAAGAGCGGCTGTCACGCTACAAATTTGGGCAACACCTGGTCGCAGCCCTCGATTTACCGGAGACGATGCTGAACCCCTGTCGTCAAGCAGATGTGCCGATGTCTGCCCCTCGCGCCCCGGATGTTAGCCTCGATAGTTCATTGGCGTTTAGCCTGGGATACAATCCGACTCCTGTAAAGGAAGCATTAGCACGGCTGCTGCATCCTGCTGAAGAATAAGGCGTTGAGCGATCGTCACTTCAGAAGCGAATCAAACAACAAATGAAACAAGGTAAACTTTTGTAAACAAATACTTCATCCTTACTCTTCATCTTTATCGCGACTGAAAGCCCATGATGACTCGCCGTACCTTGCTTCAGCTTCTACAAGCCTGCTGTTTTGCCCTGCTAGTTGCCCTCAGCCCCATCGCCCCTGCCTTTGCCCTGGGCGGACCTCAGCCGTCGATCGATCAGCCTGCGCCCGACTTTACCTTGCCCACCAACAGTGGAAACGGCACAATTTCCCTCAAGGACTATCGCGGCAAATGGGTCGTAGTCTACTTTTATCCTAAGGATTTCACCCCCGGCTGCACGCTAGAGGCACAGCGATTTCAGCGGGATCTGCCTAAGTACAAAGCGCGAAACACAGAAATTCTCGGCATTAGTGCCGATGATGTGGATTCTCACACAGAGTTTTGCGACTCTGAAGGGCTAAAGTTCCCTCTGCTTGCGGATACCGATGGAGCTGTGAGTAAAGCCTATGGCTCCTGGCTAAGTCCAATGTCGCTGCGTCATACTTATCTGATTGATCCAAACGGGATTTTGCGCGATCGATTTCTGGGCGTGAGTCCCGCACTCCATAGTCAGGAAGTGCTGGCGCGACTGGGAGAGCTGCAATCTGCCTGACCAGGATGATTTTCACAATGCTCGATTATCCCTTTGGGGAACTGCAAAATAAACGCATGGCTCGTTTTCGACAAAAGCTGATGATATGGCTGAGCGTCCTGCTGCTAACAACCTGCTTTTTTGCCCAGCCGTCGCTTGCAGCCTATGATGTCATTGCGAATCATCCCGATGAGCCGTTTCGCAGCGTTTTGTTTCGCTCGAAGCAGAGTTTGCGCGATCGATCGGGCAATTCCTGGCAGGTCGTGGTGTTTCGCTACGGCAGTCCCGAAGGATTAACCCCTGTGACACTGAGACTTGTTGGGTTTCCGGGCATTGTTACATTTCGCCATCCTCAAGATCTAACCCTCACCAGCGAAGCCAGAAGCTGGCAGGCAGCAGAGCGACCCACCCCCCAAACTGCCGTGCCAAACGTGGGAGAGTACGACCTGACGAAGATCGTGCAGCAGTTGCCAATTGGAGGTTCCCTCAAACTGCGGCTGCCCCTGGACGATCGTTCTGAGGTTTTACGGGTTCCAGGTTTTGTTGTGCAGGAATGGCAGCAGGTCGCTAGGGCAGAGCCTTAAACACTCCTGATTTGAAGCTTGATTTAAGTTAGAGGAATTCTGGGTAGTATAAGTTAGGCATGGAGATTGCTAACCCCTCCCATCACCTGCCCGGTTGCCGCACTTTCGGAGCCGTTTCTCAGAATTGTGGCTGATTTCATTATCCTCTTCGATCGCAACTTCTCATGCAGACTGCTGCGTTTAGTGAACTATTTCCTCTGTTTAATGCCGCCAGTCCAGAGACGATTGAGTGGCTGATGTCCAATACGGTCGAGCATGAGTATCCGACCGATCGTGCAGTGCTGATGGAAGATGCCTGGGGCAATGCCGTTTACTTTGTTGAATCGGGATGGGTCAAGGTGCGTCGTCACGTCGGGGGAGGGTTTGTGACGCTGGCGATCCTAGGACGCGGAGACTTCTTTGGTGAGATGGCAATTCTGGACGAGTCGCCGCGATCGACCGATGTAATTGCCCTGTCTTCGGTCAAGCTGCTCAGCATCTCAGCTCAGCGATTTATCCAGACGCTATTTCGCGACTCCCAGCTTCATCACCGAATGCTTCAGCTCATGGTACGACGGCTGCGGCAAATGAATGTCCGCTTTCAGCTTCGGCATCAGCCCCCTGCCATCAAGCTTGTGAATACACTGGTATCACTAGGTGAGCATTACGGAACTGCCACTGAGTACGGCATCGAGGTTCTTAATATTCCCTTTAAAGATCTGGCAGATGTGAGCGACATTACGGTTGAAGAAGCTGCCAAAATCATGGAAAAGCTGCACGCTAAAGGCTGGATCAGGGTTGTGCCTTCTCGCAATGCGATGTTTCTTACGAACATGAGGCAGCTGGCTCATCTGGCAGGCAGAACTCAGTAAGTCATACAGCAAGTCATACAGCAGGTCAGTGGTCATCACCGCGAAGACGTACTACACTCAAACCACACCCTATCGTGAGTTCTCAAGATGACCGGAGTGACTGAAACGCGCCCTGTGGCTCGATCGCGTACTCATCTGACGCTGCACTATCAGGTGGCGATGCCGCAGCCGACTAATCATCTATTTGAAGTAGCGTTACGGGTGCAGGGCTGGCAGGCGGACGTACTGGATCTGAAAATGCCCGTCTGGACTCCCGGCTCGTATCTGGTGCGCGAGTATGCCCGTCATTTGCAGGATTTTGCGGCAGAAGCTGACCCGTCTTCGATGGCAGCAGGAAGCGATCGCCCGCTAAGCTGGCGCAAGGTGAGCAAAAATCACTGGCAAATTGATACCGCAGGCGTTTCAGAACTCACGGTGCGCTACCGCATCTTTGCCAACGAACTCACGGTTCGCACAAATCATTTAGATGCGACGCACGGCTATTTCAATGGGGCAGCCCTTTTCTTTTACGTCCCCGGCTACGAGAAGCAGCCTTTGCAGGTGACGATCGTTCCCCCTCACGCCGACTGGCAAATCGCCACCCCCCTACCACTGATGACCGGGCAGGAAAACACCTTTGAAGCGAAGGATTTTGACACGCTGGTCGATAGTCCGTTTGAGGTGGGACAGCAGGAGCGATACGAATTTGAAGTGCTGGGCAAACCGCATCACTTTGTCGTTTGGGGACAGGGCAATATTGAACCCGATCGGGTGATTGCTGACACGAAGAAAATTATTGAAACCGAAGCGAATCTATTTGGCGGTCTGCCCTACGATCGCTATCTGTTTCTGCTGCATCTCACGTCTCAAGGCTTTGGCGGATTGGAACACAAGAATTCCTGTTCGCTGATTTATTCCCGATTCGGCTTCCGCTCAGACGATCGCTATCACCGCTTTATGCAGTTGGTGGCGCACGAGTTTTTCCACCTGTGGAACGTGAAGCGAATTCGCCCCAAAGCGTTGGAAGTGTTCGACTACGAGCAGGAAAACTATACGCCATCGCTCTGGTTTAGCGAAGGGACGACCAGCTTTTACGATCTGGCGTTTCCGTTCCGGGCAGGTCTCTACGACGCGAAAACTTATCTGAGTGAGCTGAGCAAGGAAATTACCCGTTACCTCACCATCCCCGGACGCAATGTGCAGCCCTTGAGCGAGTCGAGCTTTGATGCCTGGATCAAGCTTTACCGCCGCGATAACAACAGCGACAACTCACAGATCTCTTATTATCTCAAGGGCGAAATGGTTTCGCTGCTGCTGGATCTGCTAATTCGCGCTAAACACCACAACCAACGATCGCTCGATGATGTAATGCGGCAACTCTGGCAGCAGTTCGGCAAGGATGAAATTGGCTTCACTCCAGAACAGCTTGAGTCTGTGATTCAGACGATTGCGGAAGAGGATTCAACCGACTTTTTCAATCGCTTCCTGCACACCGTTGAGGAACTGCCCTTTGATCAGTATCTGGAACCCTTTGGACTGCGGCTCCAGCCCGAAGACACCAGTGGACATCCGCCGTTCCTCGGACTGACCGCCAAATCTGAACACGGGCGCGAGATGATCAAATTTGTGGAAAGCAACTCTCCGGCGCAGCAGGCAGGCATTGACCCCGATGATGAGCTATTGGCGATCGATGGCTTACGAATTAAGGCAGATCAGTTAGGCGATCGGCTAAAGGATTACCGAGCAGGGGACTTGATTCAGGTGACGGTGTTTCATCAGGATGAGCTGCGAACTCGTACCGTGACATTGGCGGCTCCGCGTCCGGCAAGCTATCGACTCGTGGCAATTGATTCTCTTTCTCAGACACAAAAGAAACTGCTGCACGGTTGGTTAGGCGTTGAGACAATTTAGGCAGAAACTCAGGATTGCTCCGGTTCAATCCCAAGTTCTCAAAGTGGGACGGCGAAGTCATCGCATCGTTTAGCAACGCCTGTTGTGCTGAGCAGTGAAGCTGAATCCTGTCCATCCCGTCTTGTCTATAAAATTCTGTCTATAAAAATCTTGTCTATGAACTTGTCTATAAAAAGAGCAGCCCCGAAACTCAGGACTGCGGCTTAGGTGCATAAGGAGCGCACTTTTGATACCTTACGCGCTTTAGAGAGACGATCGCCTTCAGTTACAGTTTTTGATACGCCAAAGATTCGCCTAATTTTTTACGAGTTTGTCAAGAGGGTGTCGGGAACTTCTGCAAATTTCTCTGGTCTAAGAAGGCATGAGCTGAACAAATGGCTAATGCTTCAAAGCCCCGTGTAGAGCAGATTTATACCATCTCACAGGTAAGCTTCGATCGCATCCAGCACAGCCGTTCTGTCACAAGAATTCACGATTCGCATCCCAAAAGGACATTCAATCATGTCACGCTTTCACGCATGGCAGTCGGGTACTGCCGTTTTGTCCGCTTTCGCTGTAATTGCTGGTGCTGCTGCACCAATCGTCATGCAGGCTCCGGCTCAGGCACAAGTTGCTTTTTCTGATGTTTCGTCGGATTATTGGGCACGTCCCTTTATTCGAGAACTTGCCAATCGCGGGATTTTGAGCGGTTTTCCAGACGGCACATTTCGCCCGAACGATCCGGTGACTCGCGCTCAGTTTGCGGCAATGGTGCGTCAGGCATTTCGTCGATCGCCCGTTCGGGAAGCCGCCAGCTTTATGGATGTTCCGTCAGACTACTGGGCATCCGCAGCAATTCGAGATGCCTACACCACGGGCTTTCTTTCGGGTTATCCAGGCAATATTTTCCGTCCCGATGAGTTTATTCCCCGTGCCCAGGTTCTCGTTTCGCTGTCCAATGGCTTAGGCTACAATGCGGCGAATGCAGTCGATAACACGCTGCGAACCTACAACGATGCAGGCTCAATTCCCGACTGGGCAAAAAACAGCATTGCGGCTGCAACTGAAAAGAAAATTGTGGTGAACTATCCCGATGTGCGCGCGCTGAATCCGAATCGATCGGCGACTCGTGCTGAAGTGGCAGCCTTTATCTATCAGGCGTTAGTCAGTTCGGGTCAGGTTTCTGCAATTCAGTCGCCCTATGTGGTGGGTCAAACGGGGACAACTACCCCGCCTGTAACGGGAGGTGTGCAAATTCCCACCGGAACCACAATTCCTGTTCGCTACAGTGAGGCAGACAAGATCTACATCTCACCTGAAGAGCCGGAACCCGTGCCTCTGACGCTCACCGTGGGCAGAGACATCGTGGCGCAAAACGGCAGAGTCTTGATTCCTGCAGGCAGTCTCGTTTCGGGTGAACTGCGAGCCGTACAGGGCGGGGCACAGTTCTTTTCCCGGGAAGTGATTTTGACGAATGGGACCCGTTTACCGATCAGTGCGTCTTCGTCGGTCGTCACCAACACCGAAACCGTCAGACGGGGTGCAAACTTGCTGGAACTCCTGGCAGGAGCCGCCCTGGGAGCTGGAGCTGCTGCTGGAATTGCTGCTGTAACAGGAGATGAAGCAATCGCCACTGAAGAAGTGCTGGGCGGTGGAGCGGCGGGCGCATTAGCCGGACTGTTCCTGGGACGCAATCGAGTAACGCTGCTGTCGATTAGCCCGAACACCGATCTCGATCTACGGCTGACTTCTCCGCTAGCGGTGCAATAACTCAAAACGAGGGGGTAATCGCTCATCTCCTGACAGGGAGAATGTGAAGCACTTACCCCTTCAGAAAGCTGCGAAGTGATCGCCTCTCTTTCTGTTCCACCCAACCTCCTGTATGAATCAATTCATGCTGGAGGTTTTATTGCTGAGCGTGAATTCTATATCAACGCTAGATAAACAGCAGCAGTGCAGCATATCCGGTTGCCCCGAAAGCAAATGTCCAGAAACGGCTATCTCGCTCTTCGGGGAGTTCTTCTTTCAGCACGTTCAGCACGATTCCGCCTGCCAGAAAGGAAAACAGCAGCGCGATCACCGCGTGGGGAACTTCAGAATGACTGCCGATCGCCCAACCTGCAATCACGGTAGCGGCTAAAATCCAGCGTCCAATTTTGACGTAAGCCTTTTTGTGGTGCTGGTGTAAGCCGTAATCATTCACCACAAAATGAAGTGCCATTGCAAAACTAAACAGTAACAGGCTGGCATATCCAGGTTCTTCTCGATGCAGGAGCAGATAGCCAATGAGCAAGTTATACAGCCCAAACGAAACGATGTGTAGCCAAAAGACTTTTGCCTCTGTTACATCTCCATTGCCCGCTTCTTGACTACGCTGACGCGAGATTTTTGCCACCCGTTCTAATCCATAAAACATCGCCAATCCAAGCAACGCCATTAAATAGACATGGTGTTCTAGAAAGGCAAGCTTTTCAGGAACGCTGTCCGGCAAAGTGGTTTGAAAGTGGCTCAAGTCCGGCAGAATGTGGACAAACACATAAGCGACCGACACCCCGCTGCCGAACGAGAGCCAACGACTTCGTGGCGTGATATCTAGAAAACGAAGCCGATAAGCAAAAATGTGAACCAGTGCCAGTCCGATCGCCAGTAGCCCAGCTAACGGAATCAGAGTTGTACTTGGAATTTCAGCGTCTAAAGCCAGAATAATCACAGTAGAAAACTCCTGGCGTTCCTAGAGCAGCAGTTAGCGAATCTTCAGCAAAGCAATCGATGTAGCGATCGGGCTTCCTCTTAAAGGCAATTGGTTTGCAGCGTTTCTATGTCTTGTCGTCAAAGTAGTCAAAGCAGTCCAATTTTTCCTCGCTCTTGTGGGGGATCTCAAGCAAGTCTCACCGTTCCCTGTCGCAGGATTTTCCAGCCGATGCCTGTCCACTTGACGACGGTTGAAGGCAAGCCAGAGCCAACCATCGCATCCGGGTCTTGGGTCTGAGCAAGCTGCTGTTCGATCGCCCGAAATTGTTCCGGGAAGAAGGTGAGAACGTTGGAAAATTGAGTATTAATGTCTTCGATCGCCCTGAGCGCAGGCTCTCCCGATCGATTGACGCTAGTAGTTGCTAACGGTCCAGTTTGGCGCAGCAGATCACGGGCGACCGGGTGATCGGGTACGCGAATGCCGATTGTTGTCGGATCAGTGGGGTTCATTTGACGGGGCAGTTTTTCGCTGGCGGGGAGGACAAGGGTTAAGGCTCCGGGCAAGTATTGGGCGGCGGTTTCTTGCCAGATCGATCGCTCCTCAGGCGTACCTACGACATAATCCCACAAGTCTTCGATGTCGCTGCCCATGAGAATCAGGGGTTTGGTTTCGCTGCGCTGTTTTGCGTCGTAGATTAACGAGGCGCGATCGGGTCTGCTTGCCAGGGCGGGAACGGTGTCCGTGGGAAAACTGATGAGTTGAGTCCCGGAACGGGCAGCTTCGATCAAAGTATCAAAGGAGACTTGGGGCATGGAAATTGGCTGCGAGGCGATTTCAAGCAGTTGATTTTAAGAGGTTGTTGGAGCAGTGTGAGCAGTTCTACATCACCCCCTAAATTTCCCATTGATGACTTACCGCTCCAAAAGAGCGAGGGGGCTTTGAAAGTCAACGTGATTAGCTCGGTTTCCCTCCAAATTGGGAGGCCGGGGGCTTTAGGGTCAGTATGAATGACTATTTAACTATCCTTATTATCATTATCCGTTTCGCGATCGTTTCTCACTATTGAATTTGGTGCCCCATGCCCTAGTACCCGAACTCAACCCCTTTCCAAACCCTTTTGGAAAGAACCAAATCTTATAGAATGATGAAGAGCCAAATCGATCGAGTAGGAGCATTTGCGAGTGGAGTCCCGTTATAACCCGGCGGAAATTGAGGAAAAATGGCAGCAAACCTGGGCAGCAGAGGGCATGGATGACACCTCTGACGATCGCAGCAAGCCCAAATTTTACGCGCTGTCGATGTTTCCCTATCCGTCGGGCAGCCTGCACATGGGGCACGTCCGCAACTATACGATTACCGATGTGATTGCCAGAGTGCGGCAAATGCAGGGCTATCGCGTCTTGCACCCAATGGGCTGGGATGCGTTTGGTTTGCCTGCGGAGAATGCGGCGATCGAGCGCAAAGTTCCCCCCGCCAACTGGACGTATCAAAATATTGACCAGATGCGAACAGAGCTTCAGCGATTAGGTTTGTCCTATGACTGGAAGCGGGAAGTCGCCACCTGTTCACCAGAGTATTACCGCTGGACGCAGTGGATTTTTTTGGAGTTTTTCAAGGCGGGTCTGGCGTACCAGAAGGAAGCGGCGGTGAACTGGGACCCGATCGATCAAACCGTGCTGGCAAACGAGCAGGTTGATAGCGAAGGACGTTCCTGGCGATCGGGCGCAAAAGTCGAACGCAGAATGCTGCGGCAGTGGTTTCTCAAAATTACTGACTACGCCGAGCAGTTGCTCAATGATTTGGACAAGCTCAAGGGCTGGCCCGATCGCGTCAAGCTGATGCAGGAAAATTGGATCGGCAAATCTACTGGAGCCGAAGTCATCTTTAAAACCGAAGCGGGTGACGCGCTGACTGTGTTCACAACTCGCCCGGATACCCTCTGGGGCGCAACGTTTATGGTGCTGTCGCCGGAGCATCCGCTGGTGGAGAAGCTGGCCACGCCAGAGCAGGCAGAAATTGTCAAGGCATACCAGACCGCAGCCGCAGGCAAAAGCGAGATCGATCGCACTGCCGAAGATAAAGAAAAAACAGGCGTATGGACGGGCAGCTACGCAATCAATCCGGTCAACGACGAGCGGATTCCGATCTGGATGGCCGACTATGTGCTGATGGGCTACGGCACAGGCGCAATTATGGCAGTTCCGGCGCACGACCAGCGCGATTTTGAGTTTGCCAAGCAGTTCGATTTGTCGATCAAAGTAGTAGTGCAATCTCCCGATCAGGAGCTTGATTCGGCAACGATGACGAAGGCATATCCCGAATCGGGCGTGATGGTGCGATCGGGTCCGTTGGATGGCGTGACGGCGGGTAAGGCAGCAGGGCAGAGCGTTGAGCAGGCGATCGAGTGGCTGGAGGCAAACGGCAAAGGGACTCGCACAGTCAACTATCGCTTGCGGGATTGGCTGATTTCGCGTCAGCGGTACTGGGGTTGCCCAATTCCGGTTATTCACTGTCCCTCTTGCGGGATTGTGCCTGTTCCAGAGCGTGATTTGCCCGTGAAGTTGCCGGAAGATGTGGAGTTTACCGGACGGGGTGCTTCACCTTTAACGACGGCTGAAAACTGGCTGAATGTTGCTTGTCCAAGTTGCGGAGCAGGAGCACGCCGAGAAACCGACACGATGGATACCTTTATTGATTCCTCGTGGTACTTTCTGCGCTACCCGGATGCCCGCAACGACCAGCAGGTGTTTGACTCGGCGCAAACCAACGACTGGATGCCTGTCGATCAGTACGTGGGCGGCATTGAACACGCAATTTTGCATCTGCTCTATTCCCGATTCTTTACAAAAGTGCTGCGCGATCGCGGCTTGTTGAACTTCGATGAGCCGTTTACCCGACTGCTGACCCAGGGCATGGTACAGGGCAAAACCTACAAGAATCCGCGCACCGGAAAGTACGTGATTCCGGCAAACGTGGCTGACCCGAACGACCCTAAAGATCCCGATACGGGAGATGCGCTGGAGGTCGTTTACGAGAAGATGTCTAAGTCGAAGTACAACGGGGTAGCCCCGGGTGAGGTGCTGGGCAAGTACGGCGCAGATACAGCACGAATGTTTATTTTATTCAAAGCTCCGCCTGAAAAGGATCTAGAGTGGGACGAAGCAGACGTTGAAGGACAATTCCGCTTTTTGAATCGGGTCTGGCGACTGGTGACAGAATATTCGGAGTCTGTGGTTTCCCATACACCGCAGGAACAGCTCAGCAAACCAGAAAAAGATCTGCGCTATGCAACCCACTTCGCGATTCAGCAAATCAGCGAAGACCTGGAGGGCGATTATCAGCTCAACACGGCGGTTTCAGAGCTGATGAAGCTGAGCAACGCGATTTCCGACGCGCCCTGCAAAGGATCTCCGGTTTATACCGAGGCGATCGAAACCTTACTCAAGCTGCTGGCTCCCTTTGCGCCTCACATTGCTGAGGAACTGTGGTACACGCTGGGCTACGATGATTCGATTCATACACAAAGCTGGTGTGCGGTTGATCCGTCTGCGCTGGTGGTGGATGAAATTCCGCTCGTGATTCAAATCATGGGCAAAACACGGGGCACAATTCAGATTCCGGCGCAGGCAACTGAGGACGAACAAAAGCAGCTTGCTCGTGATTCTGAACTGGCACAGAAATACATTGCCGGAAAGCAAATCCGCAAAGAGATTCTCGTGCCCGGAAAACTGGTTAACTTTGTTGTGAGCTAGGAGGACACAGTATGAATTACAAACAATCTGCTGTCCTGCTGCTTGCCGGAGCGAGTTTTGCCAGCCTGAGTAGCTGTTCTATCCTGGAAAATTCGCTCCAGGGCGGTCAAGCTTTTAATATTGCCGCTGCCAGTACGCCCGAAGCCAGCCCGCCTCCTAGCGCCGAAGACCGCCCTGCAACCCGAATTATGGCGATTCACGTTGGTGGACGAATGGCAGAAGTTGAGCTAACCCTGCTAAACCAGCCAAGCTTGCCCTTTACAACCTACTTCCCCGCCAAAGACTTTAAGCCCCAATCGATTGCTTCCCAGGCGGGGACAGGAATTCGGCTAGTCTATAGTCCTCAGGGCAAACCCCGATCGAATACCTATGTCGATATCGTGCAGCCGCAGCAAAAAGCAACGCTGGATCAGCTCCGCGATTATGTGCTCGACCCGCAGGGCTTGCTGGCAAAAAATCAGTGGCAGTTGGTCGATCGCACCAACATCGTTAGCTATCCCTGGGTAAAAGAGAAGCTAATCTACCGTCAGCAAACCCCAAACGGCACGATCGAAGGGGCAGTGTATCTTGGTGAAACTGAAGGGCAGGCATTCTATCTGATGACACACTACCCCGAAAGGGAAATCAGCCGCTTTGAGTCGCTGGGGACGATCGCCCTGGAAAATTTGCAGTTTCGCGACGAAGATTAGCTTGCGCTGGCGGTCTACGCTGCTAGGTCGGTAAACACTTGTCGCACTGCCGGATGCACCAACTTGTGAGCGTTCACGTTGAGTCCCTGTGCTAGGCTGCGATCGCTATCCAGTGCCTTGATGCCTTCGTGTGCCAGCTTCATCACATAGGGGAAGGTGCTGTTGTTGAGTGCCTGGGTTGCTGTCCAGGGAACGGCTCCAGGCATATTGGGCACCCCGTAGTGAACCACGCCTGCTTCCACATAGATCGGATGGGTATGCGAAGTCGGGTGCAGCGTTTCAATACAGCCGCCCTGATCGACTGCCACATCGACAATCACCGAACCGGGACACATTTTTTCTACCAGCGCACGGTTCACTAAGATCGGGGCACGCCGACCGGGAACGAGAACGGCTCCCACAAGCAAATCCGCATCGGGAACGACGGCTTCCACTTGAGGCGCGTTGCTGTAGAGCAGTTCGACTCTGGAGCCAAAGATTGTTTCCAGATACGCCAGCCGCTCCAGGCTGATGTCAAGAATCTGCACCTGTGCGCCCATGCCGATCGCCATTCTTGCTGCTTCGGTGCCCACCACGCCGCCGCCAAGCACAACCACCTTTCCCGGACGCACTCCCGGAACCCCGCCCAGCAGAACGCCCCGTCCGCCCTGCTGTCGCTCCAAATATCGTGCGCCAAACTGTACCGAAAGCCGCCCAGCAATAATGCTCATGGGCGTGAGCAAGGGCAAACTGTGATTCGGCAGCTCAACGGTTTCATAGGCGATCGCCGTAATCCCCGAATCGATTAAATGCTCGGTTAAAGCCCGATTTGCTGCCAAATGCAGGTAGGTAAACAAAAGCTTTCCTTTTTGCAGGAACTCATATTCCGATGAAAGCGGCTCTTTGACTTTCACCACCATTTCGCGGTTCCAGGCATCAGCAGCCGTGGAGACGATCGACGCCCCTGCCTGCTCGTAGTCTGCGTCTGAAAATCCTGCGCCGAGGCCTGCCTGGGTTTCGACATGAACCTTGTGACCCTGATCGGTTAATCCGCGAATGCTGTTCGGATTTAGCCCTACCCGGAATTCCTGATCTTTGACTTCCTTGGGTACACCGATTTCCATTGCCACCTTACCCCAATGATTGAAACTCTTTATCCTAGTCATAACGTATTGCCCTGGTTGTTTGCTTGCTGCTGAAGGGTGAATTCCCCCAGGGGACAGATTCTTTTGTTTTGCAGTCTTAGCTGCATCCAGACTGGAGCTTAGCGGGTAAGCTCAATAGATAAGCCTTTTTGTGCTGCTGTCGTTTATCGTGGTGGGGTGCATTGTCCAATTCCCGCCAGTAGGTTTCTATGGAGTTGTTAGAGTACCAGGCAAAAGAGCTATTTCGGCAAATGGGCATTCCGGTGCTGCCGTCTCAGCGCATTTGTCAGCTTCAGGACATCAAGCAGCTCACGATTCCCTATCCGGTGGTGCTGAAATCCCAGGTGTACACCGGAGGACGGGGAAAAGCGGGAGGTATCCGGTTTGTTGAAAATACGATCGATGCCATTGCCGCTGCTCAGATGATTTTTCACCTGCCAATCATGGGAAAATACCCCGAAGTGCTGCTGGCAGAGGCAAAGTATGATGCCGATCGCGAGTTTTACCTGGCAGTCGTGCTAGATGGCTCGGAGCGGCGTCCGGTGTTGCTGGGGTCGCAGCAGGGCGGCATCGAAATCGAGTCGCAGTTCGATCGGCTGCATCAAGTCATTGTCGATCAGGAGTTTTCGCCCTACTATGCGCGGCGATTGGCAATCCGCATGGGATTAAAAGGGGATTTGATTCAAGCAGTAAGCGCGATCGTGGAAAAGATGTATCGGCTATTTGCCACCTGCGATTTGGATTTAGTAGAAATCAATCCGCTGGCGGTGAGCCCTTCGGGCAAGCTGATGGCGTTAGACGGCAAAGTAACGGTCAACGACACGGCGTTAGGCAGACAGGCGTTGCTGTCCGAGTTTACCCATCCGCTGCTGCTCCAGGGAAAGGCGGCACAATCGCAAACTTCCCCGATCGCCAGGGTTGATCTTGCAGGCAATATCGGCGTTTTGTGCAACGGGGCGGGGCTAACGATGGCAACGCTCGATTTGCTCTATAAAGCCAAGGGCAGGCCGGGCGCATTTGTAGATGTAGGGGGTGAATATCGGCAGAGCTGCCCGACTTCAACCCTGGAATCACGGATTCAGCAAGGACTCGATTTGCTGTTTGAATCCCATGACATCCAGGTAATTTTGGTGAATCTCCTGGGCAGCAGACTTTCCTGTGCTGAGATTGCAGCGCTCATTGCCGCACAGGTTCAACAGCGAGGCAAGTATCGATCGCTGCCGCCGATCGTAGTGCGATGTGTGGGAGAGGAGCTAGCGCAAGCCAAAACGACTCTAGAGTCGATCGGGATTCTTGCCACAGACTATCTCGATGCTGCCATTACCGAAACGCTGAGCCTGCTTCCGGTAAAACAAATTTAAGACAACGCGAATGAACTTTACTGCTGAAAGCAAAATTTTAATTCAGGGCATTTCTGAGCCGCTAGGGGCGATTTATACGCCGCTGATGCAGGCTTATGGAACACAAATCGTGGCGGGAGTCAGTCCGGGAGGCGGGGGCAAGCCGATCGCCGATATTCCTGTTTTTGATCTGGTCGAGCAGGCGATCGCCAAAGTGGGGCGAATTGATACCAGCGTCATTTTTGTGCCGCCCTATGAGGTAATGGATGCTGCCCTGGAAGCGATCGCCGCTCAGATTCGCCAGATCATTATCATCACTGAAGGCGTGCCGCCGCTGGACATGGTACGGGTGCTACGAAAGGCAGAAGCGACCGAAACCCTGGTCGTCGGCTCTAATTGCCCCGGAATTATCGTGCCGGGACAGCTTTTATTGGGCATTCATCCGCCGGAGTTTTACCTGCCGGGCAAGGTAGGACTGATCAGCCGCAGCGGTACACTCACCTATGAAATCGCCCTAGAACTTACCCGCGCCGGACTAGGACAATCGATCGCAATTGGTATTGGCGGCGATCGCATCCTGAGTTCGTCGTTTCAGCAATGGCTGCAAATTCTGGAAGAAGACGATCAGACCGAGGCGATCGTGCTGGTCGGAGAAATTGGCGGTGACAGTGAGGAAAGTGCAGCTCGCTACATTGCAGAAGTGATTGATAAACCCGTGGTGGCGTTTCTGGCGGGTTACAGTGCGCCCCAAGGACAGTTCCAGGGTCATGCGGGGGCGATCGTCGCGTCTCGGATTGCCGGGTTAGGAGCAGACATTGGCTCAGCCCAAAGCAAGCTGGAGGCATTCAAACGTGCCCAAGTTCCGGTTGCCGATCGCCCGTCTCAAATTCCCGATCTGGTGAAGAAGGTACTGGAACAAGTGTGAGGCGCCGTCCATCAGATCACTTAGAAGGTTAATCTTGATTCGAGGACAGCATGACCAAGCAAGCAACGCGGGAATATGGGGCAGCGGCGATCGGCAGCATAGTGGGAACGTTTCTATTTTCTGCGATCGGCTTTGGCATCGTCCGGGCTGGGCTGGGCTTGCTGGCATCTTGGCTCTCGTTTGGCTTAGAGGTTGTCCTGCCTGCTGCGCTGTTGGTAGGTTTGTGCAGTTGGGTTGGGGTAGTTTGTGGCAGTTGGTTTGGACTAAAACGGGTCAATGCTGCCTTAATTGGGCAAACAATCTATATCCAAGCCGGACTGGTTGTTCTTTGCTACGCAGCCTTGATCGCGCTACAGGTTGCCAGTCAGGGACAAGCTAACCTCCTGGTTGCCTGGACGGTTTTGGTCGCGCTTTCAGCCTTGGTCTCGCGGGGAATTGCGATCTGGGTCGATACCAAGAAATTGCGCTCTAAGAGGCAGTGATGCTTTGATTCTTCTCGATTGGCTGCACTGCCCCTGGAGGCTGTTTGAAGAGTCGCAAAGGTTTTACATCGCCCCCTAAATCCCTCCACACGGGTGGGGCCTTTGAACCCTGAATGGTTTGAACACTGGATTAGAAGAGGTTTTCGCTAGAATTGGGAGGCTAGGGAAGTGTTCGGGGGACGGCTTTAGCTTTCCAAACAGCTTCTCACATTCTCCAACCTTCCTTCTGAACATAACGGCAGCGATACAGGAATCAACAATCAGTTATTCAGGCTGCTGAAACTTAATACCATTTCAATTCTTTTTTCGTTACCCTGGTATTATCAGCAAAAGCAAACATCCACATTTTAGAGGACAAGGATTATCGCTACAAAACAGCTTATCAATCGGCAGATTAAAACTGCTCAAGTGCTTCTAATTGACCATGAGAACAACAATCGTGGTTTGACCGATACCTACGAAGCTCTGAAGCTTGCCGAGAGTGCGGATCTTGATTTAGTCGTTGTTTCCGACAATAAAGAGATTCCGGTCGCAAAAATTCTGGACTACGGCAAGCATCAATATCAGCAGAAGAAACGGCAGAATGCCAGTGCTAAAACGACTGTTAAAGAAGTAAGACTGCGTCCCAACATCGGTGAATCCGATTACAGCCTGAGAATCGATCGAGCGATTGATTGGCTTAAAAAAGGAGATTCCGTTAAATTTCAGGTGCGTCTCCGAGGACGCGAACATCAAAACCGTGACCGGGCAACTGACTTGCTAGACCGGATCATTGCTGACTTGGCTCAAGCAGGTAAGGTTCAATCGCTTGATAAACGATCGCTGATTGTGCATCTTATTCCGGGCTGAAGTGGTATAAGTTAATCTAATCAAAAAAAGGGTTCAGGCATTTCTGTCCGAACCCTTTAGTTATATTTAGTTTTTGTAGGAGTAATCCCTGATCCTTCAGGGATTACTCTGCTTTAACGCTTACAAGCTAATCTAGCCAAGCTTCAACAAAAACTTGCTTCTATTTAGTAGCTACGTGAATAGCCACCGCCTCTGCGTCCACCACCAGACGAACCACCACGATCTTCACGGGGCTTCGCTTTGTTGACTTTCAGATCGCGACCCATCCACTCTGCGCCGTCAAGGGCTTCGATCGCAGCAGTTTCTTCATTGTCTTCACTCATTTCGACAAAGCCAAAGCCGCGCATACGACCTGTTTCACGATCAATCGGGAGCTGAACGCGCTTGACTGACCCGTACTCTGCGAACACAGAGGTTAGATCAGTTTCTGTAACCTCATAGGATAGGTTACCTACATAAATTGACATAGATTTTCTCCAAAATAGAATGTCTGTGGAGAGTCAAATTTCGGAGAGAAATCTGTCAGTGAAAAAACGTGAAAACTCGCTAATACTAGAAACAAATGCTTCAACCGAATATCTAATGCTCTCTAAAACACAGTATAGCACTAATCTAAGCATCTGACTGCTGAGGAAAGCGATGCTACAGTGCCAGACAAAGCTGCCGAAAATGGTCGCCGCGCTGCTCAAAGTTAGCGTACTGATCGAAGCTGGCACAGGCAGGAGAAAGCAAAACAACCTTCGCGTGCTGCTGCTGCCCTAACTCCGCCGATCGCTGTACTGCCCGTTCCATTGTTTCGACGATTTCACAGGACGAATAGCCAATTTGCTGAAGTCGAGCGGCAAAGGCAGGAGCCGCAGTGCCAATCAGCAGTACAACCGCCGCTTTTTGCTGGATTAAATTAAGCCACTGCCGATCGTCCCCGGCTTTTGCTTCGCCGCCTGCAATTAAAATGACCGGAGCCTGGACTGCGGCTAGCCCAACCTCAGCTGCGTCATAATTCGTGGCTTTGCTGTCGTTGATAAAATCAATGCCCTGCCAGGTGCAGATTTGCTCCAACCGATGGGAAACACCCGGAAAAGTGCGAATCGCGGTTTCGATCATCGCGGTTTCAATGCCTGCCAGTCGCGCTGCCAGCACTGCCATCAGCAAATTCTGCTGGTTGTGATCGCCCACCATACGAAGCGCAGAAACGGGAATGATCGGTTCTCCCTGCACGATCGCCCAGCCTTCTTCAATGTATGCACCATGATTGGGATTGCCGGGGAGATTCGCTTTGCCAGATACGCTGGTCCAGTACGCCTCCTGCCACTGGGAAGCGGCTTGTCTCAGATAGGGATCGTCGCCGTTCAAAATTTGATAGCGAGACTGGTGCAGCAGGTGCGCCTTAATGCTGTAGTAGTTTTCCAGCGTTTTGTGGCGGCTGAGATGATCGGGGGTAAGGGTCGTCCAGACTCCGATTGTAGGCGCGACTCCGGCAGAAGATTCGATCTGGTAGCTGCTGAGTTCGGCGATGATCCAGTCTGGTGGTTCAGCGACAAGGGCAAGTTCACAGGCAGGATAGCCAATGTTGCCGCAGGCAGGGGCGTTGATTCCAGCAGTTTGAAAAATGGCAGCAATCAGGGCTGTGGTAGTCGTTTTGCCGTTGGTTCCGGTGATGGCAACCCAGGGGCGATCGCGTAAGGCTCTCCATGCCAGCTCGATTTCGCCGATCGTTTCTATGCCTAAATTTCGTGCCCTTACCAGTGCTGGACTATCCCACGGCACACCTGGACTGACCACAATTTGCTGCATCTGCGCTGGATCTGGCTCAAGGGAAGTGCCCAGTTCAACACGAATCCCTTCTGCTACAAGGGTTTGCTGGAGCGTCATTAGCCCCTCAGAGGTGTTGCGATCACTGAGGGTTACTTGCCAGCCCTGCTGTTTGAGCAGACGCGCCGCCGCAATTCCCGATTTGCCAAGACCCACTACATACGCACTCAACATAAGCTCTGATAAAGGAATAACCTTGCGATGATCCTGATCCTACCCTCTTGGGGAGCAGTTCTCTAATCAGGCGATCGTTTGCGGCGACTGTTGGGTCGAGAAGGCTGGCAATCTGGTGCAGCATTTATAGGTTTCGATCGAAATCTATAGAAAGAATAATTAATGGTTTTGAAACCCTGCGCCAAGAATATAACGATCAGCTTGTCTAAGCATTTCTCAGCGTTACATAAACTCAACAAAATTCTTCTCCGTAAAGCCATGAAGTTTTGTAAAAAGCTCCGGTCTTTGCACAAAAATGTATTCTCTAATACAAATCTATCGCCTCGAAATTAATGCAATCAAAATTGACCTCAATGGTGACTGAGTGCTAACCCTAATCTCGCAAATAGTTCCGCGAGTGAATTGCTAGAGATTTGGTTAAAAACCTGGTGTTAGAACTCTTTAAAGCGCTCAATTGTTAAGTAGATTGTTTAGATAGATTTTCCGAAAACTGCTAGAGCTGTACTTTATTCATCCTTTCTGCTGTGAAAAGACCTGTTGCGAAAAGACAGTTTTTGACAAGATCTACAACAAGATCTAAACTCTTACTTCCGTTTCGCTGCTCTTGATTAATTGCGTTTACCGCTTCGCTTGATCAGACTGTTTCTGAAATCGAAGATTGAGTGGCAGCAGGTTTTATGCTTGCTTCGCTTCCTTTTGTGTTTTTGAAGAATTTCTTTGTGCTGAAAACTGTGCTGAAAAAATTCCGCTTGTTACGCTGCTTGGTTTACGGTTCTCCAGCAGTACATGGGTTGGAACTGCCGCCGCTCAAACCACAGCAGAAAACCCAATTAATTCGGGTGATAAAGCAGTTTGTGCTGCTCTCGGCAGCTTTGGTACTGTTTATGACGCCGGGATTAGCGTTTTTCTAGGGTGGGCTGGTGCGATCGCGCAACGTGCTGAACACCATGATGAGTGGTTCGCTCACCTCGGTCTGCTGTTTCTGTGCAGTGAGTTTGCGAGCGAAGCTGAAATTCGATGACTCGCTCGACTCAGGCAGGTTTCGGTTCTAATTCTCTTCTAATAAGCATGGAAAGGCGTACTTCTCCAGGGAGTGCGCTTTTTTTGGGTGCTAGACCTTAGCGGCGCGGCAGCGTGACTGTTACGATCGTTCCCTGACCGAGTTCACTGTCGATCGCCACTGTTCCCTGATGCAGTCGCACAATCCACTGAACTACGGCTAAGCCCAACCCGACTCCGGGCGTTCCTGGCACTGAGTTGGCATTACTGGCGCGATAAAACTGCTGGAAGACCTCGTTTTGCTCGGCAGCCGGAATTCCAATGCCGCGATCGCGCACAGTCAGCACAAATTCGCCTGGCTCGGCGCGAAGCTCAAACTGCACAGTGCCGCCCTGAGGAGAAAAGCGAACTGCGTTTTGCAAAAGATTGGTGAAAAGCTGCTGAAACAGCGTCACATCGACGGAAGCAGAGGCATTGCCCTGGTCATCGTAAACGAACTCAAGCTGATGGGTGCTTTGAGGTGGCAATTTCCAGCCAGAAACGATCGTTTGACAGAGAGTCGCAAGATTAACCGGTTCTGGGCAAAACTGAATCGCGTTTGACTCGGCAGTCGTGAGCGTCAACGTATTTTTAAGGGTTTGGCTGATGCGGTTGACGTTGGAGTTGATCATGTAAAAGCAGCGATCGTCATCCTGCAAGCTGTTTCGGCTGCGGTTGAGCTTCAGCATTTGGGTTGCGGTGTTAATGATCGAAAGCGGGGTGCTGAACTCGTGGGAAATTGTTTCTAACAACTGAGCCATTAGAAGGTTGAGGGACTGTTCTTTTTCCAATGCCGCTTCAAGCTGAGTTTGCAGATTCATGAGCTCTTGATGCCGCGTCTCTAGCTCTGCGGTGCGATCGGCAATCCTGGTTTCGAGTACCTGATTCAGGGATTCTAACTGGGTCTGAGCCGTAACGCGATCGGCAACTTCCTGCTGAAGCTCCTGCTGGAGCCGACTAATGCGAAGCTGATTTTCAACTCGAACAATGACTTCAGCAATCTCGAAAGGCTTGGTAATGTAGTCTATCCCCCCGCTCTCAAATGCCTCGATCCTATCGACTGCGTCGGTGCGGGCACTGAGAAAAATAACGGGAATATGCTGAAGGCGATCGTCTGCTTTAATCAAGCGACAAACTTCGTAGCCATTCATTCCCGGCATCATGAGATCAAGCAAGATGAGGTCGGGTGAGCTGATTTGGGCAGAAGCGATCGCTTGATCACCGCTCACCGCTTCGTGCACCTGATAGCCTTGACTCGTCAGCAAACTCGACAACATCTGCAATTCATCTGCTGCGTCATCCACAATCAGAATATCGGCAGTGAACGTTACAGCACTCATAACAGCCCAAACTCCAGCCAGCGGCTAATTTCTTCGAGCGCAAATCCACCGATCGAGTTAATGCATGAAACACCCTATTGATTAACCGCAGTTTGCCCAATCATCAAGCGGAAACTGCATCTCACACGCGAATTTGTGAAGACCTCATGCAGGCATGATTCTGAACGCTTTAAATTACCTTTGAAAGCAACCCCGAAAACTTCCTTCTAAAGCCCAAGTTTTGACTTCATTCATCTCGCATTAATCTAAACTATTCCACAAGCGCAAATTTTGACAGCGTGAGTTGGGCAGTTTTATTAGATCTCGGTAGTTTAGCTCTCCGTACTTTAAGTAGGGAGCTTCACTCAGCGGAACTAAATAGTTTAGATCTCCGTACTTTGAATAGAGGGGTTTCACTCAGCAGAACCGATATGCTCCAATGTTAATATGTGATCAGTCAAATATGGGTGAATCCCAACGTGAATTGATGACTACAATGCTGCAACAAAGAATTCAGCAACACCAATTTATTAGCGATCTGCGAATTCGGCTGCTCCGCCTGCACAAAACCCTTCTGGAAATGGAGCGGATAGTGTATGAGCAAAAACAGGGACAAGTTTCAAAAAGAGAACTGCTGCGGCTCGTCCTGACCGATGCTCAGTTTGACTGGCTCCACCGTCTATCACGGCTGATTGTGCGGTTTGATGACTTGCTTCATGCTGATGAGCCAGTTACGTCTGAGGCAATCGACATTCTGGTAGCAGAAGTGGCTGCCCTGCTCACCCCGGCTGAGAATGGCGATGAGTTTGCCCAAAAGTATGAGGCTGCGCTTCAGCTTGACCCCGATGTGGTGCTGGCACACGCCGATGTGACCCTATTTCTGGCATCGCGTGAATAATTCTACGGAAGTCAATTTGAATGAAGCCAACTGAGCTACCGCAGCACAGGGTTCAGCAGATGCCGAGCAATTTCTTCAGGATTCCAGACTGCGACGGCTGCATTTAGCTCTACTGCCGCTCTTGGCATTCCATATACCACACAGCTTGCTTCGTCCTGGGCGATCGTGTACCAGCCCTGGCTGCGGAGCAAGCTTAGTCCTTCTGCGCCGTCGCGCCCCATGCCGGTAAGCAAAATCGCGGTTCCTCTGGCCCGCCAATAGTTTGCCAGACTTTTAAAAAAGACATCGACTGAAGGACGGTAAGGGTATTGAGTCGGCTCTTTTACATAGGTCAGAGTTCGATCGATTTGCAGCGACAGGTGATCATCTGTAGTAGCAACGAGCGCCGTTCCTTTCGTCGGTCGATCGCCAATGGCTGCTTTTCTAACCGTGAGGGCAGTCTGGTGGTCGAGCCAGTCGATTAAGCCTGCGGCAAACTGGGCATCAACGTGCTGCACAATCACAATTGCGGACGCGAAATTAGCAGGTAGGGGCGCGAGGAGAGTGGCGAGGGCTTTGGGTCCACCTGTGGAAGCGCCGATCGCAATTAAGGAAGGGGTAGAAGAGTAGAAGGGTAGAGGAGTAGAAGAGTGGAGGGGTGGAGAGGTGAGAGGACGAGGGGATGAGGAGAGTTGGGAGAGAGTGGGGCGAACGGGGCGAAAAGCAGAAGAGTTGGGGGTGGATTTGCGAATGAGTTTTTCGATCGTGGCAATTTTGCGGAGCAGGGTTTGGGTAATTTCGGGATTGCCGTAGCTTCCAAGAATGGGGGTGTTAACGGCATCGAGTGCGCCATAGCTCATGGCTTCATACACTTTTGCTGCGTTTTGTTTTACGTCTGCAGTGACGATGAGAATCGCACAGGGCGATCGCTTCATAATTTGCCTTGTGGCTTCTACTCCGTCTATTCCAGGCATGATCAGATCCATCAGAATTAGATCAGGCGTGTCCTGAGCGCATTTTGCGATCGCTTCGGTTCCGTTTGTTGCAACCCAAACGACTTGGTGTTCGGCAACGGTTAACAGCACCCGCCGCATTGCTTCAGTGGCAATTACCATGTCGTTTACAATTGCAATTCTCATGTTGTTTTAATAAAGTTTTCTATCTCAATCTATTCTCAAACAGTCTTTAGCCAATTTCTTTAATTTAATTAGAAGATAATTAGAGGAGGTTTGAGCAGTCGCGGTTCCTTGAATTTAGTGGATTCAGTAGATTCATTGGATTGATTCAATTCATTCACCAATCAAATCGGTCACTGCTCGAATCAGGGTGTCATCATGAAAGCTATTCTTTGTTAAATAATAATCTGCTCCTGCTTCTAATCCCTGAATTCGATCGTCGTCTCGATCGCGGTAAGAGACAACAATCACGGGAATCGACCGAAACCGCGAGTGTTTTTTGATCTCTTTAATTAACTCAATTCCATTCATCCGAGGCATATCAATATCGCTAATCACCAGATCGTAGGGATACGACCGGATGGCGTTCCAGCCTTCCATTCCATCCACTGCGACATCAACCACATAGCCGCGATTTTGCAGCAGTTTGCGCTCCATTTCCCGCACGGTGATCGAATCGTCCACCACTAACACTCGTTTTGTATCCTCTCCTTGGCGCGATCGCTTCCCAGCCTCCCCTGAAGAAGATTGCGTCTCGCCCAGTTTTGCCAGTCGTCCATTATTGAGCAGTCCGGTGAGCGATCGAATCAAGTCAGACACATCCAGAATCAGTACCAGCGAACCATTTGCCATGAGCGCAGCCGCACTCACATCCTGCACCTTTCCCAGGCGCGGATCAAGCGGACGCACAACGAGTTCTCGTTCTCCCACGCAGCGGTCGACCATTAAGCCGTAGGTAGCGGACTGGTCACTCAGAATCACAACCCAGAGCGGATCGGGTGTGGCATTAGGCGGCGGCAAATCCAGAACCTGATACAGCGAAATTAGCCCAATATTGCGATCGTCCAGCGTGAAATACTGCCGATTTTCAACGGTGGAAATTTCCTCTGGTTTAAGCGTCACAATCTGATCGATCCGCGCCAGGGGAAAAGCATATACCTCGCCTGCCACTTCGACCAGCAGCGTTCGTACAACAGAGAGCGTCAGCGGAAGCTGAAAATGAAAGCTTGTGCCTTTTCCGGGCTTTGAGGAAACGCGCACCGTGCCGCCCACTTCCTGCGCCATACTCTTGACAATATCCAGCCCCACGCCCCGTCCCGAAATTTCTGTAACCTCAGTAGAGAGCGAAAATCCGGGCAGAAAGAGAAACTCCATCAGTTCGGCATTCGATAGTCTTGCAGCAACATCGGGCATAACCAAATGCCGATCGACTGCTCGTCGTCGCAATCGCTGCACATCAATCCCCGCTCCATCATCGACGATCGTGATTGCCAGCATTCCACCCCGGTGGGCTGCCTCTAGCCGGATTCTGCCTTCGGGCGGTTTGCCTGCCGCGATCCGGTCTTGAGGAGATTCGATGCCGTGATCGATCGCATTTCTGAGAATGTGCGTAATGGGAGCCTCCAACCTACCGAGAATATCGCGATCGACCGACGTAGATTTGCCGATAATTTCCAGCCTCGCTTGCTTGTTCAAACTACGGGCAAGATCGCGTACCATCCGAGAAAAGTTTTGCACCCCTTCTTCAAACGGACGCATGTGAGACGTGATCACTTCATGGTAAAGCCGATCGGACAGGCTAGTGGTACGACGGATAAACTCCTCAAGTTCCGTGAGCCGATCGCTAAGCAGATTGCGGCACCGCTGCTCTTGCTGACGAACCGTTTCAAACATCGTCTGTTCTACCTGACTTAGCCCAACCTGGTTTAACAAACGCTGTTCTAGCGCCTCTAGACTGGCGGCAAGCCGGATTTGCTGCGATCGAACCTGCATTAGCGCATCGGCAAAAACGGGCAAAGCGTTCGCCTCGATCAGCGATTCTCCGGCAAGCCCCATAATCCGATTGAGATTTTCTGCGCTGACTCGTACCACGCGCTGTGGCCCCGTGCTAGAAGGGGCACTATCCCGGCTAGAGGGTTTGATTCCCCCAGGGGAACTGCTTCGCATCGCACTGCCGTTCGAGCTAGCATTCAGGGCAACATTCGAGCCAACATTCGAGCCAGTCACCAGCGAATGGGCAGCGTTTTTTTGATTTTTCCCCGTTCCATTCCCTGCGGCGGGAGCCTGTTCAGCAGTCTCTTTTTCCCCGTTTTCAGATGCCCCATTTTCAGATGCCCCGTTTTCAGAAAAAGGAGTGAATGCAGCCGTTCTTTCTGGCGGAGAATGCTCTGGCGATTCGCGCAGGGTTTGAATTATCGATCGCACCGAATCGATCGCCGCGTCGTGCTGGGTCAACCATGCGGATAAATCTCGATCGCTGACTTGGCTGAGGCTCTGCAACAGATCCACGCCGCGCAGCAGTTCATCAACTAAATCTGTGTTCAGGGTCAGT
The DNA here is from genome assembly GCF_039962215.1 of Leptolyngbya sp. ST-U4. Taxonomy (NCBI): domain Bacteria; kingdom Bacillati; phylum Cyanobacteriota; class Cyanophyceae; order Leptolyngbyales; family Leptolyngbyaceae; genus Leptolyngbya; species Leptolyngbya sp. ST-U4. The sequence goes on from NZ_JAMPKZ010000001.1 coordinate 448,256, forward strand.
GTCCGATTTTGGGCGGCAACAAAGCAATCCTCCATTGTGTGTGCTAAATCCACCGCTGCATCCAGTCCGACAATCCGTGCCGCGCCTTTGATTGAATGGGCAGCCCGCATGAGTGCCTCAAGGGGTTGGGTTGCCATTGGCTGCGCTTCCAGGGTCAGCAGCCCATTGTTCAAAGTTTTTGCCTGTTCCTCGACTTCCAGACGAAACAGATCCAGCATCTGGGCATCGATCAGGGGATTTGCAGGGAATTGGGGTGGGGGGCTAAGACTCTGAATGCCCCCTAAATCTCCCAATTCTGAGGGACTGTGAGCAGCAGGGAATTCTTCAGGCTGAAATGCTTCGAGATAAGGGCGATCGAGAAACGTTTCGTCCTGGAGGTCGGTGATAATCTCGATCGGGTTAATAGGGGGGTTCGCAGCTTGCAGGATAGCAATGTCTTCCAAGTGAGTCGCCAGCCAGGTTGCTCGATCGGATTCATCCAGGTGACTGACCTCGATCAGCCAATCGGCTGCCTGAAGAAGGCGATCGATCTCCTGGAGACTCAGTTCAATGCCTCGTTGGGCGGCGGTTAGCTGCGTCTGAATTGCCCGAATCACAAGCAGTACTGCTTCCACACCCACAACCTGAGCCAGCCCGTGAATCGTCTTCAGGGCTTCTAACCCATCCTGAATCTCGTGCGCCGATCGAGGCTGCTGTTTAAGCATCATCAAGTGCTGCTTCAGGCTTGCAACCTGAGCTGCAACTTCTTGACGAAACAGATCCAGCATGGAGTAGTCAGGCATTTGGGGCGGGAGGGGTGGAAAAGTGGACGGGTGGGGAGATGGGGGGATGGGGAAGGGGGGTTAGAGGAGGCGACGATCGAGGGTGTCGAGTAAACGGTCAGCATCCAGATAATTGACTTTTTCGCCGCGCCAGTCAATGATCCCCTGGGTATAAGCCTTTTGGGTTTTAGCAACGACCACGGGGGGTTCCTGGAGTTCGTTGGGGTGGAAGCGATAGACCCGATGGACTTCGTCTGCCGGAAATACCCAGCGGTTTTCCTGGCCTCCAATCACTATCATGCGGCGCAGGTTAATGCGGCTGTAGGTGGGGTCGATCGGCATTTCGACGTTAAGAAACTGGCTGAGGGAAAAACAGGGCAAAATTTCGCCGCGAATGTTGACCAGTCCCAAAAACAGATCGTTGGTGCGATGGGGCAGTGTATGAATGGGCGAAGGACTGGTGACTTCCTGAAGGACGCACACAGGCAGGGCAAATCGTTCGCTGCCCAGTCGAAAAATCATCGCGGACTGCGTTGCTTTTGCTTGCCCAATCTTGAGCGAATCCTCTGAGAGAGCGGCGGTAGCAGTTCCAGCTTGAGAGTTAGCCTGTTGTGCCAGGATTTGCGTCCACTCCTGAAGATAATCGAGCGGAATTTCCCGATCTAAAAGCCTCCGTCCTGCCGTTTCCGGGTCATTGCCCGATTGATCGCCAGTTCCATTCGTTGAAGCCAAAGCCGTTTCCGCTTCTTCCCGGAAAAAATTGCCTCCATCCTCAAGCGAATTCCAGCCATTCTCAGAAATCATTTCCGCCTCTCCATTGCCGCTCTGCCCATCTCTTCATCCATTTATTTACCCATTCATTTACCCATTCACCCATCTATTCACTCACTACACCTTAAACTGCGAAATCTCCCGCTGAAGCCCCTGCGCCGCATCATCGAGCTGAGTCAGTGCATTATTAGTTTCCTGAATCGACTGCATGGTCTGGAAAGAAGCATCGCTCAACTGGGCGATCGCCGTACTGATTTGCTCGGCTCCACGATACTGCTCACCCATGCGCTGACTGATGGTCTCAAATTGGGGCGGTAATCCCTGCACGTCTTGAATAAAGTTGGCAATTTGCAGGCTGATTTCACCGACTTCCTGCACGTATTGCGTGACTTCGCGGCTGAACCTGTCCATCTCGATAACACCAGTGGACACTGAGGACTGCATTCCCTTCACCATTTGCTCAATTTCGAGAGTTGCTAGGGCAGACTGGTCAGCAAGACGGCGGATTTCTCGCGCCACGACTGCAAATCCAGCTCCGTATTCGCCTGCTTTTTCAGCTTCGATCGCCGCATTCAGCGATAGCAAATTGGTTTGATCTGCGACTTTTGTAATAGTTGTGACGACGTTGTTAATATTGTTTGCTTTTTCATCCATTACCTTTAACTTGGACGAGATAGACTGTGTTGCAATCACTAAGCTTTGCATTGCCGCCTGAATCTTTTCGAGATTCTCCTGGCTGTTCACCGCAGCATTTGTAGTGGATTGGGCAGTGTCGGCAACATCATCCATTTCTTGGGCGAGTTCCCCGGCAGTTGCAGCAATCTGGCGCGAGGTGGCTTTGACTTCGTGCATTGAGGCGACTTGTTCATTGACCGTGGCTTCGAGCTGTCTGCCTGCGGCTGCAATTTGTGTTGTCGAGGTGCTGATTTGAATGCCCGATCGCTGTGCCTGGGCAATCAAACCATTGAGGCTTTTAATCATTTCCCGAAACGCCCGCAGCAGCCGCCCAACTTCGGTAGGGTCTTTGGTTGGGTTGATCGTTTGCGTCAGATCACCTCTGGCAATCGCAGTCGCCGCATCCACGATCGGGGGCAACTGGCGGCGCAGAGGCAGAGTTACAACCAGGCCGGCGGCAAGCGTCGCGAGAATGGTGATGCCTGTGCCAATTACAATCAGCCGCAGCAAAGAATTCTGAGCATTTTGAACCGCTTGATTATTGCGATTTAGCCCGTCTTCTAGTTCGCCCACGACCCGGTCGCGCTGTGCCACGGCATTTACAATTCGCTGTTGTCGCACTTCTTCTCTTGCCTGAGGGATGCGATTTTCGCCGACCAGTCGAAAGGCGTTTTGCAGGGCGCGATCGTACTCTTCACCCAACTGGGCTAAAGCTTCGACCGAGGGTCGGGTCTGCGAATCAGAAAGGGCGATCGCCGTTCTTGCGCTTTCGGTAAATGCTTCGCGGGCATCGGCGTAGGAATCGTTCGCAGCCGCTGCTTCGCCAGGAAACAGCACATAGGCACGGGTCACACCGGTCATCCGGTTGAGTCCATCTACCAGCCCGTTGACGCTGCGGATTTGACGCTCGATTCGATCGCTCTGCTGCTGAAGTTGAAAGGTGCGCGTGCTGGATTCGTAAACAATAATGCTCAATCCCAACAAAGCCAGAAGCGGAATCGAGTACCCCAGCAAAATGCGATTCGTAATTCTATTCCAGGTCGATCGAACCATAGTTAACTGCCTGATTGAGACTGTTCATATCCTTGCTCAGCAAGCCGCTGCGCTCGCCGCTTCAGTCTTTGTGCCTCAACCCAATTACCCTGCTGCTCCTTGAGTAACGCCAGGTGAACTAAGGCTTCATAGGCGTTGGGATTGAGATAAATCGCCTTCTGGAAGCATCGTTCTGCCTGTTTGGGCTGGTTGAGTCCCTGATAAATTTCGCCTAACAGCAAGTAAGCGATCGGCTGCGCTGAGTTTGCCCGCACATAAGATTCACAGAGTTGGGCTGCCTGAGTCAACTGTCCGCGATCAGCAAGCTGCCTGGCAGTTTCTAGCGGAGCCGGGAAAGGCTGAACAAAAGCTGGACGGGGGTTTACCGGATTAAGTTTTGCTAAAGTGGATTTTGGCGCAGAAGACGAGTTGCCTGAATCTCGTGATTGTGCAGGACTTTGAACTGCGGTTTGCTTCAGCCAAGGGCTGGAAAGACGGAGTTTAGAGTAGTTTGCTTTGGTAGACTCTTTACGCTTTAGCAATGCCGCCGCAGTTGCATTCGGGGGTGCAGCGTCTGCGTCTAAAGCAGTTCTTGAAGTAGTTCTGAAAGTCGTTCCTGAAGTCGTTTGCAAGTTTGGCAAAAACACCTTTTGGTAGGCAAAGGCAAACGGATGATCAATCGATTGATAGTTTCGATTTGCCATTTGACCCGTTTCAGCAGATCCCAAAAACAAAAGCCCCAGCGGCAACAGGGCACGATCGAGCGATTCAATCACTTGATGGCGAGCTGCTTCATCAAGATAAATCAGCAAATTGCGGCAAAAAATAGCGTGATACTGTTTGCCCAGCAGAAAACGCGGTTCCAGAACATTGCCCTGGATAAAATTCACGCTTTCGCGGACAATTGGTCGGACTTCGTAGCCTTCTGCAAAGCCTTCTGGTCGGACTTGAAAATAATGCTCTAGATTTTGAATTGCGCCGCCACGAAACGACTTCTTGCGATAGATGCCTGCCCGCGCTTTAATCAGAGCTTGCTGACTAACATCAACCGCATCAATTCGAAACTGAGCCGGAGTCAGTCCGCTATCCAGTAGGGTCATGGCGATCGAGTAGGGTTCTTCTCCGGTCGAGCAGGGTACGCTGAGAACGCGCAAAACCGCATCAGGATCGATCGATTTGACCCCAAACTGCACGTTTTCATACTTTTCCTTCACGTACTTTTCTTGCACGAATTGACGCAAATACTGAAACGGTTCCCGATCGCGGAAAAACCACGTTTCTGGAACCACCACGGCTTCGATGAGCTGATTAAGTTCCTGAGGAGAGGATTGCACCAGCGCGAGATAGGCGACTCGATCGGGGAGCTGGCAAGCAATTTGACGCTGTTCAACAGCTCGTTCAATGATTCGTGAACCAACGCTGTTGGCATCTAGCCCTAGCTTCTGTCTCAGCAGTGCCTCAATTGTGTTCTGCACCATTTGCCTGACCGTTTCCTGCAATTAATAACGTGGTTTGATGAGCATCAGTAATAAGATGCTCCCAATTAATTTTTTGAATAATGCCTTTTTGATCAATAAATAATTCGCCCAAATAGGGTGAACTGCTGATTTGTTCTGTAGTTTTTAGCTGATCATGCGATACTTTTAGCGTTTCAGTCACTCGTTCTGCGATTAATCCTAACGAGCGTTGCGAACCATTTTCGTTTGCCGTCTGCTCTGAGTTAACGCTGTAGTTCACCAAAATGACACGAGTGCTGTAGCAAACCTGACACGATTCGCCGCGAATCAAATGACACAAATCAATTACAGGTACAATGCTGCCGCGATAGTTGAAAACGCCTGCCAGATAATCAGGAGCAGGCTGAATCCCTCTGAGTAACACCATCGGGATAATCTCAATCACCTTCTCAGTATCGATCGCATATAGGTTTTCTCCAACGTGAAACAACAGCAGCAGCATCGATCCAACCTTGCGTTCAAATTTGAATTGAGATCAAAATAAACTTTACTGAAATAACACATTGGCTTATGAGCATAGCGCAACGAACTGTACCTCACATCTTCCGTAGGGTTGGAAGTTTTTTGTCGTAAAAAATTCATTTCGCGATCGATTACGATAGGTCGTAAAACATTCGATTCAACTGGCTCAAAGGTATATCTGAAGTAGGAAGTTGCTTGCTGATTTGAATGGAGTCGTTCAGAATTCTGTAGGATAAACAGCAATTATTAATTTTCCTCCAGCTTCTAAGAAAGTGACTACTATCGCACATTCCCAACCGGCTACAAACCCTGTCCTCGCAAATCTGATTGCAGCTGCCATTATGGGACTGCTGACGGTGACGAGTGCAGTTTCCTTTGGTAAGGTAATTTTTGCCGGTGACTTGGCTCCTATGCTGCCGTTTGGAATCGGGCTACTGCTTTTTAGCTCTGTTATCGTGAGCGGAGTAACTGGAGCATTAAGCTCGTATCCTGCCCTGATAGTCACGATCGCCGAAGTCACCGTTCCCATTTTTAGCCTGATCGCGAAGCAGGTTGTGGCAGGTATGCCTGATGCCCCGGTCGAGCAAAAGCTCATGACGCTGGTAGCAACCTTTGCGATTAACAGCTTTGCAACAGGGGCAATTTTTTTAGGGCTGGGCAAGTTTAAGCTGGGAAGCTTTGTGCGATTTATTCCTTATCCAGTTGTCGGTGGCTTTCTGGCGGCGATCGGCGCACTCCTGCTGATGGCAGCGTTGGGGTCAGTTTCAGGTTTGAGTTTGCAGCCTTTCTCGATCGCCTCCTTTTTTCAGTTCAATGTGCTGCTGCAATGGCTTCCGGCTCTGATTTTTGCGGTCGTGATGTTCATCCTGCCGCAGCGGGTGAATCATCTTGCGGTTTATCCAGGGATTCTGACCGGGGCGGTCGCGCTGTTTTATTTAGGACTGTCGCTGACCGGAACCTCGATCGCCCAAGCAACCGAGCGGGGCTGGCTGTTGGGTAACGTGCCTTCCGGCGGACTGTATCAGTTTGCGACAGTTCAGGCATTTCAGCAGGCAGACTGGGGCGTTGTCATTCAGCAAATTCCGACGCTAGCAGCCCTCTGGCTGGTCTCGGCGATCGCCCTGCTGCTGCACACCAACGGCGTTGAACTGGTGGCATCCCGCGATCTGGATCTAAACCAGGAGCTGAGTGGAGCGGGCGTTGCGTGGCTACTTGCAGGGTTAGGCGGCGGCGTGGGCGGGTTTGCCAGTGCAGGAGAAAATGCTCTAGCTCACGATTTGGGAGTCACGAAACGTTGGGTCGGATGGGTAATTGCGGGAATGTGCTTGGCAATGATGCTGGGCGGTGCGCCGCTCTTGTCTTTGTTTCCCACATTTATTCTGATCGGAATGCCGCTGCTGATCACAATTGAATTCTTTAATGAATGGCTTTATGAAGCCTGGTTTAAGTTTTCGAGATCGGATTACGCGATTATTGTGCTGATTGTGCTGATCACTGTCACCGTAGGCTTTCTTCAGGCGATCGGGGCAGGTCTGGTGGCAGCGATCGTGCTGTTTGTAATTAGCTACAGTCAGCTCAATGTGACACGGCGAGTTAGTTCTGGCAACTATCACCACAGCAATGTGCTGCGAACCTCTAAAGAACTCGAAATTTTGGAGGCAGAAGGCGACCAGGCTTACATTGTGGAGCTGCAAGGGCTGATCTTTTTTGGAACCGCCAATAAGCTGCTTAATCAGGTTCGCGATCGAATTAATCATGACAACCTGCCGCCTGTTCGCTATGTTGTTCTTGATTTTCGCGTGGTGAGTGGGCTGGATGCCTCTGCTGTGCTCAGTTTCGCTAAACTCAAGCAAATTGCCAGCCAAAAACAGGTGCATTTGCTCTACACCAACCTGTCATCAGAGGCAAAGCAGCGGCTCAAGCAGGGAGACTGCCTGGATGAAAATGACCCCTTTTGCCACACGTTTTCCGACCTCGATCGCGGGCTGGAATGGTATGAGCAGCAGGTTTTGCAGCAGTATCAGCCTCAGGTCGAAAATAGCTTCCACAGTCCCGCTGCTGCCCTAGCGATCAATCTCAAAGCTGACTTTTCCGATCCCCACCAGGTCGATCGCCTGATGAACCGTCTGGAACTGCGGCAGGTCGCAGAGAATGAGTATTTGTTCCATCAAGGCGATCCGTTTGATGGGCTGTATTTTGTCGCGTCGGGGCAGGTTAGCGTGGTGCTGGAGTTAAACGATGGGCAAATCAAGCGCATCCGCACCTACACCGTGGGCAATACGATCGGGGAAATGGGACTTTATCGCCGCACAGTTCGTATGGCATCGGTAATTGCCGATAAGCCGAGTGCGCTCTACTTCCTATCTGCTGAAACGTTTGAGCAGATCGAAGACTCTGAGCCCGTTCTGGCATCCAATATCCACCGCTTTATTGTCGATTTGTTGGCAGAGCGACTTCAGCACCGCGAAGAGGAATTAAAACATTTGCTGGAGTCGGTTTAATCCCCCTTTAAACGCCTTTCAACGCCTGCTCATACCGCGTCCCTGCCTGCTCCCAGGTAAACTCCTGCTCGACCATCGATCGCGCTGCCTGAGAAAGCTGCTGACGCAAGCTAGCATCTTCAAACAGTCGCCCAATCGCGTGTAGATATTCATCGATCTGATTGGCGCGAATTGCCCGCAGAGGCACGGTTCCATCGACTGCCAGCCCTTCTAAGCCGCGATCGCTTCCGATCACTGGAACGCCTGCCGCCATTGCTTCCAGGGTTTTGTTTTTGATGCCAAATCCGGTACGCAGCGACACCACGCAGACGGTTGCCTGATGCAGTTCTTTCACCATTGACTCAACCGGTCCGGTGACGATCACGCCTGGGCGAGCTGCCAATTCCTGCACGGCGGGCACCGGGCGAGCACCCACAATCCGAAACACGGCATCCGGGTATCGCTGTTGAAGTTGGGGCAGTATCTCGATCGCAAAAAAACGCACCGCATCAATGTTGTGCGAAGCATCCATCGCGCCTACAAAAATCAGCGTCCTGCCGCCAGGATCGCTTGATCGAAGCGGAAACTGCACGAGATCGACCCCGTTGGGAATGACCTGAATTGGAGCCGTCGCTCCCAGATCGAGAAACTCCTGTCGATCGTCATCGGTGGTCACGACGATTTGGGAGAATTTACGGCAGTAGCGATACTCATAGCGACGCAACAGCGGCAGATAGAATCGATCGCGCAGCGGATGAACGGCTGCCTGGGTTTCCAGATGATGGCGCGTCCAGGCATAAACGGAGCTATGCACATCTACAATCGTGCGAATCTGATGGCGAAATTCGGGTCGGATATAGATTTCGTTAACGCTGTGTTCGCAGGTAATAACGTCAAATTGTTTTGAAGCCACAGCTCGATCGACCCAGGCTTGCAGTTCAGGCGAGTAGCGGTGCAGCACATTGGGCGGAGTTTGGCGCATCCAGGCTTGCCCAAAGCGAGCGACCCGCCCCAGAAGCTTGGCAGGCAAGGAAACTCCCTTCGGCTCCTGCGGCAGCGGAAAGACCACCAGATCTGAAAGATGCGATCGCAGGGCATCTACATCTGCATCGGAGACATCGCCATGACGCTGAGTAGCAACCGTAACGGAGTGCTGCTTTGCCAGTGATTTCAGCAGGTGAAACGTTCTCACCTCGGTGCCACCTCGACTAGGCGGATAGGGGAAGGTCGAAGACAGCATCAGAATACGGAGCGGGTGTGAGCTTGCCATGAGGGAAAACGTTGGGAAAACTGGAAAGACGCAGAGACGATCAAGTCTGCGGTTCAGTATGCCCACAACGGTAGGCTGATTCCCAGGCGAGCGATCAAAGCTGCTGCTCGTTAGTTAGAATCACCGATCGGGCACAATAGCCGCAACTCACCCTATCCTGGTTTCCCCATGCGTCGAATTCCCCAAAACCGCATCCAGCCCAAGATCAGCACGCTACCTCGACAGCGATCGGAGGCAGCAGCGTTTCTTGATATTTACAAGCTGGTAGTCGAGAAGAAGCGGCTTCAACAAGAGCTAGAAAACATGGAACAGCGCAGACAGCAGATTGCTAGCCGTCTAGCCACGCTCGATGCTCAGGTGGCAGACCTGGAAAAAAACGCCCAGCAGATTCGTAGCCAAACTGACTCAACCGACACAGCCCTGAAAACGGTCTTGAAAGAGCCTTCACAGCCGCAAAATAATCGCTTTAAAACGGACAGCTTTGAAACAGACAGCTTTGAAACGGATGGCTTTGAAACATTTTTTTTGGAGTATTGATTTGCCCTTGTTTTGCCCTGAATAGGCTCGTCTGATTCATTCTGATCGAGAAGAGGTTGACGCAACAAATCTAAATCACTTCATTCACGCTGCCAAAAGCGCACCGAATGGTTTCCTACAGATAGCTTCTCGCAGATAGGTTCTTGCAAATAGGTTCTTGCAGACGGGTTCTCAGGCGAAAGCTCAACCAATCGTCTTCCAACGATCGAATGCATAGAAATAGGATGCATGGAAACAGGATACTGAGCCGAATGCAATTCTGAACGTTATTTCAAACATGACTGTATATTTCTTGACGGACTGCTGCTGAATGCACTTCTGATTGAAGCATCGAGCAAACCAGATACACTACAGAAACTGCCGCACTAATGCATCGGAGCGGATCATGAGTCACAATCGTATCAATGATTCGTATTGATACAAGGTTATGAACATCGTGCCACTAGCATCAATGCGATCAGCATAATGTACATTAACGCACACTGATGCACAGCCAACTGACCCGGCTCCACTTCGCGTTTCAGATAAAATGAGTGAGAGCAAAGTGGGAAATCAGGGACTTTTGCAGGCTAGGAGTGAGCCTTTTCCTCACCATTTGCTGGCGATGCTGTAATCGCTGCTTCACCATGCTGCGCCAGTCGCTTTGTCGCAAAAATCTTTTAACAAAACTTAACAACCTCTTCAAAGTTGCTTCAAATTTGCTGTCTAATCTGCATTGTGCATTCTGGGGGCGGCAATCGATACTGTTATGCAGAACTTCGATCGCGGACTTCTGTGATGAATCGCTTGTTCTGCTGCATGAAACTGAGAAAACGAGACAGCTCTTTTTACGCCTGTTCCCAATTTCGATAGCGGATCATTTGCCGTACAACGTAATGTCTCCTCTGCCGTTTCATCCAGTCAAACACGAGCCCATTCAGAATGCGGTCGCTTTTCTGAGCTGGCTTCTAATCAACAGTTTTACTGAAACGACAGAGAGGCAGTAACCGTAGACGTAACACACATCTGGCTATCTGTGTACCTGCGCTTATCTGACAAAATTCCAGGTTGTAAGCTTTCCAGCCCGATTGCTTATGGGCTAAAGAAGCGCGTTGGTTAAAAAAGAGGTGAGCGTGAGAGTTCTATTGGTCGAGAGTGACGAGAAGACAGGCGCAACGATAACGCTGGCATTAACTAACCGTCAGTTTTCGGTTGATTTGACTGCGGATAGTCGGACGGGAATGCAAATGGTGCAAACCTACGACTATGACCTGCTCGTGCTCGATGCCGAGTTGCCAGATATGGACGGCATTAGTCTGTGTCGAAATCTTCGATCGCAGAACTACCAGATGCCAATTTTGCTGCTGACATTGCGAGATGGGAGCCGCCGACGGGTGATGGGCCTCAACGCGGGCGCAGATGACTGTCTGGATAAGCCCTTTGATCTAACCGAGTTTATCGCCCGGGTACAGGCATTGCTGCGGCGACGGCAGGTCAACTTTACCCCCACTTTGCACTGGGGCGCACTGCAACTCTTGCCCGCTCTGCGTCAGGTGACGTGGGAAGGCATGCCGCTCAACCTTACTGCGAAAGAATTTAGCCTGCTTCAGCTTTTTCTGGAGAATCCGCTGCGAATCTTTAGCAAAGACGTGATTCTCGATCGCCTCTGGAATGCTTCAGAAGCTCCAGGTGAAGGAACCGTCGCCTCCCATGTCAAAGGACTGCGGCAAAAGCTCAAGGCAGCCGGAGTCACCGCCGAACCGATCGAAACTATTTATGGATTGGGCTATCGGCTAAATCCGCCCCCTGAAACTGCCCCGATTTCCAACAGTGCTGAGCAAGAGCAGCTTCCTGCTCCTGAATCCATGGAAGGCGATCGCGTGCGGGCGCATCAAGACATCATGGCAGAGCTGGCGCAAGTGCAGGCAGAGCTAAAAGCCAGCCTTCAGGAAGAAGTGGCAGTATTTGAGCAGGTGATCAGCAGCCTGTTTGCCGGAACGCTGGAATTCACTCTGCGCCAGCAAGCTGAACGACAGGCTCACCAGCTTGCCGGAACCCTGGGATCGCTAGGTCTGCTCGAAGGCTCTCAGTCTGCCCGTCAGATCGAGCAGTTGCTTCAAGACGGCGTTTCCCTGGGTTCCACCGAGGCACAGCAGCTTTCTCAGTTGGTGCAGGCGCTCCAGCAAGCCCTGGATGCAACGCCTGCGGTCGCCGTGCCTGTGCCCGTGCCCAAAGTCGCTTCAGGACGGCTACTGGTGATCGATGACGACGTGGTGCTTACCAAGCTATTAAAGCAAGCCGCAAGCACCGCCGGATTTCAGGTGGAAGTGGCAACGACGTTAGCTGAAGGTCGAACTGCGATCGCCCAAATGTCGCCCGATGTGATTTTGCTGGATCTGATCTTCCCCGAAACGACTGAGAATGGCTTCGCGCTGCTGGCTGAGCTGGCTGAGCAAAATTCGGCAGTTCCCGTTGTGGCGTTGACCATGAAAAACAGTCTTGCCGATCGCGTGACCGTGGCGCGGCTGGGTGGTCAGGCGTTTTTGCACAAGCCCATTTCAATCACAGAAGTACTGCGCGTCGTCACCAAAATCATTAATCCGGCTCCCCTGCCCGATGCCCAAGTGCTGGTTGTAGATGATGACTCGACCGTGCTGGAAACGCTGATCGATCTGCTACCACCTTGGGGAATGCAGGTGACAACGCTGGCAGACCCGCAGCAGTTTTGGGAAGTGTTTACGGCAACTGCGCCCGATCTACTGATTTTAAGCGGCTATATGCCAACCTTTAGCGGCATCGAACTCTGTCAGGTGGTGCGGCAAGACCCGCAGTGGGCAGACCTGCCGATTCTGATTTTGACCGCTTACGACGATCCTGACGTGATTCACCAGATCTTTGCAGCAGGGGCAGATGACTTTATCGGAAAGCCGATCGTTCCTCCTGAGCTGATCGCCCGCATTACCCGATGGCTAGAGCGAACTCGCCTGCGAAAACGCAATCGTCCTTGAGTTTAGTTATTAGTCATTGGTCATTGGTCATTGGTTTATTGGTCATTTCTTCCTGCTGCCTACCCCTACTTCGTCCTATGCACGAATCCCGACCCCCGGTTCTGCTTGTCATTGAAGATAGCGATGAGGATTTCGCGATTCTGGAACGGATCGTGGAGCAAGCGTTGAATTTATGTCAGCTCGATCGCTGCGCCACTGGAGATGAAGCAATGGAATACCTGCTGCAACATCAAAGCATTGTGCAAGATCAGGGCAACCATGCGCTTCCTTCGCTGATTTTGCTGGATCTGAGTTTGCCGGGAACCGACGGAACAGAGATTCTCACTCGTGTTAAACAAATCGACTCTCTGAGCGCGATCCCGATCGTTGCGTTATCGGGTGATCTCAACCCCAAGGAAGTCAATTTGCTCTATCAAAAAGGTGTGAGTGGATGTATTGTGAAGCAGGTTGATGGGGCAAAATTCAAAAGAAATATGCAGCTTATGATCGAATACTGGTTTAGTGCGAACAAGCTACCTACTTAGCGATCGCTTGAGGAAATGGTTTCGGAGAATAGTTTAGGAAGATGGCTTAAGGGAGATGGTTAAGGAAATTGTCTGAGGAGCATCAGAGATTTTACATCACCCCTTGAATTCCCCAAATCTGGAGGACTTTGAATTCTAAAAGAGAATTAGTTCTCTGTAAAAGTTGGGCAACTGAGCACTCAGAAAACGATCGCGGTTTAAACAACACCGTAGATTAAAGAATTTTAAATAGAATTTTTAGATAAAGCATGATGATGGGAGATATCCGATCGGTTCTGATTGTCGATGACTGTCTGGAAGACCGGGAACGGTATCGCTGCTGTCTGGCTGAAGATGACCAGCATCGTTATGAAGTGTGGCAGGCAACGTCCGGCACTGAAGGCTTAGCTTGCTGTTCACGCCAACTGCCCGATGCAATCCTGCTGGATAATGTGCTGCCAGATATGACGGGGCTGGAATTTTTGCGTCAGTTTAAGAACCAGTTCAAGAATCAGTTCAAGAGCAAGTCTTCAAGCTTATATTCAGGCCAGCATCCAAGCTCACGTTTAAATTCAGATTCGGATTCATACTCAAATTCATACCCAGATTCAAATCCAAGCCAGAGCTTACCGATTATTTTGCTGGTAGAAAGCGAGACAACTTCGACCGGAGAACTGCTTCGCACAGCGATCGCAGCTTTGAAGCATGGCGCAGCAGATTGTTTGATTAAATGCGAAATCGCGGCTGAGCAATTGCGATCGATCGTGCAGCAGACGACTGCCCAGTTTGCAGAGTGCAGGCAAATTGAACGCGAACACCAGGAAACTCTGTCCCAGCTTCAGCAGGCAAACCAGGCACGTGAACGCCAGGTTGCAGCACAAACTGCTGAGCTAATGCAGACCAAGCAGCAACTTCATCAGGAGTCTGCCGATCGCAAGCGGGCTGAGACATTGCTAAGCCGGAGTGAAGCCGAATTTCGAGTGCTGAGTGAAGCCGCACCGATCGGCATTTTTCGGATTGACATCATGGGAAACTGCACTTATGTGAATCCGCGAGGTCAGGCAATTTGCGGCTATACGCTTGAAGAAGCAATGGGGCTGGGTTGGCAGCGATCGATTCATCCCGACGATCGCAAGCAGCAGTGGTCGAAGTGGCGGATGGCGATGCTCTCTCGTCAGGAATACGCAGACGACATTCGCTATGTGCATAAAGACAGTACAGTCCGGTTTGCGCGAGTAAAAACGGCTCCAATCGTTTCTTCTGGCGAAATTATTGGGCACGTTGGCACGATCGAAGATATTACCGAAGCGCAGGAAATTGAGCAAATCAAGCGAGAATTTTTGTCGATCGTCAGCCATGAGCTAAAAACGCCGCTGGCATCGATTCGAGGTGCGCTGGCTCTGCTTTCAACCGGACTATTTGACGACGAACCAGAAACGGCTCAGGAAGTGCTGGAAATTGCTATCAGCGACACCGAGCGACTGGTGCGACTGGTCAACGACTTACTCGATCTGGAACGGCTGGAATCACGCCAGATTATTTTGGCCCGCCAATGGTGCGATGCTGCCACCCTGATGCAGCGATCGATCGATAGCCTTCTGCCGCTTGCTGAAGAAGAGCAAATTTTTCTCACATTTACGCCGCTACCACAGCAAATTTATGTAGACCTCGATCGCCTGATCCAAATTCTGGTGAATCTGTTGGGCAATGCAATCAAGTTTTCGTCGCCACATCAAAGAGTGCATCTGAGTGCCGCTCTAGTGACGATCGCTGGAAATCCAATGATTCGCTTTCAGGTAAAAGATCAGGGGCGCGGTATTCCGGCCGATAAACTGACGCTGATTTTTGAGCGGTTTCAGCAGGTTCGCTCTACCGACGCGCAACAGCAAGATGGCACAGGGCTGGGGCTGGCGATTTGCCGTAGTCTGGTGCAGCTCCACGGCGGACAAATCTGGGCAGAAAGCACCCTTGGTCAGGGCAGCACGTTCTATTTCACGCTGCCGCTACTGCCGCAAAATCAATCGCCACTCAATTCATCACGATCCAAATGAGTGCAACAAGCAAGGACTCCAGGTAAGTGCCACAGGATTCGTTGCGCTGAAGTTGCGATAAGAGCAAATGAACATTGAATTGATACAGCCCTAGACAAAAATCTAATCCCTCAGAGGGGCGATGTGCTTGTGATCGATCGCTGCTAGTTTAGGTGAGATCTACCCATTGAAATCCCCGTTGTTCGACAGAGCTTGCTCTAATGACAGCAAAGCGAATTCTTCTAATCGATGACGAAAAACGCCTTGCGAGAATTGTTGATGTCTGTTTGAGAAGGCTTGGCGGCTGGAGTGTTTCGATCGCAGGATCGGGAAGCAAAGGACTTTTGCAGGCAGAAGCAGAGCAGCCCGATGCAATTTTGCTGGATGTCATGATGCCCGACATTGATGGACTGCGGTTACTTCAGCAGCTCAAAGCAAACGCTGCAACGCGATCGATTCCGGTAATTTTGCTTACGGCAAAGCTCGATGTGGTCACACCCGCCCAAATTCTGGAGTTTGAGATTGCTGGAGTGATTTATAAGCCGTTTGATCCGTTTAAGCTGGCGGATGAGGTCGCTGAGATGCTGGACTGGCAGATTTAGGGCGGTAAGAATTCTCTTCACCTGGGAATAGATTAGGGATAGGCTAAGCAGACTAACCCGAAGATAGCTAAAGGTTAAGCATCAGTAAACCTTCTAGCAGGCGCGCCAGTTTTCGGGGACGCAATCGCACGCTACTAACTTCGCCAATTTATAAAGACGATCGCCAGAAAGCTTTGGGTGTTTTAGAAGTTCCTCAGTCATCCCAATCGAGCATACTTACGTCGGTAAGGTGAAGAAAAACGTGCTGCCTTTGCCCACCTCAGATTCGACCCAAATCTGCCCGCCGTGCCGCTCAACAATTTTTCGGGCAATTGTTAAACCCGCCCCTGTGCCGCCGCCGTATTTTTTGGGGCTGTGCAGCCGCTTAAAAATGCGAAAGATATTCTCCCGGTGATGGTCTGGAATGCCAATGCCATTGTCACGCACATAAAAAACAAGTTTGGATAGCTTTTCCGATCGCCCCTGACCAATGCCCCCGAAGGGAGAATTGCTTTGCATTGCCGGACAGGATGACGTGATTTCGTCTGTCCAGCCAATCTCAACCAGTTTATCCAGGGTATCGTTGTACTTAATTGCGTTGCTGATCAGATTGCTAAATACTTCGCTCACCTGCACCGGGTCACACTCGATCGTCGGCAGCGGTTTGGGAATTTGAATTCTGACGTTCGATCGCGACAGGCGCAGCACCTCGATCACCGCTTTCACCAGCTCATTCAGGTCAATCTTTTGCAGCTCCAGTTCAACCCGTCCGAGGCGAGAAAAGTGCAGCAGCGTATCGATCAGATCTTCCATGCGCTGGGTTAGTCGCACCAGGGTTTTCAGTTTGGCAACGCCCTCTTCGTCCAACACTTTGGCATAGTCTTCTAGCAAAAAATTTGAGTAGTTGTGAATGCCCCGCAGCGGTTCTTTTAAGTCGTGAGACGCGATGTAGGCAAAGGCATCTAGCTCGTGATTGCTGCGCTGTAGCTCCAAATTAATTCGCGCTAATTCATCGACTCGCCGTAGCACAATGCCAACGATCGCACTTCGCAGTTCCATCACGGTCTCCACTTCGCAGGGCTTCCAGGGTAGCGACTTACCCCTCACCGTTTCTTGCCACAGCGCGAAGGATTTGCGAGGCGAGAGCCGCACGGAGCCGTCCTGCTCGACCTGCACAGGCTTATTGGGATCGCCGCCCCAGTTCACAGTTTGCACGACCTCTGGGCGAAACCACAGAATATAGTTCCGGTTCGTTTTTGAGATGGCTAAGCCGATGAGCCCGCTTGCCATTTGCTGATATCGAGCTGCGTCAGCATAAACCTGCGCCAGGGCATCGGTATAAAACAAATTGTCTTCGACCTGGGTTTCGAGCCATTCCACCAGCGCGGACAAGTCGGCGAGGTCAGGGGTTTGCCCAATCTGCATCCAGCGATCGTCCCAGAGGATTGCCGCGCCTTGGGCACCGACCAGATCCAGCAAATCTGCTGAAGCGTAATCCAGCCCGCTCACCCACTCGCTATGCTGCGAAATTTGCCCAACAAACCGTGCCAGCGTCGATCGCAGCTTCACCTTGTATTCCAGATCTTCATTTTCCTCCTTCACTCCCAGTTCCCAGGAAACCACCTGTCCTAACAATTCGCAGATCGTTCGGACTTCGTAGCTCAGAAACTTGGGCGTATGGTGATGACAGGCAATTAAGCCCCACAGCGTTTTTTGATTCAGCTTGTGGTTCAGCAGCGATACCGACATCGACGCACTCACACCCATACTGTGCAAATATTCCAGATGCACAGGCGAGACGCTCCGCAGCCCAACTAAACTCAGATCTGTGGGGCAATCGGTGACAGGATTCAGCGTCGGAACCAGAGCCGCAGGCTGATAGGCGACATCGGGAATGAGCCGCAGCCCATTGAGGATATAAAGCTGTTTTGCCTGTTGGGGAATATCGGTAGACGGATAGTGTAAGCCCAGATAAGGGGTCGCGTCGTCGCGCTTTGCCTCTGCGATCACTCTGCCCGCGCCTGTCTTGGTAAACTGGTAGACCATGACGCGATCGAAGCCTGTCAAACGACGAATTTCAGCCACCGCAAAGTTGCACATTTCTTGAAGCGTGGTGGCACTCTGGAGCTTATTTATCGTACCCCTAACCCAAGGGTAGAGCTGAAGAGAATTTGCAGAAGCCTCAGTTTGGCTCGGTTCTAGCTCCAGCAGAAGCAGCTCATCCGCTCGATGAATTACCCCGTCAAAAATAGCCGCGCCTTCGGATCGTTCGATCGTGATTTTTAAGGGATTGACGGTCTCAAAATTCTCCGTCAGGCATTGCTCGATCGCGACCGTTTGCTTTGCCCCCAGCAGATCAGTGAGGGCAGTGTTCAGAAGCTGCTCTGGCGACTTGCCCAGGTAGGCAACCGTATTTTCGCTGACCTGGATAAGGGTGAGATCGGGTTCTTTGAGCACCAGCAGGCAGCCGTGCGGCTGGATCAAGCCGGGAATATGAATAGGTTCACGCTCGCAGCTAGTGAGATCAAGCACTTCCGAGGCAATTACCGGCTTCTGTACCATTCTTGAGTTGCGATTAAGTAGAAAGCGAGAGACATCTCAAAGTCCCCAAAACGGGAAATTAGCGAGGGCAAGGGAAACTATCAAATACTTTTCAAGCGCACTTTTTTTAAGCAAAATTCAGGCATCCTTACCTCGGGTACCTTTCGATAGACAGTCGATAGACATAAGACTTACTCTAAGCAATCATTGTGTCCCTATTCTATCTGCTTTCCTACTTAGAAGAATGCAGTGAATGGCAGGCGACGATCGCGCAGATTTAACTTCCAGCAGTAGCAGTTCAACACTGGTTCAATCGTGGTTCAACACTGAGGGAATGCGGAACGATGCGATAACCAGGGCTGCTCACTATAAGATAAAACTGCGCTTTCTAGCCAAAAATGAATCAGGGATTGCAGAGTTGCAATAAATTTTTGGGTATTCATTGCCTTGACCACATAGCTGCTTGCTCCGCGCTGATAGCACTGTTTGATGTGGTCAGGATTGGTGGAGCTAGTGAGAACGACGATCGGAATACTTTTGAGCTGGTCGTCTTGTTTGACTCGCGCCAGCACGTCTAGCCCTTCGGTTCCGGGCAGATTCAAATCCAGTAAAATGACCCCAGGACGGGGCGCAGTATCAGGATCAGCGTACTCGCCCGTTTGAAACAAAAAGCTGAGTGCTTCATCGCCATCTGTGCAGCGAAAGACAAGCTGATCCACCACAGTCCGGCTGACCACAGATTGCAGAATCTCAAAGTCGATGTCAGAGTCATCAACCACGAGAAGGGGACGAGTAAGGCTATCCATCATGTCAGTGAATGAGTTGGGTTCTAGCGAATGTGCTGATTTTGCTTAACCGATTTTGCTCAACAAGGTTTTGCTTAACAAAAGAGGCTATTAGAGTTTAAAGGCAGAATTTCCAGCCACGATCGCCAATGCACGAATTAGCAATCTTAGAATCAACAATTTTAATTGACTAATAAATTAACTAATAATGCTGGAATTATCGCTGTAATCCCTGACTCAATAAATCAACCTTAGGAAATTAGCCATAGGGTAGAGTTCTGACAGAGCATTTGACAAAGTGCAATTGACAAAGTATCCAGGGAGGCACATCGCCTGCGCTGCTTTCCTTGCTTTCTAGCTTGCAACGTGAAGCGGCTTTGAATGCTGGAAGAGAGCCAGGTTCCTGTTCTAGCTTGATAATTTTTCTCTCAGAGCGAAGCTTGATAAATGCTCAGTTTAATCACCCCAAAATTCCAGTTCTTAGTCTTCTCAGCAATACTTTTAGCGGTATTTTTAATGATATTTTTAGCAATATTTTCATGTAAATAAATCCGCAACAAATTATTCTATTAACTATATTTTCGTGACATATTTTTAACGCAGTCTAATTTGCAATAAGGTTTGCAATGAATTAAGCATGAGTTGAGCTAAGTTGGTTCTCACTCATCCTCTGCCGTTAGAGGGATGTTCATTCAGTCAAAAAAGGCTTTTGATAAGTAGCTAGGATAATTAACGAGCTAGGTGCAACAGGTTGAGAATGCTGTTTGAGCAGATCTTGCTCTCTAGCTTAGAGCTCGGCCTGAAGTATAAAGGCAATCGCCTGCGGCAGGGGGAGTAGGAGCAATTCTGTGTCCGAATTATTAAACGCGCTTGAGGATGAGCGATTCCCGAAGCAATCCTCACACCCATTCTCAGATTCATCCCCAGACCCATCTTCACAGCGCCTGAACCGAACCGTATTAATTGCAGAAGATAACGAAATCGATCGAGAGTTGTATCGACGCTACCTGCTGCGAAATTCCGAGCAGACTTATCAGGTTCTGGAAGCTGTCACTGGGAAGGAAGCTCTTGATTTTTGTCGGCTTCAGCCAGACGTAGTGCTGCTTGACTATCGCCTGCCCGACTTTGAAGGACTGGAGTTTCTGAAGGCACTGCAAGCCCAAAGTGGTCATCTGTCGCCTCCGGTCATTGTGATCACTGGGCAGGGCAATGAGTCAATCGCCGTGCAGCTGATGAAAGCCGGGGCAGAAGATTATTTGATCAAGGGCAGGCTCTCGTCAGACGAGTTGCAGTTTGCAGTTGAAAGCGCGATCGAAAAGGCTCAACTTCAACGCAAAATTCGCCAGATCGAAGCCGAACGACAACAAAACCTGGAACGAGAGCGCATTATTAACCGGATTGCTCAGCAGGTTCATCGATCGCTTGATTTAGATGACATTTTGCAGACCACGGTGCAGGAAGTGCGGCAGTTTTTGCATACCGATCGCGTCTTGATTTTCAGCTTCGAACCAGAGCTGGAATGGGGCGCAGTCGTGGCAGAAGCCGTCGTGTCGCCGTGGGATTCTGTTTTATCAAACACGTTTCACGATCCTTGCTTTCATCGGGGCTACGCTGAAGGATATCGCCAGGGAAGGGTTATGGCGGCAGCAGATATCCGCACGATAGGGCTGGAACCCTGTCACCTTGAGTTTCTCGAAAGCTTGCAGGTGCGAGCCAATCTGGTCGTGCCAATTTTGCAGAAAGAGACGCTGTGGGGTCTGCTCATTGCCCAAAACTGTGCTGCTCCACGTGAGTGGAAACCCGCCGATGTCGATCTGCTAAAACAGCTTGCAACTCAGGTGGGTACTGCAATTCAGCAAGCCAACGCCTATGCCAAAATGGCAGAGTGGAACAATCGATTAATTGAAGTGAACGAAGCGCTGAAAGTCACGCTGAAAGAGTTGCAGACGACCGAAGAAGAACTGCGGCAGCAGCACGAACAGCTTGCCCACGAGCAGCAACGCTATCAGGACTTGTTTAACTTCGCGCCCGATGGCTATGTCGTCACAAATTCAAATGGGCAGATTCAGGAGGCAAACCAGGCGATCGTAGACTTATTAGCCGTTGAGCCGCAGTTTTTGCTGAACCAGCCGCTTGCTTGTTATCTGGCGAGTGCTGAAGATCAGCAAGCGTTTTTTATCCAGCTTAATCAGCCTCACTGTTTTCAGCAGGTGCAGTCGCTAGAGTTGCAGCTTCGATCGCAGCAGGGCAGGACGTTTCCCGCTGGAATTACTATTACGGGTATCTACAGCAATGGACAGCTCACCGGGCTGCGCTGGCTGATTCGAGACATCACCGAACGCAAACAGGCAGAAGCCGAACGAGAGCATTTATTACAGCAAGAGCAAGCCGCCCGCACCGCAGCAGAACGGGCAAATCGCCTCAAAGACGAATTTCTGGCTGTGCTGTCCCATGAGTTACGATCGCCGCTCAACCCCATTCTGGGCTGGGTTAAACTGCTTCAGAGCCATCAGCTTGCCCCAGAAAAAACAACGGTTGCCCTGGAGACGATCGAGCGCAACGCCAAACTTCAGGCACAGCTCATCGAAGATCTGCTCGACATCTCCCGCATTATGGGCGGCAAGCTAACTCTAAACGCAGCTCCGGTCGATCTAGCAACCGTCCTCTCAGCAGCGCTCGAAACGGTGCGGCTGGCAGCCATCGCAAAATCAATTCAGCTTGATCTGGCAATTCTCCCCTCGGAAAACAACGCAGCAACTCATCTGGCAGCAAACCGCGTTTTTGGCGATGCCACTCGCCTTCAGCAAGTCTTCTGGAATCTCCTGTCTAATGCCATCAAATTCACGCCAAACGGCGGCAGAGTTACGGTGAAGCTAGAACAGGTTGCAGCTCAAAATGGGGAGATGGGAAGTCGTGATACCCGCAGATCAGCCACTTACCCTTCCTCCACTTCCACACCCCTCCACTCCTCCGCCCCTCCACTCATCCCTCCCTTCACCCAAGTCACCATTACCGACACCGGAAAAGGCATTGCTCCCGAATTTCTGCCCTTTGTGTTTGAATATTTTCGGCAGGAAGACGCTTCCACAACGCGTCAGTTTGGAGGACTGGGCTTAGGAATGTCGATCGCCCGTCAGATGGTGGAAATGCACGGAGGAACGATCGCGGCTGCCAGCCCTGGTGAGGGACAGGGAGCCACGTTCACAGTTTGCCTGCCCCTGATCAGGAGTCAGGGAGATGGAAAGTTGAGGAGATGGAGAGAAAACAATTCCTCTACCCCGCCTACCTCCCCTAACCCCGCATCCCCTTATCCCTCTACTCATCCCCTGGCTGGGGTACGAGTGCTGATCGTCGATGATGAGCCGGATACACGCGAGTTTCTGGCGTTTCTGCTGCAAGATGAGGGCGCGACGGTGACAGAAGCCACCTGTGCTGCTGATGTCTTGCAAACAATGGAGCAGTTCAGCCCTGATGTGATTGTCAGCGACATTGGAATGCCTGAAATAGATGGCTATATGTTGATGCAAAGACTCCGTACCTCTCAACAAACGCGATCGATCCCGGCAATTGCCCTGACGGCATACGCCAGCAAATCTGATCAGCAGCAAGCCATTGCCGCAGGCTTTCAGCGACACGCAACGAAACCGATCGATCCCGGTAAAATGATTGCCCTAATCCAGGAGCTAGTCCAACCCCAGTAGTTGTTTGCCTGCTGCCCGCAAGAAGTTAAACAGGGCGATCGAGCAAGTCGGACGGGTTGAACTGGTTAAACAAGTCGGATAAATCGGATAAATCGAATAAATTGGGTAAAAAAGTAGTCATAGTAACCCTTTGGCGTAAAGGTTTACCTATAGATTAGATCGATAAATTATTTGAAGGTGGCTATATTCGAGTCGCCAAATTGTCAGGCTGTTAAGGAAAACCTTTATTGATTAAGGTATTCACTTCTGAGTGTGTCTGATTTCGCCCAGGTTGAGCGGTATCGCTGTAGCCAATCGGCTGAAGGCAAAGTACAGGGATTTCACCTTTGTTTTGGGTAGAGCAGTTGTTTTGGATAGAGCAGTTGTATCAAGCACTGCCCTCAGGTTTCTGGCTGAATGTGGACAGCGATGCCTGAAGTCGTGATGAATTGTCATTTGCACAAGGGATGGATTGTCATTTGCACAACATGGAGCAAGGGGTAGCCGGATGTGTTGGGGAAGTAGGGAAGGCAAATGGTATTAACAGAGCTATTGATTAACGGCGATCGTCGTCCAGCTGCTGCGGGAAAAACTACCCCTCTGACTGATCCGGCAACCGGAGCAGTGTGGGCAACGATCGCCTCGGCAGATGTGGAAGATGTAGATACGGCAGTGCGGGCAGCTGATCGCGCTCGGTCGGAGTGGCGCAGGGTGAATAGTCGCGATCGAACTCAAATGCTGCTCAGGCTGGCAAACCTAATTCGCGAGAACGGGGAATCGCTAGCGCAGTTGGAAAGCCGCAATGTGGGTAAACCAATTCGCGATGCACGGGATGAAGTGAACCTGGCAGCAGATTGTTTTGAATACTATGCGGGAGCGATTAACAAAATTGGTGGACAAACGATTCCCGTCGCGGCAGCGGGAACCCATCTCACGTTTCGCGAACCGATCGGCGTTTGTGGTTTGATTGCGCCCTGGAATTTTCCGATCGTCATTACTGCCTGGAAGGTTGCGCCTGCGCTGGCAATGGGCAATACGATCGTGCTGAAACCTGCTTCTCAAACGCCGCTGACTGCTCTGCAACTAGGAGAACTGGCACTGCAAGCGGGAATTCCTGCCGGGGTGTTTAACGTGATTCCAGGAGCGGGGGCAACGGTGGGCGATGCGATCGTGCGGCATCCGTTAGTCCGCAAGGTGTCTTTTACCGGATCGACCGAGATCGGAATGCACGTCATGAAGCTGGCAGCCGACGACATTAAGCGCGTCACGCTGGAGCTGGGCGGCAAATCTGCCAATCTGATTTTTGAAGATGCTGATTTAGAAAAAGCCGTTCCCAAATCCGTATGGAGTGTGTTGGGCAATGCGGGTCAGGATTGCTGTGCTCGATCACGAATTCTCGTCCAGCGATCAATCTACGATTCGTTCATCGAACAATTAACGCAGCAGTTTAAATCGCTGAAGATCGGTTTACCGCTGGACGATTCCACCGAGTTAAGCTGTCTTGTCTCTGCGGCGCATCGCGATCGAGTGGCGGAATATATCCAAATCGGTCAATCCGAGGGTGCAACGCTGGTTTGTGGCGGCAACGCTCCGACAGCGGATTTCCTGGCAAACGGCGCATATCTAGAGCCTGCGATTTTTACTGATGTGCATCCGAAAATGCGAATTGCTCAAGAGGAAATCTTTGGTCCGGTGGTCTGCATCATTCCATTTGATACCGCAGAAGAAGCGATCGCGATCGCCAATGATAGTTTCTATGGTTTGTCCGGCTCGATCTGGACGCGGGATATCAGTCGGGCGTTGCGGGTGGCAAAGGCAATCGAAACGGGGGTGCTGTCGATCAATACGGGGCACAGCGTTCACCTGGAAGCTCCCTTTGGCGGTGTCAAGCGCAGCGGATTGGGTCGAGAACTGGGCTTAAACGTGCTGGATCACTACAGCGAATTTAAGAGCGTGTTTATTGCGGAATAGCATTCTGGGCTACCAGTTCACAAGTTGGGCAACGGGCTAGCGTAAGTTAATCAGTTAAGTTAATCAGTTAATTATTCAGGAACCGAAAATGCGTCTAGAAAATAAAGTCGCTCTAATTACCGGGGCAGCCAGCGGCATTGGTCGCGAATCTGCCTTACTCTTTGCCAAAGAAGGTGCAAAAGTCGTTGTTTCAGATGTTAATGAAACGGCTGGACAGGAGACGGTAGAGAAGATTCGATCGAATAACGGGGAAGCGATTTTTGTAAAAGCCGATGTGTCTCAATCTGCCGATGCCAAAGCGATGATCGAAGCGGCTGAAAATACATACGGTCAGCTCAACGTCTTGTTTAACAATGCTGGAATTTTTCACGCAGCCGATAACTCAGTTCTGGATACCGAAGAAGATATCTGGGATTTGACAATGAATATTAACTTGAAAGGCGTGTTTCTCGGCTGCAAATATGGCGTTCCAGCACTGCTGCGATCGGGCGGCGGCTCAATTATCAATATGGCTTCGTTTGTGGCAGTGATGGGTGCGGCAACGCCTCAAATCGCCTATACAGCCAGCAAGGGCGGCGTTCTGGCAATGACCCGCGAAATCGCGATCGAGTTTGCCCGTCAGAAGATTCGCGCCAATGCTCTCTGCCCCGGTCCTGTCCAGACACCGCTCCTGGAAGAACTCTTATCTGATCCGGCACGGAAGCAGCGGCGCATGGTTCACATCCCCCCTGGTAGACTCGCGCAGGCAACCGATATCGCGCAGGCGGCTCTGTTTCTAGCAAGCGATGACGCTGCCTATGTTAACGGCACAACCTTCCTGGTGGATGGTGGCATTACCTCGGCTTACGTCACCCCCGAATAGCCTAAAATTCCAATCGGTTGGCCGCTTGTGAGGTGGACATCTTGCCTGCCAAGCTAAATGAACAACTGAACAATTCCCGTTTCTTACGTTTCTTAAAAGAGATAGGGCGATCGTCTGCGTGGACTCGATCGTTGAGGCTTCCTGCCGAAATTGAAAAAAGAAAGGCGAAAGGCATCTCGGACGGATTCGCGTGGCGTTTCTATCCCTTCAGCATCATAGGTTTTCAGTCGGCGGAGACCGTTTAGATCCAGAACACTAAATCCGACTTTCGAGAAGATGGGCAGCAAGCAAAAGAGAAACGTATCGATCGTTTGATTAAATACTCCCCAGCCGGACGGACCTAAGATCCAGACGGTCGGATAGCTGATCCACAGCACGGTAAAGTAAGCGACAAGCTTGTCATAGTGCCTGGCAAGTTCTCTGGTCTGGAGCTGAGTTTTTGCCCGCAGCGGATTCCAGATGCCCCACAGCACAACCAGAAACGCGACCACCCCGCAGATATACCAGAGGTATCTGACCCAATCGCGCTCTGACAAATCTGCAATTAGCCCGGTCGCAATCACGATTACTTGCGTACTCATCAAAAAGCCAATCAGCGTCCAGTCTTTCTTTTTCAAATCGTGCATTGCCGTCCAGGACAGGGAGAGCAACAGCAAAGGCGTAGTCACAATCCAGTCGAGATAGCGGGCATAGTGGGTAATTTGTCCTGCCACTTCGAGCTTGCCCTGCCCGATCGCCATTGCCATATACGCCAACCCTGACCAGATCGGGATGAAGATAGCAACCAGATATTCGTACTGCGGCACACCCTTGGGATTGCGGCTCAGTATCCAGAAATACAGCGCACCGATCGCCATCACCGCAACGTAGCTCCAGTGCATCACCGTTTGCCAATCCATCGTGATCTCCTCTATCAGGGTTATGTATTGAATTGATTGGGTTTAATTGATTGGGTTTAATTTAATTGAGTTTGATTGCGTTATGGGTCGGGCTCGATATCCGGTTAAAGATTCGATCGCAAAACAGGGCATAAGCGTGAGCCTGCTTAAAATGCGCGATCGCCGTTCGTGCAGTCCAGATCTTTTGATTTCGGCTATCATGCCTGATGATGCGATCGGGCTACTACCTTCTAGAGGAAGAATTTGCTAGAGGAAGAATTTGTGATGTAACGCTGTCGCTCACGCAACTTCAAAAACGTTCTTCTAAACTGTCAAGTAATATGTCTGTCCCTCTGATTGGAATCACTGCCTATAGCCGCAACGAAGCTGGAGAAGTTTCCCTTCCCGGAGCTTATCTAGATGCCGTATTGCTTGCAGGTGGAACGCCGTTGATTCTGCCACCTCAGCCGATTACCGAAGCGCAGGTCGATCGCATTCTAGATTCGATCGATGGCTTGATTTTTGCTGGTGGCGGCGATATCAATCCGTCGATGTATGGTGGCGAAAATCATCCGACGCTGTATCTGATGGATCAAGAGCGAGATGAGTTTGAGCTGGCGTTAGCCCGTGCTGTGCTGAAGCGAAATTTACCCACGCTGGGTATTTGTCGAGGAATGCAGATTTTGAGCGTGGCAAGCGGGGCAGCTCTGATTCCCCATGTACCTGATGTTTATGGAGAGTCGATCGCCCACAGGCTAGATCATCCTCGTCGCCCGATTCATCATCCAGTCATGCTTGTCCCTGATAGCCAGATCGCTCAAATGATGGCCAATTCGGAAGTCACCGTTATGTCATGGCATCATCAGGCAGTGCGGCAGGTTCCTCCCGGTTGGCGATCGGCGGCATCCGCATCCGATGGACTGGTGGAAGCGATCGAGCGAATCGACCAACCCTGGCAAATTGGGGTGCAGTGGCATCCCGAACTGTCTCCCGAAGATCCTGCTCATCAGCGCATTTTTCAGGCGTTTGTGCAGGCAGCAGCAGATTCAAAGCAAGCAGTAGCAGATTCAAAGCGGGGTTAAAATCCATCGATCGGCTCATTTTTAGGAATAAGCCTGTCCGCCTTTAGATAGAAGAATGCGATCGACCAGGAGAGTAGTCTTATCACAATTACTGTGTCTGGGAAAACTCGCTATGCAACGTTCTGGTAAAAGAGCAGACAATCAACCAAACTATTTCATTGAATATCTGTCGCTTGCTCCTGTTTTAGCTGTTGTCTCCGTCTCCGTTGCGCTCTCCACCTTCATCATTATTAATTCCTACTTCCCCGATCTACTGTTCCACCCCATGCCGTAGACCGTAGATTCAACTTCAGCTTCTATTTTGTTTAAAACTCAACGATCGATTCATCAATGGGAGAACGGAAGAAATTCGGTTTCTCCCATTTTTTATGTTTCTAATTTTTTATGTTTCTAAGTTGCATCCCAGCAAGCGTCTGCTTACAAAACTGACTATCAGCCTAAACGCTCTAAACTTTACCCAATACATGCTTAATCCGTCTGTCTAAGTACACTTTTGCCTTGCTAAATGCTTTTAGAAAAACATCGTTTAAGGTTCCAGGAACTTGCCGCCAGCCGCCTTGCCTTCTCGATAGAATTAACAAAGTAAACTTCTGTTAAGCAGACCTGCGAAACCAACTTGGATGGCAGCACCAATATGGCAGCACAAACCCCAAACTCGATCGCCTTTCTGCGCCATGCGGCAGCCCGTCCAATTTGGGTACAGGCGATCGGGCGATTGCTGTATCAGGTGGGCTATACGGCGATTCAGTTTTACACGCCGCTGCTGTTTGTGAGTCAAAAGGGGCTGTCTGCTACCACGGTTGGGGTTGCGCTTGGAGTCGGCTCGCTTGCAGGCGTGGTCGGGCATTTGCTGGGCGGGTATCTGGCGGATGCTCCTGCCTATGGGCGAAAGCGTGCCCTGCTGTTTGCAGCAATGTTGGCGATCGTCTCAGCCCTGATGCTGGCAGTCCTGCCCACCTTTGTGATGCTGATGGTTGCGAATTTGCTGCTGGGTTTGAGTGCGGGGTGTTACTGGACGGCGGCAGATGCGACTGTGGTGGATGTCACCCTGCCCGAACAGCGACAGGCTGCATTCGCACTGCTGGTTCTGGCAGATAGCGTGGGGGGCGGATTAGGCGTTTGGGGCGGCGGGATGATCGCTCAACAAATGCAATGGCTATTTGGACTCAGTGCAGTGCCGATCGTGTTCTTTCTCATCCTGACTCAATTTGCGATGCGCGAAACTCAGGAATTTCAGCCGGGAGCCGATCCGCTGAGCGGGTTTGGAATTGCCCTGCGCGATCGATCGCTGCTGCTGTTTGTCCTGGTGAATATTTTGTTTACGACCTACATTGCGCTGGTAAGCAGTACACTGCCGCTTTATTTGACTCGCCTGAGTGCTGCCAATGCCGTTTCCCCAGAACAAACCGTGAGTGATGTGGCACAGCTTTTTACCGGCTGTTATATCGGGCTGGGAGCAGTTTTGCAACTCCCACTCGTGCAGGGGTTGCGCGGCTGGAGCAAGGTTCGTGCCCTGATGCTTTCGATGGGGCTGTGGGGGGCTGGCTTTCTGCTGGTTTGGCTAACAGGAGCAGCGTCGCTTCCTCTAGGCGGAATGATTGCGGCTCTTGCGGTTTTGTCGATCGCAAGCATCATTTATAAACCTTTTGCTCCGGCGATCGTGGCAGAATTTGCGCCTACTGCGCTGCGGGGCGTTTATCTAGCAATCAGCTATCAGTGCTGGTCGATCGGCTATTTTGTGGGACCGATCGTGGGAGGTTGGGCGATCGATCAGGGGGTGGGTCAGCAGAGCTGGCTTTGGGCTGCCGGAACTACGCTGCTCGGTTGGGTTGGGCTTCAACGGCTTGCGCGGCATCCTGCCCAGAATTTTACCTTGCCGGATGAGCCAGAAACACAGATTGAACCAGACAGCTTAATCCAAGTAGCTGGCGGCTTTCCAGTCGAGGATGGGCGTTAGCGATCGCCAATCAGCTGATGTAGTGCTAGCTTACACGCTGACCGTAGCGGCTCCAAGCTGTAGCGCATACAAATTGGCATAGATGCCGTGCTGCTGCATCAGTTCGGCATGGGTTCCGCGCTCAACGATCTGTCCCTGCTGCACGACCAGCACCTGATCAGCTTGAGTAACGGTACTCAGGCGATGGGCAATCACAAAGCTGGTGCGGTTTTTGAGCAATCGGGCGATCGCCTCCTGCACCAGTGCCTCGGTTCGGGTATCAATACTGCTGGTTGCCTCATCCAGAATCAAAATGCGCGGATCGATCAGCACAGCACGGGCAATGCTCACCAACTGTCGCTGACCCTGACTCAGGGGTGCGCCACGTTCGCCCAGTTGCGTCATGTAGCCTTCGGGCAGCGAGGTGATAAATTCATGCACGTTGGCAAGCTGGGCTGCCGCCTCAATTTCTGCCTGAGACGCAAAGGGATTGCCAAACGCAATATTGTCTGCCACGGTGCCGCCAAACAGGATGTTATCTTGCAGCACAATCCCAATCTGACGACGCAGGCTGGCTTGGGTCACAGAGCGAATGTCGATCCCGTCGATCTTGACCGCGCCGCCCGTTACGTCATAGAACCGCAGAATCAGGTTGATAATTGTACTTTTTCCGGCTCCGGTTTGCCCCACGAGCGCGATCATTTGTCCCGGTTCTGCCTGCAAATTAACGCCTTTCAACACCAGCTGATCGGGCTTGTAGCCAAACTGCACCTGCTCAAATCGGACTTCTCCTCGAATGGGCGGCATCTCGATCGCATCCGGTGCATCCCTGAGCTGAGACGGTTCATCCAGCAGCAGAAAAATTCGCTCCAGCCCTGCCAGAGCCGACTGCGCCTGCGTATAAAACTGACTGAGAATCTGAATCGGGCGAAAAAACTGCTGCACATACAGCAAAAACGAAGTCACCGTTCCCACCGTGACCGTTCCCTGCACTGCCAGATAACCGCCATAGGCCAATACACCCGCGGTTGCCAGCGTATTGAGAAAATCGATCGACGGGAGAAACGCCGCCGTAATTGCCACTGCTTCCACATTCGCATCACGATTTGCCGCATTCAGGCTTTCAAACTCCTCGATGTTGAGCTGCACCCGGTTAAATGCCTGCGCTTCGCGAACGCTGGTTATGTCTTCCTCTAGCTTGGTCGAAAGTTCGCCGATCGTCTGACGGGTAACGCGAAATCTGGCTCTTGCCCAACGCGCAAACAGCCCCGTTGTCACAATCATCAGCGGCACAACTAGATTGCTCAGCAATCCCAGCCGCCAGTCGATCGCAAACATCGCAATCACAATGCCAACCAGGCTGAATGAATTGCCCAGCATTTGGGCGATCGTTTGGCCAAACGCCTGATTCACCGTGTTTACGTCATTCAGCAGGCGGCTCATTAAATCCCCGGCTTCACTGCGATCGAAGAAGCTAATCGGCAGGGCTTGAATTTTGTTGAAAATATCTTGCCGGAGCTGCGCCAGCAATCGCTGCATGATCCAGCCGACGCGAATAATTTGCCCGCGAATTGCGATCACGCCCAGCAGATAAATCCCTGCCAACCCCGCTAGCAGTAGCAGCAGCCCGGACAAATTTCCCTGCGTGATCAGGTGATCGATCGACCAACCAATCAAAAACGGTCCCAAAGATAGCGAAGCTGCCCCAGTCGCAACCAGCAGCAGCGCAATCGGAATTTCTTTGCGATAAGGGCGAAGGTACTGCAAAAAGCGATGCAGCGTAGAAATCTGCTGGTTCACCTTCTGATCGGAGGCAATGACGGGGGCAGTCCCTCTCATGAAGCGGTTACTCGATCGATTAACTCTAGCGATCGTAGATCAAAAACCCAGAAATCTCGAATCCTTTGGCATATCGATCGATTTATGCGTCTGCCCCGTCACAGATAGACCGTCAGCAATACCGTCGCTGATAAAACCATGCCCTACTCGATCGGGATAGAGTTAACATCTACGGGATCAGCCGATGAACTCGTGCTGGAACTCGTTTGGGATGCAACCTCACCTTTGTTTTTGACGCGATCGAGAACGAGCTGAGACACTTCGGCAAACAGCAGCGTGACCAGCACCGCATCATCAAGCTGTCCGATAATCGGAATAAAATCAGGCAAAAAGTCAAACGGCATGAAGAGATAAGCCAGCGTTCCGGCAATAATCCACCAGCGATATTTCGGATTACGAATCGTGTTGCGATACCAGTCGTACATGCTTCAGCTCCTTAAACTACTCTTTAATTCTGACAAGAATTCGATGAATTAAACATCTTAAAAAAGGCTGGAAAGCCGATCGTCCTTTATGGAGAAACCCGATGGAATGCGTTTGCGGAAAGAAGCAATTAAACTGATTGCAAGCCAGGCATCTTAACGCAACCTGATTAAAAGAAAATCTCTCTCCAAGTAGATCAATTCTCTAAAAGAATTCGCCGAACAAAATGCAAAGCCTCAGCAAAGATTTTTTCTGCTGAGACTCCACCCATTTATCCAATTCAAGCCAATTAACGATCGCAACAAAGACTACAGAAGTCTAAAGATAAACGGATAGTGAACTCCCTGATCGGGATTGCCAAGGCATTGGCTGATTGCCCAGATCGTCAAACCCCAGTGAACCAAGAACCAAATTCCACCCGCTAAGCCAAACGTAATAAACGAAAGCGGAACCAGAAGAATGCCGTATAGCCAGACGTTGAAGTGAAAGTTCAGAGCTTCTTTCGCATTTTGCTTCACGACTGGATCTTCTACAGCAAACAAAATGGCAGCAGGAACAATCACAGATACCAGCAAACCGCTGAAGAAAATAGAGCCGTGAGCCAAAATTGATAGCAGTTTTCGCTTATCTGTGTCGTAAAGACCTTGCATTCCTGTGTCCTCCAAGCGCATTAAGTATCTTGCTGAGATATTTTTATTTTAGCGATCGATTTTTCGCCTTTCTATCGCAGCATCCGGCAGAAAGGGTAAGGCTTACCGTACTGATTAACCGTATTTTAATAGCCGCACAATCCTCGCTCAATTTTGCTCTATCGCAGGGAATAAGTTACACGAGAACTTGCAATTGCTGCTTTAATATCGCCCACCAACTGATCAATTCGCTCAAACGTCGTCGCCCAGGAACACATAAAGCGAACGCCGCCAGAGCCAATAAAAGTATAAAACTGCCAGTTTTTCGCTTGCAGTGTTTCAATTACAGGCTGCGGCAGCTCCACAAATACGCCGTTCACCTGACGCGGACAAAGTATTTCAACTGCTTCAAGCTGTAAAAGCTGTTTTTCCAGGTATTCCGCGCAGCGATTGGCGTGTTGGGCATTTCGCAGCCACGCGCCCGTTTCTAGCAGACCCAGCCAGGGAGCAGCAATAAAGCGCATCTTGGAGGCAAGCTGGCCTGCCTGTTTGCAGCGAAACGCAAAGTCTTCTGCCAAAGCTTTGTCAAAAAAGAGAATCGCTTCGCCGATCGCCATGCCGTTTTTTGTACCGCAAAAGCACAGTACATCCACTCCCGCCTTCCAACTTAGCTCTGCCGGAGTTTTGTTCAGGGCAGCGACCGCATTGGCGAACCTTGCGCCGTCCATGTGCACCCGCAAATGGTGCTGCTGAGCAACCTGTTTAATGGCTTGCAGTTCGGCGATCGAATATACCGTCCCTAACTCAGTCGCCTGGGTAATGCTCACCACTTTCGGCTTTGGATAGTGAAGATCATCGCGGCGAGCGGCAATACTGGCGATCGATTCTGGGGTTAACTTACCGTTTGCGCCCTTGCCCAGGAGCAGCTTTGACCCATTGGACGCAAACTCCGGCGCGCCGCATTCATCGGTTTCAATGTGGGCGACTTCATGACAAATAACGCTGTGATAAGACTGACAAAGAGCCGCCAGCGACAGGGAATTGGCTGCCGTGCCGTTAAATACGAAAAAGACTTCGCAATCCGTCTCAAACAACTCCCTAAAATGATCCGTTGCTCGCTCTGTCCAGATATCGTTGCCGTAGGCAGGCGCAGCTCCCTGATTGGCTTGCAGCATATAATCCAGGGCTTCAGGACAAATGCCGGAATAGTTATCGCTGGCAAACTGTTCGGGTAGGGCAGAAGGGCGATCGATCGAGATCATAATGACGGATTGCTTGCAGGGGAGGAACTTCTTCACGATATCGCAGCCATTTATGCAGGAGAGCAATTATCCGTGAGTTGTCCCGCTTGGCATTAGCGTACCTGTCAAATCTGCATTCTGAAGATTCGCCTGATTGATATTCGCGCTGACTAAAACAGCTTCACTCAAATCCGCTTCGCTCAGGTTTGCCCAACACAGGTTTGCCCGATACAGATTTGCCCGCCGCAAATTTGCTCCACGCAGCGAAGTCCAGCTTAGATTGATGCCTCTGGCGTTGGCCCGTCCCAGGTTAGCGTTGATTAAATTGGCATTGATAATGCGGGCGCGGCTCAGGTCGGCTTCCCGCAAATCGGCTTCTTCCAGACTGGCTCCATGCACCATTGCATTCGTTAAAGTCGCCCCTTCCAAAATGGCACCGGTGAGATTGGCGTTCGACAGGTTGACGCCTTCCAAAATGGCGCGGGTCAGGTTGGTTGCCAGCAGCTTTGCCCGGTGAAAACTGGTGTGACTGAGATTTGCCTCGACAAAGTTTGCCCGGCTCAGGTTTGCCTCCCCAAAGTTAGCTTCGGGTGAATTGCTGCGATCGAAGTTTGCCCCAATCAGCTTCGCGCTCCGCAGTCCGGCTCGACTCAAATCGGTTTCTAACAAATTTGCCTGTGTCAGATCTGCCCCGATCAGATTGACTTCTAAAAGCGTTGCATGGCTCAAATTGGCTTCGATCAGCTTGGCTTCGCGCAGATTAGCTGAGCTAAGGTCTGCCCCTTTCAAAATTGCCTGGCTCAGATCTGCTCCGCGCAGGTTAATGCCGCGTAAATCACGATCGCTTAAATCACATCCTGCCAGCACAAGTTCTCGGAAGTCTCGCTCTCCTGCAGCGTAGCGGTCTAGCAGTTCTTCGGTTTGCATAAGGCAGCATGATGGGGGCGGTAATGAAGCTGAATGAACTTTAGCTTGCCCTGAAACGCTGCAAATTCTCGCTTTTTCTAAGGAGGATCTGGAGCAGACGAAAAGCCTGTGCGCTCTGAAGTGCCCTGGTACAATGGGTTCAATTTTGACTAGAACAGCGTCAAAAAACTTGAACTGTCCTAGCAGAAGTCGATCGATTTGTACCTTCTCTCCAGAAGAAAGTCAGCGCAAATTAGAACCATACTGATTCACGCTTCAGGAGAAATGGATGTACGGAAGATTTAGCGTGCCTGCACAGGACTCGTTTTTAGCAATGCGTGTTCCGGGAAACAAGCTCTGAGCGCATGAGAATCTGAGAA
Source organism: Leptolyngbya sp. ST-U4 (assembly GCF_039962215.1). Classification (NCBI taxonomy): domain Bacteria; kingdom Bacillati; phylum Cyanobacteriota; class Cyanophyceae; order Leptolyngbyales; family Leptolyngbyaceae; genus Leptolyngbya; species Leptolyngbya sp. ST-U4. Next base: position 483,015 of record NZ_JAMPKZ010000001.1, read on the forward strand.
AATCAGAAACAGACCTGACCGATGACCCCTTCGGCGAACTGCGAAGCAACCGACTCAAAACGGAGCGCCGAACTCAAACCTAGATTCAAAATATCGAACAGCGAAGGAAAAGCGAATGCCTGACAATTTACGCAGTCAAATCATTACCCAAGGCGTGCAGCGATCGCCTAACCGAGCCATGTTGCGGGCAGTCGGGTTTAACGACGAAGACTTCACGAAACCGATCGTGGGAGTCGCTAGTGCCTACAGCACGATCACGCCCTGCAATATGGGAATCGCGCCGCTTGCCGAACGCGCCCAGGAAGGAATCCGGGCTGGAGGAGGAATGCCGCAGATTTTCGGCACAATCACTGTTAGCGATGGCATCTCGATGGGAACCGAGGGCATGAAGTATTCGCTCGTGTCGCGGGATGTGATTGCTGACTCGATCGAAACAGCCTGCAATGCCCAGAGTATGGACGGTGTACTGGCGATCGGCGGCTGCGACAAGAATATGCCGGGCGCGATGATTGCAATGGCGCGGATGAACATTCCGGCAGTTTTCGTTTACGGCGGCACGATCAAACCCGGACATCTCGAAGGCGAAGACCTGACCGTGGTGAGTTCGTTTGAAGCCGTGGGACAGTACAGCGCAGGCAGAATTGACGAAGTGCGGCTGATGTCAGTCGAGCGCAACGCCTGCCCGGGAGCGGGTTCCTGCGGCGGGATGTACACGGCAAACACGATGTCTTCGGCATTCGAGGCAATGGGCATGAGCCTGATGTATTCCTCGACGATGGCAGCGGAAGATCCTGAAAAAGCAGACAACACGCTGCTGGCAGGCAAAGCACTGGTCGAGGCGATTCGAGCAAACCGTCGTCCGCGAGACATCATTACGCGCAAGTCGATCGAGAATGCCATCTCGGTCATTATGGCAGTGGGTGGCTCGACGAATGCGGTGCTGCACTTTCTGGCGATCGCCCATTCTGCTGGAGTGCCTTTGGCGATTGATGACTTTGAAACCATCCGGCAACGGGTTCCCGTCCTGTGTGACCTGAAGCCCTCCGGTCGCTATGTTGCCACGGATCTGCACCGGGCAGGCGGCATTCCCCAGGTGATGAAAATGCTGCTGAACCAGGGCTTGCTGCACGGCGACTGCATCACGATCACCGGAGAGACGATCGCCGAACTGCTCAAAGACATTCCCGATAACCCGCGCCCCAACCAGGATGTGATTCGCCCCTGGGATCGTCCGATGTATCCGCAGGGACACTTAGGCATTCTCAAAGGCAATCTTGCGACGGAAGGATCAGTCGCCAAGCTGACGGGCATCAAAAACCGCAAAATTACCGGACCTGCACGGGTATTTGAATCCGAAGAATCCTGTCTAGACGCAATCCTGGCAGGCAAGATTCAGCCCGGAGACGTACTGGTGATTCGCTACGAAGGTCCAAAAGGCGGTCCCGGCATGCGCGAAATGCTGGCTCCCACGTCTGCAATCATTGGCGCTGGCTTAGGCGATGCAGTCGGACTGATTACTGACGGTCGCTTTTCTGGCGGTACCTACGGCATGGTCGTGGGTCACGTTGCCCCAGAAGCTTATGTGGGAGGGACGATCGCCCTGGTTCAGGAAGGGGATCAGATTACGATCGATGCCGACCAACGCCTGCTGCACCTGCACGTCTCTAATGAAGACCTGGCAGACCGCCGCGCTCAGTGGACCCCACCCGCACCTCGCTATCAACGGGGCGTTTTAGCGAAGTATGCCAAGCTGGTTTCTACCAGCAGTCTGGGGGCCGTGACGGATCTGAATGTGCCGTAGAAAGGATGAGGGAATGGAGAGATGAGGAGATAAGGGCAGCGTCAGTTGCTTCATCCTCTGCTCCAGAAAAGCTGTAAGGGCGAGGCGGCTGCGACAGGACTTTTGACCAGGCTGTTCTCCGGGCACAAATCTCCTGGTGTAAAAAACACGACCGCAACTGCTTCACCCCTTATAACGATGCCCTACCGATGCTCTAGCTTTTAGCCGTGCTTTCTTGGAGCTGCGGGAGCTGAATCACATAGCGGAAGCCTTCTTCGGGCGATCCCTGCATCGTAATGCAGCCCTGGTGCATCTCGACAAGCTGATGACTGAGCATCAGACTCAGACCTTCACGCGATCGAGACTGGTTGGAAAGATTGCTGTGCGGCTCAGAATCCAGCAGCCCGAGCGAGGATTGCCTGCCAGCATGATTGGCAAAAAGCTTGCCAGAGCTTAAGTCTGAGTTTGACTGCTGTTTCCACGGCTCCGAGGAAAAGGAATTGGAGCTTGAGCCAGGATAAGACAGGGGAGCGAGGTCAGTAATCGGCAAGCCGTCTCCTAACCAGGGATGGGAAGTCCAGATCATGAGATGAAGGGCGTTCTGGCGGCGCGAACCGTGAATCCGAATCACGCTGTCAGAACTAGAAGACTGAATCACATTAAAGACAAGATGGTAAAGAATTTGCCGAACTTTGTCTTTGTCAAGCATCCAGAAGCGAAGACCCGGCTCTACCGTGAGCTGAATGCGCTGTTCCCGACGGTGGGCTGCCTGGTTGAGGCTGCTGATGGTGAGCTGACACAGCATTTCTACATCGACCGGTGAAAGCGTCAGTGTGGTGCTGCGATCGTTCAACACGCCCAGTTCTACGATTTCATTAACCAGCGATAGCAGATATTGTCCGCTGTTATGGATAATGTCAATGTACTCCTGCTGTTTATCGGTCAGTGCGCCGTAAATTCCCTGACTCAGCACCCGCGCCATGCCCAGGATCGAGGTGAGCGGTGTCGAGAGCTCCTGCGTCATCTGGCTGATCAAATCTGCTTTCACCAGAGTCGGGTTCTCAGATGGACTGGACGAAGCTGGCTCGCTGGCAGCAGAGGGAAGCAGTAGAGCGGTCTCTTTGATTTCGCTAGAACCGGGATGGAGTTGCTGATTGAGCAGCCAGTTTCGCTCAAATTCGCTGATGCTCCAGCGTGCCATGAGTTCTAGAAACTGAATATCGCGACTGGTAAACTGGCGTGGAGCCAGATCCATTACTGCCAGCACGCCCAAACAGCGACCACGAGAATCAACAACCGGAACGCCCAGATAAGCGCGAATGCCATACTGCTGGAAAAGAACGCTGCTGGAAAATCGATCGTCTGCTGCCGTATCAGGAACCGTTAAAGGACGCTGACTCTCAATTACCTGGAGAAATAAACCTTCGGTGCGTGGAAGCTGACGAGAAGCCGCAAGCTGGTTCATCAAGCCAATTCGCGATAAACCAACTGCTGCCTTTAGCCAGACTCGATCGCGATCAAGCAAACCAAAGGTACAAATTGGCATTTCTAAAAAATGAGCTGCCGTTTGAGTTGCCTCATCAAAGATGGGCATTGTTTCTGCTTCTAAAAGTCCTAGTTCTAATAAGGCTTGCATCCGATGTTGCTCTGATTCCAAATGGACGGCTGGATCGATCGAGTATTGCGGTTTATGCTCAGGGTTCTTCATAACAACCCTTCCTTTGGTAGGCAGGTTTAAGCCATCGAATCGAGAGGGATCGATGGGGGGTGCGATAAATCCATACTTCCCGGACGGATTGCATCTTGAACAGATGAATTAAAGCGATTGTGAATTTCCGAGCTTTCCAGGATCTTTTATTGGTTGAGTGATGATCAAGGTTCCGTAAAATTACCTGCACCGTTTAGTAAAAAAAAGATTAGAGCAGGGTGAAATGGAGTGAATCGAGCGAACAATAGCCATTTTTTAGGCAGCCCAAGGCATTACAAAGACCCTGCCCTTGATGCAAAGCGCAGTCGCTACTCGCTCTAGTTAGTAACGAATAGATATAACAGATGTTTACAACTTATTAGTGAGCTGTTTCCCCAAGGAAAGGTTTACAGCGGAAATGCGGTAATCGATTGCAGAAATTTGAGAAATATTTGAGATTCTGAGTAGGATTTCAGAAGGATTCGAGCTGCTCTATTGCCTCCTTAATCCTCGAATTACGGAGGACTTCAGAACCAGAATAAGACATCGTTTCAGCACGACTGAAGGCAATTCGGAAAACAATTAGGCCTTCAAATATTCCCTTGAAGCAACAGAACTGGCAGCCCAATTGCGCCCCTGTAGAACACCGTTGATCGCCAGAGGACGCTTTTTGGTAAAGGGGGCAAACTATGCCGATCGCAAACTGGTGCAGGCTTGGCTGGCTTCAGTTTGCTGGAGTTGGTGCATGTGGCTAAACAGCTTCCAGCAGTATTGCTCTGGCAAGCCGCAAGTAACCGCGCCGCGCAGCACGACATTAAAATACCAGTCGTTGGGTGCGTGTTCTTCGGTGAGCTTTTCGATCACGGTATAGGTGCGAACGTGAGCATAGCGGTGTCCCTGGCTCACCACTTCGATCGTTTCGTGACGATAGCCTTTTTCTCGCTCATCGAGCCGATCGCTCAGCCGCTGGGGGAGCCGATACAGCACGCCTTCCACCTGCGATCGCCCGTCTTTCACAATATCCAATACACCGCAGTTGCGAAGCTGCGATCGTTGGAAAAACCCCAGTCGATAACCGCTAAGCGTTGCATGACCGACGACGTAAGGGTGCATTTTCTCGCCGAGCGATCGCTTCAGGTCTACCGGACACATACAGGAACCGTAGGCAAAGTAATAAAAGGACGGTTCGATCGCTTGGAGGCTGCGGGAAAACCGATGCGACGAGAGAGATTCCATACGGGATGCGAGTCAGGAAAGAGAGATTAAGAAATAACCTGATCCTAAAGCCTTGATTACCCAGGAATTGTATCAGATATATCGGAGGATTGCCACATATCCCGACCAATGAACCGGAGTATGGGAAGAGTGAAGATTGGGGGCAGGTGTTCGGTAAAATCGTCTGATGATCAATTCCGACTCTTTCTTCCAAATTCCTGATTCTGCCTGGACGCGATCGATCGGTTCTGGTTGGGATCATCCTTACACCGTTCGCTATGCCAGCAATATCGATGATGGTCCCTGGCACGGAATGCCGTTAGGCGGTTTTGGGGCGGGCTGTATTGGGCAATCGTCCCGCGGCGATTTTAATTTGTGGCATATCGACGGCGGCGAACACTGGTTTGGGTCGATGCCTGCCTGCCAATTTAGTGTGTTTGAGCAGGAGGGTAATCAAACCCAAGCATACGCGCTCTGTACTGAAGCCCCTACAGATGGAACATTAGGGGCATGGCAATGGTACGGGGAAATGGCAGAAGAACAGGACAAGGGAGACTATGCTGCGCTGTATCCGCGAAGCTGGTTTACTTACCGCAACAGGTTTCGAGCGGAGATAGTGTGTGAGCAGTTTTCCCCGATCTGGGCAGAAAATTATCGAGAAAGCAGCTATCCGGTGGCGGTGTTTTTGTGGACGGTACGAAATTCGGGCGATCGTCCCTTAACGCTGAGCGTGATGCTGTCCTGGCAAAATATGACGGGCTGGTTTACGAACGCGCTAAAATCGCCCGAAGTCAAAGTGCGAGATGATGGCAGTCCGGTGTATGAGTATCAGCCGCGCATCGGGGAAAGTGTCGGGAACTTTAATCAGGTTCAGGCCGATGGGGGCGGAATTGGCTGTGTGATGGGTCGGGTTTGCACAAGTGATCCGGCAGAAGGCGATGGGCAATGGGCGATCGTCACTGATGCCAACGCAGGCGAAGTGTTTTATCACAGCCGATGGAATCCGATCGGGGATGGCGCGGATCTGTGGCAGTCCTTCGGTCGAGATGGATCATTGCCCAATACTCACGACGAAACTCCGGCAGGGACAGGCGAACAAATTGGCGCAGCCGTCGCAGTGCGAATCACGCTGGCTCCCGGTGAGGTGAAGCAGATTCCCTTTGTGCTGGCGTGGGATTTTCCGGTGACGGAGTTTGCTGAGGGAACTTCTTATTTTCGTCGCTATACCGATTTCTTCGGGCGGAGTGGAGACAATGCCGGGTCGATCGCTCAAATGGCCCTTGCTCAATATCCGCAGTGGCGCGAGCAGATTCAGCAGTGGCAGCAGCCGATCCTCGATCGCTCGGATTTGCCGCAGTGGTTCAAGATGGCGTTGTTTAACGAGCTGTACGACCTGACCAGCGGCGGAACTTTGTGGAGTGCGGCAAGCGATCGGGATCCGATCGGGCAATTTGCCGTTCTGGAATGTCTGGACTATCGCTGGTATGAAAGCTTGGACGTGCGGCTCTATGGCTCGTTTGCGCTGCTGCTGCTGTTTCCAGAATTGGATAAAGCGGTGATGCGGGCCTTTGCCCGAGCAATTCCGACCGCAGACGATACGCCCCGCGTGATTGGCTATTACTTCACTCAGAAAATGGAAAGCCCGATCGCCCAGCGCAAAACGGCGAACGCAACGCCCCACGATCTGGGTGCGCCAAATGAGCACGTCTGGGAGAAGACCAACTACACCAGCTATCAAGACTGCAACCTATGGAAAGACCTCGGCTCCGATTTTGTGCTGCAAGTGTATCGCGATTTTGTGTTTACGGGCAGCCAGGATATAGCGTTTTTGCGGGAAAGCTGGGGGGCGATCGTCGCCACGCTGGACTACCTGAAAACCTTTGACCTGGACAATGACGGCATTCCCGAAAACTCCGGCGCACCCGATCAGACCTTTGATGACTGGCGATTGCAGGGAGTCAGCGCGTACTGTGGCGGACTGTGGATTGCGGCGTTAGAGGCAGCGATCGCGATCGGGCAAGTTCTAGACAAAGCAGATGGAGCGGTAGACGGGCGAAAACAACAAAGCGAGATTTATCAGGGCTGGTTGGGGCAAGCGCGATCGGTTTATCAGGAAAAGCTGTGGAACGGACAGTATTACCGTCTAGATAGCGGCAGCGGTTCAGCAGTGGTGATGGCGGATCAGCTTTGCGGGCAGTTTTACGCGCGGTTGCTGAGTTTGCCAGATGTTGTGCCAGAGGACTGTGTGCGATCGGCGTTAAAGTCGGTGTATGAAGCTTGTTTTGTCAACTTTAATCAATATGTCGCGGCGAGCCGTGAAAAATCAGGGGAATCAAGAGAGGCATTTGTGGCAATCGGGGCGGCAAATGGAGTGCTGGCTGATGGGTCTCCGGTGAATCCTAATGATACGCATCCGCTCGAAGTCTGGACGGGGATTAATTTTGGGCTGGCAGCTTTTATGCTGCAAATGGGAATGCGATCGGAAGCGATGGCAATTACGGAGGCAGTGGTGCGGCAGGTTTACGAGAACGGACTACAATTTCGCACGCCGGAGGCGATTACAGCAGCAGGAACCTTCAGGGCGAGCCACTATCTGCGGGCAATGGCAATTTGGGCGATTTACTGGCTATTTTGATTTTCAGCGATTCTAAGTTTTTTTCTGGAATCGCGGAACACTCGGCTCCTCCTCAAGTCATAGGTAGCAGCTTATTTACTGAAGCTAGCATCCCCCATCGGGGAGAGGATTTCTTGCAGTCCTTATATCGTTTGCTGCTTTGCCGGGTTGCCCCTGCTTAGGTCATCAGGAGGATTTATGTCAAATCGTTTTGCGTCTGGGGCGTTCCCTCAGGCTCGCTCGAATGCGTCGTTTCAGCTACAAACGGATTCGCCGCTATTCCAGAAAGTTCAGCCAGAGACTCAGCGCAAGTTTCTGAAAGTAAGCAGTTCAAGAAATTCGCCCTTCCAAAAGATGCGGTTTGCTCAGTCAGGCAACAGTACTGGCAGTCTGAAGATTCAGCCCATTAGCGCAACGGCAACGGCAAATCAAGGCTTAGCTGGCAACAGCTTATCGACTGCCAATAATCTGGGCAACCTGAGCGGACGAGCGGAACTCACCTGGAATGGCTCGATCGGCGGCAGCACGACGGATCAGTATTTTCGGATGAATCTGTCTCGATCGCTGCGGTTTCGACTTACTCTGAGTCAGCTTAGTGCCAATGCGGATCTGTCAATCGTGCGGCAAAACGGCGATTCCGTGGCGCGATCGTTGCGAGGCGATCGGCAAGATGAGCGAATCGAAGGCAACCTGCGGGCGGGAACTTATTTTATTCGCGTTTCGGCAGGCACCACTAGCACCAACTACACGCTGAAGCTGAAAGGATCAGGATTTGCCAGCGATGCCGGAAATACTACCCTGTCTGCCTTGGATGCCGGGAACATTAGCCGCCTTCAGCGCAGTTACCAGGGACGGGTAGATTCAAAAGACAACGCCGATGTCTATAAGTTTTCCCTATCCGAAGCTGGGCAAGTCGCGCTGAACCTGAAGGGTCTTTCCGAGGATGCCGATATTCAGTTGCTCAGCAGCACCGGGGCAGAACTGGGACGATCGGGCAGCGATGGACAAACAGAGGAAACGATTCAGCAGCAGCTTAATGTGGGCAGCTATTTTGTGCGAGTCACTCCGTTCGACTCCGATCGCGCCAACTATACGCTGTCGATGACAGGCGGCACTGGGGCATCAGCCGCTTATGTGCCAAGTCCTTCCCCGATTCCTGCACCCAGTCCAACTCCGGGTGGGGGAGCCACTTCGAGCGGTAGTGCTCCTGGAACCTCGCTCAGCACCGCATCTGTTCAATCTGCCGCTTTTTCACGCAGTGACCAGCTTAGTGCCAGCAATCGGGAAGACTTTTATCGCTTCAGCCTTTCCCAATCTGGGACATTCACGGCAAACCTGAGTGGCTTAACGGGCGATGCCGATGTGCGGCTGATTCAGGACAAAAACAATAACGGCGCGATCGATCCCGGTGAGGTGCTGGGCTGGCAGTGGGAATGGGGAGCTACCGGGGAATCAGTTCGCCGCTTTTTGTCTGCCGGAAACTACTTTGTGCAGGTAATGGGCTACGGTAACCAGTCCATGAACTACACCGTCAACACCAACTTCACGCCCTCCGGTAGCGACGATCGCAAATTCTCGATGCAGGTTAATTTCGCAGACGGGATAGAAAGCCTCAACTTCAACGTTCGTAATGCGATTACCGAAGCCGCTAAATTCTGGGAAAATGCCATCACCCACAGCAGCTTTAACGGTTCCCATCTGCTCCAAATTGACGTTCAGGGCGTGAATAGCCCCCAAGCCTGGCTGGCAGCCGCAACCAATCGATCGGGCGCGACCGATGCGAAAGGGAACTGGATGCCCACCACGGGAATTGTCCGTATCAACACCAGCTACAGCAATTCCTATAACTCTGATCCCAGCTACCTGAAAACGCTCGTGATTCACGAACTGGGTCACGTTCTGGGCATCGGCACACTTTGGGAGAAGCAAGGACGCAGCCTGATCGATCGCGGCAGCAACACCTACAAAGCAGACAGCTACGCAGGCAGGGCTTATGGCGAAATTTCCGGCATACTTGCGCCTAAAGCCATTCCGGTTGAAGCGGGCACGTTCGGTCACTGGGACGAAGGTAAATTTGGCGATGAGCTGCTGACTCCCTTTGCGGAAGGTGCAACCGTGAAGATGCCGCTGAGCCAGGTTACGCTTGCTTCGCTACGAGATATTGGCTGGAACGTCAACTACGGCGCGGCAGATAGTTTTTCCGTTACCCAGTCTGTGCTGGCTCCTGAGGGTCTGGTTCCCAGCGGCACGACGGTAAGTGGCTGCGGCTGTTCGATGTGTGCCAACGTGCGCTCGGCTGCGGGACTGGATGAAATTGGGTCTGGAAGTTTGATGGCAGCGATTACCGCGTAGCGAGCACTGCTTCACATCAGGGTTGCCTGATCCGCGATCGTTTCCTCCTTCTGACCCTGCTGAAAGCAAAAGCGGGATGCTAGATTGTGGCTAGGAGTCATTCATGCGAATGGTTCCTGGCTTTTCTTTTTCAGGCAAACCCGTTCAGGTTAAGCAATTAGCAATGGCAAGAGGCGATCAGATTTACGTGATGCGACCCCTCCTCAGCGTTGAGGGCGTTTACGAACATCATGGAATTGATTGTGGGGATGGCACGATAATTCACTACCACAAAGGCGATGATGCCGTGATTACGCGCACCACGATGGAGGCATTTGCCAGAGGCACCCCTGTTTACACCAAACAGCAGCCGCTTGCTTTTATTCCCGATATTGTGCTTCAGCGGGCAGAGAGCCGGCTGGGCGAACGGCAGTACAATCTGCTAACCAACAACTGTGAGCATTTTGCTAACTGGTGCAAAACAGGCAAAAACGAAAGCCAGCAGCTCATCAACTACGGCTTAGACTTGTCCCAAATTCGATCGCTTGACTCCCGCCGCATGATCGAAGAAGCTGCCCAGGGAGGCGATCCGGTGACTGCGATGCAGTTGCTCAACCACGCCCAGAGCAATATTTCTGTTGCTCAATCGACCCTGCAAGATCAATACAACCGGGCACAGCAAGACATGACCACCTGGGAACGAGTGGCAACGCTGGCGTTAAAGCAAAGCCGAGAAGACCTGGCGCGAGCAGCCTTGGAACGCAAAGTGCAGGCGAAGAAACAGGCAGAAGCCGCCAAAAATCAGCTTGCAGAATTGGTTGGTATTCGAACTACGCTCGATCGCAACAGCCTGCAAATTAAGCAGCGGCTCACCCCGGTTAGCTAACCATCGGGCTGCTGGACGGCTGCAGCTCTATCAGAAAGCCGAATGCTACTTATTCGCAACCGCCTCAGCAGGCAAGCACAGCAAATTATCACCGTAGGTGCGAATCAGCCCGCGCTGGCGCAGTTTGCCCATCAAGCGCGTGACCGTAACCCGGGTTGAGCCGATCGCGCTGCCAATCTGAGCATGGGTGAGTGACCAGGGCAGCCCGTAGCCTTCATCGCAGGGTTCGCCAAATTCTTCAATTAGCAGGGTGAGGAATCCGAGCAGGCGATCGATCGTGCGGCGTTGTCCCAGCGTGCTGAGCCAGAGCAGCTTCCGCTGATGCTGATAGCGAAAGGCATCCAGAACTTCGCGCCGAAAGTGGGGCCAGTTGTCCAGGTCGTGCCAGTAGAGCCAGATCACCGCCGTTTGATCGACATGAGCAAAACTTTGGAGGGTGAACGGCGACTGCGCCACAATCTCAAAGGGCTGACCTGCCCCAACAAATCCCAGAAATGCTTCTTCTGAATTGATCCGGGGTAAACGGGAGGACCCGCTGCTCACACTAGCACTCACCTGTGCCTCGCCAACCAGACGAACCGCTCCACGCTGTACCAGGTAAAGTAAACCTGCCCGTGCCGGAATTTTTTCGTCTTTGCTAAAGGTACGGTAGCGGTAATGCTCCTGTGCCCAGTCGAGAATACGCTGCCAGGTAAGAAATGGACGGGAGGTTTCTGAGGGTGAAGACACTGAATACATAAGGGGTGACTACAACAATCAGTAGAGATGGGGGACTCTGAACTGAACTGGACGATAATGAACAGAGAGAATAATCAACAGGGAGAACGGCCGAAGAGAATACAAAATCGATTTCTTTGAGTTGTGCTTTGTGCTAATTGCATCAGTTAATACCCGTAGAACGGCTTCTTTAAGCCTTACTTTGATCTGAATCTTGATATATTACAACCAAAGTTAAAAAATCGAGTTCAGCGAAATCGACCCGCTTCTCAGGAAGCACAATAATTCTACCGGGAGTGTTAGATTGCATACCATTCTATCTGCTGCTCTCCGATCGCGACTAGTTCATCGGATACAAAAAGCACTCCATACTGAGAAGCTTCAGCAGGATGGAAAAAGCCAGACGCTTCCGCTTAAGCAGACCCGACAAGGTAAACAAAAGCAGCTTGAGTACGTTTCAGCGGTTGCTCTGAGATATGCACAGCCCTTGCAGAAGCCAGCACTACAATTGGCGAAAGACCTGATGGAGAAGCTGAGCAAACCGCTCGAAAAACTCGATGCAACTTTGCAAGGAACACTGTCTGACGCGACCCTGGACGACCTTCAGAAACATTTCAATCTTGAAGTCGCACCTCCCGGCTGGGTCTTCTTTCGGCTTGCAGATCCTGGCTTGGCAATTTGGCTGCAATGCCTCGTCGATTACCCATTACCAGTTGCCGAGGATACCTCAACAACGCTGCTGGAGTCCCGATCTTTGATTCCAATGGCTGCGTCTGCCCGTAATTCTACCAGTGTTTTTCCGATACTGCACACCTACGCCCGATGTCATAGTGTGCTTCGTCTCGGTCAGCAACTTGGGCTGATACAGGCGATCGCAAGCTGTTCTCCGTCGGCGATCGTTAAACCTGACGCTTCCTTTTGCGGCTGGCAAATTCAGGCTCCGAAGCCCTTTCCCTGGCTGCTGCCCACCGGAGGCTTTCGCGGCAGCCAGCCCGCAGAGTGGCAGCTTGTTGAGCAAATTTGCGCCACTCTGGATCAACGAGCGGAGCTAGACGCTCAGTTCAACCCAATCTCCGATATAAAAGAAACTCTTAAGCAAGCCGATCGCCTCAGCCAGAGCTGGCAACTATTTTATGCGGCGTGTCGCATCGCCGACGAAGTAGGGCAAAACGACCCCGCGCAGGCACAGCTTCGACTGGGATTAACTTGGATTACTCAAAAGTTGCTGCACGAATTGCTGCGCTCGATCGAACTGCCAACTCCCCTGTTTCTCTAACAGCTCAAGCATCATTCTTGAGAGGCAGCCGCTTACTTCTATTATTAATCTGACATCATGCCTCTGACGGATTTTCTCCAAAAGCGTGACAAATCAAAACAGGTTTGTTATTCTATCCAATGTGTGAGGAGCGAACCAGCAAGGGCATCGAGACGAAACACGGTCAGTCGTCGATGCCCTTTCTGATATCAATTTTTTCTCACTTTGTCGGATTTTTATTAATACTTTGCTATTTTTTTATTAAAAAAGTTAATTAGTATTAGATTGGTTCCAATTAAGTTTTAAGAACCCGTTTTAAGTACAAGAAATTTAAGTGGCGATCGTGACGAGCGAGAAATAATTAGAGTTAGATCAGCAGCACAGATCCTGCGATAAATTACTCAATCAATCCCTAATTTGAGTTCTGGTTGAGTCCGGTCTGGCGCGATTCGATCGGCTTTTTTGTAATCGTTCGCAGCAGGTTGGTGACAGGGTGTTCGAGAGGCTGTCTGAAAAGTCATCATCCTGACCCGAACCACCCCCGCGCGGATCAAGGCTGGGGAACCAAACCATCGCTTAGTTTCGCAGTCCCCTGACGTTGAACCATTGAGGGGCGATGCAGCATGATTGATCCTGCTAAAACACCCCCTTGCACTCAATCTGGAAACAGCAAACTAAAGCAGATTACCGATCGAAAGCGTCGATTGATAGCTGCTCAAGATGCGTCCGGCTCCCCGCAACTGCTGAGAATAAGTGCGGCTGATTCGATCTTCGGTTTCAGCCAGGGTGTCAATGCCGATTCCGTTTCTGCCCTGATCCCTGCCAGAACTGTGCAGATAGCAGCTTTCTCCGATGTACAAACCGACATGAGTGGCACGATCGGGAGTCCCAAAGAAAACTAAATCACCCGGTTCAAGCTCCTGAAGGGCGATCCGTTGGGCGAAGCCCTCCTGCTGATAGGCATCTCTGGGAATCCAGATTCCCACCGAGGCAAAGGCAGTTTGCATGAGCCCAGAACAGTCGTAGTTCGGTCCCACTGTCCCGCCCCACAAATAGCGATTGGGCTGATTCATTGCGCTGTAGGTAAAGGCGATTACCTGCGACATCCGGGCACGAGTCTCAGCTTCGGGTAGAAAAAGCGGTTCATAAGCTGCCTCAGCCGCCTCTAACAAATCCAGATCTTCAACCGCAATCCAGCCCGGATAGTCATCTTCACAGAGCCGCACCTGAATCACCGTGCCGTTGACCTGTCCTGCTTCGTCAAAGGGCAAAGCCAAAATTTTGAGCTGTCGCCCTGGCATTGCTTGGGTTGCCAGCGATCGCAAATCAGGCGAATCATACAAATTGAGATTGCCCTGACACTCATACTCCTGAGCCGGGTTATTGTCGATTGCCACTTTTAGCAAAGGAAGCGTCAGCACAGCAGTTTCTCACCCATTACTTGTCCACTCCCTCTATTTTTCCACCTCTTCACCCCCTTACCCCGCTTCCTTCACTCATCCACTCCCTTCCTATTCCCTCACGCCATATCTCCTACTCCTGATGTAATCTTTGGTGGGTGAACTTGTGAGGTCTAATCATGCCTTTCTTCTATCGAGATGCACAGCTTGAGCAGTGGGGCGATCGGATTTTGGAGGCGACCTGGGCTGCTTTTCCGGGACTGACGCGCACACAGCTTGCGATAACCTGGCTGATCTACGATGAGCCGATCCCGGTGAATACAGGCGGAGCGTTAACGCCAGAAGAGTTCTGGAAATATCCGGTGCGGGGGTTTTCCTATCGGGGAGTAGAGCAAATTTATCCGGCGAGCGTGGTGAAGCTGTTTTACCTGGTGGCGGTAGCAGAATGGCTGGAGCAGGGCATGATTCAGCCCTCGGCAGAACTCGATCGCGCCGTGCGAGACATGATTGTGGATTCGAGCAATGATGCGACCAGCCTGGTGATGGATATGCTGACCGGAACCACGAGCGGTCCAGAACTGCCGCCAGAGCCATTTGAGACCTGGAAATCGCAGCGTAATCTTGTAAACCGCTACTTTCAATCCCTGGGGTGGATTGAGCTAGAAGGCATTAATGTGAATCAGAAAACCTGGTGTGATGGACCTTACGGACGCGAGCGGGCTTTCTTGGGTGAACTGCGGGAAAATCGCAATACCCTGACCACCGAGGCGACCGCACGACTCATGCACAGTCTAATTGGAGGAGTCGCAGTTTCATCTAGCCGATCGCAGGCAATGATGACTCTGATGCAGCGCAGCCTGAATGCGGCGGATCTCGCTGCCGATCCTGAAAACCAGGTGACGGGCTTTTTAGGGGAAGGCTTGCCGACCGAGGCAAAACTGTGGTCAAAGGCAGGATGGACAAGCCAGGTGCGCCACGATGCCGCTTATGTGGAACTGCCCAATGCTCTGCCCTATGTGCTGGTCGTGTTTACAGAAGGAAAAACTCAGAGTCAGAACGAGAAGCTGCTTCCGTTTATTTCAGGACAGGTGGCTGAGTGTGTGATGGAGGGGTGAGGGGGTCAGAGGGCGTTTTTTGGGGTTGGGAGGAGGATGGAAAAGCAGGTTTCGTTGGTGTTGCTTTCGGCCCAGATTTTTCCGCCCAGGTGTTCAACGAGTTTTTTCACGAGTGCTAGTCCCAGTCCAGTTCCGCCGTGCTGCCAGGGATCGTTGTTGGGAATGCGGTAGAACTTTTCAAAGATGCGGGATAGTTCTGGAGCGGGCAACTGTACACCTGTGTTGCTGATGCTCAACGAAATCCAGGGCTGATCGGCTTCTTTAGGAGGCAGGAGAGAGGCAGCGATCGTAATGGTTTCCCTGGCTGGGGTGTACTTGCAGGCGTTTTGCAGCAGTTCGAGCAGGATTCGCTCCAGATAGCCCAGGTCGGTGACGATCGGCGGCAAAGGATGAGAGACCTGAATTTTGAGCTGCTGCTCCTGTTCCTCCAATCGCTCAGTAAAGGACTGCGTAATGGCAGGTAGCCAGGATTTAAGGTCAACGGGAGTGAGGTTGAGCGTTTGACTCTCAGAGTCGAGGCGGGACAGGTCGAGCAGGTCATTAATCAGGCTGGTTTCACGCTGACACTCTTTACTTAAAATCTGGAAATATTGAGCGATGCGCTGCTCCTGCCCCTCCATAGTTCCTGCCTGTTTGAGCGCGACCGACAGCATTTGAATCGCCATTTTCATGTTTGCCATCGGGGTGCGGAGTTCGTGAGACACGGTGCTAAGAAAGTCGTCCTTGAGCCGATTGAGCCGCTCTAGCTCTTTGACCTGCGCCTGGGCTGCCTGAAATAGCCGCGCCTGTCGAATGGCGATCGCGCACTGGTTTGCTACCTGCTGCACCAGCCGGATATCCTGCTCGGTATAGCGGCAAAACGCCTGGTTAATCAGCCACAAATCACCCAGAACTCCCTGGTCATCAACGATCGGGCAAGTGAGCATGGCAACTCGCCCCCGCACTGGGTTGGGCATGAGCGAACAAAACTGAAACGATAAACCTTCCAAAAGCTGATTGTAGATTTCGGGAAAGGCTTCCAGAGAGACGCTCCGCCCCTGATAGGGAGAAAGATCGTTGGTGTATTCGTAGTGGATAGTTGATGTGCTTTTTTCCAGGTCGTAGAGGGCAGCATTGCAGCCAACAACGCCCGTTGCTTTTGCCAGCTCTGCCACGACGGTTTCAAGAATCTGATCTTCGTCCAGGCTGTCGCGCACTTTGTCGGTGATTCGCTTCAGCGTTGCCTCAAACTCAAACGCGAGCTGAAGTTCTGCAGTGCGGGCTTGAATCTGCCGTTCCAGGTTGGTGTTGAGCCGCTGCACTTCCTGATACAGTTCTGCCTGCTGGATTAAGCTTTCCAGGTGAATTGCAAGCTGATGCAGCAAGTTGAGTTCCCAGGCTTTCCACTGGCGATCTGCACGGCACTGATGCACCACCAGCAGACCCCAGAGCGAATCCTGCACGATCACCGGAATGCTCACCTCTGCTTGAATCTGAAAGTGATGGCGGCTCGACGTGTCGATATTAAATCCGCCCGATTGCACCAGTGCCTTCGATCGGTTGATCTGACGACAGAGTGCCCGAAACTGACGCGTCAGGTCGGACCGGGGCTCTGCTTGCCAGCGCGCTTCTGTAACCGACTGCGCCAGGATGTCGCCCTTGCTGCGCGGTTTGTAGTGGTAAATTAGGACGCGATCGGTTTGGAGAACCTGCTGCACTTTATCGGTCGCGGTTTGCAACATTCGATGCAGATCCAGCGATTGATTGGCTGAACGGGCGATCGCCCGGACGAGCTTTTGCCATTCTGCCTGTTGTCGCTCCCAGTCTTGAGAAGAAATACTCGGTTCAGGATTCGTAGCGGAAATGGGAGACAGTGCAGGCGTCAAACCCTGTCTCAAAGGCAAATTGAAATCGGCTTCAAGGTGATGATCAGACACAGGCTCAGCGAAAAATACAGCATGAAACGGAAAGCGAAATTAAGGCGAGAGCGAAAGCGGCTGAGTACTTGCCTTGCGCGACTTCACAAGTGTGGCGTTTCACCGCGTCAGGTAGCAGCTAGGCGCACCAGTCATCGAATGAGCTTCCCGGTCTAGAGTGCCCACAGGTGAAATGAAATCACGGTCGCAATTCATCAACCGGACGATCCGGGTGAAACCCACGGAGCATGGACGAGATAAAGTTTTTGCCAATCTAACTTTATTCCTCAACGCGGTAGCCAAACTCGGCAAGCTGGTTACGCGACTGTCTCCATTTCGGCTGCACCCTAACAAAAAGCTCCAGGTACACTTTGCCCATCACTAGCTTTTGAATCTGCTGCCGGGCGGCTGACCCAATGGTTTTCAGCATTTGTCCGCTCTTGCCGATGATAATCCCCTTTTGGGAGTTTCGCTCCACATTAATTGTTGCCAGAATCCGGGTAATGTCAGGGGCTTCTTCGACGCGATCGATCGCGATGGCAACCGAATGGGGCACTTCCTCGCGGGTATGCAGCAAAATCTGTTCGCGGATGAGTTCGCCCATAATGAAGCGTTCGGGCTGATCGGTCACTAGATCGGGCGGGTAGTAATAGGGTCCGGGTTCCAGTGCGCCAACCAGGGTAGCTTGCAGTTCCTCTAGCCCGGCTCCCGACAACGCTGAGAATTTTACCAGCGACCAGTCGCGCTCTTGAGCGATTTCGGCGTAGGTCTGATCAATTTGCTCGATCGCCTCGCGGTCTTCAGGCTGCTGGTCGATTTTGTTAAGTCCCAAAATCACAGGCGTTTCGGTACGCCGAATCAAGTCAGTCACAAACCGATCGCCCTTGCCTGACGGCACAGACCCATCAACCACAAACAGCACCACATCGACCGAGTCGATCGCAATTTGAGCATTTTTAACCAGGACTTCGCCTAGTTGATGATGGGGCTTGTGAATCCCTGGGGTATCGACAAAGATAATTTGTGCGTCTGGAGTCGTGAGAATTCCCCGCAGGCGATTGCGTGTCGTTTGAGCAACCGGAGAAGTGATAGAGATTTTTTGCCCGACAAGCTGGTTCATCAGCGTTGATTTGCCCACATTGGGTCTGCCAATGATGCCCACAAAGCCCGACCGATAGCCAGGCGGGGCGATCGGGATGAGTGGTTCACCCAGTGCAGCAAGCAAATCAGATTGGTCAGGAGCAGCAGGGTGCGAAGCACTTTCCTCTAGGGGGCGATCGGTCATAGCAGGTCGTACGTTGTACTGAGTTGTACTGATAAGCAACAGGAACACTATGTTCTATGTTCGCATCGATCGATTCTTGAGAGCGAAGATTCACACAATGCAGCGTAAATAGATAGCCAGAACTACCAGAAACAGCTTGTCTTCGGCTTTTTGAGCGACAGCCCCATCTCTAGATTCAATGCATGACGCTACGCTAACCCATCCTATGCCTTCGCCAACTACGCCTTCGCCTCATCTTCTGATCTCCTCATCCACCTATCCACATTCCTACTCAAAAAACCGCTCCACCCACTCCGGCACATAAACCCAGGCACGATTTAGCTCTGCGTCAAGCTCCCGATACTGCGGTTCCTTACGGGCGACCAGTGCCCAGTAGCTTGCTGAGTGATTCAGGTGAATGGTGTGGCAGAGTTCGTGAATCAGAACATAACGCACCAGATGCGGCGGCAGAAACAGCAGCTTGTAGTTGAGGTTGATATTTTTCTTGCCCGAACAGCTTGCCCACAGCGTCTTTTGCCCACGTACGGCTGCGGTTTGAAACGGAAGATTGATTTCGGAGCTGAGCTGACGAAGCCAGGGAACGAGCTGCTGTTCGGCTCGGCGGCTGAGCCAGTGGCGCAGGAGTTTGTAGGTAACAGCAGGTTCCTGGGTAGGAGCAAAGAGCAGGATCTGGGAGCTAGCAGCGATCGTCTTCACCGAAGAATTGCCGGGCTGATACTGCACCGTCCAGTTTTCATCGATCGCTCGGAGACACAACCGCTCAGGAATCATGCCGTCGCTGCCCAGCTCTGCTGCATCCCCCGGAAAAGACTGCCGCTCAGCTTCAATCCGCTGGGTGGTTTTCGCAATCCAATCTTTGCGCTTCTCCAAAATTTCGGGAAGCTTACGGCGATCGAATCCCTTCGGCACGACAATTTCTACGTCGCCCAGATGCGTCACTTTGATGCTGACGTGCTTTGCTTTGGTGCTTTCCCGGATGCGATAGGGTTTCGATTTAGAGAATTTCGCTGCCATTAGGTCTCAGGTTCGTCTGCGATCGAGAATCCCTCTCTAAGAAAATCTAGCAGAATTTGCCGATGGGGTTGGGCAAGGGCGCGAATCTGCCCGATACGATCGGAATAGCAGTCGCCTCGCCTTACTTCTTCTATGGTAAGCAGTCTCAAGTCGATTCCTTCATTGAGTTCGAGATCGGTGATGGGAACCGTGAGCGGAACCGCGAAAACGTGCCGAATCACTTGCATCTCTGTCCTGTAGGCGCGGAAGTATCGAACGTAGGGCGGCTGATAGCCAATTTCCTCTTGAAGTTCGCGCCAGATTGCCCGCTCGGGAGACTCCCCCGGTTCGAGATGTCCGCCAAAAAACGCCCATACGCCCGGATAGCGAATCTGAGGCTTGTCATCCCGCAGCTGCATCAAAAATCGCAGTGAAGCCGTTCCCCTCGAGGAGCCATTGTTCTGGTGCAAAATGGCGATCGCCACCTGGGAACTTGAGTCGAGTTGGATTGTGGGATCAATCATCGCGGCTGTTTTTCGATCAGGTGCTGCTGCTCAATGTACACTTCCTCCGCAGTTTGCCCCTCGATCGTGATTTCCTCAATCCGAATTTTTCCTCGAATTTTCACCTGCTCCCCTGTTTCCAGGGTGCGATCGTCCGTTAAGACCCAGATCTCGCCTGTCGGGTCTTTCAGCTCGTACACTTCTGCCCCAATCAGCGGTACTCGATCGCCCACTGTTCCCTCAAGTTGCACTGTAGAAGACCACCGACGGGGACGGGTTTGCACATCCTGTACTGTTGTCAAGCGGCTACAGCTATTAAGCAGCAGGGCAAGAAGAAGGGTTCCGGCGGCAAGACCCGGAGCAACGCGAAACCATTTTCCGGTTAGGGTGATCGATCGGTGCGAGGAGGCAAGGCTTTTAAGCAACAGGACAGCATGATTGCGGCTTTTCACGTCACCTCCACACCAGGGAATTCTGTACGACTGCTCCGACTGAAGATTTTATTCTGATTGAAGTAACGTTGACAGCCAGAATGAGCTGCCCAGGAATCACGAATCTTAACTCCCGGCTGCGATCGAGATACGAGGGCGACAATAGACGCTAAACTAAGGACTTTGAGCATTCAGCAGTCGCGAATCAACCTTGGATAATCAAAGGGATTTTTGCCCATTGACGCTCACCCTCAACTCACTATGACAGGCATCCTGGACGGCAAAGCACTCGCAGCCAAAATTCAAGCAGAACTGACCGACGAGGTAGAATCCTTGAGCGATCGCCATAGACGACCGCCCGGTTTAGCAGTGCTGATGGTGGGCGATAATCCTGCCAGTGCTGCCTATGTGCGAAATAAAGAGCAGGCTTGTGCGCGGGTGGGGATCGCTTCATTTGGCAAGCATTTTCCGGCAGACGCGACCCAGGCAGATTTAGAGCAGACGATTCAGAGCTTAAACGAAGACGATCGCGTAGACGGGATTCTGGTGCAGTTGCCCCTGCCCGATCATCTGGACGCGGTCGCCCTGCTGAATCAAATCAATCCCGACAAAGACGCAGACGGGCTGCATCCGGTGAATTTGGGTCGTCTTATGCGTGGGGAACCAGGGCTGCAAAGCTGTACGCCTGCCGGGTCAATGCGTCTGCTTCAGGAACACGGCATCTCGGCAAAAGGCAAACAGGCAGTCGTGGTCGGACGCAGCATTCTGGTGGGCAAGCCGATCGCCCTGATGCTGCTTGCAGAAGATGCCACGGTGACGATTGCCCACTCTCGCACCCCAGATCTAAGCGCAGTCACCCGCAGCGCAGATATTTTGGTCGCGGCAGTTGGTCGCCCGAATCTGATTACGCCGGAGATGGTGAAACCGGGCGCGGTTGTGGTAGATGTGGGAATCAATCGTGTCACCCATGAGGCAACGGGAAAATCCCGGCTGGTTGGAGACGTGGATTATGAAGCGGTCAAAGCTGTTGCAGGCTGGATTACTCCGGTTCCGGGCGGAATTGGACCGATGACTGTGACCATGCTGTTGCACAATACAGTATGGAGTTATCGCCAGCGCCTGTAGCCGATTACCAAACAGGAACTGCTTTGCATTGCCGCTGTGCGTTTAAAGTGCGCGTTCAGAAATGCGCGTTCATGGTGTAGGAATGACAAGTTTAGTGGCTCAAGCGGATTAAAGCATGGTTGCAACCAACAGTCAGCAGTATCTCGAATTCGACCTCAAACGCTATCTGGCAGCACAGCAGGCACAGGTTGAGGCAGCCCTCGCTCGCTCGATCGACGTGGTGTATCCCGAAAAAATTTATGAGGCGATGCGCTACTCACTGATGGCAGGGGGCAAGCGGCTGCGTCCAATTCTCTGTCTAGCAACCTGTCAGCTGATCGGCGGTACGACTGCAATGGCAATGTCAACCGCCTGCGCCCTGGAAATGATCCACACTATGTCGCTGATCCACGATGACTTGCCCGCAATGGACAACGACGACTTCCGGCGCGGCAAACCTACGAATCACAAAGTTTACGGCGAAGATATTGCGATTCTGGCAGGCGATGGGCTGCTGGCTTATGCCTTTGAATTTATCGCGGCCCAAACTCAGGATGTCCCAGCCGATCGCGTTCTGCAAGTCATTGCTAAATTGGGCCGTGCGGTGGGTGCAGCGGGTCTAGTCGGCGGTCAGGTGGTCGATCTGGAGTGCGAAGGGCGATCGGATGTCACGGTGGACACGCTGACCTATATTCATCGCCACAAAACTGGAGCACTGCTGGAAGCAGCGGTGGTGTGCGGCGCAATATTGGCGGGGGCAAATGAAGGCGATCGCCAGCGGTTGGCAGAATACGCTCAAAACATTGGGCTAGCGTTTCAAATTATTGACGACGTGCTGGACATCACCGCCACGCAAGAAGAGCTGGGCAAAACTGCAGGCAAAGATCTGCAAGCCCAAAAAGCGACCTATCCCAGTTTTTGGGGCATTGAGGAATCAAAGCGTCAGGCAGATCAGCTCGTGAACGAGGCAAAGGCAAATCTCGCAGCCTATGGAGAAAGTGCCTATCCGCTGATGGCGTTGGCTGACTACATTACTGCTCGCAAAAACTAGGCTATTCGCAAAAACTCGCTACCCGCCATCATGCAGGACTTTCCCGCCATCCTTGACAATCACGTGCTGCTCGTCTCGCTGCTTGCCTCTGTGCTGGCGCAGATTATCAAAGTCTTTGTTGATTTAATTCGCGACGGTAAGATTAACTTCCGCACCCTGGTTGAAACCGGAGGAATGCCCAGTGCCCATTCTGCGCTCGTCACGGCTCTGGCTGCCGGAGTTGGACAAACCGCAGGCTGGGAAAGCGGCGAATTTGCGATCGCCTTTGTGTTTGCGGTGATCGTAATGTACGACGCAGCCGGAGTGCGGCAGGCAGCCGGAAAGCAGGCGCGAATTCTCAATCAAATCGTTGATGAGCTGTTTCGTGAGCATCCTACCTTTAATGAAAATCGGCTGAAAGAGCTTCTGGGACACACGCCCGTGCAGGTCATTGTGGGTTCTGCCCTGGGAGCAGCAATCTCCTGGATCGCTTCGCCTGCCTATTAAGTTGTATTTCACTGAAAGCATGTTCCAATGAAAACTCAGTATTACACTGCCACCAGTTTAGATGGCTTTATTGCTGATTCAGAGAACTCCCTGGAGTGGCTCTTTCAGTTTGGCGAACCCGACAGCAGCAGCTATCCAGATTTCGTTCGTGACGTTGGGGCGATCGCAATGGGTTCGACGACTTACGAATGGATTCTCAACCATCCAACGGGCGAGGGAGCCGATCGATCGCCAGCATGGGCGTATGAACAACCCGCCTGGGTCTTTACCTCGCGCAGTTTGCCCCTGATTGAAGGCGCAGATATTCAATTTGTCAAAGGGGATGTCCGCTCAGTGCATCAAGAAATGACCCAGGTGGCGGGCGATCGAAATATCTGGATCGTGGGCGGAGGAGATTTAGCCGGTCAGTTTTATGATCAGGGATTGCTGGATGAAATTATTGTGACGATCGCGTCCGTGACGCTGGGGAGTGGGGCACCGCTCCTCCCCCGCAGAATTGTCACCCCTCCGCTAAAGCTTCTGTCGGCAAAGGCCTATGGAAACGCCTTTGCAGAGCTGCGCTATGAGGTTTCCCGTCCCACCCAATAACACGGATTGTTTAAGCATCACCTGTTTAAGCATCACTGCGTCTTATCGAGCAACTGCCGGGGTAAGCAAGATTGCTCTCCGGCTATCCACGATCGACGCTGTGAATCCACGCTCGGTCAAGCTTCGCAGCACAGCAGAAGCCGCCGCCGGATCGGGTGTGTAGGCAACCAGCAAATAAGGACGCTGCTCAAACGCGACCAAGCCCACATCGCCATCGGTGAATTGCTGCATGTCTAGAGCCACTTCAGGACGATTAAAATAGTTCACCACCACGGCATAGCCCCCGCCAAGCGGTTGAGGATTAAACGCAGGTATTGGTCTCGCTGCGGTGGTCTGAGGAGCCGGGGCAGGAGCCGGAGCCGAAGCCGCAGGAGTAGTAGGCAGAGCGGCAGGAGCCGGATTGCTCGGTGCAGTCGCCGGATTTGCTGCCTGAGTAGTTGCCGGGCTTGTCCCTAAATTAGAAGCTATCTGGGAATTAGGAGTTGTCTGGGTTGGGCTGGGGAAATTCGTCGCCGTCGAGGAAGCGGCAGGTGGACGAGCAACGATCGCCTCAAGCCCTGAAGAAGTGCTGAGATATTGCGCCCAGGCGCCGGCAATGTCCGCACTGACAAACCCTTCGACCCGCACCACCGGGTTATTGTCGTAGCGACAGTCGGTGAGTACAGCATTGCTGGGAAGAAGCTGCCGAAGCTGATTTTGCGTATCGGCATTCGGGTTGCGAACCAGCAGCAGATATTCATCTGGGCGAGGCGGGTTGCAGGTTGGCAAGGGCTGCGCGATCGATCGTCCCGGCGTGCTGCCCAGAATTCCGACCAGAATCAGCGGCGTAACGAAACTCGATCGCGCAATCCAACGTTGCCTCATTGCTCAAACTCCTCAAACCAAAAGGGACTCGTAGTCTACCCTTTTCTCCGTCGCCTGTATCCGTTCAGGACAGTTTCCGTTTAAGACGGTTCCCGTTTAGGACAGTTATCGCTGCTTTGCGCTCAGTCGAGCGATATTGTTAGGCGGTGGGAGCAGGGGATGCAAGCGGGTCTGGAATCGTTGCCGAAGGAGCCTGAAATTCTCCCGTTGCCACATACTCTAGCCGCAGCTTCAGCCAGGTAATGAACTGAGGATTCGTCGACACGATCGCTGCCGCAGGCTGAGGACACTTGGCTTTTACCTCTGCCAGTTCAGGAGCATCCAGAAAGGCGGGCTGAAGCACCAGCCAGAAGTCGCGCTCTTTTTCCTGTTCCTGATAGTAGCGAATCCGCTCTTTGAGAACTTCCTCGGTCGGCTCTTCTTCCAGCAGATATCGCTGGCTTGCTACAGCATAGTAGTAGGTTTGCATTGGCTTGAAGTTTAAGTTTTGATTACAAGTGATAACAGGTTAAAAAACGATCGATGAAATTGCTCGAACTAGGGCGAAATAAGCGGAATGGCAGCAGGCAGTTTGATCAGCCGCAGCGATTCTGCATCGCCTTCTAAATCCTCCCATGCTGGGGAACTTTGAAATTCAGGAGAAAGCTAGCTCGGCTCCATCCAGTACCCAGGGGACTCAGGGGGCGCGAGTCTAATCATACTTTTCTACCCTCCTCTAAAACTCCCCTCGAATTGCCTGCTTCATTTCGCGCACGGCTCGCTCCATCCCGACCAAAACAGCACGGCTGACAATGGTGTGCCCAATGTTCAGTTCTTCCATACCGGGAAGACAGGCGATCGGGTAGACGTTCCAATAGGTCAAGCCATGCCCTGCATTCACCCGGATTCCGGCAGCAAGTGCCTGCTGACAGCCCTTTTTGAGGAAGGTAAGTTCCTGAGCACGGCTGGCATCGTCTTTGGCTTCGGCATAGCGTCCGGTGTGCAGCTCGATGAATTTTGCCTTAACGATCGCGGCCGCGTCAATCTGAGCCGAATCAGCGTCAATAAACAGGCTCACGGGAATATTTGCCTCCTGAAGGGCATCAACCACCTGCTGCATTCGATCGATCTGCCCTGCAACGTCTAGCCCACCTTCGGTCGTCACTTCTTCGCGCCGTTCGGGAACCAGCGTCACATAGTCCGGGCGAATCTCCAGGGCGATCGACACCATTTCATCGGTCGCTGCCATCTCTAAATTGAGATGGGTTCGCACGGTCTGACGCAGCAGATGCACATCCCGATCCTGAATATGCCGCCGATCTTCCCGCAGGTGAACGGTGATGCCGTCGGCTCCTGCCAGTTCCGCAAGGACGGCTGCCCCAACAGGATCGGGTTCAACGGTGCGGCGTGCCTGCCGAATAGTCGCCACATGGTCAATATTGACGCCGAGTGTAGGCAATCTTTCCTCCCGAATTAAGCCTAAATGAGATCGTTTGATTCAGTCTTGTCTGAGCAATTCCGCTTTATATCTTAGCGGATGGTGTTTTGCTTAGCAGGGAAGGTAGGGGTTGAGGAGGGGGATGGGTGAAAAGGTGGGTGAAGAGGTGAGGGATAGTTCATGTGAATCTTGACAATACTGTTATACAATGCTCCCAAATCGTGCAGCGAAGTTAAGAATTCATGACTCAGCACAATTGTTTTGAAGGAGGCTCGATCGCGGCAATGCTTTTAACCAAAGGGTTTGCCAGGGGTGAACCGGAACAGATTGAGGAATTCTTTACAAAACTTTACAGAAGAAGGGCTTTTCCCCACCCATTCCACAAGTTCTCCACAGGCATGATGCAGTTTTCCACAGGCTTAACCTGGGTTTTCCACAGGCAGCAACGGTGCGATCGGGGGTTGGGGAATTCCTGTGGATTACGGAGCAGACAAGCATTTCACAAGATTTTTCCTGGATTTTGTGAAGAAATGTAACAAAAATTAGCTTGAAACCCTCATTCCTTCGTGAAGGATATTTCGTCACCTGTTTCATGCCACAAAAAATTGGCATTGACAACCCTACCCCCCCATAGCGCAAAATGATGCGACCACCAAAGTTAAGGGCAGCTCACCGAAGCCATTCCCGCCGCTTCCAGCAAGGATTCGGTAGGGTTGGACGAGATGAGGTTCGCTCAGCTTTCTGCTGCGGTACAAAGCCGTTTTCCTTTGAGTTAATCGCCCTGTACCGATAGCTGTGAGCAAATTTGCTTCATTTGAAGCAACTAGAGGTATCTTTTACAGTTACTCATCTTCAACGAGGTTCCCATGCAAGCAACGGTTAGCATCCTGGCAGAAATCCCGGAAGAACTGCACGAGTCGCTTCAAGGCTATCTAGAAACCCACCCTGACTGGGATCATGACCGGGTCTTCTGCGCCGCGCTCTCGCTCTTCCTGCTGCAAAACGGCACAAGCTCGACTCCCGATTCTTCCCGCAGTTATCGACGGGCTGCCAGGGTTTATCTAGATACGCTGTTTAAGCACGCGGTTTAACGTGGCTTAACGCGGTTTGAATTGTTTCACTTCTTAATCTTTCACTGACTCCGATTTGGATCGTGTCTCGCTTATTTCTAGTTGCGATTCGCTTGTCAAAATCTCTATCTCCCTGGTATCTGAGTACGCATTAAACTTAACGATCGGCTTGTCGCTGCGGCTGTTTTTTCATCTATCTTGATCCCCTTCCCACTCGATACAATGAGGGCTGGACAATAGATAAAGACATCCCATGACATATCTCTGGTTTAAAGCGTTTCATATCATCGGAGTCGTAGTGTGGTTTGCCGGACTCTTCTATCTTGTGCGTTTGTTTGTCTATCACGCTGAGGCAGATGAGCAGCCCGAACCCGCTCGCACGATTTTGCAGCAGCAGTATCAGATTATGGAGAAGCGTCTCTATAACCTGATTACCACGCCTGGAATGGTGCTGACCGTGGCAATGGCGATCGCAATGCTGGTTACTGCGCCAAGCCTGCTACACGAAACCTGGCTCCATGTCAAACTCAGTCTGGTCGCGCTGCTGGTGGTTTATCATCACCTTTGCGGTCGCTGGATGAAACAGCTTGCAGCCGGAAATATGCAGTGGAGCGGACAAAAGTTTCGCTGGCTCAACGAAGTACCAACTTTATTTCTTGTATTAATTGTGCTGCTGGCAGTCTTTAAGAATAGTTTACCGACGTCAGCAACGGCTTGGGGCATTGTGGCAATGATTGTGGCAATGGCAGCAATTATTCAGCTCTATGCACGGAAGCGGCGGCTTGAAAAAGAGCGGGCTGCGAATGCTGACTCAACGGCTAATTTAGGTGAACTGGGCGCAAAAAGTTCGGTGTAGCCGATCGAGTTTTGAACGGTTTAGTTTTGAACAATTCTCGGTAGAAGGACAACAATAAGGGATAACAACAAACGTTAGCGATCGTCTTAATCGAAAAAATCCCCTGATCCATTTTGAGTCGATCGGGGGATTTTTGTTTTGTGTTCTTTGCTGTTGCCGGATTACTGTTACCCGATTGCGTGAGGCATCAAAAGAGGAAGAGGTGTGAGGGCGATTTTGCCCCCACTTAAGAATTTCTCTTCTACGGTGAAGCAGGAGCCGCTGGAGGAGCGGGCGCATCTGCCGGAGGAGCCACTGGAGCAGCAGGAGGAACTGGGGATGCTTCAGGTGTTACCACGGGGGCAACAGGCGGGGGAGCCACTGGAGCATCTGCCGGAGCTGGCGGGGGCGCGGCGGGAGCATCTGCCGGAGGAGCCACTGGAGCAGTAGGAGGAGCAGTTTGGACAGGAGGAACCGCTGGGGCTGCCGGAGGCGCGGTGGGAGCTGTCGGGGGAGCTACCGGAGAAGCCGGGGGATCAGTGGGGGCAGGCACAGGCTGCGGTTGAGGTTCAGGCGGAGCAGAAAGCTCTGACCAGAGCGAGAATCCGAGCAGCGCGGCAATAAATCCGACGATCGAAAACAGAATGAGCGTAAATATCCCGGTTGAACTAGAGGCTGGGCGAGACGGTGAGGAAGACACGACGACTCTGGGCGGAGCAGCACTCGGCTCAGCAGGAGGGTACACCTGATTTGGTACAGGCTGGACAAAATCAGAAGATTCAAGCTGGCGTTCCAGATCTTCCTGAGACTGTTCCTGCCACTCTGAATCGTCTGCCTCGATCGCAGGAGCAGTTTCAGAATGGGCAGGCATTGCGGGACTGGTATCATCCAGCCAATCGTCAGACAGATCCAGATTCGGTTCGACAGCAGCAGGCACGTCAGAGGCAGCCATTGAAGCCGCTGCAAACGGGGTCGCTGCAAACGGAATTTGTGTGGGCTGGTGTGCATTCTCCGATCGATCGAGGAACTCGGTTTCCGCGAGGATTTCGCGATCGGCTACTGGCTCCGAGCTTAGCTCCGGTTCTTCCACCGGGGACAGCTCTTCTTCCAGGCCAAACTGTCGATTAAGGAAGTCGAGCAGAGGTTCGTTCTCAGGGGAAGCTGAAACGGGATCTGAAAGATCTGCCGGGGTTTCTGAAACGGGTTCCGGGTTGAAATCGGCAAATGGCTCCGAGAAGGACTGCTGAAGCACAGGGTCTTCTGAAGGGTCATCTAGAACAGGGTTATCTAGAGCAGGATTATCCAGGGCAAAGTCATTAGGCGCGACATCCTCCGGCTGGTTGCCCAGCAACTCCTGAAGCTGTTCGTCGGTTAATTCCTCCAGTAAGGAAGGCTCCTCCAGCGTGGTCAGATCGCCGTAATCTTCCTGATTTAGGCTGTTCTGGAAGCCGAGCGACAGTTCCAACGGATTGTCCTGTAAATCGTCACGCTGTAAATCGTCACCTTGTAAATCATTCACAAGCTGATCTGGATCGATCGCCTCCGACAAGCTCAGAGTATTTGCCAGCGAGGTATCGGCATCGTCGGTAGCCATTTCGGGCAAAGCAGCGTCAAAGCCTGCGAGGTCAGCTGCAAACGGGTCTTCGTGCGAAGGAATGACCTGATCATCGGGGAGGTCGATGTCTGGCATATCGGTCAAGACTGCCAAATCAGGCAGATCGTTATCGGCCAAATCATGCTCTACGATCGTCACTTCGTCTTCAAAGCTCAAATCCGGCAGGACGGTTTCTGCGGTCGAGGGCGCATCATCCAGAACAGAGTCCGAAGCAATGATTTCTTCGGAATATTCCGGGACAAGCGGCTCCAGGATGAGATCCGCATTTGTCAGGTCTTCAGGAAAACTAGATTGCTCTGCAAAATCGGGCAAAGCAGGTTCTTCCAGGTCAGCAGGTTCGCCCAGGTCTAAATCCAGTGGGCTGCCCCAAGCTGCGATATCAGCAGAGTCGTCAGACACATCATCGGATGCAAGCTCCCAGGAGTTTTGGAAGCTGTCTTCGGTCACGCTGTCTTCTTCCTCGGCAAACAGGTTTTCGATCTGGGCTTCGAGCTGCTCCTGGGTAATCTCAGGCTGAGCGGGTTCGGGCTCAATGTCTGATGGGGCAAATTCTAATGGAGCAAATTCAGCTGAAGCGTTTTCTGAAGGGTCCTCAGACGTTTCCTCAAAAGTCAGCTCCTCCAGAAGATCGGCTTCGGGGGTAAACGAGGGTTCGGGAGGCACATCGTTAAACAGAGCATCAGCGGCGGCTTCGGAGCTAGCTTCCCCACTGAAGCCAAAATTGGGCATATCTTCGTGGATCAAAAAGTCCTCGGAGGGTGCAGTCGAGAGTTCTGCCGCCGGATCGCCCGAATCGATCTGATCTGCAAACCAATCGGTCAGATCGAGATTGTCATTATTATTTCGATCGCTTACGTCTGAATTGTTTACGTCCGAATCACCCACATCTGAATTGCTGGCTTCCAAATCGCCTGCTTCCCCAAAATCTGCAAAAGGTTCTGCGGTGGCAGCAGATTCCTCAATTCCCGCTGTAGGAAACTGCGAACCAACCGATTCAGCAGGCGTTTCAGCGGGGAAAAAATCAGTTGGGAAATCGATCGGGTCGGAGCCCGTGGGAAACTCCTGAGCCAAAACATCCTGCTCAGACGTAGTAACGAATTCTTCTGGGGCAAATCCTTCTAGTCCGAGTTCCCCTGCAAGAGACTCCTCAGAGGGCGAAGATTCGATCCACTGATCCTGGAGCATCACCTCGGGCAGCATTTCGGCTTCGGTTGCCATTTCATCCAAAAAGTTGAGCGACTCAGAAGTTGACTCAAGATTTGGATCAAAATTTGACTCAGACTCTGACTCAAAACCTAGCTCATCGATCAAATTCGCATCCAACGCTTCGGATTCTGAAATGCCAAACTCCAGACTGTCAAAGTCTAAAGGCTCAGAGGCAACCATAAACAAATTCTCATCGATCGCGCTTGAGAGACCTGGAGGCATCGCTGGATCATCGATCGCCCTGTCCCCTTCTTCCTGCGCTGGAAACGCAAAATTGTCATCGGTTTGCAGCAAGCCCATTTCATCGATCGCGAAATCTGCTTCGCTCATCCCGGGGTCGTTACCTTGATCAATACCAGCCTCAAAAGTACCAGCCTCAAAATCGTCAGAGCCAAACAGTGCCCGATCGAGTGCGTCGTCTGCTGTTTCAGGTGGAGCGATTTCTTCTGGGGCTGCCGCTTCTGAAAACAGATCGGCAATGGCGGCTTCGTCTGGCGGGATTTCGGGTGCAGCGTCTTCAGAAAAAGCGTCTTCAGAAAACAGATCAAGCATGGCGGCTTCGTTGCCCGCACCAAAGTCAGCCGAAACGTCCTCGCTAGCGTCATTCCCGACAAGCTCATCTCCAGCAAAATCATCAGATGAATCGAAGACGATCGTTTCCTCAATCAGAATTACTTCTTCTGTAAAAAGCGGTTCTCCATTTTCTGCTGAGACATCTACGGAAAATAGATCGACCAGGACAGTGGTGGAATCAGGCGCGTCATCAGGATTTTGCGTTTCCCCGAATGCAGCTTCAAACGCATCAGCAGATTCATCGCTGCTATCGCCAATTTCACTGCGACCACCCTCATCCGCACTCATTCCAGTGTCTTCCTCGCCATCAAGTGCCGCCAGCAAATCATCAACGCTCGTCAACGGAACTGCGGCAGCCTCAAACTCCATCTCGTCGGTGGTTGCCGGGTCATTGGGGCTGTCTGCAAACAGATCGTCGATCATTCCAGCCGCAGGACGATCGGACCCGGCAGCATCAGCCTGAGGCAGGTCTTCCCAGGGGTCAGTCAGCACCGGGTCAGGGGAACGGTCGGGCAGCTTCGTCTCGATCGATTCGTCGGCAAACAAGTCTTGCAAGCTGCTCAGGTCATCGAGGGCACTGGGTGCGGCAGGGTCAGGACTGACATCCAATTCAGCCGAAAACTGATCCAGATCGCTTTCTGAACGGGTCGCGTCTGAATCGGCAAACAGATCTTGCAGAAGATCATTCGATTGGTCTTGCGCCTGCTCATCCCAAATTGCTCCGAGTTCGGCTTCCAGATCAGCCTGATTGCTCGACGGCGGCAGCGGCGTTTCGCTCAATCCCTCTAAAGCAGCGGATAAGTCTGAGCCTGCTAAACCCTGAACGTCGGAAGCTTCTGGAAAGAGCAAATCCGGCAACGGCTCAGATGCGGCAGACGGTGAAGCCATGCCTTCAGCGAAATCAGATTCAGGGAAATCGGGTTCTAAACTGGGCGCGATCGTCTCTTCGGAAAACTGTGAAGCCCCTGAGGCATCGGCCAGGGAACCCGCTTCGGTGATGGACTGATTCGGCACATCACCCAGCAAATCAGCCGGGGACACTTCCAGATACAATTCCTGCATCCAGGCAGGAAAACTCGCGCCCGTCTGCTGTCCCATAATGCGAATCGATCGAATCGACTCAATCCCGAGATTGTGAATGCCCTTCTCGACAAACGCAGTCAATGCCTGACGATTGGGGACGCGATCGGCTTCGAGGGTAACTTCCAGCGCATTGCCCTGCCGCTCCACTGTTGCCGTCATGCCCTTGGGCTGAAGCGACTGATTCATCAGAGCTGCGATCGCCTGCGGATCACCCTGCTGTGCCAGTTCGATTAAACGTAGTTCTGCCATAACTCCCTTTGCCCCATCAATCGTTTTGCTTAACTTTTGCTTTACAATCTTGGCAACGGCTTTTCCCGATCCGGTATAGGATGCCCGATTTACGTTCCCTACATACCTTGTTTGCTGTCTTGTCTGCTAAATCGTTCCATTGCCTGTCTTAACCGTCAGACCTTAAACCTATGAGTATTGGCTATCTTGCCCTGGTCTTGCACGCCCACTTGCCTTTCGTCAGACATCCTGAAAGCGACTATGTCTTAGAAGAAGAGTGGCTATTTGAGGCGATTACTGAAACCTACATTCCGCTGCTGCACGTCTTTGAAGGACTCAAGCAAGACGGAATCGATTTCAAAATGACCATGAGCATGACACCGCCGCTTGTGTCGATGCTGCGAGATCCATTACTCCAAGAACGCTACGATCATCATTTGGCTCAACTCGAAGAATTAGCAGAAAGAGAAGTCGAGCATTACGCCCAAAATGGACATCTCCGATATCTGGCTGAATTCTATGCCACTGAGTTTAACAAGGTACGCGAAACATGGGAGCGTTATAACCATGATTTAGTCGCCGGATTTAAGCAATTTCTAGACAGTAACAATCTGGAGATTATTACCTGTGGGGCGACCCATGGCTACTTTCCCTTAATGAAAATGTACCCGCAGGCAGTCTGGGCACAGATTCAAGTTGCCTGTGAACATTATGAACAGCATTTTGGACGATCGCCAAATGGCATCTGGCTACCGGAGTGTGCTTATTACGACGGATTAGAGCGCATGATCGCCGATGCCGGACTGCGCTACTTTCTCACTGATGGTCACGGCATTCTCTACGCCCGTCCCCGTCCCCGCTTTGGAACCTATGCGCCCATTTTCACTGAAACCGGTGTGGCAGTCTTTGGGCGCGATCACGAATCATCGCAGCAGGTTTGGTCTTCAGAGGTGGGTTATCCAGGTGCGCCGGAATATCGCGAGTTTTACCGCGATCTAGGCTGGGATGCGGACTACGAGTACATCAAGCCCTACATCATGCCCAACGGGCAGCGCAAAAACACAGGGATTAAATATCACAAAATCACCGGACGCGGACTGGGACTGAGCGACAAATCCCTCTACGACCCCTACTGGGCACGGGAAAAAGCCGCCGAACACGCGGGCAACTTTATGTATAACCGCGAACAGCAGGTCGAACACCTCTACGGCATTATGCAGCGTCCGCCGATTATCGTCTCGCCCTATGACGCAGAGCTTTTTGGTCACTGGTGGTACGAAGGTCCGTGGTTTCTCGACTACCTGTTCCGCAAAACCTGGTACGACCAGAAAGCCTACGAAATGATTCACTTGGCGGACTATCTGAAACGTCATCCGTCGCAGCAGGTTTGTCGTCCGTCGCAGTCGAGCTGGGGTTTTCGTGGTTTCCACGAGTATTGGCTGAATGAAACCAACGCCTGGATCTATCCCCATCTGCACAAAGCTGCCGAGCGCATGATCGATCTATCGCACCGCGAACCGAGCGACGAACTCGAATGGCGTGCCCTAAACCAGGCGGCAAGAGAACTGCTGCTGGCGCAATCTTCGGATTGGGCATTTATTATGCGAACCGGAACAATGGTTCCCTACGCTGTCCGCCGCACCCGATCGCACCTCCAAAGATTTAACAAACTGTGGGAAGACCTAAACCAGGGCAAAATTGATTCGGGCTGGTTAGAAAAGGTTGAAGCGATCGACAATATCTTTCCAGAGGTGAACTATCGGGTTTATCGACCGCTGGGCTAATCCTCCTGGCTAATCCTCGAACAGACCTGATCAATCCTCCTACCCGCGCATCAGCTAGCGATCGTTAATCTCAACCACAATTTTGGTGGTTTTTTTGCCGCCGTCTTTCTTTTGTTCGTATTCAGCCAGTGCCTCCAGAAGTTTTTGTTCTGGGGTCTTTGGTTTTTCATCTTTTTTCTTAGGAGCCGTATCTTGCCAAAAAACAATTCCAAAGATTGCCAGAACTGAGAGTAATATCGCTTCCACGGGTAATAACTCCTTCTTAAAATTAGTTCAATTGCACTCAATTCTATTCGACAAGACACTGATTGATTTCTGTTCTTATACAAGGGATCAATAAGAATTTCCAGATTCGCTCCAGGCAGGCTAGAAAGCGCGCAATTGGTTGATTTCAAAGGAGAAGCGATCGAAAAGTTGGATAACAATTAGCTAACTCGATCATTGCAATTTAATCAGCGGCAATCAACTAGGAAATGGCAAAGTTGCTTTCAGAAACTCCCCTACTAAATTGCGTCTTGCTGTAATTCGTTCAGATTAGTTTGCTGTTTGAGCAGATTTATCGATCGCAAAAAAAGTATTACAAGAGCGAAAAGACTTTTATAGTTTTGTCCTTTGAAAAGGATTAAAAAAGGTGGGAGATACCCACCCTGTTCGCTCAAAATGTTCTGGTTTTCCCCAAAAATTCGGTTGTTTAGCGCAGTGGATGATGCTCAGCCAGCAGTTTTTCGACTCTTGCTTCATCGACTTTTGCCAGCAGTCTTTTCGACTCATGCTCATCCCGCACGGTCTTAGTGAGGCTGATCGTGGAACCGAGCGTGAACGCCATGCCCATGCCGAGATAGCCCTTCACCCAGCCATCCACAGGCAAATAAAGAATGCCGATCGCCGTAGCAGAAGTTGAGATCGCAAACGAAAGCCAGGTTTGGATAATCCAGGCTTGGCTATGAGATTGAGCGGTTCGAAGTTCTTTCATACGAGTGAGGTGTAGAAGCGAGGTGACTTTCATCTTATCGATTGGATTTTTTGCCTAATTTCAAGAATGTGACAGTTGCGACATTGCCTTTTGGGTGTGACATTGCCTGTTGGGTGATGCCAGAGGTGGGGAACTGCTTCGCTTCGTCCTTAATCTCGATATGATGCTGCTAAGTTGCTAAGATCCTGCTAATCCGCTTCATTCCATTGCTCGCTTTTTTGCCCACGTTACTTTGCTGCTCACTGCCCACTTTTTTCTGCTCACTGTTTGCCTGCCGCCATGAATGACACTGTTCTTGATGTTCGTAACCTGCACGTTCAGTTTCAGACCTCTAATCGCATTACTAAAGCCGTAGACGGCATCTCATTTCAGGTCAAACGCGGGCAAACCCTGGGAATTGTAGGCGAGTCTGGTTCTGGAAAGTCAGTGACTTCGCTGGCAGTCATGGGGCTAATTCCCTCGCCGGGGCGGATTCCTGAGGGCGAAGTCTGGTTTCAGCCCAACCCTGAAGCGGAGCCTGTGAACCTTCGATCGCTCACGTCAGAGCAGATGCAGCACTATCGCGGCGGTCGGGTATCGATGATTTTTCAGGAGCCGCTCAGTTCGCTCAATCCGGTCTACACCTGTGGCTTTCAATTGGTCGAGGCAATTCGGCAGCATGAACCAAATATTTCCCCTTCAGAAGCGCGACGACGGGCGATCGGCTTATTGCAGGAAGTGAAGCTCGTGCCTTCTGATGAAGAACTTCAGCAGCAGGCGATTGACTCCTGGCAAAAAGAGCATCTGGGCAGTAGTTCGAGAGACAGTGTGAAGGGCAGTTTGGGCGATCGAGAAATTACCAGTCTGGTCAACGAGCAAAAGTACGCCATGCTGGAACGCTACCCCCATCAGCTTTCGGGCGGACAGATTCAGCGGGTCATGATTGCGATGGCGATTTCCTGTAATCCGGCACTGCTGATCGCCGACGAGCCAACCACTGCGCTAGATGTCACCGTGCAGGCGCGAATTCTGGATCTGCTGCGGGAACTGCGCGATCGACGGGGAATGTCGATCATGTTTATCACGCACGATCTGGGCTTAATTGCCGATATTGCCGATCAGGTCGCGGTGATGTATCAGGGCAAGATTGTGGAGTCGGGTGCGGTGTGGGATATTTTCTCGAATCCGCAGCATCCCTATACGAAAGGACTGCTTGCCTGCCGTCCCCAGCCCACGCGCCACCTGCGAGTTTTGCCGACCATCACCGACTTTATGGAAGTGAGCACCAGTCCCAGTGGGGAAATGATCATTCGCGAGAAGTCACTGAGTGTGGATCAGGCATTGCGATCGAATGCGGCAATCAGCCCGGAAGAAGACCATCAGCGGGTGATCGCCCTTCAGCAGCAGTCCCCCATCTTGTCGGTGCAGAATTTGCAGGTGGGCTATCCGATTCACGGTATTTTTGGACGGGCACAGCGACTGGCGATGGCAGTCAACGGCGTTTCATTTCAGGTGTATCCGGGGGAAACGCTGGGTCTGGTGGGCGAGTCCGGCTGCGGCAAAACGACCCTGGCGCGAACGCTGCTGCACCTGGTCAAGCCAACGGCAGGACAAATTGTTTTTGAAAACAAAGACATTACTCGCGCCAACGGTGGCAAGCTGCGGCAGCTTCGACGCGAAATGCAGATTATCTTTCAAGATCCGTTTAGTTCGCTCGACCCGCGCATTACGATCGGCGAAGCAATCATGGAACCGCTGATGATTCACAAGGTCGGCAAGAGCCGGCGCGATCGGCTGGAGCGAATGTCTTACCTGCTCGATCGGGTGGGACTCAATCCAGAATTTAGCAATCGCTATCCCCACGAGTTTTCCGGCGGTCAGCGGCAGCGAGTTTGCATTGCCCGTGCCCTGGCACTGAACCCGAAATTTATTATTTGCGACGAATCGGTTTCTGCGCTGGATGTGTCGGTGCAGGCGCAGGTGCTGAATTTGCTGAAAGAACTTCAGGAAGAATTTAAGCTCACTTATATTTTCATTTCGCACGATTTGAGCGTGGTTAAGTTTATGAGCGATCGCATTATGGTGATGAACCGGGGCAGGATCGAAGAAATTGACACTGCCGATTCGATTTATCGCCGTCCACAAACGGAATATACCAAGCACCTGATTGCGGCAATTCCCTTAGGCAATTTGGACACGATCCGCGATCGGCAGACCCGGCGAGGATTTGCAGTGAGCTAAAAGCGGCAATGCGGCAACCGGAACAAGCGAGCCAGGAAGCGCAGGTCATTCACTGAACTCAGTCCATACTGCTTCCAAACTCAGGGATCGTTGAGAATCTACTGCCGTCCGTAGCATCAAAACCTACTTCAGCAGAAACACTTTGAGCTTCAAGCCCCGATCGTTTTAAGAACTCAAGCCGTTCAAGCTAGCCGCACAGTCAGCTTCATTTGCGAATTGTATAAGCTGCGCGTCTTGAGCGATCGTCCCGGCTAGGTCGGTATCAGCTTCGCTATCAGGTCACTTCGGTAGACAATTCTCCCACTGTCCCCCAGCCCTTAGAACTGGACAGCAGACTTTTCAAATCCGGTGGGCAACCAGGCGATCGACTTCGACTATATAACGGCTCCTGGTGAAGACCTCTTCTCGACCTATTCCTCTATTCAGCAGCAATCTTATCAGCTTCAGCGGCGGTACGTTTTTTGCGGCTCCCTTTGTGGCTGGCATTGCGACTCTGATGCTCAGCGCAAACCCGATCCTGGCTCCGGCTCAAATCAAAGCAACTCTCACCCAAACTGCTGGGAATATGCTGCCTGGCTAAATTCCCCAGAAACACCAATCCAATTGGCATCCGGCTCAATTATCTCATTGCGCTTGATCCCCGATTACGATACTGTTAATCGACGATGGGGCTTATTTACAGACTGAAATTCGTGAATTGTTAGGTTGGACTCGTTAGGTTGGACTACTGGGTTAACAATGTTTGGGTTAACAATGTCATACGCTATGCTGCACTCGTTAGACCTGCGGGATACGCTAAGCTGGGTGATTCAAGACATCCACTCTCAGGGGTGGGCACAGGGCACGGGGGGTAATTTTAGTGCAGTGATCAGCCGCACCCCGCTCACGCTCTTGATGGCTCCGAGTGGGATAGATAAGGGGCTGGTGCAGCCAGAAGATTTAATCGAAGTCGATGGTGAGGGCACCGTAGTGCAGGGGAAAGGGCGCACCTCTGCGGAGACGCTGCTGCACCTTACGGTCGTCAAAGAAACAGGAGCAGGAGCCGTGCTGCATACCCATTCAGTCTTTAATACGCTGCTGTCGGAATACTATGCCGATCGCGGCAAAATCATGCTCTCTGGTTACGAAATGCTAAAGGGCTTAGAAGGCATCCAGAGCCACGAAGAGACGATAACAATTCCCGTTGTGCCCAATTCGCAGGACATGAAAATCCTGAGTCAGTCGGTGCGTCCGTTTTTGTCGGATACGGCGCGTTCTTACGGTTTTCTGGTGGTCGGGCACGGGCTATACACCTGGGGCGATACCCTGTTTCACGCCCGGCGGCATCTTGAGATTCTCGAATTTTTGTTTGAGTTGACCTATCGTAAGCTCACACTTCGCTAAGCTGGAATACTGTGACTTGCGTTAAGGGACGAAACAATGGCAGTTCTCACCATTCCAGAGGAAAATCGGCAAATTAAAGACGCTGGCGAAATTGAGGCATATTTGAAGGCGATCGGCATTGGCTTTGCCCGGTGGCAGCCGAGCCACCCGCTGAGCGAAGCGGCAACCAGCGAAGAAATTCTCGCCGCCTACGCTTCAGAAATTGAGGTGTTAAAGCAGCAGGGCGGCTACGTCACCGCAGATGTGATCGACATTAAGCCCGACATGCCCAATCTGGAAGCCATGCTGGCAAAGTTTAGCCGCGAACATGCTCACGCCGAAGACGAAGTACGCTTCACGATCGAGGGACACGGACTGTTCCACATCAATCCCCAATCGGGCCCAGTGGTCAGCATTCAGGTAGAACCAGGCGATCTGCTCGTTGTGCCCCAGGGAACGCTGCACTGGTTTGATCTCTGTGGCGATCGGCGAATTCGCGCAATTCGGCTATTCCAAGACTCCGTAGGCTGGACGCCTCACTATACCGAGAGCGGTAAAGAGCAGGGGTTTGCGCCGCTTTGTTTTAGTGCGCCTGCGATGGCAGCGGTTTAAGCGGTGGTTTGAACAGTCTCAGGGGTGTTCTCCATCGCCCCCTAAATCCCCCAACCTTTGACTTGCCGCTCTAAAAGAGCGAGGGGGGACTTTGGTTTGTTAGGCTCTTTTCGGGGTTGGTATGATCGATCGCATTTCTCAGGCAGTCCGCGTGATTCTCCTGGATATTGAGGGCACGACGACCCCCGTCGATTATGTATTTGGGGTGCTGTTTCCCTATGCAGAAGAACAGGTTGAAGCGTTTTTACAGAAGCACGGGCAGGAGGAAGCGGTTCAGGCGGATCTGAAGCGGCTGCGGCAGGAGTATGAAGCCGATTGCTTGGCAGCTTTTCAAAGAGATGCAGTTCCCCAAAGGGATAATCGTGCAGAAAACTTGCCTGCCTGGGAGGGAAACGCGCCTGCGGCGGCAGTGCCCTACATTCATTTCCTGATCGCGATCGATCGCAAATCAACCGGACTCAAATCGTTGCAGGGCAAAATTTGGAATCAGGGCTATCAGGATGGAACACTGCGATCGCAGATCTTCCCCGATGTCAAACCCGCGTTTGAGCGGTGGATAGCAGCAGGCAAGCGGCTGTATATTTTCTCGTCGGGAAGCGTACAGGCGCAGCAGCTTTTGTTTCGCTACTCGGAAGCAGGCGATCTGACGCAGTTTTTGAGCGGCTATTTTGATACGCAGATCGGCATGAAGCGCGAACCGGAGAGCTATCACAAGATTGCAGCAACGATCGAAGTTCCACCTGCCGAAATTTTATTTGTTTCTGATGTGGTCGCAGAACTGACAGCAGCGCGATTGGCGGGAATGCAGGGGTTGTTTTCGCTGCGTCCGGGCAATTCTTCCTCGGATTCTGAGGGTTTTGGAGTCGTGCGATCGTTTGATGAGATTTAGCGAGTCTGCAACCGACAAAAATCTAGAATCCGATCGCTGACCTGCTGCGGCTGATCCAAATGAGGGGCATGACCTGCTTTTTGAATCCATTCGAGCTGACTGCCGGGAATTGCTCGCCTGAATTTTTCTGCATCGGCGATACCGAGAATATCGTCTGCGGTTCCCCATAAAATCAGCGTCGGCTGCTGGATTTGAGAAATTTGCTCAGCGAGATTGCTATACCCACCACTCAGGGTAAAAGAGCGGATTGCGGCTGCCCAGTCCGGCATTTCCTGATGCAGCAGCAAACAGCGCAAATCATCTGCTAATCCGGGATCGAGCGCCGGAAAAATGGGCAGAACTCCTGCCGACAATAAAGTCGCAGCCGTCAGCGCAGCCTGTTTGCGAAAGTGCAGCCATGTGGTTCCCAATTCAATGAGCGGGACAGGCAGAAATTGACCGATTGGAAAACTCCCTGAAAATCCCACGCTATCCATTAAAACGATCGCCTTCACCCACTCTGGATAATGCAGCGCGAAATCAAGGGCAACTGCTCCACCCAAAGATGCGCCAATCAAAATCACGGGTTCATGAATCCAATCAGCAATCGTACGCTGAAGATGCAGACGGATCGTTTGACGATTCACCGGAACTTGAGCAGAGTACGCTGTAAATCCAGAGCCATATAAATCGATCGCCCAGATATCTTGAGCAGGTAACAACGGCAAGATTCGCCGAAATTCTAACAGGGAACTGTCGAAGCCATTCAGAAATAAGAGCGGTGAATGAATGCCCGATCGAAATTCAGAAATACGTGCGTGAACAAAAGCAGTATCGATTGCGGTGATGCCCTGAGGAAAAGCAACCTGAACGGTCTGCCGCTGAATCTGATGAAGGAGGGTGATCGCCCACGGGTCTTGAATTTCATTCGCTGAGACAGGCAAAAAGTCAGGAACCATGACGCTTCTCCTGTAATTTCAGGTAATCTTCCATCGTCTGCGCCAGCTTGACGTAGATTCTCGCCTACAGATTTTCTGCTCCTGCTGATGGCGGCTCAGAATTGCCTCTGCTGAGTCGGTCAAATTCGGATCGCGGTAGGGAATGGCAGCGCGGGTGCAGAGGTGCTCCTGCTCCATTCGTGTCAGGGGATGCAGACCTGCTGTTGTCCACGCGCCGATTGTCCCTTGTGACCATTCGTGGGTGGGATGCAGTTCGTCGTTCATGGGAATTGTGCCGATCGTCAGTCCGGCTTCAACCATAGCCGATCGAACACAGGCAGAGCGCGAGTAGGTTGCCAGCGTTCCGTCGAGGGCAAGACAGCGCACGATTCGTTGAAAAAAATCCACTGTCCAGAGCTGGGGACAACGACGGGGCGAAAAGGGGTCAAAGAAGATGGCATCGGCAGCAAAGCCGGATTGAATCACCGGATCGATCGTCTGCCGGGCATCGCCAATTAGCAGCGTGGCTTGCAGTCGATCGGTCTGACAAACGTGCTGTTCTGCCAGGGATTTTAGAACGGTCTGCACCGCAGGCGACCAGGACTGAATTAGCGGCGGCTCGATTGCTCCCGCAGGAACAGTCGCATCCCACTCCAGCCCATACACCTGCACCTGACAAGCTGGATTCACCGTCCAGATTGTTTCCAAAGCGGCTGCTGTGTTGTAGCCCAAACCGTAGCAGACATCGAGCAAGTTGAGCCGATCGCGAGTCGCTTTTTCTGCCAGATGGGTCGCTTTTACAAATTTGACAAACGCCTCTGCCCTTGCGCCCTGCGTACTGTGAAACGTTTCACCAAAGGTTTCCGAGAAGAAGGTGAAAGAGCCGTCGTCGGTGGCTTGCGGAATCCAGGAAGGCGCCATGAAACCCATGCTATCGCAATCCGTAAAACCAGCCGCGATCGACCACACCACCCATCTGAAACTCGCGATCAAAAATTGCCAAATTTGCCACGTATCCGGGAGCAATGTCACCGAGTTTGTGATGCAGTCCGAGCAGTTGAGCCGGATAGGTTGATGCCATTCTGAGAGCTTCTGCAAGGGGAATTCGGACGTGCTGCACACAGTTGGCGATCGCTTCGATCATCGTCAGGGCTGAGCCGCCCAGGGTTCCATCTGCCGAGACACATTTGCCGTCCCGGTAAAACACTTCGTTGCCGCCGATGATAAACGAGGTCATGTCTGTGCCAACGGGCGGCGTCGCGTCGGTGACAAGAATCAGCTTGTTCTGCTTCAGCCGATGGGCAAGGGCGATCGAGGCAAAATGCACATGATGACCGTCTGCAATAATGCCTGCATACACCTCTGGGTGATCGAACACGGCTCCCACCATGCCCGGTTTACGTCCCTGCCAGGGCGACATTGCATTAAATAAATGGGTGGTCATGTTCACCCCGGCCTCAAATCGATCGATCGCCTCTTCGTAGGTCGCATCCGTATGTCCTGCCGAAACCACAATGCCGCGATCGGTCAGGAGTTTTATTTCTTCTACCGCTGCCAGTTCCGGTGCAAGCGTAACCAGACACACGACTTCTTTTCCGGCAGCTGCGATGATGTCTAGCATTATGCGATCGGCAGCACGAATGTAATTTCCATCGTGAATTCCCTTCCGTTTCGGGTTCAGAAATGGTCCTTCCAGATGCAGCCCCAGCACTGAGGCGAAGTGCGTTTTGCGATAGGTTTTGATTAGATCGATCGCCGCTTTAATCTCTTCATCAGAGGTAGTGATCAGCGTAGGCAAAAAGCTGGTCGTACCGCTTTTGAGATTCGTCTGGTGCATGATGTCCAGCGTTTCGGCGGTAATTGCATCGTTAAACATCACCCCGCCACAGCCATTAAGCTGCAAATCAATAAACCCAGGGGCAACAATTTGTCCATGCAGATCAATCACCGCATCTACTTCGGGCAGCGCATCCGCCGGAACCAGATCCACAATTCGATCGCGATCGATCAGCAGTGCGCGATCGTCAAAAACATCTTTTGAGGTGAAGATCGTTGCGTTCGTTAAAGCCAGCATTCCACTAATACAGCCTTTTTCGCTCTAGTAAAATAGAGGCGTGGGGGTCTGCTTCCCTTGCTGTGAGTTTCACCCCTGCCCCCATTTCTTATACTTCATTAGGCTAGAAAAAGGCTAGAAAAAGGCTGTATCAGGGGTGAAATCAGGTTTTAGGCAAAGAACTGATTACTTCACGAAACTTAGTTCAGGTT
Organism: Leptolyngbya sp. ST-U4; assembly: GCF_039962215.1. NCBI lineage: Bacteria > Bacillati > Cyanobacteriota > Cyanophyceae > Leptolyngbyales > Leptolyngbyaceae > Leptolyngbya > Leptolyngbya sp. ST-U4. Next base: position 526,264 of record NZ_JAMPKZ010000001.1, read on the forward strand.
ATAGGTATTACTGCGACAGAAATCAAACTGATCCTGGACATAGCTACCGTCATCGAAGTCTGCCTTAATGTCATAAATGCACTCAGAACTGCCCAAAGTGAAGTTGATAAAATAGCCGGAATTAAAAGTGCCATTTAGTCGATTAGCTCCCCAATCATCACTGCTTGCAGGAGAAAGATAAAGCTCAATGATGTTGCCTCCTGTATTGTTGTTTATTCACACTGTTCGACGCGAACTTGAACTTGGGCGGCTAACAGAACTTTGACCTCCATTGCGTTGCTGAGCAGTAAGCAAGCGTTCGCAGCGATCGGCTGCGTTAGAACCATAGATGTTAGCTTGCCGTAGATCTAAAATACATTGCCCTAGTGATTGCGTAGGCGGCAGATTTTGCAGTTGATTAATACAGCGATCGGCTGCGTTAGAACCATAGATGTTAGCTTCTCGTAGATCTAAAATACATTGCCCTAAAGCCCCCTGAGTTGGCTGAGCCACTGCTTGATCCTCGTGAATGGGACTCAAGGCAATTCCAGCACTAAAAGGCAACAGGGTCACCAATGCAGCAAGCTTTTGAGCAATCGATTTTGCCCTTGACATAATATTCACCGTAGAAGGGATAGGTTGGATGATTGATAGAAAAAGGATTTTGAAACAAAAGCAATCCCTGTGAAAAACAGAGAAATTACTCCCTGGCTGGCGACTGCCCTACCCCAACACAAATAGAAGCAGAATACCGTTTCGCAACGATGCGCTTGGTGGTGCAGTGGAGTATTACCCTAGATTGCTGTTTCATTCCAACATAAAGCTGGCTTTCGTCCGCTGACACCTAACATCCATTAGTGAAATGATTAACAAGTTGGGCTGCTTTGCGCTCTTACAGCCTTTTTACTCACGCAAGGGACGGGGGGGTGTGGAGGCTTCGCCCTCGCTCAGGGTAAAACCCCTGCCCCCCAATTTTCTACTTTGTTAGCCTGAAGAAGTTTGTAATCTAGACTTGGAGGATGTGTTAGGAATCTATCGCGTTCAGAACCTCCAGAGTTGAGGGATTCAGAGGCAATGTTGCACCTCGAACATTCCTCAAACCTTTTCACCCATGCGTTTCTCTGCCTTCCAGCGTCGGGCTGTCTTGCTCCAGCTCTTTGAAGTATTTTACCGTCTTCACTTTCAATTCCAGCGTCGCGTCTTCATCGCACACAATCACACTCCGGGGATGAAGCTGAAGCGCAGAAACCGACCACATGTGATTTACACCATCCTCGATCGCGTGTTGCAGTGCATTCGCTTTGTGATATCCCTGCACCAGGATCATGACTTCCTTTGCATCGTTAATCGTGCCGACTCCGACCGTTAACGCAAATTTCGGTACTTGATTGACATCCTGATTAAAAAAACGAGCGTTTGCTAATTTGGTGCTGTAGGTTAAGGTTTTAATTCGCGTTCTTGACTGTAATGACGAACCTGGCTCATTAAATGCGATATGCCCATCTTCGCCCACACCGCCGATAAATAATTCAACGCCGCCCAATGCTTTGATTTTCGCTTCATAGCGATCGCATTCTTGATCAACATCAATCGCATTTCCATTCAGGATATGAATCTGTTCTCGTGGAATATCAATGTGATCAAGAAAATTTTGGTGCATATAGGCGTGATAGCTTTGCGGATGATCTTCGGGAAGCCCGACATATTCATCCATATTGAATGTCACCACGTTTCTAAAGCTCAATTCGCCCTGCTGATAAAATTCAACTAAGCAGCGATACATTTTGAGCGGTGTGCTGCCCGTCGGCAATCCCAGCACAAAGGGGCGATCGATCGTGGGTGCAAAGGTTTTGATGCGATGTTTCACATAATTCGCTGCCCAATTCGCGACGCCATCCGCGGAATCGCAGATGATCAGGCGCATGGTTGTATCGTCCGTAGTTCGCGTTTCATTTCACCCTGATTTAACTTTTGAGTGTCTCCACCGTTCCCAATCCCCAATTGACGATCGCAACCCTGGGCGCATAGCGCGGATCGTTAAACCAGCCGACAAACTTTTTCAGATCAGCCAGCGATGAAATTCCCACACAGCCATTTGTACCAGGAGAAGCTGCCGCATTGTTATCCAAATGAAAGCCGATCGCCGTTCGCTCAGTCGGAGAGTTGCAGCGCATTCCCACCCAGACTGGACCTAAACCGTTTGCATCATCCGCCCAGCTTTTAGAGTAATCGTCGCGCACCCCGCTTGCCCATTCCACATTGCCCACCAGCCAGTAGCCTTCGGGTAGAGGTTCCATCGAGCCGGCGCGGCTTTGATTGACGGTGCGAAAGTTCTGCTCTCTCGGTTGACCCGATATTGCTGGAATTTGATCGATCGCCCGATTTCCTTGAATCAGCGCGACGTTCAGCAACACCAAACCACTGGGATTGGTGCGGTTCGTGCGGGTAATGCGAATCACGCGGCGTTCGGTTTCGATCGTCGGCGGCACTTTTGCGGGTGGAGCAATGGCATAGCGTCCGGCATTGGTTTGCTGAAGAGCATTCAGCAGCTTTTTGACCTCGCCGTTGGTTTGAAACACGCGCAGCGGCTTACCGCCTTCCATCTCAAACACGCGCCCGTCAGGGTAGATGTCAAGCCATCGTCCAACCATCGCAATTCCTCAATTTCGACTGCTGCCATTTCTGCTGTCATTTCTTCAGTTATGGCTTTTCCGCTGTAATCAGTCAATGTCCGTGAGTTGGGCAGGGCGGTGCAGAAACGGATCGATCGAGCCAGCCGCTTGCCTGCTGAAGTCGGGGCAGTGCCTCTTGTGGGTTGTTTCGCAGCAGATAAACCAGCGCGATCGCAGCCTGTTCGCTTGCCCGTGCGTTGCGGTTTGCCTTGAGCCGATGCCAATCCTGCGGGGCGATCGAGAGCCGTTCTGCAAGTGCCTGTACCAGTTCCAGGGTACTGAGTTCGGCGAGGGCGGCTTTGGGCGCAGGGGCAGATGCCGTTAGCGCAGAGCCTTCGGATGCCAGTGGTTCGGGCATAGATTGAGACATGGGAGATTGGGGCATATTAGGATCGGGTTAGGAAGACGGATTCTTTCTCCTAATGTACTATGCAGGTTCGAGCATCTGGTTCCTTCCCAAAATTCTTTATTGTCTTCTCCTGTTCCTCACTTTTTTTCCTTCCCCAAATGGCTCCTGCCCCCGATGAAGCGATCGACCTGGAACAAGGCTTACGCCAAGCCGAAGCTGATTTACTGCGCCTCAAAGCTCGCTACGCCCAGGTGCAGGCAGACCAGCAGCGACAGATCGAGCTGAAGAACCGCCTGGATGATGTACGCGGTAATCTACGCCGTGATAAAACCCCAGAACTGAAAGCTGAACTCAAACAGATCCAGCAGCAGCTCGAAGCACTGGAAGTCGCCTTGGAAAGTCAGCTTTTTTCCTGGAGCGGTTTAAAAGAAGTATTCTGGCAGGCGGTGCGGTTTGGCGGACTGGGAATTGTGATTGGCTGGGTATTGCGGTCGATCGCGCTTTAGATTGAAAGCACCCAATAAAGGGCGATCGGTTATCCTAAGTCAATTTGGCGCAACATCCTTTCAAAGGCTTTTGCATTACGAACTTGCTTGAACCCTATCTCTTGAGTCTGGATATCGCCGTCATAATCTTTTGATCTGTGGACGTAAAGAATAATGTCACCACTGCCATCGCGATCTTCTCGACGAGAGACAACCCTTAGCTCAGAAGGCATAAAAGATGTTACTGTTGTCGACCGTCCCGCTGTAAGAATAAAGGCTCGTTCATAGGTTATGACGTAAACAGACTGACGTGCTGTGAGCCAATTCAGGAAGGGAATAAAAAAGATAAGAAATAGCGGAATAACAGTTCCCATGAGAAAAACTAGAGCACCTGGAACACCTACAAATTCAAGCAGAGATCTTCCCATGTCTCTCGCTTGTTGATAGGTGCTAAAGCTGGTAAAAGAAAAAAATAGTAAGGAAACGAATAGAACTAAACAAACACCCAGGACGGAACGAGTAAAAAAACGAGCAATAGGCTGCTCAATCCATTGAATCTGCTCATTTGGCGAAAGCTCTTTTTCCAAACTTCTCCGCAGCTTTTCTGGCAGCCTATCGTTGTCCATTATCTTTGTTTTGTAGCTCTATTTTGTCTTCTGGCGAACTTAGAAACTGGTGAAAGACACAGAGTCAGTCTAAACAAATTTGTTAAGGCAAGGGAGGGTAATGCTACGGTTTTTATAGAATGGTCAATTCGAGTAATCCCGACAGCAGCGCAGCTCCTAAGCAATCGAACAAGTAACAGCACGAGCTAAACCCGAACGACCCTCAAACAATCAACTCCTCATGCTGACTCTTAATCATTGGCAACAAAAATTACTCGTCCTGGTCGCTGCGAGCCTGGCTGACGCTGAAATATTCGGGCTTACCGTTTACCGAAATTCGGCTGCCGCTCGATACGCCAGAATTCTACGATCGCATCTCCCAATATTCCCCCTCAGCCAGAGTTCCCGTTCTTCTGCACGATGATTTGAGGGTGTGGGAATCGATCGCGATTGGCGAGTACATTGCTGAGCTTGCCCCTGCTTCTGGCTTGTTGCCTGCGGATTCGGCAGTTCGGGCAGTCGTCCGGTCAGTCAGTGCAGAAATGCACGCAGGATTTTTCGATTTGCGCCGGAATCTCCCAATGGACTGTCGATCGCGTTATTCAACCGATCGCGTGACACCCAGTGTTCAGAAAGATATCGATCGCATCAGCCAGATCTGGCGAGACTGTCGGCAGCAGTATAGGCAGCAGGGTTCGTTTTTGTTTGGAAATTTCACGATTGCCGATGCCATGTACGCTCCCGTCGTGTCTCGATTTGTCACCTATAACGTCAAGCTGGACTCAGAGGCGCAAACCTACGCAGACGCAATCTGGACGCTTCCTTTGATGCAGGAATGGGTCGAGGCTGCAACCCAGGAACTCGAAGTAATCCCGCCGGATTTGCTCTTTGCAGTTTAAGTAAGCTTTAAAGAAATCCCAGCGATCTTACCTAGAAAAACACAGCAAAACAGAGAGGTGGAATTTACACTGAGGAGAAGCCTAGCAGGATGTTATGAAAATAAATGCTTGTGACCTGCCCTATCCTCTCAATTCTGAAGAACTTGCCCTAGCTCTGGGGTTCTAAAGTCTTCCAAGATTGGGGCAATTTAAGGGACAGTGTAGAACAAAGAATACGGCTCAAACGTCCTCTGAATTCAGCCTGTGCTGAAGCTTGTCGATTGCTCTGGAGTGATGGGGGTTGTCGGTTGCGGATTGACCGTGAGTGACTTCAGCAGGGACACTGGTTTGAGTGTTATTCGTTAAGGGGGAATCCCTTTCTAGTTCCACAGCAAATTGGCGTATCTAGAAGTGAGATTGAAGCTTTATGTATGACTGCATCATCGTCGGCGCAGGACCCGCAGGCGGATCGGCTGCCTACCATCTGGCAAAGCGAGGGCGATCGGTTCTGGTTTTAGAAAAAGAGTCGCTGCCGCGCTATAAGCCGTGTGGAGGTGGCGTTTCCCCCCAAATTGCCGAATGGTTTGACTTTGACTTTTCGCCTGCCATTTCCCTCAAGGTAGACACCATCCGCTATACCTGGAAAATGGACGATCCGGTGACTGCCAAGCTCGAAAGCCTGGAGCCGATCTGGATGGTGCGGCGCGATGTATTTGACCATTTTCTGATTCAACAGGCGCAAAAGCAAGGCGCAGAACTGCGAGACAATACCGAAGTCAAAGGCATCGAGTTTAAGAGCGATCGCTGGCAGGTGAACACAGCGCAGGGTCCAGTTGAAGGACGCTATTTAATTGCTGCCGACGGTGCAAAGGGGCAAACAGCAAAATGGCTGGGCTTTAAAGATCGCAAGCGTCGCCTCGCTGGAGCCTTAGAAGCCGAAGCAAAAGCTACCGTTGCAAATTCAGATACCGCTCACTTTGAGTTTGGCATGGTCAAAAACGGCTACATCTGGAATTTTCCCAAGGCAGAGGGCTATTCGATCGGTGTGGGGACCTTCCGAGGCGGTGAGCCGCAGGACTTTAAGAGCATTCTGACCGAATACGCGACGCTGTTTGGTATCGACCTGCAAACCTGCAAGCAGTATGGGCATCCTCTGTGCCTGTGGGACGGCGAACAAAAGCTACATACCCAAAATGCCGTCCTGGCAGGAGAAGCTGCCTGTGTGGTTGATCCCTTTACGGCAGAAGGTATTCGTCCCTCGATTTTTAGCGGGGTCAAGGCAGCCGAAGCGATCGATCAGGCGATCGGCGGTAATGCAAACGCGCTCGCTGGCTATTCCCAAGTGATGAACCAGGAATGGGGCGCAGATATGGTTTGGGCACAGCGGTTGGCAGGCGTATTTTACCGGATTCCTAGCTTCGGCTACAAAATCGGTGTGAAACGTCCGACTGCAACCGAGCGTATGGGACAAATTCTCTGTGGTCAATTGCGCTATAGCGACGTCGCAAGCCGTGCCCTGAAGCGGCTGACAGCAGGCTTGATCCCCGGGATGGGTGGCTAGCAAGCGTTTAAGTTTGGGTGCGGATACGATTAACTCCTTTCATCGGTAGCCATTCTCCTAGGTTTTCTGGGGAATGGCTTTTCTCTGCACCTGAGTGCTACCGAACAATCTGAAACTCATCAAAGCGCACCACGTCCCCCTCGGGCTGGCGGGCATCAAATCGGTAGCTGCTGACAAGCCCGGTCGCGGTGTCTAGAATGCTGAAGACGGTGATCTCGTTGCTGGCAATGTAGGGCTGGGGTTTGCCATTTTCATCGAGCAGAGCACTAATCGAAGGTACGATCGCCGTCAGTCCACCCGGATCTCCGCTAGGCACGTAGTTGGGCTGAAAACCGATCGGAATTGAGCGACGAGTTTCACCCAGAAAGGCTCCGTAGGTGTTGCCCACGTTCGAGCTTTCCAGGAAGTGCATTCCGCCCGGACTGTCAAACCGATTCCACAGGTGCGAATGTCCATAGAACACAAGCTGTACGCCTGCCTTTTCCAGGAGCGGCATCAGATCTCGCAGCAGATAGTCGCGACCGATCGGGTATTCGTAGCGCACGGATTTAATTTGCCCGTCCGGGAAGCGATCGATAATCTGCGTCGGGTTCGTGTAGGGCGGAACCACGTTATCCCCCAGCGAATGGGGCGGATGGTGAAACATGACGATTTTGTATTTCGCCTGCTGGAATTCGGGGCGGTTTAGCTCTGCTTCCAGCCAGCTATATTGCGGACTACCGGGGGCGATCGGCTCAAAGATGTGCTGTCCGTAGCCCCATTTGTTGGCATCCGAGAGATCGACATCTCGTTCGCGGTAGCGTCCGCGTGCATTGGGCTCCAAGCTGGGGACACGCCAGGTATTGCAGGCATCGAGGGAAATTAGCCGCACATCGCCCAGCGTGATCGCATAGTATTTTTCGCCACCCGGACTGGTATTCGGCAGGGAAAAGATTTCTTCGTAGGTGTCGCTGTTAAAGGAATGATTCTTGATCCAGGTTTGGGCGATTGCCGGATCATTTCCAGGGTTAATCTGAGCGGCAATTTTGGCGTAGAGTGCGACTGCATTCTCGATCGGCACGGGATCGTTGTACTGCTCATTTAATGGCAGTTCGGTTGAAAAGCGTCCCATCACCTCGTGGTTGCCCAACGCCGGAAACAGCGGAGCCGACTGCAAAATCTTGCCGCCGCGATAGCGAGTCCCAACCCCGTTTTGCTCTAACAGCCGATTTGCTCGTCCCTGCAAACTGGGGAAAAACGCGCCGCCCCGATTGTCGTCAAACCATTCCGAAGCGCGATCGGGAATATTCACCAGATCGCCCGCTAGAAACACGGCATCGATCGGTTCGATCGTTTCAGTCACCTTTTGGAGGTTTGCCGGGGTCATGGGCATGAGCTGATGATCAGAAGTCAGCAGAATCTTGAGCGGCTGTCCGGGGGCGGGAACGGCTGCCAGAGTATAGCGACCGCTCCATTCCATCCGTCCGTTATCGCGCATGCTGCCCACTCGATAAGGAATGCGCTGGCTGGGAGTGAGTCCCTGCACCTCAGCTTCGTGTCGCCAGATGGGGCGATCGGTCGGCTGAGTGTAAACCTGCCCGTCTTCTTCCTGATTGTCCACTCGCGATCGCTGGTCTTCCCGCATCCGAGAAAGCTGAGTGGTTTGGGCGATCGTCGTCTGGTCAAGATTGCTGCCATATTGCACAAAGCTCTCGCGCCCGGCAAATTCGGTGAACCAGACCACTCGCACCGAGTTTGCGGTTGGGAGCTGAAGAAACGGATCGGTCAGCAAGCCCGCGCCCACCGGAAACAACGGAGCCAGCAGCATTCGGACAAAGAAAACTCCGTAAGCCAGGACGCTCAAAATCGCCGTCACCCACAGCACCAGGCGACCGTTCGATAACTCCTTCCACTTCATTCGATGCAGCAGTCGCCTAGTCCCCGTAGATGCAGTAGGTTTGGTCTCTGAAAATCAGACCACTTTATTTTGCCCAAGGCAAGAGTCGTTCATACAAGTTTGGGCTTGAAGTTTGGACTTGGAGTTTGGGCTTGAAGTTTGGGCTTCACGCTTTCGATCGTGCGGTGTTTATCTTGCCCGATACTTACGCATGCGTCGTTGATGCCGCCGTTCTGCCACCTGTTTTTGCATCCGACGGACGACAGGCAAAGCAACACCATAGCTGAGCAAACCGCCAAAGAAACCGACCACCGCACAGCCCAGCAAGTAGGCAACTAGGATATCCCCTCCCAATGCCAGAAACCCCTCGATCGATCGCAAACTATCGATTGGTAAATCACTCCACTTCTGCCCCAGCAAGGTTTGCCCGACATGAAAATTCAGCGCAGTAAAGGGAAGCGTGGTAATCGGGTTGCTGAGCCAGGTTCCGGCAGCGGCAGCAATTTTACTGCTGTGAAAAACTGCTGCGGTGAGAATTGCGATCGCCATTTGCAGCCCCGGCAGCGGAAACATTCCCCAAAACACACCAAAAGCAAATCCGCGGGCAATTTCGGGCGGTGTGCCACGCAGTCGCAAAAAACGCAGATAAAAGTAGCGCAGCAATCGTTTCCAGCGCATGAAGTCCTTAGGATTATCAGCAGATCAACTCTACAAACTTCATAACATTTTGTTTCGATCAATGACCAGTCTCGAAGGATAAGCAGTTGCTTGTTATGGCACTGCAACCGATCGCAGCAGACGATCGACAATGATCCGCGATTTGCGTCCGGCAGCCGGAATCATGCGGTGGGAAAGGACATAGGGCGCGAGGAATTTTACATCGTCGGGAATCGCGAATTCTCTGCCTTCCAGAAACGCCAGTGCCTGGACTGCCCGATGCAGTGCAACTGTGCCTCTAGGGCTCACGCCGAGTAAGACTTCCTCATCTTCACGGGTGGCGCGCACCAGATCGAGAATGTATTGCTGAAGCGGCGTTTCGACTCGCACCTGGGCACAAAGCTGTTGAAGCGACTGCACTTCTGCCAGAGAAATACAGGGATGTAGGGCTTCGGGTTTTTGTCCGAGTCGCTGAAGCATTTGCAGTTCTTCTGCTTCGGTTGGGTAGCCCAGACTAAAGGACAGCGCAAATCGATCCATCTGCGCTTCGGGCAGGGGAAACGTGCCCTGATATTCCACCGGATTCTGAGTCGCAATCACAAAAAATGGATGGGGAACCAGACGCGATTTGCCGTCGATCGTCACTTGATGTTCTTCCATGACTTCCAGCAGGGCGGACTGGGTGCGAGGCGTTGCCCGGTTAATTTCATCTGTCAGCAGCACATTGGCAAACACAGGTCCAGGCAAAAACTCAAACTCGCCCGATCGCGGATTCCAGATATTCGTCCCCGTCACGTCGGCAGGCAGCAGATCCGGCGTGCACTGAATTCGCTGAAACTGTCCCTCAATTGATCGCGCCAGAGACTTTGCCAGCAGGGTTTTTCCCACTCCGGGCACATCTTCCAGCAGCGCATGTCCACCCGACAACAGAGCCACCAGCACTAGCCGAATTGCCTCTTCTTTGCCGACGATCGTTTGTCCTAAATTCTGAACGAGCTGTTCAATCCGTTCTCGCATGGGGTTTTACGATGGGGTAAGACTGGCTAACGCCTTGGGCATTGCTCCATAATGACAGCGATCGATTGCACCTGAAGGCAGCAAATTTACGGAAGCTGTGCAGAGCGGTAGATCAGGTTGCCGGGTCACAGATTGATAATAGGAGGAAATCTCACACTGAATTCACCCCCAATTAATCGGCGACCAAACCGCCCTAACATTTTTTCATTTCCTTATGACTCAAGCCCGTGCGACTCAAAAGCAATCGAATCGATCGCCAAATCCCCTAAAGCAATACTGGCGCGTCCTCAAACTTTTCTGGTCAACCGCTTTGGAAGCCGAGCTAGAGTATCGGGTTAATTTTTTGATTGCTGCCCTTACTAGTTTTGGCAGTCTGGCAGGTAGTTTGTTCAGTCTGTCGCTGTTTTATCAGACGGGCTATCAGTTTCAGGGATGGAGCTGGGAAGAGGCACTGCTGGTGCTGGGCGTGTTTACCATTCTTCAAGGATTTTCCGCAACGCTGCTGGCTCCGAACCTGAATCAAATTGTGGATCAGGTGCAAAAAGGCACGCTCGATTTTGTGCTGCTGAAACCGATCAGCTCTCAGTTTTGGCTGTCGCTGCGGAGGATTTCGCCCTGGGGTTTGCCTGATTTGATCTTTGGGCTGATTCTGATTGGCTATGCGGGAACAAGGCTAAATCTGCCGCCGATCGCCTATGTTGCCAGTGTGATTCCGATTCTGTTTGGGCTGCTGATTCTCTATAGCCTGTGGTTTATTTTGGGCGCGACGAGCATCTGGTTTGTCAAAATCTACAACGTCACCGAAGTGCTGCGGGGGCTGCTAGAAGCCGGACGATATCCGATGGCGGCTTATCCAGTGGCGTACCGCGTCTTTTTTACCTTTGTGGTTCCGGTTGCGTTCCTGACCACGATTCCGGCTGAAGTGCTGCTGAGCCGGGCGCAGGTTTTGTGGATCGCTGGCGCGGGGATTTTGGCGATCGTGCTTTTGCTGTTTGCCCGTTCTTTCTGGCGGTTTGCGCTGCGGTTTTATACCAGCGCGTCTAGCTAGCTCTACAGCCCCAAGCCACCCATGCTACCTTGCAGAAAAATTTGCAGTGCCAGTCCTGCCACTGATCCCAGGAAGCTGAAGAAATTGCCGCCCCCGCCGCCGCCCTGACCGTTTGCCGCCTTAAGCCGTTGCTGCTCTGCTTCCTGATACGCCTGAACGCTGGTAATAAATTGAGCTGAAAGCTCCTGTCCCTGGCTGTCGCCCTGGGTGGTGTAAAGTTCTTGGGCACTTTGAGCATCACCGATCGCCCCCGCATCATCACTCAAGCGCATCCGTGCCATTGCCCGCGCCAGGTAAGCATGAGCAAAGGTAGGGTTCCGCGTTAAAGCCTGATCGTAATTACTGATTGCACCTCGAAAGTTGCCGCGCTGCGCCTCTGCCAGCCCAAAGCGATAAAGATTTTCAGGGGTGGCGATCATCGCCGGAAGTCCTACCGCTTGCAGCACATTTGCCCCGTCCAGGTTTGCCCCCTGAATCATTGCCCCGTTCAAAATTGCCCCCCGCAAATCTGCATTTCTCAAGTCAGCCCCGCTCAAATCGGCTCCGCTTAAGTTTGCGTTCACCAGTGCCGCCCCCGCCAGATTTGCCCCCTGCAGGTTTGCCCCACTCAAATTCGATCGGCTCAGGTTTGCCTGCACCAGATTCGCATTTTGCAAATTTGCCCCTGAGAGACTGGCATAAACTAATCCCGCCTGGCTTAGCTCACACTGCGAACACTGCTTGGTCTCAATCAACTGCTGAACGTGCTCCAAGTTTTCAGCGAGTGCAGCCGATCCCCAGCCAGTAACGGTCAGAACGGCGAGTGCAGGCAACAGAGTGAGTTTCATGACTGATACGCTAGGTGTAGAGTAAGGTTGCTTGATTTTACAGTGTGGGCAATTAACTGTAGGGCTATCATAGTGTACTCAAAATTTGAGAGACGCACCAATGTCTACCCGCTTCTTCATCGCCCTCATTCCCCCTCAAGCAGTCCAGGATTACGCCGATCGCACTATTCAGGAGCTGACCGAGCGCTTTCAGACTCGCACTGCCAAGGCTCCGCCCCACGTCACGCTTCAGCCACCTTTTCTGTGGGAATTCGAGCAGGTTTTTGAGTTAGAGAATCGCTTGCGGCAGTTTGCCCAAACCCGCTCGCCCGTCCCGGTGACCATCTCTGGCTTTGGAGCATTTGCGCCGAGGGTGCTGTACCTGAACGTGTTAAAAACCCCGGAACTCCTAGCCCTTCAGGCTGTCCTTATACAGGATTTAGAGCAGATTGGCATTCGTGACCCGAAGAACAAACAGCGCGGCTTTTCGCCCCATCTCACGGTGGCTTCACGGAATATCAACAAGCTGATCTTCAAGGCTGCTTGGGCAGAGCTTCAGGCGCGATCGGTTGAATTTGAGTTTGTAAGCAATCGCCTAATTTTGCTGATTCATGAGGGGCAGCGGTGGCAGGTGCGATCGGAGTTTGAATTAGGGGGGGCAACCCGATACTAAAGATTCGTGACAACCGATCGAGTTTTTGTTGACAGGAGAATCTGAAACCGTAACAATAGATACAGAAAGTGAATCGTTCATCCTAATCTAGGTCGTAAATTTTGGATTGCTAAAGCTAGACCGCTAAAGCTAGATCAGCTAAAGCTAGATTGTCAGCAAAGCACCGGGGGCGATCGAAAAGGACGGAAGTAGGGAAAAAACTAGAAGCTAAAAAGACAAAAGCCCAAAAATTTTCCTGAAGGAACGCGCCTCATTTCATTCCCATCATCTACGCAGAAAAGAGGCGAAGACTATGAAACTGACCTATCGCGGCGTGAGCTACGAATACAACGCTCCTCAAGTTGAATATGGCGATGCCACCCAAGTTGGCAAATATCGCGGGCTAGACATTCGGTTCCGTAAATCCAACAAGGCTTTGGTGCTTCAGCCAACGCTAGATCTGCTTTATCGCGGCGTGGCTTATACGGCAAATCCAACTCCTGCCACTGAAACTCAAACCGAGCAGACTCCTGCACAGTCGGTTCAAGAGCGGGCACGGGTGCTGATGATGAATCACCATCGCTCTGAAAAGCAGCGGCAGCAGTCCATGCTGACTCGTTCTGATCAGCGAATGGGGTTAAGCCACTAGAGTTCCTCATTCAAGTTCGATCTTCTTTCAAGTTTGATCTAAGTTAGCTGGTTGACGACACCTCCTTAATGGGGGTGTTTTTGTTTAACCGATCGAACTACAGCCCTGCAACAGGCACAGGTGCAGCTCGTGCAGCAGGAAAAACGCTCTAGCCTGGGGGAAATAGTGGCAGGAATTGTCCATGAAATTAATAACCCCATTAATTTTATTGTCAGCAACATTCGGCATCGTTAGCAACATCCCGCCTTTGCGCGTACGCTGCTGATTTTGCAACATCGACTCAAGGGCACAGGAGACTGACCCTCGACCACGGATCATCAAGCTGTAATTCAAATTGCCGATAACGCGAATGGCATCTCTGATTCCATCCAAAAGCAACTGTTTGAGCCTCTGTTTACGACTAAGCCTGCTGGCAAAGGTACAGGCTTGGGACTGGCGATCGCCCATCAGATTATTCTGGAGAAACATAAGGGCAAACTGAGCATTGCCTCTGAAGTCAGGCGGGGCACAACCTTTACGATCGAACTGCAATTAAGGCTGCGGTATAAGAAGCGATGGGCTTATAGATAAATTCATCAGATTTCTCCTAGCACATCAAAAATTGGCAGCATTGCACAGTCAGGACAAGTTTTTCAGAGACTAGAATAGGGAAATTCCCCTCCATTCTCATTTTTCCGGTTCAGTCTCTTCGCCGAGTCCTGAATATTGCCCCTGTTTTCCGTTGCGAGATGTCTACCTTGCCCACTGACGCTTTCCCAGATTTTTCTGATTCCCAACTGCCAGATTCGCAAGAAGAGGAACTGGTCCATGCTGCTGCCAATCCGGCGATCGATCGGGCAATCGATTCGTCTGGCAGTTCGCCTTTCTACGTGCGGGCAGCAAGACAGCAGGATTTAACCAACCTGGCAGAAGTTTTGACCAGCAGCTTTCATAGTTCCACAGGGACGATGGGTTGGCTGTATCCCTTGCTGCGACAGGGGATCTACGAAGATATGCGAATGCGGATGCGATTATCTCAGGGGGGAACTGCGAAGCGATCGACTCAGGCTCATTACGCCTGTCTAGTGGCAGTGCGGCGGATGTCTTCGCAAGAGGCGGTGTTTGAGTCGCGGGCTTCGGAGTCGCCTCAGCTTGCTGTAGCGGGCAGCGATCGACTGGTCGGCACGGTCGAAATTTCGCTCAAGACCGGATCGCCCTTTTTGCGCCAATCGCCCTATCTCTATCTGTCAAATCTGGCGGTGCTAGCAGAATATCGGCAGCAGGGAGTAGCTCAGCAGCTTTTGCGGGTCTGCGAGCGGGTTGCGCTCGACTGGGGCTATCAGGATTTGTATCTGCACGTTCTTGAGGACAACGCCCGCGCCCGACGGCTCTATAGCAAAGCAGGCTATGAAGTAGAACGAATTGACACCACCCTAACTTCGGTTCTGCTGGGACGATCGCGACAGATGTTTCTACACAAATCGATTCCGCGAACTTGAGAAGAGATTTGCGGAGCCGCCAAGCTCCTACATTGCTGCCTGGTCAGGCAGATTGGATGCCCGCTCCCATTCAATGGGAATCGACTGTTTTCGCTGCAATGTCTTCTCTCAATTCGAGGAAATTTCCCCCACAAGTTCTGGATGAACTCGATCGCGGTGCAGCGTGGGGTGCAACAGCATTTGGTGTAGGTGATAGCGGAAGTTTTGATCCAGATATTTCTGGCGGGTTGCATCCCAGGTGGAGAGGGCTTCGGCTTGCGTTTGCTGAATTTTTTCCTGGAGCTGGGGTAATTCAGCCTGATTGCCGATCGCCTCATTTAGTAACGATTGCAGCACTTGTGTATCCTGGAAGCTGCCGAGCCGATCTTGAATTTGTTTAATTTCTTCGATCCAGTTATGGAATGGTTCGCCATAAAACGGCTTGAAGAATTCGGTTTGATAGCGGGCATGTTTGCAGACTTTTCGCAGGTCGTGCAGCGTTTCGCTTTCAACGGCAATGTTGTCTTGTGCAATTGTCCAACCAGAATGAAGCAGCACTTCAGCAACTAAAGGACTCAGTACATCCGGCAGCACGGTGAGCAGCGGCAGGTGAGCGATCGGGTGAAATTTGGGCTGCTCAATCCAGTTTGTAAACGCAGTTTGTAGAGCTTTGTAGGGGCGATCGTTCAGCGCAGTTTTCATCGCCTGAAACGCGGTAACTCGCTGCTTTTTTAATGCCTTGATTGCAAATTGGATTTGTTTTTGTTCAGTCTGTTCAAATTGGGGCTGATACTCATTTTGCAGGCTGGCAATTTGCACGTCGAGATCGCGCACTGCGCCTAAAATTCGAGCCAGATTACGAACTTGTTTGCGGTCAGCTCTTTTGGGCAGTAGGATGGCGCGATCGAAAATTTGCATTGCGGTTCTGAGGCGGCGTGTGCTGACCCGCATTTGATGCAGGTGTTCAGGATCGGTATCTTCCAGAACGCGTTTTGCAGGCTTGCTCATTCGGTGGAACTGTTCGGTAATCACTTGCTGAGCCAGTTCACCTAATGTTAAATTTTCCGTTAATTCATGAATACTGTTAAAGGAAAGTTTTTCTTTTTCTTCTTTTTTCATACCTTTTTTCATACTTTGATACCTTCCCTACCTGGACTTCTAGAAAAGAATTATTTTAACGCGAACCTGTCTATTGCTAATCCTTCATCGGAACTGCTTCGCTGGATTGATTTTGCAAAACGATTTTCCGATCGCCACGAAATTCCTGCACAATAAACCCATCAAGATCATTAATCCAAAACACAAGGACAGTTGGCATGAGGAGTTGCGTGTGGGTTTACTGATTTCGATCGCCCTAATTTTGATGGTGATTAGCTTCAGCTTTGGGCTGATTTGGCTGGGAGAAATTGCCGCCGGAGTTGCCTTGTTTCTATCGCTCTGGGTGCTGGCAGTGACGCTGCTGCCCCATCTGGAAAAGGTGACTCGATCGCACAGACGGCTGATTACTGCTATTGCAGGAGTCGTTGTTGCAACGCTGGTGCTACTCTGGACCAGTCCGTGGGCTGAATCGGTGCGAAATCAGATTGCTCAGCTTGGCTGGGAGCGCATTGATGTGTTCAGCAATCTTTTAAGTGCGATCGGTCAAATTTTGATTGCGATTGTTGCGCTGTATGTCACCTGGGAGCAGTACACTACCTCGAAGCGGCTGACGATCGAGCAAAATCGCCTTGCCAGCCAGCAAAATATCATTACGCAGCAGCAGACGATCGACGCCTATTTTCAGGGAATCGCCGAACTCACCCTCAACGACGACGGCTTACTGGAAGATTTCCCAATGGAGCGGGCGATCGCAGAAGGGCGCACTGCCGCGATTTTGGGCAGCCTTGATGCAGGCGGTAAAGCAAAAGTTCTTCGCTTTCTCTCTGGGGCTGGACTGCTTACTCCTTTAAGACGCGATGAGCGATTGGGACGCGCCATTCTCGATGGCTCCGGTGGCTATGCCGAAGATCGGTTGACGGGCGTTCGCGTGATTAACCTGGGGGTAATGCTGGCGGGGGCAAATCTGGCAGGGGGAGATCTGCGGGGGGCTGACCTCAGCGACATCAATATGATTCGAGCGAATCTGAGCCAGTGTGAGCTGGTTCGTGCCAACTTTGCCCGGACGGTTCTCTGTGAAGCCAACTTTGCCGGGTCTGACTTGTCTCATGTCCGGTTCTACTATGGTTCGGTCAAAACTGCCACGCCGCGCACGCCGAAAGACTTTCCAGACTACGAAACAGGTGAATACACCGGAGCCGTGATCGAAGATGCTGACTTTACAGGCGTACAGCGGCTCTCGGATGAACAGCGATTTTACTGCTGTGCCTGGGGTGGCTCCAAAACACGCCAAACGATTCCCGGCGGCTGTGAGGGAATTCCGAATTTGCTGAAACGTTAGCGAGGCTTGAGAGGCTGGTTGAGGAGTTTCAGAGGTTCTACATTGCTCCTAAATTCCCCAATGCTAGGGGGCTTTGAAATCCAGATTAGGACTTAGAGCAGGGAAGATTCAGCCAGAATCAGGAATTGTCTGTATCGTTAAGTAGAACGCTGAAACCGATCGCCGCAGAAATACCCATCAGTTTCTAAAATTTCAATTTCTTAAATCTACTCGTTTGGCGATTCGATTCATCTCTCTCTCCACACGCTTCCCACCCTGATTCACGCTCTCTCCACTCTGATTCACCTCTTTTTGCACACTAAGAATTTCTATGTTATCCCTCTCTTCATCACCTGAACTGCGATCGAACTTTCCTCAAATTAGTGGATGGGAAAACGAACTGCGATCGATTACCCACCATCAAGAACCATTATTTTTGCCCATTACTAATTTATCGTTGGAAAATATCACTGCTGGATTTGCTTGTGCCCTACATATGCACCAGCCTACTATTCCCGCAGGTATCAACGGAGGATTAATTAGCAATCTCCAACATATGTATGAACATCCTCACGAAGGAGATAACCACAACGCTGATCCGTTTGCCTGGTGCTATGGGCGCATGGGGGATTTCATTCCGCAGTTGGTGAGTGAGGGCTGCAATCCGCGCATTATGCTTGACTATTCGGGAAACTTGCTCTGGGGACTGCACCAGATGGGGCGATCGGACGTTTTAGACAAGCTGAAGCGAATTGCCTGTGATCCTGCCTATTACCTCCATGTGGAATGGCTGGGAACGCTGTGGAGTCATGCCGTTGTACCTTCTACGCCGATCGCCGATTTAAAGTTACATCTTCAAGCATGGCAGCATCAGTTTGCAGCAATCTTTGGTATCGATGCGCTAAAGCGAGTCAAAGGTTTTTCGCCGCCCGAAATGCACCTGCCCAATCATCCCGATACGCTGTATGCCTATATTCAAGCGTTGCTCGATTGCGGCTATCGCTGGCTGATGGTGCAGGAACATTCGATCGAAAATCTGGACGGTTCGCCGCTGTCTCAGGATCAGAAATATTTGCCGAATCGCCTGGTTGCGCGAAACTCCCACGGTGAAATCATTAGCATTACAGCTCTGGTCAAAACGCAGGGGTCGGATACCAAACTAGTCGCCCAGATGCAGCCCTATTTTGAGGCAAAAGGACGCGGTAAACAGGTTATCCAAAATAGCCAAACCCTACAAGATAAAGCCATTCCCTCACTCGTCACCCAAATTGCAGACGGCGAAAATGGCGGCGTGATGATGAATGAGTATCCGCGTGATTTGTTTCGCGTTTATCACGAGATTCGTGACGGAGGCGGCGGCACAACAGGAACAGTTCCGATGAACGGCACAGAGTATTTAGAACTGATTGAAGCGGCAGGCATTCATCCCGCAGATTTCCCGACCTGTCAGGCAGTGCAGCAGCACAAAATCTGGCAGTCTATTGACCTGGAGCACACCACGCCTGAAGCAGTCCAACAAGCGATCGCCCACTTCCAGCAAACCGACCCCCACTTTCACATGGACGGAGCCTCCTGGACGAATCATCTGAGTTGGGTTCAGGGCTATGAAAACGTGCTGGAGCCAATGGCACAGCTCAGCGTCGCCTTTCATCAGAAATACGATCGGCAAGTCGAACAAGATCCTGCGGTCACGCGCCAGCCTGACTATCAGGAAGCGTTGCTCTACAACCTGCTGCTGCAAACAAGCTGCTTTCGCTACTGGGGGCAGGGAATTTGGACAGACTATGCGCGGATGCTGTTTGATCGGGGAATGGCGTTGCTGTCCAATTAAACGGCTGAAATGGTTAAACGGCTGAGACGGCGATCGCCTTTCGATTCCGTCCTATGACCTGCTCAATAATATCCGCTGCCCGGCGCACCCCTCCAGCCTGTTCGATCGCCTGCTGAATTCGTCGGGCATTTTGGCGATAGACCGGTTCGGTTAAAACCTGCTGAATCGTGGCTTTGAGCATTGGCACATCAAGTTGATGCGGCGCACTTCCTCGTAAGGAGTAATCGACCGGCATAACTTCGCCTACGCCCGTCCAGCGAATGCGTGCCCCAGTTCCGGGCTGCTCAAACGTGATCGGAATTGCGACGATCGGCACTCCGTGGCTGAGCGAATCCAGTACCGTATTTAATCCGCCGTGGGTAATGGTTAGACTTGCCTGGGCAATCACATCAAACTGGGGGGCATATTCGACGACAATTACCTTATCGGGGGAAGTGCTTCGCATCGGCTCTCCAAAAAGCTCTGCGATCGCGGTTTCGCTCATGCCGCCTCCGTGAGCAATCACAAGCTGCACATCGAGTTCGGCACAGGCAGCCGCAATCTGACGAAAAATTTCCTGCTTGGTGTTTTGAATGCTGCCCAGCGACGCAAAAATCAGCGGTTGTCCTGTCAAACGATGAAACGGAAACGGCACAGCGCGGGGAGACGGATTGCGAAACGGTCCCAGATAGTGAACATGTGGCGGCAAATCAGGACAGGGAAAATCAAAGGCGACAGGCTGCTGACACAGATGCGCCAATCGAGCGCGAGACGCATAAAGCTGGCGATAAGGCGGCAACTGCCACTGCTCTCGATAGCGATTAATCGTCTGCAAAATCGGCTGAGACTGGCGATCGAAAATCCAGTAAGCCAACTGGTTGCGGAGTTTTGCCCAGGCTGCCAGATTGTAGCTCCAGCCCATGAAAAAAGGCGGCATCTCGGCACGACGATGAATGAGCTGACCGCAGCTCACGCACACAAACGGTAGTCCCATCGCTTCGGCGATCGTCTCCCCCACAATCTCAAGCTGATCCACAATCAAAAATTCGATTCCGGCAGCAGCGATCGCAGCAGGAGCATCTTCACACAAAATCGTGGCGATTTCAGCGCAAAACGTAACCGACTGTTCCAGTGCCGGGATACCGCTTAGCGTTGCAAGCTGCTGTATTGTCTTTGCCAGCATTCCGGGCTGATAGCGAGAGCCGATTGGCGCAAACTGCAAGCCCTCCGATCGCACCTTGAGTTCCAGATCGGGGATTTGCAGCATAGTGACCTGATGCCCACGAGCCTGTAGCTCTCGTCCTAGCGCAGCATGGGGATTAAGATGACCGGACAACGGAGGGCAAATAATACCAAAGTGAGTCATAGCCAGGTGAATCAATTGGAGATTAAAGGGGATTAAATCAAAAACAATAAAAGACGCTCGCGCTTAATCAGGAGGAAACTCTTGAATAAATGCATCTGCATTAAGCCGCAGCTTACCGTCAGCAATTTGTATTTCTTGGACGGTGAGAAATAGCCCTTTTTGTTCAAAGTCCTTTAGATTCAAAAGCCGATCGAGGCTGGCAATCACGTCAGAAGCCCAGCTTGGATTTGACTGCTGAGAAGACGGATGAGAAGAAAGTGAATGCTGCCAGACAATTCCCTGTTTGGATTTCTGTTCTGAAGGGGGCAATGCCATTAACACGATCGATTCTGTTTCATCAGACAAGGGATTCGGCTTGAGTTGAATCGTGATTGTATTATTAACCAGTGAGCAGCGAACAGGTGAAGTGATTTGATTCAATTGAGGAGAATTTTGCGCGATTGCTTGGTTAAGCGCAGTGGTCAGATCGTTCTCGTTAATTACAACGCTCAGCTTTCCCTGCGAAGGATGCAGCAGTTTGATCTGTCCCTTCAGCGCACTTAGGGGTTTCACCGTCACCGCACCGATATCAAGCTGAAATGCCTCGGTCTTCAAGTTTCTAGACAGCACTAATCTCTCGATCAAGATGACGATCGCATCAATTTGCCCCTTTGCCAATTGCTTCAGTGTTGCTGCAATATTAACGCTGAGGTCAACGTCCTGCTTTAACTGACTGGCGATCGCGATTTCAGCAATGCGATTAATGGCCTGCTGCGAAAAACGACTGGATTCCCGCTTCATGCTGTTTGCCTCACACCCTCTGAATCCCCATTTCCTAGAGAAATGAAGACGCCGCTTGAACCTTTGTCGATCGTAAATTAAGCAATTTCTCACCATTTCTCGTCTGCCGGAAGAACAGGTTTGAACCGCCGAAAAAGTAAACTTTAATGAAGCTCTGCTATGCAGCGAGTGCTGAAAGTTGTGCTTCTTTGGCTTCTGCCAACAACAAACGACCCATTTGCTCCCCCGACCCATTTTCTTTTGCAGCTCCCCCTTGACTCTCCACCCGACTGGAGCCTTCAGGATAGAAGTGGGAGTTCAAGTCATGCCGATCGAGCTTTCCTGAAGCAGTGATTTGACCTGAATCGAAGACTTTTTTAGTGGAGACAAAATCATGACCCTACAATTTACGGTTCCCGATATGGCTTGCTCTGCCTGCGCAACGACAATCACAAATGCGGTAACAGCGATCGATCCGGGTGCAAAAGTGGCGGCTGATCCAGCAACCAAGCAGGTGAATATCGAAACTGCAGCCCCAGAAACGACTGTGAAAGCAGCGATCGTCGCCGCAGGCTACACCGTTAACTAATCCGTTTCTCATTCCTTACTAACTTCTAAAACGTTCAAGCGACATTCCACAACGATGGATATGCTGATTGTCCTGGGGACAAGCGCGGCGTACTTTTCTTTGTTATTTGTCACGCTGTTTCTGTTTCTTTTTACCGTTCAGAAACTCGTTTTCCAGGGGTATGATAAAACGTCTGCGATCGCCATCGCTTGTGTTCTCCTCGGTTGTCTCTTGGCAAGTTGCGCTAAAAGACAAACCTCCCAGGCAATTCGCAAGCTGATTGGCAGGGCGATGAAGTGATCGGTGGGCAAATTCAGCCGCAAAAGTGCATCCTGACCCGACTTGTAGATTTCTGTGGAGTAAAGAATCATGCGATCGAAACTCATTTTAATGACCGCAACTGCCCTCACCACCCTGATGGGCTGTGCAATGCCCGAACAAAATCAGGCTCAGCAGATGGATCATTCCAACCACTCCCCGCAAATGCAGGCTCAGGGCGGGAATGCTCACAATCAAATGATGCACGAAATGCAGGTGAGCAGCGAGCAAGACTACCTGACCCAAATGATCCCGCACCATCAGGAAGCGATCGACTCTGCCAAAATCATGCTGGAGCGCAGCGATCGTCCTGAAATGAAGCAGTTTGCTCAAGAAGTGATCCGGGTGCAGTCCACAGAAGTTCAGCAAATGCAAAAGTGGCTGAGCGAATGGTATCCCGGACAGCCAACCCAGGCAAACTATCAGCCGATGATGGGCGATCTAACCCAGCTTCAAGGAGACGCGCTCGATCGAGCATTCCTTGAAGGCATGGTCATGCATCACAAGGGAGCCGTAACGATGTCGCAACAGCTCCTTAGCCAAAATCTAGTGAAGCACGAACCCGTCCGCCCCTTCGCCGAACAGATTGCCTCCAGCCAGCAGCAGGAAATTCAGCAGATGCAGGCTTGGCTGAAAGAATGGTTTGGCGCAAGTAGCATGACGCACCACTAATCCAATTAACTTTGGATGCGATCGTCCTACTGCGGCAGAAAATTTGAATCTAAAACCTGTTCGATCGGGTGGGCACTCGGCAGGAAACACGGGGCGAGGCAGATTGGTTTCTAGTGACGCGTTACGCTGCGCTAACACATCCTACGTCACCGTAAATTAAATTAGCAATCGCCCCTACTGTACTCTGCTATTCACTGGCATCGTCTCCGGCACATGGACAAAATGATTCGGATGGGTTGCGGTTGGCGAGGGGTAGGGCTGATGCAGGCGGATAAGCTGTGCCAGGGTTTTCTTGAGCTGAGTGCGGGGGACGATCGCATCCACAAAGCCGTGAGTCAGCAGATATTCCGAAGTCTGGAAATCGTCGGGCAGCTTTTCGCGCAGGGTTTGTTCTACGACGCGCCGCCCCGCAAAGCCGATCGTTGCACTGGGTTCTGCCAGGATCACATCGCCCAGCATGGCAAAGCTTGCCGTCACGCCGCCCGTCGTGGGGTGGGTGAGAACCGGAACGTACAGCAGCGCAGATTCCCGGTGTCGCTCCAGGGCAGCAGAGATTTTTGCCATTTGCATCAGGCTCAGCATTCCTTCTTGCATTCTGGCTCCGCCCGACGCGCAAATAATCATGACTGGCAGCCGTTCGCGGGTCGATCGCTCGATCATGCGGGTCAGCTTTTCGCCCACCACCGATCCCATACTGCCGCCCATAAAGCGGAAATCCATCACGCCCAAGCCGATCGGCAGACCGTCGAGCTGTCCCAGTCCGGTTTGAACGGCATCGGTAAGCTTAATCCGCTCCTGGGTTTCTCGCAGTCGATCACCATAGGATTTTCGATCGCGGAACGACAGCGGATCGGTTGGCAAGATTTGGGTATCCAGCGGTTTCCAGGTTCCTGGATCAATAAGTTGGTAAATGCGTTCTTCGCTAAAAATTCTTAGGTGATGACCGCACTCGGCGCAGACCATTTGATTTGCCCGCAGGTCCTTGGTATAGGTCAGAACGCTGCAGTCAGGGCATTTACTCCACAAGCCGTCTGCGATTTCGCGCTCCTGTCGCTCCGTGTTCGTCGAACCCGATTTTCGTCGATTGGCAAACCAGTCAAATAGAGACATTTAGCTTCTCAAACGCTTTCTTCAAGGTTTTCTTCGATGGGGCTGAGCAGGAAGAGAGCAGTCCACTGATCCTGAACGCGGACTTGCAGCGTAAAAGGCACACCACAACCCCAGTGCGGCATTGCCCGGTCAAACACAAGGCGAGTCGGAATGCCCTGAGCTTCTAGCATTTGCTGCATTAGCTCCGCCTCCCACTGCGTACTGGCTGTTCTTAGCGTGATCCAGTTCACAGGATAATCCTATCAAAGCAAAAACACCAGAGATTCTATCGTCGCACGATTTGACTCCGATGAGACACGAGGACGATCGAGCAGGATTGAAGCGACAGTACCAGAAATAGCAACTAGTAATAAAGTGTATTACGCCAGTTCAGCCTCTTTTGTTCCTGCTGTTTTGGTCCTCTACTGCTTTAGCTTTAGCAGATCTTCCAGGGCAGCCAGTAGTTTGATGCGAACGCTAAGGATTTCGAGACGATCATTCAACTCAAACAACCACCTGACATTCACCCCAAACAAAGGCGTTTGCACCTTGCCTGCCACTTGAACTTCGATTTCGCCCGTTTCCGTCAGGTTCTGAACGCACTGCCGCGCCTCGATCGTCATTCCCTGCGCTTCCTGGTTCAGATAAGCAGCAATGGCATCCGGTCCGACTACAGCCGATTCAAACGGAGGATACAGCGCACCTTCTGGGGCAAAAAGTCCTGCGATCGCGGCAAAGTTTCCTGTGTTAAACGTCTCAAAATACTGCTGAATAACGGCTTCTGTCTCACGGTCGATTTGGCTCTCAGGCTGAGCATCGGTTTGATCAGGTTGATCAGGGGTAAGCATCGGCTGTGCAGTATCTGGATAGGTCTGGTCAGCAGTAACTTGATCAGCAGGGCTAACGCGATCCATGCGGTTCTCCATTCCTTTCTGAAAAATTTGAGGTCGGAAAAATTCGAGGGCAAGAGTCTTAGAGGATGTTTGAGCAGTGGGAAAAGTTTTACACCCCCTAAAGCCCGTCAACCTTAGGGGACTTTGAATCCCTAAAGCAGGCTCGGTTCCCCAAGAAGTGGCGTTAGGGAGCAGTCCGGGTAACGGCAATGAATTCTCAAACAGCCCGATCGAAATTTTGTTTTTCTGATCAAACGCGATTGAGCGACTGCAAACATCCTGCCTTCGAGGGAAACCTGTCGATCAAGAAATAAGCGGAGCAGGCATTCACCCACCCCGCTGGATTAAGCAATTGGTTTGCTGAACAATGCGCCGGAGCTTAGTCAGCCAGCGGATCAACGCCCATATTAACCACGGTGTTTCGTAGGACGGTAATTTGCTGACCCATATCGAGCTGCTTGATCATCTCCAGCACTGATCGCCCTGCCTCAGAAAGCTGGTAGCCCGCAGGCATGGGAGCCACTGTGCCCTGCACCATCATTTCGCCTAGCTGATACCAGAAAGCCAGCTTAGTGTTGACGCTGAGAACCCCATAGGAGCGGCTGATCGGGGTGTTTGCGTTGCTTGCCAGATCGCGCATAACTTGAAGCTGGTCGTCGTAAGCCATTTTCTTGATCTGTGCCAGAATGCCCTCTGCAAACTGGAGCCGTGCAGCACCCGGAGCGGCAGGCGTGATCGATCGTCCCATTTCCGTATAGGCATACCAGAGCACAGCAAGCTGGTCGTCAACGGTGAGCTGCTTAAACTGAGCAGTGGTTGCGGTAACGGGATCCGCTAGATTGCTTGATAAGTAAGGGTTGGAAACGATAGAGAGACGAAAATCTGTGCTGTAAGTCATAGTGCTTATCTACAAGAGTGCTTGTTTGCAAGAGTGGCTGCGATCGCTCCTAATGGAGCTGAGCTGTGAATTTGCAGTGAGTTTGCAGTAAATTCGTTCAGCGATCGCCGAATCGTTTTCGTATCTCAAGTTCTAGAAGGGAGTGAACGAGTCCTGAGAACTAGTCTTAAATGGGTTCCTCAAATCGATTCCCCATTTCAACCTCCCGAATTGCTGCTCTGGACAATACTGGTTCCAGACGATACTGGTTCTGAACCACACCGATTCCGAACCATACTGGCTCCAAAGTTGAACTTGAGATTTGGACTCAAGAGAAGAACTCTTGCGTACTCACCTCTACGCATATATTGCACGAATTGTTTACAAAACGCAAACAATATTTACAAACGTCTACAGCTTCATTCTCCAATAGTGAGTGGATTCAATTGGGTTAAGGAAGGATGGTTAAGGAAGGAAAACCACTGGTTTGTAGCTTTTCCAGAACCAATAACAGCAGGAAATCCCTGAAGGCAACAGACTGAGCGTCGCGATCTTGAGGCATAGCGCGATCGTGAGCCATACATAGAACAGCCCTGCAAATCGGGGAGCCGCCTCATGGCAGTCATGCGGGGGCAAGTTTTTTGTGGGCTTCGGATACTACTGCTGGATACTGCTGTTTGTTTCTGGACAGACGTGGGAACACTGCCACTCAAGCACACCATTGGACATCTCCCGGTTTTATTGCCGGGATTTTTTGTGGGAAATTTTTAGAAGGAATTCGGAGGGGAAACGATCGCCAGGGAAAGAGGAACCTACCACAAAACCTATAATAAGAAACGGACAATTCCCCAGTTCATTTCTCTTTTCTGATTCAGCACGCTCTGATTTCACAAACCATTTCACAAACCTATGACTGATTCTCTCCGTCGCTATCACATCACCACGTTCGGCTGTCAGATGAACAAAGCTGATTCCGAGCGGATGGCAGGCATTTTAGAAAACATGGGGTTTGCGTGGTCAGAGTCTCCCGATGAGGCAAACGTTATCCTCTACAACACCTGCACAATTCGGGACAACGCCGAGCAAAAAGTTTATTCCTACCTGGGCAGGCAGGCAAAGCGCAAACACGAACAGCCTGACCTGACGCTGATTGTGGCAGGCTGCGTCGCTCAACAGGAAGGAGAATCGCTGCTGCGTCGCGTTCCTGAACTGGATCTCGTAATGGGACCACAGCACGCCAATCGTCTGCAAGATTTGCTAGAGCAGGTGTTTGCCGGAAATCAGATTGTGGCAACCGAGCCTGTCCATATTTTTGAAGACATTACCAAGCCGCGCCGCGATAGTGCCGTGACTGCCTGGGTGAATGTAATCTACGGCTGTAATGAACGCTGCACCTACTGCGTAGTTCCCAATGTGCGGGGAGTGGAGCAGTCTCGTACTCCAGAGGCAATCCGCGCAGAAATGGAGGAGCTAGGACGGCAGGGCTACAAAGAAGTGACGCTGCTGGGGCAAAACATCGACGCTTACGGACGCGATTTACCGGGAGCGACCGCAGACGGGCGGCATCTGCACACGCTCACCGATCTGCTCTACTTTGTGCATGACGTACCGGGAATCGATCGCCTCCGATTTGCCACCAGCCACCCTCGCTATTTCACTGAACGGCTGATTCGTGCCTGCGCTGAGTTGCCTAAGGTGTGCGAGCATTTCCACATTCCGTTTCAGTCGGGCGATAACGAGGTGCTGAAGGCAATGTCACGCGGCTACACCCATGAAAAATATCGCCGGATTATCGACATGATTCGTCGCTATATGCCCGATGCTGCCATTAGCGCAGATGCGATCGTCGGCTTCCCTGGCGAGACAGAAGCACAGTTTGAGAACACGCTGAAGCTCGTCGAAGATATCGGTTTCGATCAGCTCAATACGGCTGCCTACTCGCCCCGCCCCGGCACTCCCGCCGCCCTGTGGGACAATCAGCTTTCTGAAGACGGGAAAGCCGATCGCCTGCAACGTTTGAATCATCTGGTGGCAACCAAAGCGGCAGAACGATCGCTGCGCTATGGCGGCCGCATCGAAGAAGTCCTGGTGGAAGAACCCAATCCCAAAGATTCAGCGCAGGTCATGGGGCGGACACGCGGCAATCGACTCACTTTCTTTGAGGGCAATATCGAGCAGTTGCGGGGTCAGCTTGTGCAGGTCAAGATCACTGAAGCACGCGCATTTAGCCTCACCGGGGAGATCGTCCCGCAAGGGGAACGCCTGGGGAATGTTCAGCCAGCTTGTGTTTAAGGGTCTGGCTCAGTAGCTGACATTCCGCAGCTATACTTTGGGAGATACGAATTTCATTCTGTGATTCACCTCTCATGTCTGCCTTACCGCCCCGTCGCCCGAAACACCTGTCCCTCGGACCCCTCGAAACCGAGATTCTAGAAATTCTGTGGGAGCTTGGCTCGGCCACGGTGAAGGAAATTCACGATCGCATTCTCACTGATCCCGATCGTGAGCTTGCCTATGCCTCTGTCACAACGGTTTTGCGGCGGCTGAGCGAAAAGGGCTGGCTGGTCTGCGATCGGCAGGATCGAGCCTTCCAGTGGCGACCGCTTGTGTCTCGGAGCGAGGCGCAGATGTTTCAGGCACACGATCAGCTTCAGCGATTTTTAGCAGTAGGCAATCCTGATGTGGTCGCTGCCTTTGCCGATCAGCTCGATTGTGCCAGCATCGAAAAGCTAGATGCCATTGCCCAACGGTTAAAAGCAGCCCGCCAAGCCAAGGAGGGAAACTGATGCACTTTTTGCTGACAGGACTGGCGATCGGGATCGGTTTGCTGCTGCGCTGTGGTTCTGTTCCGGGCGAAGGCAATTGGGCAACGCGCTGGCAATTTGCCCTGACTCGGTTGATTCTGCCACCGCTGCTGCTCTTGACGATGAGTGGGGCAGTGGTATGGATGGGCATGGATGGGGCAATGCTGGGCTTTTCCACGGGCTGGATTGGCTATCTGTTTTCGATTGCCGTTGTCGGATTTGCGCTGCTCACGCTGTTCTACCGGACGTGGCAAGGCTGGCGATCGGCGCAGCAGGTTCAATGCTACCCCTGTGAAGCCGTGGCTCAAACGAGCGGTCATCTGCTTGAAACCGAGATTCCGTTTGCAGCGCAGGTAGGCTTCTGGCGATCGAAACTCGTGGTCAGTCGCGGCTTATTGAATCAGCTCAACTCCGAACAGCTCGAAGCCGTCCTCACCCATGAGCGGGCACACGCCCACTATCGCGATACTTTCTGGTTTTTTTGGCTGGGCTGGTTAGAACAAATCACCTTCTGGCTGCCCCAAACCGAAGCCCTCTGGCAAGAACTGCTGCTGTTGCGAGAACTGCGGGCAGACGCTTGGGCAGCTCAGCGCGTTGATCCGATCGTCGTTGCAGAATCTCTGCTGCAAATTGTCCAGAACATCCAAACTCCGTTTCCCACCCTACAGGCAGGCTTCAACACTGATCTAACGCTCGATCGTTTGGAAGAACGAATCGAGGCATTGCTCTCTCCTGATCAGCAGATAGGGCGTCAGGGGCGATCGTGGCTCTGGCTGGGACTGGGACTGCTACCGCTGCTAACGCTGCCGCTTCACGTCTAAGTTCATTAGGGTTAATGGGCTGCTAACGGCTCCTGGACTCGATCGCGTTAAAGGCAAAGCGATCGGAGAAACGCTGATCACTCCCCGCGTTTACACTACAAACTTTGGCGTTGCTGCAAACCTTGGTTTATCTCTTCAGGCGGCTGAGTTTGAAGCAATGTGGGCAGAGACGTGAGCAGACTACAATCTTAATCATTGCGGATGCGATGCTACTTTTGAAAAATTCCGGGAACAAATTGACGGCAAAACTCGACAAAGATCTGTTCACTATCTAAAGCGATCGAGTGTTTCTGAATCTTCAGGATTTCTGCCGTTTAAAGAACTGTCTCGTAAGCTAAAAAATCGAAATCTTGTCCTGGCTGAAATGTTTCATTTGATAGTACGAGATGAAGCTCGCCCTGCTGGATTTTTCAATAAACCGATGGAAGATTTCAACCGCACGCTTGACCTGGGCTATTTCACAAAAGCCCGCAGCGACACCTTCTTCCCGATCGATTGGATTATTTACACGGTTGCTCGCAGTTTTTCCGCCGCCTGTATCACTGCGCTGACTTGAACTTAAAGCGCATGGCGATCGAGCAGGCAGACTACCCCAAATGGCTTAAATCGCTGCGAAAGTTGCTTCCAGTGGGCGATCGGTGGTCATTTGCTCCGGTTCTATCTACTTGCATCCAAAAACACAAAAGCATTAAAAGGAACAGTTCGGTAAAAAATAACTGTTAACGATCTACAGGCTGCCAATAAAGCAGCGTCTATCTAAAGGCGGACTTTGGAGGCTGTATTAATTACACCCTTTTATTGCTGTTTCTACAGAGATAAGAATTGTATTACAGTCATTAAACTGTCCTAATTATTTAAATTAAAACTGTAGTTTGTTTATACAAACCTTTGGTTCTTCTCTTTGGTTCTTCTAAGTAGTCAACACTTAAAACATACTCAGAATAGGCCCTTTGCCAGAGGGTTTATAGCGAGAAGCAAGAGATTCATTCTTTCGATAGACAAATAAAAGAACGGGCTGTTTTATCGTGTCTTAATAGGAGCGAAGGCAGTGCTATAGTCCTTAACTTCCAAGAGAAGGAAAGATGTTTCTGCACTGCAAGCTGATAACAAAGAAGACTTCCTTTGTTCATTCTTCTAGGCTACTTCAGCGGCTGACTTGCCATTAATTCTGTCAGCAAACCTTTTCTGCTCATCCTGGTTCATGAGCGGATTTCACACATATTCAGCAACTTTTCTTGAGGAACGTTTTATGTATCAGAAGCGCGATCGAATGGCGGTGAAGAAGCTGCTTAGCTTTGTAGGACTTTTGAGTGCAGGTGTGTTAGTCAGCCTCCCAGCACTGGCACTGGGGCAGTTAAATGAAGCTCCGTCTCATGCTGATGAAAGTCAGCTCATCGCTACTGGCGGTGGCGGCGGTGGTGCTGGTGGTGGTGGCGGCGGTGCTGGCGGCGGCGGTGGCGCTGGTGGCGGCGGTAATAGCGGCGGCGGTGCTGGCGGCGGTAACAGTGGCGGCGGCGGTGGCGATAGCAGCACTGGTGGCGGTGCTGGCGGCACGGCTGGCGGTGACAGCGGCGGTGCTGGTGGCAGCAGTGGCGGCGGCGGTGGCGGCGGTAGCGCTACTGGTGGCGGTGCTGGTGGCAATGCTGGTGGTGACAGCGGCGGTGCTGGTGGCAACAGCAGTGGCGGCGGTGCTGGTGGCAACAGCAGTGGCGGCGATAATGGCGGTGTTGGTAGCGATGGCGATGGCTCATCCGATGGCACTGGACCCAACGATCCGCGGGGCGTTTTCAACAATCCCAGCAATATTCCTTCCCAGTCCAATCCTAATGTACCAAACTCCAACTCACCGGATTTTGGCACCCAAAACCGGACCAATACGGGTGGTTCGTCCAGCGGCTTCGGTTCTGGCTCAGGGGCAGGTGGCACGACGACCTCTCCCAGCACCATTACTCGACCCGGTACGACAACTCCCGGAACAAATGGTACGTTCAACAACGATACTCGCCGGGTTGTCCCTGAGCAAAACCCCACTACCGGAACTTCGGGTACATCTGGCACAGGGTTCGGTACAGGCACAGGCAGTACAGGCACGAGCGGCACAGGTCTGGGTACAGGCACGGGCAGCACAGGTGTAACTCGCCCGGCGGCTCCAGTTCGCGGTCTGTGGTAATTCGGGCTAGTAAAAGCTGAATAGAGGATTGGTAGCAACTGTTTCCTTGATTCAGCTTGCTCGTCATCTACCTGAAAGGGGGCTTTGCCCCCTTATTTTTTGTGAATATCTTTTTTTGAATATCTAGGTGGGCTGCACGCTGTACCCAGGTACTTCGCAGTTGCCCGAAGGGTAATCGCTAATTTCCTGCCCGATCGCGTCAGGAAGTGGGTAGACGACGAGCGGGTTTGAATGCTGCTAAAACTTACGATTGTGTAAATAAGATAAGCAGTCAGAAGCAGAAAACCGAATTTGTTGTGTTTAAAGTTGACAAAAACGATGATCGCAGCGCAATAAAAGATAAGAAAGTGGTTGAGCACTCTTCATGGCAGCTTGAACTAAGGACAAGCACGCTTTAATTAGTTGATTTCCTAGATTTAGCAGCCTTTCCACCGATCGTCTCCAACAGAGTTATTCTACGGTTCGTCCTCCGCTATGACAGACCAAGCTGCCAATTCAATCGAAAATTCACGATCGCAGAGGGATTCTACGGTCGCGTTGTTGATTTCCCGCTTTTTACACTGGAAGTCGAGTTGCTTTGCAAGTAACTTCCTCGCTTTGGCAATCTCTGCTTAACCAATATGACTGCTAGTCGTGATTTACTCAGTATTCGTTCCCCGGGTTTCTCCCTTCCTCTAGCTCCTCTAGCAGAGGAATTCTCCATGCCTTATCTAGATGCTGTTATTGGTGCAGCAATTTTTGATCTGAGCGGTCTGCCTAAAGAATATCTAGCCTCTCAGGAAAATCCTGATTTGAGCTGGGTGCAGGCTATTTTTCAGGCACTCGGCTTGCAGTCCCTGCTTGGATCTTCTCTGCGATTAGAGGGACTGCGCTATGCAGTTGCACATGGCATCGAGTTTCAGGCGATCGTTGTCCGGCAGGAGGCTTGTTACACCGCTTTGCTAATTCGCAGCAGCGAGGCTCAGCTTGATCCGCAGTTTATTCAATGGGCAAAACAACTTGAACCCACCAGCCTAAAAGGAAATTTGCGCTTCATCTCAAAGTAATTTCAGGCGGACGAGTCAGCGCAGCCTCTCTGCTGCCCAACAAATTCACAGCAGCTTTATCAGATCGGTTCAGCATTACAAGCAAAAACTTCCGGGTTGCGACTGCTCACGATCGGAAGCTGACCCTCTACAATAGGGATGAAGTTTTGTGAACTTAGTCGATGGTCTCTTCTCAATCTCAACCAACCGTAAATCCTAGCCTGCCAGAACCCAAGTTTGGCTTCAACGCTTATGCAGAAAAGCTTAATGGTCGAGCTGCGATGATTGGTTTCGTCGCAACGATCGCGATCGAATATTTCACGGGACAAGGGTTATTGTCCTGGCTGGGATTAATTTAGTAGTGAGTGAGTAAGGAAGGGAGTAGGTGAGTCAGGAAGCGAACGGGTGAAAGGGGATCATGACAGGTTGAACGGCGCAGGAACCGAGTGAAACCAGGTCAAAATTTCAACTCTTGGGACAGTTCTGCTGCTCTACCCCGCTTCACTTGCGATTCCAAAATGACTCCATAAAGCGGACTGGTTCGCATTAGCTCTTCGTGGGTTCCCTGGGCGACGAGTCTGCCTTTGTCCATCAGCAGAATGCGATCGGCGTTGCGAACGGTGCTAATGCGCTGAGCAATCACGAAAGACGTGCAGGTTTTGCGGCGCATCAGATCATCGAGGGCGGTTTGAATTTCGTTAGCGGTGCGAGCATCAACAGCTGAGGTGCTGTCATCCAAAATGAGGATGCTGTAGCTGGTGAGCAGGGTGCGGGCGATCGCGATTCGCTGTTTTTGTCCGCCAGATAAGCCAATGCCCCGTTCTCCAACGATCGTGCTGTAACCGTCGGGCAGGCTAGTGATGAAGTCGTGCATTTGAGCGGTTTTGGCGACGGAGATCACTTCCTCCAGGGTAGCTTCGGGCTTGGCATAGGCAATATTTTCGCGAATCGTGCCGGAGAATAGCGTGGTTTCCTGAAAGACGGTGCCAATCTTCGATCGCAGGCTGTTGAGCTGAAAATCGCGCACATCTCGTCCGTCGATTCGCACGCCTCCCTGGGTAACGTCATAAAATCGCGGGATCAGGTTCATGATCGTGCTTTTGCCCGATCCAGTCATGCCTAAAATCGCGATCAGTTCCCTGGGTTTGGTTTCAAACGAAATCCCCTTGAGTGCTTCCGTACTGGCACCGGGATAGCGAAACCAAACATTTTCAAAGGTGATTCTGCCGCCGCAGGTCTCAAACAAAACGGCATTGGGGCGATCGCGAATTTCCACCGCCGCATCAACCACTTCATACACCCTTTCTGCCGAAGCCACCGCCTGGGCAATAGCGGGAGCCGCAAACCCAATCAGCAAAATTGGCTGCAAAATCAGCAGCAGGTAAGAATTAAACGCCACCAGTTGACCGATCGAAAACCTGCCGTCAATCACTGCCGCGCCACCATAGCCAATGACCACGACCGTGACCAGATTGCTCAGCAGAAAAATGTAGGGAAACGTATTGCGAATCGCCCGAATCGTCTGCATATTGGTTTGGATCAGGCGATCGTTCAGTCGCGTATAGCGATCGGATTCCGGCTGTTCACGCACAAAGGCTTTCACAACTCGCACACCAAACAGATTTTCTTGCAGCACCGCATTCAGATCGCCTAACTGCTCCTGCACCCGCCGAAACAAATCGCTATTGCGGGTGAGAAATTGCGCCATGAGCCAGGCAGACATGGGCACAACGGTGAGCGTAATCAGGGCAAGCTCCCAGTTCATCAAAATTAGAATGGTGGCGATCGTAATCAGCGTCACCAAGCCACTAATCACCTGGATCAAACTGGTGCTGAGAAACGATCGAATCTGCTCGATATCGCTGGTGACGCGGGTTAGAAGCTGGGACGTTTGCGATCGATCGTGATAGCTAAAGCTAAGGTTTTGAATCTTGCCAAAAATCCGATTTCGTAGATCGTAAGCCACCCCCTGCGATGCCGCTTCTGCCCAGTAGCTTTGCCCAAAGTTGAACAGTCCCCGCGCGATCGCCGCCAGCACCATTGCCCCAGCGCACAGCAGAACCACCCTGGAATTTTGCGCTGCAATGCCGCGATCGATCCCCCACCGAAACAATTGAGGCGTGACTGCATAGGCAGCCGTCAGCAGCAAAGAACTGAGCAACGCGCCGCTTGCCAGCCAACGATAGTGTCTGAGACTGCCCAACACGCGCAGCAGCGAATTCATGGAAGATTGGGGGTGAGGAGAAGAAGTCAAAGCAAACGCCTCAATACGCGAAATAACTGAAACTCACTCAAACTGACTGAAACTTACTGAAACAGAAAGCCCGACAGCAGCAGGGGCAGCAGCAGCAGCGCGAAAATTGCCACCACGACAGTCACTGGCTCGATTCGGATCGTATTTTTGTCAATATTTTGCTCCATCTTGCGGTTCGCTTTTCGATCGAGGCTAGGCATGGGGTTGCTCCTGCGCTGTGTGAAGGTTGCGTTGCACGGGGTCAAGGTCTAAAACCGTTTTGCTTACTTAGACCTTCTATTATGATTGGTCAGCAGATTTCTCAACTGCTTCGCTTGTCCAAAGACGATCGGCTGTCGGCTTAAAGCTTTTCAAACACCACCGAAAAATTATTGGCAGGCATTTCCCAGGTTTTGAGAAACGACAAGCCTTCTGCCGCTGCTGCCGCCACCACCGCTTCCAGATCACGCACGCCCCAGTCTGGATTCTGCATCTGCAAGCTCTGATCAAACGCGGCATTACTCGGGGCCGTATGCCTGCCGTTCTGCCGATAGGGACCGTACAGATACAAAATTCCACCCCCTGGCAACAAACGAGACACGCCTGCCATCAGTCCCAGCGTTGCAGACCAGGGCGAGATGTGGATCATATTGATGTTGACGATCGCCCGAATCGGATTTCGGTTCAGGTTAAGTCCTTGCAGCTCCTCGGGGAGGGGATTTTGCTCTACTGCCCACACCGGATCGCGGACATCCAGAGCAATTGGCGGATAGAGATTTTCAGCCGGGATTTGCTGTCGCCATGCCGCAATACTGGCACGGGCTTGCGGATTAGGATCAGAAGGCAGCCACAAACGCGGAGCAAGCCGGGGCGCAAAAAAAACAGCGTGTTCCCCCGTCCCGCTCGAAATCTCCAAAACCGTTCCATCCGGCGGCAACACCTGACGCAGCACATTTAAGATCGGCTCACGGTTTCGCTCAGTTGCCGGGGCATATTGACGGGCATCAGGAAAAGACATTGGGGTTTAGCGTGGCATAGTTTTCACTCATCCTACTGTTCTAACGCTTTTACTTTCCTCCTCCCCTCATCTCCCCATCTCTTCAAGAAACCGCTCAACCTCCTCTCGGGTTGGCATCGAAGGCTGCGCCCCCGTCTGGGTAACAGAAAGGGCAGCAACCGCAGCCGCTTGAATCAGAGCCGCTTGAAGCGACAAACCGCTTGCGAGTCCAGCCGCAAGTCCCCCGTTAAAGGCATCTCCTGCCGCAACCGTATCAATTGCTTGCACCGGAAAGGCTTCGATCGCAAACGCCTCTGTTGCGGTCTGAACCCATGCCCCCTGTTTGCCGCGCTTGATTACCACTGTCTGCACGCCGCGCTGATGTAGAATTTGTCCGGCACGAACCACCTCAGCTTCGGTGTCGATCGCAAACCCCACAAGCTGACTGGCTTCCACCTGGTTTGGCGTCAGAATATCAATCAGCGAGTAAAGTTCAGCGGGGAAATCCGATTGGGCTGGAGCCGGATCGAGAATTACTGGGATGCCTGCCTGTTTTGCCGCCTGAGCTGCTGCCTCGATGGCTGCCAGAGGTACCTCAAGCTGAAGCAGCAGTACCTTTGCGTCCGACAAAACCGATCGCAGACGATGCACCTCTGCCTCGCCAACCTGTCCGTTTGCACCAGAAATCACAATGATCTGATTCTCGCTGGCATCATCGACGGTAATCAGCGCCACGCCCGAATGACTCGCCTCATCGATCGCTACACCTTCGCAGTGAACACCATCGCTCTGAAGGGATTGAAGCAGCGTTTGCCCAAACCGATCGCCCCCCACTCGCCCAATCAAGTGCGTTGAAATGCCAAGCCGAGCGGCTGCCACTGCTTGATTTGCGCCCTTACCGCCTGGAATCGTCTCAAACGAGTATCCGGTCAATGTTTCACCGGGCATCGGGAGCCGAGGTGTTCGGGCAACCAGATCGAGATTAAGGCTACCAAAGACAATGACACTCATGCGGAATACTCATACGGCAAAATTATGGGGCAAAACTGGGAAAAAGCGCGATCGAAAACGGCAAACGAGCGGGGAATGGAGCAGTTGAGGGGCGATCGGCACTCAAAAGCATTTCTTTCGACGGAGGGCTGTTTACATTAGACCTTTGGAAAGAGGGTTGAGGCAAATCAAGCTTTTTATGCTGATCGTCGTACCGTTCTTCCTACAAAGGATTATCCCATGGCAGCTAAAGAAGAAAAGAGCAAGCCGACTGCTGAAGATCAGCATGAAAAGCATAATCAAAAAGCCAAAGAGAATGCGGCTGAATCGCGTGCAAAAGCAAAAGACAAAACTGACGGTGAAGCGAAGCACGTAGAGAAAGACGATCAGAAAGAAAAGCACAATCAAAAAGCAAAGGAAAACACGGCTGAATCGCGCCCAGAGTCGAAAGGCAAAAAAGACGATCACACAAAAGCCAGCAAGAACGACCCTGCGAAAGCAGAAAAGTCTCACTCTGAGAACGAAATCGATGAAGCACAAGAGCTAGACGGTTTGCTCGAAATCTTTGCCGCACACAACATTACCGAAATGGATGCGGAAGTCGCAGTCGGCATGATCGACGAATGGTACGACATCCTGCATAAGTCCAAAGACGAGTCCTACAAAGAAGTTGCTGCGAACCTGAAACAGCTTAAAAAGTTGCTGTCGGGCAAGAAAGACCAGAGCGAAGACGTTATCGAACTACTGGACGAACTGGGCGAACAAACCGACGAACTCGCTAACGAGGCTCAGCGCGGCTACAAGGGCAAACTGCACAAGCTGGGCAATGCGTTCCGTCATGCAGCTCAGTCGATCGATGAAGCGCTCGATGTGGACGACGACGAAATCGAAGAAGACGACGAAATCTAAGGCAATGCGAGAACCCTAAGCCGCACTGTTTTTAAGTTTTTAAGCCTGAATAGATGGCGATTCGTGCGGCGATTCGTCTAGCGATTAAACAATCAAACTGCATCTAACCCCATCCTCGGAGGTACGGCTAAGCTGTATCTCCTTTTTTGTGTCTTTTGCCTCGCTTTTGCCTCGCTTTTGCAGGGCTGAAGCTTGCATTCGTGCCATTGCCGCTCTGGGGCTGGAGTAGGATGAAAGAGACAATCTCGTCAGGGATTTACCCAGCATCAAGGAATCAAGCAAACCGCATGGGTCATCCAGCTCCAGCCAAAATTTATCAGGGCGAAACGATCGCCGCTATTGCCACAGCCGTTGTGCCTCAGCAGGGCAGCGTTAGCATTGTGCGGCTTTCAGGTCGAGGGGCACTGGCGATCGCCCGATCGCTGTTTGATGCACCTGGAAATCAGACCTGGGAAAGTCACCGCATTCTTTATGGGCAGGTGCGCCATCCCCAAACCCGGCAGGGGATCGATGAAGCGTTGCTGATGCTGATGCTCTCTCCCCGTTCCTATACTCGTGAAGACGTGGTGGAATTTCACTGTCACGGCGGCATGATGGCAGTGCAGCAGGTGCTTCAGCTTTGCCTGGAGCAGGGCGCAAGACTGGCACAGCCCGGAGAATTCACACTGCGAGCGTTTCTCAATGGTCGGATCGATCTCACCCAGGCAGAAAGCATTTCCGATCTGGTAGGGGCACAGTCTACCCAGGCTGCCCAAACCGCACTGGCAGGACTTCAGGGCAAGCTAGCCCAGCCCATTCGCCACCTGCGATCGATCGGTCTGGAAATTCTGGCAGAAGTCGAAGCCCGGATTGATTTTGAGGACGATCTGCCGCCGCTCGACGAAGACTGGATTCGGGTACAAATTGATGAAGTTCGGCGATCGGTTCAGCAAATTCTTGCGACAGCCGATCGAGGAGAACTGCTGCGAACGGGCGTGAAGGTGGCGATCGTGGGTCGTCCCAATGTCGGCAAATCCAGTTTGCTCAATGCCTGGAGCCGTACCGATCGCGCCATCGTCACGGATCTACCCGGAACCACCCGCGACGTGGTGGAATCTTATCTGGTGGTGCAGGGCATTCCGGTTCAGGTACTCGACACCGCAGGCATTCGGGAAGCCGCTGATCGCGTCGAGCAAATCGGCGTCGAACGATCGCACCAAGCCGCCCAGACTGCCGATCTGGTTCTGCTAACCGTTGATGCTGAAGCAGGCTGGACCGCAGAAGACCTCGAAATTTATCAGCAGGTCAAGCACCGTCCGCTCATTCTGGTGCTCAATAAAATTGACCTCATTGATACCCTGCCCGACCTTCCTGCCGGACACCCAATCGTTAAAACCGCCGCTGCCCAGCAAAAAGGTATTGAAGATTTAGAGAAGGCGATCGTTGCTATTATTCACGCAGATCAACTTCAGGCAGCGAACCTCGACTTTGCCATCAACCAGCGACAAGCTGCCGCCCTCACCCGCGCCCAGAGCGCACTCGCCCAAGTTCAGGAGACGATCGCCGCTCAATTGCCACTCGATTTTTGGACGATCGATTTGCGCTCAGCAATCCAGGCTCTAGGAGAAATTACCGGAGAAGAAGTGACCGAAGCTGTGCTGGATCAAATCTTTAGCAAGTTCTGCATCGGCAAGTAACTTCACTCTTTAAACCGTCCCAGATTACCTAGATGGGTCGAGAAAGCTGCTTCGCAGTGCCCTTACAGCCAGGAAACTTCAGGCAAACCGCAGGCTTCGTCGCCCCCGATTGCTTTTTGCCCAAACAAGGTATGCTATTGCATAGCTTCAGCACGATCTGCGTTTCTTCTTTCGCTGATTGCCCCGATATCTCCTATGCCAGAATTAATCGCTTATCTGGGACCCACAGGAACCTATACCGAGAGTGCTGCGATTGCTTGCGCTCAGTGGTTGTCCCAAACCAAGGGCATAACGCTGCCTTTAATGCCTTACCCCAGCATTGCTCAAGCGATTCGTGCTGTCGCACAGCAAGAAGTCCCGGTTGCCGTCGTCCCAGTCGAAAATTCAACCGAGGGCAGTGTTCGGATGACGCTTGATACGGTCTGGCAGTTTGACGCGCTCCAAATTCAGCAGGCACTTGTTTTGCCGATTTCCCATGCGCTGCTGTCCCGTGCGTCCGGGTTAGAGGCGATCGAAATCGTCTACTCTCACCCACAAGCAATTTCCCAATGTCAGGGCTGGCTCGAAAAATTTCTGCCCACGGCTCAGCTGATTCCAACCAACTCCACCACAGAAGCACTCCAGCACTTGGACAACCCGCACATCGGTGCAATTTCGTCTGAGCGAGCGGCTCACCTTTATAATTTGCCAATCTTGGCTCATCCCATTAACGACCTGCCTGACAACTGCACCCGCTTCTGGATTATCAGCCTCGAACCTGCCTCTACTGGAAAACACACTTCGCTTGCCTTCAATCTGCCTGCCAACGTGCCCGGTTCTTTAGTGAAGACGCTGGATGTGCTGGCAAGACGCAATATTAACCTTAGCCGCATTGAATCTCGCCCCACAAAGCGAGCCATTGGAGATTACTTGTTTTTTGTGGATCTAGAAGCCGATTTGCAGTCCGAGGCAGTGCAGTCTGCCCTAGCAGAACTAAGAAGCTGCACCGAAACTCTGAAGATCTTCGGCAGCTACAACATTCAGACCGTAGTCAATGGACAGCTAAAGCCAGAGTGAGTTGATCACAACAGGATCACACACGGGCACAACAGTCTTAACACCGGGCTTTCTTAACGCTGTAGTTGGTTAAGCAGAAGGCGATCGAGTCATAGAAATCAAGTCACAGAAATTGAGTGACAAAAGTTGTTTCGCACTTCTTAATCAATTTGGCTTCCTGAGTGCAGCAGGTCGAATGCTATTGAAACACGTCCTTCAACGCAGTCCGAGCAGCAAGATGATTCCGAGTCGAAGTAAGAATTTCAGCTTCTCGCTCTAGTCGGGCTACCGTGTCCTGCAATTCCAGAAGAGCTTGCTGTTCCTGAGGAACGCCCTGCAGATTCGACGCCACCCAGTAGGACAGCTCGATCGGCGAACTGGGAATATCGTCCGGCAGTTCAATTTCCTGCCCGGTTAACTTTGTGGAAAGTTTCACCACATCTTCTAAAAGCTGATTCACATCTCCTGCAAGACCTCGTAAATCTTGCTCTGACGGGTGATCCTCGATCCACTCGACCAAGCCCACGTAATAGGGTCGCTCCCGCACGTATTCCAGCACCCGAAACCGCTGCTGCCCGATCGTCTCAACATACATTCGATCGTCTGAGGTACGCTTATGCTGAACAATCTCGGCGCAGCATCCAATTCCAGAAACATTCCCCTCCGCCGGATCAACCATCAGCACTCCAAAGCGACGATCGCCCTGAAGAACCGTATTCATCAGGATCCGATAGCGAAACTCAAAGATATGAAGGGGGAGGCGACGACCAGGAAATAAAACAACTTCGGGAAGGGGAAAGAGGGGCAGTTCACGAACGGCGATCGATGAGGAAAAAGTCATTGCAGTCTCTATCCCTAACGGCAAACAGATACGTTTTAACCCCAGTGGGCAGCTTCGCACCCGCAAAGGTCTAATGCAAAAAGAGTAGCCATCTTGAAAGATTAAGCTACTCTTCACAGTCTATCGTATTCGTGAAGGCAATCCCAAGCGGAGAGCTCGACGATTTACAGCTTCACTTCAATGTCCACGCCTGCGGGCAGATCCAGCTTCATCAACGCATCGATCGTCTTAGATGAAGGCTGGTAAATGTCAATAATACGGCGGTGCGTCCGGGTTTCAAAGTGCTCCCGCGAGTCTTTGTCTACGTGCGGCGATCGCAGCAAGCAGTAAATCCGACGCTTCGTGGGGAGAGGAATTGGACCGATCGCAGTCGCATTGGTGCGGTTTGCCGTGTCTACAATCTTTTCGCAGGAAGTATCCAGTAAGCGGCGATCGAACGCCTTCAGTCGAATCCGAAT
The DNA here is from genome assembly GCF_039962215.1 of Leptolyngbya sp. ST-U4. NCBI lineage: Bacteria > Bacillati > Cyanobacteriota > Cyanophyceae > Leptolyngbyales > Leptolyngbyaceae > Leptolyngbya > Leptolyngbya sp. ST-U4. The sequence goes on from NZ_JAMPKZ010000001.1 coordinate 567,682, forward strand.
TTTTTGCTGTTGAATCGTTGCCATGAGCGTTCCCGTTAAGTTGTCTAGGTTCAGTTTGTCGGTTCAATCTGGTTTAATCCAGAGAGGCGGCTTTGCAGCGTGTCGCCTGATCTAGTGTACTGCTTTATGGAAATTTTGGAGAGGAGTTGTCTGAGCAGGTATTGCCACAGGATGGGTACACCCTGCATCGCCCCCTAAATCCCTCAATACTAGGGGAATGGGACTTTCACGGCGTCAAAGAAGAACAGCAGCCAGCCCAAAGACCAACTGCTGCCCATGTTTTATTCAAACGATTGCCCTAAGACTCAATCTTGAATTACTTGAGGATCTTAGAAACCACGCCTGCACCGATCGTCCGACCGCCCTCACGGATTGCGAAGCGCATTCCCTGCTCAATTGCGATCGGGTTGATCAGCTTCACATTCATTTTGATACGATCGCCAGGCATCACCATTTCGGCGTTGCTGCCGTCGTCTGCGGTGAAGGATTCGATCGAACCCGTCACGTCAGTTGTCCGTACATAGAACTGGGGCTTGTAGCCTGCGAAGAACGGCGTCTTACGACCACCTTCTTTCTCGGTCAGAACGTACACTTCACCCTCAAATTCGGTGTGAGGCGTAATCGAACCGGGCTTCGCCAGCACCATGCCACGCTCGATGTCTTCTTTCTTCAGACCCCGCAGCAGCAGACCCGCGTTGTCCCCTGCCATCCCTTCTTCGAGACTCTTCTTGAACATCTCGATTCCGGTCACAGTTGTATTACGGGTGTCGCGAATGCCAACCAATTCAATGTTGTCGCCAATCTTCACCTTTCCACGCTCGATCCGTCCAGTTGCGACCGTTCCCCGACCCGTGATCGTGAATACGTCCTCAACCGCCATCAGGAAGGGCTTGTCCACATCCCGCTCAGGCGTGGGAATGAAGGAGTCTACCGCATCCATCAGTTCGTAGATCTTGTCAACCCAGTCATTTTCGCCGCGACCCGTCTTCGGATTAGCGATCATCGCTTCCAGAGCCTTCAGGCCGGAACCACGCACGATCGGCAGATCATCACCGGGGAACTCGTATTCGCTGAGCAGTTCGCGCAGTTCGAGTTCAACCAGTTCGAGCAATTCTTCGTCATCCACCATGTCTACCTTGTTCAGGAAGACCACGATGCTGGGTACGCCGACCTGCTTCGCCAGCAGAATGTGCTCCTTGGTTTGGGGCATTGCACCGTCGGTCGCTGCTACCACCAGGATTGCACCGTCCATCTGTGCTGCACCCGTGATCATGTTCTTCACGTAGTCAGCGTGTCCCGGACAGTCCACATGGGCGTAGTGCCGATTTTCAGTTTCGTACTCTACGTGAGCGGTGTTGATCGTAATACCCCGTGCCTTCTCTTCGGGAGCCGCATCGATTTCATCGTATTTTCTCGCTTGCGCCTGTCCAAGAGCAGCCAGGGTCATTGTGATCGCAGCCGTCAGCGTGGTTTTGCCGTGGTCAACGTGACCGATCGTACCGATGTTGACGTGGGGTTTAGTCCGTTCAAACTTTGCGCGTGCCATGTATCTATCCGTTCCTCTTTACTGACTATGCGTTCCCTTTGCTCTTTGCGATGATGGTTTCAGCCACGTTACGAGGAACCTCGTCGTAGTTGCTGAATTCCATCGTGAATATGCCGCGACCCTGGGTTTTAGACCGGATATCGGTAGCATATCCAAACATCTCTGCGAGAGGGACTTTAGAAGTCACCTTTGCAATTCCCTGCTCGGTGTCCTGTCCTTCGATTTGACCTCTTCGAGAGTTAAGGTCGCCAATGACGTTTCCAATGAAGTCTTCGGGAACTTCGACCTCAACTTTCATCATAGGCTCTAACAGAACAGGCGATGCCTTCATCACAGCATCCTTGATTGCCATTGAGCCAGCAATCTTGAAAGCCATTTCAGAAGAGTCAACCTCGTGGAACGACCCATCTACTAATCTTACCTTCAAGTCAATCACTGGATACCCAGCAATGATGCCGGACTCGCAGGCTTCTTTCATCCCTTGCTCAGCCGGGGCAACATATTCTTTTGGAATCGCACCGCCGACGACCTTCGAGACAAATTCAAAGCCCGATCCTGGTTTACCCGGTTCGACCTCAATGACCACATGACCGTACTGACCCTTACCGCCGCTCTGACGCACGAATTTGCCTTCCGTCCGAACAGGTTTACGAATGGTTTCACGGTATGCCACCTGAGGCGCACCAATGTTTGCCTCAACCTTGTATTCCCGCTTCATTCGATCGACCAGGATGTCCAGGTGAAGCTCACCCATTCCGGCAATCTCGGTTTGATTCGTTTCGGGATTAACCGTAACGCGGAAGGTGGGATCCTCCTCCGACAGAGCTTGCAGTGCTTTGGAGAGCTTGTCCATGTCCTGCTTAGTCTTCGGCTCAACTGCAACCGAGATCACGGGCTCAGGAACGAACAGCGATTCCAGGATGATGGTTGAGTTCTCGTCGCAGATCGTGTCTCCGGTAAAGGTGTCCTTCAGTCCAAGAGCTGCACCGAGATCGCCTGCCCGCAGTTCGTCTACTTCCTGGCGATCGTCTGCCTTCAGTATGATCAGGCGCGAAATCCGCTCTTTCTTGCCCTTCGTTGCATTGTAGACATAGCTGCCCTTCGTCAGAACACCAGAATACACGCGCACAAAGGTCAAGCGACCGTAAGGGTCTGCCATGATCTTGAACGCCAGCGCAGACAGCGGCTCATTGTCGTTTGCATGACGCACTGCTTCGCTGCCATCGGGCAGGGTGCCCTGAATCGGAGGGACTTCAGAAGGCGCAGGCAGATAGTCAATCACCGCATCCAGCATGAGCTGCACGCCCTTATTCTTAAAGGCAGAACCGCACAGCATGGGGACGATCGTTCCCGCAATAGTTCCCTTTCTTAAACCTGCCCGAATCTCGTCTTCGGTAAGTTCTTCGCCGCCCAGGTACTTTTCGATTAATTTGTCGTCAGTTTCGGCAACAGATTCGATCAGCTTTGTGCGATATTCCTGCACCAGATCTTGCATCTCTTCCGGGATATCCGTGACTTGAACATCCGTACCGAGATCGTTGGCGTGGATATATGCCTTCATCCGCACCAGATCTACAATGCCGCGCAGCTGGTCTTCAGCCCCGATCGGAAGTTGAATCGGCACAGCGTTTGCCCGCAGGCGATCGACTACCTGGCTGTAAACCTTGTAGAAATTCGCGCCCGTCCGATCCATCTTATTAACGAAGATGAAGCGAGGCACTCTATAGCGATCGGCTTGCCGCCAAACAGTTTCTGTCTGGGGTTGAACGCCGCCGACTGAGCAAAGCACAGTAATTACACCGTCCAGCACCCGCATCGATCGCTCGACTTCGATAGTGAAGTCTACGTGACCCGGCGTGTCGATGATATTAATGCGATATTCGGGTTCACCGGGCATCGGCTGAGTTGGATCATCAGGATTTCGACGAGTCCACTGCGTACTGATTGCAGCAGCCGTAATCGTGATGCCCCGTTCCCGTTCCTGTTCCATCCAGTCGGTGACGGCAGTTCCTTCGTGAACCTCACCCATCTTGTGAACCACACCGGAGTAAAACAGAATTCGTTCAGTTGTCGTCGTTTTACCCGCGTCGATATGCGCGGCAATGCCAATGTTTCTCACCCGTTCTAGCGGGACGGTCCGTGCCACAGCTACCTCCTTAGTCTCTGCTGCATCTTTATGCTTAGCGACAAGCACTGTTAAGATTCTATACTTTTGTCCCTGGCTCTGTGTAGTTTCTGCGAACTCTCACGATTGCGGATTTCCAACCTTATTGGATGGGTATCCTCACCAATCGCAAGCGGCAAGTGATTCAGCTTAGTGAACTGGGCGGGCAAGATGCCTACTCCCCAGGAAACACTGCTGGTGCAAATCACTCGCCTGACTGCGATCGCAATCTCGCCAGAGCAAATTTAGTAACGGTAGTGGGCGAACGCTTTGTTAGCTTCTGCCATCCGGTGGGTTTCTTCCCGCTTTTTGATTGTGCTGCCTGTTTCGTTAGCGGCATCCATCAGTTCGTTTGCCAGACGGCTTGCCATCGATTTGCCGGGACGCGCTCGGGAATAGGTCGTAAGCCAGCGCAGGGCCAGTGCCGTGCCGCGATCGGAGCGAACTTCCATCGGAACCTGATAAGTTGCACCACCCACCCGGCGAGCTTTCACTTCGACCAGGGGAGTGGCATTTTTGATTGCCCGCTCAAACACTTCAAGCGGTTCGTTGCCCGTGCGATCCTGAATAATCTTGAACGCATCGTAAACAATTCGGTAAGAGATGGATTTCTTGCCGCTTCTCATCAGGCGGACGACCATCATATTAACGAGGCGGCTGTTGTGTACCGGATCGGGCGGAGTTGGGCGTTTTTGAACAGTTGTACGACGAGACATAAGCTTTGACCTTGATCTTGCTTGACTTTGATTGCGGAGCCGCCCTTAAGGACAGCAGGTTTTTAGGTTTTTACAGGGAGTACAGTTTACCGAAGAAATACAGGAAACGCATCGCTTCGGCTGGTCTCCCCAATAGTTTTTTTGTCCGCTCAGCCGCATGAGCAGGAAATGGTCCCACACATTGCTTCAAGCAGCCCAGGCAATCAGGACTGCTTAAAGAGTCGAACGTTAAACAGTTAGAGCATAAAGCTGAGCAGTAGACTGCAGGCATTTGCAGAACTCAGATTGCTCAGCAGACAGCGACGAGACGCAGCGAAACATTGATGAACTATCTACTTAGTTGCTGCCTTGGGACGCTTCGCGCCGTACTTCGATCGACCCTGCTTGCGGTCTTTCACGCCTGCGGTGTCCAGCGTTCCACGGATAATGTGATAGCGAACGCCCGGAAGGTCTTTAACCCGTCCACCCCGAATCATAACAACCGAGTGTTCCTGCAAGTTGTGACCAATACCGGGGATATATGCCGTAACTTCAAATCCCGAAGTAAGGCGAACCCGCGCCACCTTCCGCAGGGCTGAGTTCGGCTTTTTGGGCGTAGTCGTGTAAACCCTCGTGCAGACGCCACGACGCTGAGGGCAGCTCTTCAAAGCTGGGGACTTGGTTTTCTTAGTAATTTTCTGGCGTTCGGTGTGGATTAGCTGCTGAATCGTTGGCATGAGTTAGAGCAGGTCTTGCCGCTTGAGTATTTTCCTAAAGTTTTCACAGTCTACTAATATATCAATTTTATTGAAAATCCGTCAATTCTGCCGATCGGGTTTGTGTGGTCATCTCAAGCTGCTCCCCTAACCCCCTCATTCTGAAAGAAGTGAGCCAGAGCACTACTGGCTTTCAAAGTTCTCCCAAATCGGGAATTTCGAGAGCAATTCAGGAGGTCAAAGACTCCTCAACCTACCTCCCAGTGAGAGAACTGCCTGATTATCGATCGCCTCACCTACAACCTCTTCATTCTCCTGAAGAGCGATCGCACCAAACTGAGCAAAGTATCGGTTGAGCCGCGGTGGAAATTCTGGGAAATAAAATTGACTGTCTCCCTTCGCAATATCTGCCCAAAAATATCTGAGGGAGGGTACGTATTGCTCAGCCGCTTCCAGAGGCAAATTCAAAGGAGGTTGGGTCAGAAGCTTGAGCATAAAGGAGCGCGATCGATCGCCCATCCATTCCCGCGAAGTGTGAGATAAATCTGGGAAACCGGGAACCGATGTAATGTGATGGGATTGGATTTCGAGCTGGGTGTCGTGCGTGCTTTGCAGTTCTCCGTTAGGGGAATCATCCTGGTAGAATTCGAGCACTCGATAGGGATGGGGATAGCTGACCAGAGAACCCGTTGTAATTTCGTAGAGATTTCCTTGCTGCGCGACATCCTGAACGTGCAGATGCCCGGTTAATAAAAGCTGTACGCCTGCCTGTCGCAGTAGAGCCAGCAGTTCCGGCGCGTTGGATAGCATATATCGCTGCCCCATCGGGTTTTGGGACTGTCCGGGCAGATGCTCTAGGACATTATGATGTACCATCACCAGAACAAATTCGCCTGCTGTTTCAGATAACACCTGCTGAAGCCAGGCGAACTGATTGTCGTCTAAACGACCTGTGGCTATTTGCTGTCCGGCAGCATCGAAGAAATTAGAATTTAGCCCGATCAGCCGCACTCCGGGCAGCAGTTTGCAGGTGTAGTAGGGTTGGTTGGGATCGCTGTAGCCAAATTTCTGGTAGTAGTGGGGAAACTCTTTGAGTCCGATCGATTTATCAGTTGCAAAAGCGTGAGGAATATCGTGATTGCCAGGAATCACATAGGCAGGAAACGGCAGCCGCGAAAGGCGATCGGCGAGCCAGGCATGATTTTCCGGTTCACCGTGCTGAGTCAGATCACCAGGTAGCAGCAGGAAATCTAAGTCGAGCTGGGTGAGGTGATCCAGAACTTGTTCGATCGCCGGAATGCTGACTTCGACCAGATGAAAGCGGTGGGGCGAATCCCAAATTGTGTGAGGTAAAGCGATGTGAGGATCGCTGATAATTCCAAAACGAAAGCGGAGCGACATGAAATTTTGAATATTAAAAGGCTTGGTGCGAGTATAACTTCTGGACGGGGAGCTTGAAAATTAGGGATATCGTGCGAGTTGCAATGATTTGAATCTCGATGGCTTGTCGGATCGGTTGCTTGAATGCCCCGCTCCAAAAGGCAAGATGATCATTTCACAAGAAGCCCGAATTGAAGCTTCACAAGAAGCCCGGATAAGGTTGTTGATTACATGCATTCTGAGGGAGCGGATTGCATTGGTCGATTCAGCGATCGATTAGGCTAGGAAAGGTATGAACGCAGCCTGGTATGGCATGAGGGATATTTGAGGAGGTGAAGGGTACTCCATTGCTCCCCAAATCCTTCAACACCAGGGGACTTTGAAAGCGTGAGACGCTGGTAGCGAAAGACGTTGGTAGTGAGAGACGTTGAGGTAGATTTGTGGCAACCGTTCGAGTGCGTCAGCATGTTAATCCGCTTAGCGATAAGTATCAGCAGCCTGCGCCTGTGCCTGAGTGGGAGAAGGTTTATGCGGATCTGAATCAGCCGCTGCATCTGGATATTGGCTGCGCGCGGGGTCAGTTTGTGCTGGAGATGGCGCAGCAGTTTCCCCAGTGGAATTTTCTAGGACTCGAAATCAGGGAACCGCTCGTCATCCAGGCAAATAAGCTGCGCGAGGAAGTGGGTTTGACGAATCTCCACTATTTGTTTTGTAATGCGAATAATTCAGCGCGATCGCTCCTTCAGTCCCTACCGGCAAACGTTTTACAGCGTGTCAGCATTCAGTTTCCCGATCCTTGGTTTAAAAAGCGACACCAGAAGCGGCGAGTGGTGCAGCCAGAACTTGTGGCAGAACTGGCAAAATTTTTAATTCCAGGGGGAACAGTGTTTTTGCAGTCGGATGTGGAAGCGGTGGCGATCGAGATGAGCGATCGGTTTCAGGAGCATCCAGCATTTGTGCGGCAGAGTCAGGAGTGGCTAGCAGAGAATCCGCTGGGAATTCAGACCGAACGGGAGCGATCGACCCTGGAGCGAGGAGAACCTGTTTATCGTGCTGTGTTTGAGCGGGCAAGTCGTTAAATCCAGGAGGGAAACCACCGACGCAGGGCGATCGCTTCAGGGGTCAGCGGCAGTCCGAGGTAGAGCGGCATCCAGAAGATAAAGGCAATCAGCAGCGTTAGTAAAACCCCAAGCGCAGTTACTTTCCGCCAGTAAACCGAACTTTGCAGCCAGCGATCGAGGATAAAGGCGAGTGCCAGAATCGCGAATATCAGCGACGGCATATAGTGATACAGAAACGTGCAGCGTTTGACGCTGAGCCAGGGAAGCAGGTTCGCTGCCCAACTGAGGGCAAGATAGGCAACGATCCAGCGAGTTGAGTTAGGTCGAAAGGCTGACCCTGATTCATCCGGTTGAGGGCGGATCATTTGCCGAAGCTGAACCAGAAACACACCCAAAAAGAGCAGAATGGCGAGCGTGGAAAACCACCAGAGCAGGGGATTTCCCATTGCATGAACATCAAAGACAAAGTTGCTCTGACCGGGAACCGCAGCCACTCCCGCAATCACTGCCGGATCGTTCGGAGAGGAACCGACCTGGTAAAAATAGGCAACCGGACGAAACATCACTAACCAGCTAAACCAGAGCGAGCAATAGGGATGCGCCTCTAAACCGCCAACACGACGGTGATAGTCATAGGTTTGGTACTGAAGTTCCCAGAAATTGAGAGCAGAGCCATCGACCTGCATATAGGGAATCCAGCTTACGTAATAAGTAAGCGCGGGGACGATCGCCAGCGGAATCAAAAAATGTCCGAGGTGGAGCTGGGTTAGCTTTTGCAGAGGAAGCTGCGTTTCAGCAAAACCTTGAGTTGGGAATCGCCATTGCCAGAGCCATGCCCCTATCCAAAGCAGGTAGATTCCCAGCAGAAAGCCCAGCCCGTTCCATTTGATCGCTGCCGTTGCGCCAAACCAAACGCCTGCAAAAATTAGCCAGAGCCATCGTCTGAGCGATTCCGTTTGCAGAGCCGCCAGAAACGCCGACTGTCCCAGCAGTCCAAACAGCACCAGGTAGATATTATTCAGCGCGTAGCGAGACTCGACCAGAAATAAACCGTCGATCGCCATTAGAAACCCGGCAATCAGGGCAAAACTACGGCGATGGGTGATTTGATAGGCGATCGCCGCCCCAATCAGCGGAATGAAAGCTCCAGTCACCGCATTCAGCCAGCGATAGCTAAACGGAGAAACCGTCAGACCTGCCAAGCCGTTTTTGACTTCGCCGCTCCAGGGCAGCTTTTCGCCCAGCCAGATGCCAAAAGCAATGATGTAGGTGCTCAGGGGCGGATGTCCGGTAAAGATGATTTCTTCCTTCAACCAGTTACTTGCAAACTTGGCGTAGTAGACCTCATCAAACACCAGGGTATTAAAACGGCTCAATTCCCAGAACCGCAGCCCCAGAGAACCAAGAAAGATTAAAACGAGACCCAAGCTAAACCAGGGAAAAGCGTCAGAGCCAGGCTTGGGTTTTAAGGCGATCGAAGGCATGGTCGCAACAAGGGAGGAAACGGCTAGGGAAAAACACCCTAAACAAACATCCCAATTGTGCCTTCTTCGGGGAATAACCGGAAGTCGTTTGGGTCGATCGCAAGCAGTTTGGCCTGAACAATTTTTCTCCTTTAAAAAAGGAAAGGCACACTCTCTGTGTGCCCAAAGTTCACCACCCAAACTTTAATTTCTGAATCGATCGTTGAACCAGAAAGCAGAAGATTGTTAACGGCTATTTCTAAAATAATGCTCAATCTGGGGTTAAGAACCAGTTATTAAGCAAGCGTTTCGGGACAATAGCCTAAGCCCTGCACAAACTGTTTGCGGAAGTCCTCAATTTCGCTGCGATCGGGGTTTCCATGCGACACAACTGCCACCTGATATCGACGCATTACCTCCACTGGAGTCTGCCCGGTCTCTAGTCCCCAGAGCGCCATTCTTACGCGAATCTCAGGTTCGTAAGGAATACCTAGCTCGTTGAGAAACGATCGAAAGTCTCCATCGTCTTGAGCGTCGAGTGGGCGGCTTAGCTTTACCTTAATGACCCAACCATCAATTTGATGAATCACCGTGACAAAGCGAACAGGGAGCCAGGGCATTGAATGGAGATATTCCACGATTCTCAATGTCAGGCTGGCATTTGCGAGGTAGTAGATATAATCCATAACTTCTTGTCGTATCCTGCAAATGCTACTCTTTAATCTTCTCGTCATAGTCCCAGAAGGAATAGGGGAAAAGCCCCCTAACCTGCATAGGGAATTTCACCCAACTTGATGACCATTGGGTTAGTTTATCGATCGTTTCAAAAAGACCTGACGCAATGCCTGAAAATTCTGATCTCCTGCTGGAATCCTACGACTACGTTTTGCCACCAGAGCGGATTGCTCAAAATCCAGCCGTGCCGCGCGATAGTTCCCGGTTGCTGGTTGTGGGTACGAAAGACTATCAGCATCGCAGTTTCCGCGATCTGCCCGAACTGCTTCAGCCGGGAGATTTGCTAGTGCTCAACAACACTCGCGTGATTCCTGCCCGTTTGTTTGGACGAAAGCCGAATGGCGGCAACGTTGAAGTTTTGCTGTTAGAAGAACAGCCTCAGATCAATCAATGGCTTGCTCTGGTAAAACCAGGTCGGCGGGTGAAGGTGGGGACGCAAATCGAGTTTTGGGGCAACGAAATTCCCGAAATATCTGAGCATTCTCCAGATGAAAATTCTCCTGGTTTTGCCGCAAACGAAACCGATCGACCTCGCCCCAAACTAACAGCAAAGGTATTAGCCGTTGAACCCGCAACCGGGGGACGCTATCTGGAATTTGACTTGCCGCCCGGTCAATCGCTGCTGCCGCTGTTGGCGGATCTGGGTCATGTGCCTTTGCCGCCCTATATCCATGAGTCTGAAGCGGATGCGGAGCAATATCAAACTGTTTATGCCGATCGCCCCGGTTCTGCGGCGGCTCCAACGGCAGGACTGCACTTTACCCCAGAACTGCTGCAACGGTTAGATGAAGCCGGGATTCAGCGCGCCTTTATTACGCTCCATGTGGGAGTGGGCACATTTCGTCCAGTCGAGTCGAGCGACATTACGCAGCACCAGATGCACGGCGAATGGCTGGAGATTCCTGTCGAAACCGTAGACAAGATTCAGCAAACCCAGGCGAACGGAGGACGAGTGATTGCAGTCGGCACAACAGCCGTGCGATCGCTCGAAGGGGCAGCCGCTCAAACCGGAACCCTGCAACCCTACTGCGGCAAAACGAATTTGTACATCTATCCCGGCTTTCAGTGGCGCGTGGTCGAAGGGCTAATTACCAACTTCCATTTGCCCAAGTCGAGTTTAATGATGCTCGTGAGTGCTTTGATTGGGCGACAACGACTTCTCGATCTGTATCAAATGGCGATCGAGGAGGAGTATCGTTTTTATTCCTTTGGAGATGCGATGCTGATTTTGCCAGAAGCCCGCTTGACCTGAGAGCTGATTAGTTCATCAAAACTTATCGGTTCAGGACTTATCGGTTTAGGAAGGTCAGGAAGCGTGGAATCGGGGCAGGCAATCGCGAAGGGGGGGGAGCAGGCGTTGTCGGAATGTCCGGCTCCTCAATGATTTCGGGCAGGGTAGGCGGCAGGTCGTCTTGCTTAGGCGTTGAGGGAAGGACAGGCGGTTTTGCCTGGGGAGCTGCGTCCGGAGCATTGGGTTGAGCGGATTCGGGAGCAGGCTGCTCTACCGGGCGAATCAGGAGGGGCGAGCGATCGTCCTTGGCTTTCCCTGCTGCTTCCGATGGGGATGCTTCAAGTTCGTTTTGAAGCTGCTCTTTCACTTCATCGGCTAACTCTTCTCGAATACTTTCCTCATCGTCGGGCTGCTCTAATTCAGCCGGAATTTCTACGGGAGTCTGTTCAGTTGCGCGATCGAAAGCATTGGGGATGGCTTGGGGCTGCAGTTCAGTCATTTCGTTCCCGGTTTTCTCGGGCAAAGTTTCCTGATCTGGTTCTCGCGTTTTTGCGGGGGTCACTTCTTCGAGCGTTTCTTCGACCGCAGCGGGTTCGGGGGCAGGTGGCGTGTAGTTGGGGTCGGTAAGGCGACGGGCGATCGTCAGCGGAATTTCTCCCCGAATCAAGCGGGATAGGGCATCGGTGCCGTTGGGCTGATAGTTGACGATGCGAATCGTGTTATTAAACGCATTGGGCAGCGGGTTGCCGTTTTCATCCAGCAGTTCGAGCTGAACCCAGTTTCTTCCAGGCTTTAAGCCTTGTAGATAAATCGGCTCCCAGCGATCGAAAGTAAAGCTTTCTCCGTTAATGGTGCAGCGAATTTGCCAGTCGGGAATCGCGTCCTCACTATTTTCTTGAGCGACAAAGTGAAGCGGTGCGTTCGTAAGATAAAAATCAAGCAGGACAGGTTCCGCACCGTAGTTCCCTTTGGGACGGCTGTAGGTCAGCAAGGGCTGGTGAGGGTCGGGATTGTTTTCAGGGGTTTTGGCAAAGATGTGGAAGGTAGTTTCAGCAAAGGCTCCTTCGTTTTTAAAGCTCTCGTGCCAGGGACGGGAGGCAAAAACGCGGATGGTATGGGTTCCGGGTTCGAGGTCGCTTAGAACGATCGGCTCATCGACATCAAAAATCGCCTGATAGGGCTGGTTGTCCAAAATAAAGTGCAGATGATAGCCCAGCTCAAATTCCTCGTCCTTAAACAAGGGCAGATCGCGCACCTGAAGCTTAACAGAGGTTTGCGTGTCTTCCAGCACCTCGTCAGAACGTGGACTCAAGATCGTCACTTGCGGCTGATAAATGTCGGTGTACTGCTTGAGTTCCTGAATCATGCTAGGCGGCGCAATTTCTGCCAGTCGATTTCCCGATCGCGACAGCAGCGGCTTGCGGGCGATACTGCCAGACTGACTACAGCTCACCATTGCCCAACTCAACACCAGCACCAGCATCGGAGCCAGTACGCGCTTCACCACACTCCGCCATTTCATCCTGTCCCGCTCCCTAAACGATCGCCTGTGTGAACAAAACGAGTCAATCAACCCCGATTGATCGAAGTATCAAAGTGATGATTTATCACTAGGGAACATTTTGCCTTAATCAGGAAGCGTTGACGTAGCACGCAGGCAGCAATTTTGGCATTGTTTGCCTGATTCATTGCTCTTTCCTAGCATTGAGTGATGAACTGGGATTGATCGCATTCCCATCGGCAGGGCGCAAGTGTTAGGAAACTGGCACAGAATTGCAGCTTTTAGCAGGCTTAGGGGCAGCGTTATTGCAGGTTTAGATTGATTTGAAGAATTGTGTCGAAACTCAGCAAATTATCAATTTTCGATCGGGTTGATGTCCGATCAAAAACGGTTTAAGGTGTAAGACGATTCCTGTCTGTTTTCTTCCCCAGATCATCGACCTTTCGATAGATTTTCTATTGATTGGAATGGATTGAATCTGGCGGAATTGATTTTTAATCAAAGCAAATCCCAAAGGAAAAGAGCCATGGTTCAACGCGGTTCAAAGGTTCGAGTCCTCCGCCAAACGTCCTTCTGGTACAACGAAGTCGGAACGGTCGCCTCGATCGATCAAAGCGGCATTCGCTATCCAGTAGTTGTCCGGTTTGACTCCGTGAATTACAGCGGATACAGCGGTTCGGCAGGCGGCGTGAACACCAACAATTTCGCCCTCAACGAGCTAGTAGAAGTTGAAGCTCCGGCAAAGCCTGCTACCAAGCCAGCCGCCAAAGCTTAAGTTACTAAAGGCTAGAATGGGAATCGGAACTTGTCTAAAGCATTGCAGCCTATCGCTGTAAAGTTTTCTAGCAGTCCTGTTCCCATTTTTGTTTAGCCGTGCCTGAGCTGCCTGAAGTTGAAACCGTATGTCGGGGTCTAAATCGCGTGACCCTGAATCAATCGATCAGGGGTGGGACTGTGCTGCTTGATCGCACGATCGCCTACCCCTTTTCTGCTGCGGAATTTGTAGAAGGCATAATGGGTCAATCGATCGTCCAGTGGCAGCGTCGCGGCAAATATCTGCTGGCAGAACTGGTAAACGATGCTGGAAAACCTGCGGGCTGGCTAGGAGTTCATCTGCGAATGACCGGACAGTTGCTCTGGATGTTGCAGGATGAGCCGCTGCAAAAGCACTGTCGCGTCAGGCTCTTTTTCCCCAACGATCGTGAACTGCGATTTGTCGATCAGCGCACCTTTGGTCAGATGTGGTACGTGCCGCCCGATCGATCGCCTGGATCGGTGATTTCTGGACTGCAAGGCTTGGGCGTAGAGCCGCTTTCACCGGATTTCACGGTTGAGTATCTCGCAGAGCGACTGCAAAACCGCAAGCGTCCGATCAAAAACGCGCTGCTGGATCAAGCGATCGTCGCAGGCATTGGCAATATTTATGCAGATGAGTCCCTGTTTCTGAGCCAGATTCGCCCGGAAACGCTGGCAGCCAATCTCACTCCAGAGCAGGTCAAACAGCTTCATCAGGCAATTATCAAAGTGTTGCAAGACAGCATTGGCGCAGGCGGAACCACCTTTAGCGACTTTCGAGACATCCAGGGCATTAACGGTAACTACGGCGGCATTGCCTGGGTTTATGATCGCAAAGGCGAACCCTGCCGCAACTGCGAAACCCCGATCGAGCGAATTAAATTAGCGGGGCGATCGGCGCATTATTGCCCGACCTGTCAGCCCTCTGCTTAACCATTTCCCTAATGCAGAATGGGTTGGTTCAACGTAATGAAATAGAGGATCAGTGAAGTAATAGGGCAACACTTTACGGCGATCGGCAAGATAGCTACAGTTTAGTAACTGTGGTTGGTAAATCTTTATGCAAGTGGAGGATGAACGCAAAATTGTTTTCAATGCCTTCCTGATAGTCGTGTTTAATCTAGTTGTTGCCTGCTTCGGAATTGCTCTTTTTGCATGGTATTACACCCCTGGAAATCCTATACGTCCCAACCGTGTTGACATAAACCTAGTTGGTTTTACAGGAATATTTATAGGGGTATCTCAAGCCCTGTATCTTACTCCATTACTGATTTATGCGGCTCGCTCACGAAAGTGGGATTTAGTTAAAGGTGCAGCTTTGGGAGGTATTGTAACTGCGCTGCTAAATGTCGTTCTTCTGCTCATTCTTTCCGAGGGGTAATGTTGTCGGTTAGATGTTGGGTGAGGCTCAGTCCTAGTTACCGTACCCCAACCCTTCATTGCACCGGACTGTTGAAAGCGATCGGCTAGGATGAGAGGCTACTGGCAGCCGGTGAATGTCGCCGTTATACAACTCAGCCCTGAGTGGAGACAGTACCCTTCAGTTATTAGTTATTGGTGAGACGCAATTGTAGAAATTCACGCAATAATTTGCTGGAGTGAAGAGATGCAAAATTGGTACAAGGAAGACCTTGCATACATTCATGATGTTGGTCACAGCGAATATGCTCTCAAATCCGCTCCTGGCATCCTTGATATTTTGGATCAAAATAGGATTCGAGAAGGTTTAGTAGTGGACTTGGGATGTGGAAGTGGATTATCAGCCTTAGAGCTTAGCAAGGCTCATTATCATGTTCTTGGAATCGATATTTCTGAGCCTCTGGTTGCAATTGCTCGAACCAGAGTTCCGGGTGCTGAGTTTCGAGTGGAGTCATTGTTTAAGACCAACATCCCGTCTTGCAATGCTGTTGTCTCAATTGGTGAATGTTTCAACTATCTATTTGATACAGATAACAATTGCCACACGCTGACTCAACTCTTCGATCGCATCTACAGCGCATTAACTCCAGGAGGTGTGTTCCTCTTTGATATTGCAGAACCAGGATAGGGGATGCAAGGAAATAAAACTCAGAGTTTTACTGAAGGGAAAGACTGAATAGTTCTTGTTGAGAAGGAGGAGAATCAAGAGCAGTCAATATTGATTCGTCGCATTATCACTTTACGAAAAGTGGGAGAACATTACAGGCGAGATGAAGAAGTACATCATTTACGACTGTACAAGGCGAAAGACATGGCTGAAAAACTTCGTGAGATAGGGTTCCAGATTCCAGTCATGCGTAGTTATGGTCAATATAAACTACCAAAAGCCCATGCTGCCTTTATTGCACATAAATCAAGATGAAATTGCAAATGAGCAAGCGATCGCCGTATAACAACCGTGTTAGAGCGGATTGAAGAAGTCCTGATGTGGTCTTAGAAATTTTTGCAACCGCTTATCTTGGTCATTAGACCGATAGAGCAAGCGATCGCCCCTCACCTTTCTCGCCCGCCTGCTCCTCTGCTCCCCACAAATCCTGTAATCCTGACAATTCCCTGTCCCACTCCCACCGATCGCGCTCTAATATAGATAACGCTGACTTTCATGGGAACCTATGCTCTTTTCAGATGCCAAACCTGCCCTGCTTGTCCTTGCGGATGGAACCAGCTTTCAGGGATGGTCGTTTGGGGCGACCGGAACGACGATCGGTGAAGTCGTTTTTAATACGGGCATGACAGGCTATCAGGAAGTGCTGACCGACCCCAGCTACGAGGGGCAGATTGTCACCTTTACTTATCCAGAGCTAGGCAATACCGGAGTAAACCCGGACGACGAAGAATCAATTCGTCCTCATGTGCGGGGGGCGATCGCCAAAAACATCTGTTACCGTCCGAGCAACTGGCGATCGACTGAATCCTTGCCCGACTATCTGAAGCGACATCACATTATTGGAATTTACGGCATTGATACCCGCGCGCTGACGCGCAAGATTCGAGCAACGGGGGCAATGAACGGGGCAATTTCAACCGAAGTGCTGGATCCGGCGGATTTGCTGCTTCAGGTGCAGAGAGCTCCGAGCATGGCAGGCTTGAACTTAGTGCGGGGAGTGACAACGCAAAAAGTCTACGAATGGGCTGACCCGACTGAATCGTCCTGGGAGTTTCGCCCCACGTTAGACAGTGCTACTGGGGAACAGTTGACCGTAGTGGCGATCGACTTTGGCATCAAACGCAACATCCTGCGACGGTTGGCAAGCTACGGGTGTCGAGTAATTGTGGTTCCGGCAGATACGCCGCCAGAGGAAATCCTCAAGCTCAATCCAGACGGAATTTTCCTCTCGAATGGACCGGGCGATCCTGCCGCAGTAACTGAGGGCATCGAGACGGCAAGAGCCTTGCTGGAAAGCGAGAAGCCGATGTTTGGCATTTGTATGGGACACCAGATTCTCGGTCTATCGCTGGGGGGTGAAACGTTTAAGCTCAAGTTTGGGCATCGCGGCTTAAATCAGCCCTGCGGGTTGCATCAGCGCGTGGAAATTACCAGTCAGAATCATGGATTTGCGATCGACGCAGACTCCCTGCCAGATGCAGACGTAGAAATTACGCATCTGAATTTGAACGATCGTACAGTTGCCGGATTGCGTCACAAGTCGCTGCCGCTGTTCTCGGTACAGTATCACCCGGAAGCCAGCCCTGGTCCCCACGACGCAGATTATTTGTTCGATAACTTTGTGCAGTCCATGCGCGAACATCGCCAGCAAAGGGCAGGATAGGGTAATTCTTGCTTATTTTTAATCCGGTTTCCTGACCATGCATAAAGTTAAGAAAACGCAGCAATCCTGGTTTCGATCGGCGCTGCGGCTGCGAGGATCGGTGATTCCGGCGGTTTTGCCGCGTACCTTGGTGTGTGGGCTCTTTGCGATCGGCGTTGTGCTGCTCGATCGATTAGGTTATCCAGTGGGTCTGCCTGTGTTAGCGGGCGTGATTCCAAATGTCGTCCTGGGGCTGATGCTGGTGTTTCGCACCAATACTGCCTACGAGCGGTTTTGGGAGGGACGCAAGCTGTGGGGCAGTCTTGTGAACGCCACTCGCAATTTGGCACGACAAATTTGGGTTTCGGTTATTGAAAAAGATCTGCAAGACCGCCAGAATAAGCAAATTATTTTGTCTTTGCTAGCTGGATTTTCAGTTGCAGTGAAGCGGCATCTGAGGCAGGAACCGGTAAATGAGGAGCTAGAAAAACTAGTGCCTCATTCGCAGTACTGCACGCTTAAAACACTGCATAATCCGCCGCTCGAAATTGCCTTCTGGATTCAGGATTATTTGCAGTATCAATATCAGCGGGAATGCCTGAATGTCTATCAGTTTTCTCAGATGCAGCAGTCGCTCAATGCAATGGTAGATTGTCTGGGAGGCTGCGAACGCATTTTGAAAACGCCCATGCCGCTGGCTTACGGAATTCACCTCAAGCAGGTTTTGCTACTTTATTCCCTGACGCTGCCATTTCAATTTGTGGCAGAGCTGCATGGATGGACAGTGGCGATCGTCATTTTAATTAGCTTCATTATGTTTGGGATCGAGGAAATTGGAATTGAGATTGAAAATCCTTTTGGTCACGACGCAAACGACTTACCGCTCGATAGCATTTGTGCCACCATCCAACAAAACATTGAGGAACTGATGCTGCTGGAGCCAAGCAGCGCCCTGCAAAGAAAGCGGCATATTCCCCCTTTTCTAGAGCAAACTTCTCAGCGTGAAAGCGTGAGTTAACTTTAAGCTCAATCGAATTTGATGTAAGGAAATCGCTCGACGAAAAGGCTGAAGAAGAAGCATCTGCTGTTTGGTAGATAATTACTCCTTGCGAATAATTGCAAATGATTTCTATTAGATTACTGCAAAGTATTTTTTAATAGTTGACGGTTCGATAAACTCTCCTCTAGATTAAAGGCAAAGCAGGAATTATCAATGTTGAATCGTTGATCTTTCCTCACCCGGATAACAGCCAACGATAGCTAGCAGTTCTATCTGCTGAGAGAGGAAACTTATATGGTAACGATCGCATCCGCTATTCAAGCTTTCGACCAGGTTCGGGACAATCCAATCCTGCTGGAGAAAAACGTTACCACAGCGATTTGTGAAGGACTAAATATCACTTTAGCGAGCTTTCAAGCCCTCTATTTGCAATATCAAAAGCATCATTTTGTGGTGGAAGGTGCAGAATTTTATTCGCTGCATCAGTTCTTTGATGAGGCATACGGAAAAGTGCAGGATCACGTTCACGCCATTGGTGAGCGGCTCAACGGTCTGGGCGGCGTTCCAGCAGCAAGCTTCACCAAACTGGCAGAACTCTGCTGCTTCACTGTAGAACCGGACGGTATTTTCTCTTGTCGAGATATGGTTGTCCATGACTTAGCAGCAGAGCAGGCAATCATTGGAGTCATTCGGCAGCAGGCAGCTCAAGCAGAGAGTTTAGGCGATCGAGCCACGCGCCTGCTCTATGAGCAAATCTTGCTGCAAACCGAAGATCGAGCGTTCCACCTGGATCACTTCCTGGCGCATGACAGCCTGACTCCGGCATTTACGCTAGCGAGTGTCAATTAGCCGTTTTTGGGTTAACCTCCCAGAGTAACGCTGCAAGGCGAAGCAGTTCCCCCTTACAGGGATTCCCCTTGTAGATATTTGGTCAAGGGCAACAGTAACTCCTCAAGTCCTTAGCCCAATTCCCCAGGGAAAATAAGTAGAGAAAATAAGCTGTCTCTCCCGTGATGGGATGGGCGGCTTTTTTGTAGAACCGGGATGCTCACACTTCATCCGATCGAGCGACTCATTCAGTTTGTACGACTGTAATTTGAACTACAATTTCCGACTGGGTCAGCAATCATAATGAGGCTGTTTGTTGTGATCACTACCGTTTATTGAAAAGGCAGATTAAGCGATCGAAAGGAATCTCAAAGTTAGGTAATTTCTGGCTTCCACAGATTAAAATTCCTTTGCTGCCAGGTTCTCAACTTTTCGCCTATGATCAGCCTAGTGCCAGCCTAGTGCAGCCTATAATCAACGGGTGATGCATGCGTTTTACGGCGATCGACAACATCGCTTGTCCAAACGTCTGCTGACCGTCAGTTGATTGGGCGAGGCAATTGGGCAGGGTGCTTGGGCAGGGTGCTTGGGCAGGATAGTAAAGTTTTGATCGGGGTTTATTAGATTGCTTTCCCTAAATCATTCGTAAACAATCTGTGCGTGAACAATCTGTGCGTAAGTCAAGTGTGACCTTTAAACCATCTGCGAATCCTGCTGCTCTGCCAAAGCGGGTTGAGCATCGTATCCTAAAAGTTTTGTAACGAAGTTCTGTTCAATTTCTGCAATTGTGCCATTCGTTGGTTTTTGCGTCTCAAACTAATTCAATGAACAAGATGATTCGCTTGTTAGAGCAAATAGTTTCTCCGGTACGGTTTTATCTGCGTGGGTTCTGGCGCAGCGTTGCGCTGTTTTCCATTACGCTTGGCCTAATTGTCGGCTGCGGTACTTCTTCAAACTCCCCCACGGCAACCACTTCGAGTCCGGCGGCGGATGGTGCAGCGGCGGGGGGCGGTGATCCCTTTACGGTCGGGATGGTGCTGGTGGGTCCGCGCAACGATTCGGGTTGGAACCAGGCACACTACGACGGAATGCAGGAAGTTCTCCAAAGAATGCCCGACCTCAAGTTTGAGTATGTGGATAAGGTCAACCCTGCCGATCGCCCCAACATCACAGGCGCACAGGTTGCTGATGATCTGATTTCTAAAGGCGCAAAAATGGTCATCTTCAACTCGGATGACTTTAAAGACGATGCGCTGGAGACGGCAAAAAAGCATTCTGATGTGGCGGTCGTTCATGCGTCGGGCGACTATGCCTGGAAAGAGGGTCAGAACTTCAAGAATCAGCCGAACCTGGGTAATATCATGGGGCGGATGGAGTACGGCAAAATGATTGCAGGCTGTGCCGCTGCCCTGGGTTCCGAGAGCGGCAAGATCGGCTACGTTGGTCCGTTGATCAACGATGAAACTCGTCGATACACTTCCGCGGCTTATCTGGGCGCAAAGCACTGCTGGGAAAACTATCGCAACAAGGCAGCGGCTGACCTGGATTTCAAAGTCACCTGGATCGGCTTCTGGTTTAACATTCCGGGTAAAACGCTCGACCCGACTAAAGTGGCAGATGACTATTACAACGGCGGCTACGATGTGGTGATGTCGGGAATTGACACGCCCGAAGTGTCTGCCCAGGCGAAGAAAGCGGCGGAGGCAGGCAAAGCCGTGAAGTATGTCCACTACGACTTTAAGGGCGGCTGCGATCTGGCTCCTGATATCTGCTTAGGCGTGCCCTACTACAACTGGGGAATTCCTTATGAGACGGCGATCCAGAAAACGATGGGCGGTGAAATGCCAAGTGAGTTTGTCTGGCTCGGTCCCGACTGGAAGGACATTAACGCCCCAGCCTCGATGATTGGCTTCCTGCCGGGGAACGCGCTAGGCGACCAGAAAGCCTCGCTGGACAAGTTCATTCAGGGCTTGGGCGATGGCAGCATTAACCCGTACAAGGGTCCGATTAAGCTCCAAGACGGCAGCACCTTTGTAGCAGATGGTAAGACGGCAACCGATCAAGAGATTTGGTATATGCCCCAGCTATTAGAGGGAATGGAAGGAGCCAGCAAGTAAATCAGCTCATAATAAAGAAAGGGGGGTCAGACCAATGGCTGATCCCTTTGCCTTTTTTCTGCCGCCTTTCAGGAATTTGCCTCTTCAGGGATTTGCTATGAGAGTTGAACTTCAGGACATCAGCAAGCGGTTCGGCACGGTTCAGGCAAACGATCGCATTTCGCTTACGGTCGAGGCAGGGAGCATCCACGGACTGCTGGGCGAAAACGGTGCGGGAAAAAGTACACTGGTCAAGATTCTCAGCGGCTTTATCACCAAGGATTCCGGTCGATTGCTGCTGGACGGTAGGGAAACCGAGATTCGCACACCCGCCGATGCGATGAAGGTCGGAATCGGAATGCTGCACCAAGATCCGCTCGATTTTCCGCCCCTAAGCGTCCTGGAAAATTTTATGGTGGGCAAGTCGGGCAGTCTGCTAATGGCTCGATCGCGGGTCGTGCGGCAGTTTCGGGAGCTAGCAGCTCAATTTAATTTTGATTTGAATCTCTACGCCAAAGTGGGCAATCTTACCGTCGGCGAACGGCAGCAGCTTGAGATTTTGCGCTTGCTTTCACTGGGCGTGAATACGCTGATTTTGGATGAGCCAACAACTGGCATTTCGGCAGCCCAGAAAGACGCTTTGTTTGCAGCAGCGCGCAAGTTAGCAGACCAGGGTAAATCGGTGATTTTTGTATCGCACAAGCTCGAAGACGTGAATCAGTTGTGCGACCGCCTCACTGTGATGCGTCAGGGTCAGGTGGTGGGAAATTTGCCCGTGCCCTGTGCTGAGGCTGAGCTAATTAACCTGATCTTTGGACATGAACTGGCTCCTCCCGTCAAACCGCCGACCCAGCGAGACCAAATTGCCCTCGATCTGGAAAACGTGATGCTGATCAGCGATCGGCTTCAGATTCGGATCGATCGGCTCACGGTGAATCAGGGCGAGGTCGTTGGCTTAGCCGGGCTCGAAGGCAGCGGTCAACAGCTTTTGCTTCAGCTTTGCGCCGGACTGCTCAAAACGCCTACCGGACAAATTTGCGTTAACGGACAAAACCTCACGCAGCAGCCTTATCCGGCGTATCTGAATGGGGGAATTGGCTACTCGCCCGCCGATCGCCTCCGAGAAGGACTGATTCCGGGTTTAACCATTCAAGAGCACGTTGCCCTGCGGACTCCTGCGAAAAGCTGGTTTATTGATTGGAAAGACATTCTGGACAAAACCCAGCGATCGATCGCCCTGTTTAACATTCGTGGCAAACCGAGCAGCACAGTCGAGCGGCTTTCCGGCGGCAACCAGCAGCGTACCCAGCTTTCGCTTTTACCTGTCCCGCTCAACCTCCTGTTAATGGAACAGCCGACTCGCGGCTTGGATATTGAGTCTACGCTGTGGGTCTGGCAGCAGTTGATTGCCCGATGCGAAGGCGGCACAACGATCTTGTTTACCTCTTCCGATCTCGATGAGATTATGCAGTACAGCGATCGGGTGATTGTATTCAGCAGTGGGAAAATGTCTCAGCCGATTGATGCTTCACAGTTGACAGTCGATCGCCTGGGACAGATGATTGGCGGTCGATTTGATGCGCTGCTCAACGCAGATAGCCCGCCTGATTACCCTACACCGGAAATTGCAAAGCAATCGACCAAGCAAAACGTCATGGGTTAGTTTCCCATCTTCTCGCCATGCCCAAACTTTCTCAATCGACTGTTTATCAAGCCAGCGCGATCGTTTTATCGCTGCTGTTTATTGCCGTTGTCATTGTTCTGGTGGGCGGTTCTCCGATCGAGGTGCTGACGAATATGTTTTCTGGGGCATTTAGCACTTCTGATCAGGTTGCGCGGGTCGTGATGACGCTGGTTCCGCTCGTGCTTTGCACCTGTGGACTGCTGTTTACCTTCACGGCTGGGCTGTATAACCTGGGCATTGAGGGACAGATTTCCTTCGGGGCGATCGCCTCCATGGTTCCGATTCAATTGTTTCAGGATGTGCTGCCGCCGTTTGTGGTGATTGTGCTGGCAATTGGGGCAGGCATTGTGGGCGGGGCATTGTGGGGACTGCTGACAGGCATCCTCAACGTCTACGGGCGCATCAATGAAATCTTTGCCGGACTAGGACTTAACTTTGTCGCCGACGGGCTGGCAATTTATCTGATTTTTGGTCCCTGGAAACGTCCGGGCGTTGCCTCCATGAGCGGCACAGAGCAGTTTAGCGAATCCCTCTGGCTACCTACCTTTGGCAGCACAGGAGCAAGTCCGATCGCCTTAATTCTGGCTCTGCTGGTGCTGGCAGCGACGATCGTGGTCATGCGCGGTACTTACTTCGGGCTGAAGCTCAAAGCGGTGGGTCAAAACCTGCGAGCCTCCTACGTTCTCGGCATCCCATCCATTCAGCAGCTTTTGAGCGCGTTTGCGATTTGCGGAGCCTGTGCCGGACTCGCGGGCGCATTGCAGGTGCTTGCCGTCTTCCATCGCTTGATTCCCACCGTTTCCAGCAATCTGGGCTATTTGTCGCTGCTGATCGCCATGCTCATCGGCTCGAATGCGTGGCTGATTCTCCCGATCGGCTTTTTCTTCAGTGCCCTCAACATTGGCAGCCTTCAACTTCCCCTCGCGCTCGATCTAGAATCCTCTCTCTCCGGCGTCATCCAGGGCACGATCGTTCTCTTCGCCCTCCTGGGACGGGGCTTCAGCCAGCGCAAACAATCGCCTACGCAACCCACAAGCTAACCCAAAAATTTGCGGCGATGGGCACGTCAGGACACCCACTCCACAAGATCCTGAATCCTATTCCCTGCTCCTCCCATTTCCCCGTCCCCTCACCCTTCCACTCATCCCCTCTCTACCCGCATGACTCCTGCCCAAATCATCGCCATTCTCGCCGTCGCGATCGCTACCTCCACGCCCCTGATTTTTGCTGCCGTTGGCGAAACGATTACCGAACGGGCTGGCGTCATCAACCTCTCTGCTGAAGGAACCATTTTGCTTTCAGCCATGGTCGGCTTTGCAGTCGCGAAAACCACTGAAGGAATGGGTACAGTGCCCTGCTTGCTGCTGGGATTTGGGGCGGCGGCGATTACGGGGGCAGCGATCGCGCTCATCGTGGCTTTTGGGGCACTGACGCTTCAGCAATCTCAGGTGGCGATCGGGTTTGTGCTGGCATTGCTCTGTGCCGATTTGTCTTCGTTTTTGGGCAACCCGTTTGTGCGAATTCCGGGGCCGGTTGTGCCCAGTTTCAAGCTGCCGCTGCTGCAAAATATTCCGCTCTTGGGACCGCTTTTGTTTCAAAGCGATTTGCTCGTGTATTGCAGCTATCTGCTGATTATTGGCACGGCGTTTTTCTTTTATCGCACCCGTCCAGGACTGATGCTAAGGGCGATCGGCGAACAGCCTGCAGCGGCATTTGTGCGCGGAACGAATGTGGTGCTGATGCGCTATCTTTATACCCTGTTGGGCGGCGCGTTGATGGGCATTGCCGGAGCAGCGTTTTCGCTCGACTTCAAAGCGGGCTGGAGTCATCGGCATACCGCAGGCTATGGCTGGATTGTATTGGCGATCGTCATTTTCGGCGGCTGGAATCCGTTACGGGCTGCGTTTGGCTGCTATCTGTTTGGCATTCTCCAATCTTTAGCCAGCGTTGCCCAAAGTGCGTTACCCAACGTTCCCACGCAGGTTCTCACCGTTGCTCCATTTGTATTGATGATTTTATTCCTCGTATTGACTTCGAGTGAATGGCTCGAACGTCTCCTCAAACGTCTTCCGCCTGCTGTCAGTCGATCGATCGGGCAAATGATTCACAGTACGCCGCCTGCCGCCTTGGGACGGGTGTTTCAGCAGGATTAAACAGGGTTAAATAGGAGGAACACGATGCAGCAAACTGTTCAGCAGAAAGCTCTAGCGGATTCTGTGATCTGGAATGACTGGTATGGGGTTGCCCGTTCCGTCGATCTTCAGCCGGGGGTTCTCGTTCCTGTGCGTCTTTTGGATGCCAATGTGGTACTTTGGCGGACTGAATCGGGTGAGGTTTGTGCCTGGGACGATCGCTGTCCCCATCGCAGTGTGCAGCTCTCTCAGGGAAAAATTGTCGATGATCGCGTCATTTGCAGCTATCACGGGTTAGCCTATGCCCCGGACGGTCGATGTGTTGATGTGCCTGCTCATCCAGATTACATTCCGCCCAAGCAAGCCTGCGTTCGCCGCTATGCCGTGCAGGAAAAATATGGACTGGTGTTTGTTTCTCTAGGAGAACCGCAGCAGGAGATTCCCGACTTTGCTGAGTGGCATGATCCGGCGTACGGTCGCGTGATTACTGGACCTCATCCCTGTAGCGCGAACGGCTATCGGGCGATCGAAAACTTCCTCGACGTGGCGCATTTCTCCTTTGTGCATGAGGGCATTTTGGGCAGCCGCGAAAAGCCGGAAGTGGGAGATTACCAGGTGACGATCGATCAGTCTGGCGTGTGGCTCCACGACATTCGCTACTGGCAGCCCGACCCCGACGGTACAGGGCAGGGTGCGTTTGTGCAGTATGACTACTGGGCACTGCGTCCACTCGTTGCCGTGCTGCGAAAGACAATGCCAAATGGACATTTGCTCAATATTTTCTACTTTGTTACACCGGTCAGCGAAGTTGAGATGATTGGCTGGATGTGCCTCACGTTCAACTTCAAAGAAGAAATGGATGAAGCTGCCGCCCAAGCATTTCAGGAAAAAGTTTTTGCTCAAGATGGTGCAAACCTGGAATCCCACTCGCCTCAACAATTGCCGCTCTATACCCCGCAGCTCGAATTTCATTTGCCCTGCGATCGAGGGTCGCTTGCCTATCGCAAATGGCTCAAACAGTTAGGCGTTACTTATGGCACGATCTGATCTAATAACGTATTAATTTGAGTTAGAAATTCTATGTTTCAGCGCATTGTTGAACTGATGTATTTTGTACCCGATCGTCATGAAGCAACCGCTTGGTATGCCAAACTATTTGATGCTCCCATCACCTATCTCGATCATCCCGATCATTTTTTTGTGTTGGTGGGTGATCAGGAAATCTGGTTTAGTGAAGCCGATCGCAAAGTCTCTGCCGGAACTGCCGGGCAGGTCGCTTACTGGCGTGTTGACTGTTTCGATACTGCACTGGAAAAAGCGATGCAAATGGGTGCAGTTTTATATCGCGGTCCGCTCGATCGCGGCGATGGAAGCTGGATGTGCCAGGTCAAAGATCCGTTTGGCAATTTGTTAGGTTTCTTTGGGACTCGACGCAGCGAGTAATACTATTCGGGTCGCGTATTCTGCTCGATTCGACTCAGTAAATCAACGATCGCAATCAATCCCTGAGTTGCTAAATAAATAATTCCAATCAGCACGACAATCAGCAAAAACAAAACCATAATCAGCGACAGCGGAACGGGTGCGCCGACCACTCGAACACTGGTTAAAAAGAAAACGACGATCGCTACAATCAACAAACAGCCGACAATTTGAAGGGTTTTGGCGATCGCAACAAAGCGAGTATAGAGACGTTCAGATTCTAAGTTTTCAGGAGTCATCATTCAACAAAAAATAAGGGCAGGCTTAGCCCACCCCTTATTCTAAAGGACTTCACTCATTCTGATGTCAAACACCGTCTCAAAACTTATGCACCAACTGCTTCTTTTGCAGCATATAAAACCTCAGCCGTAATCGATTCAATTCCTCGATCGCGGGCAAACTTTTCGGTATTTCGCTTCACTTTGCCGCGCACAAATCCGGGAATTTTATTCAGTTCGGCTAAGCCATCTTTGCTCCAGTTGAGGTCAGATTCTGCCGACATGCCTTTGGTAATCACTTCTTTGGTATCGTGACCGCCAAAGATTTCCAGCAGGTGATCTTCCATGCCCAACGTGAAGGAGTTATACACCAGATCCACAAGCTGGTTTGCGCCTTCATAGCCCACGTACGGACGATAGCCAACCGGGAAGTTCTGAATATGAATCGGAGCCGCAATCACGCCGCAGGGAATATCCAGACGCTTGCCGACGTGGCGTTCCATTTGCGTTCCAAAAATGGCGGCAGGTTCTAAACGGGCGATCGCATTTCCGATTTCGGCGTTATCTTCGCTGATTAAGATTTCATCACAGTATTCGCTGACCTGTTCCCTAAACCATTCCGCATCGTATTTACAGTACGTTCCCGCCAGCACAACGCGAATGCCCATTTCTCTTGCCAAAACTTTCGTTAAAGCAGCCGCGTGCGTATTGTCGCCAAACACGACCGCTTTTTTTCCAGTCAGGTTCTGACAGTCGATCGATCGCGAAAACCAGACCGCCTGCGACACAAATCGCGTTTGCTCATCGATAAAGGGTTCGTAATCTGCGCTGTGCCCTTGTGCGTTGACAATTTGCTGAATTGCCCGAATGCACCGTGCCGTTTCTACGACACCCATCGGCGTGATATCCACAAACGGAGTACCAAACTGCGCCTGCAAATATTCAGCGGTCATCAAGCCCAGTTCACGATAGGGTAGCAGGTTAAACCAGGCGCGCGGCAGGGTTTTCAGCTCATGCACCGAAGCCTGGTCAGGAATCACGACATTCACCTCAATGCCCAGATCGCCCATCAGCTTTCGCAGTTCGCGGCAGTCGTGCTGATTGTGGAAGCCCAGGGTTGAGATACCGATGATATTCACCGAAGGTTTCTCGGTTTTGTCGGTGATCAGTTCACCTTTTTTGCGAGCTTTGTCGATGTAGAACCGAACGATTTGCTGAAGCGTACGATCGGCTGCCTGAAGCTCATTGAAGCGATAGTGATTCACATCCGCCAGCAGCACATCGCCTTTTGCCTCGATCTGGGCACGCTCGACAAAGTTTTGCAAGTCTTCCTGAAGAATGCTGGAGGTGCAGGTTGGCGTCAGCACAATCAGATCGGGGTGCTCTTCGGCATCTTTGCGTGTGATGTTGTCCACCACTTTTTCCTGCGATCCCCGCGCTAATACATGGCGATCGACCACGCTTGTCGTCACGGGCGTAAAGTCGCGCTCTCGCTCCAGCATGGAACGCATGACGTTAAAATAATCGTCCCCCAGAGGCGCGTGCATGATGGCATGAACGTTTTTAAAGGAGCTGGCAATGCGTAGCGTGCCAATGTGAGCGGGTCCGGCATACATCCAGTAAGCCAATTTCATAAACCGAAAATCTCCGTATGCTGAGGGTCTTCACTCGACAAGGCAACGAGGCTGAGGATCAAGGTTGAAGCTGTTCTTGATTGTCTCAAACCTACGGCAAACTGGGGAAAGCACTTCTGCAGATGCTTCACATATTTTGGCGTGGAAACGATCGCTCAAACTGTTCTCCTGGTTCGGCTGCGGCGTTTTACATGTGGGGAGAAGGAGGGCGATCGGGCAATAATTCTTGATGCTTCGTTACCGATTTTCAGAGATTGCTAGCAGAGTCGGGATTAACATCGATTCGAGTGAGGCAGAGCGTAAACCGACCCTTTGTTAGAGGTCGATCGCCTTACTCAACCTTTAGCCTGAAAGAGCCGTGTCCTAAAATTTCCTCATGAATCCGATCGTTACAGTGATTTTGCTGGCTCTGATTCTGGTTACGATCGTCTCTCCATTAGCTGCGCTTGCACCCTTGATGCTGATTGCAGCGTTTAGCGTACTGGCTTGGATGGGCTGGACGATTATTCGCGCCTTTTTTACGGGAGAAGTTGAGGGACGTTAGCAGCTATCGGGAATCGCTCTCTAACTAAAAAGCTCTCTAAGAAGGGGCTAGGGATGAGGACAAATCTCACTCACAAAATTAGAACTGATCACAAAATTAAAACCGGATAGATGCAGTTTTCTGGCATCCCTTTTAGGATGGAGAGTGATCGGTTAGATCAGGCGTTCTAGTCTTTTAACGTGCCCAAAATAGGCATTTTCCAGGCTGGAGCGTCTATGGTCTAATGATCATCGTGTCGCCTATCCTCCTTCCATGACGGACTCTGCATCTCCCGATTTCTCAGAACTCACCAAAGATATTCCCGATCGCCTGATTAAGTATGCCGTGCGCTACGCCAACCATCGGGCAGTGAATCGGAATGATCTGACTCCGATGATTCGGCACTATGTCGAGATGAAGGATCAGTATCCACACGCGCTGCTGCTGTATCGGGTGGGCGATTTTTTTGAGACGTTTTTTCAGGATGCGATCGTTGTTGCCCGCGAACTGGAACTCTTGCTGACTGCAAAAGATGCGGGGCAAAAAATTGGTAAAGTTCCTTTGGCAGGTATTCCCCATCATGCGCTCGATCGCTACTGTGCCTTACTTGTCGAGCGGGGCTATGCAGTAGCAGTGTGTGACCAAACCGAGGATGCCGAAGAAGCGCAGGGGCGATTAGTGCAGCGGGAAGTCACCCGCGTGATTACGCCGGGCACTGTTCTGGAAGAAGGAATGCTAAACGCGCGGCGCAATAACTTTCTGGCAGCAGTGGTGATTGCCGGAAATCACTGGGGGTTAGCGATCGCTGATATCTCAACCGGTGAATTTTTGACGACGCAGGCAAGCGAACTCGAACAGCTCACTCAGGAACTCATGCGGCTTCAGCCCTCAGAAGTGCTGGTTCCCACCAACGCGCCGGATCTAGGCGAACTGCTGCGACCAGGCGAAAAATCTTCTCATTTGCCAGAATGTCTACCGCCTCAGTTTTGCTACACGCTGCGCCCCCAAACGCCTTTTACCCTGACCGAAGCTCGCCAGCGGATTCTGGAACGGTTCCGGGTTCGATCGCTGGAAGGCATGGGCTGTGAGCATCTGGCACTCGCAGTTCGGGCAGCAGGCGGATTATTGGAATATTTGGAAGACACTTCTGAGCGCAAGTTTGGCGAAGCTCAGGCGCAAAAAGTTCTGCTTCAGCCGCTCTGCACTTATACGATCACGGAATTTTTGACGATCGATCATCAGACTCGGCGCAATCTAGAAATTACTCAAACCGTGCGGGACGGAACCTTTCACGGGTCGCTGCTGTGGGCGATCGATAAAACGGTCACGGCAATGGGAAGTCGGGCACTGCGTCGCTGGCTGCTTCAGCCGCTGCTAGACATTGGGGCGATCGAGGCGCGACAGGACACAATTCAGGAACTGATCGAAGACGGATCGCTGCGGCAGTCGCTTCAGCATCTACTCAAGCAGATTTATGACCTGGAACGCTTGACCGGACGCGCCGGATCAGGAACGGCAAATGCGCGGGATCTGATGGCACTGGCAGATTCGCTCGATCGTCTTCCCGATCTGGCAAGCCTTGTGAAGTCGGCAAAGTCTCCTTATCTGGTTGCGCTGCAAACCGTGCCCGATATTTTGCAGGAGTTAGGCGGCAAGCTGAAAGCACACCTGAAGGAAAATCCGCCAATCCACTTGCAGGACGGTCAGCTCATTCGCGATGGCGTCAACGAAGACCTCGATCGCCTGCGGCAGCAAATCGACACCGATCAGAAATGGATCGCGGAACTGGAGACGATCGAGCGAGAACGCACTGGAATTCCGACGCTGAAGGTGAGCTTCAACAAAACCTTTGGCTATTACATCAGCATCTCCAAGGCAAAAGCAGGCGAAAAAGTGCCGGAGGGCTACACGCGCAAGCAAACGTTGACCAATGAGGAACGCTACATCACGCTGGAGCTAAAGGACAAAGAAACCGCGCTGCAAATTGCGAAGGATCAGGCAAACAAGTTGGAATACGACCTGTTTGTCAAACTCCGATCGACTGTCAGCGATCAGGCAGCTCCAATTCGGCAGGTGGCGCAGGCAATTGCGGCGATCGATGCCCTTTGTTCTCTGGCAGAAATTGCGGCGTTTCGCGGCTATGTGCGTCCCCAGATCGTGCCCACTCGTGAATTGACGATCGCAGCCGGTCGGCATCCGGTGGTCGAGCAATCGCTTCCGGCAGGATTCTTTGTGCCGAATTCGACGGAAATGGGAGGCGGAAAAGGCGAAACTGCGCCAGATCTGATTGTGCTGACAGGCCCAAACGCGAGCGGCAAGAGCTGCTATTTGCGACAGGTGGGGCTGATTCAGCTTTTGGCACAGGTAGGAAGCTTTGTTCCGGCAAATGGGGCGACGCTGGGCGTATGCGATCGCATCTTTACCCGTGTGGGTGCAGTCGATGACCTGGCAACCGGACAATCGACCTTTATGGTGGAAATGAACGAAACGGCAAATATTCTCAATCATGCCACGGCGCATTCGCTGGTGCTGCTGGATGAAATCGGCCGGGGAACGGCGACATTTGATGGACTGTCGATCGCCTGGGCAGTGGCGGAACACTTAGCCAGCGAGCTTCGCGCCCGCACAATTTTTGCCACCCACTATCACGAGCTCAATGAGCTTGCCTCAATTCTGCCGAACGTTGCCAACTATCAGGTGACGGTGAAGGAGCTGCCGGATCAAATCATCTTCCTGCATCAAGTACGTCCTGGTGGAGCCGATCGCTCCTATGGCATCGAAGCCGGACGACTCGCCGGACTGCCTGCCTCGGTGATCGATCGTGCCCGTCAGGTGATGACGCAGATCGAGAAGCATTCCCGGATTGCGGTGGGTCTACGGCAGGGAACACTGCCCAAAGCAGACCGAAAGGCGCAGGAGCGCAATGGTCACTATCGAACGGTGGCTGAGCCGAGTGAACAGCTTGATATTTTTGGTTGAAGCTGCGGGGAGATTTTGAGATTGGGGGTGAAAGACTAGGGCTACTTCCTTTGTCGTTTATTTTGATCGATCGCATTCTTCCCTGCCGCGATCGTGGCTATAAAAGCTTTGCCTTGAGTAAAAAGGATAGAAACTTTTGCCAATGCCAATGCCGCTCCTAGCCAGAGGTGGCAAAATGAGCAATGACTCAGCTTGCAGCAACACTGTGAAACGCCGTGAAATACTTTTTTCTTTCAGAAGGATGGACGATCGGGCGCGTGTGGGAATTTGGAGGTCTATGGAATGAAGCAGCCTGGCGGCGTAAGCCAGAAATTCAGCAAACCAATCTTTGCATCATCGAAAACAGCGAAAAGCTGTGGCTCTATCGAGTTGAGGATGAGGTAATCATGGTCGAAGTTAAGCGGATCGACTCTGACAGCAGCAAGCCCGAAGCGCGATCGATCGGTCAGGTAGTGCTGAAACGGTTGATCGATGCAGACCAAGCGATCGAAATGCTGGGCAAGTCTGAGGCTTTCTTTAAGGCAGAGACATAACTTTTGATAAAGTAGCTTGCCTAGCGCGTTGAGAATGCCTCACTAAAGCGGCGAGTAATCGGCTCTAGCAGGAAGGTCAACACCGATCGCTGGCGAGTCACAAGTTCTGCGGTTGCCGCCATACCGGGCGCAAACGGAACCTCGCGACCCTGCACTTGCATCGCTACTTGGTTAAGCTTGACCCGCGCTGAGTAAACCAAGCCTAAGTCCCTATCCAGCGTGGCGTTGGGGCTAATTTGCAGCACTTCTCCATCGATCACACCGAATTCCTGAAACGGAAAGGTTGCTAGCTTTACTTTTGCCCGCATTCCCTCATGGATAAAACCAATGTCACGGTTCAGGACTTTGACTTCCAGCACCAAGTTTTGACCTTCCGGCAAAATGGACAGGAGTTCCTCCCCAGGTTCAACCGATCGCTCTGCCACACTCGTCTGAATGTTATAGATCTTGCCGGCAATGGGAGCGGTAATTACTTGCCCCTCGCTGCGGAGCTGTGCCTGCTTGAGTTGACCTTCCACGTTTGAGAGTTCTTCACGCCGTTGGTTGAGCTGGGTGAGAATCTCGCTCTGCCGCTGGGAGCCGAGCTGCTGACGGGCTTGTTGTGCGCCCTGATATGCTTGCTCTGCCTGGCGAATTGCTTGCTGTTGCCCTGCGATTTCTTGTTGCAGTGTGGAGACCCGATCTTGAGCTTCAGTGAGCCGATCCTTTGCCTCCAGATAATCAAAGCGGGGAATTGCGCCGTCAATTAATCCGCGCAGGCTGGATTCTCGCTCCTGGGCATTGGTGAGCTGGGTGCGAGCATTTACCAAATTTTCTTGCAGTTTAGCAAGCTGGGTGCGGGCTTCTTCGATCGCAGCAGCCTGTCTCTGAACTTCGGTGGCGGCGGTTGCTTGGCGGCTATCAAACTCTCGCAGCCGGGCTTCAAGGAGCTGATTTTGTAGATTGCTGCCCGCATCCATTTTGCCCGATCGCTCGGCTTCCAGACGGGCAATGTCTTGCTTAATCAAGTTTGCTGCCTGAGCCAGTCGCGTCACTTCAGATTCTGACAGGGTGAGGTCTTGCTCAATCAGCACATCACCCTTTTTAATTTCATCGCCCTCTTTGACCTTAATTTCTCGAATTACGCCACCTTCCAGTGCCCGTACGGGTCGCACTTGAGCAGCCGGAATCAGTTCGCCCTGAGTCACTGCTACTTCGTCTACTTTGCTAAAGTATGCCCAGCCCAAAGCTCCCAAAACGAGTGCCGTTAGCGTTCCTGCCAGCAGACGAGTATAGAGCGGCGGCAGTTCTCGTACCGCTTTGCCCAGCTCATAGGACAAATAATCTTCCGGGTTGACAAACTGCTGTCGCGTCTGGCGAGCTTGAGCCGGATTGTTTTGGTTGGCATCCATAGGATTCAGGCGAGAAAAGGAATGGGGAGGAAAACAAGGGAGTCAGGCAGAGTGTACCCATATCTGCTGCAATAAAACGGGGGCGTCAGCGTTCCACCCATTCTATCGCCGTCGTTTGGCTTCGCTGCGAATTAGTAGACGATCGTTGAGCTGGTTAAGTTCTTCAGCGCGTTCTGTTCATCTTCTAAGCCGAGCGCATGACTTCAAACTGCTTCAACCCTTCGAATGGTTCGTGGTTTACCGTCACTTCCTTCACGATCGCCGCAGGGGGACCCTGATGACACCAGCGCAGCATTTCCTCAACCTGATAGGCTGCCCCTTCAAACACTGCCTCGACTCGCCCATCGCGCAAATTTCGCACCCAGCCATTCAGCTTTAGCAGTTGCGCCATGTCCCAGGTTGAAGCCCGATACCCCACCCCCTGCACTTTGCCCGCCACAAATACATGAACGCGAATCTGATCGTCTAAAGATAAACTCATCGATCGCCTCCGACTCAAACCATTCCAGAACTACCGTGATTGCCAATGCTCCATATCACCTGCTCATCCCCTTATCTCCCCATCTCCTCGCCTCCCCACTTCCCACTTCCTCCCGCTCCCATCCCCCTATAACTTCTCCTCCAACGGCTTACAAAACGCTTCAATCCCCGTCTTCACCACATAAATTGCGATCGGCGTTGCTAAAGCCGAGGGTAGCGTCGTTTCGACCGAGAGTGCCCGTACCAGTTCAACCACTGACCCCTTGGCAAGCGAAGGTTTTGCGTCCGATTGGCAGATAAACACGCGCCACCGCTTCGCCAATCCATCCAGCCACTGATCCGATCGATTCGGCTCCTGTCCAACCTGGAGTGCCAGTGTAATCGCAGCATCTTCGAGATCGCCGTCGCAGTCTTCGATCATGTCCAGAGTACGCAGGGCAATCGGGTCTGCGGCAAGCTGCGATCGGAATTGGGCAATTTCGGCGAGGGTAAGGATGAACATGAAGGCGGAGGGGTAGAGGGGTAGAGAGATAGAGGGGTAAAGCAGTAGGTGAGGAGATGAGGGGGTTAGCGGCGGGTGCTCAGTAAGCCGTTGACGATCGCTGTGCCGACGGTGGCAAGGATAAGGAACCAGATCAGGCTACCTGGAACGAAAGTGAGAATGCCTAGACCGCGCAATACCCAAATGAAAACGGTGAGCAAAAGACAGGCAAGAAAAATGGTGGTCTCGGGACGCAGGGATTTCAGCATGGGGCATTATTGGGACATTTCTTGGGCTTTGGCTCTAAGTCGCGGAAGGCTAACAGGCATCATTAGGCAATTTTTGGCAGGGAACACTAGAGGAGGGTTCTACCGATTGCGAATGCCTGCCAGAATGCCTGCACCAATCGACAGCAGCACCACTGCCCAGATTGCAGGCTCTGGTACTCGGACATTAAAGGCTTGCAGCATGAGCACGATCGCCATCATGACCAGCAAGATTCCAGCAATATACAGAAAGATCGTAACGCCCAGATTGGGGGAATGCCTCACACCATGCCTCCTGCAAACAGGAAATAGACGGGAATTGACGCAACCTATTTTGACATGGGGGTGTAGAGATTGAGCAGGACAGGCAGACAATTTGCCCAGCGGCGATCGAAACTAAAAGGCGATCCCCCGATAGAATTGCTGTGTTAGCGGCAGAAAGTTTGCGAGAATTTTACAATTGCTCACCCGATTGGCGGTTGTATCTTCAGTTGACAGCGACTACAACGGACTGTAGGTCAGCCTGATAGCAAGAAAGGGTTTCGTGAATAAGCCGCTTGAGTCTGGCAGATCGTGCAGTGAGGAGAGCAGTGAGGAGAAATGTATGGGAAGTATGCTGGCATCTGCCTTGATCGATCCGGTGCAGTTCAACGATTCAGACACGCTGGGGATTGATTCCCGTCGCAATCAGGACAGGCTGCTCAATGGTGAGGTGCTGCTGCAAACTCGATCGCACTCGCTTTGGGGCGGAGCCGTTACCACGCAAATCTATTTGCCCATCGATCGATCGCTGGCATGGCAGCAAATTACAGACTATCCGCGCTGGGTGCAGTATTTCCCCGATATGACGCGTAGCGAAGTTCTGAGCGTCAGCAGTTCCCGGCAGGATAAACGACTGTATCAGGTTGCCCGCAAAGCGTTTTTCCTGTTCGCAGCCCAGGTCGAAATTTATCTTAAAGTGTTTGAAACGGCGCAGACAACCTGGCAGCAAATTCAGTTTCAGCTAGAGCAAGGCAGCTTTAACGACTTTAGCGCAACCCTGAAGCTGCATGATTTTTATCAAGGTACACTGCTCACCTACTCAGTACAGGCAACGCCGATGATCCCGATTCCGACCCAGTTCATTCAGGAAGCGATCAAGCTAGATTTGCCCAACAATATGCGGCAAATGCGGCGTGTCCTTTGTCAGTTACCTGCATGACCTGCTACCTGCATAACCAGTTACCCGCATGACGATCGTTCTTACTAACGACGACGGCATCGACGCGCCCGGAATTCGATCGCTGAAACGGGCGGTGAGTGAGGCTGCAAGCCAACAAGCGATCGTCGTTGCGCCCAAATTGCCCCATTCTGGCTGCGGGCATCAGGTGACAACCCATCGCGGCATTCACGTCGAGCGACGATTCCCTCCTGGAGAAACTGCGGAGCAACCAGATCGGGAAATTGCGATCGAAGGAACTCCGGCAGACTGCACCCGGATTGCGGTGACGCAGCTCTTTTCTCCTGTGGACTGGGTGATTTCAGGGATCAATGCCGGGGGCAATTTGGGGGCAGATGTATATATCTCTGGAACCGTTGCGGCAGTCCGCGAGGCAGCGTTTCACCGGATTCCGGGAATTGCGATTTCTCACTACATTCACCGCAGACGGGCGATCGATTGGGCGTTGGCAGAGCGGCTCACCGTGCGCGTCCTGGAAAAGCTGATGTCGCTGCCGCTCGAACTCGGCACGTTCTGGAATGTCAATCTGCCCCATCTGGAAGCGGGAATGCCTGAGCCGGAAATCGTCTTTTGTCCGCTCTGCACCCAGCCTTTGCCCACAAGCTATCGGCAAGAGGGCGAGTATCTGTATTACGCTGGGGACTACAGCCAGCGCGATCGAGATGCAGATTCAGATGTTGCTGTTTGCTTTGATGGACAGATTGCTGTGTCGCAAATTCGGGTTTGAGGGCAAACTAATAGAAAAGTTTGGGTTTCGGCTGTTCTAAACTGCTGTTCCTGGGCTGGATGTTTGTTTCTTATTTCTGCGCCGTCTCTCTTCCTATGACGAATGCTTTTTCGGGTCGAACTGCTCTGCTGCTGTCGAGCCTGGGTCTGGTGCTGCTGACAGGATGCGATCGTCGTTTGATTCAGGCATTTTCTCCCGTGCCGCCTGTGGTGTCAGCCTCTCCAGTAAATTCCCCAGCAAATTCTCAGACAAAAACCATTGCGGCTCCAACAACCGCGGCTGCGGGTCAAACCTCTAGAGCCTATGCTCAAGCACTCGATCGGGCAAAAAGTGCCGCTGGCATCGCGCAGTCTGCCCAGTCAAAAGACGATTGGCAGTTGGTGACAAATCGCTGGCAGCAGGCGATCGATCTGATGAAAACCGTGCCCCAGTCTAGCAAAGAATATTCCCAGGCACAGCAAAAATTGAAGGACTATCGCCGCGCTCTAGCTCAGGCACAGCAGCAAGCGAACCGTGCTAATTTGCCGAAAGATCCCGATGCGATCATTGTTTTGCCTGCTCCTCCACCTCCACCCGCTCCTCGTCCGGTGACACGGGCTACTGCAACTCCGGCTCGACCTCCTGCGGCAGCCAATCCATCCAGTCCTCGCGCCTTTTCTGCCCCGATCGTGCGGCGAGCAGGCAATACGCCCGTGATTCGCGTCACGTTTAATGGTAGTCAGCCTTTTGAGATGATTCTAGATACGGGAGCAAGCGGCACATTGATTACGCGGCAGATGGCAAATGCTTTGGGCGTTGTTCCAGTCAGTGAAGCAGTCGTCAATACTGCCAGCGATCGCAGCGTTTCTTTTCCGCTGGGCTATGTGCAGTCGATCGAGGTAGGCGGGGCAGTGGCTCAAAATGTTCTGGTGGCGATCGCCGGACCCGAACTGGATCTTGGACTGCTGGGACACGATTTCTTTGGTCACTATGACATTATGATTCGTGCTGATCGCGTGGAGTTTCGAGAGCGGCAGAGCCAGGGATAAGCGAAGGCGATGAGCGTTAAGGCATGAACGTCGGGTATGAGCAACAATCATAGGCAAGACGATTCTTAAGAAGCGGGATAGGATCAAAAAACAACCCACCCTCAAACGCGCTATGTCTCGCCGCCGCTCCAGCCGGATTTTTGCTCAACCCCTGACCGTGCTGGTTGTGGGGCTATTTGTTCTTGCTTTTGCGATCGCGCTGCTCCGGCTTTTGTTGCCTTTTCTGATGCTGGGTAGCGTAGCTTACATAGGCTGGCGATTTTGGCAGTGGCAGCAGCAGCGAAGTCAGGAACAGGAGGAAGCCCGACAGGCGAGGGAGAGACAGCTTGACGGAATTTTTTACCGTCTGGTGCAGGAGCATCGCGGTGAACTGTCTGTGCTTGATTTTGCAATGGAAACCCATTCATCTGCCGAATTTGCCAAGCAGTTTCTCGATCGAAAGGCGATCGAATTTGACGCGCAGTTTAAAACGACGCTAGAAGGGCAAGTGCTGTACTGCTTCTACAGCCAAAAAATTCCTGCCCAGCCTGCTTCGCCCAGACATGAAACAGAATTATCTGAAAGACCGGAGCAGAATTAACCGGGCATAAGTTTGTTTTGCTAAAGTTTTGTTTCCAGGATTTTCACTGCTCTAACGTTTTGTAACGGTTCTGCAAGTCCCCACTCCAGGCGAGGGATCTGAGAGTGATAAGCTAACAAACGTGCTGAACGATCGATTTAACAAAAGTGGAGTTGAGATGACCGGATCACAACAAGTTCCTTACTTGCTGCGGGCTGCGCGAGGTGAAGTGTTAAATCGTCCGCCCGTGTGGATGATGCGGCAGGCGGGACGCTATATGAAAGTCTATCGGGATTTGCGCGACAAGTATCCCTCGTTTCGGGAGCGATCGGAGAATCCCGACATTGCGGTAGAAATTTCGCTTCAGCCCTGGCGTGCTTTCCGTCCAGACGGCGTGATTTTGTTCTCCGATATTCTGACTCCGCTTCCCGGAATTGGCATTCCCTTTGACATCATTGAAAGCCGGGGACCAATCATCGACCCGCCCATTCGCTCTCAAGAGCAGATCGACAAACTCACTCCGCTCGACCCCGACGCTTCGCTGCCCTTTATCCGCCAAATTCTGCAAACGCTGCGCGGGGAAGTTGGCAATGAAGCTGCTGTGCTGGGCTTTGTCGGCGCACCCTGGACGCTAGCGGCTTATGCAATTGAAGGCAAAAGCTCTAAGGACTACACCATTATCAAGAGCATGGCTTTCTCGGAGCCTGCAATGCTGCACTCCTTCCTGGGCAAAATCGCAGACTCGATCGCCACTTATGCCTGCTATCAGATCGACTGCGGCGCACAAGTCGTCCAGATGTTTGATTCTTGGGCAGGCCAGCTCAGCCCTCAAGACTACAAGGAGTTTGCCCTTCCTTA
Source organism: Leptolyngbya sp. ST-U4 (assembly GCF_039962215.1). Lineage (NCBI taxonomy): Bacteria > Bacillati > Cyanobacteriota > Cyanophyceae > Leptolyngbyales > Leptolyngbyaceae > Leptolyngbya > Leptolyngbya sp. ST-U4. The sequence continues at coordinate 606,815 of NZ_JAMPKZ010000001.1, forward strand.
TCAGCAGCGTGTTGTGCAGCAGGTGAAAGCAACTCACCCCGATACACCTATGATTCTCTACATCAGCGGCAGCGCAGGCGTGTTGGAACTGATGGGTCAGTCGGGTGTAGATATTGTCAGCGTCGACTGGACAGTAGACATGGCAGATGCCCGGCGGCGGTTAGGACCGAATGTGGGCGTTCAGGGCAATATTGATCCCTGTGTCCTGTTTGGTTCGCAGCCGTTTATCCGCGATCGAATTATCGACACGATTAAGAAAGCCGGAAACCGGGGACATATCCTCAACCTCGGGCACGGAATTCTGCCCAAAACCCCAGAAGAAAACGCTGCCTATTTCTTTGAGACGGCAAAGCAAATCGATAAGCTTCTGGTGAGTGCATAATCTATCGGTCTTTTAGACTCCCGTAAAACAAACGATGTAAGCAGCGGTGTTTCTGCTGTACTCATCCCCTTAGTCCCCCACACCTGGGGGATTTTTTATTGGGAAATTGCCCTAATTCGCTTCGTTAAGCAATCGGTGTTAAGCAATCCGTGACTAACCTTTTATATCCCGGTAGGCAAAGGATAACTTTAAGCAGTACAATTGAACTATAAAGCGGTGGGAGGAAACAAGCTGCTGGATTGCCTGAAGAATCGGACTGAAATCATCTGCTGTAATCATGGAATGCCGGAAATGAGCCGCAACATCAACTTTTACCAAAACGTGCTGAAGCTTGAAGTCCTCAATTGCTACGAGGCTGAGGGGCAGTTGAGCTGGGCGTTACTGAGAACAGGAGAAGTAGAGTTTATGGTCGTTGGGGCAGAACCGACCGAGAACGACGATCGCGACCTGCTCATTTACTTTCAGACAGAAGATATGCCGCTTGTTCAGCATGCCGTACAAACTGCAGGTTATTCCCTTGAAGCATTTCGCGAAGCGATTTATGAACCTGCGTATGAACTAGTTCGTCAGCATCAGCATCAAAAAGCCGCCGCCGCCGCCTAAACTCTCCCTGCCCTCCCCATCCCCTCATCCCCTGACCCCCTCGTTCTCCTTTTTCCCCGAACCTCCGCAACGCTGATACGATGAGAAAGGAGAGTCATCACAGCCAATAGATCTATGTCCCTGGACAACCTGCGCGATCTTTATCAACAGGTGATTCTGGAACGCTACAAAAAGCCCCGGAATCGCGGTAAAACTGACCCGATCGATCGCTATCAAAAAGGTCACAATCCCTCTTGCGGGGACACGATCGAGCTAACCCTGCATCTGAGTGAGGCAGGCGATCGCATTGAGGACGTGAAATTTGAGGGCGAAGGCTGTGCGATCGCAATGGCATCAGTTGATCTCATGGCAGACGCGCTGCGTGGCAAAACTGTCACTGAGGCTTTAGAAATGGTGCAGCGGTTCCAGGCAATGATGCGCGGCGAAGCCGAATTTCCGCAGGAGCTTCGCAAGCTAAACGTGATGCAGGGCGTAGCACAGTTTCCCGTACGGATTAAATGCGCGAATTTGTCCTGGCATACCCTGAAGGCGGCGATCGAACTTGCCAAGGACATTCAGCCTGCGGGCTTTGTCAGTAACGAATAATTTTTAAGAATAAGTTCTCGGTTCTTCTGTTTCCTTTCTTTTGATCATTATTGAGTCATGCTAACGACTTCTGCTTTCCTTCAATACGCTCAATGGACTGCGATCGCCGCGCTGGTGCTAGCAGGTTTGACGGGGCTGGCTTTTCTGCTGAAGTGGGGCATTCGCTTCCGTCTGGTGGGCGTGACGGGCTTTACGCTGGTGCTGGCAGTCGGTCTGTTTGCGCTAGGGGTGGTTCCCTTTACCCGCGTAAGGATTCCGGGAGCAGTGCGCTTTTCGACGGTGTACGATGCGGGTTCGACGCTGGCGGTGATTGCCGTACCACCCACCGTGACTGAGGAGCAGCTTGAAGCAACGCTCAAACAGGCAGCGTATGATTTGTATTCCTACGGACGGCTCAGCCGGGGCGATGAGAAATTGCTGATTCGGGCAAGGACGATCGTGCATCCAGAGCCAGGATTAAGCCAGTTGCTCGTTGTGGGCGAAGTGCGGCGATCGCTCGAAGTGCGAGACGATGAGGAGATGGCAATTCACGTTTTTACTGAAAATCTGGCAAAGCTACCGCAGCCTGAATCTAGTGCTGCAAGCTGATTTATCCAGTAACTTGCCGAGGCGAGATTCCGTTGCCCTGTAGTAAAGTGGTCTATAGTTTCGATTGACTTTTACCTGATTTTTGTACCTTTTGCCTGTTCTATGACTGATTCTGATTTATCGCTTCCTGTGTTGACGATCGCACCTGCTCAAGTTGCCAGAGGCACAGGAATTCTGGCGCAGATGGGAAGTGCGATTGCCCGGTTTGGTCAGCGTTTTCTGGTGATTGGCGGCGATCGATCGCTGGCGGTAATGCGTCCTTTGCTGGAGCCGATCGCAATCGAACAGGGACTTGCCCTGGCAGAAGCATCCTACGGACGGGATTGTAGCGAGGCAGGAATTGCAGCACTGCGGCAGGCGGCGGCAGACCATCAGGCAGAAGTAATTATGGGGGTTGGTGGCGGTAAAGCATTGGATGCAGCAAAGCTCGTGGCGCATCAGTGCAATTTGCCGATCGTCACCGTTCCGACCTCCGGGGCAACCTGCGCTGCCTGGACTGCGCTCTCAAATGTATATTCTGACGAAGGCGCGTTTCTCTACGATGTGCCTTTGCCCCACTGCCCAAATTTGCTGATTCTGGACTACTCGATTGTCGAAACGGCATCGCGCCGCACCCTGGTTGCAGGGATCGGGGACGCACTGGCGAAGTGGTATGAAGCATCGGTGAGCAGCGGACATTCTGACCAGACTTTAATTATTGGGGCAGTACAGCAGGCACGGGTCTTGCGAGATTTGCTGCTGCAAAAGTCGATCGAGGCTCTGAAGTTGCCGGGGAGTGCCGTTTGGCGAGAAGTGGTCGATGCCTCGGTGCTGATGGCGGGGGTCATTGGCGGCATGGGTGGAGCGCAGTGTCGAACTGTGGCAGCTCACGCGGTTCACAACGGGCTGACGCATCTCTTGCAAAGTCACGGCACACTGCACGGGGAAAAAGTCGCCTTTGGCATTCTGGTGCAGCTTCGGCTGGAAGAAATGGTGCAGGGCAGTATCCTGGCAGCCACGTCAAGACAGCAGCTTTTGAAGTTTTACGGTGAAATTGGGCTACCGCAAACGCTGGCAGATTTGGGACTGATTAACGTAACGCTGGCAGACCTTCAGCGATCGGCAGAAATTGCCTGTCGTCCCAGTTCAGATATCCACCGTTTGCCTTTTACTGTCACGCCCGATCAGCTTATGGCGGCGATGGTGTCTACAACGGCTCCCAGTGAGGCTCGAAACCAGAGCATCAGCCACCTTAGAAATTCGGTTGCGGCAGATGCGATCGATTCCCCTTCTGAAGCATCTTCTGTAAACGAGGTGAAGCCATGACGCTGAGTTGGATCACCCCGGCTGAACGGCTGCAAGCCCTGCCTCCTTACGTCTTTGCTCGACTGGACGAACTGAAAGCCCGCGCCCGCGAAAAAGGTCTGGACTTGATTGATCTGGGCATGGGCAACCCCGATGGAGCCACCCCAGAACCGATCGTCGAAGCGGCAGTTCAGGCGCTCAAAAATCCGGCAAACCATGGTTATCCGCCCTTTGAAGGCACGGCAAGCTTTCGTCGCGCCATTACCGACTGGTACTATCGCCGCTACAATGTGGCACTTGACCCGGACGGTGAGGCACTGCCCCTCCTGGGTTCCAAAGAAGGGCTAGGACATTTGGCGATTGCCTATATCAATCCGGGCGATTTAATCCTGGTTCCCAGTCCGTCTTACCCGGTGCATTTTCGGGGTCCGGTGATTGCAGGCGGCAAGATTCATCCGATCGTTCTGTCAGCAGAAAACGACTGGCTGATTGACTTAACCAAGATTCCCGATGCCGTTGCGGAACAGGCAAAAATTTTCTTTTTCAACTATCCCAGCAACCCTACCACCGCGACTGCCCCCCGCGAATTCTTTGAAGAGATTGTCGCCTTTGCCCGTCGCTACGAAATTCTGCTGGTTCACGATCAGGCGTATGCAGAGCTGGCGTTTGACGGTTTCCAGCCGACCAGTCTCTTAGAAATTCCGGGCGCAAAAGATATTAGCGTCGAGTTTCACACCATGTCTAAAACCTACAACATGGCAGGCTGGCGAGTCGGCTTTGTAGTGGGCAATCGCCATGTGATTCAGGGACTTCGTACGCTGAAAACCAATCTGGACTACGGCATTTTTGCAGCCCTTCAGGCAGCTGCTGAAACCGCTCTTCAACTTCCGGATCACTATGTGCATGAAGTTCAGGAGCGCTACCGTACCCGCCGTGATTTCCTGATTCAGGGCTTGGCAGACCTGGGCTGGAACATCCCTAAAACCAAAGCCACGATGTATTTGTGGATTCCCTGTCCCTCTGGCATCAGCTCCACTGATTTTGCCCTATCCGTGCTTCAGCAGACGGGCGTCGTTGTCACTCCGGGCAATGCCTTTGGTGCGGGCGGCGAGGGCTATGTGCGAATTAGCTTGATTGCAGACTGCGATCGGCTTCAGCAAGCACTCGATCGCTTAAAGCAAGCCGGAATCCGCTATTCGTAAAATGTCCTCCTTCGATCGCCTCTTCGACACCATTACCGAACTCGTCCTCTGCCACTCTCCCAGCGGTGCAGAGCAGGAAATCAACGACTATTTACTGCGGCAGTTTGAAGCACTGGGAATCGAAGCCTGGATCGATGCGGCGGATAATGTGATCGCGAAAATTTCAGCAGGTTCCACTGGGGATTCTGCTGAGGCAAAGCGATCGATTGCCATCACCGCCCACAAAGACGAGATCGGCGGCATTGTGAAATCGATTGAATTAGACGGGCGGCTGCACGTTCGCAGGTTGGGCGGCGCGTATCCCTGGGTTTATGGCGAAGGCGTGGTTGATATTTTGGGCGATCGATCGACGGTGAGCGGCATTCTCAGCTTTGGGTCGCGTCATGTGTCGCACGAGTCCCCTCAGAAGGCATTGCAGGAAGATAAGCCCCTGACCTGGGAAGCTGCCTGGGTTGAAACCAAACGATCTGCGGCAGAGCTGGCGGAGACGGGTGTGCGACCAGGAACGCGAGTGGTCATCGGAAAACATCGCAAGCAGCCTTTTCGCCTGAACGACTACATCGCCAGCTACACACTGGACAACAAAGCCTCGATCGCCATTCTGCTGTCCCTGGCGGAGACGCTCAAGCAGCCTGCAATGGATGTGTATCTGGTGGCTTCTGCCAAAGAAGAAGTTGGGGCGATCGGTGCAATGTATTTCACCCAAAAACAGTCTTTAGATGCCCTGATTGCTCTCGAAATCTGCCCCCTCTCGGCGGAATACCCGATCGAAGACGGTACAACCCCCGTGTTGCTGGTGCAGGATAGCTACGGCATTTATGATGAAGCCCTCAACGCCCAGCTTCTACAAGCTGCCGATCGCCAGAATCTCTCGCTGCAAATGGCAGTTCTGAGCGGGTTTGGCAGCGATGGCTCGATCGCGATGAAATTTGGTCATGTGCCCCGTGCTGCCTGTCTCAGCTTTCCGACACAAAACACGCACGGTTATGAGATTGCCCATCTGGGCGCGATCGACCACTGTGTGGCGGTGCTGCGATCGTTCTGTGAATCTCAACGATGAATCTCTGGCATAAATTGTTATTTAAATCGTGAGGGGAAATCCTCCAGGGGGCTGTTTCTGCCTCGGCTACAATTCTCTAGAATGAAGGCAATTTTAATTCCTTGCGAACCGCATCGCTAAGTGCTTATGGTTACAACCGTTGCAGATGTTATGACCGCAGATCCAATCGTGGTCAAGCCAGAAACACCGCTTAATGAAGCGATTCAAATTCTGGCAGAGAAACGAATCAGCGGTCTGCCTGTGGTTAACGACAGCGGCAGTCTGGTGGGCGTTATTTCTGAAACTGACCTGATGTGGCAGGAAACCGGAGCTACCCCACCCGCTTATATCAAAATTTTGGACAGCGTCATTTATCTGGAAAATCCTGCCCGCTACGAGCGCGAACTGCACAAAGCCCTGGGGCAAACGGTCGGCGAAGTTATGACCGATCGCGATATTGTCACGATCAAGCCCGACAAATCCTTGCGCGAGGCAGCTCAGCTCATGCACGATCGCAGCGTTCATCGATTGCCCGTACTCAGCAACGACGGTAAATTAATTGGCATTCTCACCCGCGGCGACATTGTGCGCTTTATGGCAGCGCAGCAGGGTATGGGAGAATAGCTAAAAACTCAAAATTGACGATTAAAAAATGAGCGTTACCCCCGAATCTGTTCAGGAGCTTTTAAGTTCAGAAGACTTTGGACATCGGTTGAGCGGTGTCAATCAACTTCGTCAGATCGAACCGTCGATCGCCTTTGACCTGATCCAGCCGCTGGTGGTCGATCGCAATGTACGAGTGCGATATGCGGCAGTGAGCCAGCTTTCGAGCTTGGGGCGACAAAATCCCTCCACAGCGCTCGAAATTCTACGTCGTGCCCTCACCGAAGACCCTGAACCCGATGTGCAAGCAGCCGCCGCAGACTCAATCGGTGCATTAAAGCTAACAGAAGCATTCAATGATCTTCAGCAGCTTTACCATCGCTCCTCAGAGTGGCTGGTGCAGTTCAGCGTGATTGCGGCACTGGGCGAACTGGGTGACCCGCAATCGTTTGATCTGCTCCAAACCGCTCTCCAATCCGAGAATGAACTGGTAAAAACGGCAGCGATCGGCTCGCTTGGGGAATTGGGAGACGATCGGGCAGTTAACTTACTTCTACCCTATATCTCAGATTCAGACTGGCAAATTCGCTACCGAGTGGCTCAAGCACTCAGCCGTTTCAATCATCCTGAAGCGCGGTCTGCACTGGGGCGGCTTGCTCAGGACGAGATGCAGGCAGTCGCTCAGGAAGCTCAGAGCTATCTGGCAAAGTAGACTGGGTCAATTCTTAGCAGGATCGCAATCTTGTAGGGTGGCAATGGCTTATTACCGATCTGTTTAATCACTCGTAGAATTAATCAGTCGTAGCAGTCCTGCCTTGCCCCCAAGTTCCTAATGCTGGGGGACTTTGAAATTCGGAAGAGTAGGGTTCTCCCAAGGGTGGCTACCGTATACAATCATCTGTGGATTGCCCTCCCAATTTTGTTAGCCTTTCAACCTCATGCTGGAGGCTTTCCACTGCTCAAAGTTCCCCATTTATAGAAGATTTAGGAAGCTGCAACGCAAACTTCCTCTCACCCATCAAAACTTAGACAAGTGACATCGATCGCATTTGCTGACGGTAGTTCAGGTAATCGTTGGCTGTAATAGTTTTGTTACAAAGTTTTAAATAAACCTCATTGACCCAGGGAATATCCGTCTGAACGTCTTTTGATCGATCACCATGATGATAATGCTCAGTTTGAACCACAGCTGCTGCTTTCTCAGCGAGAGAAACATTCAGTGATAGTGCAGTGACAAGCTGGACAACTTCTTCTAACGAAAACTGCATCAAACGATCATAGTTCAGGAGGTGAAGCGGATAACGTCGTGTGAAATAGACTGCTGCTAGATTAAATTGAAGCCAAAGATGCAGATGTTGATCGATCGTCCACCCTTCCCATTGATGAAATAACTTCTGATTTGAGTGTAGAAATCCAGCGGGCGATCGAAACGGTTGAACAACCTGAATTGAATAGCCTCGCGCTAGCAAAACAGGCTCCCAGATGGGAAACGTGAGTGAAATTCTTGGATCTTTAATACCGATGATGAAGTCTTGCGAATCTGCTGCTGCGATCGGCTTGAAAGGGAAACTGGTTCGCACCACCTGATCGTGCCATTCATTCTGAATCAATCGATGAATGTCTGCCTGAATCGCCTGAATCTGCGGCTGGATTTTAGGAGCCATAAAGTCAGCTTCGAGTGGCAGAAAAAAATCGATGTACTGATGACCGATCGCCTTCACAATCTGATTATTCAGTTCGTTTACCCATGGCAACTCAAAGAAGATCGGATTGTGATCAAACTGAATAAATCGATCGCGGTCTCCAAACTGCACGCTAAGTTCTGACAGTACATGGCTGGTGACAGAAGTGCCGCTGCGCTGTGCCCCTAAAACAAAAATTGCCCGCTTCATCAGTTCTGTAAGAGAAAAACAGATTTTCTCACAGCATAGGCAGACTGTTCAGGATTTGAGTATCTGCTCAAAGAAGGAGCTTGCTTTGCAGAATAACCGTCGGCAACTTTAGCTGTTGACTGACACCACTTCGCGTTCTGGCAACGTTGTCTCTAGCCTCAGGCAATTGCGCCCGTTCACCCGCAGCCGGTACTCAACTCGATCCATCAAACGATTGAGAATCAGCCAGCCATAGCCCCCTTCCTGCTTATCTTGAGGAATTGGCGGCAAATAGGTTGAAAGGTCAAATCCCTGCCCGTGATCCCAAATTTCGAGTTGTAGGTTTCGTGCTTTCAGTTCGACCTTGATCATGACAGGCAGATCGGGCTGACCCTGATGAGCATGACGGACAACATTGGAGTAAGCTTCGACCAGAGCCAGCCGCAGCCGACAAGAGTGACGCTGCCAATCAACCTGTTCCTCAAGCTCCAGTGCGAGAGAATTCAGCAGCCAGTTCTCAATAATTGTTAGAAATCTCAAGTCGCTGGGAACTTGAATCTCGGTTCTCATACGCTAAAGCACCTCCAGAGTAAGTAGCGTTTGGTCGTCGTCCTGCACTGGGCAGTGACCGCGAATTTCTGCTAAAACATCGCCCAGATCAAAAGACGATCGCTGACGCAGGATCTCCCAAAGTCCGGCTGACCGCAGCAGCGGCAGAGCACTAGGAAAATCGCTGGCTCCAGGAGAACTGCTTTGGATTGCGGTGTCGCTCAACTCAGCTTCTGTAATGCCATCGCTCACCAGCAGCACCACGTCGCCCGGATTGAGCATTTGCCGGCCAGACTCGGCCTGCCAAAGCGGCAAGATGCCCAGCGGCACACTCCGTACTTTGAGATAGGTGGGTGCAGTTTCCTCCTGTCGCGATCGAGACCAGACGATCGGATAGACATGACCCGCATTCGCATAAACAAACTCTCCCGTTTCTGGGGTGTAGCAGCCGATCGCGATCGTGATCAGGCAACTGCTGCCAACTAGCTCTTGAAACAGGCTGTGGTTTAACTTTTGCAGCACTTCATCCGGCGTGGGCAGCATGTCTTGGCTCAGTTCTCGCCGCAGCAGCGAAATCGCGCTTGCCATTAGCAGGGCTGCCGGAACACCTTTGCCAGAAACATCGCCCACTGCGATCCATACATGACCGTCGGGATGCTCGTACACCTCAAAAAAGTCACCGCCGATCTCCTGCGCCGGAATCGTTACCGCCTGGACTCTTGCCTGCTCTAGTTCCGGTAGGGTTTGCCGCAGTAGACTCGCCTGCACCTGCCGGGCAATGGCAAGCTGCGATCGCATCTGTTCAGTTTGAACCTGAAGCTGCTGATAAAGCTTTGCCTGAGAGAGGGCTAGGGCGACCTGTGCCGCGACCGTCTCAATTAAATCAAGGTCTTCGTTTGACCAGGCATTTTTGCCAAGCAATCGCAGAACCGCAAGCCGCTCCTGAGCATTGCGAGGATCGCAGAGGGGTACGGTGAGCACGTAGACGTTTCCCGCTGCCGAAGACAGAATCTCTGGCTGGATACCACTGGTTTCCTCGCTCAAAGACAGCCCGTGAGGCGATGCCACTGAGAATGATTTCAGGGATGTTTCTGAGAATTCTTCTGAGAGAAAGTCTGAAAACGTTTGTGGAAAACAAAACGGCATTAGATCAGCTTTTTCTTCTGGATCACCTTCAGGCGTTGGGGAACTTTCAACGGCATCCACCGGGTACAGCAAACAGGCATCTACGGCAAAGGTAGTATAAAAGGTACGGACGATCGCCTGCAAAATAGCACGGTAATCCAGCGATTCGCGAATGGCAGACATGACCTCATTCAGGGCAGATTCACGTCGCAGGGAACGATGCAGTTCGGCAGTTCTTTGTTTGACAACCTGATAAATTTCGCCCGCCTGCTGCACCGTTTGCCGCAGTTCCTCTGGGTCCCAGGGCTTGGTGATGTATTTAAAGACCTTGCTGCAATTGATAGCTCCAACCAGATCCTGCACATCGCTATAGCCTGTGAGCAGGATTCGCATCGTATCGGGAAAGCGATCGACTGTTTTGCTCAAAAAATCGGTGCCGTTCATTCGCGGCATTCGCTGATCAGAAATAATCACCGCCATTTCGCCCGCTTCGTCCAGCAGTTGAAGGGCTTCTAGCGCACTATTTGCCCGATACACCGTAAACGATCGCCGAAAGGTGCGATCCAGCAAATCAAGATTATCGGATTCATCATCCACAATCATTAACGGCAGCTTACCCGACGCAGAATGAGTCATGAAATCAGGACACAAAATGGAAACTTAACTGCGATTGTGCCCAGGATTAGTCCAGCACTAACACCAGCACGAACAGAGCGAGGTCAGGGTTTCATGGCTGCTCTTGAAATCGCTGTCCCTTGAACTCTGCTGGCAACCGTATGGGATAATGCTAAACAATCTAAAAAATGGGACAGTCGGGTTGTCTGGGGTCTCCTGATAGGGTCTATAGCAATCCTTTATGGAGGTTGAACAGGGTGCAGGCATTCTACCCCTGCGCGGGAACAAGGCTTCTACACCCTCTGTTCAAAGCTATGATGTGAACGCTATAGGAGTTAGGGTTTAGGACGATGCACAACTTTTTGCCGATCGCATATTTTCAAAACCAATTTGTGCCGTTTACCGATGCGAAGATTTCGATCGCAACGCATGCGTTGCACTACGGTACAGGCGCGTTCGGCGGGCTGCGCGGCATTCCTGATCCCCAAAATCCTGATCAAGTGCTGCTGTTTCGGCTCGATCGCCACTGTCAACGCCTCAGCAACAGTGCTCGCTTCCTGCACTACGACCTTCCCGCCGATAAAATTCAGAGTATCATTATCGATTTCGTTAGAAAGAATCAGCCGCGCACTTCGTTTTATATTCGTCCGTTTGTTTACACTTCTGATCTGGGCATTGCCCCTCGCCTGCACAATATTGACAAAGACTTTTTTGTGTACGGCTTAGAGTTGGGCGATTACCTGTCCCCCGAAGGGGTGACCTGTCGGATTAGCTCATGGCATCGTCAGGAAGACCGCAGCCTGCCTCTGCGCGGCAAAGTGAGCGGTGCGTATATCACCTCCTCCCTGGCAAAAACCGAAGCAGTGGATTCTGGCTTTGATGAGGCCATTTTACTCAACTCTCAGGGCAAAGTCAGCGAAGCATCTGGCATGAATATCTTCGTAGTGCGAAATGGAACCATTATTTCTCCTGGCTTCGATCAGGACATCCTGGAGGGTATTACCCGCGATAGCGTGCTGACGATCGCCCGTAATTTTGGCATTCCCGTCGTTGAACGACCGGTTGATAAAACTGAACTGTTCATCGCTGATGAAGTCTTCCTGAGCGGCACGGCTGCAAAAGTTGCGCCTGTCTCCAGAATCGAAAACTATAAGCTGCCTGTCGATCGCCCCATCACCCTGAAACTAAGAGAAAAACTGACTGCCATCACTGAAAATCGCGCTCCAGAGTATCAAGATTGGGTGTTTCCGGTTTCGATCGCGTGATTGTTATGAATCCTGACCGCTATCGAAGCAGCGTATGGATGGGCATATGGATGACAGCCTCCAACAGCAGAGCTTTGAGTTTGCCCTTAGCATTGTCCGGCTCTACAAAAAGCTCCAGGCAAGACAAGAGCTAATCATTTCCCCTCAGTTGCTTAGAAGCGGGACGCGCATTGGCTTGTTGATTGAAGAAGCTTTTGTGGCTCCAGTTCCGCAGCAGTCAAAACAAATCGATATTGCCAAGCAGGAAGCTCGTGAAACCTACTACTGGCTCCGGCTCCTGCAAGCGTCTCGATTAGCCGATGTAGATGTTACACCAGAGATCACGCAAGTCAAGCAGCTATTGCATTTGATCGCGGAGCGTGAATCCCCAAGGGAGTCCTCCGGGAAATCCTCAAGCAAGTCCTCAAGCAAATCCTTGACAACGGGAAATTAACTCATTTCACGTCATTTAATACACTTAATACAATGGGTTTTCGTCTTGCGGGAAAGCAATTCTATTAGATTGGGTTTAATGTTGTGCTTTGCCTTGGATTCTGTTTCCGGCTAAACCAGGAATGATCAAATAAAATCTGATGATAAAAAAGGTAGACAACTTGAGATACGAATGGAAAAGGTTCAAGGCTGCCACGGTTGATTATTCCTAGAATGCTTAGAAGATTGAAGGCACCTGCATCTTTTCTGCTAATTTGAGACTAATTTGGGTAATGATTAAGCCCACGTTGCAGGAGGGAGGCTCATGGCAAAGAATTCGGGAAGTGCAAAAGATCCGGGAAGTACCTTAGGCCGTGCGCGATTGCTGGCGATCGGTAATACGTCCACCAGTGTCAAACAAAGCCTTAGCTCCAAAGATTTGATTGACGTCTGGAGATTGGAGATCGGTACGAGAAGCAGCTTCAGTGTCTCGTTGCGGGATTTGGGGCGAGGGGCAAATGCGGACTTGTTTCTGGTTAATCAAAACGGTCGTGCTTTCGCTTCCTCCAGAAAAAGCGGGCGCAAAGTGGAAAATTTGAATGATATTTCGCTGGAGCCGGGAACTTACTACGTGCGCGTGCAGCTCAAGCGAAAGAGCAATGATACCCGCTATCGGCTGACCGCTTCGGAGACTCCGCAGGGCGATCGTTTCGGCAATTCTTTTGAGGCTGCAACGCCGCTGGTAGGCGCAGTAACAAACAGCATCAGCGATTTTGTCGGCAACAGCGATCCGACCGATTACATCCGGTTCAGGCTGCCTGCGCCAGGAACGATGAACTTGACTTTGACCGGGCTCAGTAGCGATGCCACTCTGGAACTGTTCGATCGCAACCGTAACTCGATCGGGGTTTCTGCCAATCCTGGAACTGCAACCGAAGCTCTGTCCCAGCGCCTCATTGACTACGGTTCGACTTATTACATCCGCGTTGCCCAAACTCCCGGCAGCGAAACTCCTTTTACGCTCAACTACAGCTTGACGTTCGATACCCCGATTACCAGTCCATCTGGGTTGCGGTATGTCGATCTGGTGAACGGTTCCGGGGCAACGCCTCAGCGGGGGCAAACCGTAGTCGTCAACTATACGGGTACACTGGTGGACGGCACAAAGTTTGATAGCTCGTTCGATCGCAATCGTCCCTTTGAGTTTCAATTGGGCGCGGGGCGAGTCATTTCGGGCTGGGAAGAGGGCATCAGTACGATGCAGGTGGGCAGTCGGCGGCAGCTCATTATTCCACCCAATCTAGCCTACGGGTCGCAGGGCATTCCGGGGGTGATTCCGCCCAACGCGACGTTGATTTTCGATGTGGAGCTGCTGCGCGTGATTCCGGTTTAACCGCTTATGCCTGAGCCAATTTGCCGCTGAACTTGCCCCGGAGTTTCCCGGTGACGATCGCCGTGACTTCTGTCAGCAGATTAGTGGGGTCGATCGGCTTTGAAAGGTGCTGCTGAAATCCGGCAGAGAGAATTTGGGTGCGGTCTTCGATTCTAGAATAGGCAGTCAGGGCAATGGCAGGAATGGCAGAACCGCGAGTGCGAACTTGTTGAATCAGAGAGTAGCCGTCCTGTTCCGGCATCCCAATATCGCTGATCAGCAAATCGGGTTCGGCAGCGTTGAGCGCAGTCAGGGCAGTTTCGACGGAATCGGCAGTTGTAACGTTCGCGCCCGCTTCCCTTAGCAGAAAGGTGAGGAACTGACGGGCATCTGGCTCATCGTCTACAACCAGCACTTTTAAGCCGTCCAGTCGGGAAGGAGCCGATTGGCTCTCAGTTTCCCCAAAAGCCGATCGCCCCGCTGGAGAGCCAGGGGAAGTGGACTGAAGCAGGGGAAGCCGCACCGTAAACTTCGCACCCTGATTTTCGCCGAGACTGTCTACCTCGATCGTGCCGTGATGCTGTTCGACCAGATGTCGCACGATTGCCAAGCCCAGCCCCAATCCGCTGTGAGATCGGGTGGTGGTGCTGTCTGCCTGCCGGAACCGCTCAAACACATAGGGCAAAAACTCTGCACTGATGCCCACTCCGGTATCGATCACCTCGATCACGGCACAGCGATCGGACTCAAAGAAGACTTTTGCCTTTGAACTCGGAATCTGAAGGGTTTGCTTCAGACGGTCAGGAAGCAGTTCGACTGCCAGCCGCAGGGTAACTTCTCCCTTCTCAGGCGTGAATTTCACTGCGTTAGTAAGCAAATTCCAGATAATCTGCTGGAGCCGTATCGAGTCGCCCCAGACCTGAGTGGCGGTGGTTTCAAATTGGGGAATAAGCGCGATCGACTTTGAGGCGGCAACAGGCTGAACAGAGTTTAGGGCGGCTTCTGCGATCGGCTTGAGCAGGGTTGGAACACAGTTAAGCTGAAGTTTGCCGCGAATAATTCGCGAAACGTCGAGAATGTCATCAATGAGCTGTGCCTGCGAGGTGGCGTTGCGCTCGATGATTTCTAGGGCGCGATGCGTGATTGATTCGTCGTATTTGCGTGTGCGAAGCAACTTTGACCAGCCCAGCATGGCATTCAGCGGAGTTCGCAGTTCGTGGGACAAAATGGCGAGAAACTCATCTTTCATTCGGTTACTAGCTTCAGCTTCCTGACGGGCTGCCTGCTCACGAATGATTTGTGCCTGGATGGCTTCTGCCTGCTTTTGGTCGGTAATGTCTTCGATCGTCCCCACATAGCCGATCATCTCTCCCTGATCTGACAGGAGAGGAGCAGAGCGTACATAGCCCCAGCGCGCGGTGGTTTCAGCAGCCCGACCTGATTGATCCACTTGATGTTGATCCGCTTGATAATGATCGGGATGAGTCGTCTGAAATCGGAACTGTTCCGTATATTCCTCTGGCTCTTGCAGATGCATCGTCCAGCTTGCCGCAACCCGTTCGCGATCGTCAGGATGAACTGTCGGAAGCCAGCCCTGCTCCAAAGAAGCTGCCTCACTCAAGCCGCAGATATCTCGAAAACGCGGATTGGCATAGGTGCAGCGTCCTGCGGTGTCAGTGATAAACACACCCACAGGCGAACAGGTACTCAGCAAGCGAAACCGTTCTTCAGTTACCCGCAGCTCCGCATTCATGACTTTAAGCCGTTCGGTCTGCTGTCGCAGTGCTTCTGTTTTTTTGAACAGATCGACAAAGACTGCCACTTTAGAATTGAGAATTGCCGGATCGATCGGCTTAATCAGGTAATCGACCGCGCCCAGCGCATAACCCTTGAACATAAACTGCTCGTTGTTGCTAAATGCCGTCAGAAAGATAATCGGCGTTTGGCGCGATCGGGTACGGTTGCGAATCAGTGTCGCGGTCTCAAACCCATCCAGATCAGGCATCTGGACATCGAGCAAAATGACGGCAAAATCTTGATTGAGCAAACAGCGCAATGCCTCTGCCCCAGAGTGCGCCCGTACCAGATTTTCTCCTAAAGGCTCTAACAACGCCTCCAGTGCCAGCAGATTTTCCGGCTGATCATCAACAAGCAAAATGTTTACGCTGGACTCAAGCGGCATAGCTTAGCTCGGGTTAAGAATCGCAGAGGCGAACGAGACAGGGAGCAATTTGCTCAAGGGGTAAGATCCAGTCTACCGAAACAGAGGCAATCGCAGCTTTGGGCATAATTGAGCTTGCGGCAGTTTGCGGGTCTTGCACAACGGTCACACCCCCCTTGGCTTTCACTTGTACTAAACCTCTTGCACCGTCCTGATTCGCACCCGTCATCACTACGCCAATTAAGTCACGGTGATAAACCTCTGCCGCAGACTCGAACAACACATCGATCGACGGACGGGCATAAGAGACAGGATCATCAGTTGACAGGGAAAAGTGTCCGGGTTCGACGAGCAAATGATAGTCCGCAGGCGCGAGGTAGATCTGTCCAGGCTGGATTTCGTCTTTGTCTTCAACTTCCCGAATCAACAAGGAAACATACTGCTGCAAATAGCAACTCAAGGTATAGTCTGACTCCTTATGACGATGCTGCACGATCGCAACGGGTACTGAAAAGTCTCCTGGTAAACTTCCTAACACAGTTCGTAGTGCGGATAATCCCCCCAAAGAAGTACCCATGACGATCAGCCCCGCCGTCATTAATTCCGCCTCCGGTATAGTTTCTGCCCCTGGGCAACTTCTTCATAATCTGCCTCATGGGGGGTAAAACGAATTGATTCCTGTTTGCCCAAGCCTAAGATGCCAAACTTACACAAGCTGTTATAAAAAAGCTGATGCACCTGCTGCTGAAGAGTGGAATTAAAATAGATTAAAACATTGCGGCACAAAATGACATTAAATTCATTAAACGATCCATCAGTTACAAGATTATGTTGAGCAAACACCAGATGTTCTTTTAAAGACGATCGAAAGATAGCATTTTTATAATCGGCAGTATAGTATTCGGAAAATGATTGCTTGCCGCCTGCTTTCAGGTAAAGCTGCGTATATTCCTGCATCTTATCTAAGGTAAAAATCCCAGTGCGGGCAGTTTGTAGCACCTGCTCGTTGGTATCGGTGGCATAGACGCGGCAGCGATGATAAATGCCCTCTTCCTGCAAGAGAATTGCCATTGAGTAAACTTCCTGCCCGGTTGAGCAGCCCGCGTGCCAGATGCGGATAAACGGATAGGTTTTCAGCAGTGGCACTACCTGTTCGCGAAAGGCAACATAAAAGCTGGGATCGCGAAACATACTCGTTGTGTTTACCGTTAGCCCCAGCAGCAATCGATCGAGACAGGTGCGATCGTGCAAAATCTTTGCTTGCAGTGCCGAAACCGTGGGCAACCCCTCACTGTGCAAAAAGTGACGAACTCGCCGCTTCAGAGACGATGGTGCATAGTTACGGAAATCATACCCGTAGTAGCGATAGATCGCTTCAAGCAGCAGTTGAACCTCAATATCCTCCAGGCTGGCAGGAGTCGTCATGAAGATGGTTGAAAACACGGCGAGAAATCGATGAGTGATAGTTGCGTAGTCTTTAGTCTGTCGATCGCTCTCCCAAAAGTCGACGTTCTCAAAGTATATTTTCACTCTACCGAAAGTCTGGCATTCCTCACAAACCTTACCCCTTACCGCTGCCCCTTCCTACTTCCTCCTTACCGCCTCACCATTTGCTCATCAACTCATCCACCCCTCAACCAACCCAGCCACACCCGCAACAGGGAAATTCACTACTCTGTATCCATAGGCTTCGTCATATTGTCCGCGGCTGCCGCTTCGATGCACTTTTCTCGATCGACCTGCATTGCTTTTGCCGCGAGCGCGATGATTGGCAAATTGCAAAACCCATTAAATTTACGGGTGGTGCGGATAGACAATAAATCCGATCGTGCGAATGGCGGTTAGCCCAAGCGCAAAGGCAAGGGCAATCTTTGTGCGAATTTTGCAGCAACGCAGCATGAAAACGCTAGATGCAAAAGTGAAAGCGCAAACGCAGCAGTTCATTTGCAAATGAAAAATCGGGAGCCTGAAACCCCCGATCAACTGTTGCTGCAATAATGCAGACGCAAAAAAGCAGATACAAAAAACAGACGCAGACGGATTAAGGTTGTGTTGCAGCCGTGTTTTGATTGCCCTGCTGAGACTGAGCAATTCTTTGATTGAGTGCCTCAAGCGACTTGGTGTACTGAAGGTCGTTTTCTGTACCAATTTCGTTATCTGCACCAAAGAGTTTGACGCGCTGCTCGTCGGTGAGTTCGATCTTGATATCGGGTTCAATGCCCGATTTGTTAATGTCGCGTCCGCTTGGCGTGAGATACTTAGCAACCGTCACCGCCAGTCCAGAACCATCGCCCAGACCGCGCACCGACTGCACCAGTCCCTTGCCAAACGTCTTGCTGCCCACAAGAACTGCTCGCTTATTGTCTTGCAGTGCGCCAGAAAGAATTTCGCTGGCACTGGCAGAACCGCCGTCTACGATGACTACGAGCGGCTTATCGGTAAGGGCTGTGCCGTTTGCCCGCTCTTGCTCTGAAATGCCCTGGCGATCGACCGTCGAAACGATGATGCCGTCGTTCATCCACATCCGGGAAATATCAATGCTGGAGTAGAGCAATCCGCCGGGGTTAATCCGCAGATCGAGCACATAGCCGTCTACTTTCTTTGACTCCAGGTCTTCGATCGCCGATCGCATTTCATCTGCGGCGTTTGCGCTGAACTGGTTCAGGCGGATATAGCCAATTTGCTTGCCGTCTTCCTGCCGCACCTCAGCCCGCACCGGATGGATTTCGATGCGATCGCGCTTCAGCGTATATTCTTTTTCCTCGCCACCCCGACGAATTGTAAGCCGAACTTCAGTTCCCACAGGTCCACGAATCAGGGTGACCGCCTGATTGGTGTCCATTCCCTCAGTGCTTTTCTCGTCGATTTTGACGATCACATCTCGCGCCATAATTCCGGCTTCAAAGGCAGGCGAATTTTCGATCGGTGAGACAACAATTAGTTCTTTGGTTTCTTCGTCCTGCGAAAGCTGAATCCCAACCCCGGTAAGCTCACCAGAGGTATCGATCTGCATATTGCGGAACTCTTGCGGGTCCATAAAGCGGGTGTAGGGATCATCCAGCTTTTCCAGCATTTCGCGGATCGCGGTATATGCCTCTTCACGGCTGCTGTAAGCCCGACCCAGGTACTCTTTCCGCACTGCCCGCCAGTCTACCTGGTTAAACGTTCCGTCTACATAATTGCGATCGATCAGCTGCCAAACTTCATCGACCAGCTCTTTGGGGCTTTCCTGAAAAAAGGCTTGTCCCTGAGACAGATGCAGTCCTGCACCCGTCACCGTTACCGCCGTCACTGCTGCTGCTGTTGCGCCGAGGAGGAGACCACGCTTTGTAATTGCCATAATCTGGGTTGAACCGAAGGGAATAGACTGTAGGGCAGGTACGCCCAATCTAGCACAGGGTCACGGGAGCAGGCGTAAAAATTTTGTGATCCACTGTTCTGAAAAACCAAATTGATTCTCGGCTTGGTGAGCCCCAAAAGAGAGCTAGGGATCAACCCAGCAGCCATCTGCCTTAATCAAATTAATCAGCTCTTCGACCCCCTGCTCTTCAGGGACTCGCTTGATTTCTTCGCGTCCGCGATACAGGGCAATGTAGCCTGCCTGTTTACCCACATAGCCGTAGTCCGCATCTGCCATTTCGCCAGGACCGTTGACAATGCAGCCCATGACGGCAATATTGAGTCCAGTCAGGTGATTAGTGGCTTCTCGGACTTTGTGCAGCACTTCTTCCAGGTTAAACAGCGTGCGACCACAAGACGGGCAGGCAACATACTCCACCATCGTGCGTCGCAGCCCCAGGGCTTGCAGAATGCTGTAGCATACCGGAATTTCCTTTTCGGGAGCTTCGGTCAGCGACACCCGGATCGTATCGCCAATGCCTTCTGCCAGGAGCGTGCCGATCCCCGCTGTGGATTTGATGCGTCCGTATTCACCGTCGCCCGCTTCCGTAACGCCCAGATGCAGGGGGTAATCCATACCCAGTTCATCCATGCGCTGCACCATGAGCCGATTTGCCGCAATCATCACGGGCACTTTCGAGGCTTTCAGAGAAATCTCAATATTGTAAAAATCCAGCGATTCGCAGATCCGAATAAACTCTAGCGCGGATTCCACCATGCCCTCAGGCGTGTCGCCGTAGGTAAACAGCATTCGCTCTGCCAGCGACCCGTGGTTGACCCCGATCCGCATCGATTTGTTTTGCTCGCGCAGGCTGATCACCAGCGGTTCCAGCGTTTCGCGAATTCGATCGCCAATCTCATCAAATTCGGTTTTGGTGTATTCGGTGCGATCGAGCCGAGGTTTCTCAAACACATACAAACCCGGATTAATCCGCACATTATCCACATGCTTTGCGGCTTCCAGGGCAATCTTGAGTCCGTTGTGATGCACGTCCGCCACTAAGGGCACAGGCTGGTAAGAGGCAAACAGCTTGCTGCGAATCTCTTCCATCGCTTTGGCGTGAGCCATACTGGGCACAGTGACGCGCACAATCTCACAGCCGATCTCGTGCAGTCGCCGGATTGCCGCCACCGACCCCTCGATATCCAGGGTGTCTTCGTTGATCATTGACTGCACCGCAACCGGATTCCCGCCGCCGATCGTGATGCTGCCAACAGGAACTGCGCGGGTTTTGCGTCGCCGAATCGTGCCGTCGGTAGAGAGACAAATCGACGAAGCGGAAGAATTAGAAGCAACCGGATTAGGAAGCGTTTGCATACCTTATTTATTTAAAGCTTTTATTTCAAGTCAAAGGATGCGGAGTTGTCTAAGTCCAGAGTGCCATAGATCGGGGACGATCGGGTGGTGAGCTAAAACACATCTTGACTCGATGAGCAAACTTTATGAGCAAACTTTATGAGCAAACTTTGTGGCTAATCACGCTTCAGCCAAAATGCCCGAATTCCCGCTTTTTTTGCGCCTTCATAATCTTCTTGGAAGCTATCGCCAATATGCCAGGCGCGATCAGCTGAAACTCCATGTTTGGCAAGCGCAGCTTGAAATACAGCCACTTCTGGCTTGGCGGCCCCCACTTCAGTTGAGATCGTAACCGAGGCAAAGTAATCCGCTAGTCCAAGAACATCCAGCACCGGATACAGGCGCGAATCAAAATTAGACAGGACGCCCAGCGTTATGCCTTCCCGCTGCCAGTAGTCGAGAGCCTGCCGCACCTCGTCATAAACAAACCAGGGCTCGGCGGTCTTAAAGTAGTTGTACAGGACTGAGAAGAATTCCTGGAAGTTGGTAAACTGCTCGATCGCCCCTACCTGAGCAAAAGCCTGATAGGCGATCGACTCCCACCAGGCATACTCTTTTTGAGGAATCTGCGCTGGGGGAACTCCCGGAAACGCCATCCGCGAAGCCGCCTTAAAGCTCTGAAAAAATGCCTGATTCAACAGAGCGGCATCAGTGGCTACGCCAAACGAACGGGCGATCGATCCATAGATTTCGCCCACACTGCCCCGCACCCCGAACAGCGTTCCGACAGCATCCAGAAAAATGACTTGCGGACGAGGTTCCAGAGTTAACCGAGAAGGCAGTGAGGAAGGCATGAGAAATCAGGGCAACAGCAATTGCCGCAGCGGTTGGGCAATCCAGTTTAACCCGACTTTGAGCTGGTGATCGAGCGTTGGCATCCGGTAGAGGTAGACTAGCCGCCGGGCAATGTAGGCAAAGGGACCATTCAGTCGAATTCCTAACCCGGTCAGCGTTGCGTCATCCTTGCCCAGGGTCATCATTTCGCCGAGTGCCTGATAGCGGAAGGGCAGCAGCGGTCGTCCGGTGATACTTGCCCAAACATTCCATCCAGCACATTCTGCCTGCTGAAACGCTGCCTGAGCCGTACCGGGAACAAGCTGACCCTCAGCATCTCGACATTCCACCGAGTCGCCCAATGCGAAAATCTCAGAATGGTCGATCGATTGCAACTGAGCATTCACCACAAGCAGCCCGCGCTCATTGTGCTTGAGCGGCAAATTTTGCACCACGTCGCTAACCCGAGTTCCCACCGTCCAAAGCACCACGTCCACGGGCAAATCATCCGTTTGTCCGCGATAGTCCAGCACGATCGACTCCGCAGAAATTGATTTCACCTGTGTTTCCAGGTCGATCCAGACCTTGCGATCGCTGAGTGCCTTTTGCGCCATTTCCCGGTTATATTCCGGCGAGGTTTTGAGAATCTGCTCGGTCGCTTCGATCAGCCGCAGTCGTCCCCGATCGCCCAAGCGTTCCGCCAGTTTGCAGGCAAGCTCCACCCCTGCATAGCCGCCTCCCACGATCGCCACCCGAATTTTTTCTCTGTCTGACTCTTCAAGCGATCGCAGCCGTTCTTCCAACCGATAGACATCCGCCAGCGTCCGAAACGGAATGGCAGATTCTGCCACGCCCGGAGCCAGATCAAGCGGCGTTTCACCGCCCATCGCCAGCACCAAATAATCGTAGGACAACGCTGCCGCATCTTGAAGCTGAACCTGTTTCGCCTCAACATCTACCCCTGCCACGGCTTCTTGCAGAAAGCGAATGCCTGTATTTGCCAACAGTTCACTGTAAGGCGGCGCGATTTCCCAGGTTTGCAGTTCGCCTGTTAACAGTTCGTAGAGCAACGGCGAAAACAAAAATCGATCGCGCTGATCAATCAGAACAATTTCCGGCTTCTCAGACGGATTCCAGGGCAACTGGCTCAGGCGCAGCGCGGTGTAGAGTCCGCCAAAGCCCCCTCCTAGAATGCAAATGCGGGTCGGTTGAGTCATGACTGGTAAGACGAGGCAACTGTTTTTATTGTAACGATAACTTTCAGCCATTCCTGAGACGGGTTTCCGCCCGTCGAAGATCAGGAGACGCGATCGAATAAATGTGGCGATCGAGAGAGGGAAAAAGTTTCAGGATTTTCTATGCTGAGGACATTCAGTTGAAGATATTCGATCGATATTCGCCCTTATCAACGCGATTAATTTAAAATTTCTATTCATCTTTGAACTTCTTAGAATTTTAACTTCGGCAATAATCCCAATTCATCCTTCAACTTCTAACAACTTTCAACTTTTATGCAAGCCAATTCCGCAAATTCTTCCAGTCAGTCTAATCCTCGTTCAGGCGCGATCGATTGCAGTAACCCGCAAACGCAGCAGGAAATGAATCAGTGCGCAGCGCAAGGTTATGAAAACGCCGATCGCGAACTGCAAGCAATGTACCAGCAAATGCAGGGGCAAATGAGTGACAACGCCCGATCTCAGCTTGAAACCGCTCAAAAAGAATGGGTTGAGTTTCGTACGGCAGAGTGCCACCTCGAAGCAAAAGCCAATGAAGGGGGCTCGATGTATCCGACGGTGTTGTATCGCTGTATGGAACGAGTAACTCGCGATCGAATGAAGCAACTTCAGGAACAGGTTAATGTAAAGCGGCAAATTGTAAATTGATCAGAAACCAATTGAAATGCGGTTATTCCGTTTTAGAAGGGCGTTTAACCAGTTAGTATGATGAAGAATGATGAGTCCCTCCTACAAAATAGGTTCTCCTACAAATAGGAGATTGGGGAGCGAATGCAGCACTCTGATTTCTTTCAAATCTGAATTTGTCTAAAGTACGCTCTGAGCGGGCGAGGGTGAGTCGCCCATTCAATTTACTGTTCGCCTGGCGTACTTTCTTCTGCCTCCTGAAAAATATCAGGGCGCAAGTCACGCGCGTCGCTTAGCGTTTGGGGAGCAACGGCAGGATTTCCCAATAGCGTCACTGGGTCTACTGTATAGCCGCCTTTGTACACCAGATCCTCCGCTGGATTGACAATATCAGACTGATGAGGCTGGTTGTCAGACTGCTGACTCACCTCACCCACCTGCTGCCGCACTTCGGCTGAATCCTGTTGCTCGGTAGAAGGGGAATTAATTGATTCAGGGTTCATCGTCTTTCTTGTTTGTAGAAATTTGTAGAAATAGGTGCACTATTAGTGATGTAATTTAACGTCGCGAGATACTTGCTGCATCCGCCAAATTGGGTGAGTTGGAACAGATTCAAATCCGGCATTGGCGAGCCAGCGATCGAGATCTCCGGCTGCATAATCGCTGATATAGGGTTCAGATTAAATTTGCTCAGGCTGAAGCAACCAACTCAAATTAGTTTGGTCTAAACAAAACTGCTGCAAGCCCAGGCAGATAGAGCCTAATGAGCTGGAAAGCGGTTTATCCTCTGCTGAAAGATAGTGTTCAATTAGTAATTTGATGTTTAATCGATCGCGTCGTTTTGAAGGGTATTCTGCTTGGTCACATCCAATCAGAAGGAGTTTTCAAAGTGCAAACGGCGATCGAATCACCCCGCCCATTCAGATTGTTTAGCAAGACTGAATTTCAATAAAAAAAGGGGTTTCCCCCTAATCAAATTAAAAGTGAATGGTTTAAGCGTTCCTGAACATTAAGACTGCCAGCCGAGCGGCGGTTCGACAAGCTGCTCTTCAGCCTTACCTGCTCTTGCTCCGGGTTTATCGACAATTTGAACGCTCGTTGCCTGCAAGCCCTTGTCGCCATCGGTCGCGCTATATCTCACTCCGGTTCCGATCTGAATACGATCGAAATCATCATGCAGAACACTGTTGCGATGGAAATAAACTTCTTCTGCACCAGTCAGATCTTTAATAAAGCCGTAGCCGTCTTCGTGAAATACTTTTGTCACCAAAGCCGTGACTTCAGTTGCATCATTATGGTCTTTTGATTGCTCATGTTCGCGCTGTTGTTTGGTGAGCTTGCGAATTTGAGTTTCCATTTTGCTAAATGCATCTCGAATCACAGCATCTAGCTTGACGTACTGGTTTTCTTCGCTCGGATGGCAATCTGCCACTAGTTCATGATTCGGCGGAATTGTCAGATCGATCCGAACGCGATAGGGAGAGCCACTGCGGGGACGATCGTTGATTTTTTCAATCGCGATGTGGCAGCCATTGATGTAATCGCACATCCGTTCTAGCTTGGCAAGTTTCTCCTCCACGAGGGTTTGAACTGCATCGGTTTTTTCAACGTCACGGTAAGTAATTTCGGGTGGAACCTTCATGCCTGATCTCCACAGAAAAAGAGTGTATTAATCCTAGAAGGCTACAGGTTGATTAACCTCTCACTCTCGACGGTGATATGAACAGGAGAACGTCTATCAGAAGATTGGATTTGCTATTAAACCTCTGCTCTTATGCCGGATATTTCGCGATCGTACTGACAGAGTGGGACAAAACCAGGGTCTTATCCCCCTTAATGAGAGCTTGCATCGAATCAGCGTGATCCAGCAGAGGCTAAAACAGTGATGGGAACTCAAAGCTTTAAACACCGCTGAGAAAATTTAGAGGGACACCCAGCCAGAATGGGAAAGCGAAGGGACAGTTCAGGCCACAATCAGGATTTTCCCAACTCCGACCTGATTGACTTACTGATTGAATTATCAAAAGCAGGTTAAAAAATTCCAATCAATCCTGATCCCAGCTCAAATCAGTTCTACGATCGATTCTGGTTTGACAGGACAAAGTTTGATAGTACATAGTACAAGGTTTGACAATACAAATTCATCGCTTCATCGATCGCAGCCATTTTTTACGCCCTTCGTCTTTGGGTCGTCCGTTAGATACGATGCAGAACAGAGTGCAAAGTTCGGGTAAAATTCTCTGCACCTCTCTGTCATGATTTCTGACCTTCAAGATGCCGAAGCCATGCTCTCAGCAGTTTCTATGATTGGCGCAAGTGCCATTTTTGGATAAATTTTGATCTGGCTTCGATCGAACCTCACTATTTTCCTTGGAAGGAGCATCAACTCAATGCAGATTCTTGCCATCAATGCGGCTGAAGTCCTGGACTCGCGGGGAAATCCTACGGTAGAAGCAACCGTGCTGCTCGAAGATGAAATGACAGTGGGAACGGCGATCGTTCCGTCTGGCGCGTCTACGGGTGAAAAAGAAGCAGTCGAATTGCGCGATGGCGATCCTAAGCGATATGGCGGCAAGGGGGTTCTCACTGCCGTGGCAAACGTGAACGACAAAATTGCCCCCGAACTGGAAGGCATGGAGGTGACCGATCAGCGATCGATCGATCTGTCAATGCTAGAGCTAGACGGCACACCTAATAAATCCGTTTTAGGGGCAAACGCAATTCTGGCAGTGTCCCTAGCGGTGGCCAGGGCGGCGGCAACTTCGCTGGGTCTGCCCCTTTATCGCTACCTGGGGGGAACCAATGCTTGCGTGCTGCCCGTGCCCTGCCTGAACGTGATCAACGGCGGCAAACACGCAGATAACACGGTGGACTTTCAGGAATTCATGATCGCGCCGCACAATGCTCCTTCCTTTACCGAGGCAATCCGCATGGGTGTAGAAACTTTTCATGCGCTGCGATCGCTCCTAAAGGGCAAGGGCTACAGCACTGGGATCGGCGACGAAGGCGGATTTGCTCCTGACCTGAAATCCAACGAGGAAGCGATCGAGGTGATTTTGCAGGCGATCGAAAAAGCAGGCTACAAACCCGGAGACGACATCTCGATTTGTCTTGATCCCGCCTCCAGCGAAATGTGGCAGGACGGCAAATATGTCTTTTTTAAGTCCAACGCGCCCGCCAAAACCTCCGAGGAAATGGTGCAGCTCTGGCACTCCTGGGCAACCCAGTATCCGATCGTCTCACTGGAAGACGGCATGGGCGAAAACGACTGGAATGGCTGGAAAATGCTGACCGAGACAATCGGTGATCGGGTTGAACTTGTCGGCGATGACCTGTTCTGCACCAATGCCAGCATTTTGAAAGAAGGAATTGACAAAGGCGTTGCCAACGCAATCCTGATCAAGTTAAACCAGATCGGCACGCTCACCGAAACCCTGGACACGATCGAGCTTGCCAAGCAAAACAAATACAAGTGCTTTGTCTCTCACCGCTCCGGCGAAAGCGAAGATACGACGATCGCAGACCTGGCAGTGGCAACCACGTCAGGACAGATCAAAACTGGGTCGGGCTGCCGTAGTGAGCGCGTCGCCAAGTTCAATCAACTGCTTCGTATTGAGCGTCAGCTTGGTAAATCTGCCCGGTTTGCGGGTCGGAGCGCGTTTCTGTAGGAGTTTGGGGGTGTTTTGATAGGGTTAGCTACGGTGTAGAAACAAGCGATGTGAAGCAGTTTCCCCAGGGTGGTAATCGAGTTTGCTCAGTCGTACCTGACGAACCACCCATAGCCTCCAGGAAACTAAACCTGTTCAAGGTCCCCTCTTGCTCTTTTAGAGCGGCAGGTTAAAAGTTGGGGGAGTTAAGGAACTGCAAGGACTGAAACAAAGCTCAGAATTAGCAGGCTAAGAGCGGTCGTTGTTCCCTAGCATCCACATAATTCCCTGGCAGCCCCACAAAACACCCTTCTAGAAGGACACACTCCGCCTAATTTTGCTTCCTGATATAGATTTCTTCCGCGTTGGACGATCGCACAATAGGTTTAATCAAATTTTTCTTTTACCTATAGTAAATTTTGATTGAACCGATTGGTTGTAGTTGCCCTGCTGAATTGCGGAGATAAATTATGCGTTGGGATTTTGGTCGGCGAAGCCGAAATGTAGAGGATCGGCGCGGAATAGGAGGGGGTGCAGGTGTACCGATCGTAGGAGGCGGTATTGGTGCAGTGCTGCTGGCATTGGTGGTTGCTTTGCTGGGTGGCGATCCGAGCGCGATTTTTGAGCAGGCTCAGAGCCCAAGCACCGTTCAAACCAATCGACCCCTCGAGCCCGGACAGGATCAGCAGGCTGAGTTTACCTCTGTAGTATTAGCCAGCACTGAAGACACCTGGGGCGCGTTGTTTCAGCAATCGGGTGAACAGTATGTTGAGCCAAAGCTCGTGCTGTTTAATGATGCGGTTCGATCTGCCTGCGGCACAGCAGAATCGGCAATGGGTCCGTTTTACTGTCCGCGTGACCAGTCGGTTTATATTGATTTAAGCTTTTTCAACGAGATGCGAACTCGTCTAGGTGCGCCCGGTGACTTTGCTCAGGCGTATGTCATCGCGCACGAGGTGGGGCATCATGTGCAGAACTTGCTTGGGATTTCCAATCAAATACGGAGCCTCCAGCAGCAGGTCGGAGAACGAGAGGCAAATCAACTTTCGGTGCGGCAAGAGCTTCAGGCAGACTGCTTTGCCGGAGTTTGGGCACACCACGCCGATCGCAATCAGATTGGCATTGCCCTCGAACAGGGTGACATCGAAGAAGGATTAAATGCCGCCAGCGCGATCGGCGACGATCACCTGCAAGAGCGATCAAGAGGCTACTCGGTTCCAGACTCTTTTACCCACGGCAGCTCAGCACAGCGTGTCCGCTGGTTTGAACAAGGCTTGCAAACGGGTGAGCCCGACCAGTGCAATACGTTTGAGGTGGCAAACCCGTAAATCTAGATCAAACACAAAAAAAGGTGGGAATGACCCACCTCACAGATTTGTATCTTTATATCAGGGTGAGCTAGCCTTACGCTTCGACCGCTTCAGACTCGACGACAGGGGCATCTACTTTGATGGTCAGGAAGCGTACCACTTCATCGCTCAGGCGCATGGCTCGCTCCATAGCAGCAACGGCGGCTCCACTGCTGCTATAGTTCATTTGCACATAAACTCCCTCACGCTGCTTATTGATCGGGTATGCCAAACGGCGCTTGCCGCGATGCTGGGTGTCCAGACCTTGTGCGCCCTGCTCGGTCAAAATTCCTTGATATCTGGCGATCGCCTGATCGACCACTTCATCTCCCAGATCAGACCGGAGGATGTACATCGTTTCGTAGTAATTCATGACAAGAAAGTCTCCTTATGGACAATGGCTGCTGCTGCAAAACCCTCTAATCGCATGGCGACCTAGATTGGCGACGATGGAGCTGAAACGGAAGAAAATCTTTTCAACTTCACCGATCGGGTATTGCAATCAGAAGCAAGGATTTACAATCATATACCAGTTAAGAACAGTCTCCTATTATGGCACAACGCTTCGTCCGGGTTCAAACAACGACTGGGCAGCTTTATTACGGTTTGCTGCATCTCGATCGCCGGGTGCAGGTTTTAGATGCTCCTCCCTGGCTGAAAGGGCAACCGACTGACCAGGAGCTTGAACCTGAAACCTATATTTTGCTGGCTCCCTGCGCTCCTTCCAAAATTGTAGCGGTTGGAAAAAATTACCAGAAGCATGCTGCCGAAATGGGCGGAGAAGTTCCGAAAGAGCCACTGCTGTTTCTCAAGCCTTCGACCACGCTCACCGCACCCGACGGCATGATTTACTACCCGCCTCAGTCGCAAAGAGTCGATTACGAAGGAGAACTCGCTCTGGTGGTCGGCGATCGGTGTTTTTACTGCACTCCCGAAGAAGCCCGCAGCAAGATTTGGGGCTATACGATCGCCAATGATGTAACTGCCCGCGACTTGCAGCGAAAAGATGGACAGTGGACCCGGGCAAAGGGATTTGATACGTTTTGTCCCTTAGGTCCGTGGATTGTGCGGGAACTGAGCGGCGCGGCGCGGCTCCAGACATTCCTCAACGACAGCGAAACGCCCGTTCAGTCGGCGACGGTTGCCGAGATGGTGTTTGCGCCAGAAGTGCTGGTGTCTTATATCAGTCAGGTGATGACGCTGCTGCCAGGCGACGTGATCTTGACCGGAACGCCCGAAGGGGTGGGGGCTTTGCAATCCGGCGATCGGGTAAGGATTGAGATTGAAGGCATTGGCTCTCTTGAAAACAAGGTTGCCGTCCGAGAGCCTGCTCCGATTGGGGCGAAAGCTCAGCAACTCCAGGAATAGCCGAGACGAGTTAGTGAGCCGAATTACCGAGCCGAATTGCCGGGCAGAATTTTAGAGAGGTGTTCACCCTCAATCGGCTTACCAACTCTGTAGCTAGCGAACCTGCATATGAACTGCGTTCGACAGCGACGGAATTTCGGCATATCGTCCCAGAGCGGTCTGCACTACAGAAAAGATAACGGCTGCCATCGCGCCCAGGAAGATCACGTTAAACAGGGTTTCCAGAATCAGTCCGCCGCCCAGCACAGGTTGCAGCAGATATTGAATCACGATGCTGCACAGGATCAGCACGATGTCGATCAAGATTGCCTGCATTGCGTTGAAGCGGATAAAGTGATTGATGTTCTCATTCCGCACCACGCCAAAGTAAAGCCCAAAGAACACGATCAGCCCCGCAAAGGGAATCGCGCCATACAAACTGACGATCGGCAAGAGCGGCACTAGAACAACGCTAAGTGCAGGAAACTGAGTGAAAAAAGGCACTCCAAAAGCCAGGGCTTCAATCAGCGGCAGCAGGTAAGGTAAGCAGGCAAAAATGCGATCGGTTGGACTCGTGGAACTGCGCCAGCTCATGATATTTCTCCCAATATTTTTTCCCAGGATGGGGGGTTCTATGCAACATTTGATAAGCATAGAATAGCGTAATTCCCCTGGCGACGCTCTCACTCCTGGGTTGGGGCGACCTTCTACTTTGGCAGGCAGATCATTAAGCCGCTAGTGAATATCAGCAATCCGAAATCCCATCTGGCATTCGTATTGATTGGGCTGTCCCTGCTCTTGTTTACCAACTGCCCAACCACATCGGAGCTTTCCCTGCTGCCAGCGTGGTTGTCCGCCCTGATCTGCCATCAAGCAAGTCGGACAAACCTGCTGGGGCGAAACGAGCTGATTTTCCATGAGGATGACTAGCATAGGACTTCCTCCACAGGCTGAGCTTTGCCCGTGAGTATGCACGGTAGCTTTATTCTATGTCAGGCTTCCCGGATTGCTATAGCAATTGATACGCCTTGTGAAGGAGTTTCATTAATTTCAACATTTTTTTAAACTAACCGTTTTAAGAAGAGGTTTGAAAAGGATCAGAAAGTGCGGCCTTACCCCTTAAATCCCGCAGCCTTGGGGGCCTTTGAATTCCCTAAAGCAAGCGAAGTTTCCCCCAGAATCATCCTGTCAGGGGGCAGTTCGTGAAAAGCAGCATTTTTGAGCCATCCCCTCACCTTTTGACTTTGGGTCAATTCTTTGCAAAATCAAAACTCATCCCTACCACCGTAGGAATCCTTAGCCCGTCTGAATATGATGTGCAGGCGACCCTGTAAGGAATTTCTATGTCAAATGATCCGCAAACGAATGATGCTCAAACCCTCCCAAATGCAATTCTGCGGGCATTTGCAGAACCGGAGCCAGAAGCAGTTTTTGTTGCCCTGTTGCCTGCTTTGTGCGAGGTGCTAAACGTCGATCGCTGCTTTTTGCTGCTTCGCAATCCCGATACGCGCATTCATCGGGTGATTTGCTGGCGGCGCGATCCAAACCTGCCGGATACCAGTACTGATGGCTGGCAGCCCGAAGATGAATGGGAAAAGGACGATCCGATGTTTGCAGCGGCACTGGCAACTCAGCCCAGTATTTTTATCGAGGATATTGAGACGGCAAGCCCCGATCGCCTGAACCGCGACTTTGAGCGGCAGTATCTTGGGCATCGTGCCTTGGTTCACGCCCACGTTTGTCAGAATCAGCAGCTTTGGGGCATTTTACAGCCTGCGGTGTTTGGGCATCCCAGAATGTGGAGCAAAGCCGATCGCGAGACAATCGATCGAGTTGTCGAAATGCTTATTCCGATCGTGGTAGAATCTGTGAAAGCTGCTGCTCCACAGGCGATTAACAGTAGCGATGTGAAGAAGTTCTGAAGAATTCGCAAAAAAAAACGATCTTTAGTCATAAAATTTACCGGAAGTTTACAGAAGCCTCCGTATTAGGGACTAGTACTTTCAGAGGAATCAGCATGGTCTTTTATCTGATTGGAGCTACGCTCACCTTTGGTCTGCTGCTTAGCGCATTCCTGAAAGATGAGTCCACCTCAAATTCAGACCTTTCTTCCTGGATTGTTGTCCTGGTCGGTTCCCTGCTCTGGTTTATTTGCCTACCCTCTGTCATTTACAAGAGGGTTGCCACGGTTCGCCGTCTGCTGGCTCCGGTCTTTTCAGGTCAGACTGCGTAATCAAACTGCTTTGCCGTACGATTCCTCACTGTCCAGCTACAATACCCGTAGCTCAACAAAGCGTTGACTCCTGAGGACAGTTGTGGAATGCCTTTCACTCGTCGAAACACGTTACGACTGCTGGGTTTAGCTGGAATTAGCGGAATTTCTGCCTGTATTCAGCAGGCGGCGACCAGTCAACTTCCTGAGCCTACACCCTCTGCTCCGCCCACGGCTTCCCCAACTTTAGGAGAAACGGCGGTGCGTCGCCTGACCCAGCAGGGTATTTTTGCCCCTCCACGCGGGGATACTCGAATTTTGGTGATCAGCGATTTGAACAGTCAATATGGCTCAACGGACTATGAGCCAGAAGTCGATCGCGTGATTGCCCTTGCTCCTGACTGGCAGCCGGATCTGGTGCTGTGCGGCGGCGATATGGTGGCAGGACAAAAAGCTTCACTCACTCGATCGCAAATTCAGGCGATGTGGAATGCGTTTGATCAGCACGTCAGCGCCCCCCTGCGGCAAGCAAACATTCCCTTTGGCTTTACGATCGGCAACCACGACGCCTCTGGAGCCCGATCGAACGGAAACTTTTTGTTTGCTCAAGAGCGCGATCTGGCGGCAGCATACTGGAATAATCCGCGCCACAATCCTGGACTTCAGTTTGTCGATCGCGCCAGATACCCGTTCTACTATTCCTTTCAGCAAAACGACATTTTCTTTCTGGTCTGGGATGCTTCTACGTCCCAGATTCCTGACGATCAGCTGACCTGGGCAGAGCGCAGTTTGGCATCGAGTCAGTCTCAAGCGGCGAAGCTAAGAATTGCGGTCGGGCATCTGCCCCTGTATGCGGTGGCGATCGGGCGCGATCGACCGGGTGAGTATCTGGATGGAGCCGATCGCCTGCGAACAATGCTGGAAAGATATGGCGTCCATACCTATATCAGCGGACACAACCACGCTTACTTTCCGGGCTATGTGGGCAAGCTGCAAACGCTCCACAGCGGGTTATTAGGAAGCGGAGCGCGGCAATTGTTAAACGGCAACTCGCCCATGATCAAGACGGTCACGGTCATCGACGTCAATCTAAATCAGGCTGAGACCACCTACACGACTTATGATGCGAAAACAATGCAGGTCGTCGATCAGCATCGCCTGCCCCGACTCATTGATAGTCCAACTGCAAAGATTCTGAGGCGAGATGTGCAGTGGGCTGATTTGTCTGGGGCGGAAAGGGCGAGTCGGTATGCGCCGAGGTCTTAGAGAAGGTTTATCAGTAGAAACTGGTCAGCAAAAATCTGCCAGTGGAAAGGTAAGTATCAGTGAAAAGGTAGGTATGAGAAGCCTCTAAGATTCCCCGACCTCCTAAAAGGGAAAACCGAATCGTTGTAGGTAGTCCTTTTGCAACCGGAAGTCCTGACGGCTCAACGTTCCCTTTTGCAGGGAGATTACGGGGATCTCTATTGCTTGAGGAGCTTGATCGCTTAAAGTGCAATTCTACTCAATCTCAGCCTGACGCTTGCGAAGCGAGGCAATCATCTGCTGGCGCACAAGCTTTGCCCACTGATCGAAGTCAAATTCGCCGTTTGCAGGGGTAGCAGCTTGAGAAGACGACTGCGAGGAATTTAAATGGGCTTTCATATGGGCTATCTCCAGAAACACTGATTAATAGGGTCAATCGCGTCACTCACGATTCTAGATGACCTTCTGCAGAAGTCAAAAAGTTCCGTATCTACCGTTACAGAAACTTAAAGGAAATGATAGGGATTGCGAATCCTCCCCATAGACGATTTTAAGCGGATTTTCAGTGTTTTGAGGGATGCGAAAGCCCCTTGCGTAATTTCCACTGGGTTTAACTTGAACTTCATAAAGCGAATGTCACAGGGGTCTGCAAATCATGACGATGTGATTTATTACACGTACCCGGTGAACCAGGATCACACGGCTGCGCATCCCCAATTCCCTTCACGTGATAGATGTTGACCGACCGCCCGGTCGCTAGACTGTTTGGGTTATTTTTACGCAGGCGATCGTTATTATGCGGCTGGGTCGAATTGCAGTTTTACTGTCTTTCATTGGGTTAATCGGACTGCTGGGGTACGGGGTGGAGTTATCGCTGCCGCGCAGGGGTCCCAGTTTGAATAAAACACTCACGCCGATTACAACCCTGGCTCCTGCTGGAATTGGCTCTTATGATGTGCTGGGAATCGTGGTCGATCGCCCGGAAGCCGAACAGCTTTTGCAAACCGAGGCAGGTCAGCAGCAGCTCAGCCGCGAAAATGGCGCGATCGAAGTTACGCAGGATTTGATCGACCTGGGACGCAAGGCGTTTTACACGGAAACTTTTGGCAACGAGTATTTCTTTACCGACGTGATGGGGGCAATCGACGGCGGCATTAACCTGGTGAATCTCAGTCGGGCAATCGTCGCGCTGGGCGGCAAGGCAACCACGAATCTTCAAGTCAAGCTCGATCGCGATTACACCGTGGGTGGCAGAGCCTTTCCCAAAGGCACAGTGCTGAATACAGGTCTGGATGTTCCGGCAGGGTCGCTGATTCCAGTTGGAATGGAAATTCATAAAAAAGGAGGCAAAGTTCAGGTTGGCATTACTTGTGCAGCTTGCCATGCGGCGGTTGATCAGCGATCGGGCTTAGTGATTGAGGGTGCACCCAACATCGATCTAGATTCGGGACTGCTGCTGGCGTTTGCGACCAACTCAGCGGCAATGTTTCGGCAAACGGGAGTGAATCCACTCAAACTGCCCGGCGGAGAGCATACCTACATCAATGCCGCAGGCAAAACAGCGAAGCTAGTGGACGCAAAAGCCTTTGAAGATGCCGTAGACGCAGACTTTCTTTCCTGGGCACCCGGTAACTTTGACTCTTCGCCCGATAACGTCGACAACCCGGCACAGAATCCCTCGTCTTATACCCACGAGGCGTATCCCTATGGCTGGAGCGGCTTTTCATCGATCGGCTGGTTCCACGGACTGACGACGCTGAATAACAATGTTCACGCGACAAATTCCGACCCGTCTACGGCTCTCGAAGCCAGTTTACCGCTGCTGGGCATTGATAAAGAAACCTATCTTGGCTCGATGCTGCAAAATGCCGCGAACCCAAAGTTTCGGTTGCCAAAAGGAGCAAAGCCCTCTGAATTTTTCGATCAAATTGACCCGACTCCAGGCGAACCGGGGATGAATCAGGTGATTCGGATGCCGGGATTTCCAAAAGGTTCGCTGTTTGCGATCGATGGATTGATGGCAAGCTCGCCGGGTCTACCTGTAGGTGAGCAGCTCAACGGAATGTCGGCTTATCAAAATACGCTGGCTCCACCCCCTCACGAATCTGATGCAGATAGCGAAACCCTGCAACGAGGCGCAAAAGTCTTTACCGAGGCGGGTTGCATTAGCTGCCACAGCGGACGCTACTTTAATAATCATCAAGTGATTGGTGAAATTGAAATCAAGGGTCAACCGTCTCGCGCTAAAGCGCTGGCAAAAATACCGGGGATTTTCACCGAGCCAAAAACCTACCCGCCGAGCCTCAGAGTTCCCCTACCTGCCGATCCGCCCGTGCTGAAAGTGCCAACCGAGATTGCGCCATTAGCCGATCGCGAGCTTGCCTTTGCCCAAAACAATCCGGCAGGCGGCTACAAAGTGCAACACCTGATCGGGCTGTATTTGAGTGCGCCCTATCTGCATGACGGTGGCGTGGCTGCAACCCAGGCAGCGATCGCCCCTAACGAAGACGGCTGGTATCAGGTGGTAGAACCAGAAGAAATGGGACTGGCAGGAACCTGGATGCGGCGTGTTGAACCCGACCCGGAAGCCAGTCTGCGGGTGCTGGTCGATCGCAACCTGCGCGAGGCAGCAGTGCAGGCAAACCGCAAGAATGAAGCCTTGCAAAACATTCACTCCGACGGCAGCGGACATAACTACTGGGTCGATCGCAAAGCCGGATTCACACCCGAAGACCAAACCGCGATCGTGCAGTTTATGCTGGCGATCGATGATGATCCGGCAGTTCTCCCTACCAAAGAGGGAGAGCCGATCGTCGCGACGAATGGGGGACTTTGAAAGGAGGGGCTAGTTTTTGAGGGTTTGAGGTAGACCGATCGCCTTCTAACCCCCAAAATTTGCCTTCTAAACTCAACCGATCGCCTTTGGCACTCGACATTTTCTGATCTGGATATGAACGATCGCCATTGGCACTGGATACATTGGCGATATGAGTCAATACATTGCTTCTTGCACCCGATTCATTGCCAGTTGCACTCAATGCATTGCTTCTGTGACCCGATCCATTGCCTTTGTCGCTCGACGCATTGCTAATTGCACCCGATCCATTGCTTCTGCAAGGCAATACATTGTGATTTGCACTCGATTCTTTGCTTCCTGAGCCTGGCGTATTGGCTCTGATGCTCGAAGCATCAACATAGCAGCCTTTATTAGTTTCTCAGTAGGATTAAGGAACGATCGAGGCTGCTGACCATGAGCGACGTACTAACCCGAATTTATAACTCGTTTGATCCAGATAATCCTTTGCCTGCAAATGATCCAGCCTATGTCGAGTGTGGCGAGGTGCGCGGCGAGAATAACATTTTGAAGGATTTGGGAAATGGCATCCGACGATCGGAGGACAAAGCAACCTGTCAGCTTTATGTGGGGCATCGGGGGGCGGGAAAGTCTACTGAATTACTGCGGTTGAAGCAAGATCTTGAAGAGAAGGGCTGCTTTGTCGTGTATTTCGCGGCGGATGCGGAGGACGTTGACCCGGAAGATGCAGAATACGTGGATGTTTTGCTCGCCTGTACGCGCCATTTGCTAGAGGAATTAAAAGCTGCGGACGCTCAGCCTCTACGAAGCTGGTTGCGCGATCGATGGCGATCGTTAGAAGACCTGATGCTCACCGAAATTTCTTTTGATGAGCTGAAGGCAGAGGCGCAGTTAAGCCAGTTTGGTAAACTCAGCACCGCAATTCGGGCAACGCCCACAGAGCGACAGAAGATCCGGCAGCAGGTTAATCCTCATACTCCATCACTGATTGATGCGCTGAATCAGTTTATTGCCGACGCGAAGAAGAAACTGCCAAATGGAAAAACGCAGCTTGTGGTGATTGCGGATAACCTCGATCGGATTGTGCCAATTCCTGACGCTACTGGACGCACGAATCACGATCACATCTTCTTGGAGCGCAGCGGACAGCTCAAAGCGTTGAAGTGCCATTTAATCTACACCGTTCCAATCTCGATGTTCTATTCCAGTCGAGCTAACGACTTGAAAGACACCTATGGCAATGCTCAAGTGCTGCCCATGATTATGGTGAGAACAAAGGAGGGATCCATTCACCCGTCTGGATTTGAGAAAATAAAAGAGGTGATTGTTCGACGGATTCGGGCAGCAACAGCAGGGACAACATATGAGCAAGCCTCTATTGACCAAGAAATCCTTGAAAGTGCGGAGGTAATCGAGCAACTGTGCTTGATGAGCGGTGGGCATATTCGAGAATTAGTTCGCTTGTGTAAAGAGGCAAGCAACAATGTTGATGAACTACCCATTACGGCAAAAGCAGCGCGAAGAGCAATTACCGTAGTGCGAGACACGTATCGACGGACAGTTCAAAGCAACCAGTGGGCATTGCTTGCAAATGTAGCGGTAAATTATCGATGCCCCCATGATGAGGCATATCGAGAGCTGTTGTATTCACGCTGCATCCTGGAATATCGCTACTTTGATGATGACGACGAGATGCAGTGCTGGTACGATGTTCACCCTCTAATTAAAGGCATTGACGAGTTTAAGTCGGCACTTCAAAAAGTAAAGCAGTAGAGAAACCCTATGACTGCAAATTCGATCGATTGGGACGAGGATTTACCCAGCACTCCAGCAGAAGAATATCAAGCACTCGTCCGGGCACTTCGTAGAATCGAGGGTTTCGGCATTATTTTCGTGCGCTGCAACGATGCTGATGAGGAAAGCCTGATTCGTCAGGTAAAAGCAGACCTGCCCCATAAAACGATCGATCAATTGCAGCTCACTGCAGACAGCACGAACTTTTATGAAGCAGTAGAAAGCCTGCCCAACTACAAGCAAACCAACATCCTGTTTGTACGTGGACTGAAACACTCCCTCTACGCCTATGAACAAACCAAGCAGATCTTACGCTGGAGGGCTGATGAAACTCATTCCTATAGCTGGAAGGGTGTCCCAAAAATTCTTGCCAACCTGAATCAACAGCGCGATCGATTCCGCGATGACTTCAAAATCTGCTTCGTTTTCCTGTTACCTCTCTTTGCCATCAAATACCTGATCCATCGCGCCCCTGATTTCTATGATTGGCGATCAGGCATCTTCGAGTTTCCGATGGAGAAGGACACGCTCGATCGAGAGGTCTATCGGGTCTGGTTGGAAGGAGATTACAATGACTACCTTATCTGGACAGATGCTCAACGCTATCGCAAACTTGCCGAAATCCAAAACCTCCTGGAAGAACCACAACTCCCTCTAGATGGGAAAGTAAATCTACTTTCTGAACTAGCTGTGCTTTCTCAAGCAGCCGGAGAACACAAAAGTGTTCTTCACACATGGGATGAGGTATTAAGACTCAAACCCGATTTAGGTGTAGCTTGGAGCAACCGAGGGCTTGCCCTCGCTAAATTAGGACGCTATGAAGAAGCAATTGGTTCCTGGGGCAAAGCAATCGAATTCAAACCGGACTCTTACGAAGCCTGGTACAACCGAGGCATTGCCCTGGTGAATCTAGAACGCTATGAGGAAGCGATCGACTCCTGGAACAAAGCACTCAAACTCAAACCGGACTATCACAAAGCCTGGAACAACAAAGCCTGTTGTTATTCGTTGTGGAATCAAGTGGATAAGGCGATCGAATCTCTACAACAAGCGATCGAGCTTAATCCTAAATATCGGGAAATGGCTAAAACAGATTCAGACTTTGACAACATTCGATCGGACGATCGATTCAAAGCACTAATCGAAGATTCCGATTCAGAGTGAGGCGATCGACTAAGGAGAATTCACGATGGTTAACCCCGTTCCAATCCTGCAAACGATCGCGCTTGAAACCTGGATTCCGGCTGCCTGGGAAGACTTTTTGACCTTTGCAGATGATCCGACGCTGGTGGGCGGCAGGTTTTATTACGACCAGGGTGAGATGAGGATTGAGATGAGTCCATTGGGTTCGGCGCACGGTCAGGATAATTCGATCGTTCTCACAGTCGTTAATCTCTATGCCACGGTCAAAGCGATTCCGATCAAAAGCTTCATCAATACGACGTTTCGGAAAGCAGGACTGCGGGAATTCCAGCCTGATCTGGCGTTTTATATAGGTGAACCTGGCGAGGCTGTGACGTTTCCAGCCCGATCGAACGCTGCAGTAGACCTCAACGAATTTGACCCGCCCTCACTGGTGATTGAAATTGTTGCCTCTTCGCTAGAAGACGACTGCACGCGCAAACAGCCACTTTATCAGCGAGCAGGCATTCGAGAATATTGGGTGGTGGATGTGAATGTGAGCCAGGTGATTGCCGTTGAGCCTAGCAAGGCAACCCAACTCCGCCGATCGCAGGTTTTACCTGGACTAGAAATTGATTGGGTCGATTCTGCCCTGAAACGTGCCCAGACCGAAGACGATGGTGCGGTGAGCCGATGGTTTCTTGGGCTGCTGACGCAGTGATTGGGTCGATCGCCCTTCGCCCTTATACCAAGTTCTCGCTTCTCAATCACTCAAAGTGTCCCTAAGCGAGAAATAAAGGCTTTGACGTGAGCCTCAGCTAACGGGGGCGTTGTAGGGCTTTTACGATTTCTCAAACTTCCTCCCAAATTCCTAGAATCGCGATAATAGAGAAAGAAGAGGACTCCGGGCAGGGAAACAGGACTGATGAAACTATCAAAGAAGAATCTAGATCAGCGGCTCGATCATCTCTACGACGTAATTATTGTCGGCGGTGGCATGGGCGGACTCTCCGCAGCAATCTATCTTCAGCGATATCGCCTCTCCTGTCTGATTATCGAAAAGGGCAAAGGGCGATCGTTCTGGATGCAAGAACTGCGAAACTATCTTGGTTTGCCGCCGGAAACCCCCGGACGCGACGTGATTCAGCACGGGCAGGAACACGCCCTGATGCTGGGGGCAGATCATTTGCGTGGCTTTGTGGAGGAAGTGCGCGATGAAGGCGAAACCTTTACCGTGAAGGTCAGGGTGGGCAAGGAAGACAGTATCTACCCTGTGTTTCGATCGAAGTATGTCATCGCCGCGAGCGGCATTATGGATCATTTGCCAAAGCTGGAGAAGATGCAAAATGTCTTTGATTTCGCGGGCTATAATCTGCACGTCTGCCTGATCTGCGATGGCTACGAAATGGCAGATAAGCAGTGTGGTCTCTTCGTGGGCACTGAAGGAGCAATCAATACCGCATTTGTGCTGAACTGGTTTACGCCTTATGTCACCGTCTTTACCAACGGTTTGTTTGAAGTGGGCGACGAGATGCGGCACAAGCTGAAGGAACATGGCTTTCCGCTCGTTGAAACGCCAATCACACAGCTTTTGGGGCACGACCACGAAATGACCGGGGTTGAGCTAGAAGACGGGAAGATCATTCCGCTTGAAACAGGGCTGGTCGCAATGGGATCGCATTACTATAATGAGTACCTCAAGGGACTCGACCTGGAGTGGAAAGGCAGCAATCTGGTAACAGATTCCATGTGCCGCACCTCCCATCCGCGTCTGTTTGCGATAGGCGATCTTAAAGAAGGCATCAATCAAGTGTCAATTGCCGTCGCAGATGGTACATTAGCGGCAACAGCAATCTGGCGGGACATTCGCAGGGCTGCTCCGCCGCGTCGCTGGGAAGAACACTTGGTTGGGGAAAACCCCATGGTTGAGACGACCTAATAACAACGCGATCTGATTTGGAGCAAGACTGTGACACGAACTGATACCCTCACCATTCCCGAACTGCAATCGGAAGTTGCCCATCTGCGCGATGAACTCCAGATGCGCGACCAGCTTGTGCAGCAGCTTTCACAAGAACTTTTCCGCTTGGTAAAAGGGAATGCTGCAACGACTCCGACTCCCGCTGTTTCTGAGCGGCAGCAAGCCGAAATCCGCGCCCTTCGTGAACAGGTGCAGGGCTTTGAGCAGCAGGCAATGTTCTACCAGGAGCAGCTTTCCGCCAAAGATACGGAGATTTATCAGTTGCGGCAGTCCGGTCGTGAAATGACCGATCGCGCCCGAATGCTGGAACAGGTGGTCGAAGAACTGCCCCGGATTTACAAAGAGAAGTTTGAGCAGCGTCTCGCGCCGATTAAGGAAAAAGTCGCGCTGATTCAGCAGGAGAACCGTCGCCTGCACGCCGAACTTCAGAGCGTCAGCTATCGCCTTGCGGTCAGAAGTCGTCGTGTGAGTCATTTAGATTTGCCGAGCTTCCCTCGGATGGGCGCAACGCTGCCTGATCTGAGCAACGTCTAATTCCAGTTCCCTCCAGAACTGTGAGTTACCTCTGTGGATTACCCCTCTCTTGTGGGATGGCATCAGAACTTCTGGCGCGGAAGATAGCCCGTCTGCTGGTCTGAGCGAGCGAAGACCTCCATCCCACAAAAAGACAGGCCGTACACAAGAAGACAAACGATAAACGGATAGTTTCTCAGCTTAGAAATTGGTGCATGTCCTGCTCATAATCGATCCGCTGCCTGCTGATCAGGATGATTTGCAGGCCCAGTCTATTTCTGCGATCGAACAGGCGATCGAACAATTTCCCGTTTCTACGGAGTCTTCAGTTTCGATCGTTTGTAGCGATCAGCCGATCGCACTTCAACCCGCAGATCTGCTCTGTCCGCTAACGCTCAACCTACCGGATTCCCTGGACTGGAAGGGTCAGGCAATTTATAAAGTCTGTCGAGACGTAGAGGGATTACGCGATCGCGTCCAGCAGGCACTTCTGGTTCCGATCGCGACAGGAGAATTCTGGTTGCCGATCGTCCTGACGGCAAAAGGCGCACTTTACGCCGAAGCCATCTGTCGTGAAAATTCTCGCTACTATCAGCCGCTCCATTTGCCCGATCTGCACCGTCAGGCTCTTTATCGCCTCGCCCATCGCCTTTTGCAGGAACTGAACGCGCCGCCGTCGGTTTACCTGCTTCAGTTTGGTTGGACAGATGGGCAGATTGGCTTCGATCGCCTGTATCCCTTTCCGGCAGAAGCGGCGATTGCTAGTCTGAAGGTTCAAACCCCAGATCTTTTTGCCTGTCACTGGCAATGCTTAACGTCTCAGCCAATTTTCGATGTGTACATTCCAGGGAATGTGGTGTGGCGATGAGAAGCACTTCTCTCGTAGGAGTAATCGCCCTTCGCGAATTGACACGATCGCTGATATTACGTCAAGATGGGAATCATTAAAGGCTGTCACAAATCTTTGTAAAGTCCTATTTCTAAGGTTACTCATTACCGTGGAACTGATTCCCCTGGAAACCATCCAGAACATCGCTCACGAATACGGCTACTGGGCAGTGTTCGGCGGCATTCTCCTCGAAAATACAGGGATTCCTATTCCCGGTGAAACGATTACTCTCGTCGGCGGCTTTCTGGCAGGCAGCGGTGAGCTGGATTTTTGGCTGGTGCTGGCAAGTGCGCTAGGCGGAGCGATCCTCGGCGACAACTTTGGCTACTGGGTTGGGTATTACGGCGGCTGGTCGCTTGTAACTCGTGTGGGTAGACTGTTCCGCATCAAGGAAGAACAGCTTATCAGCGTCCGCGATCAGTTTGCTCAGAACGCTGCCAAAGCTGTAATTTTTGGTCGATTTGTCGCACTGCTTCGCATCTTTGCCGGACCCTTAGCAGGAACGGTAAGAATGCCCTATGCGCAGTTTCTTCTCTGCAACCTCGTTGGTGCAAGCATCTGGGCAGGTGTCACCATTACCGCCGCCTACTTTGCCGGAAGGCTAATTGCCCTGGAAACCCTGGTGCAGTGGATGTCTCAGTTTGCCGCTGTCGTCGTGGCGATCGTCGTTGCCTGGTTTGCCCTCTCCTACTGGCTGGAGCATCGCAAGTTTGGCAAAGGTCTGGAGCAGCAGGATTGAGGTGAGCGGATAGGGGATAAGGAGATAGGGGATGAGAGCAGGATGATTGCTCTATCCAAACTACACTGACTGGTAAGCGTCTCGCTGATGTCTAAGTGACAGGAGTTCCTTTCTGTTCATTCAACGATCGCTCACCTTAACGAACAAACCTACCTCCTTCTACCCACTTACCCATCACTCACCTACCCATCCCCCCATCCACTCATCTACCCTTCAAGCTTTACTTGCCCCGTCGTTGCCAGCACCCGCGCACTCACGCCAAAGACGCGCAGCAGTCCTTCGGAGTCGGAGTGGTTGTAGTCACCCACGCCTTCCATTGAGGCATTTTCTTCGGAGTATAGGGAGTGGGGCGTGTCGGTTGCGGCGATGAAAGAGAGCGTTCCTTTGTAAAGGGAGACGGTGATAGTTCCGGTTGCCAGAGCAGCGGTGCGATCGAGCGCTTGCTGTGCCATCTGGGTCGCGAGATCGAACCAGTAGCCTTGGTAGATCTGTCTGGCAACCAGGAGCGAAAGCTGATCGTAAAATTCGCGGGCGCGGCGGTCGAGAATAAGCTGCAACAGATAGGCATAGCAGGTTCCTAGAATCTCAACGCCAGGGCTTTCGTACACACCGCGAGACTTGATGCCGACAAAGCGGTTTTCCACCAAGTGCGTACCGATGCCAATGCCGTGCTTGCCGCCGATCGCGTTTGCCCGAAGGAAGGCTTCCACCAGATTGACCGACTGACCGTTAATAGACACCGGACGACCCGCCTCAAACCGCACTGTGAATTCTTCGGGCTGATCGAGAGCAGCGATCGGATAGCAGCCCATAATCGGCTTGACAAACTGAGCCGGAGTCGTGAGCGATTCCAGCATTCCCGATTCGTGAGTCAGCCCCAGCAGGTTAGCATCGGTGGAATAGGGCTTGTCTTTAGTAGCAGTTACGCTCAACCCGTTATCCTGACAGAAATCGATCATTTCGCTGCGTCCAGGGAAGCGTGCCAGGAAAGATTCGTCTCGCCAAGGCGCATACACCTCAAACTCAGGAGCCAGCATATTTGTAATCAGTTGGAACCGCACCTGATCGTTACCGCGTCCGGTTGCGCCGTGGCTAAAGATCGTCAGTCCACGCTGCTTCATTTCGCGAATCATCGCTTCGGTCAGCACACAGCGAGCGATACCTGTAGTGTTCCAGTAGCGTCCCTCGTAGCACGCCTGCGCCTGGATTACCTGAAGCCCCGCTTCGGCAATTCCTTCTCGGCAAGGCAGCAGCACAAATTCTGAAGCTCCCGCTGCCAGCATTCGCTTTTCAATATCCGCCGGATTATCCTCGTCGGGCTGTCCCAAATCGGCCGTAAAGCAAACCACGTTCACGCCCTGATCCGTCAGCCATCGCGTAATCGTGCAGCTATCGAGTCCACCTGATCCTGCAAAGGCGATCGTCTTTCCCTGTAAGTCTTGCGCTTTCATGTCGTTTTTCTCTCTCAGCCAACCTCCAGACCGGGAGAACAAAACCCCGATCGGGCAAACATCATATTATCGGCTGAATGGTTCCCATTTTGTTCGGGGACAACCGATTGTTAGAGAATGATGGCATGAGAGGAGGTAGGTGAGTGGGTAAGTAGGGCTTTTTAGGCTGCTTGAACTGTAGTTAGATGGACAATTTCTTCTATTAGACTTTATGGGATTTGTAGTAGAAGCCTGGTTTCACAATACTGCACCTGAAATTGCGGCTAAGATGCTTCGCGATGGTCTCGCTACTGGAGGGTTTACTCCGGTCAAGGTGCCACCTTCTCAGAAAGACTCTTGGAATCGCGTAGCACTCTATCAACATAAAGTGTATGCCGCACTAACACCTCAAACTGAGAATCACTTGGTTGCGACAGTCAAGTCCGCGATAAGTTGGGATGAAGGGTACTCAGCATTCGAGCAAGTCTTTATTTATCTCCTTAATCATCACCAAAACGTCGAGCTTGCAGAGTTGTTGCTT
This sequence comes from Leptolyngbya sp. ST-U4, assembly GCF_039962215.1. NCBI lineage: Bacteria > Bacillati > Cyanobacteriota > Cyanophyceae > Leptolyngbyales > Leptolyngbyaceae > Leptolyngbya > Leptolyngbya sp. ST-U4. The sequence continues at coordinate 651,486 of NZ_JAMPKZ010000001.1, forward strand.
TCAACGCGAAATCCTGAACCCTACCCTTTCCTAACGCACTCATTTAATCGAGGATCGTTTCCGCCAACAATCGTCAATCACAATGAAAATACAATTACTCAAAGAGGCGAGGGTAATTATTGGATGAAGTGGGGGCCAGAACTTCACTTCATTGCTGACAAGGTCTTTAAACGAACTCAAGTAGATGTAGCTAGCTTTGCTCATAGCCTGGCTGCTGCAATCATTCCTCTAAAGGGAGGTTCGCTACTCGATTGTGGCTGGACAAGAGAGTTTGCACTTCCCAAACACTTAAGCTCGATCTAATCACTCCAATTTCATAATTTGGTTTGTCTATTCACTCACCCGTCCACACCTCTACAGAGAACTTTTTGACGGTTAAGCGGGTCAACGATAGGATGCAGTCAGAGCACTGCTCATTCTGGATGCTTAAAAAAACCGTCCTCGACGGAAAGTGTTCTAAAGCGCATCAACCCCCAGATTGTTCAAAAATATCGTTCAAAAAGATTGCTGCCGTGTTTTTTAGCGTTGTCATTCCCACTTATAACCGTCTGCCGATTCTGGAGAAATGCCTGTGGGCACTGGAAAATCAGATGATTCCGGCTGATAGTCCGATCGCTGGCTATGAAATCGTCGTCGTGGATGATGGCTCAACCGATCGCACTGTGGAATGGCTGCAAACCCATCAGGCAGAGCTGCCCCATGTGCGGCTATTTCAGCAAAATCATCAGGGACCGTCTGCCGCGAGAAATCTGGGTGTTCGTGAGGCAAAGGGCGACACGATTATTTTTATTGACAGCGATCTGGTAGTGCTGGAAGGATTTCTTCAAGCTCATGCCATTGCCCTCACTGAGGCAGAGAAAAACCTGGGAACCGATCGCGTCTTTACCTATGGCAGCGTGATCAACACCTGCGATTTCGACGATCCGACTTCAGAGCCATTCAAGATTACGGACTTTTCGGCGGCGTATTTTGCAACCGGGAATGTGGCGATCGACCGAAAATGGCTGGAAGAAGCTGGACTGTTTGACACGCGCTTTCAGCTTTACGGCTGGGAAGATTTGGAGCTGGGCGTTCGGCTAAAACAGCTGGGGCTAAAGCTGATCAAGTGTCCTGAAGCGGCAGGCTATCACTGGCATCCGCCGTTTAGCTTGAGCCAGTTGCCCAATTTGATAGACAAGGAAATTCAGCGGGGACGGATGGGGGTGTTGTTTTACCAAAAGCATCCGACCTGGGAAGTGCGAATGATGATTCAGATGACCTGGATTCATCGGCTGTTGTGGGGTTTGCTGTCTCTGGGTGGCACACTGAACGAAAAAACAATGGCTCCCCTGCTGCAATGGCTGATCGATCGCGGTAAGCCTCAGCTTGCTCTGGAAATCGCCCGGATTTTTCTTAACTGGTACAACGTACGCGGCGTGTATGCTGCCTATGCGGAGATGCAGCAAAGTTAAAAATTTAACCTGCTCATAACTTATGTAAATCTCCCCTTTACATACAGGAATAAATTCCGCAGATTGGTGAAATCTACGATTTCGCTGTGATGCTTTTAATCTATGATCAGAGCTTTTTTGGTGCAGGCGGTGCTGCTGTGGCTGCTGCTGCCCTATCCTGCTTTTGCTGCTCCGATGTCCACTCCACCGCCCTTTGAGGTCGTGGCTGCGGCAAAAAACCATTTTCTGCCGGATGACACAGCTTTTACGACCCCTCAACCCCGCATTGAAGTTGCCCGGATTCGATCGGCGATTATGCCTGGTGTGATTTTGGGTGGACGCTATGACGGAATTTTGAACCTGTTGCAGGATCGATACACAGCAAGCGGAGAAATCGACACCCGCCTGGAAAATGCTGCCCGATCGCTCATCGAAGACGAACTCATGCAGGCAGGCTATCCTGTCGCTGCCAGTTCGAGCCGATCGCCCTTTGCAGATCAGCTTGTCGATAACCCGGAACCGGGACAATTTTTGATCGGCGGTACAATTACCGAAGTTAAGCTCAATTCCTACAGTTCACTGCTGGGCGAAAAAACGCAGGACGAGCGCACCATTCGCTGGGAACTGTTCGATCGCACTGCCGGAAAAGTAATCTACCGTCAGACCGTGACCGGACGCGCCGAGGCAGAAGGCGTAGACAACCCTGCCGCCACCTATGAAGCAATTCGCAACAGTTTTAAGGGGTTGCTGACCCAGGCTGATCTTGCCGATTTCCTGTCTCAGCCCACGATCGCCAATCTACCCATAACGGTTCCTACCCGCTACGAAATTGCGGCAGTTTCTAGCTCAGAAACGCCCCTTTCCACAGAACAGATTGTCAGTCGATCGATTCCCTCGATCGTGCAAATTCGCACCCCAGAAGGACGGGGAACGGGTTTTGTAGTTGATGCTTCCGGCTTGATCATGACCAATCATCATGTTGTTGGGTCTGCCCATACGGTGCAAGCCGACCTGTATGACGGTTCAACCCATAAAGCACAGGTGATCAAGCGAGATGCAGCTCTGGATGTCGCGTTGCTGCGTTTGGAAGCAGATGCCGCAGATTTGATGAGTTTGCCTGTGTGCCCTGTGTCGGTCAAAGTAGGGGAAGACGTGGTGGCCATCGGCAATCCGCTAGCACTCTCCAACAGCGTGACGCAGGGCGTGGTCAGCGGCATTCGCACCCGCAAAGCGCACCATTTGATCCAGACCGATGCAGCAGTTAATCCCGGCAACAGCGGTGGTCCCTTGCTAAACCGATACGGTGCGGTGATTGGCATTGTCACTGAAAAAATTGCCAGTCGTGGCATTGAAGGGTTAGGATTTGCGCTCCCGATCGCCGAATCGCTCGATCGCCTCAATGTCAAAATTCACCCCACTCAAACAGCCCTGAATTCCTGCGGGAGTTCAACGATGCTGGCTGTCAATCAGATACCGCAGTAACGACAGTAACAAGGTCAAAGCTATGAATCGCCCTGATTTCAACCCCTTTCCCAGCCTGGGCGAGGGGCTTTATTTATGACATAATCGATCGTCTCTACTTCGTTCATTGTTTTGTCTACCTGCGTTTAAAGCTTTTATGTCCCTTTCCTGCCAGCAACTTCTTCAGAAGTATCCCGATCTTTGGCGAGATGCAACCGTTCATCCATTCCTGATGCAGTGCCAAACAGGAGAAATTCAGCCGCATCAATTCAACACCTGGCTGGTACAGGATTATTTGTTTGTGCTGGAGTTCACGCGGTTCGCGGCGACGCTAATTACCTGGTCACCGATCGCTCACTTCGACGTATTGCTAAGCGGTCTAACGGTACTGCAAGACGAGCTAAATTGGTTTCGCAAAAAGGCTTCAGAGCGTCAGCTCAATCTGGATACGCCTAGGCAGCCCACTTGTCAGACCTACTGCGCCTTTATGGTCAACATGGGAACGGCTCCCTATGCGGCAATGGCAACGGCTTTCTGGGCGATCGAACTGGCGTATAACCAGGGGTGGCAGCTCCCCGGCAAAATGCCCGAACCTTATACTGAATTTGCCGATCGCTGGGGCAATCCGGGCTTTACGGAATATGTAAAACTGCTGGAACACCAGGCAGACGAAATGCTGCGATCGGCATCTGAAGAAGTGCAGCAGCAGGCAGAACTCGCATTTATCAAAGTCGCACAGCTTGAAAAGGACTTTTGGCAAATGGCATTTGCAGCAGTCTAGAGGCGATTTAAGTATTACTGGTTAGCTTCAATTTCCTGTTTACCGCCTTTGCCCTCACAGATATTTTTAATCGATTCGAGAGCTTTCCCGATTCCTTCATTGATTGCAGATTCAAAACTGCCTTCGGGCGATTGTTCTGCCATCTTCTGCGCCATCTCTGCGGGAGGTGCGTAGTGAATATGCACTGTGACCTTGCACTGTTCACGGTCTCCGTCAACTTCCATCCAGCCGCCGTAGTCATTCTCGCCATCTGAACCCCATTCAATTCGTTTACTGAGGCGATCGATGCGGAAATGGCCATCGGAGTCATAGGAATGTCCACCTGCCTGTCCCTGAGTGCGAACGCGCTCGCCTTCCTGGGGTTGGGCACTGCGAACGGTGGGCAAATACTTCGGCAGATTGTTCACGTCTGCCATAAAATCAAACACATTATCGGCGGGAGCGGCGATTGTCGTAGACTGCTCAAACTCGGTGGTGCGAACGGTGCGAGGATTGCTTGAAGTCATAGCTCTTCCACTCAGGATCAGAACAGTTCGGGCATTGCGAAGCGAATGAAGCCAATGCTTCCATAAAATCAATGCCTGAACCCAATACGCCTCGATCCTAAAGAGCCTGCCAATCTGAAGCCTCTTACTTTAGGGGTACTGCTGAAACGTGCTCCTGAGACGTACCCCCCAAAAGGTATTCCTGAAAGGTACTCTCGCATCGCTTTCCACAAGATACGGAATGATTTCGGATAGAGATACCTGAGCTTCAGGACAGCGTCATTGTCCCCGGTTCCAGACGCGCAGTTCTGGATGCTCCCTGAATGAGCTGTTTCATCTGCGCTACAAATGACCTGGTTTTAAAGTATTCCAGGTAAGCTTCCCGAGCATTACTAACGATTCGTGCTGCTGCTTCTGGGTTTTGCAAATAATATCGACACTGATGCTCTAGATCAGAAAAATCCCACGCGATCGCCACATAGGTTTCTCCAGGAATAAATAGGTTCGGCTGAACATCAAGATGCTCCATCGAGGGTTTGAGCAGCAGGCAGTCATAGCAAATGGCTTCAAAATCTCGCCAGCAGGACTCTCCCCAGCCAAAGGGACTGAAGACAATCCGGCTTTGCTGGAGCTCGCGGAAATATTGGCGTTGGGACACTTCTTTACTTTTATCACTGCCGCCATTGCTTGCAACACGATAATCAGCAGACAGAGGAGCGAGAGCAGCCAATGCCGATAAGCGATACTTGTAATACCAGCTATCTTTTTCAGGGCTGAGGGACATCCGGCAGAAAATATCCATTGTTTTCGCTTTAGGTCGAAAGAGCCATCGGGGACGTTGGAGGAGTCTCTTAAACGATTTGGATGTTCCTAAACTCCAGCCTGTCTTGATCTGAGATGCATATCCCCGAGGTGCAATTGAGCCGACGTGCCAGTTTCCTAGCTCGTAATGCTGCTGCTGTACCAGATATTGCGTGAGAACTGAGCCACCTATCAGGTCTTGGGTATAAAGGGACTGATCCTGATACCGCTGACGTTTAACAAACCCGTCTACATAGGGCAATACGCTCAGAAAGCGGCTACTTGCTTGGGCAAATGGATCAACAAAGAAAAGTTTTGCGTGGGGCTTTTGCTGACGTAGGGTTCGGATAAGGGTTTCAACGACTTCGGGTTGTTCTCGCCAGCTTGGCATCAGAAAGAAAATGTCTGAGCGATCGCCCAAGCACAAATTCACTGCTTCGTTCAAGGTTGGAACATTTTTAACAGCAACCTCTAACCCTAACTCTTGTCTTAATTCACGTTTGTGATAGAGAAAAGGTTCTTGCTGAGCCGTAACAATCTTGTCGTTTGTATAACCAACGAATAACACAGATTTCATGGTAAAGAACCCCGGGGAACCACGCATAGCTTAAGGGAATTTTAATGAGCAGCCTATGAAGCTTAAGAGAATTTTTTATAAGGAAAATCTGAGCGGAACGGTAGATCGAATTGCACCAAACGGTAGTCGCTCAAATGGATGTCGGTTGAGTAGGCTAAAAAATTAACCCTTGCCCGGCTCAGGCGAGGGAATGTACCTGGGATCGTTCGACTTCTGTGGACGAATTCCCCTCAACGCCTACTCCTGCTCCACAAAAAAAGGGGCGAGGCTTTGCCTCAGGAACCCCTGCTCTAGCAATGGCTTTAGCGATTGTTGAAATTCAGAATTATTGAAATTCACACCCCGCAAATACTGCTCAACTGCCCGATCCGAAACTATGCTTCCAGCACACGCTGAATCCGACGCTCAAGCTGGTCGAGATCGAGTCCGCCTTCGTCGCGGCTAATTCGCCGAACCGTAGAATTGACCTTCGACAAATCCTGCAACAGGTCAGTCAGGATCTCCTGCTGCTGGCGAGACTGAATCACTTCACGCGGCTCCTGTACCAGATCGCGGACGATCGTATCTTCGGCACGAGATGCCACAATCGGGTCAGGCTGCCCTTCGAGATAAACAAACGTCCGCCGTCCGGGTCCACGCTCCTCTTCCACGGGCTGAAGCGATGTCACCTGATCCGATCGCACATACTTCCCAAACCCTAAATGCACCAATACGGATGATTGAATCTTCATACTGCTTGTGCCTACTGCTACCTCTACTCTCTATGGTAGACAATTTACAGAATCGATAGGATCAAGAGTAGAAGCGGGTTTTACGGCATTTCAGGTAGTGGTTTACACGGGATTTTGAAGGTTATTTTGCATCCATCCAGTTTTTTCCTGCTTTTACTTCAACGCGCAACGGCACATCGAGCTGCACCGCGGATTCCATCGTGTCTTTAATCTGAGGCTGAAGTTCTTCCCAGGTATCGGGGTGAATTTCAAACACCAGTTCGTCGTGAACTTGCAGCAGCAGGTGTGCTTTGTCTTGATAGCCACGCAGCAAGTCGTGCAGCTTGACCATTGCGATTTTGATAATGTCTGCACTCGATCCTTGAATTGGGGCATTCGCAGCCGCCCGCATCAGCTGAGCATCGTACTGATCGCGCAGCCGGATTTGCTCCAGGTCGATCTTTGCCGGATCTTTGCCTTTTAATCGCTTCAGGCTATCGCTGCCGAAGTTGAAGTAGCGGCGACGACCCTTGATCGTGGTGACGTAGCCTCGCCCGATCGCCTCCTGCTGCATTTGCTGCAAATAGGCAAACACTTTGGGATACCGCTGGTTAAAGCGATCGATAAACACCCGCGCATCGCTGGTCGAGAAACCGGATTCTCGCGCAAATCGTGAGGCACCCATGCCGTAGATCACGCCGAAGTTGATCACCTTTGCCAGCCGTCGTTCTTCGGGGGTGATGTCATCTTTCTCGAATAGAAGCTGGGCTGTCAGAGTGTGAACGTCGCGATCGTTTTGATACGTCTCTAGCAGCACGGGTTCGCGGCTCAGGTGTGCCAGAATTCGCAGTTCGATCTGGGAATAGTCAGCAGCAACCATCAGCCAGTTCGGTTCGGGAATAAAGGCGGCGCGAATTTGGCGGCTAAAGGCAGTGCGAATGGGGATGTTTTGCAGGTTGGGATTGGAAGAAGAAAGTCGTCCGGTGGTGGTAACTGCCTGATTAAAATCGGTGTGCACCCTGCCCGTACTGGGATGCACCAGCGTCGGCAGCGAATCCACGTAGGTAGACTTCAGCTTCGTTAAAGTCCGGTGTTCGATCATGGCATCGACAACGGGGTGATCGCCCTGAAGTTTTTCCAGCGTAGCAGCGTCGGTAGAGTAGCCCGTTTTAGTTTTGCGCGACTTTTTGCGATCGAGTCCCAGCCCATTAAACAGCAGATCGCTGAGCTGCTTGGGTGAACCGAGGCTAAACTTTTGTCCTGCCGCTTCATAGGCACGCAGTTCGATCGCTGCCAGGTCGGTTTCGAGCTTTTCGGAAAACTGTTTTAGATAGTCCGTATCGATGCGAATACCTGTCCATTCCATGTCTGCCAGCACGGGTTCGAGCGGCACTTCTACTTCGCGTAATAGGCGATCGAGTTCGGGGTAGTCGTGCAGTTCGGCGCGCAGTTTAGACACAAGTTGATAAGTGATGTAAGCGTCTGTGCCGCAATAGTCTGCAACTGGCTCTACTTCTAAATCAGCAATGTTCTTGCCCTTTGGAACTAAATCCTCGTATCCCAGAGACGTCAAGCTCAAGTAGCGAATCCCCAGGTCGCTCAGTTTATGGCTCTGCTCCGGGTTAATTACATAGCTTGCTAGCATCGTGTCAAACACCACGCCTCGAAGCTCGATGCCCTGTTTTCGCAGCACAAGGCGATCGTACTTCGTGTTCTGAAGCACCTTGGGATAGTCTGTATTTTCCAAAATCGATCGCAGCGACTCTAGAGCCAATTTTTGGTCGAGATTTCCTCCCGATCGATGCCCCAGCGGAATGTAGGCAACATCGTCCGCCTTTTCGCCCCAGCAGCAGCCAATCCCGACCAGCTCGGAATCCAGCGGATCGATTGCGGTTGTTTCCGTGTCCCAAGCAACGAACTGATTTGGATTGGTGAATTGTTGGAGGCGATCGACCAGCGATTTTAATTTTTCTGGGGTATCGATGATGTGCGGTTGCACGATCGCCGATTTCATTTGCTGGCTTTCAGCGGTTTCTTCTGCGCTAAAGAACCACATATCATCAGTTTCGGGTGCATCAAACAGGCTAGAGTTACCTTTGCCGGGAGCAAGCCTGGCGTTTGCAATTTCTGGATCAGCAGAATGGCGATTGGCGGGATCAGTATTCTCCGCAGTTGGATCGTTGAGAAGTCGCTGAATCTTATTTAGATTGCCGAGAAATTGACGGAACTCCAGCTTTTCCAATATGGGGACGATCGCCTCTGGCTCAAACCCGTGCAGCTTGAAATCTTCCAGCGAGACATCGAGCGGCACGTCCAGGTGAATCTGCGCCATATACTGCGAGTGCAGCGCGGCATCTCTGCCTTCTTCTAATTTCTTTTTCGTTGCGCCTTTAATCTCGTCTAGCGAGGCATAAATGCGATCGAGCGAACCATAGGTACCTAGCAAACTGGCAGCCGTCTTTTCACCAATGCCCTTCACGCCTGGAATGTTGTCTGAAGGATCGCCGCAGAGTGCCTTAAAGTCCACAATCTGCGAGGGCAAAATCCCCATCTTATCCTTCACCTGATCCACCCCAAATTCCTTTGGCGGTGGCGTACCTTTGCCAAACGTGGTACTCAGATACAGCACCGTCACCGACTGAGCGGGGTCAACCAACTGAAATAAATCGCGATCGCCCGACAAAATCTTCACCCGCCACCCTTCTGAAGCCGCCCGTCGCGCCAGCGTCCCAATCACATCATCTGCTTCGTAGCCCGGTGCAGTGACGATCGGCAGATTCATTGCCGTCAACAGTTCCCGCAGATTGTGCATATCAGGAATAAAATCTTCGGGCGTGTCTGGTCTGCCTGCCTTATAGGTTTCGTCTGCCTCATGCCGAAAGGTCGGATCGCCCAGGTCAAAGGCAACTGCAATGTGATCTGGCTTTTCTGCCTCGATCGTATCCATCAGAGCTTTCAGAAAGCCGTAGGACACGCTGGTCGGAATTCCGGTCGAAGTTCGCAAGCCACCATCTCGCCCTTTGGCATGGGCAAAATAGGCGCGAAACGCGAGGGAATGTCCGTCAATCAGAATAATTTTGGGCTGGGAGGTGGCAGAAGACATGATGAGGGCGGGTCGGATGTGGGGAGCAGGGAAGCAGGGAGTGAGAAGGACAGAAGGGCGATCGTGAGTTTATCAGATTGAGTCAGGGTGGACGAAGTTTTTCTTTTTTCGAGGCTTCTTAATGCTGCCTAGATTTTACTTTGGTGAGTTCGATCGCGTTTGCCCAGTATCGAAAGTCTCAAGTTTTGCAGGAGGCGATCAGGTGAGATCAGTCCTACGCCAATAATACAAATGTTCTGTATTCAGAATAGCGAAACTGGTCAGGGATTTCAGGGTATTGAAGGGTGATTGGACAATTACCTGATTCCCTCAGGATCTGAGTCCTATGTCCCAATCACAGTTGTTGAGACACTCAACCAATCACCGCTTTGTGCCTGACCGATCGCATAAACGTCAAACTTGGGTAAATCAGAACCAGCGATACGCGCTAATTTCTACTCAAACCTGGTGTGCTTTACAATAAAAGTTTTGCGATCGCCTTCCCTATTCCCCATTTCCTCTACTGCCGAACAGACCATGAGCTACTTTCGCACTGCCGTTGACCAGATGACGGGCTACATTCCCGGTGAACAACCCAAACCCGGTACGCCCATTATTAAACTCAACACCAATGAAAACCCCTATCCCCCTTCTCCTCAGGCGATCGAGGCTCTGCGTCAACTCGACGGTGAATGGCTGCGCCGCTATCCTGATCCGTTTGCGAAAGAGTTTTGTCGGGCAGTGAGTGAAGCTCTGAGTGTGCCGCCAGACTGGGTGATTGTGGGCAACGGCAGTGACGAGATTTTGAACGTGCTGATTCGTGCCTGTGCCGAGGGGGGCGATCGCAAAGTCATTTACCCAATGCCCACCTATGTGCTCTATCAAACTTTGGCGGCAATGCAGCCTGCGGCAGTGGTCGAAGTTCCCTATCCTGAAGACTTTTCGCTGCCGATCGAGGCTTTAGCAGAAGCAAAGGGAGCCATCACGTTTATCGCGTCGCCCAATAGTCCGTCGGGTCATACTGTGCCGCTGGATGATTTGCGGAAGCTAGCTCAGCAGGTTTCTGGGGTGCTGGTCGTGGATGAGGCGTATGTGGATTTTGCAGAATCTTCTGCGCTGCCGCTTGTGTCGGAGTTTGACAATGTATTGGTTCTCCGTACCCTATCGAAGGGCTACTCGTTGGCAGGATTGCGAATGGGATTTGGCATTGCCCAACCGTCGCTTTTAAAAGGACTCTTCAAAATTAAAGACAGCTACAACATTGATGCCATTGCCACGATCGTCGGAGCTGCCGCAATGCGCGATCAGGCTTACAAAAATGCCTGTGCCGAAAAGGTAAAAGCTTCTCGCGCTCAGCTCACAACCGACTTAAAGCATCTCGGCTTCACCGTGCTGGACTCCCAGGCAAACTTTGTCCTGGCAACGCCGCCCACTTCACCGCAAACCAACGCCGAACAGCTTTATCTGGCACTCAAGGCGCGAGGCATTCTGGTGCGCTACTTTAAGCAGCCCGGATTGGAAGACAAACTGAGGATCACGATCGGAACCGACGAGCAAAACCAAACGCTCATTGAAGCCCTGATTAGTCTACTGAAATAGCAAGAATTCAGGAATTCAGGGAGCCTCATGATATGAAACGGAGCCTTCTCCAATCCTCAAAGTTCCTCTCCTTAAAGTTCCTCAATTCGGCGGGATTTAGGGAGCAATGCAATCGCTCGAACACTCCTCCCACCCCTTCCCAAGTTCCGGTGGCTCATGCGGAATGAGCAAATTATCCCCTGGCTGTTTTTGGCTCCTGCCCTGCTGCTGCTCGGTATTTTTGTCCTATATCCGATCGCCTATCTGGTCTATCTCAGCTTTACGACGGGCAGCTTCACGCGGGCAGGGGTTCACTGGGTTGGAGTGCAGAACTACGCAAGGCTGATCACTGATTCTGATTTCTGGCAGATCGTCGGCAACACGGTTTACTTTACGATCGCCACTGTCATTCCCAGCCTGGTGCTTCCTTTAGGACTGGCAGTGCTGCTCAATCGCCTGATGCCTATAGGTTTGCGGGATGCGCTGCGAACGGCTTATTTCATTCCCTCGGTAACGTCGATCGCCGCAGTTGGATTGGGATTTCGCTGGCTATTTCAGACCGATGGAGCAGTGAATCACTTTCTGGGCTGGTTTGGCATCAATGCCGTACCCTGGCTGAGCAGTCCGGTTTGGGCAATGCCCGTGCTGATTCTCCTAAGCGTTTGGAAGCAGATTGGCTTTAATCTGGTGGTATTTCTGGCAGGGCTGCAAAACATTCCTCAGAGTCGCTACGAAGCCGCCGAGCTGGATGGCGCAAACGACTGGCAGCAGTTCTGGTATATCACCCTGCCCGGACTGCGATCGACCCTGATTTTTGCTGCCACCACCACCGTGATTTTTACGCTCCGCAGCTTCGAGCAGCCCTACATCATGACCGGTGGCGGTCCACTTAATTCCACAAATCTGCTGGTGTTTTATTTGTACGAGCAAGCATTTGCTCAGTTTGATTTTGGCTACGCCGCCGCAATCACGATCGGGTTACTGCTGGTGACGCTGGGGCTAGTTTATTTTCAGGTACGTGGCTCGCAGGCGAGCGAGTAATCACTGACTGATAAAACAAAGACCCCCGACTCCTGTAAGAAATCGGGGATCAGATGTTTGAAAAGCCCTAAATTTTACCTTCTTTTGGACTTTCAAAGTTTCCCAAGATTGGGAGATTTAGGAGGCGACGCAGCACCGTAATGTGCCCTTTAGCCTAAATCTTTGTGCCGCACTCCGGGCAGAATTTGCTATCGGGCAGATTCTTCGTACCGCAGTTGACACAGAGCGTTGGCTCAGCTTGCTGTTCAGAGGGGGCAGGCTTGGGTAAACCTACCATCTGAGCATTGCTCTTGCCCGGAGCCACCATCGGGTAGCAGTTTTCGTCGCGCTTGACTCGCACATCGAGCAGTACCGGCCCCGGATATGCCAGCATCGCGGCAATTCCATCCTCTAGCTCAGATCGATCGCGAATGATCATGCCTTTCACGCCAAAGGCTTCTGCCAGCTTGACGAAATCGGGCATTCCCGGCTGCATATCCGACGAAGAGTACCGCTCGCCGTAAAAGGCTTCCTGCCACTGCCGCACCATGCCCTGCCAGCCGTTGTTGATGATCACCGTTTTCACGGCAATGCCAAACTGCGCCAGTGTTCCCAGTTCCTGACAATTCATCTGGAAGCTAGCATCGCCGCTGATGCAAATGACCTGCTCGTTGGGCAGTGCTACTTTCGCCCCCATTGCCGCCGGCATTCCAAAGCCCATCGTGCCCAAACCTGCACTCGAAATCCAGCGGCGTGGACCGTTCTTGAGAAACTGAGCCGCCCACATTTGATGCTGCCCCACGTCGGTGGTGTAGTAAGCATCAGGAGCCTGCCGCCCGACTTCAGCGATCACTTCCTGGGGCGAGATTGCCTCTGGGTAGGAAGGCACGATCAGCGGATAGTCCTGCCGCCAGCGATCGATTCGGTGTAGCCATTCCTGGGTTTGATTCGAGTTTGCCGGAGTGCCGTCTTCGCTGCCGCGCTGAAGCAGGTCAAGCAAAACCGTTCGCACATCGCCCACGATCGGCACATCAGGAATGCGGTTTTTGCCCACCTCTGCTGGGTCAATGTCAATGTGGATCACTTTCGCCCGGGAGGCAAATTCATCGAGCTTGCCCGTAACGCGATCGTCAAACCGTGCCCCTACCGCAATCAGCAGATCACACTCTGTCACGGCAAAGTTTGCGTAGGCAGTGCCGTGCATTCCCAGCATTCCCACTGAGAGCGGGTGATGCTCGTCAAATGCGCCAATGCCCATCAGCGTTGTGGTAACTGGGATGCTGTAGCGTTCTGCCAGTTCCTTGATTTCTCCGTGGGCACCAGAGGCGATTGCCCCACCCCCGACATACAACAGCGGACGACGCGCTTCCCGAATTAGCCTTAATGCTTGATTGACTTGGCGCGGGTTGCCCTTCACCGTCGGACGATAGCCCGGCAGCCTCACATCGCTCGGATCAATCGGAACATAGTCGAACTTCATGAGTGCCACATCTTTCGGCACATCCACCAGCACCGGACCCGGACGACCCGTACTGGCAATGTGAAAAGCTTCAGCGATAATGCGCCCCATATCTGCCGGATCGCGCACCACATAGGAATGCTTGACGATCGGCAGCGTAATTCCGTAGATATCGGTTTCCTGAAACGCATCTGTCCCGATCGCGCTCAGCGGAACCTGCCCCGTGATAACCACCAGTGGAATCGAATCCATTTGAGCAGTCGCGATCCCAGTCACTAGGTTCGTTGCTCCCGGTCCCGATGTCGCAAAACAAACGCCGACTTTGCCTGTGGCGCGGGCATAGCCATCTGCCGCGTGAGCAGCCCCCTGCTCGTGACGAACCAGAATATGCTGCACATGTCCGGCAGTTTCTGCCCGATATAGCTCGTCATAAATTGGCAGAATCGCCCCACCGGGATAACCGAAAATGTGGCTCACGCCTTGTCGTCTGAGGCTGTCAATCAGCGCAAAGGCTCCAGTGGCTTCAATAGGCTTGGTTTGAGCGGCGGAACGGATCGTTTGAGCGATCGTGGCGGCTTGAGAGGGTACAGGGAGAACTTTACCCATAAAGATGAATTCTGTATCTGCTGTTGCAATTAGGAATAATTAATTTAGTCTAATTCCGAAAGGGGATTCCTGTCGAGGCTCCAGCAGCAGAATAAATTTATGCTAGATTGGCGCAATTGCAGGAATTGTCAAGCCTACAGGCCTCTGCCGCAGATCGGTCGCTGGGTAATCGGTCAGGATTTGATAACGCAAGCAAGGACATGGCTCTAGACTGGATAAGAAGATTTACTCCTTGATAAATCCATTCAATCGCTAGAGTCGATACACTGGCAGAGAGTGACTCTTTGGAGCGTGAGGGTCACCGTCCGAGCGTAACTTTATCAGAGCGTCCCTTTGTCGAAGACAAAACAGCGCAGCTTGTCGAAGACAAAACAGCGCAGCCGCTAAACCAGTAAGAGTGATGTTGAAAGGAATGGGTGACCTGGATCGCTACTATAGAGTTCTTGAATTGGAGCCTGGCGCGTCTCTAGAAGAGGTGAACCAGGCTTATCGAGATCTGGTCTTCATTTGGCATCCCGATCGCATTCCCAAAGACAATCCTCGACTCCAGGAAAAGGCACAGGAGAAAATTAAAGAAATTAACCAGGCGCGGGATTTGCTGCGTTCCCAACGGCAGAATGAGCGACAGAACGACAAAGCCCAGCCCAAGTCCTCGCCTGCTCGCCCCCCTTCTCCGCCCAAGCCTTCTGCCCAGTCGGCTCCACCTCGCTACTATTACTACCAGCCGCCGCCCCGTCCTCATGCCAATCCGGCAGCAAGCAATAGTTCAAGTTCAGCCCGATCGGATTCTCAGTCACACCGATCGAATCCACAGTCGCATCAGCCGCCGCAATCCCATCAGCCGCCACAGTCGCATCAGTCGCCGCATCAGCAATCTCATCAGCAAACCTATCGTCCGAGCGGCTATCCGCCTAATCCGCAGTCCTATCGCTCCTATCAGCCGTCTCGTCCTGCGACACCGCCCCCACCCTCATCAAGCTATCAGTCACCGCCTCGATCGCAGCCGCGTTCCCAGTCTCCGGACCTGAGCGGAACCGATTTGAGCGGGGCAGATCTGAAAGAAAAGGATCTGGCTGGGCGCAATTTGAGCCGGGCAAATCTCAGCGGCGCAAATCTCAGCGATGCGTTTCTGCACCGGATTAACCTGTCAGGCGCAAACCTCAGCGGCGCAAATTTGTTTCGGGCAAACCTGCTAGAGGCAGACTTGACTAACGCCAACCTGGAAGGCGCGAACTTGATCGGGGCAGACCTCAGCGGGGCAGACTTGAGCGGGGCAAATTTGCGAGGAGCTAAAATCGCCGTCTCCGATCGCCTGATGGTAAAGCTCACCGGAACCCGGCTTCAGGGCGCAACAATGCCAGATGGCACGGTTCGTTCCTGATACTGCAAAATTTAGAAACCCGGATTATTTAAGAGACACCCTTATTCAAGAGCGCATTTATTTATTTAAGAGGCGCACTTAACAAGAGATGCACAAGAGACGCAAGAACATTTGCGTCAGCAGTCCTGGCTCTACACGGCCGTTAGGTCACTGAGGCTGATTGGCTTTAGGGGGCTTTGAAGCCAGGATGAAAGGCAGTTTCTCCGAAGTCCGCAGGCAATTGCAGCCGTTCTTTAGCTTTGGTTCTCTGGTTCGGAGTGTTTGCTTGCCTGACTCTAAATCTTTGCGAAGCTGCAATATTTAGTAATGCGTTTGCAGGAACTTTATGGTAATTTAACTATATTTGAAACTTGTCTCATCAAAAGTTTACGGTCCAGGTTTTAGGTCGGTGGTTTGCATTCACCGCGAGGTAAGCCAAGAGTTTGGGGTAAAGCCCTAGCGAGCAGAACTACTCCCGCTACTCTGGAAGCTATCCCTTGTCTGATTGCACCAGCGACTTATTGACAGGTGTGAGCGATCGGTGAATGGCAGGGCAGGGTGCATGAATGGATTTTATTAGGGTGTAATCGCCAATCGCGAAAGCGGCAGTATTTGGCGGCATTTTCTGTCAACTCTTGTCCCTTTTGAATCAGGGATGGACATTGTGGAGCGTGACAAGATTTCCATGGGTCAACCTACCTCAAATCTGCTGTTCAGCACCATTCCGCCTGAACGGATTGGAATCAGTGGCGAGTACGACTACCACGGTTTAGCAAAGCGAGTCACCGCTACCCTGAAGCAACACTTTGAATTGGACGAAATTCAGGGGCTTCGGGTCACGCAGCGGGGCGCAGTTGTCGTCATTCTGGGCGCGATCGTCAATCAGTGGCTTCTCATCCGCCTGGTTCGGGTAGCAATGGGTGTGAGCGGAGCAGCGGACGTGGAAGTTAATGGCGTCAGCGTTGGGTATAGCCTGCGGTATTACCTGGAGGTCAAACCTTCACGCGCCGGATTGGGAAAGCTCGTTGGCGCGATGAACCATTCCCTTTAGCCTTTGTAGCCTTTTAAGCAAATCAGGAATTAGCAATCAGGAACTCCAGCCCGTAGGCGGCTTTAAGGTCGCAGGTATCGTGATCCACAAGGTTGGTGTCGCTGAGTTCCAGATTGTAAAAATCAATCCACTCTGGGTCGAAATAGGGGCCGGCGTGCCAGGTTCCCACGTTCAGCTTGATAAAGCAGTTTCCCGGAATGTGAAAGGCAGCGATCGCTTCCGGCAAGGGGCAGGTGGCTGAACCTGGTGACGCGACCGCAATCAGCCAGGGTTTACCTTCGAGCGAGCCAAGGCATTGGGTACATTGTTGGTGGCGGGTAATGCGAGAAAACTTTCGTCCCCGCTGCTGTAGCCGCATAATGTAAAACCGAGGAATTCCCCGATCGAGCTGAAGCTGAGCATCTGCTGCGTCGTACGCGTTTCCGTCCTGGCTGGCAAAAATTACCTGACCATAGGGTCGAAATGCTTCGGCAGTAATAGGTTGAGCAATCAGAGATTCCAGGGAAACCGATGAAGACATGGCTCAGGCACTGCTTTAACAGGCTACGACAGCATAATTTTCACAGTACGCCAATCTCAGCAAAATTTCAAAGCTCGATCGCTTTGCAGTTTCCCCAGGGGCAAGCGACCTGGAAATCGTCCTATAAATTGTCCTGTAAAGAAAAGTGGTTCGCACCCCTACCGACTCCGATTCTGCCAGTCCCTCGCCACTTGGTCGATGCCATAAAACCGCTGCCAGAAGCGATCGACCTGCTTCGTAGACAGCACCTTAGTCATCAGGTTCACCAGAAAGTGACCGCCCGTAGCGGCAATGTAGCGGGGCTGGGGCTGGCGATCGGTCAGCGCACGAATAATTACTTCGGCAACCTGTTCGGAAGTCCAGGCACGACGATCGACCTGCTGATCGAGCTGTTCGAGTTTCTGAAAAGCCGCACGGTAGGGGGTGTCGAGCGGGTTAGCGATCGTTTCCAGCACGCCCTGATTAATCACGCCAAAAAACTCAGTGCGAACGGGTCCAGGCTCAACTACGCTGACCTGAATATTAAACGGCTCCAGTTCCATTCGCAGCGCGTCGCTCAATGCCTCCAGAGCAAATTTTGATGCGCTATAGAGCCCACCAAAGGGAAAGGTAATGCGTCCGCCAAGGGAGCTGATATTCACAATTCTGCCGCCGCCCTGCTCGCGCATCGTGGGAATCAGCGTTCGGGTCAGTGCCAGAGGACCGAGAACATTGACCTCAAACTGTCGCTTGGCTGCTGCTGCCGGAATTAGCTCGCTCGGTCCCATTTGTCCATATCCGGCATTGTTGACCAGCGCATCCACTCGTCCATAGTGAGCCAGTACCGTTTCGGCTAATGCAGTGACTTGCTCGGTTACCTGAATGTCGGTTGGAACGGTTAGCACTTCTGCGCCTGCAGCTCGACCACGATCGGCAACTTCCTCCAGCTTGTCTTTACTGCGAGCTGCGATCGCCAGACGAATTCCCGGATGTCTCTCTGCCAGGACGATCGCCAGAGCTGCACCAATGCCAGCCGACGCACCAGTAATCAGGACAACTTGTTGGGCGAGAGGAGAAGTCATGGTAGGGATGATAAATAAAGAAATAAAAGGCAGAAATCAAAAATGAAACAAAAGGAATCAAAAATGAGATTAATTGACTATAGCCGCTGAAGCTTTAAAAACCGTCTTTCAACTGATATAAGCCCATCGTCATAAGCAAAATAACGATTCGCAAAATCACAATCAGCAAAACAACCAGGAAGAAACGATCGCGTGAGCAGTCCCTTTATTTACTTGCATGGTTTTGCATCCAGTCCCCGATCGGCAAAGGCTCAGGATTTGCGCGATCGATTTCAGGCATTTGGCATTGCGCTGATCACACCTGACCTGAATCAGCCTGACTTTGCCCAGCTTACCCTGAGCCGCCAGCTTGAGCAGGTTGCCGCCCTTTTGCCGATCGATCAGCCCGTCACAATCATTGGTTCCAGCTTTGGTGGACTTACGGCTGTCTGGCTTGCCGAGCGACATCCGCAGATTGAGCGGTTAATTTTGCTGGCTCCAGCGTTTCAGTTTTTGGCGCAGTGGCTTCCCCAACTAGGCGAGTCTACCGTGCAGCAGTGGCAGGCGCAGAATTTCCTCGGGGTCTACCACCATGCCGAACAAAAAATGCTGCCCCTAACGTATTCGTTTGTTGCCGATCTCAAACAGTATGACGATGCTCAGCTTCAGCGATCGGTTCCCACTCTGCTCCTGCACGGAACCCAGGACGACGTGATTTCGATTCAGGCAAGCCGAGACTATGCCAAAAGGCGATCGAAAGTGCGGCTGATCGAACTGGACAGCGACCATGGCCTGGGCAATGTGACCGACGAGATCTGGAAGGCAATCTGTGGATTTTGCCAGTTGCCCTCAGCGAGTGTTTGAGCCGTCACGGGTTTGAACCGTCGCTAAGGAGCTAGAAGGGTAGCGTTAGGATAGCGGTTTGCTTTTTCATAATCCCCGATCGCCTGACAGGCGGCTTTCAAGCTGAGAATGGCCTGCTGCTGCTGGCGGCTATTTTTCAGCACTCCTAAAACGGTGATGCGCTGCTCATAAAACTCGATCGCGAGGCGATGATGTCCCAGGCTGTCATGAATAATGGCAAGACTATCAAGGGTTTGCTCTTCGAGATCTAAATCGCTCAGGCTGCGGGCGATCGCAAGCCGCTGATGATGATAAGCAATCGCTTTGAGAGCATCGCCCATGCGGTAGCAGGCACTGGCAAGATTGCGAAGAATTTGCGCTTCGGTATGGCGATTGGGAAGCTGGCGGGCGATCGTGAGTAAATGCTCGTAGCAAATGACGGTTTCCACAAAGTTGCCAACGGCATGGTGGGCATTGCCCATGTTGCGGAGTACCTGTCCTTCGACCTGCAAATCCTGAAGCTCGCGGGCGATCGCTAAGCCCTGCTCGTAGGAGTCGATGGCGCGAGCATAGTCCCCCGCCGCTTTGTATGCCATACCGAGATTGTTCAGGGCTGCCATTTCGCCGCGCCGATCGCCGATTTCTTTCGCGACATCCAGGCTTTGATGCTTGTAGAAAATCGCTCTGCTATAGTCTTCCAGGTGGCGGTAAGCGTTTCCGAGGCTTGCAAGTGCTTGCCGCTCCGTCGGGCGGTCTTCGATCTGGCGAGCAATGGCTAAGCTCTGGTGGGAACAGGCGATCGCCTCTGGATAGTTGCTGAGTCCGTAATAGGTCAAGCCCATGCCTCCCAATACGCGCCCTTCTCCCTGGAGATCTTGAAGAGCACGATACATCCCCAGAGCTTGCTGGAAGGTTTTGAGGGCTGGCTGAAACTCGCGAAGCTGGTATTGCTCGATGCCTTTTTCAAGCAGGCAGTCGGCTCCGGTTTTACACGAGTCAAGCGATTGGGCAAATGTTGACTGAACGTTTAAAACCCGTTCGGATAAGGGAACGTAAGTCCCGTGCTGCTCATCAAATGGTTTCATTGAAATTGCCCTTCACGCTCAAGAGATAGCAGATTCACTGCCGAAATAAACAACCTGTCGCTCGTAGATGCAGCAAAGACTAAAACAGAGCCAGGGAACAGAAGATTGTCCGCAAGAGGGTTTAGCAGAGATCCTGTCAGCAGAACGGCTTGAAAGGATGATCTTGCACAACTCACAACTATCTTTGATCTAAATAAGAAGACCTCAAAAAACCCACGGTGGATGTTCTGAATTTCCCGTCCTCTTTCATGAAGCGGAGGAATTGGGCTAAGCATAAATACGGATGAAAGCGATCGACTCGGCTGAAATGCTAGGCTGAAAGGAACTAATGCCCCATTGTCAAATCAACCTGTGACTGTTTTTGCTGCTGAACGGCTCCTGTTTACGCCTGCGGCTCCTGCCCTGGATGCGATTCCGCTCATTTTTGCTTTTCCAAACGAATATAGTGTTGGTATCACCAGCCTGGGCTATCAGGTGGTCTGGGCAACACTGGCAGCGCGTTCTGATCTGGCAGTGGCGCGGCTATTTACCGACCTGCACGAACCCCTGCCCACTGACCCAGAACTGCTAGGATTCTCAGTATCCTGGGAGCTAGATTATGTGAATATTCTAGGGCTGCTGGAGTCGCTGCAAGTTCCGATTCGCGCTGCCGATCGCACCGATGCCGATCCGCTGATTTTTGGCGGCGGACCCGTGCTAACTGCGAACCCAGAACCCTTTGCTGACTTTTTTGATGTGGTGCTGCTGGGCGATGGAGAGCTGTTGCTAGAGGCGTTTATCGATGCCTATCAGCAAGTCCGTACTGCCGATCGCGCTACCCAGTTACGTCATTTGGCGCAGGTTCCGGGAATTTACGTTCCTAGCCTGTATCACGTCACCTATGAGTCTCCAGATGGACTGATTCAAGCGATCGAGCCAATTGCCGCTGATATTCCGTCAATCGTCCAGAAGCAGACTTATCGGGGCAATACACTGTCTGCCTCAACGATCGTTACTGAGAAAGCCGCCTGGGAAAATATCTACATGGTGGAAGTGGTGCGGAGTTGCCCGGAGATGTGCCGCTTCTGCCTTGCCAGCTATTTAACCCTGCCCTTCCGAACGGCAAATCTGGAAGAATCTCTGATTCCGGCGATCGATCGTGGGCTACAAGTCACCGATCGTCTGGGCTTACTGGGAGCCTCAGTCACACAGCACCCCGAATTTGAAGCGTTGTTAAACCACCTGGATCAGCCTCAGTATGATTCGGTACGGGTCAGCATTTCCTCGGTGCGTACGAATACGGTGACACCCAAATTGGCACAAGCCCTGGTGAAGCACGATACGCGCTCGATCACCATTGCCGTCGAAAGCGGCAGCGATCGTATTCGACGCGTGATCAACAAAAAGCTAGAAACCGACGAGATTCTTCAGGCGGCGCAAAACGCCAAAGCTGGAGGACTGAGCGCAATGAAGCTTTACGGCATGGTCGGCATTCCCACGGAGGAACCCGAAGACCTGGAGCAGACCGTTTCCCTGATGCGAACCCTGCAAAAATCCACGCCCGGATTGCGGCTCACCCTGGGATGCAGTACCTTTGTGCCCAAGTCGCACACGCCGTTTCAGTGGCATGGGGTAAATCCCGATGCAGAAAAGCGGCTCAAACTGCTGCAAAAACAGCTTCGTCCTCACGGGATTGATTTTCGTCCTGAAAGCTATAACTGGTCAGTAATTCAAGCTCTGATTTCAAGAGGCGATCGGCGGCTATCGGGCTTGCTGGAGCGAGTGCGGCACTATGGTGATTCTCTGGGCAGCTACCGACGGGTGTTTAAGGAAATGAAAGGACAGTTGCCCGACTTGAGTTTCTACGTTCATGCAGATTGGTCAACTGAGCAGATCCTTCCCTGGCAGCATCTTCAGGGTCCGCTTCCGCTGGCAACGCTAATCAAGCACCGAGAAAGCGCGATCGAGGCAGCAGGTTTACCCTTCCTTCAGCCTGCTTAATTGAAAAGATTGAAAAGGATGTTTGAAAGTCTGTATTGACCCCCTGAAACCACCCCTGACTCTTCAATTCGGGTTATTGGTACCCATTGGTTATTAGTACCTATCAGTTCCTGAGCAGGTGTTTGGAGTTTTGCCACTGCTCAAACCACCTTCAAACTCCTGACTTCCCTTTTCTGCCTTCTACTTCCATGCATGAGCCGATCGATAGAGATTCCCTGACCCTCAGCGAATCTTAATCAACCCGCGCCACTCCGTAAAGACTCGACGAGTCCGGATCGATCACATCACGAATTTTCAGTAGAGATGCTTACAATTTCAGTGGAATTTTCCGCTTAAATGCAGCAGGATCAGGCGCACATGAACAGTATTGGCGTTGTGGCGATCGGTCGTAATGAGGGAGAACGGCTGATACGCTGTCTCAATTCCTTGATTGCCCAACTTCCCGCAGGCACGCCGATCGTCTATGTTGACTCAGGTTCTACAGACGGCAGTGTAGCAGCCGCTCAAGCTCTGGGCGTGCAGGTGGTCGAACTGGATATGACGATTCCCTTCACGATGGCACGCGGGCGCAATGCTGGATTTCGCTATTTGATCGAGCACTGTCCTGAGATTCAGTACGTGCAGTTTATTGACGGTGACTGCGAACTGATCGAAGGCTGGATCGAGCAAGCCGTTTCTTTTCTCGATAGCAATCCGCAGCTCGCGATCGTCACAGGACGGCGGATAGAGCGATATCCAGAAGCTTCGATTTATAACCTGCTGGCAGATCTGGAGTGGAATACACCCGTCGGGGAAGCAACTGAATGCGGCGGCGATATTCTGGCGCGAGCCAGTGCAATTCGAGAAGTGAATGGCTATAACGAAAGCCTGATTGCCGGAGAAGAGCCGGATATGTGTATGCGGCTGCGGCAAAAGGGATGGAAAATCTGGCGGATTGATGTGAAGATGACGCTGCACGATGCGGCGATGACCCGCTTTAGCCAGTGGTGGAAGCGATCGGTGCGGGGAGGCTGGGCGGCAGCAGCGGGGGCAGCCATGCACGGTCGCTCACCAGAAAAGTTCCGAGTCAAAGAATGCCGTAGTGGCTGGCTCTGGGGCGCAATTGTGCCGAGTCTGGCGATCGGGCTTGTTCCTATCACGCAGGGCTTTAGTCTCATGCTGCTGCTGGGCTACCCCTACCAGATGTGGCGCATTTATCGCTATCGGCGCAATTTTGGAGATCAACCCGCGGCAGCGCGAATCTATAGCAGGTTCTGTGTGCTGTCCAAGTTTCCTCAGGCGATCGGGCAATTCAAGTACTGGCTGCAACGGTGGCAGGGGAAACAGGCAACGCTGATTGAGTACAAGGCTGCCCCACAGGTGGCGAAGTATCAGGCAGAGGTGTAAAGAGGTCGGTAGATAGGTGAATAGGAGCGGTCGATCGGAGGCGTTCTGGTTCCTTGGCAGACTGAGCATTCGTGAAGATGGATCTCATAAATCCGACATTCAACATCTCCTCGGCGTGATCGCCCTGCCAAAATTCTGAGGCGTTTCCTAACCGCAGCAAGCAAACTTGCCCTTGTTTTAGGAACTGCCTGAGGAAATCCAGCCAAACTCCCGATCGACTTTTAATCGACTTTTACCAGATGCGCTGGTTAAGGCAACGGAAGGAGGTTCTGTCCCTGGAAGTTTGCCCCGGTTTCTGTTACCCAGCCTTCGCGGGGCGAGCCGTTAATGCTGGTGTAGCGCACTAGCCGCCAAGAGCGAGTGTTAAAGTTCTGCTGGCGAGGTGGGGCGACATCTGTAACGGTTGAACCCCCTGCTGGACCATCTATTTGACCGTTTATCGTCTGAAATTCTCCGCCTGGAGATGTGCGGGCAGCCAAACCTGTAGACGGTACAACCCGGTAGGAACGTCCGGTGGGAGTCGGGGTGGGGCTGGGAGACGGACCCGCATTACAGTCGGTTAATAGAGTTGAGGTTGGCACGTAGCCAAGCTGGGGTGCGCTAATCTGCACATACTGTACTCCTCCGGAACTGTTGTAAGCAATAACTCCTGTGAGCGTAATTCGGGTAAAGGGTTGAATTGTTCTGACAAACGTATTGCGGGTCACGTCCGCAGAGAGATTGATCGGTTGGGAACCGCTCGATCGACAAACTCCAATGAAACTGGCACGCTCATAAAGCTGAGGTTCGCCTGCACGGGGAGCTGCTGCGGGGGCTACTGGAGCCGGAGATGGGGTTGGAGCCGGAGCCTGAGCGGGAGCCGGACGAGTTTGAGCCGGAGCGGGAGTTTGAGCCGGAGCGGGAGCCGGGGCAGGGCGGGTTTGAGCCGGAGCGGGAGTTTGAGCCGGGGCAGGAGCCGGAGCTGGGGCAGGAACCGGAGTGGGAGCCGGAGTAGAAGTCTGAGCGATCGTCGCTTCACTGGCTGGAACAGAGCTGACCGCTGCTGGAGTAACGCTACCTAGCTCGATCGTTGTTGCCTGGGCAACTGGAGCAGTGAGTCCTCCGGTGGCAGCAAGCGAAAGCACAATCCCGGCTCTTCTGAAGGTTTTTTTCGTCAAGCGCATTTTAATACACTCCTCTAACACAGAAAATCTGCTGGAAGTCTATCACGTTGCCCAGGGGGTCGAATTATTGCTTTTTGATGACGAGGAAATTTGGTTCTCTTGCAGTTGAAAGACTGCCAAAGTATCTTCGGATCGGCGTAACAGTAAACGGCTCAAGACATCACTCAAGGGATTGCCTGACTCGATATGCAAAATTTTTATCCCAGCGACTCCTATCCCAGAGATATGGTGGGTTACGGGCGCACTCCTCCCCATCCCCAATGGCAAAATCAGGCGCGAATTGCCGTTCAGTTTGTGATCAACTACGAAGAAGGCGGCGAAAACTGCATTTTGCACGGCGATCCAGCTTCAGAAGCCTTTCTGTCTGAAACGATCGGCGCAACACCGCTGATGGGAGTTCGCAATCTGAATATGGAGTCGGTCTATGAGTACGGCAGTCGGGCGGGCTTTTGGCGGCTGCATCGGCTATTTACCGATCGCCAGCTTCCGGTCACGGTTTATGGAGTGGCAATGGCACTGGAGCGAAATCCCGAAGCGGTTGCGGCAATGCTGGAAGCAGACTGGGAAATTGCCAGCCACGGCTATCGCTGGATCGACTATCAGTATTTTGGCGAGGAAACCGAGCGAGAACATCTCAAAAAGGCGATCGAGATTCATACTCGCGTCACAGGCAGTCGTCCTCTCGGCTGGTACACGGGTCGCATCAGCCCCAACACACGCCGACTCGTCGTGGAAGAAGGCGGTTTTCTCTACGATGCAGACAGCTACGCCGACGATTTGCCCTACTGGAACAATGACTACGGCAAATCGCATCTGGTTATTCCCTACACGTTGGATGCCAACGATATGCGGTTTGGGACGTATCAGGGTTTTAATTCTGGCGATCAGTTTTTTGCCTACCTGCGCGATGCCTTTGACACCCTTTATGCTGAAGGCGAAACTGCTCCCAAAATGATGAGCGTTGGGCTTCACTGTCGATTGGTCGGTAGGCCCGGACGGGCGGCTGCGCTGGCAAGATTCCTGGACTATGTGCAAAAGCACGATCGCGTCTGGATTTGTCGTCGCATCGAGATTGCGCGTCACTGGCATCAGCACCATCCGCCGACTCAGCTTTAGAATTCAGCCTTAGGAAAAATCACCAGGATAGAAAGCGCGGCTCAGGCGTTAGCAAAACTCATGCACCTGAGCCCTGCCTCGCGTTATCATTACCATCGTCATGCCTGCTTCGGGTCGCTGTCGCAGGGTGGCAAGCACTTCTCTCCCCACGAAGCGCAAACAAGAAGTGAAGTTGAAGTGACACTGCATCCAAAATAAGCAGAATATCAAACTTTATTTAAGCTTTATCCAAGCTTCTGCCAGTAGACGCTCTACCTTGCTAACTCACATCTTCTGACACACAATGTAAGCAGTTTACAAAATTTTTCTCCTCTCAAAAAGCAGCGAAAAATTCTGTTTGCAAACCTTTTCTAAAGCAGCAATTTATTTTTCGGTTCGTCAAAGCTGTAGAGAGTACTGTACGGAATAAGCAGCACAATTGAATGCTCAGAACAGCATGATTAGCTACTAAAAGCGATCGAATGCAGTTACCAGGATAAAGATCAAACAGCCGAATTTCTATTACCAAAGATAGACTAAAGCTCTACCAAAAGGTTGATATTTTTAATAATCCCCCGATTGCTGGTCGCCCAATTTCAACAAAGTCGATACACTTTTGTTCTTATCGAATGTATCGCTTGGTAAACAATTGACTTAGCGATAGTTCCGGCATTCAATTCCCTGAATTCTTTTCATTCTCATCAGTTCGGGTTTAGGAGAAAATTTGATGATAGTACGCATTACGCGATCACGTTTTTTGCGACAGCTTACTCTGAGCATTTTAGGCTTGGTTTGTGCCCTGACCTTTGCAGCTTGCGGCGGCGAATCACCAACGGCAACGGTGGGCAATCCAGCAGGCGGAACAGGGGAAGCAGCAACCACCCTGCGCGTTGGCACGGAGCCAGCCTTTCCTCCATTTGAGTCTCAGGGAACCGATGGCAACCTGGAAGGATTCTCGATCGACCTGATGAATGCAGTCGCCGAGGAAGCAGGCGTTCAGGTAGAGTTTCAAAGCCTTCCTTTTGACGGGCTAGTTCCGGCACTGCAAGCAGGAACCATTGATGCTGCCATTAGCTCAATGACCATTACTGCAGAACGGGCGCAGGCAATTTCTTTCTCGCGTCCCTACTTTAAGGCAGGGCTGGCGATCGCAGTTCAAGACGATAGCAGCGATGTCACTTCGCTTGATTCACTTCGCAATAAGAAAATTGCAGTTCAGCTCGGCACAACGGGCGCACAGGAGGCACAAAAGATTGAGGGCGCACAGGTTCGCAGCTTTGACTCTGCTCCGCTTGCCCTTCAGGAACTTGCAAACGGAAACGTAGATGCAGTGATCAACGATGCGCCAGTCACCCTATACGCGATCAAGAGCGGCAATATTCCCGGTATCAAGGTCGCAGGTACGCTGCTGACTGAGGAGTATTACGGCATTGCTTTGCCCAAAAACTCGCCTAACGCAGAAAAGATAAATACGGCACTGAACACGTTGCTTACAAACGGTAAGTACAACGAGATCTACCAGAAGTGGTTCGGCAGCGAGCCGCCAACCTTGCCCGAAGCTGCTCCTATCTAAGCGAGGCTCGAGCTTTTTCCAGAGCTGTCCTAGCCGTGCTCTAAGGTGATAGACAGCTCTGTTTATCTGTTGAACTTAATCTCTTAAACTTATCTGTTGAACAGACATCTGCGTAGTCGCCTGCATTCCATTACCGAATCGATCGATCGCTTTCAGGAACCAGGATCTTTCCTTGAAATCCCTGCTGCTGGTATTTTTCGAGGGTTTGGTGAGCGA
The DNA here is from genome assembly GCF_039962215.1 of Leptolyngbya sp. ST-U4. NCBI lineage: Bacteria > Bacillati > Cyanobacteriota > Cyanophyceae > Leptolyngbyales > Leptolyngbyaceae > Leptolyngbya > Leptolyngbya sp. ST-U4. Next base: position 678,788 of record NZ_JAMPKZ010000001.1, read on the forward strand.
TCGTCTCAGCCTGTCCCGGCTGCACCAGGGCAACACAGGCTCCGCCAAATCCGGCTCCAGTCAGACGTGCACCAAAAACTCCTGGCGTTTGCTGAAGGATTGCCACAAGCTGATCCAGTCCCGGAACCGACACCTCGTAGTCATCCCGCAAACTGGCGTGAGAGGCATTCATCAGTTCTCCAAAGCGATCGGCAGAAACACCCTGTTTAGCTTCCAGAACGCGATTGTTTTCCGTCACCACATGGCGGGCACGACGGCGCAGCGGTTCTGGTAAGGATTCTACAGTTGCGGGGTCGCTAATATCGCGGAGTGCTTTAACACCAAGCTGTTTAGCCGCTGCTTCGCATTCTGCCCGTCGCTGATTGTAGCCGCTGCCTGCTAGCGTTCGGGGAATGCCGCTATCGATTACCAGGATTTCGCTGTTTTCGGGTAAATCGAGAATCTGGCGATCGAGGCTGCGCGTATCCAGAAACAGCATGTGAACCGGATCGGCAAGGCTGGACGCCATTTGATCCATAATGCCGCATTGCACCCCGGCATAGTGAATTTCGGCTTGCTGGCCGAGCTGGGCAATTTGCACGTCATCGAGTTTCAGATTCAGGAGCGATCGCAGTCCGCGCAGCATCGCTACTTCCAAAGCCGCACTGCTAGAAAGTCCAGAGCCGATCGGCACATCCGAGGCAACAAACACATTGAGCGGCGGCACGGAGATTCCGGTTTCTTCGAGCGATCGAATACAACCCACCAGATAGCGAGCAAATTCAGCAGGCGTCGTGCCTGAAGGCTGCCAATCAACCTGCTCTTTCAGCTCATGAGAATAAAAATGAAACGCCTGGTCTGCGCTGTATCCTAACTGCACGATCGTCTGCTGCGGGATTGCCGTCGGCAGGACAAAGCCATCGTTATAGTCAGTATGCTCTCCCAGCAGGTTGACTCGTCCGGGGGCAGCCGCTTCGACTTCAAGAGGGGTAGAGAAAATGGATTTGAAATCGGACATGGAGGGGTGGATGAGGGGATGGGTGAGGGGATAAGGGGGTTAGAGTTCTAAGGGAAGGGGTCTGGAGCGATCGTGGACTGGGATGCTTACCCAGCGAGGGTCAAGGGTGAGGTTTTCCAGAGTTCCATCAGGGTGGATCAGGAAGGTGTCTTCGACTTTGGCAGCAGGGAGGCTTGGGTTCCAGGCGATCGTCATATTGGCAGCGAGTTGGTCAGTAGTCGTTGGGGTGGCGACAACTTCGCGGGAGAGATAGCCTGTGGTGCCGCCCTGGTGGTGTTTCAAAATACCGTCGGGATAGCCGTGCTGTTCGTAGGTTTGCTTGAGCGTCTGGTAAACCTGATTCAGAGGGGTCTCGGGCTTAGACAGATCGAGGGCGACAGCTTCAATTTCGCGCACTTGGCGATGGCGGTTTTGCTCTTCCTCAGATAGTTTTCCGAAGGAAATAAAGCGGGTGAGGTTGGCGTATAGCCCAAAGCCTCGCGCACAAAAAACCATCATTGCCCGGTGTCCGATCGCTTCTCCGGTGGGAACGGCATGGCGATACAGCGGCAAGCGTCGCTCTCCGGCAACCAGCGTCAGGGTGGGGTGAAGTCCTCTTGCCCACATTGCTTTTGCGCCTGCGCCTGCTAATTCATACTCAGTCCAGTCGGGCTGTGCCTGCTGCATTGCTTCGGTCATCGCTTCGCTGGCGAGTCGTCCGACTTGACGATAGCGATCGATCTCACCGGGCAATAAAATCCGCTTTTGCTGAATCAGGGAATGGGGTAAGGGAAACTCGCCCGACGCGGGACAATCGCTAATAACTTTGCCGCCTCCAGTCACCTCCTGGATAAAGGCTTTTTGCGGTTCCTCATCTGCCCAGGGACTTGCCTCAACCTGGTAGATATTTCCAGACAGTTCCTCGTCTTTGAGTCGCTGCGCTTCAATTTCGTTGGTGAGAATGTACGCGCCATTTTGCGTGATCAGCACATCCGCAACACCCGCTTCTGCCGCCAGTAAAACGGTATGGGAACCTCCCGCTGTCGCCCAGGCAAACCAGTCTGTGCCCCGCAAGCGAACGCCCGACGCGCCCTTTTCCTGCAAAGCCTGCCGCAGTTTACCCAATTTATCAGCAATTTCTGAAGCCGTTGCTGCATGTTGATCGATCGCCGAGGGGAGTGCTGTCACCATCAGACTGTCCTCAAATAAGAATTTCTAAAAGCATTTCTGAAACGAGCTTGGTCAATCAGATAGCCTAATCAATCAAATAACTGTAGGTCGCAGGAAACGACTGGAGATCGCAGGATAGGTTAGGCAGAGCGGCAATGCATCAATCCCTGAAAGCACGTATTACCCTGCACGGAACGCATCTACCAGTGGAAACCCCTTGCTATACGCTGAGGCTCGGTTCTTCCAGCGTCACTACAACGGCTTGCAGGTCTTTGGCTTTCTCTTCGGGCAAGGCATCGTTGGCAAACATTCCGGCGGCGAGTTCGGTTCCTGCCAGATATTTAAGCCTGTCGCGGGTGCGGTAGGGCGGATAAAACTCAGCGTGCAGGTGTGCTTCTGGGTGCGATCGCCCATCGGTCGGAGCCTGAAACCACGCCATTAGATACGGGAAAGGACGCTGCCACAGCCCGTCAAACTTAAGCGTTACGGTTTTGAGAGCTTTTGCCAGACTCGATCGCTGTGAGGGCGACAGATCCATAAAGGTTGCCACGGGCTGAATTGGCGCAACCCAGACCTCGTAGGGATAGCGGGCACACACCGGGACAAACGCAACGGCTGCTTGATCCTGATAAAGAATGCGCTGAGCATCTTCAATTTCGGTTTGAATCAGATCTTGCAGCAAGCCACGCTGATGCTTCTGGTAGTAAAGCTGCTGCTGCTCTAGCATGCGAGCTGGAACAGGCGGCACAAATGGATACGCATAAATTTGTCCGTGGGGATGGTGCAGCGTTACCCCAACTTCCACGCCCTTATTCTCAAACGGCAGCACATACTGAATCTGAGCCTGATCGCCCAAGGCCCGAGTTCGATCGCCCCACACTTGCAGCAGCAGATCAAGGTGATCAAGCGGTAACTGACTCAGCGAGGTATTGGGGTCTTGGGTAAACACAACGACCTCGCAGGCCCCGTTCGCAGGCACCGTTTCGACGATCGCTGGGGGGGCATCATGTGCCGAGGGAGCCATCGACGGAAAGCGATTTTCAAATACCGCCACGTCATAGTGTCCCTGGGGCAGCTCGGTGGGCACGCTGGGATCGATCGTCGGCGCGAGCGGATTATATTCCGGCGGCGGCATAAAGGTGCGTCCTTGACGATGGCTCGCATACGCCACCCACTCACCCCGCAAAGGATGCCAGCGCAGATGAGGATTTGCCTGAATCGGATCATTGCCCGGACTGGGGGCTTGAATTCCTGCATCGATGGGCTGACGACTGTAAAGGGTCAACCTGCGACCGTCGGGCTTCGTGAACTCTTGGGAATACATTTGAGGAGCCATGCGCTGCGTCTACAACCCCGGAAGATATGTCTGTTGGTTGAGCAGATAGCCAGAGCATAACGTTCAGCAGGGAATCGAAGCCCCTATCTAAAGAGGCAAGCGTAATACGAATTCAGAATTCGCAATTTTGAAAGCTGAACGATCGTCTTGAAGCATTTATCTGAAGCATTGATCTGGTGCTGGCACTGGGTAAATAGGTAGGGTTCCTGTCTCCTGGCAACAGCACAAAGAAGGGGACTTTCGCCCCCAACCCATCAGTGCGAATTCCAAATTCCAGATGATTTCCTACCAGGGCTGCCCCGGATGTCCGCTACAGTGCGGGGCTTGCTGAACCTGATTCGGGTCTTGCCAGCTAGGAGTGCCGCCGTATCCATCGGAATTAGAGGAAATCATCCCTGCAACCGGGAGTTCTTCTCTTGCCAGGGTTGCCGCCGCGATCGCCTCTAGCGGAAACTTAGGGGTGCGATCGGTGTACAGCAAACCGTTGGCTTCCTGGAAAGTGTCGGTGAGCTGGGTGTAGCAGAATCCAGCAAACATCTCGGTGCGGTTGACCGCTGAAAGTAGCGCAGTGTATTGCACTTGCAGTTCCGAGGCATCCTGCGACCGGGCGTAGCCCCAGGTATGAGCAGACTCTTCGGGGCGCGTGTAGGCAATGCCGCCAAACTCAGTCAGCATAATGGGCTGTCCCTGATGCGGGTAGCCGTCGAGGGTCAGGATTCGCCCACCCGGACGCTGATTTTGAAACAAATCGGACAGTTTGACATCCGAGCCATATCGGTTGGCGAGTCGCTGCGGCTGATTGTCGTAGTCGTGAATTGCCAGAATATCCGTCGTTGCACTTTCCCAACCGTCGTTGCCAATCACCGGACGAGTCGGATCAAGGGTTTTGGTCAGGTAGTAGAGTGCCTGCACGTAGTAGCGATGAGCAGCGTTTTCGGTCAGGTTCGGCACGCCCCAGGATTCGTTGATCGGAACCCACGCCACAATACAGGGATGGCTACTGTCGCGCTCAATCACTTCGATCCATTCTTTGGTGATTCGCTCGACTGCCTTTTGGGTAAAGCGATAAGCACTCGGCATTTCTTCCCACACCAGCAGTCCCATCACGTCTGCCCAGTAGAGAAAACGCGGGTCCTCGATTTTCTGGTGCTTTCGAACGCCGTTGAAGCCCATGCGCTTGGTCAGTTCAATATCACGACGCAAGGCTTCGTCCGAGGGCGGGGTCATTAGTGTTTCGGTCCAGTAGCCCTGATCCAGAACGAGCCGCAGATAGTAGGGATGCCCGTTCAGCATGAAACGATCGCGCTGAATGCCCACTGTTCGCATTGCCGTGTAGGACTTGACCTCATCGATCATTTCGCCGTTATGCCAGAGCTGCACCTGAGCATCGATCAGCGTCGGCTTTTCAGGACTCCACAGCAGCGCGTTGCGATAGTCGTCAATTCCCGGATCAGACAGGGCAATGCGGCGATGCACTTCGCTGTTAATCACCTCATAGATGTCATTCACCAGCAGGCGATTGTCTACGGTCAGCCGCACCTTGAGCTGAAGATTTTCCTGAATCGTGCCTGCCAGGAATGCTTCAAACCCAATCTCCCAGCGTTCAAAGTGAGGCGTCCAGCGAAGCTGCTTGACATAGGTTTCCGGCAGGCTCTCTAGCCAGACGGTTTGCCAGATACCGCTGGTGCGGGGATACCAAATGCTGTGTGCATCCAGCAGCCAGTCCTGCTTGCCTCTAGGCTTTGCCAGCTCATGCGGATCATCTTGTGCCCAAACGGTGACGCGCTGAATCTCTCCCGGATTCAGAACTGCAGTGATGTCAAAGCTAAAGGGAGTGTGTCCGCCTTCGTGTTCGCCCATGTAGTGACCGTTCACCCAGACGCGGGTGTAATAGTCTACTGCACCAAGGTGCAGCAGCACCCGACCACCGGGGCGAAGGGTCAGGCAGGCAGGCTGATGATTCTGATCAGACCCTTGCTCTGGAATATCGCAGTGTTCTTGAATGACGACAGCAAACTCGCGCTCATACCAGCAGTTAGGATGAAAGCCCGTATCGCCAATGCCGCTCTGCGGAGCTTCGGGCGCAAAAGGCACCTCGATCGCGTGCGTCCACTCGGTCACATCTTCGGGCTTGTGCCACTGTCCGGTATCATCAAAGGCGAATCGCCAGGTACCATTCAGGTTAATCCAATTCGAGCGCTGGAGCTGTGGACGCGGATACCCCGTTTCAAGCTGTCGGAACATTGATGATATCGGAACGGAACCAGAGGGGTGCTGATTCTCTAAATCTCTACCCAGTAATTGCATCAAACTTGAATCCTAGTAACTCTAAAGATCTGCTGTGCGTTGGGAGAAAAAGAAGATCTGGGGGTGATTTCTTTAACGAAACGAAAAGAAGAGAGACCGCGACAGTTTCTTGCAATTAATCCGCTTCTAAAAACAGACTCTCAGCAAAAACGAATCTGCCCTTAACCTCTTCATACTGAATCATTCTTAAGTTAGATGACAACCTCAAATACTGGGAGATTTCATAAATGAATTTACACAGTATTTTCTTCAGCAAATAAAACTACACGTATCGCTGAAATGGCTTTCTAACGGGTTTAAATCAGGCGTTGAAGAGATATTAGTTTGTTGAAAACACTTCCGCCTGTAATTTAAATCACCCGTACAGGCGATATACCAGCAGTCTATCCCTCTAGAGGATTAAATCATGTCTTCAGGCGTCATTATTGGAAATTCCATTGCAGAAGGAAAAGATTACCAAGGCTGGTTTATGGGACACTTTATCTCTCCCTCCAGTGACCCTCGATCGACCAACACTGTGGAACTGAAGTGGGGAACGCATCGGCAGGGCGATCGTCGAGAGGACTGGACAAAGGACACTCGAGTCACCAGTCTTTCAATTCTGATCAGTGGACGCTTTCGGCTGGAGTTTTCGGAACGGTCAGTGCTTCTGGCGCAGCAGGGCGATTATGCGATGTGGCTCCCTGGCGTTGAACACTGGTGGGAAGCTGAAGCAGATACTACTATTTTGACAGTTCGCTTTCCCTCTATGCCATCGCCCTAAGTGGTGATTAGGGGTGATCAGGGGTGATCAAGCTGATCAGGTTGATTAATACGCTACCCCACCTGCTTTTTCGCAAACACTTCCTTCACTCGATCAAATTCCAAATCATTCAAATAATCTACTGCCCAATTGGAGCATCGCTGCATCATATGAAACGGGTATGAATTGGCGACGCCCACAACCTGCATTCCTGCTTTTTTGGCGGCTTCAATCCCGGCAAATGTATCTTCGATCGCCAAACAATTCTGCGGCTGAAGTTGGAGTTCGGAAAACTGCTGATTGAGACAATCGACTGCGAGCAGATAACCTTCTGGGTCGGGCTTGCTGGTTTTGATTTCGTCTCCGGCAACAATCACGGAAAAATACTGTGCCAGGTCTGCCTGCTTTAGCACCTGCTCAATTTCTGCCCGCACTGCACCGCTGACAACGGCGAGAGGCAACCTGGCAGCCCGAATTTGAAATAGCAGATCGTTCAAGCCGGGATAAATGGGCAGCTTCTCCATCGATTGAATTTGAAGCTGATACAGGCTTGATTTCCGGGCAACCAGTTTATCGAGATAGTCATCGCCAGGAACTCGACCCCGCCGCGCCAGCAAATCGCTTAGGCAAACTCGATCGCTTCGTCCCAAGCACACTTCACGATATTCTTCTGGCTTGATTCGCAGGTTCTCTTCCAGCAGAACTTGTTCCAGCAGGCGATCGTGCAGCGGCTCATCGTTGATGATGACTCCGTTAAAGTCAAAGAGAACGGCTTTTAGCATTGTCTTATCCTAAAACGCTTTCCAGGCGGGGAACCGTGATCCAGGTTCCGGTTTCGTTGGACTGGTGCGCTAAATCCATTAAAAGCTGGGCATACACGCCTTCGTAAAGCGAGGGAGTGAGCGATTCGCCCTGATCGATGCCCTGCACCCAGCGATCGATCACTCGCAAAAACGGAGCCAGTCGCCCATCAGGATAGGTCGTGGGAAACGCGAGGCGATCGGGAATTTCCAGTTCGGTCAGGGGCGCACCGTTTTGACTGCCCCACAGCTTGAAGCCGTGGATATAGTCTTTCTGGTTGTCGTTGCCCAAAATCAGGGTGCCGCGATCGCCATAGATCTCCACAAAATGTCCCCGTCCCTGGGGGGTGACTGCGCTCAGCACTGCCTGACAGGGAGTTCCGTCTGCCAGCTCCAGCATTAGCGAACAGGTGTCATCCGCATCGACGGGCTTAAGGTTACCGCTGACGGGGTCAGGACGCTGCGGAATCGAAGTGGTCAACCAGCCGCAAAGCCGCGTCACGGGCGGAAATAGCCAGAATAGGTAATCAAACAAATGAGAACCGATCGACCCCAGCGCACCACCGCCCAATTCCTTTTGGGCATACCAGTTCCAGGGACGCGACGCATCTGCCCGACTCGATGCCAGCCAGTCTACTTTGATCAATCGCTTTTCGCCGACATAGCCTTCTGCCAAAAGCTCTGCCAATCGCTGCCAGGCGGGAATAAACCGAAACTCAAAGTCCATCGTCACGGTCAAATGGTTCGATCGCGCCAGATGATACAGCTCGATCGCCTCTTGAACGGTCAACGTCGTTGGCTTTTCTAGCAGCAGATGCTTTCCCGCCTGCAAGACTTGCTTTGCCGTTTCGTAGTGCAAAAAAGGCGGCGTGGCGATCGTGACTGCCTGCACGTCTGATCGAGATAAGACTTCATCGATCGTGCCGCAAGCCTGGGGAATTTCAAAGGTCTGGGCTATCGACTGAGCTTTGTCTCGCTCGCGATGATAGACCGCTTTCACGTCGGTTCGGTGATAAATTTGCAGTCCGGGAATATGAATTTTTTGCCCGAACCCCGTGCCAATGACCGCTACGCCGATCGATGCTTTTGTCATAAGCCCGCCCCGGAATTCCCCTCAGAATAAATCGCTCAAAGTGATTTTACTGGATTGGGGGAAGCGATTTTCTGGTCTGGGGTGTTTGGATTGCGGATGTGCTTTTTCGGCATTGCTGCTCGGTGTCTTTGACGTAGCCTCGCGACTCGTACAATTTTTGGGCGGCAGTGTTGTCGCCTGAGCCAATCGCGATTTTGATCAGTGGTTAAGACGATCGCGTTGCCTTGCCTTTGTAGAGATACCCCAGGGGCTTTGGCAGTCCCTCGCCGTAAAATTCTTCGATGCGAACTTCGCCAAACCGTTGCTCAACCAGCTGTCGAATATTGCGATTGAGATGACAGCCATCAGCAATTACCTTTTGCAGAGGGGTCAGCCGATTTTGCCAGACCTGCACGGCGGCATCGCGGCTCAGACCATGCTCCACAAAAAAGAACTTGCCGCCTGGTTTCAGGACTCGATGAATCTCCGCGAGTGCCTGTTCTACATTGGCAATGCTGCACAGTGTCCAGGTGCTCACCACACTATCAAAGGTTTGATCCGCCATTGGCAGTCGTTCACCGTTTAAGACCCGATGGTCTACAGTGATTGAGGATGCTGCGATCCGTTTTTCTGCCAGGGCATGAACGCCCGGATTGGCATCGATCGCCACAAGCTGCTGAATCGCTTCCGGGTAGTAGGACAGATTTAAGCCTGTGCCAAACCCGATTTCTAGCACGGTTCCGGTCACTTCGGCTAAAACCGATTGTCGATACTGGGCTAGCTCTGTCGAGGACATTGACCAATCCAGCAGGTAAGGCAAAATTCGGCGCGAATAAAATCCCATTCTGATTAATCTCTCCTTGTCTATCAAAATTTCTATCTCATTTCCAGTAAGGCTCAGTATGATTGAGTATCGGGCATGGCATGAATTGAGCGCTTGAACAGAATCGTTGAAAACACAATCGTTAAGAACAACGATTGAACGCAATGTTGAACGCAATGTGAGGTTTTACTGAGGAGTGAGTGTATGAAAATTCATTGGTTCATGCTGCTGCTGATTAGTGCAATCGGCGGAACAACTGCCTGCGATCGTCAGACCCCTAGCGCAACGCTGCCATCGCCCAACGTCCCAGAAGTAGGGACAGCCCCGATCGCAACGTCTCAAACTGCGCCAAACGCTCCCGCAAACGCTCAGGCTGCTGCAAAAGGGCTTGCGCCGATTCCTGTCCCTGAACTGATTCCGCCCACGGCTGGTATTCAGCGATTGCCGCAGATTGAAGTCGGACGTTCTGATCCCTTTGCTGCGCTGCCTGTAACACCGACGCTGATTTCCAAAGCCACCCCAGCAGAGTCAGCTCCACCTGCGACGGTAGCCGCCAATGCGCCTGCCACGGTGATTCCTTTACCTCCTGTGACCATTGCCCCACCTTTGCCGATCGTCCAGCCTGCGATGCCTGGTCCTTTGCTTGTGCCACCTGCGCCTCGTCCTGTTTCTCCAACTGGACTGGCAGAAGCGATCGAAATTAGTGGCGTGCTGGAGGTTGGCGGCAAGACCAATATTATTGTGAAAGTTCCAGAGGAGGGAACCAGTCGATCGGTACGAGTGGGTGACTCTCTGGCAAACGGACAAGTGCGAGTCAAGCGGGTCGAGATGGGTATGGAGCCGATTGTTGTGCTGGAGCAAAATGGCAGAGAAGTGACGCGATCGGTGGTTCGGGTACGCTGATGGGGCTGCTCTAAGCCTGCTGGATTGCATCTGCTTAATCTATAGTCTGGCGATTCGCTAAAGGGCACTCGAATCTACCATGAGCGGGAACAGTTCTTCTCCGATTGGCGATACACTTTGTCCCATGTCTCATCGTGCCTCTACCGCGAAAGTGCCCCGAAACGTCCATGATGCAGCCCGATCGTAAAAATCCACCCCTGCTAGAACCTCACAACCTTAGCTATCAAGAGAGCTATCTTTGTCCGATTTGTCGTCACGGGCAAATTACCGGGCTGCCCCTGATGGATGCCTTTGCCTGCAATTTCTGTCGGCATATTTTCACTGCAAACCTGGCAATGCGAACCGTGCAGGTAGTCGATAGCTCCCAGCTGATGACCTGGAAATGGACAGGGCGCAACTGGCAGACTGCCTATCACGACGATCCAAGTTTGACGCTTGTGGTCTGGCTAATTGGTATGGTGCTGGTGACGCTGCCCACCGGAATCGTTTGGCTCTCTACCTATGTGTTTCCGCCGCTGCCGGGAAGTCGCTGGGAGTGGTTGCCGGGCGCGTGGCTGGGCTGCACGTTTGGAATTCATTTACTGATGGTGAGCTGGCTGCTGGCAGAGCATTACCAGATTCCAATTTACATTGCCAGTCGGGTGAGGCTGCGAGACCGGTTTGGCAGAAGGGCTTAGAAACTTTTTAGAAACTTCTAGATTTTTGAACCTTGGCTTATTCCTGTCCGGCTGCCTGGGGCAACTGACAGCGATCGCAGAGTCCGAAAAACTCCAGCGTGTGATAAAAAATTTTGAACCGATAGGACTGGTGCAGCTCTGCTTCTAGCTCATGTACCGGGCATTCGTCGATCGCGATCGAAGTGCCGCACTGAAGGCAGGTCAGGTGATGACGGTCTTCCTGGGCCAAGCTGTAGAGCGATTCGCCATTTGCCAGGGTTCGCACCTGTATCACGCCTTCGAGTTTCAATGCCTCAAGCGATCGATAAACAGTTGCCAGTCCCATACTGTGACTGCGACTTCGCAGCTCGATGTAGAGATCTTGTGCGGAAACTGACCGATTCAGTGCTTTAAGCAAGTCTAGAATCTTGTCCTGGTTGCGGGTCCGGTGGGATTTCATAGTCTCAAGACAAACCTGTTTCTCTAGCTTATCTGGAGGGAATGCCGTTCGGTCAAAACGGCTGTGATGAGCAGAAAAAGATTTGTCATTTAAGCTGGGTCAACGAATGTCATTTGCTATTAAAAAGGTCATTCACTCAAAATGCCATGCACTCAAAAGGGGCAGGGTGAAGATGCCCTACCCCAGTTTTAGTCTTCTGGAGTTCGCGATCGATCCTGCTTAGGAGCGACTTTGAGGAGTTCAGTTTCAAAACACCTCTTAGGAAGACAGTTCAAGTCACGATCGCGATTCCGCAAGGGTTCTTTTACTTCGAGCGATTCGATCGCTCTTCAAAAGCAGTCGTTGCGGTATGCAGCAGTTCGCGCAACAGTTGTTTCACTCGCTTTTCGCCGCGTGCCAGGGCAGACCCCGCTTCGCCCAGTTTTTCTTCAACGTCGGACTGTTTTTGCTGAACCAGTGTTGTGCCTTCGGGCTGCGATTCGCGTGCGCTTTCGTACCATTCTTTTGCATTATCGAGATGCTTTTGCACTTCATCAAATTGATCGCCATACCGCGCTGCAAGATTGGCTTTTACGATCGCCAACTGTGCTTGAAGCTGAGCGTATCGCTTTTGCAGCATTTCGCCTTCTTCCGTGTTCTTGAGTGCGTTCACTGCCGTATTCACGGCTTCTTGCAGCATACCCGGACTGCTCTTGCTGGTCGTTTCAATTTCTTGCAGCGTTTGTTCAACGTCGGTGTGCAGTTCGTTTTCTTCTTGAGAAACCTGGGCTTGCAGCTTTTGAATCTCCGCTTCTGTTTTTGCAATGGCAGCGCGGCGACTTTCGCTAATGCCGTCAATTACGCCTTCGATCGACGCAGTAACTTCTTCTTTGACTTCTTTGCCTCTGCTTTGCAGGCTTTCAAACACGGTTGAAATTACATCTTTGATCAGCGATCGAGCTTCTCCCGATCCGGCTTTTACTTCCTGGCGCATTTCCACAACCGCATTTCGCACAATTTCTCGAATGCGATCGCTTCTAAGCTGTCCTTCCTGCCGTGCTTTGTCCAGATCTGCCTTAATTTGTTCTTTAATATTGTTCTGTTCTACCGAGTTCGGCATTGTTTCTACTCCAGAATCCAAATTAATTGTCGAAACTTTTGATTGGCTAAAATACCAGAATTCCTCCGCTCAATTCAAAGCAGAGGGCAGATTTTAAACTGCAATGATTACCTAATTTTTCTACTGTCTCTAATTTCTATTGTTAAGAGTTGCCAGGCGATCGACACCCTTCGCAGGAAAGACTTTTGCAGGTTAGATCGTAAACGGCTGAAGCGGGTAACTTTCCCACTGTTTGCGATATCGCTCCGCGACAAAAGGACGAACCACAAAGCGCGGCGGATTGCCCTCCTGCACATCAATTCGGAGGAAAGAATACGGGCGACGCTTTTCTAAACCCTGCCCGGTGCGTCCGACATAGAGATGCGATTGGGCAACGTTCAAATTTTTAACTTTGCCATCCACCACCAGAGTTTCGTTAAGCATCGTGCCTTCAATGCGCTGCCGCCGTAGGCTGTAGCCGCTGCCGCCGCACACAATGCAGTTAATTCCTGCGTCTGCCAGCCCGTTTGATTCGGTTTTCAAATGTTCTAAACAGTGGGCGTGTCCGTTCAGAATTAAATCCACAATCGATCGATTTGCCGCTCGTTCTGCGATTGATTTTGCCACATTTTCAAACACCTGCCGCATTCGTTGACGCACTGCTAGCGTTTGCGCTTGATGCCATTTTGTGGCTTCAGTGACATAGGGCGGATGGTGAAAGAACAGCACTCTTCCTCGCACGTCATCGGTATTCCAGGATTCGATCAAGCCTTGCTCAAGCCACTTTAATTGCTCGTCATCCACCAGCGGCGGGGTGCGGGTTTCAAGCTGTTGATCAATATCGCGTTCGACTTCTTCAAGCTGCTCTAATTTAGTGCGCTGGTCGTCGATCAGTTCGGAATCATGGGGCAGATCGGCGCGAAAGCCTGAAAGCCGTTCAACAATCATCTGCTGTTCGGCATTGACTTCTTTGCGTCGCTGCTCCAAAACCTCACGATAGGCTTGTCCTGCTGGGGTATCGGGTAAAGGAGCCGGAGCGTTAAACGTATTGGAATCCAGCGCAAAAAAATCAATGCCGCTCACCCGAAAACGATAGTAGCGATTGGGCAAACGGGTAAATAGCTTAGGCTGATAAGACAAACAGCGATCGCTGCCCCACTGAGCCGTGTAGTGTTGATCGAGGTGCTGAGCTAGGGTCTGCCCGGATCTGAGGTCGCTCAAACAGTCGATAAACGCTTTCGCATAGGCTCCACCCTGATAGGAACCGTGCCAGCCAATATCAAAATCAATCCTCGATCGCAGGAGCCGCCGCACTGGATAGAACGATTGCGCTAACGCTCCAAACAGAATCGGCAAATCGTAATAATCATGGTTGCCCAGCACAGGCAGAAACGGCAGGTTAAAGCGCATCTGATCGTAGCGAATTTTTTCTGCTCGATCGCCGTCCACTAAAAACTCTCGATAAGGCAGTACGAAATTCTGCGGGTAATACTCGCTAGAACCCACCAGATAGACGACATCCCCGGTATGCAGCACAAAGCGGCAGTCTTCTCGCTGCTCAGCCATCATTTCAGCAATGCGACGCTGGGGATCGTAGCCCCGATGTGCCCCAGTTCCGCTATCACCCAGCACCAAAAACGAAAACTCCGATCGATCGTCCTGTCCGTCTTCCAGCACCAGTCGCGTTTGATCAATTTTGCGCTGCACGATTGCTGATTCACGCCAGCGAACGCGCTGCTTCATTTTTTCAATCTTGCTTGGAATGGACGGGTCGGTAACAAATTTCATAGTGAGTTAACAGGCGCGATCGATTGCACTTCCCTCTCACGTTGATTGTAATGACCTTTTCAGAGGACTTCTACTTTAGTTTGGGGAGATTGGGGAGATTGCGGAGATTGTAGCTGAGCGGGTAGCTCTACCCGAAAGACCGCCCCCTGACCCAAATCACTTTCAACGGTAATCGTGCCATCCATCAATTTCACCAGTCCGGCGGAAATTGCCAGCCCCAGCCCTGTGCCGCCGTACGCTCGATTCAGCGATTGTTCAACCTGCCAAAACTCTCGAAAAACTTGCGAATGATGTGCGGGATCAATGCCGATCCCAGTATCACTTACGGTAATCGAAATGCGATCGTCTGCAACCTGCTGTACTTCAATCCGAATCACGCCTTGATCGGAGAACTTCACGGCATTCGAGAGCAGGTTCATCACTACTTGACGCAGCCGAACGCGATCGTTTGTTACCGGAATGGGAACCTGCCCAACTTCAACCTGAAGATCCAGGTTTTTGCGCGTTGCCAGCGGACGAATTTCTTTTCCTGCTTCTAAAACCAGCTCAACCAGATCAAATTCCTGATTGCGAAGCTGGAGATTGTTTTCCCGCAGTTTTGAAACATCCAGCAGGTTTTCAATCAGGGAAAGCAGGTGTTTACCGTTGTTAAAAATCCGCTCAATCATGTTGATCTGCTGTGGATCATACTGCTGATGAAATCGGCGCAGCAGCAAATCAGAAAATCCTAAGATTGCGTTCATCGGGGTGCGAAGCTCATGGGAAACCGTTGCCATAAACTGCTGTTTAATGCGATCGGATTCGACCAGCTCCACGTTTTGAACTTGCACCTGTCGCATGTGTTCTTCGGCTTCTTTCCGCACTGTGATATCGCGCACGAGCCAATACAGCCGATTGACCTGCCCCGCCCCATCCTGGTTTGCGGCGATCGTCACTGCGGCATCAAACCATTCTCCGGTCGGACGCTGCAAGCACACCTCCCACTCCCGCTCCCGCCGCATAGGATTGACCTGGTTCAGCTTGGTTCGAAAGAATGGCTGGTGATGAGGGGCGATCAAGCTGCTTAGCGACCGACCTACTAAGTCATTTCGATGACAGCGAAAAACTGCGGTTGCCGTAGGATTTGCCGCTTCGATCGTGCCGCTACAGTCTGTGATCAAATAAGCGTCCGGAGCCAGGTCAAAGGTCTCCTGATACTGCTTACAAAGATCCTGCACCGACTCGTAAGCTGAACTTAAAGCCTGATGCTCTTGAATGAGCCGCTCTTCCGTACTCCGAAGTTCGCTCAACACCTGACGCAGCTCGACCAGTTGTTTCCCAAACTGCTGATCTTGAGCATTGGGAAGCTTGCTAGCAGTGCTATAGAGACGATCGGCTTGCTGATGCACGATGTCTAGATGCTGGCTTAAGTTGTCCTCCCCCCGTTGGCTTTCCATAAGCGTTAGCTGCGTTCCCATTTTTTTCACAGTGAATTTCAAAAAGACTTTAAGAGCAGTAGCACAGCTCACAATATTCTTTAATACTCGTGCAACAACGAGCTGTTGTACTCTTCTCAAAGATTGAGAGATCTCGCTTCTACAGGCGGATTCGAGCCGTTTCAGCACTCTACTTTAGGCATTAGGCTTTTGCTGTCTCTTACGGAGGAGTAAGAGAGGATGCGGAGGAGCAATTCCTTTTATCACCCACGGTAAGATATGGCCCTGCTTAAAGCTGGCATTCACTTTCCGATTGTGAAGAACTTTGAAACCAGAATAATGCTTACTTTCCTTAAAAAATAATTAAAAAATAAAAGCGAAACAAAGAAAGCTAACGAGATAGCTTGACTAGTACATATTGTCTATTTATAGATTTATCAAATAATTTCTTCAGGAAAAATACTAGAAGTTTGCTCTGTTTTTTCTAGAAGTCTTTTTTCTAGAACTCATTCAAGCGATACTTTTTCTGCTTTTATGCTTGTATTTCTATGCTTTTATCTTCATGCTTTGTATTCCTATGCTTTGTATTTATATGTCTTGTACAAATTCTAAATTGGTTCTTTTATTCATGCTTCTCTGTCCTACGAGCGAGGAGATTTCGAGTTCAACTAATGTATGTTTAAGGGACAAGCTAAAAAACTTTCCCCTAATTGTAATCCTGCCCCTGATCGAGTTCAGGGGTTTTTTTTGCATTTTTTAGATTAACGATCCTACTAGTTTGTATCCAAAATAACTGTTTATGTTTCTAATGAAAACGCCTTTAGACGGAGCTTAAAGAAAGCAAACCCATCTAGAGTAGATTTAATTTCCTTCTCTCGGTAGAAGAATGAGCACTATAACAAATTTATACTTTCGTAAATAAAGCTTAATCAGGCTAGGTCTGTATCTTTAAGCATAGGTGAGAAGTGAAGCACTCTGGATTATCGCACGATCGCCTTTTATACAGACTTAGAAGCGGTGTTAGCACAGAATTGATAGGCGGAAGCAGTTTTCTTCCCAAGGAGTAAGGTTAGCTTTTGTTTTCACGCTGCCTTGGGGAATTTTGCAATAGGGGAACCGAGTAGCTTATCTCCCGCCTTGCTTTCCCTGTCCTGCTTGCGTTCACCCTTATGCTTTATCCATCGCTGTACTCATCACGTTAAGGAGGTTAATATGCAACTGCAAGTTGAGTGTGGTTTCCCTGGTCTTGCTCAGCCCTGCTCACTCTGTGAACAGTCGTTTGAGATGAAAGAAGGACGGGTGATTCTATGTGATGATCAGGGCGATAGATACGGCGAGGTCTGTCCTGACTGCATTAGCCAGGGTATTCACTGGCTCAATCATGAGTTTGAGCGTCTTGTGCAGCAGCTTACGCTTTCACATTGCATCAAGTCCCGACATCCCTACAGGCTGGAAGAAAGCAAGAGCGTTAACAGTCCTATCAGCAGCAGTGTAAGCAGCGATCGGCGACACGATCCTTCCCAGGTAAGGAGCAAAACCTTGCATAGTACCACCTTTTGACAGAGTGAACTTATAGCGACCTCGCTTGAATAGAAAGTAGAGTTCTAACCGTATCTCGATATATTCAGCAGAGGTTTCAATATGCAAAGCCAATCCAATTCTTTTAAGAGTCTGGAATCGATCGAGCGCATCCTCGCGCTAGCTCTGGGAATCATTTTCTTGTTTGTTGGAATTGCGGGCTTTTTGCCCGGGTTTGTATCGCTGCCTGTGGGTGCACCTGACGTTGCGGTAGATGCTCCTCGCCTGTTCTTCGATGATGGCTACGGCTATGTGCTGGGTCTGTTTCCCACAAACTTTGTACACAATGCCGTCCACATTGTCGTTGGTATTCTTGGCATCGCTGCTGCAACGAGCTTTGGTGGTTCTTTGACTTATAACCGCCTGTTTGCAATTTCCTACATCGTGATCGCGCTGATGGGAATTCTGCCTTTTACCAACAATACGTTTGGTTTGATGCCAATCTGGGGCAACAACGTTTGGTTTAATGCGCTGACGGGTGCGATCGCTTACTACTATGGCTTCATCAAGCCTGCAAAAGCGATGGATATCACCAATTCTCCTTCGGTCTAAAGTAATTTCCATCGATCCAATTTATCCTACCGTGCGGGCGGGATAACCAATTTGAATGGAATTGAGTAGAACGTTCGCACGACAGATTGAAAATAAAGGTTGAAAGCAAATTGAAAACAGATTGAAAAGGTTTTGCGGCAGTGCCGGAACCAAGTTTCGCACTGACACATCTCTTAAAGAGATAAAGAATAGAGAGATAAAGACGATTTGAAAAGTTCCGATTGTGATCGGGCTCGCCCCCCTACCCTCCAATTTTAGGGGGAACCGAGCCAATCATGCTTACGCTCAAAGTCACCCAATATTGTCTTTCAATATTGAGAGATTTAGGGGACGATGTAGAACCCATAACACTGAATCAAATCGCTTCTCAATTCCAATCTTCTCAATTCAAATTGCTACAGCGACCTGTTTGGAACGATTCGATGAGCGAACCTTATTCTCAAAATTCGATCCTCTCGAATGAATCGATCGAAGCTTCACGAGAACTCAACTCGGGGACATTAGGTCAGTATTAGGTTATCAATATCAGGTTAATGGCCAACATCAAAACTGCCAGCATCAAAGCAGTCAAGATTAAAGCAACCAGCATTAAATCAAAGCGAAGCCCCTTCAACCCCCTCTCCCATGCAGGGTCTTCAAATTTCACCTCCCAAATCTGACACCATAACCCAACTATTCTGAGGATACGACAATGGCAAAGGCAAGTCACAAAGGTACAGGCAATAAAAATTCGGTAGAAGAGTTGAACGTAGACCAGGAGCAAATTCCGACTGAAACCGGATACCCCTACAACGATCACGGTGAAGAGAGCGTTAATCCGGCTGCACTGGAGCGCGGCGAAACTCCAACCGAAGAACAGAACTCGGAACAATCTGAATAACAGTCTGAACAAAACTCCGACTACTTCCTGGCAAAAACTGAGTTGATAACAAAAATAGACCATTAGACAGGGGCGGACGATCGTTCGCCCTTTTAGATTGAAAAAAGGTCTTAATTGCACCAATACAAAGCAAAAACAACGCGTAAAACATAGGAATTGTCACCCTCCTATGCAATCGGAGGAACGTTATTTATGCGGTTAGTGGCATACGGTTAATGAATCTGGAGTGACCGAAGTGGAAACCTACGACGTAATTCTGATCGGGGCAGGTCACAATGCCCTTGTTTGTGCTGCTTATTTATTGAAAGCAGGCTACAGCGTCCTTTTACTGGAAAAAGGCGAATTTCCCGGCGGAGCTTGCACCACTGAGGAACTGCTGCCCGAAACCGCTCCGGGCTTCAAGTTCAATCCTTGCGCGATCGATCATATCTTTATCCATCTGGGTCCGGTGGTGGATGAACTGGAACTGCAAAAGTATGGTTTAGAGTATCTCGTTTGCGACCCGGTCATCTTCTGTCCCCATCCTGACGGCAAATATTTTCTGGCGCATAAATCAGTTGAAAAAACCTGTGCCGAAATTGCCCGCTACAGCCCACGTGATGCCGAAAAATATGCAGAGTATGTGGACTTCTGGCAGCGAGTGGTCGCGATGCTCACGCCCATATTTAATGCGCCGCCTAAATCGATCGGAGATATTGCCGGAAATTTTGACCTGGATCAGATCCGCAAGTCGCTTTCGCTGCTGGGCACACCGGATAAAACGCTGGATTTGTTCCGCACCATGTTCAGCAGCCCACGTGACCAGCTCGACGAGTTTTTTGACAGCGAATTTCTCAAAGCTCCCCTGGCACGACTAGCGGCTGAGCTGAGTACGCCACCTTCCCAGAAAACCATGGCGGTTGGGGCAATGATGATGACGATGCGCCATGATCCGGGAATGGCAAGACCCAAAGGCGGAACTGGGGCGCTGGTCGATGCACTCGTGCGGCTGGTTCGTAGTAAAGGCGGCAAGATTCTAACCGAACAGCCTGTCGATCGCGTTTTAGTCGATAACGGTCGGGCAGCGGGCGTGCGGACGCAAAACGGCACGGAATATCGGGCAAAACGGGGCGTGATTTCCAGTCTCGATGCGAAGCGATTATTCCTGCACCATATGGATCCAGGCGATGTCGATCGGGCAGATCCAGAACTGCGGGAACGGGTCGATCGCCGGATTGTGATGCACAACGAAGCGATTCTCAAAATTGACTGTGCCCTTTCAGAACTGCCCCGATTTGAAAACCACAATCATCAAGACGAATTTCTCATGGGATCGGTGCTGATTGCTGATTCGGTGAATCAGGTGGAAGTAGCGCATACCGACCCAATGGTGGGCAAAATTCCGCTCGAAGATCCCTCCATGTATCTGGCGATTCCGTCAGTGCGCGATCCATCGCTGGCTCCCGAAGGCAAGCACACGCTCTGGATCGAATACTTTGTGCCTTACCAAATTGCGGGGGCTGAAGGAATCGGCTACAAAGGCACAGGCTGGACGGATGAGCTGAAAGGTCGGGTTGCCGATCGTGTGCTCGATAAGCTGGCAGACTACGCCCCTAATCTCAAAAATGCCATTATCGATCGCCATATCGAGTCCCCGCCCGAACTCACCGAGCGAATTGGGGTGATGAAGGGCAACTACTATCATCTGGATATGACCTTCGAGCAAATGATTTTCTTCCGTCCCTTACCGGAACTGGCAAACTACACCACCCCGATTGAAGGACTCTACCTTACAGGCGCAGGCACACACCCCGGCGGCTCTATCTCTGGAATGCCCGGGCGCAACGCCGCTCGCATTTTCCTGCAACAGCAACAATGGTCGATCGGGCAAAGCCTTAATGAGGCAGGGGAATCTCTTAAGGAAGTCGTCTATTCGCTGTCCAATCGTTTGTTCAAATAGTTTGGTCGTTTTGTACATTTTGTATTTGTAGCAGTTTCGCAGGGTGGGCAATTGCTCACCTTTTTTTTGATTTCTATTAGTGGGTAGCAAATAACGATCGTGATGCTTCCGTAACGCTTCAGCAATCCTTCTGGGATAATCGATTGAGCCTTGCAGCCTTCAGAAGTTACCTATGTGGGCATCGTGGGAATCTTACAGCAATAGAATCACTATCCCTCCCCTCTTCCCATCATGAAAGCCCAGCAATTCCTTAGAAATAAGGCGTTTCCATTACAAATTGTCCTGATTGTCCCGTTCGTGCTCCAGATTTTTGGAGCCGTTGGTTTAGTCGGTTATTTGTCCTTTAAAAATGGGCAGCAAGCAGTCAATGATCTGGCAGAGCAGTTGATCGATCGCACAAGCGATGTTGTTCAGGAACATTTAGAGGCATATCTTGCCGTCCCTCAAAAGCTGAACCAGATCAACGCAGATGCAATCCGTCGAGGAGTACTGGATGTGAGCGATCGGCAAGCCTTAGGCAAGTACTTTTGGGATCAGCTACAGGCGTATGACCTGACATATCTTGGAATTGGGCTAACGACAGGGGAGGGAATCGGAGCCGCTCGTTTTGATGGTAAAAACACCACAATCGAGGATTGGACTGCGGAACAGCAAAATAACAACACCAACTATGCGACAGACGCCCTGGGCAATCGAACTAAAGTTAATTTCCAAGCAACCTGGAGCAATTTTGCCGAACCCTGGTACACCGAACCGATCGCTGCTGGTAAACCGATTTGGGCAAAAATTATCACAACAAGCTTGCCTTCTGGCCCTTACATTGCTGCTTCTGCTAGCCGCCCGATCTACGATTCACAAAATCATCTGTTAGGCATGATTGGGATAGATATCCACTTGCTGAGACTCAACAACTTCTTACAAAATCTGAGTATTAGCGAATCGGGACAAGTGTTTCTGGTCGAGCGGGATGGCAATTTGATTGCAACATCTGGTCAAGAAAATCCCTTTACGCTCGTCAATCAAAAAGTTCAGCGATTGCACGCTGTCGATAGCCCCAACCCGATTATTCAGACGATTGCCAGACACATTCAAATCTCCAGCGGTTTTCAGTCGATCGCTCAAAATCAGGACGCGGAGTTTCAACTTGAAATCCAGGGAAACCAGCACTTTGTTAATGTTGCACCTTGGCGCGACGAGTATGGATTAGACTGGCTTCTAATCGTGAGCGTGCCTGAAAACACATTTATGGCGCAAATCAATCAGAACACACGCACCACGATCGCGCTTTGTTTTGGTGCATTCGCCGTTGCCTCAATGCTGGGCGTACTCACCTCGCAATGGATTACTCGTCCCGTTCTTCGCCTGAATCAAGCGAGTGAAGCAATGGCATCGGGCGATCTAGATCAAAGCGTAGAAACCAGCAGTATTCAAGAACTCAACACCCTGTCTCACTCCTTTAACCACATGGCAGGGCAAATGCGCCGATCGTTTACTGCACTGGAGCAAAGCAAAGAAGAATTAGAGGAACGAGTCGAAGAACGCACGGCTGAACTCAAAAATACGTTAACAGAGTTGCAGCGAACTCAGGCTCAAGTGGTTCAAAGCGAAAAAATGTCGAGTTTGGGACAATTGGTTGCCGGAATTGCTCATGAGATCAATAACCCGGTTAACTTTATTCACGGCAATCTTGCCCATGTGCAGGAATACTCTAAGGATTTATTAGGTTTTTTGCAGTTGTATCAACAGCACTATCCCCATCCTGCCTCTGAAATTCAAACGGCTGCCGAAAAGATCGATCTGGAGTTTTTGCAGGACGATCTGCCCAAAATGCTGACTTCAATGAAAATGGGAACCGATCGCATTCGTCAGATCATTTTGTCGCTGCGAACCTTCTCCCGCATGGATGAAGCAGAATGCAAAGCAGTTGATATTCACGAAGGCATTGACAGCACTCTGTTAATTCTGCAACACCGGCTCAAAGCTACACCAGAGCGACCCGAAATTGAGATTATCAAGGACTATGACGCGCTACCGCTCATCGAATGCTATGCCGGACAGCTTAATCAGGTCTTTATGAATATCCTGGTGAATTCGATTGATGCGATCGAAGAGAATCGGACGAAGCACACTTATCAGGAGCTTTTGAATCATCCAGGTCGAATCACAATTCGCACTTCAGTAATGGATGCAGGATGGATCGAAGTCACGATCGCTGATAACGGAAGCGGCATTCCCGAAGCAATTCAACAGCACATCTTTGATCCATTCTTCACCACCAAACCGCTCGGAAAGGGCACTGGAATGGGGATGTCGATTAGTTACCAGATCATCACTGAGAGACACAGCGGCAAATTAGAATGCTTCTCCAAGCCTGGCGCAGGAACCGAGTTCATAATCCGAATTCCAATTCGGCAACCCATGGCGCACTAAAGCTCTTGTACTAAAGCTCTCGCGCTAAAGCAGATCTCGCACTAAAGCAGATGCCTTCTGCCGCATCATTACAGCGTTGAAACTCAGACATTAGCGACGATCGACCTGAACCCGCTTACCCGGATATTGCTTTTTAACCCAGGCAATAAAATTTTGCATTTTCGGGTCTTGCTGCAATTTCTCTAAAGAATTGAGTTCTTTTGCAAGATGGGCATTGTTGTAAAAGGCATGAATCTGTCGATGACAGGCAGAACAAATCTGAATCGTTGGACCGGAATCTAGTTTTTTGCGCTTGGTGTTTTGCCGTGGGGTAAGGTGATGTGCCGTCAGCGCAGGAACAGCCCGATCGCACAATTCGCAGCGCAATTCTGCCGTTTTGTCACGGTTCGAGTAGCTCAAAGCTTTGAACCTCCAGCACTGGACCAATTCCGGCTAAAGAAAACACATCGTCTCGCACCTGCCCCTTGATTCGCACCTTCAGCCCCATTTGAAGCAATCCTTGCGGTGCGCCTTTGTGAATTTCGTAATCTTTTCCCTGGCGAGAAACCAGCGTCCAGCGATCGAGATGGGAACGCCAGATTGTACCTTCAACCGTAAGCATAAAGCAGCCAAGATGGACGATCAGAAAATGATGCAGGGAAACAAAGCCCCAACAGTTCCTAAACAATAGCGCAGACTACCCGTGGAATGCCTTCTACCAGGAGGGTTAGTCTACGCCGTTGAACACGTTACAGAACGTAGTATTGAATTCAGATGTGTTATGAAAAATCGAAAAGGGCTAGTGAATAAAACTGCGATCGGAATTAGATTAACTTGCAGCTTGAACGGGTTTTTGGCTCTGCACTGTGTTTGAGCGACCGCGACGCGAATCTGCTAATGCATCGAACGGGTAAAACTCAATGTGGTTTAACAAAGTTGTGACAAACGCAAAGAGTAAGAACGGCAGCGATAACACCAAAATTAAGCCCACGGTTGCAAGGGCGTAAACAGGACGGCTCGCTCCCATTAATGCCATTGCTGCTGCCAGACTAATAAATAGCACCAGTAACCACACAATAATCTGACCATAAATGTCGCCAAAGGTAAGGGTGCAAACCAAACGGTACTTCTGCGCTTCCATAAAGCTACCCTAGCAATGTGTCTATAACCTCTTAGGGTAGAGTGCAGACGGGCGAAATGGGAGATAACTCATTGTTTTTAAAGGTTGTTTTTAACGAGTTGATATATTTCTTTAGGTTTGTTCTAGATAACTCGATACATTTCTTTAGATTCGATTCTTTAGAATGGCTGCTACTTGCTCGATCGCCTCTTCCACACGCTCTGCCACCCAAATTCAATGGGGAGTCGTTCCTCCTGCTGGATCATTGCTTGAAAGCTGCCGAAAAAACTGAGCTGTGAGGCGATCGACATTCATCAGAATCACAGGCTTTTGGGCTTTCAGAGCCAGCGCAACTTCTGAAGCCGTTCCGGCTCCCATGCCACAGGCAATAATCACGTTGCTGGTGAGAATGTTGATGTGATTGCGGGCACTGCCCATGCCAGTCACAATCGGGATATCGATCGCTTCAGACATCCCATAATCAGTGGTTCCCGGTAAAATGCCGATCGTCAGTCCGCCTGCTTGCTTCGCCCCACGGCTGGCAGCTTCCATCACGCCCACCGCGCGTCCGCCTGTCAGCAAAATCCAGCCTCGCTGGGCAATCTGCTCACCTAAGGTAAAGGCAGTCTGGCAATCGCGATCGGTTGCCGTTTCGCCTGGTCCCATCACTCCAACGATTGTTCTTCGCATTACGCAACAGATTTCTACTTCATTTGATCCTAGGCCCAATCGATCTGGGCATTCTGTGAGAATTCAGAATTCAACCCTATCGCAATCCTGCTATACGTTATGGCTCTGGCGAATGCAAAGCTGCCTGACACTTCCCTAGCTCGGCTCCCGCTCGTCTCCGTGATTGTGCCCATCTACAACGGCGAGGCAGATTTGCCCGGATTGCTCCAGTGCCTACAGGCACAAACTTATCCAGCCGCTCGCGTCGAATATTTGCTGGTTGACAACGGCAGCAGCGATCGCACCCTGGAACTACTTGAATTAGCAGCTTCGCAGTTTTCTCAGACAGAAATCGCGCCCGCCGTACCCGCGATCGATTCCCAAACCGATCATCCCGCTCATCCCATAGAGGAACCTGCTTGGCATCGCCGGATTCAACTCCGGGTGCTATCTGAAACTCAAATTCAAAGCTCCTACGCGGCACGCAACTGCGGCATTCGGGCAGCGATCGGAGAAATTCTTGCCTTTACCGATGCTGATTGTCGTCCTCAGCCGGATTGGCTGCTGCATCTGGTTCAGCCTTTTCAACAAGCTGGCAGTGAAAAAATTGGCATTGTCGCAGGCGAGATTTTACCGCTTCCTGGAACTTCCTTACTTGAGCGGTACGCCGATCGCCATCAAATTCTGTCTCAGTGTCATACCCTCTCCCATTCGTTTTATTCCTATGGGCAGACGGCAAATTTAGCTGTCCGGCGGCAAGCTTTAGAACAAGCAGGATTATTCCGTCCCTGGCTCACCACAGGGGGGGATGCGGATCTGTGCTGGCGAATTCAGCAGCAGGGCTTTTGGCAGCTTCAGTTTGCGGAACAGGCGATCGTCCAGCATCGTCATCGTTCAACCTGGCGCGAGCTGCGGCATCAGTGGACGCGCTACGGGCGATCGAATTGCTATTTGCACGAGCTGCACGGTGTAGCTCTGGCTCAGCCTTTAACCCGGCGCGAAACCTTTTACCGACTCAGTCGATGGCTGCTCAAGGAGATTCCGATCGTCCTGCGGCAGACGGTAACTGAGCAGGGTTTTTCAAGCCTGAAGCGATCGCAGGGAGAATCCTGGATTGATGCGGTGATGGATACACCGATCGGCTTGCTGTGCCGCCACTGGCGCACGATCGGACAGCAGGAGTCTGCCCTTCCTGAAGCCGCCTGTCAGGTCGAGTGGTTTCCTCAAACTGCCACCGTACAGAACCTTTAAAACCTTTAGGAAAAACTGACGCAGTTATCAAAATATCAAAAAGCCTGTTACAAAAATGTTACAGATAGAGATGAGGTCGGCAGGATCAAGAAATACTAGAAGTCGATGTCGGTGGTCTGCCTCACACCAGCCATCCCTTTGCAAGGGGGTCTGCGCTCAAAATTCCCAATGGCTGGGCGGCTTGTTCTATTTGCTCCAACTCTAAACAGTTTGAGTTTTCAAAGCGCGTGCTGTTTTCCATTGCCCCAACATGACCGACTATCAGCCCCTCCCATTTAGACCGTGCCCATCGCTGCTCCAGCCTTGTGTTGCCCCTCGCCGCTATCGTTTCTGGCAGCGAATGAAAGGACTGGTCTGGGGTTTAGGATTAGGGCTAGGCTGTGGAATGACAACTCCCGTACTTGCCGCCGAACAGCTTGCCATTCGGATTGGTCCTTTTCAGCAGTCAATTCAAATCTCTGACCTAGAGCAGTTTTCCCAAACCGGACAGGTTCCCCCCACCCTGCGCCTTTACGCGCCGCTACTGACGGATCAGGTGCGCTATGCCCTTCGCAGTCGGCTGCAGCTAGACCGAAACGTGGGCGATAAGCTCGTGGAAGACCTGCTGTATTCCTCTTCGGGCGAGCGGTTTCTCAACACCCTCCAAGTGGCAATTCCCAGCGCGAATCCGGCGCAGCTTCGATCGACTTTGATGCAAGCGGCTCGCCATCGGGATGGCATGAGTCTCCTGGGGCTGCTGCGATCGTTCCCGGAAAAGACCGTTACGGTGGATGCGGCTTCAGCGGTGGCACTTGCTTCGCAGGTCAACTTACCCTACTGGCAAAGCCAAACCCTGAGTTCAATGCTGGAACGGGAGCTGACGGTGAAAAGTTCGCCCTTCCGCTCACAACTTGATCCGGCTCAGATGGGGCAGCAGTGGGTCTGGAAGCAATCGCTGACGCTGCGCGACTATCAACGCGATCGATCAATTCCCATTGACCTCTACTGGAGTCGCCGCACTCAGGGCCCATTGGTCGTGCTGTCCCACGGGTTTGGAGCCGATCGGCGGTTTCTCAGCTATCTGGCATATCATCTCGCATCGAATGGCATCACGGTTGTCGCAGTCGAGCATCCGGGCAGCAACGTTGCCTGGCTCACCAGCAGCTCACTGGATAACGCTGGGGTAAATGCGATGAGTACCATCCTGCCTGCCTCGGAGTTTGTCGATCGTCCTAAGGATGTCAGCTTTGTGCTCGATCGCTTGCAGCAGATGAATCGCTTTTCCAGTCGGCTCCGAGACAAGCTCAACACCGAGCAGGTCACAATTATTGGTCATTCGCTGGGCGGCTATACGGCATTAGCACTGGCAGGGGCACAGCCTAACCTCAAGCACCTGCGCGAGTTCTGCAATGACCCAAACCCAGTCGCCTTTTCGCCTGCGGATCTGCTTCAGTGCAATGCAGCAGATTTACCCGAACAGGTCGGCAAGCTCCGCGATAGCAGAATTGCTCAAACCATTTTGCTGAATCCGGTGATCGGGCGATTGTTTGATGCAAAAAGCTTGGCACAGGTGGCAGTTCCAACGCTGATGCTTGCCAGCACAGACGATGCGATTACGCCTGCGGTGAGTCAGCAGTTTTTGCCGTTTACCGAGTTGAAGACGGACAAGAAGTATCTGTTGACGGCGATCGGCGCAACCCATCTTAGCGTAGGCGATCCGGCAAATCTCAACCACTCTCTGACCCAAAGCATTTTTGTTCGTGAACGCCCCGATGAAGAAACCAAGGCACTGCGGCAGCTTTTGCAGGGGGTCAGCCTCGCGTTTATCAAACAGCTCACGCCCGAAGCAGAACGCTACAAGCCGTTTCTCTCGTCTGCCTATGCCCAATCTTTTTCGACCGCAAACCTGAAGCTGCGGCTAAACGCTACGCTGCCGCCAAACTTTACAAACTGGCTGAAAGTGGCTGCCCTGCCAATGGAGCAGCTCGTCTCAGGCACCCTAGCTCAGCGTCAGCAGGCGGCGCAGCAAAACCTGTGCGACCTGAACCCCGACTGCTTGCTGAATAACCTGCCGCTCGTCATGTTTATCCTGCCCGGAGGCTTACCGCTTGCAGCCACGCAACTGCTCAGACGCAGACAACGCCGGAAGCCGCCGATGACCAAAGAAACTTCAGAAGCCTAAGCAAGTCTGAAAAGTAGGTTTGAAAAGGCATCTTGAAAAGGCATATTTGTGACTCGAATTGCCCTTTCCCCAGAGTGGGCTACGGGGTACACCTGTCGAATCAGCCTCGTTCTATTCTTTTCAGCCGCCTCAATTCCCCAATTTTGGAGGAGTTTGACTGAACCAGGCTCAGTTTTTCCTAAATAGGGGAAACCAGGGGTGAAAGGTAGCCGTGTGAAATGCCGATCGACCCTCCTCTGACAAGCTCTCTAAAGACTCATATCTTCGTGAATGATCTTTTTGGCATGATTTTCTGAATAATTAAGTATCACCGTACTTTTCCCCCGATTGCCCTTAGTTTCAGCTAAATTTGAAGCATTCTACAGAGATCTAAAAGTTCGATCGCCTTGGAAAATCATTTCCAAGAGAATCATTTCCAGGTGAGCGAATAGGTCTTCTCGCTTCATTTCTTATCATGAGCCTGCCTCCCTCTACTCTATGGCTATTTGTCGGCTTTCTGTGTCTGATGGCAGGGACGCTGGCAGGTGAACCGAGCGCAGCGGCAATAGGAATTGCAGCGTTAATCACGGGCATTGCTGCACTCTCCCTCGCTTCGGCAACAGTACAAGTCATCCTCTGGGGAATCCTCTCGATCGCCCTTATTGTGGTGCTGCGCGGTATGGTTCCAAAGGCATCGATTGATTTGAGTCCGGCGCAGGAAGCAACGGTGACGGAAACGATTCCCCCAAGCGGCATTGGGCTAGTGTCTTATGAAGGGGCACTGTGGCGGGCGCGCTGCCAGATTTCTGACATCAGCATTGCGCCAGGGCAAATGGTTTATGTGGTGGGGCGGCAGGGACTTACGCTCATGGTGCTTCCAACCACGTTTCTAGAGGAGATTGAAGACTTTTCCAATCGTCCCCGAATCAAAAGCTAGATTGCCTCAGGACAGAGCCCTCTGAAGGACGAAAATCAGGACTAAAACCGATCGCTAACGGTATATTTGAACTAGAAGGCACAATGTTGTAGCTGGCTCAATCGCCAATAGGGTTATGTATTCTCCTTTGATTTGGGTTTTTGCCGTTGTGCTGACAGTGTTGGGGGCAACGGTTGGTTCGGTCAAGCGTGTTAACGAAGGCAATCAGGCATTGGTCGAACGGCTGGGACGCTATCACCGCACACTGACGGCAGGATTAAACTTCTGGGTGCTGCCGATCGTTGATGAGCTGGTGATCGAAGCTTCGATGCGTGAGCAAATTCTCGACATCGATCCCAGCAACGTTATCACCAAAGACAACGTAACGATTAAGATTGATGCGGTGATCTTCTGGCAAATTCTTGAGCTGCGTCAGGCATACTACAAAATTACAGATATTGAAGAAGCCCTGAAAAATCTGGTCGTCACCACCCTGCGATCGCAGATTGGCAGCATGGATCTGCAAGAGATTTATTCCTCGCGAGCGTCCATCAACCGTTCTTTGTCTGAAAGCCTGGACGAAGCCACTGACCCCTGGGGCGTGAAGGTGACGCGGGTAGAAGTGCAAGATATTCAGCTTCCCGAAAGTATCAAAACTGCGCTGGAGCGAGAGCGGGCATCCCAGAGTGAACAGCGGGCAATGGAAGCGGAGGCAGCCGGACGCAAAAAGGCGGCGATCGAAAATGCAACGGCGATCGCAGAGTCAGTGCAGCGCATTTCAGAGGCAGTCCAAGGAACGCCCAGAGGAGAAGAGATTCTGCGCTACCTGGTTGCTCAAAGATATGTCGATGCCAACCTTCAGTTAGGTCAAAGTGCAAACGCAAAAGTGGTCTTTATGAATCCCAGAGACCTGAGCGAAGGGGTATCTGAACTCATTTCTACGCCAGAACAGCGTTCCAACAATGGTGACTCCGGCAAGGGCGCATGATCGGAATCGCTTAATTCGATCGCCAAATGGCATCTGCGACGCGACAGACATCATGGATCTCGCGAACATCATGCACCCGCAACACATCGGCTCCGCCTTCGATCGCGGCACAGCAGGTCGCGGCAGTTCCCCAAACGCGCTGCTGCGGATCGGGTTGGTTCAGCAGATGTCCGATAAAACTTTTGCGAGAAGTCCCAACCAGCATTGGGCAGCCCAGCGACCGAAGGTGAGGTAGACCGCGTAACAGCTCTAGATTCTGAGCATAAGTCTTTGCAAACCCAATACCCGGATCAATCATGATGCGATCGGGCAAAATTCCTGCACTGACCGCAGCCTCGATCCGGTGGGCTAAAAACTCGTAGATTTCTCCCAGCAGGTCATGATATTCGGTTAACTGCTGCATCGTTTTCGGCGTACCGCGCAGGTGCATCAGCACGATTGGAACACCCAATTCAGCTACGGTCGGCAGCATAGCAGGATCATAAGTTGCGCCAGAAACATCGTTAATCAAATCGGCTCCCGCTTCAACGGCAGACCGGGCAACTTCCGCTCGCGTTGTATCGACTGAAATTGGAATCTCCTTCAAAACAGGTGATGCTAAATCAGCAGAAGTGGGTTGAATGGTGCGGATGGCGCGAACCACGGGAATGACGCGATCGAGTTCTTCCTGAAGCGAAACGATTTCTGCCTGGGGACGGGTAGACTGTCCGCCAATATCCAAAATATCTGCCCCCGATCGAGCGAGATGATCTGCTTGTTTCAGGGCATGATCGAGCGCGTTAAACTGTCCCCCATCGCTAAAGCTATCGGGTGTGACGTTCAAAATTCCCATAAGATAGGTTCGATCGCCCCATACCCAGGGCTGACCTCTCAACGTCCATGCGGCAGGCATAAATTCTCTAAAATTGGGCTGACTCGCCTCAGATCACAGCAAAGGCAGGCGGAACCGGAGACGATGGCGGCAATTGCTGTAATGTTGAAGTTAAACGAATGTGGAGCCGATGGCAAGTTAAGCTGATGGTTGACAGGAATTACAGCCCTGCAACCGATCAACATGTGCAGAATGTGCAATCAGCAGAATGTGCAATAAGTCGGTGCAGCAAGCAGTAACTGAAGCCGTCCCGGCGGGAAACCTATTCTGAAGGGCGATCAGCTCTCTGGCACAGGTCATCGATCGCATCACCTGGATCAAGTTGCGCTTTTTCTCGTCATGCTTTTCCAGTTTCCGTTCTAGAGAAGCATCTGGCGCAACAGGCAACTTCTTTCAGCAACCGTCGCAGGATTAGAGGAATGGCTCTGATGCTGATTTGTCCCAATTGTTCTTCCGAAAACCCAGACACGCATCGGTTCTGCCAGGCTTGTGGGCATTTGCTGGCTGAGCAGTCCTGTCCTGGCTGTGGCACGCTTGTTTCGGTTCAGCTTGAACGATGTCCTGTCTGTCAAACCTTCACAGGCACGACTTGGTATGCCGTTTGTACGCGGGAAGCATTCGCAGAGGAAACTGCCACTGCCTCGATCGCCCCAAACCTAACCGCCGAGTACCTGGATCAACAGCAGCGCTATCGCATTCTCGAAAAATGCTCTGATTTAGCAATCGCGGCTCAAATCGTGCCCCAAGAGTTCACCATGCGGGTGTTAGACTGTCAGCCCCTGCAACCCACCCCGCTCCAACTGCTGCAACGCGATCACATTACGCCTGAAGTTAACGCTTATCTGGAACTGCAGACCGACTATCATTCTCTGGCACTGCCTGATATTCACGATGCCTGGCAAACCAATGGGGTTTCGGTGATTCTGCTTGCCGATCGATCGCACCTGCCTCAGCTCCAGGCAGTCTGGGCAGAAGAAACCGTTTTGCCGCTGCAAATACTGCACTGGCTGCACGAAATGGCGACCCTCTGGTCTTTGCTGGAACCTCATCAAGCTTGCCGCAGTCTTCTAGAACTAGCAAACCTGTATGTAGACGAAGACTATTTGCTTTGTCTGCAACGGCTTTATTTTGATCCATCTCACCAAACCACTGAGATCAAAATGCTGGCAGACCTGTGGCAGCAGCTGTTCCAGGAGTCGCAGCACACCTATCGGACAGAACTGGCACTGTTACACCATGAGCTGATGCTCGGCAAAATCACGTCTGCTGAGGCGTTACGTACCCGTATCGAAGCGATCGCCATTCTGCTGCAAACCAACGACAATATGACCAGTAGCTCTGACCGAACTGAACCGCTCGATTCCTACAGTTCCCCTGAGGATGACACGGCTCCACCGTTCCCCGCCAATGCCATGCCAGACGCAGAAGACAGCACAGTTCCGTTTAGCCTGCCTGCCCTGAACTCTGTCCCAGGCGCAGCACAATTTGACCTTTCACTACAAGAGGAAGGGGAGTCAGAAAACGATGAATTGCCCACGATCATCCTTCCAATGCAGCTAATTAGTCTAGAAGACGCAGCGAGTACTGATGTCGGGCGGCAGCGGAACCACAACGAAGACTGCTTTAATATCCAGACAGAGTTCCGCAAAGTCGAAACGCCTCAGGGTCGCAGTCTGGACGCAAAAGGACTCTACATTCTCTGTGACGGAATGGGCGGTCATGCAGGCGGAGAAGTGGCAAGTGCACTGGCGGTTGAAACGCTTAGTCAATATTTTGCAGCCCAATGGCAGGATAACCTCCCCAGCGAAGCCTGCATTCGGGAAGGTATTATGCAAGCCAATCGGGCAATTTACGAGCGTAATCAAGAGGACGAGCGATCGGGCAGCGGACGCATGGGAACGACCCTGGTGCTGGTGCTGATCCAAAACACCGAGATGGCGATTGCCCATGTGGGAGACAGTCGCCTTTATCGCCTCAGTCGATCGCGTGGACTAGAGCAGCTTACAACCGATCACGAAGTCGGGCAGCGTGAGATCCAGCGCGGCGTTGAACCGTCGATCGCCTATGCCCGTCCCGATGCTTATCAGCTTACTCAGGCACTTGGTCCCCGAGACGAGAACTTTATTAATCCAGATGTCAAGTTCCTCGAACTAACAGAAGACCTGCTATTGCTGCTTTGCTCTGACGGCTTATCCGATAACAATTTGCTCGAACGGCAATGGCAAACTTGTCTGGAGCCAATGCTGCGAACCCAGGCTTCGCTCGAAGAGGGGGTGACGCAACTGATTAATCTAGCAAATGAGCAAAACGGGCACGATAACGTAACTGCGCTGGTGATTCGCGCTAAAGTTCGTCCCGACGTTGAGCTATTCGGGCAAAAGCTGGAGCAAGCCCACTCACCTCAGCCCTAACAGGTCTATCTGGGCGTTCAGAAGCTGAAGCTGCACATTGCGAAAAACCAGAGAAAACCGGGCGTTTTATTCGTCGTCTTCCCAAGTTTCAACGGCAAGCAGGGATTCGATCGTATCCTGCATTAAAAAGTCAAAGTCCTCTAGCTCGCGCTTCCAGAACGCCCAATCGTCGCCATAAAGAAAAGCAATTTTCCAGATGCGATCGGTCGATTTCAGCACGTTTGACTGAACGAGCGAGCGAACGTGTCGCTGCAATTTCTCCATCGGGTGAGCAACCTGCTGGTTCATAACACCTTTTGTCATGGTTATTGTTATGGAAATGTTCTAATTTTTTCTGTCTATGCCCCTGCTGATTAACTCAGTGCCGCTCCGGTTGAGCGTGTCATGCCGCACAGTCTTGTGAGAGCAGGAGCCTCTATCCAGTTCCATATACTAGCACAAATCTATTTTTGTGATGGCGCACACTGCATTTTTCGCGAATTATTGCTTATTACAATGAAAGCGACCGTCAGCAGTAAGCGAGACTAATCATCAAGAAGCAACCAAAGAAGCTAGATTGGAACAATCGCGCAAAGCGCAAAGAGGCGATCGCTTAAAAGCGATATTTGAGATAAAAGCAATCTTTAAGAACTAACACCAAGAACTAACGCCTGTAGCCTGCCCTGAGCAAGTTGATTCTGCGAGAAGCCGTCCAAAATTAACGAGACCAAATCAAAGTTGACTGAATTAATTACAAACAGATCTGTTCTCTTTTGCATAAAGCCGCTAGAATAATACTTTTGGGTAAGTTTTACACAGAGAGGAAGCTAGATGTCACGATATCGAGGTCCGCGCCTCAGAGTTGTGCGTCGTTTGGGCGAGTTACCCGGTTTAACCCGCAAGAGTGCCCGACGAGCATATCCCCCCGGACAGCACGGGCAAGCACGCAAGAAGCGTTCTGAATACGCGGTACGACTGGAAGAAAAGCAAAAACTCCGCTTTAACTACGGTGTTTCTGAGCGACAGCTCCTTCGCTATGTGCGTAAGGCACGTCGTGCGGCGGGTTCAACAGGTTTGGTGCTGCTGCAACTGCTGGAAATGCGGCTGGATAATACCGTTTTTCGGTTGGGCATGGCTCCGACGATTCCTAGTGCGCGTCAGCTGGTGAATCACGGTCACGTCACGGTTAACGGTCGCGTGGTCAATATTGCCAGCTATCAGTGCAGACCGGGTGAAGTGATTGCAGTGCGCGATACAGAGCGTTCTCGCAAGCTCGTTGAGGCAAATTTACAGTTCCCTGGCTTGGCGCACTTGCCCAGCCACCTGGAATTTGATAAAGGCAAGATAACAGGTAAAGTCAATGGCGTCGTAGAGCGCGAATGGGTTGCGCTTCAGGTCAACGAACTGCTGGTGGTTGAGTACTACTCGCGTCAGGCTTAAATTCTCCCATCGCAATTCTTGGCGAAATTGTCGTCAGCGATCGTCTCCGTGCGGCTGCGGAGTCGGTTCATCGAGACAAGTTTTCTGCAAGCCCTCTGGACACCGTCAGTCCGGGGGCTTGTTTGATTTTTAGCCGTTTAGCCGCCGATTTGGGACATGGTGCGGGTATAGGTTCCGACTGTGCCCGACTCCCGCTGTTTGAAGTTAATTGCAGGCTTAAGGTCAAGCAGTACCTGCACCTGAGCACAAAGCTCACGGGTGGAAACCCCCGATCGCAAAGCAGTTTTCAAATCAATTTGTCCGGTTTCATTTAGCAGGCAGGGGCGCAACCAGCCATCCGCTGAGAGCCGCATCCGGTTACAGCGATCGCAAAAGCATTCTGACATTTGACTAATAAAGCCGAGCGTTCCTTTTGCGCCTGGAATCTGAAACACATCCGCAGGACCGTTGCCCCGCACCCGTGCCTCAACCAGGCCCCACCGCTGGTGAATCTGCTGCCGGAGGGTTTCAGAATCAATCCAACCTTTGTCCCCAAACAGATTCCCATTGCCGATCGGCATAAACTCGATAAAGCGAACGTGCCAGTGGCGATCGATCGTCAGTGCCGCTAAGTCCAGCACTTCATGGTCATTCACGCCTGGAATCACCACCACATTCAGCTTGAGCGGATCAAAGCCAACTCGATGCGCCGCCTGAATACCGCTCCAGACCTGCTGCCAGCGGGTTCTGCCCCGGTTGCCAATGATTCGATCGAATACTTCAGGTTCCAGGGAGTCGAGGCTGATGTTGATGCGGCGCAGTCCAGCATCATAAAGTCCTTGTGCAAGGTCTGCTAACAAAAAGCCATTTGTGGTCATCGAGAGATCCTGAGTTTCTGGCAGCGCGGCAATTTGCTGCACCAGGCTCACCACCTGCGGACGCAGCAACGGCTCACCCCCGGTCAGGCGAAATCGGCTAAAGCCGCAGGGAATAAACACTTCGCGCAGCAGTGTCAGCAGTTCTGCATCGGTTAAAACTTCCTGCTTGCGGATGTACTCCAGTTCCGCTCCTTCCGGCATACAGTACTGACACTGAAAATTACAGCGATCGATCAGACTAATGCGAAGGTAATCAACAACAGGATTCACAGGCGCAACTTGAGTTAATGTTTAGAAATGAAACGGGAAGATAGACCTATCTTAACGAATGGCAACCCTTGTTTTTGCTGAGCTAGGTGGGGAGCATCCCTAGTCTTCCTAATTCTGTGCCCCCAACTTTACTTGATTAATATCTGTTACTCTCCCTTGTTTGACCCTGTTTCTCCCCCTCAATCAGGCTATACTCTACCCGTCTTTGCCTGTGCTGCGGCAGTTGCAGCTCTGCGATGGCTTGAAGAGGATCGATTTCCGCTGACTTCAGTATCGATCGATTTAATCGAACCCGATGAAACGGCTGAGATTGCGATCGAGCAAATTGCCCTTTTGTCTGACACTGCTGCTTTAGCAATTAGCCGCAGTGATCCCGGAGACAATCTGGATCTGACACGAGATACACCCGTCTGGGCACTGGTTGAGCTGATGCCCGAAGGATCAGATTTAATCGTGATTCGAGGCGGCGAAGGAATCGGCAAACAAATCTACGCTAACCATCAGCCTGCCATTTATGACTATGCTCAGCGATTACTGCACTACAATCTGGCAGCATGGCTACCCCCAGAAACCGCTATTCAAGTGACGATCATTTTGCCGCAGGGTCGGTCGCTGGCAACGCGAACTTCTAATGCGGCTTTTGGCGTTGTTGAGGGTTTATCGCTGCTGGGAACATCGGGGATCGCTCAACCGCTCAGCGCACCTGGACAACTTGAACTGTTTCGGCAGGAGCTTCAGCAGCGAGCCAACCGAAATGACGGGCTGGTCTTTTGTATTGGTGAGAATGGGCTGGATCTGGCAGAGCAGCAGGGCATCAGTGCCGATCGGCTAATTAAAACGGCAAACTGGCTGGGATCGATGCTGGTGGAAGCAGGCTTACAGGGGGTGCGATCGGTGCTGCTGTTTGGCTATCACGGCAAGCTGATTAAACTGGCAGGCGGCATTTTTCACACGCATCATCATGTCGCTGACGGACGGCAGGAAATCTTAGCAGCGCACTGTGCCAATTCGGGACTGCCGACTCTCGATGTGCAGGCAGTGTTTTCCAGTCCAACGACTGAGGCTGCTTTACAATATCTGCGAAAGCTGGATGCGGTGGAGGGAAGTCACTGGGTTAATCAGGTTTATGGTTCGATCGCAGAGCAAATCGATCGCCGCGCTACTGCCTATATCCAGATCCACTGCAGTCAGCTAGTACAGGTGGGATCAGTCCTGTTCGATCGCGATCGGCAAATTCTAGTACAGAGCAAAATTGGCGCAACATTGCTGCACAGGTTTGTTAATCTGGATTAAATATTCAAAAATTATTACGTTTAACGAAAGGGTTTTACTTCGCGCTCTTCAGAGCGGTTTAGCAAGTTATCTTGGTTAATCAATTAAGGATGTAACAGCAGGATTAAGCGGTGACTCTTCAAACCGAACAACCCCCAACCGCATCGTCTGCGGAAAAGCTCAATCGCCAGATCATTGTGATTCTAGACTTCGGTTCACAATACTCTGAGCTCATTGCCCGACGTATTCGGGAAACCCAGGTTTACTCTGAAGTGCTGTCGTACCGCACTACGATCGAACAACTGCGCCAGCTTAACCCCAAAGGCATTATTCTTTCTGGCGGACCCAGCTCGGTCTACGACGACTACGCGCCCCACTGCGATCCCGAAATTTGGAATTTGGGCGTTCCCATCCTGGGCGTGTGCTATGGAATGCAGCTTATGGTGCAGCAGTTGGGCGGCGGGGTCGAGCGAGCAGAGCGAGGAGAATATGGCAAAGCGTCGCTGTATATTGATGACCCAACTGACCTGTTGACCAACGTGGAAGACGGCACCACGATGTGGATGAGCCATGGGGATTCAGTCACTCATCTGCCCACTGGGTTTGAAACGCTTGCCCACACCGAAAATACCTCCTGCGCGGCGATCGCCCACCACGATAAAAAGCTGTACGGCGTGCAGTTCCATCCCGAAGTGGTGCATTCGATCGGTGGGATCGCGCTGATTCGCAACTTCGTCTATCACATCTGCGACTGTGAACCCACGTGGACGACAGCGGCTTTTGTGGAAGAATCGATTCGCGAGATCCGTGCCAGAGTTGGCGATAGACGAGTGCTGCTGGCACTTTCCGGTGGAGTGGATTCCTCGACACTGGCGTTTTTGCTCTATAAGGCGATCGGTGAACAGTTGACCTGTATGTTTATCGATCAGGGCTTTATGCGAAAGGGAGAACCAGAGCGGCTACTCAAACTCTTCCAGGAGCAGTTTCACATTCCGGTGGAATATATCAACGCTCGCGATCGATTCCTGGCGCAAATGGAAGGCGTGACCGATCCCGAAGAAAAGCGCAAGCGGATCGGACATGAGTTCATTCATGTATTTGAAGAAGAATCGCGGCGGCTGGGTCCGTTTGACTATTTGGCACAGGGTACGCTTTACCCGGATGTGATCGAATCGGCAGACACCAACGTTGATCCTCAAACGGGCGAACGAGTAGCAGTCAAAATCAAGAGCCACCACAACGTCGGCGGATTGCCCAAAGATTTGCAGTTCAAGCTGATCGAGCCGCTTCGCAAGCTGTTTAAAGACGAAGTGCGAAAAGTGGGACGATCGATCGGGCTACCCGAAGAAATTGTGCAGCGGCAGCCGTTCCCCGGTCCCGGACTGGCAATTCGGATTCTGGGCGAAGTAACCGCCGAGCGGCTCAACATTCTCCGCGATGCTGATCTGATTGTGCGGCAGGAAATCAACCGTGCCGGTATGTATCATGAGCTGTGGCAGGCGTTTGCCGTGCTGCTGCCGATCCGCAGTGTAGGCGTGATGGGCGACCAGCGCACCTATGCCTACCCGATCGTGCTCCGGTTTGTTCGCAGTGAGGATGGCATGACAGCAGATTGGGCAAGAGTGCCTTACGATCTGCTGGAAACCATTTCTAACCGGATTGTGAATGAAGTACGTGGGGTGAATCGCATTGTTTATGACATTACCTCAAAGCCACCTGGGACGATCGAGTGGGAATAGGTTCAGCAGTCCAGAAAATCCCCAAGCCTGTGGAAAACCCCCGCAAAGTCTGTGGAAAACTTCGCCACTCCTGTGGAAAACGCCAGGGGAACGATTTTTTAATTCCCTCCCGTTTCGGTTAGCGACCCATCTGCCGCTTTAGATTTTCTAGCTCCTCATCCATCTCCCAGCGCCGGAAGGACTGCTCAAGCGGATCGGCGGCAGTGTTGGAACTAAAGCCCTGGTTCCAGCCGATTGTTTGCCACTGCTGGTCAGTTTGAAACTGCTCTGACTGTGCGGTGGCACGAGCAGCCGCCTCTGCTTCGGTTAATTTAACCTTGATTTCCTGACGGCGCACCTTAATTTGGCTCTGAAGCTCGATCGCCTGCTTGACACGCTCCTTGACAAGTTCCATTTGCCCCCAAAGCTGATTGCCTTGGCGCAGCAGTGCAGCTTCTCGTTCTTCGGCAGGCTTTACGAGATCGAGCCGATTAGCATTCTTTGCCTTTTCGATTCGCACATGCCAGCGTTGAATTTCCTGAGCCGTATTCAGGATTTCGTCCTGAAGCTGTTTTTCGCGCAGGCGCAAGTTTCCCAGCAGGCGAATGGCTTCTTCCTCCTGTTCCGCAAGCTTGTCAGCAAGTGCCTGCAATTCGAGATGAGGGTTATTTCGCAGAAATTCCTCCAGTCTGCTTTCCAAAAAGCCGCTTAAATCCTCAAACAATCCCATTGCAGACTCTCCCTTCAACGACGACTCAATGACGACTGCTGGATCGATCGGTTGTCGTCAGGCTTCCCGAATGTGCCCCTATCGTAGCAGCACTTTCAGCCAGTTTCATGCTGCTTTTGGCAGTTTGCTGGCAGTTTGCTCAGACATCCCTCTAAGGGATTTTCCTAAGGTATTTTATATTAAGGCAAAAAATTAAGGCAAAAAAATGGGGCAGGGTAAAAGTCCTGCCTCCGTCTTCGATTACTGAACAATTGCAATATTTTGCTCAGGCGGTAATCCGGGTTGCCGTGGATGCTTCAGAGCCTTTTTCCTTAAACGGATCTCGGTAGAGATTGCACATTTGCAAAAAGGTTAGCCAAAAGAAAGATGGTCCCTCGACTAAATAGCGTCGCCAGAGACGACGTGGCTCCGAAAGCAGGCGGTAAAGCCATTCTAGACCCGTTTCGCTAACCCATTTGGGTGCACGCAGCACGTTTCCTGCCTCAAAGTCGATCGTTGCACCGACCGCCATAAAGATCTTGACGTGCTTAAAGCGGTGCTTGTACTTATGGATAAACTTTTCCTGTTTTGGTGCACCAACTCCCACCGCGAGGACTGTTGCTCCAGATTGATTGACTAGGTCAATAATTTGTTCGCATTCCTCTTCGCTCCGCTCAAACCCGAAGGAGGGAGAATGCACAGCGGTGACAATGGCTCTGCCAATTCTTGCATTAATCCGACGCTGAGCCTCAGCCGCAACTCCTTCTCGCGCTCCAAGCAGAAAGATAGAGATGTCTTCGCTGCGCTTATGGTATTCGCAGAAGGCAGGGAATAGATCCGACCCGGAAACTTTTTCCTTAACCGGGCAACCCAGCAGCTTTGCTATATAGTATAAAATTTTACTATCGCAAGTTCTGAAGTCTGCGTCCTGGTAAGCCTCAAAGAATTCGCGATCGGCTTGCAGCTTTACAAGATGATCGACATTCGGCGTAAATACCGTGCCGCGATTCAGCTTCTCAAGCAGCTCCGTCATTGAGAGATTATCAATATCAACATTCAGTAGTTTTACCTGGCTCATCTGGAGCTTCTCCTCCACATCACGCTCACCATTCTGTTACTCAAAAATAGAGAGAAAATTTTTGTTCGCCGGATTGATGCAGTTAAGAAGTCAGATTGAAACTTTTACTAACAATCGAATCTTCCTATCTGGGGGCTAACGCATCTATTCGTATATCGGTTTAAGTTGAAACCCTCGTGGTGAACACTAGCTTGCCATCTTTTTTTACTGAAGGCTAGTGCTTTCACTGAGAGTTCATTGAAACATTACATCCCTGTCTGCAACTGAGCCTGCAACTCCGTACCGTATTTTCCTTATGTAAAGATAGAGTCTGAAGCACCTATAGTAAAACTGATGTGAAGCCCCTGTAGTAAAACAAATTTACCTCTGTATACCACCTCTCCCTAGGCTGATAAGGCGATCAATGCAACGAATTAAGGGCAAGCTTCAGGGTAAAGTAAACTGTGTTTTCCTCAAGCTTCACCCGATCGCCTCACTTAAGCTATCGGTTTATCTATCCGTCGCAGTCGGATACTGAGAGGGTTCTATAAAGGTGGTAGGGCTATGCTAGGATGAACTTAGTCCGATGGAAGTGTCTATGCCGTCATACGCGGTTGGATAGCTAAGTATCAAGTCAAATCTCAAGTGCTGTTGTGTGTCTTCAATGATTCTTTTAGGATATGCAATGGCTGAGTCTGATAGGTTTTTGAGTCGCAAGATATTTGTGAACTCAAAAGCGGTGCAAGTCATCCACTTGAAAGCTGAGAGGGTTCTTCGGTGATTTCCATCTCACCGCGTCCAAGCGGTCGCAAGTGGGGCACAGTCAGTTTTGCCTCGACTCTTCACTTATGCCCTATTTTGGATCTGCTATTGGCAGATATTCCTCCCAAATGGCAGCCAGAGCTACGTTTGGGTTTGCAGGAAGCTTTGGTTAATGCTGCGAAACATGGAAATAACCTTGATCCCAGTAAGATTATTCTGGTCGAGTTTTTTGTTTTAGAAGATCAGTACTGGTGGGTCATTTCCGATCAGGGAACAGGTTTTGTGCCGGACTGCTGTTGCGGTAGCTCAGATTTTAACCAGTACAACATCAGTGACTTTGATGAGTGCGGTCGTGGGCTGTATATTCTTCACCAGATTTTCGACCAGGTGAACTGGAACCAGTCCGGCACAGAGTTACGGCTTTGTAAGCAGGTAAAGAGCCGCTCCCGGCTGCTCTCCCTCTGTAGCTTATAGTTTTTCAGTTTATTGGTTAGATTCACGGAATTGATGATACCACGCTGCGATCGCAACTCGATGAGCTTCACGCCAGGGTTGTTGAGTTTTTCGGGCAATTTCAGCACAATCTTCATACTCTGGCTGCACATTCACCACTGCACCCAATTTTGATTGCCGCGCAACCTTGACGCGAATTGCTCCGTAAACCGTTTGCACCGTTTCAATTTCCCGGTAGAGCACGGTTCTTGCCTGCTGGGCTCGCCGGATGCCCAGGGTAGTTGTTTCCCGAAACATAATCGCTTCACAGATTTCGATCTGCTCTGGACGACAAATTACCGTTAACAATAGCCCCGGCCGCGATTTCTTCATACCGATGGGCTGGGTAAAGACATCCAGTGCCCCTGCCCGAAGCAGCGCATCCATTACGTAGCCAATCGCCTGGGGATTGAGATCATCAATTTGCGTTTCTAACACCGTGACAGTTTCCTGCTGACCGACCGTTTCCTTGATCCCCGCAGCTTCAGATGAGTGATGGGCAGAATGAATCCTCTGAAGCGGTTTTTTCTCTGAAGGAAGCAGATGGCTTGTTGCAAGCGGGGCTGCGTTGCAATGAAGAACAGTTTGCTTTGAAGGGGAATTGGCTTGATGCAGTTTCTTGGCTGGCCCAGCTTCAGCAGTACCAATCCACAGCCGCAGAATGTTGGGGAGCGGTAGATGAATTGATCCCGCGCCCAGCCCTACTTTTTGAAGCGTCATCGGTGGCGGTGCACCAAATTGATCTGCCAGCGTTGTCACCAGAGCTGCACCTGTGGGCGTTACGAGTTCGCGATCGATCCCGTTGCTGTAGATAGGAACCTGACGCATTTCCCACAGCTTCAGAACTGCCGGAGCCGGAACGGGTAGACGACCGTGGGCTGCGCGAACTGTTCCTCCACCGATCGGTAAAGCAGAACAGTAAATTTGATCGACCCCCAGCCAGTCCAGCCCGGCACAGGTTCCCACAATATCAACGATCGCATCCGTTGCGCCCACTTCGTGAAAGTGAACTGACTCTGGCGGAATGCCATGCACTGCTGCTTCTGCTTCAGCTAGCCGACGAAAGACTGCCAGGCTCCAGGCTTCGGTGCGGGGGGCCAACTGAGCCGATCGAATCAACGCTTCGATTTCGGGTAAGTTTCGCTCGGCATGATGATGCAGGGGATGATTGTGAGGAGCGGGATGATCGGAATGACGGTGATCTTCGGCGTGAGTGGAGCGACGAGGAGGATCGCGATCGTCTCTATGAAGGTGTGCTTCGGGTTGATGCGCTGAAGGGGCTGCTGCCTGCCCGGCATGATCTCTATGTGTTCGATCGGAGTTTGAAACCAGTTCGACAAAAACCTTGGTTGCCTGCTGTCCGTTGCGCTGTACCCGATCTGCCCAGAGTTTGTATTCGTCCGAGATGCCCAACTTTTCTAACGTCTCAATCAGATAAGTCAGGGGAACGCCGGCATCAACCAGTGCACCCAGGCACATATCCCCAGACAGACCCGTGGGGCAATCCAGATAAGCTAGTTTCGTCATAAGGC
The DNA here is from genome assembly GCF_039962215.1 of Leptolyngbya sp. ST-U4. Classification (NCBI taxonomy): domain Bacteria; kingdom Bacillati; phylum Cyanobacteriota; class Cyanophyceae; order Leptolyngbyales; family Leptolyngbyaceae; genus Leptolyngbya; species Leptolyngbya sp. ST-U4. Next base: position 722,126 of record NZ_JAMPKZ010000001.1, read on the forward strand.
AAAATGAAGCAAGCAGTGTGAGGAGAATCAGGAGTTCCGATGGCGATCGTTTATAAATTGCATTCAGAAACACCCCAGATGCGACGGATTGAAAAGATTCGCGATGCGTTACGCGATGGGGCGGTCGTCCTATATCCCACTGATACAGTGTATGCGATCGGCTGCGACCTCAATGCAAAATCGGCGATCGAGCGCGTCCGAAAACTAAAGCAGCTCTCAAACGATAAGCCGCTGACCTTCTTGTGTCCTTCGCTGTCAAATATTGCTCAGTATGCGATCGTGAGTGATGCTTCCTATCGGCTAATTCGTCACCTGATCCCCGGACCCTATACGTTTTTGCTTCCGGCAACCAAGCTTGTGCCGCGACTGGTGCAAGATCCGAAGCGCAAAACGACCGGAATTCGGGTTCCTAATCATGCGATTTGTCAGGCACTTTTGCAGAGTTTGGGAAATCCGATCATCTCTACGTCTGCGCCGACGGTGGTTCATGCGGAAGATCAGTTCATTGATTCGGCTGAACTGTTTGATCAGCTTGATCAGCGGGTTGACATCATTATTGATGATCAGTCTCCGATTCGTACTCAAGTGTCTACCATCCTCGACCTGACCCAGGCAGAACCGATCGTCCTTCGCAAAGGATTGGGCTGGGAAGCGGTTGCAGATCTGAAAGTCACTCTCTCATCGCGGGAAGCACGCTGAGGGGATACTGAAATTGACTCGCGAGGGGAGCGGAACAGAAGCTAGATTCGCAGCACTTATCCCTTTATCTGGACGATTTATCTGGACAATCGCGGAAAGGCAGTTCACCAACAACGACAAAAATTTCCTGATTGCTGCGGGCGATCCAGTTGCAGAATTGTCCTCCTAAGGTGGAGCGGAAGGACCGATCTCCCAGATTGTAGCCTCACAGGACGAGCGGCAGGTAAAAATCAGCAGGAGCAGCACTCCAGCCTTGTTTGCGCCTAGGGTGAATCCAACATTTTGGGTTGCTCAAGCCTGCGGTATATCAATTGAATTTGTTCCCATCCGGAAACCACAAAAAAAAGTGGCTGCTAAAAACGGGCAAGAGCCGGAGTTTCCCAAACTTTAGATGTAGACATCGGCAATCGGGCAGAAACATCTCAGACGGTTTTGAGTTCTAAGAACCTGAGTCGTGAAGCTCAAAATTCTGGAACTCCCGTTCTGCGCTGTTGTCGTTGTGCATCACCCTGCAATTCATTTATGAACTCTGAACCTGTGAATTCCTCCTGTTTCCTTTCTGTGGCGAGTGAGTTTCCTTGCGTGATTCCCAACCCCTTTTCATCTGTCGGTGATCTACCGGATGCCCCCATCCAGACCAATTCCTCCACTCCTCATTCTCCTGTCGGGGTCAATGCTGCCCCAGTCAACCATACTTCTGAATATTCAGCGGCAGACTTGCAGCTTCGGGAAGAATTGACAGCGAAATTACTGAGTGAGCTTGAAACTGAAGCAATATCTCACCTTCCCTCGATCCGTATCCTGATCGATCGCATCCTTATTGAAGTAGAACGTATCTGCGACAAAAGCGATCGCATCCGTAGTTCTGGGCAGCAGCAAACCTGGTTAATGACGCTGGCACAGCATCGGCTGAAAAAGTGCCTGAGCTACTACAAGCTAGGCTCAAAGCGAGGTCGGGTCGAACTGCATAGCCATCTCAGCACGATGGTTTACCGTCACATTGTGGCAACCCAGACCCAGATGGGCTTTAGTGCCCGCTATGGGCTGATTGAAGACTTTTTGCAGGGATTTTACATCGAAGTGCTCAAGGCGTTTCGGCGCGAGAACACCCTGCCGGAGGATTACTCGCCGCGCACACGACTGGAACTGGCAGAATACATGGCCTTTACCGAACACTATGCCAAGCGCAGAATTGCTCTTCCCGGACGGCGCACCCAGCAGCTCATTGTCCTCCGCGCTCAGGGATTTGCTCACCGTCAGCCTCCCGAAACCGCGATCGACTTAGAAATGGCGATTGAGAGCGCAAAAAGCGAAGAAGCTGAACAGCACAGCCGATCGCCTCTGGTGCAGCAGGTGCGGGAACAAATGATGGCGGAAATGACTGATCCAACCGATTTTGTGTTGCGCGATCGCGTCATCACTGAGTTGATCAGCTACCTCGAAGCACAGGGACAGCCCGACTGTGTCGACTATCTCACCCTTAAGCTTCAGGATCTCTCCGCCCCGGAAATCGATGAGATTCTCAATCTTTCGCCCCGGCAGCGCGACTATCTGCAACAGCGATTTAAATATCATGTCGAGAAGTTTGCTCGATCGCATCGCTGGCAGTTGGTGCATCAGTGGCTCGGCGCAGACCTTGATCAAAATCTTGGAATGCCGCTCCAGCAGTGGGAAGCATTTCTTCAGCAGTTGACCCCAGACCAGCACCAGCTTTTGCGGCTTAAAACTCAGAAGCGCAGCGACCAGGAAATTGCCAAAGCCCTACGCTGTACGCTGAAACAAGTTCAGAAGCGGTGGGTTGCCCTGCTCGAGCTAGCCTGGCAAACACGCAACAGCACAACCAGCTAGGCTTATGCTTCCTCTAGGGGGTGAAAGCGGGGGTGAAGCAAATTTCTGACGGGTCGATCGCCTTCCAGGTGTTCCTTCACAATGGTTTCTACGTCCGATCGCTGAATGCGGCAGTACCACTCGCCGTCAGGCATGATTCGCACGGTGGGACCAGAGGCACACTGCCCCATGCAGTCGCTTGCTGTTGCCATGACCCCTGCGGGAACCGCGGCTTGAAACGCAGCCAGCACCTCGGCAGAACCTTGGCGCGTACAGGAACGATGCTGACAAATCAGCACACAGCGACGTTTAGCAGGCAGAGAGGAATGCTGCACGAGAGAATGGAGACGAGAGTTTTCCTGGAGTTACGCGCTGAGCCAGCGATCGAGCAAGCGAGTGACAGAAGTTTTAAGCCTGCGTTTTTGCTGCCACCGTTTGAACGCGCCTTCGTAGGATTCCCCCTGAAGCTGAAAAGTTTTCCATCCATCCAGCGTAACTACTAAACCCCAGGGAAACAGAATGTAGAGCAACCAGCCCGCCGCACCTCCGGTCAGAGCATTGAGCGCAACCAGAAACGAACTCACAATCAAGAACCGCCCCAGTCGATGCCGAAATTGCTGCTGCCGATGCCGATCGAATGCCACTCGATCGATCGCCTCTCCGCGCTGGGTCATCCATTCCCGCTCTGCTGCCGCCAGTTCTCCCGGAGCGATATTCAGCTCTGCCGCAATCTCAAGCAACTGATCGCGGGTTACGTCTCCGGCTTCCACCTGACGAACGATCGCCAGATGTAGAATTTGCTGCGCGTCTTCCGGACTATAGAGTGGGCTAGACATGGCGGTTTGTCCTGAAAATTAGCTCTGAGTTAATGCTAGACAATTTTGGGCGAGACAGATTTGGGCGAGACAGAAGGGAAACGTATTGGTGGGGTGTTTGAAAAGTGTCAGAGATTCGACATTGCCCCAAATTCCCCAATGCCGAGTAACTTTGAAAACCTTCAAGAGAGTAGGGTTCCTCCCCAAATTGACTCGTGAGGGGGCAGTTCGGGCAACAGCGCGACTTCTCCAAAAGCCTCTTCGTCCTGAATTTAGTCCTGAATATAGTCCTGTCCGCTGATCAGCGCGGCTTCTGCTCGGACAAACTCGCGTCCCAAATAGGCAGCGTGATCCAGGTAGGTAATGGGTGCAGGTTTCGTTTCCTCAAAGATTTTGATGCAGAGTTCTTTTGCCGTTCTGCCTGTAAACAAAACTGTAGGGGTGCGCTCGACCTTTACATTGCAAGGCAGGGGTTCACCTGTTTCGGGATCGCAGGCTAAACCTTTGTCGTTAATCGTATTGGTGTAGTGCTTAGCGCAGATTAACCCGGCTTCGCGATCAACATAAATGACAAAGTATCCTGCCGGATCGAGTTCAATGTAACGATTAGAAAGTTTATTATCGAGTGCTGCTAAATTTTCAGCCGAGGTTGGAACGGTATACATAGTTCAGAAAAGGTTCAGGAAAAGTTCAAAAAATAGTTCAGGAAACGGAAGTAGGGAAAAGAATGAACAATTCTTTCGATCGAATGAGCACAATGAGCAAGCCTTGATCTAGTGTAGTGCGATCGATTCTCGTTGACGGAGTAGGGAATGCCGAATCGATTCTTTGATCGGGTTGACCGATCGGGTTTACCGCTTGAGCTGCCAGAGCCGACCTTCTCGATAGAAAGACTGCAACGCCCAGCCTTTTTGCTCGATCTCCGATCGCAGTTTTTGGGAGGGACGAAAGAAAATCACGTTGGATTCAGGGGCGAGTGGATCGAGATTGGGCGTTTCGCTAACGGTGTAAAGCCTCACTTTGTCGGTCAGTCGAAAGCTCAGTGAAATCAGATCACCTGTGTTGGTGTAATCGTCGCCGATATCGCTGACCAGAACCGGATTGCTCGTTTCTGCTTCTCGATTCATAATTCGGGCAACTTCGGCGTTTGAATAGCTCAAATCTTTGCTCCACCAGGTTTGTGCTGCCGCGCTCAGGCTGCAAGAGATCAGGCTTGCCGTAAACACAGCCGTTAAAATGCCAAACCAGATTGATTGCTTTCCCAACCCTTGCGCCAAACGAGCAGAAAGCGGGATCGATCGCCCCATTGCCTTCTGCCAAAAAGCAGGCTGACTAAACAGCGCAACGCCAAATAAATAAGCCACCGCAAGCTGAATCGCCGGATAGCACGAAACCAGATAGCGACTCACTGCCGATCGCTTTCCGCCCAACAGCACATCTGCCAATACCAGCAGCAGAAAAGGAACCAGAAAGTTCAACAGCACAAATAGCCAGGTCTTGCGCGGAGCGGTTCGATACAGCAGCACCATTCCCACAATCACCAGCAGCAGAAAAGGAATTCTCACCAGATAGGTAACAGGATTGTTAAAGCCAAAGTCAAGATCGACAAACAGCGACGTAAAACTGAGTAGCCACAGCTTGATCAAATAACCAAAATCAGTAGGCACTTGCGCCCAATCTGTTGTTGCTAATGCCCGCTGACGATTAAAGTACATCACCGCAATCCAGGGACTGTAGAGAATCAGAGCTTCCAGGACGGCGATGCCAAACTGCAAATAAAGGCGCAAATTGCCAAACGGTGGGCGATCGGAAACCAGCCTCCTGATCGGGAAATTAAACTTGAGCCGCCGACGCGGAGCCGCCGATTTTTCTTCAGGATTGAGGGATTCATGCCGAGCCGGGTCTGGTTTGTCTTTGTTCGGCTCCGGTCCACCCACTAACAACACATAAATTCCATGAGCTGCGATCGTCAGGGCGAAAAATGGATGGGCATACAGCCCCAGCGCCAGACTCAGCATATACAGCCCCCAGTTCCACCAGGTGGGCAGCCGGATTGCCCGCAGCAGCAGCCAGCTACTTCCAATCACGATCGTCGTCAGCAGGCTGTATTGCCGATTCGTCTGGGCAAACAAAATGTCATAGGGGGAAAGAGCCAGCAGAGCCGCTGCCACCAGTGCCGCCAATCGGGAGCCAAATAGCTCGATCGCCAGCCAATACATCAGGATGATTCCGGGCAGGCTCAGCAGCGCAGGAAAGAGGCGAGTTTCTGCAATTCCACTGCCGAAAAGCTTCATCCAGAACCGGGCTAGCACAAAGTAGAGCGGGGGATGCTGCGGATCTTCGATTGCTAAAGAATAAATCGTATCGGGAAAGGTGCTGCCCGGCTTTGGCTGCTGATACCACTGCAAATTGGGCGCGGGAATAAACCGATCGCGAAATAGGCTGCTGTCAATTTCATGACGCGTATAGCCCGCCGATCGCATAGAGGTATAAACTTCGTCGTGCCAAAGAATCTTGCGATCGAGATTTAGAAATCGAAAGCCAATTCCCAGGACCAGTACGCTGATCAATAGCCACCGCAGCCCAACTCGAAGCGAACGTCGTTTCAACCGCTATCCCTCTGATGACATTCTGGAATTGTTACCATGAAAGCTAATTCTATGTCACATCCAGGGGCAGAGCGCGTGCGAGCCAAAATTGAAAATGAAGTTTTGTTGATCCACACTGACGATCTCCCTCAGTATAAAAAGAGCGGATCGATCGTGCGAAACAGCTATTTCTGGGCACTCAAATCGATCGCAGGCAGATGCTCTTATGGCGAAAACTGGGAATACGAAGCAGAAGTCTGGTTTGCGGTGCAGCGAATGCTGATGTCGTTTAGCGAATCGGGCTATCTGGGCTTGAGCGAAACGATTCTCGAATTTCCCCAAGGGACTGAGGTTCCACCTGTGCTGCGATCGGTTTCTACCTGGATCAGCGAGGAAGAATGGGCAGTGGAAAAGGAAAAGCCAGAGGATTCAATGAATCGATTTGGCAAGCGGGATTTTAATAAAAAAGAGAAGGACGATCGCAAAGAAAAGAAGACGAGCTCGTGGCGGCGATGAAGCCAGCAGACAAATTGGAATGAGCGAACAAACCTGACCCACGCGCTGCGAATCCCGATGCCAAAACCTCAGCAATAGTTACCTTCAAGCGATAATCTGACGACTCCGGAGAGGAAACTGCTTCGCATTGCCTTGACACGCCTTCGTTGCAAATGTTGCAAAATCCGCTGTTAAACCACGCTTAATAGCACAGCAAACTGAGAGTTAATCAGGCGATCGATTCGGTTTTATTCAAAAGCGATAACTAGCACAGCTTGACTCATTCCTTGACCCATTCCTTGACCCACTGGAGTTCTGGGCACTCATAGCACCATGAGCTTGGGAGGAATATTGACCCTCCCCCTAGATCCCTTTTCCCTACTTTTCCCTAAATCCCTTTCCTGAAACGATCGCAGGACTTCCAATTCGTCTCCTCTGTGCCGCTGGTGCAAGAAGGGTTGGGGGATGAGGGGAAGTAGTCGTTTGACGTATTTTTCCTTTTGCTATACCCATTTCAAAAAATTAAGCTATACTAAGCGTAGTCGTTATGAGTTCATATAAATAGCTATGGCAAACCCTACGGTAGAAAACGTTGTCATTATCGGTTCTGGTCCGGCAGGATATACGGCAGCGATTTATGCAGCACGGGCAAACCTGAAACCCTTTGTGTTCGAAGGCTATCAGGCAGGAGGGCTACCGGGTGGGCAACTCATGACCACAACGGAAGTAGAAAACTTTCCTGGCTTTCCTGACGGAATCACGGGTCCGCAGCTTATGGATCGGATGAAGGCGCAGGCAATTCGCTGGGGCGCAGAACTGGTGACGGAAGATGTCACCGAAGTAGATTTTAGCCAGCGTCCGTTTGTGATTCGCTCAGAAGAAAGAGAAGTGCGGGCACATAGCATCATTATTGCCACTGGAGCCACCGCAAAGCGGCTGGGTTTACCCTGCGAGCATGAGTTCTGGAGCCGGGGAATTTCTGCCTGTGCGATTTGTGATGGCGCGACCCCAATTTTCCGTCAGGCGGAACTGGCAGTGATCGGCGGTGGCGACTCGGCGGCAGAAGAAGCCGTTTATCTGACAAAGTATGGCTCCCACGTACATCTGCTGATTCGCGGCGAAACGATGCGTGCCAGCAAAGCCATGCAGGATCGGGTGCTGATCAATCCTAAAATTACCGTTCACCGCAATACAGAGGCGATCGATGTCTTTGGCGACGAAACGCATATGAACGGCATCAAGATCCGCAATACTCAGACGGGCAAAGAAGATAGCCTGCATGTTAAAGGGCTATTTTATGCGATCGGTCACACGCCCAATACTTCTCTGTTCCGGGGACAGATTGAGCTGGATGATGTTGGCTATATCGTGACGCGCAACGATGTTGAAACCAATATCGCAGGCGTGTATGCCTGCGGCGACGTGCAGGATCACGAATATCGGCAGGCGATTACCGCTGCGGGTTCAGGCTGTCAGGCAGCAATGCTGGCAGAACGCTGGCTCTCAGTAAACGGACTGGCGCAGGAGTTCCACCAGCCTGAAGAAGAAGAAAAAGCAGTCGAAGCACCGCATCACAAAACAGAGGCTGAAGAAGCGGTTGAATTTGACGTTGCCCGGACGCACCATGAAGGGGGCTACGCCCTGCGGAAGCTCTATCACGAAAGCGATCGTCTGATCATGGTGAAGTACGCTTCGCCCACCTGCGGACCCTGCCACACGCTGAAGCCAATTCTCAGCAAGATTGTGGATGAGTTCGAAGGTCAGATTCACTATGTCGAGATTGACATTGAGCAAGACCCCGATATCGCAGAGTCTGCCGGAGTCGTTGGTACGCCCACGGTGCAATTTTTCCGGGATAAGGCACTGGTAGCTGAGCTAAAAGGCGTGAAGCCCAAGAGCCAGTATCGCGAAACCATTTATAAATACTCAGCGGTTCCGGTGGCTTAGTTTCTAAGTTTCAATTCTCAATCCCACATCGGGTAGAAGTTTGTCCCTAACAGCCAGTTTACTCATGTCGCTTCCCGCAATCGGGATCGTTGGCAGAAGTAAATAAGCTGAAGGTGATCGACTTTCTACCCGTTTTTTTACAGTGTTTAGAATCAGCAGTTTAGACTCAGCAACTTCTCAATATCTCTGAGTGTCGATCGATTTGAACCCTCGCTGTGTCTTTGTTCGCGGTTATGAAATCTTACAAATTGATTGCGCTCTGCTCTACTCTGACGATCGCCGGATGGGGCTGTGCGGATCAGCAGCTTCCAAAGCAAGTGGAAACCCCGCCGAGTGCCTCGATTGCTTTGCTAACTCCCACCCGCTCCAATCAGTTTGACCCTACAACGCTGCAAGTAGGCGATCGAATTCAAGGATTGGAAGTCAGGCAGGTTGATGTGCAAAAAGCCTTTGATGGCTCGATGGTTGGAACCGTTGCCTTTCAGGGGGAGGTCCTGCTGACGGGCACTTATAGACCCCATCCGCAATCCCCTGATGTTCAGTCTGTTTGCTTTGATGGAGACGCTGCCTCAGCTACCCAACTGCCCCGATTTTTGAATGACGATCGCAAAGTCTGGTTCTGCTTTGAAAACCAGGAAGCCGCAATTCAGCAGCTGGGCACGATCGGCACAACCGGAAAAGCGACGATCGTAATTGACCAGTACACCACTATTCGTCAATTTACCGATGCGGTCGATAGTGCAGTTCTGGTTTGGGTGGTCTCAAAGGAATGAGCCTTAGAAACGATGCCAGAGAAACTATGCCAGTTCTGAGAGTTCTGGCTGCTTCTCAAATTCGGGCGATGGCTTAATCTTCCAGGTTTGATCGATCGCCAACTGCAAAACCGACTGATGATAGTTCGCCAGGGTTGCTCGATGTCCAACGCTGAGAAACGTTGTGCCCGTCTCGTTAGCAGAGTTACCCTGTAACGCTTTCAGGTGTTGATACAGTCGTTCCTCGTTTTCCAGGTCAAGGGCACTGGTTGCTTCATCGAGAATGACGTACCTCGGTTTATTTAACAGCAGGCGGGCAAAGGTGAGTCGTTGCTGTTCGCCCAGCGAGAGGACATCTCCCCAATCTTGCTCAGTATCAAAGCCGTCAAATCGCTCCTCCAGTCCACCCAGGTTGACTTGTTCTAAAACTTGCTTCAGGCGATCGTCATCTAGCTCAAGCTCGGTGTTGGGGTAAAGCAACTGGTCGCGCAACGTTCCCAACACCATATAGGGACGCTGTGGTAAAAACAAAATTTCCTTCGGTTCAGGACATTCGATCGTTCCCTTACCCGAATTCCACAGTCCCGCGATCGCCCTCAGCAATGAACTTTTGCCGCAGCCGCTTGGACCCATGACCAGCAATCCTGACCCGCTGGGCAGTTTGATTGTCAGATCTTCAATCAGTGTTCGCTGATAGTTGGGCGTTTGCAGGGTGAGGTGTTGAACGGCGAGGCGATCGGCTGTGACGGTCTGAATCTTGGGCTTTTGGTCGGTTCTGTCGTCTGCTTGGGCTTCAATCTGCTCTAAAAAGGCAGCAAACGTATAGAGACGATTGATTCCGGCTCCAAAGGTGGTCAATGCTTGGAAGCGGGCAACCACCACATTGAGCGAGAAAAAGACGCGAACAAATGCGCCCTGTGCCTCAGAAACTTTACCGACTTCCATTTCTCCCGCAAAAATTGCAGGCGCAACAACCAGGGCAGGCAGAATAAATGGAATGAACTCGTAGGCATTGGTGAGAATATTCAGGTTCAGTTCCCACACCAGCAGCCGCTTCACGTTGTCGAACACAGCCTGAAACCGATCGCTCACCTGATTGGATTCCCGCTCTTCTCCCCGATAAAAGGCGATCGACTCGGCATTTTCTCGAATTCGCACCAGGCTAAAGCGGAAATTGGCTTCTTTCTTAAGCTGCTCAAAATTTAACCGCACCAGCGGTTTGCCAAACACCCCAGTGGTTACGACTGTCCCCACGAGGGCATACAGCACCAGAAAAAACACCAGCGGCTTGGAAATGCCCCACAGCACACTGCTAAAGGCAATCACTGACAAAACAGATTCCACCAGCACCAGCAAAAAGGTAAGCGATTCCTGCGTAAAGCTCCGCACGTCTTCCGTAATGCGCTGATCGGGGTTGTCTATTTCTGTGCCAAAAACCTGCAGATTGTAATAGGCGCGATTGGCAAAATAGCGATCGACAAACCGATGGGTCAGCCACCGTCGCCACTGTAAACTGAGGCGATCACGCAGATAGGTGTACCCTGCCAGCAAAGGCGCATAAACTACCAGTACACCAATAAAAATAATCACCGTTTGCCAGAATCGCGGCTCATCCTGGGCAGAAAGGGCAGAAATGAGTACCCCCCGCTTGTTGTTGAGCAAAACACTCAGCCCGGTGTAAGCAAGCAAAAACAGCACCACGCCCAGCAGCAATCCCCGCGCCTGCCATTTCTCATCGCTTGACCAATAGGACTTTGCGATCGTCCAGAACTGCTGAAAGACGCTGAAATTGAATCGATCCATCGGCTTGGTTTCCTCGCAATCGGGCAATCCGGGGAGAGCAAATTGGTCAGGCAGAAACCCAGCTTATGAATGAGTTGAAAGCGAGTTTTCTACCTTAACCATTTCACCCGGAATAGCTCCCCCAGAATACTGCCCGTAGAGCGATTGTGTAACACCCTGGATACGGGTCGAACAGGCGCTTAAACCGAACCGATCGACGGCTGATCAACTCCCGTTCCGGTCTGCTGCGGATTTTGCACCTGAGTCAGGCGGTTCCACAGCTCGTAATGCACCTCATTTTTAAGACAGTACCAGCTTCCTTCGATCGCCTCCATATGCCCCATTGCTGTGAACTCTTCACGATCGGGGTCGAGCAGATCCACATAGGTTGCACCCTGTTCTAAGCGCATTCCGTGAGGAACGACTGAAATTTGCTTTAGCTCTTCGTCGGTGAAGCTGGTCAGCACGTTGTGCAAATCCTTGATGTCATATGCGGTGGGAAATTCACCACTCTGGCTCCCAGTCGCTCGCAAGCCCTGATTCTGTCCTGCCATGGTGTGGGGATGCAGATCCTGATCGAATTCGTCCTGCTTCGCGTCTGTGGGTTTTCCCTGTTTTTGCATTTCAGGCATAGCCCGTTCTCCTGAATAATATATCGAGTGATTGTTATCGTGCGAACGATCCTAAACAACCTGATCAGGCGATCGTTCTGTCGAATTACAGAGATTGGGGAAGATTTCCTTGGTTGAACTTTTTGGGATTCAAAGCTTGCCTAGGTTGACTCCTTGAGGGGGTAATGGGGGCAACACAGGAAACCAAACACTCGTCAGACAACCTCTTACTTCCCTATTACTTTAGGAACAGTAATTCCACAATTAACAGAACAAAAGCAGGAGCGCTGAAAAGGACAATCTTTTTCTCTTGCTATAAGCCTTTATATCCTTACCGATTTACACACGACACATCTTGCAGAGGAATACAAACTTTGCACTTTTATTAATGCTTTTGGGAAAGCTGTAGGCGCTTTAGCGGGAATACGTCAAGCTAAAAAAAGTGAACTTGAGCGGGTACAATGCCACAGGCAAATTCCACAAGCAGTCCTGCTTAGCGCAATCCTCAAGCTTGGTATCGTCCGTTTTCTCTTCCGAGCATGGCGTTTATGTCATGCTGTTCGTGTCCTTTCTAACCTTTCTCCTTTTACGATCGCCGCTTTTACCGTTGCGCTACTGAAATATGGACTGATTCTGGGGCAGCAAGACTGGTATTGCACGACTAAGATCCAGCGCGTTACCCTGCTGGAAACGGGTTCAGCCCTGCTGTTTCTGGCGATCGTGTTGCTGACGCTGCTCCCGGCACGTCTGTCCATGTAATTTCTAATCGAATTCCCAGCCAAATTCTCAGCAAAAACCTTCAGCCAAATTCCCAACAAAAAGGGCGAGCTAGATGCCCACCCCGATCAAATAATGGGATTGAGATTCCTAAGCAGCAGTCAAGCCATAAGCGGACATCCGCATAATTTCGCCAGTCGTAAAACCGATATTGCTTAGTGCCTCTCCGTAGCTAATCATGAAATCTTCTACCAGTGCCTCTTTTTCCATGCCCAGTTCATGAGCATCATTTTCGACCTGATTGAGCATTCGCCAGACAATCGGCAGATTTTCACGATTGGCTTCCTGAAGTTCTGCTTTTGACGTTTCAAAGTTTGCTTTCAGCCACTCTTCGCCAAAGTTCAGGTGGGTATATTCATCCTTGACCACGCCTTCGGTGATCTTGCGGGCAAAATCATCTGCGACCGGAATATAGATGTTGTAGGCAGAAATGGCAAAGCACTCAATGATGAGAGATTGAATCAGCAAACAGGTAACAATCTTGCCTTCAGCGGCTGCCTTCTGGAAGTTGCTGTGCAAACCTGCGAAAAATTCTTGAGCAAACTTCATGTCAGGAGTAACTTGTAGATTGCGTCCACAAGCCTGAAACCCTTTCATGTGACGGCTTTCCATTTTCGCCAAACCAACCAGCCGCTCTTTGGACTCTGGAAGCAGCTCGGCGAGCCTCTGGTAATTGTCAAATGCCTCTTGCTCACCCTCAATGACGATCGCATTGATGCGGCTATACGCGTCTTTATAAGACTCACTCTCAAAGTCAAGCTCAGGGGAGTAGTCAAGCTGCTGCATGGGTTCGTCGTCTCCTCGGTGAAACAGATATCCAATCCTAACCTCCACCCTACTGGTTTGCCGCTGCAATTTACAAGCAGACCGTTGAGCCAATAGGAAGATTCTTCTGAAAGGCAGCTAAGTTTGTAGCATAGCTTATGGATGCATTGAATACCCAAAGCTTTGCCGATGCCATCGATTGTTTCAGATCAATCTGCCCTTCCGTTTTTGCCTTTGGCTACCCGAATCACCGCTCGCCTCTTGCCCTGGCTGAATCGTTTCCTGCTTCTAATTGGAGCTGCGCTGGTGCTGCTGCCGCTGGCGATCGTGCTGCTAGCTACCTTTGCGCCTCCTGAAAGCCTGCCTACTTTACCCACTGGGAAGATTGGCTGGACATGGGAAAACTATCGCGCCGTTTGGCAGCAGGGCGACTTTTTGCGAGCGTTTGCCAATTCGACGCTGGTCGCGTTGAGTGTCACGCTTGCCCAGAGTATCACTTCGGCTCTAGCAGGCTATGGACTGGCGCGGTTTCAGTTTCGAGGACGATCGCTCATGCTGGTGCTGATCCTGGCAACGCTGGTGATCCCGTTTCAAATTCTGGTGATTCCGGTCTTTCTAATTTTGAAATGGGGGCATTTGATCAACACCTACGGCGCGCTCATTTTGCCTACTGCGGTAAATGGCTTTGGCATTGTGCTGCTGAAACAATATTTTGAGACAATTCCGATCGAGCTAGAAGAAGCAGCGGCACTGGATGGGGCAACGCGGCTGCAAATCCTCTGGCACGTTATCTTGCCTCTGGCACGTCCGGCGATCGTCACCCTCTTTCTGTTTTCGTTTATCGGTGAGTGGAATGACCTGTTTAAGCCGCTTGTTTTTACCACCCGTCCCGAACTGCAAACCGTCCAGCTTGCCCTTGCCGCATTTCAAGAACAGTTTACCGATCGCTGGTCGCTGCTGATGGCAGCCGTGGTGCTGGTCACTCTGCCCGTAGGACTGCTGTTTCTCGTCTGTCAGAGACAGTTTATTCGCGGGATTGCCGCAACCGGAATAAAGGCATAAGTCAAATCTGTAGTCCTTGCCTCTCTTTCTCGTCTCTATTTCTTAAGAGAGAGTTCATTTACAACTTTAAAACTTAACGGAATGAAAACGTTTACATTCAACAGAATTGTCAACTAAACTAGCGGTTAACTTGCTTGCACAGGGCAACGCATAACCACTGTGGTACTTCTTTGGATGAGTTGTCTTCTGTTAATAGGTGCATCTGTCTTACGGCATACTTCCTTCAAGTTTCACCCTGGTGTGGCAGATCATGCTACAGCAGGAAATGGCTGTTATCGCTACCAGATTTCGCAGCCACACTCTACTTTTTTGTTTTAATTCACCGGAAACTAAACCGCAGTAATGATCACACCTCATGAGGTTACTCAGTGCCTTCACCTGGCAAAAGCCCTTGATTTAATTTCATCAAGCCGTATGGTTGGCGGCATCCTCTACGTTTACACAGTTGCAGGGCAGCTTAAGCCCTTGGATCATTTTACCGCTGAGTTTCCTTTGGAGCGGTTGCAGGCAATGGCAAGAAAAAGGCTATAGCCGCTCATTTTCACGTTAAGGAGCTAATTCGTTAAGGATCTAATTAAAGTGGCTCTGGTCATCCTCCCGATGGAACTGCTGCTCCCTGCCAGAACAACAGACATGACAGAAGCTTCTGCTTTAATCGACCCGCTTAACAAGTGGAGTCTGTGGGTTCCGCTGCTCCTGTTAATTTGTATCGTGGTTGCTGCAATTTATTTTGTTCGCGCTAGCCTTAGATAAACTTTCTTTTTCCCTAACTTGTCATGTCCCTTTCCCTGGCGCAGAACGCAATTTCCTTCCTGATTGAGCTGGCGGAACGGGGAGAGATCAATCCTTGGGATGTGCAGGTGATCGAGGTGATCGATCGCTTTCTCAGCAAACTCAAGCCTGACGGAGGCACGGCTTCCCCAGGAACGATCGCAGCTAACGGACGCGCCCCCTACGAAGCGGATTTGTCTCAGTCGGGACAGGCGTTTCTCTATGCTTCGATGCTGCTGCTGCTCAAGGCAGACAGTCTTGCCCGCGAAGCCAGTGCCGAGCCACCGCCCGAAGAAGAGCTGGCAGATGATTTTGAACCGTGTGTGAATCCGGGCTTGCCGCCGCACCTGGAACGACGCATTCGCCGCCGAGCCACTGCCCCACCCATTCCTTCTCGGCGAGTGACGCTGCCTGAACTGATCACCCAGCTTAATTTGATCGCGGCAGCGATAGCAGAGCCAAAAACTCGTCGTGTGGTTGCCCGCCGTGCCCGGCCCCATTCCCAAAAGCAGGCAATTCGCACGATCGCCCAGCTTGCCCACCAGGAAAACCTTTCTGAGGTGGCGGCAATTCTGGAGCAGTTTTTGACCGAACGCTGGCAGGAACTCAGTCAGGGTGATGAATGGCTTAATTTTGAGCAGTTGCTCTACTGGTGGCGCGAGGTTCAGCCCGATCGATCGGCAGAAGAATCAGCTCCAAATGCTTCCCATATGGCTCACTCTGAAACAAGCGATCGCGTTGGCGTATTTTGGGCACTGCTGCTGCTGTCTGCCCAGTCCAAGGTGGAGCTATCGCAGCAGGTCTTTTACGAGGATCTAAACGTTCGCAGCCTTACCCCTGCCCTGCTGAGCGAAGGAACGCTGCCTGCCTTTGTTTTGCCGGACTGATGTTCTGCTGGAATCCTATTCTGCCGGACTGGTCAACCACTGGCATAGCCTTGTGAAATCCACCTTCTGCTGCATGACCCGTCCTCCGCCACCCTTTCGCCTGACCTGAAAAAGTAGGATGATGGGAAAGGCAATCCGATAGGCTTGAACAGTCTTTAGCAAACATATCCCCTGAGCGACTCAGGAGCCTTTATTGTTTTGCAAAACTGTCTTCCTCAAGGGACTTGCGAGATTCTGTCAACGTTAATTTCATCAGTCTATAGATTTTCTGCAAATCTTAAACCGATCGCCGCTGATCGGGAATAAGTTGTGAAAGACTGGAGAGATGCTTGCTCACTTCTGTCCAGCAGTTTATAGCCCAGGTATAGAGGGATAGACGTTATATGAAAGCCATGATTTTGGCGGCGGGAAAGGGTACAAGGGTTCGCCCCATCACTTACACCATTCCCAAACCGATGATTCCGATTCTGCAAAAGCCCGTGATGGAATTCCTGCTGGAACTTCTGAGACAGCATGGCTTTGACGAAATCATGGTAAATGTCAGTCATTTGGCAAACGAGATTGAAAGCTATTTTCGCGATGGACAGCGGTTTGGTGTTCAGATTGCCTATTCGTTTGAGGGCAGTATTGTTGACGGTGAGCTGAAGGGAAAAGCCCTTGGCTCTGCCGGGGGAATGCGCCGCATTCAGGACTTTTCTCCGTTTTTTGATGACACCTTTATTGTGCTGTGCGGAGATGCCCTGATCGATCTCGATCTGACGGCGGCAGTCAAGTGGCATCGGGAAAAAGGCTCGATCGCCACGGTGATTATGAAGTCAGTTCCACATGAAGATGTCTCCAGTTACGGAGTCGTGGTCACTGATGAAACCGGACGAATCAAAGCATTCCAGGAAAAACCATCGGTTGAAGAGGCACTGAGCACCGACATCAACACAGGCATTTACATCTTTGAGCCAGAAATTTTCAACTATATTCCTTCGGGCGTGGAGTACGATATTGGCGGTCAGCTCTTTCCCAAGCTGGTCGAGGTTGGCGCGCCTTTTTATGGCATCTCGATGGATTTTGAATGGGTCGATATCGGCAAAGTGCCCGACTACTGGCAGGCAATTCGCGATGTGCTGTCCGGTAAGGTGAAGAATGTGGACATTCCGGGTCATGAGGTCGCACCCGGCATCTACACAGGACTCAATGTGGCAGTCAACTGGGACAAGGTCAATATTCAGGGTCCGGTTTATATTGGCGGCATGACGCGCATCGAAGACGGAGCAACTATTATTGGTCCTTCGATGATCGGTCCAAGCTGTCATATCTGCCGCAATGCAACGGTCGATAACAGCGTGATCTTTGAATACTCGCGTCTGGGTGAAAACGTGCGACTGGTGAATAAGCTCGTCTTCGGTCGCTATTGCGTGGATAAGGATGGTGCGTCGATCGACCTTCAGGCGGCTGCGCTGGACTGGCTAATTACTGATACTCGTCAAACGTTGCCTGCTGCCCCTCCCGTTGAGCATCGGGCGATCGTGGAATTGTTAAGCAACGGCAGCTAACCCTCTTTCAACTCTCACCTAACCCTCCAATTCTGGCTACCCTGTATCCACCTGTTGAACTGAGCTTCGTTTCAGGCTTTGCCGCCCTCTAAATTCCTTAATTCTGGAGAACTTTGAACAGTTTTCGGGTTTTCCAGAATTGGGGCGGTTCATCAAGCACGCTGGCTCATTTCATCGCTTGTAAGTACAAAGCTGTTCATGCGGGGGAACTACTGGAAAACTGTGCTTCCTGCAAGTCGCAAAGCCGCTCAAGCTACAAATAGCCATGCTCCGCTAAAAAACTGGGGCTGAGGCTGTCAGGGGGAGACATTGCGGCGGTAGGTGCGGCGGAAGACCTTGCGGCAGGATGATTTTGGTCTGTCCGCAAAAACTTTTCCACATACTTTCCCAGTACGTCCCCTTCTAGATTGACCGGGTCGCCAGGTTGCAGTAACCGCAGATTGGTTTCGGCATACGTGACCGGAATGACCGCAACCTTAAACCAGGAGCCGATCGCATTGCAGTCTGCAATAGTGAGGCTAACGCCATTGACCGCGATGCTGCCTTTAGAGACAATGTAGCGGCTGACTCGTTCATCAGCGCGAAAGCTCATTTCCCAGGCGTTTTCGGTGCGGACTGCCGTGTCTAAATAGCCTGTGCCATCGATATGTCCGGTGACGAAATGCCCGCCGAGCTTACTGCCAACCCGCAGTGATGGCTCCAGATTAACGATCATCTCACCAGAAGTTTTGCCCAGCGTGGTGCGATCGAGGGTTTCTGGGGAAACAGCAGCAGTAAAGCCCTGGGGCAAGAGGTGCATCACGGTGAGACAAACACCATCAACAGCAACACTATCGCCCAGTTCTAAATCGTGCAAAATTGCTTCTGCGCCTGCCTGTTGCGAAGCACTCCCCCCGTGAGGAAAATTGCAGGTGATTTGCATCAGGTCGGTTCCAAGGGGGCGGAGTTTGCCAATCGATCGAACAAGTCCAGTAAACACCAGTTTTTCCCAGATTTCTGACTTTTTCATCGTAACAAACTGCAACTTTTAATTCGATCGCTTTCCGCTGTTAATGTATGCTGCGCTTTACTTCTAGCGTTTTATGACCCATTTATTTCCTCCAGCAGCAAATCAACTTTTTCTGCTTCTTGCAAGCGAGTCTTATTAGAAGCCCCACATCCTCTAGAGCCAGTTGCTAGAATTGCAGAACAAATGGATCTCCGAACTGCCTTTAGCCCTGATTTTGAAGCTGCTTTACCAGGGACATTCGCCGCTCATCTCACTAGGGATCATTCGCAATAATCCTTTTCTCTTGCAAATTGAAAGGTGCAATTGCTATCCTTCCCATTAAGGCTGCACTGTTGAGAAAGGAAAGTGGGCTATGTATACCGTGTCCTCTCTAAAGTCCGAATTAAACGAGCGAGGCTGGCGACTCACCCCGCAGCGAGAAACAATCCTGCAAATTTTTCAAAATCTCCCAAAGGGACAACATCTGAGCGCGGAGGATTTGCATAACCTACTGCTTGACGACGGTGAAGCGATTAGTCTGTCTACGATTTACCGCAATCTGAAGCTGATGTCGCGGATGGGCATTTTGCGGGAACTTGAGCTGGCAGAAGGGCACAAACACTATGAGATCAATCAGCCCTCGCCCTATCATCACCACCATCTCATCTGCGTTCGCTGCAATAAGACGATCGAATTTAAAAATGATTCGATTCTAAAAACAGGGGCAAAGACGGCTCAGAAAGAAGGCTATCACCTGCTTGACTGTCAGCTTACGATTCATGCCATCTGTCCCGAATGCCAGCGATCGCTCCTGCCTGTTTGATGCTTGTTTAGGCAAGTTACCTGTTTAGGCAAGTTAGGCACAACTTATTCTGACCAGTTTGTGACGATCAGCGTTTGCAGCAGTTTATCTGCGCTCGCCAAATCTCCCACAATCCGCCGTACTGGGCGGGGCCAGACTCTCACTAATGTCGGCGTTGCTGCAATTTGGTCTGCTTCTGCCAGTTCAGGATGACGGTGAATATCGACAATTTTGAGCGTGTACGATCGCTGAAGCATTTGGTCTAAAAGTTGATGCAGTTCCTTGAGAATGCGTTCGGTTCCCAGCGTGGCGCCTGAGACAAACAAACGAAAGACATAACCTTGAGTTGGGGCGATCGGCTCAGCAGGTGACCAGGACAGGGTCGGTCCGTCAGTTTGAGGGGGCGTGAGCAGCTTGGCTTTCTCAAATCGCACCAGCAGGTCGTGATCTTCCCAAAGCTGTGGAAACGGTTTGCGGTAGGTTTGCAGCACGATCGGGTCACACAGTTCTTCAGGGCAGGGGGCAGCGTCCCAAACCACATCGTTTACGCCAAACAGGGCGTTTAAGAGCGATCGATGCCGCAACACAAACGGAGACGCTTCTGCAAAGGTGCGAACGGTTTGGCTTTGAGAATCAAACCAGCGATCGATCGTGGCGGTATAGGCAGGTACGAGAAAATGAGGCGGTTCCGGTAGACCTAGCATTTCTTGCAGCACGGCACAAAGCTGCAAATGCCAGTAACTCTGCTTTTTGGTATCAATGCAATACACCAGATCACCGCCTGGCGTAAAAAGCGCGATGCCCTTAAATAAAGCAGTTTCCAGAGAATTGGACTGGAGCGGATGAGTGCGATTTTGATCACTCATAATGGCGAAAGCCATAGAAAAACTACATTGACTTTCTCAGTGGAGACTGGAAAGCGTATATGAAGTCAACATAACAGAGGAAAGAACCTCAATCCCAGGCTGCAACGATTTCTTTTATTAATTTAAAAAGAAATACTAATGGACTTCTGGGCGATCGTCGTCTTGAGAAGGGTTGAGCAGAGCCCAGAGGGGCAACCGCTGTCAGCATAACGAGGCAGTTCCTCATACGCCGGATATTGAATTGGCTACCCTTTCTCGATCGACAGAAAGGTGAATCTAAGCAAATAGCAAAAACCCGGTAGTTACACCGGGTCAAATCGTTCCTCACTTCCTGGGAAGGATTTATTCAAAACTTGATTAATTATTAATCAAATGATTTTTCTTTGTCTCTTCTACATTCATCTTCTTGATCAGGGCTGGTTAAACCCGGCAAATCATTTGACTCCTGCTTTTCAGTGAAAAGATCTTTTGGATTCGCCAATGATTCTGGATTTAGATTTGGGACTAAATCTTTAGCCTTCTGTAGATTTTTTTAGCAAATCGTAACGTATCACTTGTGAGCTTTCCAGAATCAATGCGTTACGGTGATTTGTCTAATTCATCTTGAGAAGAAAACAGGTTCAAATTTTGATCCCTGAACCTCAATTAGCGCAAATTAAGAAAGACTTGTTGAGCGGTTTGCGATTTGTTTTTTAGCATAAACCGCTTGGGTAAAGAGTGCTTCATTCCCCTGGGCTACCTAATCGGGTGAGTCTGAAATGGATTGTCTTGTTCCATCCGGTAGGATTGCGCCTGTCCAATCCACATGGGTGAGGATTGCGCCGGTTAAATCTGCTCCTTTTAGATCGGCATCGCGCAAAATTGCTCCGGTTAAATCAGCATAGCTAAGGTCGGCATAGCGCAGGCTGGCTCCACTCAAATCCGTTGCCGCAACGCTCTGCTGCGGTTCTTGCGGCATTGTGCTTTGCGCTAATCGGCTCTGGAGCTGGGCACGGCAGAGTTTGGCGCGATCGAGGTTTGCCCCGGTCAGAATCGTCCCGCTGAGCTGGGCATAGCTTAAGTCTGCCTCGGTTAACCTTGCCTGACTGAGATCGGTAATTTGGTCGGCAGGAGGGCGAAAATCAGCCTCAAATAAATTCGCATCCCTGAGATCTGCTGCAATCAGACTTGCTCCCCCAAAGCTGGCTTTACACAAAATTGCCGATCGAAGGCTTGCCCGCTCTAGCTTTGCACCGCTCAAATCTGCTTCTCGCAAAATCGCCTCATCCAGGTTTGCTTCTGTCAGAATTGTTCCCCAAAGCAGGGCTTCGCTGAGGTTTGCCCGCCGCAGACTGGCATTGTGCAGATTGGTTTTTCCTAGACGCGCTTGTCGCAAATCCGCCTCACTGAAGTCGATCTTTGCCAGGTCTAGATTCAGCAGATCTATTTCGCGCAAAGTGAATCGCCGGAAGTCCCTTGTGCCGGTGGTGTATTGCTGAAGGATAGCTTCGGGGGTCATTCGTGGATGGGGGGCTATTGAGAGAAGGTTTGTCTTTATTAGTTTTCAGTGATTATTTTCATTGCTCAAGGGGCGAAGGGTAGATTATCGATCACTGCGTTGTTGGGGTAGGCACTTCTGGGGAATTTAAGGGGGGATTCAAGCGTTTGTTACTTGTAGATCGAGTGGGACGGTGAGCAGGAATGTGGTGTGACGATTGCCGCTTTTGATTTGAATTGTTGCGTCTAATCGCTGCACCAGTCTTTTGACGAGTGCCAGTCCTAGCCCCACGCCGCTATATTTCCAGGGATCATGGTTGGGGATGCGGTAGAACTTGTCAAAAATTCGCGTTTGCTCGTCGGGGGGAATTTCAACGCCTGAATTGCAGACGCTGATCTGAAGGGCCGGTCCGTCAAGCAGTTGACTCACTGAGAGGGCGATCGTCTCATGGGGGGGAGTGTATTTGCAGGCATTATCGAGCAGTTCGGTGACGATGCGTTCTAGATCAGTCAGGTCGGTTGTGAGCGGGGGCAGGCGATGCGAAGCACTTCCCTCAGGGTGGTCGGGAATGTGTAGCTCCAGGGTTTGCTGATGTCTCTGGGCACGCTCGATAAAGGGCTCAGCAACATAGCGAATCCAGCTTCCCGGATCGATCGTAGTCAGCAGCAGGGGTTCAGTATTGGCATCTAGCCGCGACAGGTCGAGCAAATCGTCAATTAGATTAATCTCTCGATGGGTTTCTTGCTTCAAGATTTCAAAATGGCGATCGATCGCTGTGCCTTCGCCCAAAAGCTGCAATTGGTGCAAATGGATTTCTAGCAGTTCGGCTGCCATTTTGATATTGGCAACAGGCGTTCGCAGCTCGTGGGAAATAGTGCTGAGAAAATCATCTTTCAGGTAGTTAAGGCGTTCTAGCTCTATCACCTGAGCTTGGGCAGCCTGGTAGAGACGGGCTTGACGAATGGCGATCGCACACTGATTAGCGACCTGCTGCACCAGTCGAATTTCCTGTTCTTCGTAAACTCCATCGCTCTCTTTGTACAGCCACAGATCTCCCAAAACGCCCTGGTCATCAATAATTGGGCAAGCCAGTACCACAAACTGATTAGCGAGTGCCCGAACCGGAGAACCTATTACATAAATGGCGTTGTGCCAGCAAAATTGGAGATATTCTCCGCGTAAAAGCGGCTGATAGTATTCTGGAAATCCTTCGACCGACACAATTCTGCCCTGGGCGACGGGAACCGTGCCTTGAATGTATTCGTAGGCGATCGTCGAGAGCTGGTGCTGATGGCTATAGATTCCCGTATCGCAGCTTGAGATTCCCATTGCCAGGGTCAGTTCTCGTACAGCAGTCTGCAAAATTTGCGCTTCATCAAGGCTATCGCGCACTTTGTCTGTAATTCGCTTAAGCGTTGCCTCAAACTCAAATGCCTGTTGAAGCTGAGCAGTGCGCTGCTGCACCTGGAACTCCAGGGTTGTATTAAGCTGGCTAACCTGCTGATACAGCTCCGATTGCTGAATCGCGACGGCAACCTGACACGCAAGCTGGATGAGCAAGGAAACATCCTCCTGCTGCCACTGACGCGAGGCATCACACTGGTGGGCGATTAAAAGCCCCCACAAACGGTTCTGCTGGGGAAGAAGCTGGGCATGATTTTGCAAATCAGGTTGTAGGTTATTTTGCAGAATGGGGACAACTAGATTTGCCCGGACGTTAAGCTGAACGAGCAATTCTCGATAGCACGGGTGCAAATCTGCCCGATCAATGTCTTCAATCTGGTGAATCCGTCCTTCTAAATACGGCTCATGCCATAAATGCTTAAAGCAGGGGTCGTAGATTTTGCGATACAGAATTGAGGAGCAGCCCGGACGCACCGACTCAACAACCACCTGCCCGTTCCAATCGGGAGCGAACTGAAAAATCACCACCCGATCGCTTTGCAAAAAGTCCCGTACCTCTTCCACTGTAGTTTCCAGGACTTTACTCAAGTCGAGCGTCTGCCGAATTCGCTGGCTGATTGTCGTTAAGAGCCGCTCTCGTTCGAGCCTCTGCTGTACCAATTTTGCCGAGGGCTGGGGCTGTAGCGGTTCGAGCTGTAATTGGGTTGCACTGCCATAAAGCAAACCATCTTTCCCCAGCACAAACCGCCAGGAAAAACGTCGCTCGCTTCCGTCGGCATGGCGCATCCGAGTTTCAAACTGGCAGTGGGGCTGAGGCGGCAGCGAATGCAGGAGCGATCGAAACTGGGACTGAGTTGCAAAAACATCCTCAGGATGAACCAGATCGAACCAGTTCTGCTGCTTTAACCCCTGCACACTCCATCCCATTACCGCTTGCCAGTCAGGACAGAGCAGGACAATCTTGAGCAAGTCACTCTGCCGCAGACCATCAGGCAGGGCGATCGGGTGTGGGGAAGCCGTTTCTTTTGCAGAGTTATCTTTTGCAGAGTTATCTTTTGCAGGGTGATCGGGCTGTAAAACACACAGCAGCAAAGTACCCAGCCCGAAGAAGGACTGAAGCTGGCTCTGAGTTTTAGCAAATTGATGCAGTAAGCCTTCTAGAGCAGTAAATTGTTCGATCGTCATCCAGCCCGCAGACATTAAGATCCCAGATTTAGCTTACTTTACCTTAAAGGTCCTCCTTATAGCAGCAAGCCGCATAAAAGCAATCCCACTATGGATAGAGAGTAGAGAATAAACGGGAGCATGATGCTAGGGTTTGGGCGGCTGTAACCACTGCTGAAGTCCACTAAAGCCAATTTCTGCCAGCAGAGCCAGCAGCGCAACGGGAATGGCTCCGACCAGCAAAATTCCACTGTCGTAGAGGGAAAATCCTCGCACAATAAAGGTTCCCAGTCCGCCTGCCCCAATAAATGCCGCAAGCGTAGCACTGGCAATCACTTCAACTAGCGCAGTTTTGATTCCCGCCACAATTCCGGGCAACGCCAAGGGCACTTCAACCCGACGCAACACCTGCGAACCGCTCATGCCCATGCCTGCTGCCGCTTCCCGCACTAGAGGATCGATCGTCCGAAACGCCACGTCTGTATTAATCAAAATGGGCGGCATTGCCAGCAGCGTCAGGGCGATCGTTGCAGAGCGAAAACTCAGCCCAAAATAGGGAATTGCCAGAAACAGAACTGCAATGCTGGGAATCACGCGCAGGGCATTAAAACCGTTGATAAAGGCAGTGGCGGCTAAACGCGAGCGAGAACTCCACCAGCCCAGCGGCAAACCCAGCCCTAAGCCGATCGCCATCGGCACCAGCACCAGCAGCAAATGTTGCCCAAATGCCTCAACCAATTCCTGCCCGTGTTCGATCGCATAGGCCCATGCCTGCCCTAAAACCTCCATGTGCCCGAATTCCGCTAGCTGGTTACATCTTCAAACTTGTAGCCCACACCGATTACCGTTTTCAGAAACGTGGGATTCGCCGGATCAGGCTCAATCTTCTTTCGTAAACGGGCAACGTGCGTATCCACCACGCGCTCATCGCCAAAGAAATCACTGCCCCAGAGTTTCTCAATGAGCTGAGTTCGATTCCAAACGCGACCGGGATGGCTCATAAAGGTGGTGAGCAAGTCAAACTCCAGCGTTGTCAGGTCTAGGGTTTCGCTGCTGTGATCGTCTAGCTGACGGTGAGCCACCCGCTGATCCACATCGGCAGAAAAGTGAGGTGTTTGATAAGCGCGGGTTTGTCCACCCTGCCGCAAGGTACGCCGCAGCAGTGCTCGCACTCGTGCCACCAGTTCTCTGGGGCTAAACGGCTTGACCAGATAGTCATCTGCGCCCGTAGAGAGTCCGATGATGCGATCGATTTCTTCCCCTTTTGCCGTCAGCATCAGAATATAGGGGTCTTTGTTTCCAGGCTTCTGCCGAATGCGAGCGCAAACCTCCAGCCCATCCAACCCAGGCAGCATCAAATCCAGCACAATCAAATCAGGCTGCTGTTCCTGGAAAACCTGAAGCGCGGTCAACCCATCCCGGCAAATCCGGCAGGTAAAGCCTTCCTTTTCCAGATAGAGCTGAATCAGCTGAGCAATTTCTGCTTCATCCTCAATAATTAGGATTTCCATAGGAACCGATCGACCCCGTGTTTGAAATGGTGAATCTGATGTTTCGCGATCGTTTTAATTAATACCGTTTTAACTAATAAGGGCAATTGAGCAGTCGCAGCAATCCGACATCGCCCCCTAAACTTCCCATCCCATAGGAACTTAGAAAATCCCCAGAGAGCGAGGTTCCCCTTAATAAGGAAACAAACGGTTCGGGTCGCATTTAAGACTTCTCAAACAGCCTTTTAGACCTTGCCTTGCCAGAATCATTTCTATCCTAATCGCTGGCTGCATAAACAGCGACACCCCCGCTTCGGGCAAGTTCAGCTCATCATCGCTCTATCAGCTCTGGAATGTAAAACAACCTTCTCAACCATCCCTCCTCCCCCATTTCCCCGATCTCCAGCAAAACTTAGCCCCCCTATCCCCCTCATCCGCCCCTCATCCGCCCCTTTCTTTACCCCAATGGATCTCCCCATCGTCTACCATCCCCACTACGTCGCCCCCCTTCCCCCCGGACACCGCTTCCCAATGCAAAAATTTCGGCTGCTCTACGAGACGCTGTTAGCCGATAACGTTGCCCATCCTTCCCAATTTCACGCGCCCAACCTGCCGCCGATCGACTGGATTGAAACCGTACACACGCCCCAATACGTGCAGGCCTACCGGGAGGGAACCCTTGACCCTAAAACGCAGCGTCGGATCGGTCTGCCCTGGAGTCCAGAACTGGTGAATCGCACCTGTATTGCAGTCAGCGGCACAATTCTCACAGCGCGGCTGGCCTTGCAGCATGGATTAGCCTGCCAGACCGCAGGCGGAACCCATCACGCTTTCCCCAACTATGGCTCTGGATTTTGCATTTTTAACGATTTGGCGATCGCCGCACGAGTCTTGCTTCGGGAAAATCTAGTGCAGAAAATTCTGATTGTCGATCTGGATGTGCATCAGGGCGACGGCACGGCTTTTATCTTCCAAGACGATCCGCGGGTGTTCACTTTCTCAATGCACTGCGGTGTTAACTTCCCCGGCACAAAGCAGCAGAGTGATCTGGATGTGCCCCTACCTGAAGGCATGGAGGACGATGAGTATCTGCAAACCCTGGCAGCCTATTTGCCCGATCTGCTCTCGCAGGTGCAGCCCGATCTGGTGTTTTACGACGCGGGCGTAGATGTGCATCTGGGCGATCGGCTGGGGAAGCTGGCACTGAGCGATCGAGGGGTGTTTTGTCGCGAGATGCAGGTTTTAAGCACCTGTCTATCGCTGGGCTATCCGGTCGCTTGTGTGATCGGCGGCGGCTATGCGGAAGACATGAATGCATTGGTGTATCGGCATTCGCTGCTACATCGGGCGGCGGGGGATGTGTATCGGCAGTACGGGTAGAGGAGTGGCAGAGTGAGTGAGGAGATGGGGAGGTGGAGAGTAATCTCTCTTCTAGTTCATGTTGCCTATTCGTGCCTTAAGCTACAGTGAAGATCGTTTTTCTCTGCTGACTGCATGACTTCTGCTGATTCGATCGCCAATCCTCGTCGCGGTTCCAGACCGACCGATCTAGGGTTATTCAAGATTTTGTTTCCCTACGTACGGCGGGACTGGCGGCTTTTAAGCTTTGCGCTGCTGCTGATGGTTCCTCTTGCACTGGCGAACGCGGCGCAGCCGATCATTATTGGTCAGGCAGTGGCGTTGGCAAATCGGGAATCCGTGATGGGTTTTTTGCAAGGGCGATCGTTGGCAGACGGGGCACAAATTTTGATCGGGCTGCTCGTGCTGACGTTGGTGGTGCAGTTGTCCCTCAGCGGCATTCAGGGCTATTTGATTCAAAAAGTAGGGCAGCGGATTACGGCGAATCTTCGCAACGATTTGTTTTTTCACGTCACGTCGCTGGCAACTCGCTTTTTCGATCGCACTCCAGTAGGCAGGCTGATTACGCGCTTAACAAGCGATGTGGACGCGCTGGGCGATGTGTTTTCAACCGGGGCGATCGGGATTATCAGCGACTTTATTTCGATTCTGGTGCTGATTGTGGTCGCGTTTCAGCTTCAGTGGCAGTTGGCGTCGTTGCTGATGGTGTTTTTGGTTCCGGTCACGGGACTGGTGATTTACTTTCAGCAGCAGTTTCGGCAGGCAAACTACCGCGCTAGAGATGAACTGTCTGCCCTAAATGCCACGCTGCAAGAGAATATTGTCGGTATTAACGTGGTGCAGCTTTTCCGGCGAGAGCGGTTTAATACCGAGCAGTTTCGCGCCATTAATCAACGCTACATTGTCGAAGTCGATCGCACGATTTTCTATGACTCTGCCGTGTCTGCAACATTAGAATGGGTTGCCCTGGCAGCGATCGCGGGGGTGCTGTGGCTGGGCAGTCTACTGGTGCTGCAAAGAACGCTGGATTTGGGGATTCTCACCTCATTTATCCTTTTTGCTCAGCGATTGTTCGACCCTTTACGCCAGTTTGCCGAGCGGTTCACCGCGATTCAGGCAGGGCTGACGGCACTGGAACGCGTGAGCGATATTTTTGAAGAGCCGATCGAGATTCGCGACCCAGAGCAGGTAAAACAGTACGCAGGAGCGGCTCATTCGGCGCGAGTCCCCCACCGAGAGAACGGCTTTGGCTCGGTGAACGGTGCAGCCAACGGTGCAATTTATCCGGCATTGGATGGCTCAACCAATGGTTCTAAACCGCAGCCGAGCGAAATCTGTTTTGATCACGTCTGGTTTGGCTACAAGCCGAATGAATACGTGCTGCGCGACCTTAATTTCACGATTCGTCCGGGCGAAAAAGTGGCGTTAGTCGGACCCACCGGAGCCGGGAAAAGCTCAATTATTCGCTTGCTCTGTCGCCTTTATGAGGTCAGCGAGGGGAGAATTCTGTTAGACGGAGAAGATATTCGCAATTTGCCCCAGGCAGAACTGCGTCGTCGCATGGCGGTGATCTTGCAGGACGGCTTTCTGTTTGCAGGTGATGTCAAAGGCAATATCACGCTGGGGGAATCCTATTCGATCGATCAGGTGCGACAGGCAGCAGCGCAAACAAACGTGGCGGATTTCATCGAGGGTTTACCCCAGGGTTACGATACCGAACTGCGACAGCGTGGCACAAACCTCTCCGCAGGCGAAAAACAGCTCCTTGCTTTCGCGCGAGCCGCAATTCGCAATCCCAGCATTCTCATCCTGGATGAAGCGACAGCAAATCTGGACGTGGTCACTGAAGCCCGAATTCAGCAGGCACTCGAAACACTGCTGGTCGATCGCACTGCCATTATCATCGCCCACCGTTTGTCTACGATTCGCAGCGTCGATCGCATCTTAGTGCTGAAACAGGGGCACTTAGCCGAGTCAGGTAGCCACGAGGAACTGCTGGAGCAAAACGGACTCTATGCCAGCCTGTATAAGCTGCAAATGCTGGGAAACGATTAGCTTTGCGTTGGAATGAATTACCCCTTAAGGAATAGATAAAGGGTTGTTAATCATCCCTTTGACTGGGGCGCATAGGATATCCAAGTGTCCTTATGTGAGATTTTTCCAACTGGCTCTGCTATGGCGAAAAAACAAGATATTCGCGCTTCCATCAGAAAAGCTTTGGCTGCTGATGATGCCATTCATAACACTTCTGCAAATGACTCGTTTGGTCAGGTTTTAGACCGTGCCCGGATAGGGCGACGGGGCTTTTTGAAGGGCAGTTCGTCCCTAGCAGCAGCCTCAATGCTCGGTATGGGATTGGCATTTCTGGGTGATTCGGTCAAGCGCCAGGGGCAAGCGGCTAAAGCTGCATCAGGTCTTACCCTGAGTTTCAAGCCTGTTGCCAAAAACATCGCTGACACCCTCACGGTTCCCGAAGGTTACACTGCCAAAGTTCTACTTGCTACAGGCGATCCGCTCAAAAGCAACGTGACCCCCTACAAAAATGACGGAACTGATAACGACTTTGATGTGCGGGCAGGCGATCATCATGATGGCTTACATTACTTTGGCCTGAGACAGGACGGCAATGGTTGGGACCCGAGCAACAGCGATCGTGCTCTGCTTTGCATCAACCATGAAGTCTGCGAAGACCTGGGCTTTGTGCATCCCAACGGACCCACTGATTATGGTCCAGAAAGTACCGCAGCTCGTCCGCCGATCGAGATTGATAAGGAAGTCGCTGCTCATGGCGTCAGCGTGGTTGAGATTGCCAGACAGGGTACAACTTATCAGATCAACCGTGATTCGCAATACAACCGCCGGATTACAGCAGCAAGTGTTTTCGAGATTTCTGGTCCTGCCCGTCGCAACCCCATGATGGCTACCGCATTTTCTCCCAGCGGTGAGCAGACCCGGGGCACCTTAAACAACTGCGGTCATGGCTATACACCCTGGGGCACGTACCTCAGCGGCGAGGAAAACTGGGCGGGGTATTTCCATCGTCGAGAAGAAGATTCCGTCCTGAATGCAAAAGAATTAGCATCCTTTAAACGCTACGGCGTCAGCAATGACACCTCAGGTCGCTACAACTGGTCGCGGGCGGGCGCATCCGATAACATCGATCTCTACCGTCGCTGGGATGCAAGCAAGACGGGCAGCAGTGCCGACCAGGATTTTCGCAATGTTGCAAATACCTTCGGCTGGGTGGTGGAAATTGACCCGTTTAACCCCAACGCCACCCCCAAAAAGCGGACTGCTCTGGGCCGTATGGCTCACGAGGGAGCCTGGTCTGCCAGAGTCGTTGCGGGTCAACCCCTCGTTTTTTATATGGGGGATGACGCACGCAACGAATACATCTACAAGTTTGTTTCTGCTGCCAAGTGGGACCCCCGAGACGCATCAGGTGGTATAGCAGCAGGAGATAAGTACCTGGATGCAGGCACACTGTATGTTGCGAAGTTTAACGATGATGGGACGGGAGAATGGTTGCCCCTTACCCTGAACAATCCCAACATTGCCAATGATGCAAACTATGCCTTTGCTGATGAAGCTGATGTGTTGATCAATGCCCGCCTTGCCGCTGATGCAGCCGGAGCAACCAAGATGGATCGCCCGGAGTGGGGTGGAGTCAACCCAGGCAACGGGGAGGTTTACTTTACCCTGACCAATAGTGTGTCGAGCAGCAGCGGTCGGGGGGTAAAAACACCGCTTGATGCTGCCAATCCTCGCTACTATGCCGATGCCAAAGAGGACGAAACAGCCCAGGGCAATGTCAACGGTCACATTATTCGCTGGCGTGAGTCTAACAGTAATCCTGCGGCTGCCACGTTTAACTGGGATGTTTACCTCTTTGGTTCGCAAGCCGATGCCGGGTCAGATATTAATCTGTCCGGTCTGACCAATGAGAATGATTTCTCTAGCCCAGACGGTATCTGGTTTAGCGAGTCAGTCCCGGGTTTACTGTGGATTCAAACGGATGATGGCTACTACACCGATGCCACCAACTGTATGATGCTGGCTGCGTTGCCGGGGTCAGTCGGAGACGGAACCGAAAAAATGGTGGCTAACAAGGCAGTGCCTCTCAACGCGAATGCGGATCAGATGGTCAAAACCTATGTGGGCCAGTCTGCCAGCCCAACCGTGCTGCGTCGTTTTCTGGTGGGTCCGCGTGACTGCGAAATCACGGGCATCACTGAATCGCCCGACGGCAGAGCGATTTTCGTCAATATTCAGCATCCAGGCGAAAATAGCAAGTCCCCCACTGACCCGACTCAGTTCACAAGCCACTGGCCGGATGGCGGCAATGCCCGTCCTCGATCGGCTACGGTGATGATCACACGCAACGACGGCGGCATAATTGCGAGCTAAGAGGATGCTTGAGCAGTAGATGTTTGAGCAGTAAAAGTTGCTACCAAACTGCCCCCTAAATCGGTCAACTTTAGGAGACTTTGAACCGGAGAGTTGGCTCAGAAGTTTCCTAAAATTGGGGGCTGGGGGCAAATGCAGGACATCGGACGCTTTTCAAACATCCTTTAAGCTGCGTTAACCCAACGCCAGTCAACCTAATCATGAGCAACTTGAGGAGAGCCTAGACTATTGTTAGGCTCTTTCTTTTTACTCTTGGCTAATTCTCTTTGCTAGTTCTCTTTGTCGCCTAACATTCAGCATCGATCGCTGGTGTGCCCAAGCTGGAACCGATCGATAGATCAATTAGGAAGTTCAGCGATCGTACCTACACTGAGAAATATTATTGGGGAATATTGAGGCACAGTGCAGAAGCCAGAACAGCCAATCAGCAGGCAGCCCGAACTCAAGAGCTAGGCACAATTACCTAGAAATATGCGATGATAACAGAACGTTATTTCGCAACCTGTGACCGATCGATGCAAAAGTTAATCACTGTGCAAGTTTTCCGCCATTTAGTTGTAGTTTCTTATACGACTGTTAAAATTAGATAAGAGAACCAAACATTCAATACCTCAGTATCGAGCATTCCGAATCAGGCGAACTGCGTGCGGTAATCTCACTGTAAGCATTCAGGGCAGTTGCTTGATTTTCAATGATTCCAAGGATTCATCTGAATCAATTTGGCTGCATTCGCAGCTCAAGCTCTTCCCATTTGCGACAGAGAGGCATAGCAAGGCGTGATTCACTCTTCATTCAGTCAGATGCGGCGTTACGATTCAGCAGCAATTACACGCTATTATCGCTTGCGTCCGTGGCGAGCTATCTGGCGAACGGTTTCAATTCTTTGGCAGTTTACTGGCTTCCTGCTAGGGCTAAAGTGGGACGACTGGACTCAGCAATCTGAGACCTATAAGCCTAAGCGGGCAGCGCAGCTCCGGCACATCTTGACCCGCTTAGGTCCAACCTATATTAAAGTCGGTCAGGCTCTCTCCACCCGTCCTGACCTCGTTCGCAAAGATTTTCTCGACGAACTCACTAAGCTGCAAGACCAGTTGCCGCCCTTTCCCACGCCGATCGCCTTCGCCATTGTGGAGCAGGAACTCGATCGCACCATCGATGAGATTTATGCAGAGATCACGCCTCAGCCGATCGCTGCTGCCAGTCTGGGACAAGTTTACCGTGCCCGCCTCAAAACCGGACAGGAAGTGGCAGTGAAGGTGCAGCGTCCCAATTTGCTGCCGACTCTGACGCTCGACCTATATCTGATGCGCTGGGCAAGTGGCTGGCTGGCTCCCCTGCTGCCGCTTAACCTGGGACACAATCTCGCCCTGATTGTGGATGAGTTCGGCACAAAGTTATTTGAAGAAATTGACTACCTGAATGAAGGACGCAACGCCGAGAAGTTTGCCGCCAATTTTGCGGATGATCCCACAGTAAAAGTTCCCTCGATCTACTGGCGATACAGCAGCCAGCACGTCCTGACGCTGGAGTGGATCAACGGTTTTAAGCTCACTGATATGCAAAAAATCCGCGAGTCCAATCTCGATCAAGACGCACTAATTGAAATTGGTGTCACTTCTGGACTGCGGCAGCTTCTCGAGTACGGCTTTTTCCACGCTGACCCCCATCCAGGTAACCTGTTTGCCACAGCCGACGGGCAGATGGCGTACATCGACTTTGGCATGATGGATCAGCTCAGCCAGGAAATGAAGGAGACGCTGGTTGATGCCGTGGTGCATTTGATCAACAAAGACTACGTAGAACTGGCAAAAGATTTCGTCAAGCTGGGCTTCCTCACCCCCGACACTGATATTCAGCCGATCGTCCCAGCTTTGGAAACAGTTCTAGGCAATGCACTGGGGCAAAATGTCCGCGATTTCAACTTCAAGACGATTACGGATCAGTTTGCGACCCTGATGTATAACTATCCGTTCCGTCTACCTGCCCAATTTGCACTGATCATTCGATCGCTGGTAACACAAGAAGGACTTGCCCTCAGCCTCAACCCCGATTTCCGCATTGTAGATGTAGCATACCCCTACATAGCGCGACGGCTGCTCACAGGCGAATCCCCTGCTCTGCGGCGCAGACTGATCGAGGTGCTACTTAAAGACGGCAAGTTTCAGTGGCAGCGGCTGGAAAATCTGATTTCGATCGCCCGCTCCGACGATCACTTTGATATCCTGCCTACGGCACAACTCGGTTTACAATACCTGTTATCGGAAGAAGGACACTATTTGCGTCAGCAGTTGATTCTCGCCCTTATAGAGAACGATCGGCTTCATACCGAAGAAGTGCAGCGGCTCTGGAATCTGATCAAAGATGACATTAAGCCTGCTCAGCTTTTCAATGCAGCGATCGGTGCTTTAACGGATCTGTCAGCTGCGGGTGCAACTTCGCTCCTGCCCTCCGTTGCAGCTTTGATTAAACCTCCCAGCCATCAGTCAAGAGCTCAGTCAAAAGCTCAGTCAACTAGTGCAACGCGCCTTAACCACTCATCGCTTTGAGTTCATACTCCGAACTGATTCTGGTTTCTGCTACGTCGCGATCCTTTTGTTTTGCTCGTCCTTTCCTCAGTGAACTCATGGAGCCAATGTTTTTCTCCTACGAACCGCCGTACCTTTTGCTGGTCGCGGGGCTATTCATCGGCATCGCCTGCGGTGCAGCCTTTGAAGCGGTTCTTAAACAGTCTGTCCAGGCTTGGGCAAAAGATCGATCGACTCGCAATCTGGCAAATCTTCAGGGACGGGCACTGTTCATTCCGTTCCTGGGGATCTGTATTGGAATTTGTATGTTTCTAGGGGCGGGCATGACGGTTTTTGGTTTTCCTACGTCTTTGTCCTACGGGATTGCGTTTCCCTTAACGGTGCTGATCGCTGCGCTAGTATGGTCGCAGCTCGGCAAAATCCTGATTCAGCTTGAGCAGGGCGGCTCTAAAGCTCTTGATTTAGATATTTACTAAGGCAGATAAGCCTGAAGCTTTTACCTAAGGACACTGTTCCTACTCTCTTGTTCTAGCCCAGATAGCAACAGTGACATATCTCGATTTAAGGAAGCCATCCCGCTTCCTTTTTTGTTTTTTCAGCTATCGAACACTTGACTTATTCAACAAAAACTGATGCCGCTATTCCTATCGCAGCTAGGGCAGAATGCAGCGATAGATATTTCTGAGTAAGCTCAAAAATAAGTTAAAAGGAGGAAGCCTACACCCCCTTTTACTCAGACTATTCATTGTGCTTAGCCTATCTACTAAGTGATAGTGAAACATCATAAGTTTGGCGGATGTTCCCCTCGCTGGAGGATTGCTAATTTGAAATTAATTTGAACTAGCTAAGCGATTCACAAGGGTACTGCCGTGCCATTCTATCAACCGAACAATTTGCCACCTGTGCTGCACGAGGAGAGCTTGCAGTGCTTTAAGTTTCTGATGGATGGTGAGCTGCATGACGGGCTGCAATACAACAACGAATTGTTTTACCGAATTTACAAGGCGAATGCAGACGATCGCAATAAGCTATACCAGTATGCTCTTCAGCTCTCGCCGCGGGAAGCGATTGTGATTACGATTAGCAAATCTAGCTCTAGCCTTTGGATCAGTCTCCGTAGTTCCAAAGCAGCACTTCGCCTCAGGAGAAAAATTGTTTGGTCTCCTCAGGTTCTGTCCCCTCAAGCTAAAGCTGTACCCCAGGCGATTGTTGAAATGGTTGCCAAGCAAAGCGAAGAGGCGACGCTTCCCTCGTTTGCTCATACCACTGATTAAGCTCTCTTTTTAAGGCAATTGATCTTCAAAGGACCTGATCAAAAAGGACCTGATCAAAGAGTTTGATACGCCTCCATAGGCAGGCAAGAACAAACCAGGTTTCGATCGCCGTAGGCATTATCAATTCGCGCCACTGCTGCCCAGAATTTGTTTGCTTTCGTCCAGGCAGTTGGGTACGCTGCGCGTTCCCGCGAATAAGGACGTTCCCAAGTATCCACTAGCAAAGCTGCGGCAGTGTGAGGCGCGTTTTTAAGCAAATTATTGTCGCGATCGACTTGACCTGCTTCAATTTCGCGAATTTCTTCCCGGATTGCAATCATGGCATCGCAAAAGCGATCGAGTTCTTGCAGAGACTCGCTTTCGGTGGGTTCGACCATGACTGTACCCGCAACGGGCCACGAAACGGTCGGTGGGTGGAACCCGTAGTCAATCAGCCGCTTAGCAAGGTCATCCACTTCAATGCCTGCGGATTTCTTGAACTGGCGTAGATCGAGAATGCACTCGTGTGCCACCAAGCCATTCTTGCCTTTGTAAAGCACCGGATAGTGACCCTCCAGCCGCTTTGCAATGTAGTTCGCGTTGAGAATTGCGACTTCGGTAGCCTGGGTCAGCCCCCGATCACCCATCATGGCAATATACATCCAGGAAATGGGCAAAATGCTACCGCTGCCCCAGGGTGCTGCCGAGACTGCGCCGATTGGATTGCGCTGGGAGTCGCTGAACATTTCCACCACCGCATGCCCCGGCAAAAAGGGAACCAGATGCGTCTGGACACCGATCGGACCCATGCCCGGACCGCCGCCACCGTGGGGAATACAAAAGGTTTTATGCAGGTTCAGGTGACACACATCCGCACCAAAATCTGCTGGACGACACAGTCCAACCTGCGCGTTCATATTCGCCCCGTCCATATAAACCTGTCCGCCGTGGGCATGGACAATCTCGCAAATTTCGCGGATGCCTTCCTCAAAAACACCGTGAGTCGAGGGATACGTCACCATTAACGCCGCCAGGTTTTCCCCATGCTGCTCCGCTTTCTGGCGGAGGTCGCCGATATCGATATTGCCTTCGCTGTCGCAGGCGATCGGCACAACTTTCATGCCTGCCATGACTGCGCTTGCCGGATTGGTTCCATGCGCCGATTCAGGAATCAGACAAATTTTGCGGTGTCCTTCGCCGCGCGACTCATGATACTGACGAATCACCAGCAGCCCCGTATATTCCCCCTGCGACCCGGCATTGGGCTGAAGCGAAATTCCGGCAAATCCTGTGATCTCAGAAAGCCACTGCTCTAATTGCCGAAACATGATCTGATAGCCCTCTGTCTGATCGATCGGCACAAACGGATGAATCTGCCCAAACTCTGCCCAGGTAATCGGAATCATTTCCGAAGTGGCGTTGAGCTTCATCGTGCAGGAGCCGAGCGGAATCATGGCTGTGGTCAGTGACAGATCCTTCGACTGAAGCCGATAGAGATACCGCAGCATCTCGGTTTCCGATCGATAGTCACTGAAAACGGGGTGGGTGAGGTAGGGGGTGGTGCGAGGGAGAGAGGAGGGGATGGGGGAATGGGCAGACGGGCAAGCGGGGGGATGCAGGGACGACGAGAGGGGGGGGAAGAGAGCCAAGAGATCGGTGAGGTCTTGGGGGGTCGTGGTTTCGTCGAGGGTAATGCCGATCGCGTCTGTACCAATTTTGCGGAGGTTGATTTGATGATCGATCGCGTTTTGAAAAATGACAGGTTGCTGACTACCAACTTCGATGCGGAGTGTGTCGAAGAAGGTTTCACTGACAATGTAGCCCTGCTGCTGAAGTTGGGTGGCGAGGTGAGCGGTCAGGGTGTGAATGCGATCGGCGATTTGCTTCAGCCCTTCGGCTCCGTGGTAGACGGCATACATTCCGGCAATAACGGCGAGGAGAACCTGAGCAGTGCAAATGTTGCTGGTGGCTTTGTCACGGCGGATGTGCTGCTCACGGGTTTGCAGTGCCAGGCGCAGGGCGGGCTGTCCGAGGGCATCTTTGGAAACGCCGACGAGTCTACCGGGAATTTGCCGCTTGTGTGCTTCTTTTGTGGCGAAGTAAGCAGCGTGAGGTCCGCCATAGCCTAGCGGTACGCCAAATCGCTGAGTGCTGCCGATCGCGATATCGGCACCAAATTCACCAGGTGGCTTGAGCAGGGTGAGGCTGACAAGATCAGCAGCGACCGTTACCAGTGCCCCGGCTGCGTGAGCACGATTCACAAATTCCTGATAATCAAAAATTGCGCCGTCCGTCGCCGGATATTGCAGGAGAACGCCAAAAATGGGGGAGTCAGGGGAATTAAATTCAAAGGTGCGGTGGTCGCCCACAATCACTTCGATTCCCAGGGGCAGGGCGCGGGTTTTTACAACATCGATCGTCTGCGGATGGCAGAGTTCTGACACCCAGAAAGCGTTCGCTTTGCCTTTGTGCAGCCCATAGCTCATCGCCATTGCTTCGGCGGCGGCAGTCGCTTCATCAAGCAGCGAGGCGTTGGCAATTTCCAGCCCGGTCAGATCGATCACCATCGTCTGAAAGTTGAGCAAAGCTTCCAAGCGTCCCTGAGCAATTTCGGGCTGATAGGGAGTGTACTGCGTGTACCAGCCGGGATTCTCCAGAATGTTGCGCTGAATCACCGGGGGCGTGATGCAGTTGGCATAGCCCATGCCGATAAATGATCGAAAAATTTTGTTTTTAGAAGCGATCGTCTTCAGGTTTGACAGTGCTTGTGCTTCGCTGCGCGGCTTGCCAATTTGCAGCGGACGCGCCAGCCGAATCGAGGCGGGAACTGCCTGAGCAATCAGGTGAGCCAGCGACTCAAATCCAAGTAGAGTCAGCATTTGCTGAATTTCAGCATCGCGAGGTCCAATGTGACGGGTCTCGAAGTCCGCAGGCAGATCCGGGAGCGCAGTACGGGCTTTCCCATTCTTCGCAGGGGCAGGCTCCGCTGCAATGTTGCCGTTGGACTCGATTTCAGACGCAGATTGGAGGTCGCGATAAAAGGCTGACGACATAGCAAAGAATAGGGCAGGGAATGGGATAGACAAGCGGCGAATAAACTGGCAGTGCGGAAGATTGCCCAAAAGGCTCATCAAACCGATGAGTGAGGTCGATCGCTTCTGCAACATTCTGCAACAAATATAGCGCAGGGAGCCAGGAGCCGTCTGCCAGAGAGCTACTCGCCCTCAACCTGGGCGCGATATGCGTCGGCGGTCATTGCATCTTCTAGCTCAGCGGCATCGTTGATTCGCACTTTCAGCATCCAGGCTTCGCCATAGGGATCATCGGACAGTTGCTCTGGGGTATCTAGCAGGGGATCATTGCGTTCCAGCACCGTTCCTGAAACTGGAGCAACCAGATCTTCAACCGCTTTGACCGATTCCACCGTACCAAATGCTTCGCCCTTGGTGAGTGCATCTCCAACTTCCGGCAATTCCAGAAATACGATGTCGCCGAGCTGATCGATTGCAAAGGCAGTAATGCCGATCGTGGCAACATCCCCATCAAGGCGGGCGTACTCGTGCGAGTCGCGATATTTCAGGTCTTCAGGATAGTCGAATGCCATAGGTTCCCTCTTCAGCTTCCTCGTAAAACGAAAATCGAGTCGTTCAAAAACTAGCACTACAATTAGCAATACAACTTGTGTCTGGCAAGCAGCACAGACACCATCCAACCTTACCCTAGAAGTATTGAATCCGTGGAGGGGTAGGCTGGAATTGGCAATTCCTGTTTCGAAGCATTGAGCCTGCGATCTTCGCATCAGTGCCTGCTGTTTTCGTGCATCACGTTTAGAAAAAGTTTATGGGCGTTCGCTATACCTACACCTATGGCAGCTTTCAGCTCTGTCATGGCAAAGCGTTTCCGTTTGGAGCATCGGTTGTCCCCGGCGGGGTGAATTTCTCGATTTACTCAAATCATGCGACTGCTGCAACCCTGGTGCTGTATCACAAGGGAGCCGCCGAACCCTTTGCTGAGATTCCCTTTTTGCGAGAGTTTCGGCTGGGCAACGTGGTGAGTATGGTCGTGCTGGATCTGGACTACGAAGATCTGGAATACGGCTATCGCATCGATGGTCCCTACATTCCGCGAGAAGGGCATCGGTTTGACTTCAGCAAGATTTTACTTGACCCCTACGCTCAGGCGATCGGTGGACGGGGAGTCTGGGGTGCAACGCCGCGAACCCAGGATCTCTATCCCTATCGCGCCCAGATTGCGACCGAGGATTTTAACTGGGAAGACGATCGCCCGCTCGAAATTCCTACCGAAGATCTGGTGATTTATGAAATGCATGTCCGGGGGTTTACGCGCCATGCTTCGTCGGGTGTGACCGCAGACAAACGGGGAACCTACGCCGGGCTGATCGAGAAGATTCCCCATCTGAAGGATCTGGGGGTAAACTGCGTCGAGCTGATGCCGATTTTTGAATTTGACGAGCTGGATAATCCCCGTCTCAATCCGCTGACAGGCGAACGATTATTCAACTACTGGGGGTATAGCACGGTCGGGTTTTATGCACCCAAGGCAGCCTACGCCTCAGTACCCGGTCAGCAAGTCAATGAACTCAAAAACCTGATTAAAACGCTGCACCATCACGGCATTGAAGTGATTCTGGATGTCGTGTTTAACCACACCGCCGAAGGCAACGAGCAGGGGGCAACCATTTCGTTTCGCGGGCTGGACAACAAAACCTACTATATGTTGGCTCCCGATGGCAGCTATTACAACTTCAGCGGCTGCGGCAACACGCTCAACTGCAACCATCCGGTCGTGCGAAACTTTGTGCTGGACTGTTTGCGCTACTGGGCATCGGAATATCACATCGACGGCTTTCGGTTTGATCTGGCTTCAATTTTGGGACGTGCACCAAACGGGGAGCCGCTGATCAATCCGCCGCTGCTAGAAATCCTGGCTTATGATCCAGTGCTGGCAAAGTGCAAGCTGATCGCGGAAGCATGGGACGCAGGCGGTTTGTACCAGGTGGGGTCGTTTCCGCGCTATCACCAGCGTTGGGAAGAGTGGAACGGCAAATATCGCGACGCAATGCGAAAGTTTCTTAAGGGAGACGGTGGAGTCAGGGAGATTGCGCTGCGGCTGCAAGGTTCACCCGATCTCTACGCGAAATCTGGCGGGACGGTAGACAGCTCGGTGAATTTCATCACGGCACATGATGGGTTTACGCTGGTAGATTTGGTGTCTTATAACGAGAAACACAACGAGGCAAACGGCGAAAACAACCGGGACGGCGCAAACGACAACGAAAGCTGGAACTGTGGTGTGGAAGGCGTGACGGCTGACCCCGATATTCTCAATCTACGCCAGCGACAAATGCGAAACGCGATCGCCCTCCTGATGATGAGCCAGGGCATTCCCATGATTCTGATGGGTGATGAAATGGGTCGATCGCAGCAGGGCAACAACAACACCTACTGTCACGACTCAGAGCTGAACTGGCTCAACTGGAATCTGCTGAAAAGCAATCTGTCGTTCTTCCGCTTTGTGAAAAACTGCATTGCCTTTCGCCACGCCCATCCCATGCTGCGAAATCGGCAGTTCTTTACCGGGGAAGACTACATGGGCTATGGCTATCCCGACGTTAGCTGGCACGGTGTCGAAGCCTGGAAGCCAGACTGGGCAGATTACTGCCGCACGCTCGCCTTTCTGCTCTGCGGTAAATATGCCAAAGGCGGCACTGAACCCGATGATTTCATTTATGTGGCAATGAACACGCATTGGGAACCCCATTCCTTTGAGTTACCCCAACTGCCGATCGGCTTTAAGTGGCATACGTTTGTGAATACCTTTGCGAAATCACCGCAGGACATTTACGAACCTGGAACGGAACCGCCGATCGTGAATCCGAAGCAGATTTTCGTGGGAGAGCGAGCGATGGTGGTGTTGGTGGGGAGGTAGGAGGAAGTAAGGAGAGGCGTCGAAAAGTCTCTTACTAAACTTGATTATTTTTAATATTGCTTAGGATAATGTAATGATTGGTAACCGTGAATCAGGAGTTTTTCCGTGGCAGGATTTATTGGATTTATTAAGGGCTTATTTCGTTCTAAGCCGAAGGTTGAAGCCGTTGAATTACCTGCAACCGATGCCCCTCAACCGCAAAATAAAGCCGGTGTGTACTATCTCTCACCCGATGACGCCAGAACCTATGGCAATGTGGAATATATGCGATCGGTAAAATCGATTCGCCGTACGTTTTCGAAAAAGAAAGTCGGCGAAGACAATGAAATGATTCGCACGATTTCCGCACTGGAAATGCAAAAGGCAATGCAAAACGGTCAAGCTGTGCCGATGCAGCCCAGGTCAAATGGAACCGCGAATGGGGCGACGAATAGCTCGGTCAATGGCGCATCTACTCCGGCTCCTAAAGCAGCTGAAACTCCCACAAATACTGAGCGTCGTCGGGCAGATGGCGACATGGATATGTTTCGTAATATGGCACGCGATCTGAAAAAACGCTAATCTTCCGTTGCGGGAAACCTTCTAAGGTAATCTGAAAACTGGAGCGTTCATTAACGAGGAGTCACCCTTTGGAACGGACATTTCTTGCTGTAAAACCCGACGGTGTGCAGCGTGCGATCGTTGGCGACATCATTCGTCGTTTTGAAACCAAAGGCTTTACCTTAGTAGGGTTAAAGCTTGTGAAACCCAGTCGAGAACTCGCAGAACAGCATTACGGTGTCCACCGGGAAAGACCTTTTTTCGCTGGACTGGTCGAGTTCATCACTTCGGGTCCAGTTGTAGCAATGGTTTGGGAAGGCGATGGTGTGATTGCGGCTGCCCGCAAACTGATCGGCGCAACCAATCCGCTAAACGCTGAACCTGGCACGATTCGCGGCGACTACGGCGTCAGCATCGGACGGAATATCATTCACGGCTCTGATGCACCCGAAACTGCACAGCAGGAGATTAGCCTCTGGTTCAAGGACGAAGAACTGGTTTCTTGGCAGCCGACGATCACGCCCTGGCTGTACGAATAGGGTTACTTTAATCTAGTTCTATTGATTCTGGCAGTTTTTCCAAAATTGATTGCTTAGAATCAACATTAAATACCCCCTTTCCGATTCACAGGCGAGGGGGTTTATCATGCGGCAGGTTGTCAATTTGCTTATCTTCTTTTGCCTATCCAGTGTGGCGTTGGCAAAATCCGTCATGATAGACAAGATCGATCGCTTTATTCGCTATGACTGAAAAGCCGTATAAGCTGCTGTTTGTTTGCCTAGGAAATATCTGTCGATCGCCTTCTGCCGAAAACATCATGAATTACCTGATTCGGCAGCGGGGGCTTCAGGAGCAAATAATCTGTGACTCGGCTGGCACTTCGAGCTATCACATTGGTAGTTCGCCCGATCGCCGGATGACGGCTGCTGCTGCCCGACGTGGGATTGTGCTGGAAGGACGCGCTCGCCAGTTCAAGCCGCGGGATCTGGAGGAGTTTGATTTAATTCTGGCGATGGATAAGGACAATTACGCTGATATTTTGTCCCTTGATCCAGAAGGAGCCTATCACGACAAGGTAAAGCTGATGTGCGACTTTTGCCGTCATCACCGCGATCGCGAAGTGCCTGACCCCTACTACGGCGGCGAGTCAGGCTTTAACGATGTAATTGATTTGCTGCTCGATGCCTGTGAGGGATTGCTCGCCCAGATTACTCAGCCAGATTTCCAGCAGAAATTCTAAAAATCAGGCTCTTTTCTTAGCTTTGCGATAACGGATAAACCAGACGATCGCCCCTACCGCAACTACAAGCAGCGCAATCTTGGAAACCGGGGCCAAATACTCCTCGACGAGCGTATAGTTATCGCCCAACACATATCCGGTAAAGGTCAGCAGGGATACCCATGCCAGCGTTCCTAGCGTTGAAAAAATTAGGAACGGTGCAAGTCGCATTTCGCTAAAGCCTGCGGGCAGGGAAATCAGCGTACGAATCCCGGGAACCAACCGCCCGAAGAAGACTGCCTTTGTGCCGTGGCGATAAAACCAGTGCTGCGATTTGGTTACTTCCTCTGATGAAATGCCCAGCCATTTGCCGTGGCGATCGAGCCAGCCTTTGATTCGCTCTTCGCCCAGGATTTTGCCCAGGTAATACCAGGGAATTGCGCCCACCATCGTGCCCACGACTCCGGCAAGCACAGCGGGAACAAAGCTCATTTTGCCCTGAGCCACCGTGAATCCGGCAAGCGGCATGATTAGCTCAGACGGAATTGGCGGAAACAAATTTTCCAGGAACATGAGCAGCGCGATTCCCACATAGCCGAGGGAATTCATAGTGTTCGTAATCCATTCAGCCATGAGCAGGTTCCTTTTTGGTGCGACGATAGCGATCGTATGAAAAAGGGCAGGCAATCTGCCCACCCCTTGTTTAGCGATTCACATTCACAAATTAGGTTCCGGACGTCCAGGAGTTGATGTACTCCGTCTGTTCTGGCGTGAGCGAATCAATCAAGATGCCCATTGCCTGAAGCTTCAGCCGTGCAATTTCCTGATCTACCTCAGTCGGAATCGAGTGCAGACCCGGCTCCAGATTGCCCTTGTTCTTGACCAGATATTCGCAGGCAAGTGCCTGGTTTGCAAAGCTCATATCCATCACCGCGCTGGGGTGCCCTTCAGCGGCTGCCAGGTTCACCAGACGACCTTCGCCCAGCACAACGACCGATTTGCCACTCTTTAGGCGATACTCTTCTGTAAAGTTGCGAACGACTTTCACTTCGTTTGCCATCTCCTGAAGCGATTTCAGATCGATTTCAATATCAAAGTGACCGGAGTTGCAAACGATCGCCCCATCTTTCATGGCGGCAAAATGCTCACCGCGAATGACGTGCTTATTGCCCGTAACGGTGATAAAGATATCGCCCTGAGCCGCCGCTTCGTTCATCGGCATCACGCGGAAACCATCCATTACCGCTTCGATCGCCTTAATCGGGTCAATTTCCGTCACGATCACGTTTGCGCCCATCCCTCGCGCCCGCAGTGCCGTTCCCTTACCGCACCAGCCGTAGCCTGCCACTACAATGGTCTTGCCTGCCAGCAGAATATTGGTGGCGCGGACGATGCCATCAAGGGTCGATTGACCTGTGCCGTAGCGGTTGTCAAAGAAGTGCTTGGTGTCTGCGTCATTGACGTTCATCGCCGGGAAGGTAAGAACCCCGTCCCGGAACATGGCACGCAGGCGCACAATTCCCGTCGTGGTTTCCTCGGTTGTGCCAATCAGGTCAGCAATTTGCTCCTGGCGTTCCTGGATCAGCGTTGCAACTACATCACTGCCGTCATCGATGATGATATTGGGGCGATGGTCAAGGGCAGTCCGCACATGGCGATGATAGGTTGCGTTGTCTTCCCCTTTGATTGCAAACACAGAAATTCCGTGATCCACGACTAGACTCGCCGCTACATCGTCCTGCGTCGAAAGCGGATTGCTAGCAATCAGCAGCGCATCCGCTCCGCCGTTTTTGAGGGCGATCGCCAGGTGAGCTGTTTCTGTGGTGACATGGCAGCAAGCAACCAGCCGAATTCCGGCAAAAGGCTTTTCCTGGGCAAATCGCTCCTGAATCTGCTTCAGCACGGGCATTTCGCGCCCTGCCCACTCGATTCTCTGTTTGCCTAAGGGGGCGAGGGATAAATCTTTAACGTCGTTTTTGACTTGAGTGGCTGTTGTCATGCGCCTCTTTGCAATTGTTTACGCGGGAAATCATCTTCACTAGCTTAACCGATCGATAGAGGAGAAATGTCTACTCATTGGACTTTGCGCTGGTCTGGCTCCTGGCTTTCAACGTTTCGAGATCTTGCCGCACCCGATCGAATCCGGCGAC
This sequence comes from Leptolyngbya sp. ST-U4, assembly GCF_039962215.1. Taxonomy (NCBI): domain Bacteria; kingdom Bacillati; phylum Cyanobacteriota; class Cyanophyceae; order Leptolyngbyales; family Leptolyngbyaceae; genus Leptolyngbya; species Leptolyngbya sp. ST-U4. The sequence continues at coordinate 767,044 of NZ_JAMPKZ010000001.1, forward strand.
ATTGTCTTGCGCTAGATACTGCTCGCTGGCTTGCAGTAAATCCCCGATCGCTTCATTAAGCTGACGCAGATTTGCCGTTGCCCGACCGCGATTATGGTACGCCTCTGCGAAACCAGGGTCAAGCTGAATCGCCCGCCGAAAGCAGTCGATCGCCTGGCGATATTGGTTCGCCCCAAAGGCAGTACAGCCTTTTTCAAACTGGAGTGCAGCCTCCTCGTTCAGGGTGGGCGGCGTGGGGCAAATCGCTTCTGCAAAAATGATTTCTAAACTGCCCCTTCCTCGATATGCCCGCACCATTGACCCCAGCCCAAAGGCAAAGATGAGCGTGATGAAGAGGAGCCAGAGGATGAAGGGAAGGGGTTCCATAAGGGGGAGTGGAGAAATGGGGCAAGGGTTGTGGAACGGGAAGTTTAGGGTGAGTCGCTTGTTTTTTAAGCGGATGGGGAAGGGTGAAAGGTTTGTGGGGGAGCCTTAGAGAGATCAACGCTAATTCGTCAAGTCTTCCCAATCCCATTCCTGCACTAAGCCCCTCATTCCCTCACCGTCTCCGCTTCCAGTCTCCTTCATCCTCATCAATGAAATCCCAATCTTCCTCATCTGAATTAGCCGCACGAGAAGGCGGAGGCGGAGAAACTTCTTCAGGATCAGGGCGAAACGGTGGGGTAATCACTCGAAACTCGGCATCGTAGACGCTGTTGCTGCGCGATGGGGGCGGTTCGTCTTCGATCGGTTCTTCAGGCGGACGATAGCTGTAAGAATAGACAGAACCCGATTGCGATCGGCTCATGGGCTGCTGATCAGTTTCAAACTCAGTGCGAGGCTCAAAGCCTTTGCGATAGGGGATTGGCTCGGCATCCGGAGGCGGCTGACGACGAGGAGCGTCTTCATAGCCCTGCCAGTCTTGCCAGGCGGGGTCTTCTCGATCGCGCGCGGGAGTTTGTGCGCCTTGGAAGGGGGTAGAGCGAGGGGCGGGTTCTTCCCAGTCATCCCAGGCAGCAGAATCCTGTGCTGGCGCGTCCCAATCATCGCTGCGATTGCTGGGCTTACGAGGAGTCGATCGCCCTGTTTCTGTCGAAGCGGCTGACCATCCTCCGGTGCGAAAGCGGCGAAAACGATCGCCGATCGGACGATTCTCCGGTCGAGGAGCCGCAGCAACCCGCTTCACCGGACGGGAGAGCTCGATTAAGCCTGCCATTACAATCGTTGTCAATGCGCCTGCCCCGATCGCCCCAATCACCCAAAAGGCAAGCGGAATCGCCAGGGTCGGGACTCCCAAAATGACCAGCGGCACAGGAGCCAGGTTTTGGACTGCAAAGAGGGCAAGGCTCCCCAGAATAGCAAGCAGGAGCAGGAGTCGAATCATGGGCAGGGTTTTGCTGAGCGATTTTGTCTCAAGTCTATCTTTCTTGAGGAAATTCCCTGCATTAAGAGTCGATGGGTTCGGCTTCTGCCACACCGCGTCCCTGCCATCGCTTAAGGGGAACGCAGTCTAGGTTGAACTGATCGAGGGCACGGGCAATCACAAAATCCACCAGATCCTCGATCGTCTGCGGATGGTGATACCAGGCAGGAATAGCAGGCACAATTCTGGCTCCGGCTTCGGCAAGCGTGGTGAGATTTCGCAGGTGAATCAGGCTAAAAGGCGTTTCACGCGGCACAATCACGAGTTTGCGACCTTCTTTAAGCTGCACATCGGCGGCACGTTCCAGCAAATCGGCACTCAGTCCGGCTGCCAGCTTGCCCACGGTACTCATGCTGCACGGCAAAATCACCATGCCCAGGGTACGAAACGAACCGCTGGCAATATTGGCTCCCACATCGCCCCAGGGATGACAGCGCAGTTTGCCTCCGGTTTCAATCCCTGCCTGCTGTCGCCAAAACTGCTCTTGCTGAACTGGCTCAACGGGCATTCGGATCTGGTGTTCTGCCTGCCAGACCATGTAGGTCGATTTGGATGCGACTAGCTCGATCGCATAATCTGCCTGCAAGAGAAACTTGAGGGCACGCACCGCATAGATTAAGCCCGAAGCACCCGTTACGCCCAGAATGAGCGGCAGAGATGGAGAAGACGAAGAATTAGACACAGGAATTGAAGTTGTTACACTTCTTCATCTTGACACTTCCAGGCGGTTCGAGGAGGAATCTTCCAGGGATGCTTATCCTCGTCATTCATATAATCCATGCTTTATCCTCTGCCCGATCGCGCCCTATTGTTCTCTTTTTTTCTCTTTTACTCTTCTAGCTCTGCTTCTTCTAGCTCTGCTTCTTCTAGCTCTGCTTCCAGTTCCAGCATTTCTTCCGGTAGCTCGGCTTCTTCAGCAGACACAGGCTCATCCAGTTCTTCTTCGGTTGCCTGACTACCGCCACCCACAGCCACCAGGTCAATCTGCTGACGATAGTAGTCCACGCTCTTGACCTGCACTTCGACGCGATCGCCCAACTTATACTGCTTGCGATTTTTGCGACCGACGAGCTTTTGCTGTCGCGATCGATATTCGTACCAGTCATCCTTCAGCGAACTGACGTGAACCAGACCCTCGACAAGCAGCTCTTCGATTTCCACAAAGAAACCGTAGGACTGTACCCCCGTAATCAGCCCGTGAAAGACTTTGCCCGTATGCTGCTGCATAAACTCGGCTTTTTTTAGCCCTTCCAGATCGGCTTCGGCTTCCTGCGCCAGCTTTTCCTGCTCGGTCAGATGCACGACAACGGCGGCAAATCTTTCTTCCAGCTCTGCCTGAAGGTCGGTAGGCAATACGTTCCAGGAAATTTTGCCGTGGCACGAACTGCTTCTCAGGTTAACCCGATCCTTCGATCGCGTGGTGCGTCGATCGCGTCCGTGTTCAAAGATGGCGTGGATAACGCGATGCACCAGCAGATCCGGGTAGCGACGCAGGGGTGAAGTGAAGTGGGCATAGCCCTTTTCTAGTGCCAAGCCAAAGTGAGGGCCCGGCATGGTGCTGTAGACCGCAGGCTTGAAGGTGGACAGGAGCAGATAGGTCAGCACTTTTTCGGTCTTCGATTCGGCAAATTCCTGCACTAATCGCTGATAGTCCCGCGAATGTACTGCGTCCTCCTGTGCCAGATGAGCATCAATGCCCATATTGCTGACTAGTTTGAGCAACTCCTGCACATCGCTAGGATCGGGAGTGCGGTGAACCCGGTAGATCGCTGGAACTTGCAGCTCGATCAGGTGGGAGGCAACAAGCTGATTTGCCAACAGCATCAGTTCTGTGACGATCGATCGGGCAGGCAGAAAGGCAGACACCACCATTGCACCCAGTGCCCCTTCGTCGTCGTACTGAAACTTGGTCGAAAGAAACTGGCTCAGTTCCGGGTTTGCCTCATCAGGAAAGACTTTTTCCGGCAGATTGAGGTCAAACGCACCCCGGTTGTGCCGCTGGGCACGAATCGCCTGGCTCAGCTTAAAGAGCTGATCGAGCATTTCAAACACCGCCTGGTATGGCTCTAGTTCCTCCAAAGGTGGGAGCGGATAGGCAGGAGGACGGGCAGCCGCCGCTTCGGGAGAGTCGTGCCGCTGCACGATCGCCTGCACTTGCTGATAGTCGAGCCGATGATCAACTCGGATCGCGGTGGGCTGAAGCTCAAACTCCTGCACCTCACCCTGACCATTCACACGAATCAGCACCGAAACTGCCAATCGGTCTTGCTCTGGAGCCAGCGAACAGGATTGATGCACCCGCTCTGGCAGCATCCGAATCACTTCATCGCCCAGATAAATCGAGGTGCCCCGTCGTCGCGCTTCGATGTCCAGCTCGGTGTCTGGCTCGATGTAGTAGGAGATATCGGCGATATGAATGCCGACCAGCCACTCGTCATCCCCAATTTTCTCCAGCGTCAGCGCGTCGTCGATCGCATGACCCGCCGTTTTGCCGTCGATCGTAATCGTGGGCAGATCGCGCAAATCGACCCGTCCTTTGAAGTCCGCTTTTCGCAGTTTGTTGGGCAACCCTTTGGCAGCTTGCAGCACGGCTTCGGGAAAATCACGCGGCAGATCGTGCTTACAGCAGACAATCACATATTCAGAAGCCGCCTGAGCGTCACTGCCCAGCACCAGCGCAAGCTTGCCCAACGGTGGATGGGAGCCAAGCGGATAGCGCACAATTTCCACGTGAGCCAACTGGTCAATCGCTTCCTCTAAATTCGTGCCGTTGGCTTTTAGCTCGACCTCAAATAGCAGGCGATCGTCGAGCGGCGTAGCTCGAAAGCTTTCTTCCGCCTGTTTCACCCGCGCCAGAATCGAAGAATTTGCCCGATCGAGAATCAGCCGCACTTCGCCTTCGGGACTGCGACGACGGGTTCCTTCTTTTGTGACTTTCACCAAAACGCGATCGCCATTCCAGGCGCTATTCAGGTGAGATTCGCGAATGTAGATATCTTCCGATCCTTCCACATCCTGAATCGCGAAGCAAAAACCTTTACTAGAGCAGCGCAGTTTGCCCTCGACCACATCGTCTTCAAAAATGCGGCGATATTTGCCCCGATCCTTCACCAGGATGCCGACCCGTTCTAAAGCATCTAGCACGATTTGCAGCCTGCGAATGCTCGCTTCATCCTTGCAGTTCAGCTTTTTTTCCAGTGCTTTCGGCGCAACCAGCTTATCGTCTGTAAAGTTTGCGAGTAGCTCGGCAATTGTGAATTCCATGTAGCGACTGATCCTCAATGGGGTGGGGGGTTCCCTAACCGGGTCAACCTGGCTAGCTGCATAGACCGTTCAGCAAGCAGCAGGTTTTAGTAGCTCGGTCTGGTGCGCCAAGCTCAGAAATCAGAATTTCCTGGAGGGCTCAGCCATTACCTGTTGCGCTTCAACCACTGCTCTCCACTCTGAACATTAGAGCGAATCACAGATTCTGCAATGATTTTGTACCGATCGACCTGCTCAGCCGGAAGGAAATCTCAAAAACTCATCGGCGTGAGCTTCGATCGATTTCATTTCTCGACTAAACCCTGGGTCGCGAAGTTTCACATTCAGACCGACTGCTTTCCGAGCCATCTTCCCTTTGCACTGCTACACTCCGTCCAGCTTTCTAGCAAGATGCCTCTAGCAAGATGTCATAGTTGCCGTAAAGCCAGATCGTTCAGGAGGCGTATCAGTAGAGTATGGAAAGCAAAACGGGAATTGAAGCGAGTGCTAAACTTGACCATTTTTTGCACCAACTTTATTCTATGCACAATTTGCAATCGGAACATAGAGCGAAAGCAGAATTTTTAACGCTGCCCCGTCACGATATAAGCAACTCGCTTACCAATATTGGTGGCATGGTCTGCCATTCGCTCTAAATGACGAATCACCAGCACCAGCAGCACGATCGGCTCAATAACGCCGGGTACATCCGTCTGGTGTGCCAGCAGGTTGTAGAGCGAAGCATAATCATCATCAACCGCATCATCTTTCATCTTAATATCTAACCCAGACTCAGCATCCAGGTCAGATAGCGCAGCCAGCCCCATCGCCAGCATTGCCCGACAGCGATCGAGCATCACTTTCACCCGCTCCATACAGGAATGCACCGGATAGGGAAACAGCTTAATTGCAATCTCGCCCAAATCTTCGGCGTAGTCTCCAATTCGCTCCAGGTCGCGAACAAGCTGCATCATTGCGCTGAGCAGGCGCAGGTCTTGCGTCACCGGAGATTGAAGTGCCATTAAGTTGACGCAGTCCAGCTCAATCTGGCGATAAAGCTGGTCGATTTGTTTGTCCTGAATTGCAATTTGCTGCGCGGCTTCCAGGTCACGATCGAACAATGCTCTGCGTGCCAGCCAGCAGGAATTTTCCACCAAAGCACCCATCCGCAGCACATCTCGCTGCACACGCCTTAGCTGACGCTCAAACTGAAGTCGGGTAGGTTTAGCACTTTCCAAGCGAGGATTTAACCGGGAGGGTAGAGTGAAATTAAAGTCAAACATATTTAGAACTGATGATGCCTCATCTTTTCGTGGCTTGCCACTTTAGAGAGGGGTATTTTACTAATACGGTTTGCTGTTAGGGATGGGTTGCACTGGACTGCGCTGGATTACACGATCGCTTCTGTTACATCATGTGACAAATCATTCCGAAATGCAGTGATTTAGCCGACATTAATGTAGCGTTGGTCTGCGTTTACACTCGTAAACCGCGCTAATTTCGCATTGATCATCCCATCAATCTTCATATCAGGAGTCCTTTAGCTTATGTCACTATCGGATACTCAAGTCTATGTTGCCCTGGTTATTGCCCTCATTCCCGCTGTGATGGCATTCCGCCTGTCCACTGAACTGTACAAGTAAACAGAACAGTTTAATAAGACAGTAAACGGGACAGGGAAGCAGGGACGATTAGACGATCGTTACCTTGCCGAACAACCTGCCTGGAGCGCACACTGGTACTTCGGGTTAAATCTAAGCTCAATCTAAACTTCAACAGAGAGTTGTCTACGAGCATTCGTCTGCGATCGATTTTTTCGATTTCGGGATGAGGCTTTGGGATAGCTCTCTGTTTTGCATGAAGTGTCTTACTGAGTTTTGCATGAATGTCTTACTGAAAATGTTCTACACGATGCTTGAAAAGCATCAAACAAAAGGGCTGCATTGTTCCCTAAATTCCCAACTTCGGGAAACTTTGAGATACAAATCAGGGAAACTCGCTGGAATTCAGGTGAGAGAGACAATTTAGGTTTCAGGAATAACTTGTTAAAACAGCTGCTTATATTTAGAAACGCCATCGCTTCAGAAACTTAACCACACCTGATAATTAGTGCCTGTGCTTCACTTAATCCGTGTAATACGTATGCTTAGTACGTGGATAATTTTGTGTTTTGAGTATCACTTGAATTTAGTGCAAATGTATTAATTACAAGTAGTTCAAACGTATTAGATTATTCAAGCTAATGCTGTTTAAAGAAAAAGAACAAAAAAATATTTTTCCTGGCGAAATCAGTGCTAGAACTAAGCTAAAGTTAGGCTGCTGTCTTTATTTCTCCTGGTCGAGCGATCGAGAAAAGAGGCGATTGGTTGGTTAGTAATGTCTAGCCAATAAAGCTCAGATTAAATCTATCAAAAGGCATTGACCCTGTTAGAATTTCGCGCTTCAATGGGGCTTTGATTTATGAGCTTTGATAGAGCCCGTGGCAAGCGGGGCATATTAGCTTAATTAAAGCGACTGAGTTAAAGCGACAGAATCGATCGAACTGCTCCTGTTACGAAATAGCGACGTTGTATGAATGCACTTCAACCTTTGCCACCTGCTGCCTCCCCACCTCAGCGTCGAGTAAAACCACGTTTGCGGCAGCGTCCTCGCCCCCGATCGCATCAGACGGTGGTGACAGAAATTACGGTGAAGCTAGCAGTCAACGGGCTACTGGCAGGAGTTGCAATCATTGCATTAGCAAAGCTGATTCCCTACAACCTTCAGCAGCGAGAAGAGTTGAGCCAGCTCCAAGCTGAAGTCACAGAAGTTCAACAGCGCGTTGATATCTTGCAGGCAGATCTCGATCGCCAGCTTGACCCGCAGCAGGCGAGCAGCATTATGCAGGAACAAAGCTATCGGGTTGATCCCAATCAGCGGCAGGTTGTTTGGTTAACTCCGAGCACCGAAACTGCACAGAATTCCTCAGAAGCTTCGCAAGAACCCCTCCAGCAGGGTGCCACTCATTCAACCGATCAAGCTGTTCCGCAACAGGCAGAAACCGACTCGGCAAGATATCACACCGCAGCCTACCGCAACTTGCAGGCACGCTAACCGTCTGTTGCAGACATTTCAAATTTTCTCACGGTGGGTTCGCTGTTCATCCCGCTTGCAGTTCAGTCAATCGTTAGAATTCAACTCGCACTGCCTCAATTGCAATAATTGCAATTCAAATCGCATTCTAAACAAGCAATTAATTAAAAAATTAAACCCAGCAATCAATTAATAGCGAATGCGGGGATCAATATAGGCATTGATAATGTCGATCGCAATACTAGCAAACACCACAATCACCGAGAAGAACACCATCACCCCCTGCACCACTGGATAATCGCGCTGGGAAATTGCCTCATATAGCCGATTTGCTAGACCGGGCCATGAGAAAGTTACTTCAGTCAAAATCGCGCCGCCCAACAGAGAAGCAAAGGTCAGCCCCAGAACTGTAATCACCGGAATCATGGCATTTTTTAGCGCGTGTGCCACAACGATTCGTCGTTCTGGAATGCCCCTTGCTCGTGCCGCCTCGACATAATCTGCCTTCAACGTTTGCTTCAGGTTGACCCGCACCATGCGCTCAAAAATGCCGCTTAGCAGCAGTCCCAAAGTCAGACTTGGTAGAGTCAGATAATAAAGGCTAGTCAAAAACTGCGCGAAACTGCCGCTCAGCAGACTGTCGATCGTATAAAGTCCCGTCAGGGCAGGCGGCGGCTGGATTGATAAGGGAAAGCGAGTGCCGATCGGAAACCATTGAAGCTGCACCGCAAACACAAGCTGCAACAGCATTCCAAACCAGTACATCGGCACGGCATAAGTAAAAATGCCAAAGAGTCTTCCCCCCACATCGATCGGCGTGTTCGGCTTTGAGGCTGCCAGTGCCCCGATCGTTACCCCAACCACGACCGAAACAATCATGCTAAACAAAGTTAGCTCCACCGTTGCCGGAAAATGTGCCCCAATAATATTCCAGACCGACTGACCCTGGCTGGTCAACGAAGTGCCCAGATCCAGCCGCAGCAAATCCCCCAGATAGTGCAAATACTGAAGCCACAAAGGAGCATCTAATCCCAGGTTTGTCCTGAGTTCTTGCTTAGCCGCTTCCGAAGCACGCGGACCTAGCAGCACATCGATCGGATCACCAGGAGTCGATCGCAGCAGCAGAAAGATCAGCGTGGTGATCGTCCAGATCATGAGCGGCGCGAGCAGCAGGCGGGAGAAGACGTAGGTGCGGAGGGCGGTGGAGCGGGACATTTTGGGGTAAAGGAGTGAAGGGGTAGAGGAGTGATGAGTGGGGAATAAGTTAGGGATGGAGCCAGGAATCAATGCAGCTTTTTACATGCTCTGGGTACTCATCCCCTCACCTACTTCTTGATCTGCCACAGCAAAAACTGCTGCGTCGGCTGAATGCTAACGCCCTGGAGATTGCCTTTAGCAAACACATAGTCCTTGCTTTGCCAGAGGGGGATGTAGGGCACGTCGGTGGCTGAGAGATCCTGAAGCTGCCCCAAGAGCTGGTCGCGGGCTTTAGGGTCTTGTTCGATGCGCTGCTGTTCTACCAGTTTGTTTGCTCGATCGCTGAAGTAGAAAGAGCCTCCAGCCTGGCTTTGACCTTCCTGACAGCCCGCCGCCGCAGAGCCTTTGTCGCAGGAAAGGAAGGGCTGGACGAAGGTATCAGCATCGTAGAAATCGGGATACCAGTCGAGCAGCACCGTAGGATAGGTTCCTTTGTCAAGGTTGTCGAACAGGGTGGCGGACTCAACGCTGTCCAGCTTGACGTTGACCAGTCCGGGCAGGTTTTGCTCGATCGCCGCTTTCAGAGTCGATGCAATGAGATTGCGCGTGGTGGAAGTTGAGGAATACCAGATTTCTAAATCGAGCGGATTTGCTTCAGTAATTCCGGCTTCTTGCAGCAGCGTTTTAGCTTTCTCGTAGTTGCCGTCGCCGTACTGCGTCTCAAATACAGGCTTGGATACTGGAAATGTGTTGGGAACGAGGCTATAGAGGGGTTCTGCCTGTCCTTGAAAAACACGATCGACTAACAGCTTGCGATCGATCAGGGCGGCGATCGCCTGCCGCACTTTCACGTTGTCCAGAGGTTTGGCTTTCTGGTTGAGCACCATGTAGTTGATCGTATTCGTGCCCGCCTCGATCACCTGCCAGCCGCCTTTATCTTTTTCGCTCACCAGACTGCGGATCTGATCGGGGTCAAGGGTTTGATAGGCAACATCGAGTCCGCCCGTGCGGAAGGTGTTATACAGGTTCGCCGGACTGCTGATGACCTGGATATCAACGCCCTGATTGGCAGGTTTATCGCCCCAGTAATTTTCGTTCACGTCCAACCGCACGGAGTCTGTGCCGAACTGCGCCAGCTTATACGGACCCGTGCCCACAAACGTATCGGGCTTAAATTTGCCGGCGCCAAGCTCATAGGCTTTAGGAGAAACCGGAGTCATCCCCGAAAAAGTCAGCATGGCGGGAAAGGCGGCAAAAGGCTGCTTGAGTTTGATCGTGAGTTCACTCGTGCCCGTTGCGGTAACGGTGTCAATTCTGTCGGACATCAGGAAGGCAGGTCGTCCGCCATTCTCGATGAATCGCTGGATTGAAAATGCCATCGCCTCGGCATTAAACGGTTCGCCGTCGTGGAACGTGACCCCTTCGCGCAAGGGAATTGTGTAGGTCAAGCCATCGCTGCTGACTTCGGGCAGGGCAGACGCAAGCTGAGGCACTAGCTCAGTCGTTCCCGATTTGTAGGTATAAAGCCGATCGCCCAGGTTATAAAGCAAAATGCCGGGAAACGTTTCATAGGCATCAGCAGGATCGATCGTCCGCACCTCCAAGGTTGTGCCCATTGTCACCCGCCCATTTCCAGTGTCGCCTGCCGAAGTTGAAGCAACGGGCTGAGTCCGTCCACAGCTCACCGACAGCACCAGGCAAACGGTGAAGAGCCCGGCGAATTGAAGCCAGCGGCGGCGATTGCTCCGCAGTTGCAAAATGTTTTTCCCAATGGAACGCCACAATCCAAGTTTCATCATCCTTCCCCTTCCCTTGAGTTCAGTCGGGCGCGATGCAATAGTTCCTCTGAGGGAGATCGATCGCAGCCTCTGACTCACACTTTATACAATGCGAAGTCCAATTACTCAATCGCAAGTTTATCGATCGCTAAAGAAAGAGGAACTAACTTCAAGAGAAAAATTGCAGCAGCACTTAGAGGCGGCTTGAGAAGAAACGATGGATGTGCAAGTCCTCGCCCGATCCCCATCCCTCAAAGAAAGGGACCGAACCCCTGACACCTAACCTTGCCGAAACAGACGTCTGAAACAGACTAAATTGAGTAGTAGAGCGGAAACGCCTTTGCTTCCTTGGGCTTCACATACACGCGCTGACTGGGAGCAAGGTTTAATTCATCAAATCGTTCTCGCGTCAAGTGAGCCGTGACAACTTGTCCATCATCAAGGGTTAGCTCTGCCTGAATCTCCCAACCCAGATGAATAATGCGGCTGACTCGTGCAGGCGTAGAAGTGCCGTTTGGATTCACGTCGATCAAAACATCTTGAGGACGTAAAAAGACTTCGGGATGAGGAGAGTCAAAGCCGTTCGCTGCAAAAATGCGGGAGGTGCTGGGCAGCACGTTGACCGGACCAATAAAGCTCATGACAAATGCAGAAGCCGGATGGTCGTAGATTTGGGCAGGCGTACCAACCTGCTCAACTTTGCCCTCGTTCATCACCACAATTTCATCAGAAACTTCCATCGCTTCTTCCTGATCGTGGGTTACAAAAACTGTTGTGACGTGAACTTCATCGTGCAGACGGCGCAGCCATACCCGCAGATCCTTTCGCACCCGTGCATCCAGTGCGCCAAACGGCTCATCTAGCAGCAGAACTTTTGGTTCAACCGCTAGTGCCCGTGCCAGAGCGACCCGCTGCCGCTGCCCCCCGGAAAGCTGACTGGGATACCGATCGCCCAATCCGCTCAACTGCACTAGATCAAGCAATTCTTCAACGCGATGCTTAATCTTCGCCTTAGGATACTTTTGAATCTCCAATCCGAAGGCGATATTCTTGCGGACGGTCATATGCTTAAACAGGGCATAGTGCTGGAACACAAAGCCAATATTGCGCTCCTGCACCGTTTGGTAAGTGGCATCCCGACCTGTGAGAAAAACTCGCCCGGAGTCGGGCATTTCCAAACCTGCGATCAACCGGAGCAGCGTTGACTTCCCGGAACCCGAAGGACCTAGCAGAGCAACCAGCGAGCCAGTTTTGATTTCCAGACTCACTTCCGTGACTGCCTGAAAGTCACCGAATCCTTTGGATACCTTTTCAACAACAATTCCCACGACAACTGACCTCTGTTATGAAATTGGGGGAGAGCAATCCAGAAACAATCCAGCAAACAAACAATCCAGCAAAATAATTAAGCAATCAATGCCTGTCCGACGATCGCACTGCTTTTGATTCGAACCGACCAGCACCAGGCTCGACCCATTCAGCCCGCTCAGATTCAGGACAATGCACCACAATGAAATGCACCACAGTGAACTGTTATTTAACTGTTATTTATTATATTAATTCCCACTTTATCGCTGTACTTACTGTAGTTTTTATAGCACGTCTGACTGACCATACTGCGATTTTTCTGAAATGCTTGCGTGGCTAAAGCCGATCGCCTCTTAAGGACACCCTCAGGACACCCTGAGGCACCTTCGAACGATGACTGTCTACAGCTGTTTCCCCATCGTGAAGTCATATGTAAAGTTCTGTAAAGGGTAAAAGACTGTTTATCATAAGGTAAAAGCACCCTCCTGCCTGAATCAATGCTTAGCCGGATTAAAGATATCGCCGATCGCCTTGCTCCTCGCTTGATTGAAATTCGTCGGCATCTGCATAGCCATCCAGAGCTAAGCGGTCAGGAGTATCAGACAGCAGCTTATGCGGCAGGAGTTCTGTCTTCCTGCGGGCTGCACGTTCAGGAACTGGTCGGCAAAACGGGCGTTGTGGGTCACTTAAGCGGAGATGGAACCGATTCTCGTTTGCTGGGAATTCGGGCAGATATGGATGCCCTGCCGATTCAGGAGCGAACCGGACTGGAATTTGCTTCCCATCAACCCGGAATTATGCACGCCTGCGGTCATGATGTCCATACCACGGTGGGACTGGGCACGGCGATGATTTTGTCCCAGCTTGGGCAACTGCTTCCCGGCACGATTCGCTTTTTGTTTCAGCCTGCCGAAGAAACTGCTCAAGGCGCAAGCTGGATGATTCGCGATCGCGTGATGGAAGATATTGACGCGATTCTGGCAACTCATGTATTTCCGACGATTCCCGGCGGTTCGATTGGCATTCGCTATGGCGCACTCACGGCGGCAGCAGACGATCTGGAAATTACCATTGTTGGCGAATCTGGACATGGGGCGCGTCCGCACGAGGCGATCGATGCGATTTGGATTGCGTCTCAAGTCATCACGAGCTTACAACAGGCAATCAGCCGTACCCAAAATCCGCTGCGTCCCGTGGTGCTGACGATCGGACAAATTAACGGCGGACGTGCACCCAATGTGATTGCAGATCAGGTACGCTTGCTGGGAACGGTTCGATCGCTTCATCCCGAAACCAGTGCTGCGTTACCAAGCTGGATCGAGGGCATTGTGTCACATGTGTGTCAGACGTACGGAGCAAAATATGAAATAAGCTACCGTCACGGCGTTCCCTCGGTGCAAAACGACCCTTACCTGACCAAAATCGTCGAGGACGCCGCTCAGGAAGCTTGGGGCAGCGATCGAGTGCAGCTTTTAATGGAGCCGTCACTAGGAGCAGAAGATTTCGCGCTCTATCTGAACCACGCGCCTGGCACAATGTTTCGACTGGGAGTTGGCTTTGCCGATCGCACTAATTACCCCCTGCATCACCCGCAGTTTCAGGTCAACGAAGCGGCGATCGTCACTGGGGTTGTCACGATGGCGTATGCGGCTTACAAATATTGGTACGAGTGATGATTTGCGCGGATATTTGGTGCGGAGATTTTTGTGCCAGTAGATTTGTGCCGATATAAATGCCGCGCTAGATAGACGATCGCTCCCAGATGCCCCTGCTAAATTGGTTTGAACTGTTTACCCTTCAGTCACTATGGCTGCATCCCAACCCCTTACCGGAATTGAACTGATTGACTGCGCTAAAGCAAACGCAGAGCAGGGCGTTACGGTGGCTGCTGAGCTTTGCGGCTACGGCCAAAACATTTCTCGCTTTCAACAGTCATTGGAGCAAGCCTGTCGTCAAATCGGCGTAGAAATTTCTTCTTTAAGCGATCTAATCACCGATCAGCAGACGGTTATCCAAACGGGAGGCATTGAAGTTGCTCCTGACACGCCAGACGAGCTGTAATTCGATCGATTTCAGTGGGGATTAGAGTCTGATTAGCGTCTATTCAGGCGAGGGCAGAACGAATCAAGACGAGTCAAGACGAGCCAAGAAGCGGTTAGCAGCTAACCACAGCGATCGAAAGTCTTGTCGCAATTGAGATCGAAGCAGAAATTGCAGCGAGATAAGGGACAATACGGAATACTGCGGTTGCTTCGCAGTTCCCCCAAGGGGTAATCTTCCTGCTCTCTATCCTGATTGGATCGCGCCAAGTGTCATGACTCTAACCAAATCCCGCCGCTTTGGCCTGCGGTTATCCCAGTATCCGCGCCTGTCGATTCAGCTTATGGCGATCGGGCTGGTGATTACGCTGGCGTTTATTTTGGCAGCTTTGTTCGCGCCGCTTTTGCAATCCTGGGGCTGGCTGCAAAACCCACTAGAAGGGCTGACAAATCCGACTCATCAGGCTCCTTCGGCAGCACACTGGTTTGGCACATCGCGGCAGGGCTATGATGTGTTTTCGCGAACGCTGTTTGGCACTCAGGCGGCGTTGCAGGTGGTGGTGCTGGCAACCTTGCTGAGTCTGCTCATTGGTGTGCCATTGGGTATGGTGAGCGGCTATCTGGGCGGCAGGCTCGATCGCACACTGCTATTTTTAATGGATACAATCTACACCCTGCCTGGATTATTGCTCTCGGTGACGCTGGCGTTTGTGGTTGGGCGGGGCGTATGGAATGCGGCGATCGCCCTCAGCATTGCCTATGTGCCGCAATATTACCGAGTGGTGCGAAATCATACGGTTAGCGTCAAAACAGAACTGTTTATTGAAGCAGCCCGATCGATGGGGGCTTCGACCTGGCGGGTGCTGACGCGCTATTTGTTTCTCAACGTGATTCAAAGTGTTCCGGTGCTGTTTACGCTCAATGCGGCAGATGCAGTACTGGTGCTGGGCGGCTTAGGCTTCCTGGGCTTGGGCTTGCCCGAAGATATACCCGAATGGGGGCGTGATTTGCAGCAGGCGTTAGATGCCCTGCCCACCGGAATTTGGTGGACGGCTCTGTTTCCGGGACTGGCGTTGACGCTGCTGGTGGTTGGCTTGTCGCTGCTGGGGGAAGGATTAAACGAACTGATTGACCCACGATCGCGTCAGGAATAGTACTCTTCTATGAACGTATCCACAGACATTTCCACAGCAGATCAGGTGATCGGTATTGACCTGGGCGGCACGGCAATTAAACTCGGTAGATTTGACTGGAAAGGAACTTGTCTTCAGTCGCTTACCGTACCCACTCCTCAGCCTGCCACGCCTGAAGCGGTTTTGCTGGCACTAGTGGAGGCGATCGAGTCTGTCGATCCCAGTCGTGAGGCGATAGCGATCGGCTTGGGCACACCCGGACCCGCAGACGCAGCCGGACGCATTGCACGAGTGGCAATTAATCTAGACGGGTGGCGCGATATTCCTTTAGCCGACTGGCTGGAAGCCAAAACCGATCGTCCCACAATTCTGGCAAACGATGCCAACTGCGCCGGACTGGGAGAATTCTGGCTGGGAGCAGGCAAATTATTTCACAACGTCATCATCCTAACGCTGGGAACGGGCGTGGGTGGCGCAATCATTCTGGACGGTAAGCTGTTTGTGGGTCACGACGGCGCAGCAGGTGAACTGGGGCTAATTACGCTAAACCCCGATGGACCTGAATGCAATAGCGGCAATCGCGGTTCGCTAGAGCAATATACTTCGGTGCGGGCAATTCGTCGCCGAACCGGACTAGAACCAGATGAGCTGGGCGCAAGGGCAGCGGCAGGCGATCGATCGGCGATTCAGTTCTGGCAGGAATACGGGCGCGATTTGGGTGCGGGAATTGCCAGCCTGGTTTATGTTCTCACGCCTCAAGCGGTGATTATTGGGGGTGGGGTGAGTGCCAGCGCAGCATTCTTCTTTCCGACGATCGAGGCAGAGCTGGAACGGCGGGTTTTGCCTTCGTCACGGGCAGGGCTTCGGCTCCTTCCGGCAGAATTGGGCAATCAGGCAGGGATAGTGGGAGCCGCAAAGCTTGCCTGGCAAAAGTACACGGCTAACGCCTGATCAGGGGCGATCGAGTAGGATGACAGTGACGCAGAGGACAGTCATGCAACTGCAACCTTTCACCGCTCACCCTGCACCGGGAACTGCAACCCCTCGCCCATGAATCGATCGCTCACGAACTATCAAATCAAGCTGCTAGCAGCCCTGCTCATGGTGATTGATCACGTCGGCGTGGTCTTTTTCCCGGGCGTGGATATCCTCAGGTTTATCGGTCGATATAGCTTTCCATTATTTTGCTGGCTGCTGGTGCAGGGCGAGGCACACACGCGCAACTTTTGGAAATACTTGCTGCGGCTCCTGGTAATGGCAGTACTGACTCAGCCTTTATACAATCTGGTGCTGCTGAACGGCGCAAACGACCAGTGGAATATTTTGTTTACCCTGGCGATTGGCTTAGTTTGCCTGCGAGTCGCTAGATTAAACCCGTATCTCCAGATTCCCTGCTGGATTGGGGGAGCCGCTCTAGCACACGCAATTCCGGTAGACTACAGCTTTTATGGCATTGGGCTAATCGCCCTGATTCGATACTTTGAGCCAACCGCTCGCTGGTGGACAGCCTGGCTGCTGCTTCATTTTGGGCTGGTGCTGGTTGAGCCAAGTTGGGGAATTGCTCAGGTTCCGGCGATCGCAGCCCCCGTCTTCTTCGTAATGGCAAGCAGTCAGCAGGGTAAACGCGCCCGCTGGTTTTACTGGTTTTATCCGGGGCACATGGTTGCTCTGTATGCCATACAGCAAACGCTGAGCCGCTATTAATCGATCGTGTTCAGGTTGCGGTGCTGGTCGAATTTCCATTGACTAACACTTCCCCACGCAGCATTCGCTGAGCCGCATCGAGCAGAACTTCTTCGAGATAGGGCTTGGTAAAGTAGCCTTTTGCACCAAGCTGAATTGCCATTTGCTTATGGCGATCGGCTCCTCTAGAAGTCAGCATTGCGATCGGCAGTTCGCACAAATGAGGGTCTTTCTGAAGCCGCGAGAGCAGTTCTAGTCCGTCCATGCGGGGCATTTCGATGTCGCAGAACACTAAACTACAGGGCAACCCAGCTCGCAGTTTTTCCCAGGCTTCCTGACCGTCACGGGCTTGCTCAACGCGATAGCCTACTTTGTTAAAGGTCATCG
The DNA here is from genome assembly GCF_039962215.1 of Leptolyngbya sp. ST-U4. Classification (NCBI taxonomy): domain Bacteria; kingdom Bacillati; phylum Cyanobacteriota; class Cyanophyceae; order Leptolyngbyales; family Leptolyngbyaceae; genus Leptolyngbya; species Leptolyngbya sp. ST-U4. The sequence continues at coordinate 784,286 of NZ_JAMPKZ010000001.1, forward strand.
ACAGCAGTTCGCGGACAGTAATCGAGTCATCCACAATCAAAACGGTTGGCTCAGCCTTAGTGCTTTCCTCGACGATCGGCCCTCGCTCTCGCTCCCAGAGGGTCGTGCCTGCTTCACGGCGGATACGTCCCTGCCAGAGGTCGATTAACTCCAGAACATCGGCGATCGGCATAATCCGTCCATCTCCCAGCACTGTCGCTCCGGCAACCCCGATCGGTTTGGGCACTGGACCTTCGAGCTGCTTGATTACAATTTCCTGTTCGCCCAGCACTTGATCCACCTGGAGCGCGAGCAATGTTCCGGCACTACGCAGCACAACGATCGAAACCATATCGTCTTCCTGATTTCCACCGTAAACGCTGCCTCGTCCTAGAATGCGGTTATAGCGCAGCAAATCTGAAAGCGGCTGTAACGGCAGCACCATATCGCGCCAGGGGACGTAGGAAGCTCCCTGATCGTCGGTCTGAAGACGATCTTTAGGAACGTCAAACATATCTTCAATGCCATCCATCGGGAAGGCGATCCGGGCACGATTGCTAATGCAGCACAAAGCTTTTGAGATGCTGAGCGTCAGCGGCAGACGAATCGTAAACGTCGTGCCTTTGCCGATCGCCGAGTCGATCGTGATTGAACCGCGAATCTCACTCAGGTTGTTTCGCACCACATCCAACCCCACGCCTCGCCCACGCAGATCATCGGCTTGATCGACGGTACTAAAGCCATGCTGAAACAACAGGTCGTAGATTTCCAGGCGAGATAAGTCTCTCGCTTCTGCTGGCGTAATCAGTCCTCGTTCCAGAGCTTTTGCCTTCACCCCTTCAGGATTGATGCCCGCTCCGTCATCGCTGACTGAAATAATCGTCTGGTTTCCCTGGTGGAATGCCCGAACCATAATACGCCCAGTGGGTGATTTTCCGGCAGCGATTCGTTCTTCCGGGGTTTCGATGCCATGGGCGATCGCATTATTAACCAGATGCGTCATCGGATCGCTGAGCTGTTCAACGATCATTTTATCAATCAGCGTTTCGCGCCCTTCGATCACTAGCTCTGCCTGCTTGCCATATTTCAACGAATTATCCCGCACTCCCCGCGGCAGCCGATCAACAGTCTGAGCAAAGGGAACCATTCGCGATCGCGTCAGCCCTTCCTGAAGTTGAGTGGTAATCTGGCGGAAATTGCGCGTCACCTGGTCGCTTTCCTCAACCACAAAGTCAATATCCGAAGAAGCTTCCCGCACCCGGACAATGAGTTCAATCATTTCCTGCGACAGCGTATGGAAAGGCGAAAACTGGTCGATCTCCAGCGCATCAAAATTAACCCCGATCGCATGACTAGTTTGCGAAGGAGCCGACCCTGTTCCAGTTGCAGAATAGCCGCGACGACTGCTGAGCAATGACCGTTCTAGCAGCGATCGTTCATACAAATCGCGCATCCGCTGTCCGACATCGCTGAGCTGCTGTACCTGATACAGCAAATTGTCGAGAAACTGCCGCAATCGCTCCTGTGCCTGCTCCAGTCCATTGCGGTTGACCACCATTTCCCCAACGAGGTTATTAAGGTTGTCGAGGTGCTTTACCGAAACACGCATCGTTTGCTCTTTCAGCACATTGCGGCGGTTCGGTCGGCGGTTCGCAGTGCTGGCTGTCTTTCGCACCAGAGAAGACCCGACCCCCAACACCTGATCCACGTTCTCAATTAACGCTTCGAGATCGCCAAACTCATCTTCAGCAGGCAATCGAGCGATCGGCAGGTTGGAAATGGGCACATCCACTTCAGGCGGAGCAGTGAACGACTTATCCTCAAGCAAAGCCTCCAGATCGGCAAATTCGTCTGCGTTTTGTGCACCGGAATCCTCTAAGCGAGAAATCGGGGCAGTCATCGGAGCAGCCATCGGACTATCGTCAAGGTCTTGATCGAGCAGGGCTTCTAAATCAGCAAACTCATCCTCAACGAGGCGATCTGAAACTGAAAGGTCTGAAATATCACTGAGAACGTCGCCAGGATTGCTTTCATTGCCGTCAACCGCTAAGGGTTCGACTTCGATCGCGGCTTCTGCCCAAGCCCAGTCGGAGGGCGGCATTTCCTCTGCTGCCAGCAGTGCTTCTAGATCATCAAAATTTTCTTCGATATTTTCTTCGATCGCATTCCCATCAGCTTCTACCAGGGTGCTGTCGAAGAGGTTAGGCAAAGAAGCCGAATCAATCTCCTGGTGAAATTGCGGCTGCTCATCTGGCTGCTCGTCTAGCGTTTCAACCAATCGCTCTATTTCTGTCGGGCTAAGATCAAATTCTGAGTCTTCCTGCTCCAGGCTAAACATCTCAGGCAGCTCAGCAGATCCTTCAGAGAAGACTTCAGAAGAGGTCAAATCACCCGCTACGAGTGCCGCCAAATCTTCGCCTTCTAGCTCTTCGTTTTCTAGTTCTTCGCCTTCTAGCTCTTCGTTTTCTATCAGTTCAGCCAAATCTAGCCCAGCCAAATTCAGTTCCGCCAAGCCAGACGAATCGTCTGGATCCAACCAAAGATCGGTGGAGACTTCCGCATCAAAAGGTGGATCTTCAGACTGAAGCAGCTCCTCAGGCTGGATAGAAGGCGGCGTATTTTCCCAAAATAAATCTGCAAAGCCGTCGGGGGCTGCCCGATCTACTGCATTCGGCTCTGTACGATCGAAGGCAAAATTTTCAGCAAAGCTGGGTTCTGAATCGCCTTCATCAGGCACTTCTAGGAGTTCTTCCTGCCCAAACAGGTTGTCGAAATCTGCGGTCATTCGATCGCCGTCATTCTCTTCATCAGGGAGTTCTAGAGCAGGTTCGATCGAATCATCAGACGACTCGAGCCCAAACAATTCAAAAAATTCAGGTTCCGCTGCCTGGTTTTCTGCACCATCCGACAAGGGCGAAAAGGCATCGAGCGAGAAGGCATCTAACAGAGTGCCAGCAGATTCCCCAACGCGATCGAAGTCGCTAAAAACAGAGGTTAAAAATGCCTCTTCCGTATCGGTTTGCAATGGCGTTGGCTGCGCCTCAAAGCCGCGATCGAGGCTGTCTTCCGAAAGGGACTCTAGTTCGGCAAAACCAGAAATCACCGATCCAGTTTCCGTTTCCTGCTCTAAATTAGCAAACAGTTCGGTTTCCAAACTGGGTAAAGCTGTTTCAGTGAAATTTTCAGTTGAATTCGTCAAGTTGAATGGTTCTGCTGCTTCTAACAGGGCAGACAGGTCATCATCGCCCTCATCCAGGGTTAACGCCTCATTCTCTTCGGGTTCAAGCTCGTCCAGTTCAAGCTCGTCCGGTTCAAACTTGTTCTGTGCCCGCGATTGATACGAATCAGTGAGTCCGTTTGCCTCATCCCCCAGCTCAAGCACCGTATCCATTTCGCTCAGCGGCGAATCAAATGATTCATCAAAAGCGTCTGTCCAATCCACCTCATTGGGAAGCGGTGCGCTAAAATCTGCATCAAACAAATCTGCTAGTGAAGTTAGCTCAGCAGCTCCAACTTCTGGTCCCGATCGCCCCAACACCCCATCAGGCTGATCGACCTCAAACAAACTGAAGTCTGCTTGCTCCTGAGCCGAGTGAACAGCAGCGTCAGACACCGAATTGCTGGAGAACAGTTCATTCAGGAGGTCTTCACGGTTCGCCTGGAAGTCAGCGGCATCGTCTTGTCCTGCTACGCCTGCCCCTGCTAGGGAAACGGGCACTTCCACATCCAGCTCAGATAAAACAGTGTCAGTCAGGACGGCAACCTCCTCATCTGAGTCAAACCAGGCTGAGAAGTCTGCCTCCAGCTCTTCCTCGCTGTCCCACTTGGTTTCGGGCGGCAGCAGATCTAGTAAGTTCTGACTCGGCGAAATTTCGATCGATCGTCCTGCAAGAACGAGTTCCTGTGCCTGCTTGACTTCTTTAATCACAACCGGAGCAAGGACACGGTAGGTATTTTCAAGACAGGCGATCGATCGTTTGACTTCTTGGAGCAGGTCACACCAGTCGGGCAGATCAAGCTGCTCTCCAGGTTGACCCAGAGCCTCACAAATGCCCTGAAGCTGCTCTCGCGTTTGGGGACTATCGGGCTGCTTGAAGAGTTGCAGCATTTGACGCAGCAGAGCCGGAACATCACTCTGGAAAATGAGCTGAATTGCGCTTTCTTCCTGGGCGGCTAGGGCAGAGCGCAACTCTGAATGAACCGCAGGCTGAGGAATGGGTAATGGCTCTGGTGCAGCTAGTGACACAGGTGCATCCAGCTCCACGTCTTCTGGCAGCGTTGCCCCTGTCTGGCTCACAATCAGGCTGAGGCTCTGGCTCAGTTCGGCAAACACTGGCTCAACTGCCGCCATTAACTCAGCCGATTTGTCCTCGGTTAAACCAAATGGACCCTGAAGCTGTTCGATCAGTGCAGCCAGGGTATCAAACACTCGCAGAAAAAGCGTTTCGAGCTTCTGAGTCGTTTTAACACCGGGACATTCTTTCAAAACTTTGAAATAGTCCTCTAGGCGATGCGCCGCATGCTGAATGCCTGCCAGGCCGAGCATTGCTGCTCCCCCTTTCACCGAGTGAGCCGCCCGAAAGACTTCATGCACCATTTCCGAGTCTTCGATCGTCGCTTGCAGGTTAATCAAGCCCTGCTCGATCGTATTGAGGTGGTCTTTTGCCTCCTCAATGAAATAACCCATGATGCGCTGTTGTTGTTCCGGCAGCATAGCCTTTTCCTAGTAAGGGGAAAACGATGAACGGTAAGTAAGGGGGTTTAGGCGTTGGGCTGGCGCAGTTAGACCTTTTCTACGCGGAATCGTTCCACCGAAGCTAATAGGTCGCGGGCAACACCCACCAGATTTTGCAGTGATCCAGAGACGCGCTGTGCTTCCTGAGAAGTTTCCTGAGCCGTCAGTTCTACTGATTGCATGACCTGAGCAACGGCACGAGAAGTCTCGGTTTGCTCTACCGTATCTGCTGTAATCGATCGCACTAGCACATCGATCCGGTTTGACACTTGAATAATGTCTTCCAGCGATCGTTTTGCTTGCTCTGCCAGTCGTGTGCCTTCGATAACCTGCTGCGTACCTTCTTCCATAGCAGTCATCACCGAGCTGGTTTCGCTTTGAATTTGCAGCACGATTTGCTCGATTTCCTTTGAGGCTTTTGCGGCTCGATCAGCAAGCTGACGCACTTCATCAGCGACGATCGCAAATCCCCGTCCTGCTTCTCCGGCTCTCGCGGCTTCGATACTGGCGTTGAGAGCTAGCAAGTTTGTCCGAGAGGCAATTTGAGAGATCAAAGCGACGATTTTGGAGATTTCCTGCGAAGATTCTGCTAGTCGCTTCACTTTGCGGGTAGTCTCTGCCACTGTTTCGCGAATTTCCAGAATGCCGGATACGGTACGCTCCACTGCTTCGCCACCTTTCAAGGCAGTAGAAGATGCCGATCGCGCCACTTCCTCGGCTTCACGGGCACTTTCTGCCACCCGCTGAATCGAGTCGGTCATCACCTGCACCGAATTGAGCGTCACTGCCAGTTCTTCTGCCTGTCTCAATGCATCGGAAGAAAGCGATCGGGCAAAGATTTCATTCTCAGTCGAACTCTTCGTCACTTGACGAGCGGCAGTTTTCACCTGCTGCACAATTTCGCGCAGGTTTTGAATGGTCAGGTTAAAGGAATCTGCCACGGCTCCCAGCACATCTGCCGTGACCTCAGCCTGCACCGTCAAGTCTCCTCTGGCAGCTCCTTCCACATCGTCCAGCAGGCGAATCACCTGACGCTGCAAGTCTTCCTTTGCCTGCTCTTGCTCTTCTGCTTTACGCTGTGCCTCGCTGGTCGTGGTTAGAATAACCCGCGCCATCTGGTTAAAGCTAGTGGCAAGCTGACCAAATTCGTCCTCCGAGTAAACCGTTGCTTTTGCGCTCAGGTTGCCATCCGTGACCGCATCAAATTGCGCTTGCAAATCGGAAACGCTGCGCTTCATCTGACGAGTTAAAACCCCGCTTAACGCTGACGCAACCCCAAACCCAGCAATTCCTGCAGTCGCGCTCATTGCCAAGCCTGCTGTCGCCAGGTAGGGTACCACCGCAGGGCGATTCGATTGGGGAATGGTCGAGGCGGTGATAAAATTCACGGCAGCCACCGCTAGCATCGAGACAACTCCCGTGGTGCCTGCCACGATCCACTTTTTCTTATCTAGTGCGGCATTTTCGAGCGGAGCGGTGATGCCTTGCTCGACGGTGACATCGGCTTCTAGCGACCGATTGTCTGCCGGAGTGAACGCAGGCATGGCTTCTGCAGTTCCCGACAGGGGAAACATATCGTCATCCCGGAGCACAGATTGATCACCGCTATCGGCAAAATCGAAACCAACGCTGCTGGTGGTTGGAGTCGCAGCAGTGCCAGAAGTCATGCTGATCGAGGGACTCGTGAAGTCAACCGAGTTATCAGACAAATCAAAATCCGGCAGACTACCCAGGTCATCAAATTCGTCAAATTCATCAAGGAAATCAATGCTGCTGCGTCCGTTGACCGAAGCCGAGTAAGAGGACGAACTGCTTGCCGCAAAATCCGGGTCGTTGAATTCGTCATCCAGGGCAAAGTCTGCTCCGGGCGAATGAGTGTCCGAAAACGCTGCACCAGACACAAACGTTTGTTCTTCTAAATTGTCTTCAGCTAATGCAAATTCAGGAACTCCATAGGTTGCATCAATGTCTGCCGAACCTTGCTGAGGGGAAGGAAAGACGCTGCTGTCGCCCATAAACAGCGTTTCATCTTCAAAGGGTCGCTGAGGGTAGCCAGGCGTATTAGAATCAGCCGCCGGAAGGGGATCGATCGGGGAATTGCTGTCTTCAAAATCACTCAGGTCAAATGCCGCTTCATCGAACTCGTGGAGCGAAGCAGCCGACGCAGGCGGAGCAAAGGGATTCGCGGCAGAATTACTCTCGAACGGGTTATCAGAGTCTGCGAAAAAATCGTCTTCGCTCTCAGAGGCAGCCAGAAAAGGATTGGGGTCGGCAGCAAATGCATTATCAAACGAGGAATCCAATGACGGATCCGTCACGAAGTCCTGATGGAAAGTCTGGGCGGCCTGATTTGCGCCTTCCACGCCTTCGGTGCTATCGAGGTTTAGATCGGCAAAGTCAAAATCATCAAAGCTATTTGCTTCAGGGGTTGATTGCCAGGTGTGAGGGGCAGTCTCTTCTAAGACATAATCGCCCACTTCCTCACTCTGGAAAGGTGAGGCAGCCATATCAATCGTGCTGACAAACTCGTGATCGATATCGGTAAAGGCAGGATCATCAAAGGCAGGATCATCTGTAAAACTACGATCCGAAAACTCTAGCGGGTCTGGAGAGCCAGCCACTCCTGCCCCCTTGCCAGAAGACGGCTCCGGCGGTCCGGCAAACTGCTCGGCATAGGCTAAGCCGTTGTGCGCGTAGTTGACATACTCCTCATCGCTGGTGAGTTGGAGGACGGATTCATACTGCTCTCTTGCAACTTCGTATTGCTGTAAGCCGTAACAGTAGATGTGCCCTCGCAGCAAGCGGACGTTTGGATCGCCAGGATAATCTGCCACGAGCCGATCGATAATCGATGCAGCTTCCTCATAGCTGCCCAGCATATAGGCGCGTTCAGCTTGTTTATATTTCTCTGAGTGCGTGCTTGCTGCCATGTGCCTTTTCTCCTACCCGTTCAAAACCGATTTGTCGCCGATTATGCCGCTCATTATGCTGCCCATCGTGCCGATCGTAAAATTGCAACTTGATCGAGCAATCTCAAGTTGTGCTGCGAAGCGGTTCTCCCTGGTGGGGAATCGGCTTCTCCTGCCATCGCCCACTCTCCCCGCAAAAAAGGAGCCATGCTGTCAGGCAGATTGCTAGGCATTTGAATCTCGTCGATGTCGAGCCAGTCCATTCCAATAATGCGATCGACTGCCAGTCCCAACATGGCGTCTTGATCTTCAATGGCAATGACCGAGATCTCGGTTCGATCGGTGCTGAGCGAAGTCGAATCGCCCAAAAATTGCCCCAGGTCTGCAACCCAGATAACGCGACCCCGGACATTTAGTGTTCCTAATAGTAAAGGAGAAACGTTAGGGATGGGCGTAATTCGATCGGGCGCCGCAGCAATGACTTCCCGGATTCCCGTTGCGGGTAAAGCAAATTCTGCGCCAGAGGCAACAAAAAACCGCAAATGCAGCTCACCCTCAGGACTATCTAGCTCCTGGAGCTCGGGAGCCTGATCCTGCCCTCTGCCTGTCAAGAAATCCGGATTTCCGATCATGCACTTGACCTATTACCCTGTGGAAATTGCTGAATGACCTTCATTCTTAACCTACCCCGCTCTCAGATTTCTATATCATGCTGTTCAAGATTTCCTGGCTTTTGCAGCACATCTAACAAGCCCGCGATCGCGCAATTTACTCTGTATTCTTCTGTTAAAGCAGTTTCCCGCAAGAGAGAATTTTCTGAGATTTCAACCATCGGGGTTGCCCGTTGCCGCATTGGGAAAAGTGCTTTGTATCGCGTCTTTTACTACGTTTAGGGTTGTGGCTTACTCATCCACTCACTCATCTGCTTACTGGATTACTCGACCCATTCGCTCACTAAAGTTTTCATCGATCGATCACTGATTCCGGATCAGTCTTAGTTCCAGCAAGCTAGCCCCGCAAAAGCTGCCTTACCGTACCCACTAGCTCGGTCGGCTGAAATGGCTTAGCAATATAGGCATCGGCTCCCTGCTTCATTCCCCAATAGCGGTCGAACTCTTCTCCTTTTGACGAACACATCACAACAGGTACATTCTGCGTCTTGGGATCTGCCTTTAAACGACGGCAGACTTCATAGCCGTTCATCTTGGGCATCACAATGTCTAAAACGATAAGGTCAGGGCAAAGTCCCTGAATCTTCTCAAGTGCCTCTAAACCGTCGCTGGCAACCGTAACATCCAGCCCGCTTTTCCGCAGCAGGTCGCTAATCATCTCCCGTTGGGATACGCTGTCTTCAACTACCAAAATTTTACTCATATTGCTTCTGACTGACCCTCAACGGTAATGGCAAAGACAAATATCTAAATGAAAAATATCTAAAAGTTTAAATCGCTAGACGCATGATTTCTCATCCTACTGATTTTTCAACCTTCCTCTATTCATTTCATTAAATCTAAAATCTAAAACCTACGCTTCTAACGCATTCATTACAATCATTTACTGCTGCATTGATTCACTGCTGCCCTGTTTGCCCCGTCTTCATCCGTCGGATTCAATGAGCTTTCATGTTCAACTGAACTTGAGGGATTTGACGTGATTTAGATGAGGCGATTGAGGTGAGACGAGCTACGAGGACGATCGGCTTCCAGAGCAGCTTGCAAATCTTGTGCTAGCAGCGTATCGGGCTTGAGACGATTCGGGTTACCCGCACCCGCATATTTTTCGACCAGCATCAGCAGTTCCCCTTCGCCAAAGGGCTTGGTCAGGTAATCTGTTGCACCCACGATTCTTGCCCGGACGCGATCGATAAATCCCTCTTTGCCAGTCAGCATGACGATCGGCGTTTCGCGAAAAGCAGACGCACTCCGCAGCATGGCACAAATTTCGTAGCCATCTAGCTCAGGCATGGCAATATCACACAGGATCAGGTCAGGCTTAAGGTAAAACAGCAGGCTCAGTGCCTTTAGCGGATTGCCGATCGAGCTGGCTTCATAACCGTAGCGATTGAGAATCTCCTCAACAGTTTTTCGGACGGTCACTCCGTCGTCGATGCAAACAATGCGGGGAACTTTGTCCAAGGACCCTTGAAGAAGGGAGGGGTTTTGAGGCAGCGTATTTGGGGTGCTCCTCCCTTTAAGGGACTGCGGAGCAAACGGGCTGGTCAGATGCACAAGCCCTTGCTGCACATAGGGATAGATTGCCCTTGCGACAGTCACAATATCTCGGCTCAGATAACGTGCCATTTGCCGCAGCGAGGTTTTGCCATCTACCCAGCGTTCTAACAAATCGAAAGAAGCCCCGGTTAGCATTTTTCGCAGTGCGACCGGGTCTACAATCACTGGATAGTAATCAGGAGACGAAAGATGCGGATAAAACTGTTTCCACTCCTGAACCTGCTTCATCATCTGAGCAATCAAGGGCGCGATTTCCAGAGCGGTGAGCTGTGGGGCAAGGGCAGGACTCATCTCAAACACAAAAGACCCCTGGTGCAGGCTGAGCAGATCAAACAGCGTTTCATGCACCATGCCCTGAATAATGCTGCGAGCTTGGGCTGGCGTGACGGCGTGATTTTCAAGCAGCATCCATAGGTAACCGTATTCGGGCGCGTTCAGGGTCGCGATCGTCGATTCGGGAAATAAATCCAGCGTGGGCTGCCGATATCGCCGTAGATAGTCGTGCAGCCGGGTGAGGTCACCGCCGCTGTCTCCGGCGTAAACAATCTTGCCGTTGACGAAGAAAACAAGCCAGGATAACGGCTGAGAGGTTTTTAGCCCTGGTGTCCCATAAGGTTCGACCAGCAGTTCACCCGTCCGTTGCCCCAGCTCCACAAGCTGAAGAATGCTCCGAATATCAATCTCGCTTAACTTTCCCTGCATTCAGCCTTGGCCGTCTCCTGTTCCATTTCTGGATCGACTTTTTGTATCGCTTTTGTATCGAGTTTTGACCGCCTGGAGGATGCGGTAAGGCTGTCTTGCGTATGCCTGCCCCTGACGCATCCTCGTTCATCTTCCTGCATCTGCTCTCCTGCGTCTACGATCGCTTGATTTCCCTTGATTGAGTCCGATCGCCCACAGCTATCATGGCTTCTTCTTGCAATAAAGCAGTTTCTCTTCAGCCGGGTCGGGCGGGGATAAGGAACTGCAGGTTGACTTCATCTCTATTGCCCCGCTGTTTTATTCGCAGTTCGCCTGATTGAAGATTTGCGGTTTAATTTTGCAAAATCAAATTTGCCTATCACTTCGCCGATACCTAAACATTAGGTTTCCCTCAGTTCCAGCCAAAACCATCAGCTTGCTGCTGCCAAGGGAAAAGAGAGGAATTTCTTTATATAACCGGGGTTATAAAAGGGCAGGGTAAATTTAGTTCAGTTTGTTGTAGTCCTAATGTTCCGGGGCATTCTAGATTTTATAGTTTAACCAGCAGAGTTTAACCAGCCGTAGATGAGCTTTTTGAACAGGTTAGGGATGCGACTGAGGAAAGCGATAATGCTACAGTAAACGGGAGATTTAGAATCCCTTTTCCTGTGTTTCCTCAAGATTGACTTATCCTTGACTGTTGGCAGGAGGATTCGTCCTTGATATGGCGCATTCTGGGATGTCATTCCGCATACTACGAATTGAGCCACCCTTAGAGATAGCTGCTGCATCTATCAGTGCTGTAGAAATCCTTTCCGGTTCCTAACTGGGGTGCAGGAGTTTTTCCCTGTCTCAGGGTTGACCTCATCGCCCCTAGTGCACAGACTAAGCTGTGAATGCTGTAGCTAATTTTGTACTAGAAATTATGAGGTGAAGCAGAAATTCTAAGTTCTGAGCAATCGAACGCATATAAGCAAACAGCTTTGAAATTGAGTCAAGTCTTAGGTTAAAGAGGGGATTGTTGGCGTGCTGTACTTAGCAGAAGTTGTTAGAAAAGCCAGGGTTATTGGTGCAGGAAAGGCAGAGTTCAAGCTATTAGCTGTTCAGAAGAGCGAACAGAGCTGGAGTCCGGTGCAGGGCGAAGAGATTATCTCTGCGACCGATGATGTTTCTTACAATGCTGGTGTGCTTGTGATGCTTGACCTGACCGCAAGCAAGCAAATTCAGCGTCATGTTGAAGCAGGTCGCCAACTCGTGAGCATCCTGCAAAACTTCTCTCGCTTGCAAGAAAAAGCAAAAGTACAGGAAGAGGAAATTGAGCAGTGGAAGCAATCCCTCACCTACCAGAGCCAGGAGCTAAACCGGCGCGAAATGGAACTGGAGGCGCGACAGGAAGAGCTTCAGCAGCTCGAAGCAGAATTTTCGGGGCTGGAGGAGCAAAAACAGGAGATTGACACTCGGCGGGAAGAAGTCGATTGCCTCCAGCAAGAGTTTGAGCGGCGAACGCAAGAGCTAGAGGGAGCCTGGGCACAGCTCCACGGCGAGATGAACCGCCTGGAAGAAAAAAAGGCAGAGTTAAACCAGTCCACAACGCTCGATGCAGGACAGGCAAATTACCTTCAGGAACTCCTGAATCGTTTATCGGGAGCCGTGGCACCTACTGACTCGATTCAAGAACAGCTCAACCTGTCTTTTGAACTGATTGGGCAACAGCAGCAGCAGCTTGATCACTCCTGGCAGTCCCTAGAGCAGCATCGCTCCACCGCACAGGACACGCAGGCACAGGTCGATCGCCAGGCGCAGGAAATTCACGATCGCTGGCAGCAATGGCATCAGGCGCAGGCGGGGGTAGAGCAGGCAAAAGCGGATCTGCGGGCGAAACAGGAAACGCTCACCCTTCGTCAGAGCCATGCTCAAGTGTTGAGCCAATATCTGGAAGGACAGAAAGGGCTGCATCAGCAGGTTGCTCAGCTTGCAGGCTCGTATGATAAGGCTGATTTCGGTCAGCTTGAGATTTTGTCGCTGGATGAACTCCAGACAATCACAACCGACCTCGAAAACGATCTGGAGAAACTGTCGCGGTTTGTGAATGGGCAGGAGGAGGAGTTAACGTTTCAGCGACAGGAAATTGACCAACTCAAGCAGCAGATTCAGCAGGCAAGTGAATACGATCGCCTTCGCCTGGAAACCGAACTTGCCGACGAGCAAGACCGCTATCAAATGCTGCACGAAACGTTGATTGGTCAGCGACGCAACCTGCAAGAGCGGCAGGCAACCTTAAAGCAGCATCAAATGGTACTAGCCCGTCGTCAGGGACACCCGATCGATCAGGAAGAGAGCTTTGCCGTCAATCTAGAGCCAGTACTCCAGCGCATTGAGCTTCTCCGTCAGCAGCAGGCTCAAGAACTCGCAGGACTCGAAACCCAGATTCAGCAGTTGCAGCAGGCGATCGACACTGACCAGCAGGCGATCGAGCAGCAAACCCAGCAGCAGCAGGCACAGCGAGAAGAACTGCTTCAACTCGAACAGCACCTCAAATCCCAAATGTCAGCCGTAGGCGAACTGTGGGGCAAGGTTAATACCTACCAGGAAACCCTTCAGCCCATGCAGGACAGCTTGAACGGATTGCGTCAGAAAGCAGAAGCGATCGCTGCCATGATGACTCAGTTTCAGGAAGCCAGCGACTACCAGCATCAAGCACTGAGCGAAATGCGGGAAACGATCGAACGGCTGACAAATCCGCAGGTCCAGTATGCAGTTTCTTGATCGATCGAGTTTCTCTGGTGCTTAAGAGCTTTGTCGCTTCTGGTTTACGCTTGAGGGTTTCTAGCCCCCTAAATCCCCCAGGATTGGGGGACTTTGACCGACAAAGATAATCGACTCATGGTTGACTTGGGCGATCGTGCCTCCGGGAAAGGGATCTGTGCGGCTACGGTTGGGGGCAGTAATCAGGGCAACGAGCTTTTCGATCTGGTCGAAGCTGGGGGCTTGAGGCAGAAATGACTGCAACAATTGCCGCATTGCCCGTCGCTGAAGTGACAGGGGAGCCGATCGCAGTACGATTCGGTTCAGGCGGGGGAAAGGAGGAATTTGATCGATCGATCGGCGTTGGTTTCCTTGCTCTGAGCTTTCCAAGTGATCGAGAGATTGCTGTAAAAGGTCTGCGGCTGCCGTTTCCAGATAATCTACGTCTGTCTGCAACAGTTCTGCCGTTTGCGCGAGCGTGAACTCAACCTGCGGATTGAAGTGAGTTTGCAGGTAGGGAATAAGTTCTCCACGAATGCGGTTGCGCTTAAATTTCAGGTCGTGATTGGTCGTGTCTTCCCAAATTTTTAAGCCTTGCGCCTGGCAAAAGAGAGCCGTTTCAGCCCGGGTAAATTTCAGTAGGGGACGAACCAGCCATAGATCAGGAAGCAATTCGCGCTGCCAGGAAAGGGCTTGCAGTCCATCGGTTCCACTGCCTCGGAGCAGGTTATGCAGCAGGGTTTCTGCTCGATCGCTTGCGGTATGTCCTGTAACGAGGTACCCGTAGCCGTGCTGCTGAGCAATTTCGATGAGAGCTTGATATCGCCAGTTTCTGGCAGCCGCTTCGCTTTTGAGCGGTTCTGTCGCAGTCGCGCTGTGATAGGAAATCTGCCAGGTTTCAGCACACTGTTTCACATGGTCTGCGTTTGCGTCTGAGTCCGATCGCCAGCGATGGTTACAGTGAGCAATACCAAGCCGCCAGTTCCAGTGGGACTGTAGATCGAGCAGCAGCTGAATCAGACAGAGAGAATCCTGTCCGCCGGAAACCGCAACCAGCACCGATCGGTGGGCAGGCAGGAGAGAGCGATCGCGCAGGGTTTGGTGGAGTCGAGCGTGAAACCTTGACCAAACAGCATCAGACACAGGGAATAAACTACTGAGTTAATAGCCGCGCTCGTTTTCAAAATCGTCTCTGTCATCCCAGTCTTCGTTTTGAGGCGAATTGCGTCTGGGGTAGATGTCTTCCCGGTTTGGGGATGGATTGCGCGGATAGCCTTCGTCGCGACTGCGGGGCAAAAAGATTCCGGGGCGGGAGTAGGTTTCAGTTTGGGGTGGGGGGCTTTCCCGGAGCAATTTAGGACGTTCGGGTGCGAACTCAAAGCGAATTCTGACTCTGCCGCGCTGCCAGCCTGCATTTCCGACGCGCAAAACCTCACAGCTCAAGCCGCGATCGGTGAACCAGTCTTCCTGTTCTTCCGTCCATTCGCTGTCCTGTTCGCTAATCAGCTGCGCTAGGGCATCCAGCAACTCGCTTGCCTTAAAGGTTGGATTTCGCATCAGGATTCGACCCGATCGGACGTGCAGCACTTCATCGCTGCTTAAGACTTCAAATTCTTCCATGATTTCCGGTTTCTAACGAATAGCCCCTAAAAAAACCAGCCGTAGCTGTGTAGCCCCTTGCCCAGCAGGTTCACGCCCAGATAGCACACCCAAACAACGACGAATCCCGATGCCGCCAGAATTGCCGGACGACGACCCTGCCAACCACGTGTAATGCGGGCATGGAGATAAGCCGCAAACACCAGCCAGGTAATGAGTGCCCAAGTTTCCTTCGGGTCCCAGCTCCAGTAAGATCCCCAGGCTTCGTTTGCCCAAACCGCTCCGGCAATAATGCCGATCGTTAGCAGCGGAAAGCCCAGACCGATGATCCGGTAGCTGATGTTGTCTAGGGTGTCTGCCAGGTTGAGCCGTTGAGGGGTGAGGGCGATCGTTTCACTTGCCGGGGTCAGAACTGCCGTAGCAGCATCAGTCGATTGAGCCGCACTCAGGGTCAGCGCAGCATTCTCCGACCCGGCACGACGCAGGCGCAGGCGCGAATCCCGGTATGCTCCTGTGCCAACCGAGCTTCCCTTTAGCTCAATTTCCTGCCCGCGGGTGACGACCAGAAACGCGACCGCTAGCAGCGAACCCACCATCAGCGCGGCGTAGCTCAGCAGCATGACGCTGACATGCATCATCAGCCAGTTTGACTTCAGCGCAGGAACAAGCGGCTCGGCAGACTGCATCGTGGCAGGCAGGGTCAGCGTTGCAAACGCCGTGATGCCCATCGCGATCGGAGCCGTGACCACACCTACAAGCGAACTGCGACTCATGTTTTCCGCAACGAAGTGCATCGCCGTAATGCCCCAGGCAATGAAAAACAGCGACTCATACAAATTGCTGAGCGGGAAATAGCCTGCCTCGATCCAGCGTGCCCCCAGCAATGCCGCAATACAGAGATTGCCGATCGCCATCCCCGTCGCGCCCAACGTCGGCAGGTAGGAAAGCTTGGGGAAAGCGGCTCCCGCCCAATACATCAGCATCGTGAAAAACAAAACGGCAAAGGAAGCGTTATCAAGCCAGTTTTGCAGTGCAACCAGATCCATCCCAAAAATCTCCAGCGCGAGAGATGCAGTCAACCAAGACAAGCACCATTAGAAAGACTGTCTTCTTCTATCGTACCGAGCCTGCTCCCCGATTTGGGGTTTGATTGCATTTTGAGCAACAAATTCTTAAGGATGGGGGAGACATGGGAGAGGTGGTGCATCGCCCGCTAAATTCCCTATCACTAAATTCCCTATGAATCAGGAGCTTTGAGATTCGGAGAAAATTCAGTTTTCCGCAGAATTATGTACAGGGAGCGATTTAGGTGATGGCAATGACTGTTTAAACCTCCTCTAGGGGCTGGATTCAGGGCTAGGACTGGGGCTGGACTGGGCAGTAGGAGCTTTGGAGGACTGATTCATCAAAATTTGAATGTCATATCGCATCGTGCGCCCGTCCTGTGCTGCCGTAGTTGCGCCAATTGCCCGAATTGCATTCACTGCTTTCTGGTCATTGGGGGCAAGTTTGGGCAGGGGCAAAGGCAGGTTAGGGGTGGCGAGCCGATCGAGATCCAGGAAGAAATGCCCGTCCGTGGACTGAAAGTTGGATTCTGTTGCAGATTGGAACAGCGTGTTTTGCGCCAGTGCGTTTGCCGGGGCAGGCAAAATCGTACTGGCAAGGTTGGGTCCGATCGCGATAAAGGCAACGTTGCCATCGAGCCAACCGTGGGTGATACTGAGCGACGAAAAAGGGGAGACCCAGGTCGTGACGGGTTTGCCGCCAAGCTGCGCTTCAGTGACTTGGAAGCGATATCGATCGCCCATCACTGCGTCGAGTTTCTGGAATGTCTGTTCTGCCTTGCGGCGATCGCTCGTCTGCGCCAGCAGCAGAATCCCAGCACGGGACTGATTGGTCTGTGGATTGGTAGATTGGTTCGCCGGGGAAGCAGGCGGAGCAGAAATCAGCGAGATTGCGTATTCGCCATCCATCCAGGCGGCCATATCTTTATCGAAATCCAGCCCGGTGAGATTGCCAAAGCTCTGCCGCACCAGACTGGGGTTAAACGTGCCGCGCGGGGCATTTTCCTGAGGCAGGTCGATGCTTTGCCAGAACTGCTTGAAGCTGTCTCCAGAATTCACGAGCAGCGTTTCCGCAGGCAGCAGGGTAGTTATGCGATCGTCTTGATCCCCAGTGCGGTAGCGGATTTTGCTGTCGTTAGGCAGCCAGCCAACGCCCTCAAAGTTTACCGTTTGCCGATCTACGGTACCGATCGCCACAAAGCCCTGATTTGCCTGAAAAGGAATCAGCATCTGGGGCGGGAGCGGCTGCATGGGATTATTCGCAGCCAGAGCAATCGACTGAGGCACGTTCAGATAGAACCGTACAAAGGGATTAGCTGTGGTTTCAAGCTGCCGAAATGCTTGGGCATAGCCAGGAGCCTGTACCACAGAAGTTTTGCCGCGATACACATCGATCGCCTGCTCGATCGCCTTTGGGTCAGGAGACACAACCACGAGGCGATTATCAATCACGGCTACCGCGTACGCCCGATCGGTTTGCCCGTGAACTTCCCGAATTTTGAAGCCCTTGTAGTCGCGATCGACCGCTTCCTGACCGCTAGCAACTTTGGGAGTCGCAAAAGCCTGCTGTGCTTTCTCAGGATGGGCGATCGGGAGAACAATCACTGGAGATTCCGTCGCCTGCTGTGCCGCAGATAGAAACGCCACGGTCATCTCATCACCCACCCAGGGTTTGATGTCGCGATCGAAGTTGAGGTTGTTTGACATGAGAAACCGATCGCGCCAATCAGCAACGGTGCGATCGAGGGCAGACTGGGATTCAGGCGTACCCAATCGCCGGAGCTGCTGTAGCTGATTCTCATTAGTAGAGAAGGAAAACAGCGCAACCGTCTCTTGAGGCAACACTTCCGATCCGGCAGGTAAACCCACGGCAGTTGGTTTTTGCTGTACCAGCATCCAGGCAACGGCTCCGCCTGCAACCATTCCCAGCGATGCCCCCAATGCCACCAGTAGCTTTGGCTGTTTCTTGAGCTGTTCAAGCAGTTTAAGCTTCACCCCATTTCCTCCCTTCTCGCCATCGCACATTCGACTATAGACGATCGATCGTCAATTCGAGTTGCCGATAAACGATCCCCATGAGAATTTTTTAGAGGTCCAGGTTTCGCAACCCGCTAGATCCCCAAAATTGGTGGACAGGGGAGGAAGGCCGATCGGAAGTTCCTCTATAGGTTTGGAAGTGGGATTGAGAGTGGGGTCAAGATCCGCCCAAGAAATTTAATCCGTAGACCATCCTCGGAGATCGATCGCCAAAGTTTCACCGAGTTTCAGCAGCGGGCGCAGTTGAGCAATCGTCCAGGCTTCACTGGGTCGATCGCCAGAAGTCCCAGTTAAATCAGGCAGAATATGACCGTGCAGATGGCGGAAGTAAAGCTCCTGAGCGCGATCGAGGGAAAGCCCCAGATTGAAATGAGTGCCCAGCGCGATCAGACGATCGATCCAGGTGGCATCGGTTTCGATCGTGTCTGGATTGAGATTGTGCAGCAGATTCCAGAGCGATCGCAGAATCAGGCGTTCCAGGGTTTGTTTGATCTGGGGAGGCTTGATCGGACAGTGCAGATGGGCTGCTTCCGTGGCGATCGCTTCGAGTTCGGTGAGATAGCTGTGGCAAACTTCGGGATTGCTGAACGGGAAGTCGCTCGTTTCTCGCTCTAGTGACTGCAGTGCGGTGAGAGCACGATGGCTGATTGCCACTTCTGCGGCAACCTGGAGTTCTTGAGGCACTTCTAGCGCATCTCGGTAAAATGCCATCAGAACCCCGTAGTTATCGCGGTAAACCTGGGTATAAAGCTGATCCAATCGGGTCAAGGTTTCTTGACTCAGCAGGCGCATAATCCGGTGACGTTCTTCAGCAAACAGATCTTGCAAGCTGTAGGACTGATTTCCAAAGGCGCGATTCATTGCCAGGATCGTTCGTGCCGCACTTGCCTGAGCCATTGCCTCAAATAAACTGTCGCGAAGCTGGGTGTACGATCGGCGTCCGGCAAAGGGCTGAATACAGCAGTGGAAGTCCCAGCCACCCAGATGCAGCACCGCAAACACCAGATGGCGCGTTTCTCGAACCAGCTCTGAAGTAATTTGAATTTGTCCGACTGCCAGCGTGAGCGATCCCAATCGCTGAATCTGGTAATCCATTTGATGAATGCTGTAGCAATAAAGCCGCTGATCCCGTGCGTAGGGCGTAAACAGCGACGTGATTGCATAGTGCGAAGCCACCTGCTCCAGGCTAATTTGCGCCGGAATCACAAGCTGCCGATACACTTCTGCCCCGTTCTGGAAAAACTCGACGTTGCTAGGAGCCGTCGCCAAACGCTTAATAAATACCTTTTCAAGCTGAACGCCTGCTACATCTCCGGCTAACTCCAGAGCACGCGCCGCATAGCGCAAAATCTGCGTGCCTTCCGGGCGAGAGAGTTCATCAAAAAACCAACCGCAGCTTGTGTACATTAACAGGGTGTGCCGCTGCATCTCTAGCAGTCTCAAGGCATCGATGCGATCGCCTACCGTCAGCTTCCGGCACTGATGCTCTGAAAGAAATCGATTCACGTTAGCAGGGCTGCGATCGAGCATGACGCGAATGTATTCATCCCGCGCCTTCCAAGGATCGCGAAACAGCTTTCGCCCCTGTTCTTCAAACACTTTCACAAGCTGATCCCGCAGCCAGTCCAAACTATCCCGGAGCGGTCTGCGCCACTGCTGATTCCATAACCCTCCGCCGCCGCAGCCGCAGTCTTCCTGCCAGCGATCGACCCCATGCGAACAGCTCCAGGCAGTCACGGGCTTCAACTCCACCTCCCAAGTGGGCGGATTGAGGCTGAGATAATGGGCAAAGTTTGTCACCGTCCAGCCGTGACGCGGAAACTCTTCAACAAAGGCATACGCCAGAGCCTTCTCAGTGCCGCCCTTGTGATGCCCAAAGGTTTCTCCATCAGTTGCCACCGAAATAAGCTGTGCCGGGCGATGATCCCCACGCACTGCCTGCCCTAACCGCCCCACAAAGTGATGCGAACTGCTCAGCACATCGTTAAAGCCCATATCACGAGAGATGGGGCCGTCGTAAAAGAAGATATCGATGTAGGAACGGTCTGTGGCGATCGGGAACGATCCCGACAAAGGATCAGACGCAGGATTTAGATAGCAGCGATAGGGCTGGATCGGATCGATCTGGCCACCCCCCACTTCAATCCAATAGGGATCAGGCTCGTTAGTCGTTGGAAGCGGACGACAGCGTTGCGCCTGCGAGGGAGCCAGAACAATAAATTTAATTCCTTCTGCAATCAATGCCACCAGCGTTGCCTGATCGACTGCCGTTTCTGCCAGCCACATGCCTTCGGGATCACGTCCAAATCGGGCCCGAAAATCAGCTTTGCCCCAGCGAATTTGCGTCAGCTTATCGCGATC
This sequence comes from Leptolyngbya sp. ST-U4, assembly GCF_039962215.1. Taxonomy (NCBI): domain Bacteria; kingdom Bacillati; phylum Cyanobacteriota; class Cyanophyceae; order Leptolyngbyales; family Leptolyngbyaceae; genus Leptolyngbya; species Leptolyngbya sp. ST-U4. The sequence goes on from NZ_JAMPKZ010000001.1 coordinate 804,627, forward strand.
GTTTGCCAGGGGCATGATGATGTGGTTATACACCTGAGCAATCGCATTGCCATGTCCATTGAGGCGATCGCAGCTTTTGTGGTCTGCTTCCAGAATACGCTGATAGGTTTCCGGGTCGTGCTGTTCTAGCCAGCTCATCAGCGTCGGACCAATGTTGAAGCTGAGATACTCGTAGTTATTCACGATCCCCAGCACTTCGCCACGATCGTTCAACACTCTAGCAAAGGCATTCGGTCGATAGCACTCGTGATAAATTCGCTCATTCCAATCATGAAAGGGAGATGCACTCGGCTGACGCTCGATCGAATTCAGGTAAGGGTTTTCACGCGGCGGTTGATAAAAGTGACCATGTACCGTGACATAAACACCATGTGCCTGCTGAATGGGATCAGGCTTCAGAAACGCAGACGAAGCTGTATTTGCATGATCCCCGTCTGATGAAGCAATGACCTCAGATGAGAAGCTACTTGAACTTGGAACAGAAGAATCCTGCATTGTTACCGCATCTGCATAAGTGAAGTCAGAAGAATCAGCCGAATTGAAAGATTGAGAAGTCATATTCTTGGGAATAGAAAAGCAAATCAGCAGAAATAAACGCAGAAATTAATCAGGGATCAACTGAAGATAAATCAAAATTAAAAGCTGCAAACCCCAGAAAGCCGAAGGATTCAGGACAAAACGATTTGCTAGCTGCTTCAGCAATCAAGGCATGACGGGAAACACAAATCTTTTGCAGTAAGTAATTTTTACAATGTCTTTGCAATGTTTTTGGAACAATGCGGTTAAGCCGATCGCGCTAAAGCAGGACAACGATCGCCAACAAGATAACAAACGGGAATGATACAAAGACCAACTCTATTGCTTAATGCTGAACAAGCAGGAAGGATAAGCCGTGCTTCACTTGCAATTTACATTCTGCGATTCAATCAGGGGAATATCTGAGGTAACTTCCTGAATGCAGCGCAGAAATATCCTTGCTGTATCTTAAACCTAAAGCTTAAGGAATGGGATGTGTTAATTCTCTACAACAATCTCTTACCAAATCTCTACACTAAGTGAGAGTTCTTCATGTTTAGGGTAAAACCAAGGTTAGAATTCGGCCTGCTATTTTCCAAAAATACAAATCGATCGCAACGCTAATTTTTGAAAACCAGGCAGAATAATCGATCCCCGTTCTAAAATTTGCTGCAAGCCAAATTCATCATCGGGATCACAGAAAATCACCGGCTGTTTCTGCCGCAAAATTCACCACTCAATATTCACAAAATTCGGCTTTCGCATCAATTTTGCTTTTCTTTCCAGATCTTCTGTCCATCTGAACTGAGAAAACTCTATCAATCAGAAGATATTCTCAGGGTAGGGATGATCCAGATGATCCGAAGGAACTGTGAGGCAACAAAAAAGGACGCACCACAGCACGTCCGATCGCTCGTAAATTAGATATAGATCACCAGAGACAATTAAGACTCAGCGGATCTCGATCGCTCATTTGAGCAGTTCCTTTTTAACAGTCATAGTAGAGCGAGAACTCATAGGGGTGCGGACGCAGGCGCATCGGGTTCACCTCATTGTCCAGCTTGTACTGAATCCAGGTGTTGATCAGGTCTTCGGTAAACACACCGCCCACCGTCAAGAAGTCGTGATCTTTCTCCAGGCACTCCAGCGCATCTTCTAGCGATCCCGGAGTCGAAGGAATCTTAGCGAGCTCTTCCGGGCTGAGGTCGTAGATGTCCACATCCAACGGCTCACCAGGATCAATCTGATTCTTGATACCGTCAATTCCAGCGCAAAGCATTGCCGCAAACGCCAGGTATGGATTCGAGGTTGCATCCGGGCAGCGGAACTCCAGACGCTTCGCCTTCGGATTTGTACCAGATAGCGGGATCCGCACTGAAGCCGAGCGATTGCCCTGCGAATATGCCAGGTTCACCGGAGCCTCAAATCCCGGAACCAGACGCTTGTAGGAATTGGTCGTTGGGTTGGTGAATGCCAGCAGAGCGGGAGCGTGCTTCAGAATACCGCCGATATAGTGCAGTGCCATCTGGCTCAGACCTGCATAGCCATCGCCTGCAAACAGAGGCTGGCCGCCCTTCCAAATCGATTGATGGGTATGCATTCCAGAACCGTTGTCGTTGAAGACGGGCTTGGGCATGAAGGTAATGGTCTTGCCGTACTTCTTCCCAACGTTCTTAATGCAGTACTTGTAGGTCATCAGCCAGTCTGCTGCCTGAAGCAGCGTTCCAAACCGGAAGCCCAACTCGCACTGACCACCCGATGCGACTTCGTGGTGATGCTTCTCGATCGGCACACCGCACTTTGCCATCGTCAGCAACATTTCAGTCCGCAGGTCTTGCGAAGTATCAGTCGGCGCAACGGGGAAATAGCCTTCTTTGTAGCGGGGCTTATAGCCCAGATTGCCGCCCGGCTCAACACGACCAGAGTTCCAACGACCCTCGATCGAATCAACATAATAATAGCCTTCGTGCTGATTCTGGTCGAAGCGAACATCATCAAAAATAAAGAACTCTGCTTCAGGACCAAAGAAAGCCGTGTCGCCAAGTCCAGTTGAGGAGAGGTAGTCTACTGCTTTTTGGGCGATCGTTCGAGGATCGCGAGAATAGGGTTCGCCCGTCCGGGGTTCCTTGATGCTGCATACCACGCTCAGCGTCGGCTCCGCCATAAAGGGGTCAATCCAGGTGGTATTAGGATCAAGCACCATCATCATGTCTGATTCGTTGATCGCTTTCCATCCCCGAATACTGGAACCGTCAAACGGTACGCCCTGATCGAAGCTGCTCTCGTCGATTTGGTCATGATAAACGGTGAGGTGCTGCCAGGTTCCAGGCAGATCGACAAACTTAAGGTCGATGAGCTGGATATTTTGCTCTTTAATCAAATTGAGAACGTCTTGGGGGGTCGTCATGAACTGCTCCTTAGCAACGATGAGCGATTAAAATTCAGTGGAGTGGAAACTGAGCGGTTCGACTGGATTACTCAAGCATTCAAGGCACTCTCACCCACCCAGCGATAGCAATAACCTGGAGTTGGGGTTAGGCTGCGTTCAAGAGAAATTTCGTAAATTGAACCGGGTTGTAACACACCTGAACCATCGTAGGAACTGGTTCACCCGGATTTTGTATCGTAGATTACAAAATGTCCCTTCTCCTGCAACTTTCCACAATTCAAAACACAACTTAATAGACAAAAAACTTAACAATCAGAAGCCTTACGATCGCTGATTTGCTGCGAATTCTGAGAAACGCACCGTGATACACTGAAGGGCGAATTGCTAATAGTAAGCACGATTACTAATCGGAATTTTTGGGAGATCAGATCTCATGCGGGACGCGGTGACGAGCCTCATTAAAAACTACGACAGCACAGGTCGATATCTCGATCGCAATGCGCTAGACACCCTCAAAGCCTATTTCGATAGCGGCACCGCTCGCACTCAGGCAGCCGCCGTGATCAATTCCAATGCTGCATCGATCGTGCGTCAGGCAGGGTCGCAGCTTTTTGAAGAAATTCCTGAACTCATTCGTCCGGGTGGTAATGCCTACACCACGCGCCGCTATGCCGCCTGTCTGCGCGACATGGACTACTACCTGCGCTATGCCAGCTATGCCCTGGTTGCAGGCAGTATGGATGTGCTAGATGAGCGCGTTTTGCAAGGGTTGCGTGAAACCTACAATTCGCTCGGTGTGCCGATCGGTTCCACGGTGATTGGCATTCAGATCATGAAAAATATTGTGAAAGAGCAAGTTGCTGCTGCGGGCATAGAAAATGCGGCGATCGTCGATCAGCCCTTTGACTACATGACCCGCGAACTCAGCGAACAGGATGTGTAATCAGAGCTGGACTGAGCATCGTCTAGACGCATGCCTATAGCAAAACCAAACGCAATGAAATCAAAGGGCATTTCTGAAATGAGATGTCCTTTTTTATTTGTAATAAAAATACTCGAATTGCAGCTGAGTGGGCACAATATCGGTAGGGTTCGCTGCCAAACACTGAACAAGAAGGCTAACCTTGTAAAATTTCCGCTTCGACTCACCAGAATTAATAAAGTTTACGGCGATTTTTCGTAAAAGCACTTGTCTGAAGGGCAACTTGATCGCCGATACTTTTACCTAGTGGCTTGCTTTAAGCTGTAGTTGTCATCCCTTGAAGATGCAATGTACTGACGTTGTTATGCACTGCTCCGGCTGCTTTAGAACCAGATTTCGGTTCTGCCTGAGTTAGCCACCCGTTAGCCCACCCTGTTAGCCCTACCGTACTAGCCCTACGATCGACGACCTGAGAGGCAATTTTTATGGCAGTTCCCATCTCCCCCGCGTCCCTGGCAGCAAAACCGATTACCTTTGGCACAGATGGCTGGCGTGGCGTGATTGCCGCTGATTTCACCGTTGAGCGACTGCTGCGCGTTGCACCTCTCGCTGCCCATGCATTAGCCGACACCTACGGCAGTAACGGCAGTCGTCTGATTATTGTGGGATACGATCGCCGCTTCCTCTCCGAAGAGTTTGCCAGAGTCACCGCAGAAGCGGTTCAAGCTGCCGGATACGAAGTCTTGCTTTCGGAAACCTACGCGCCAACTCCGGCTTTTAGTTTAGCCGCCAAGCAGCTTAACGCGCTGGGTGCATTGGTCATTACTGCTAGCCACAACCCAGGCATTTATTCAGGGTTAAAAGTCAAAGGTGCGTTTGGGGGATCAGTACCGCCGGAAGTAACCCAAAAAATCGAGGCGAAGCTCAAGGAAACGCCTGCCGCCCTCGCTGCTCCTGCCGATCCGCTTCCTTCACTACAAACCTTTGATCCCTGGAAAAATTACTGCAATACGCTGCGCGCTCAAGCCGATATTGGAGCCATTCAAACTGCGCTGCGCTCGGGTCAGCTCACTGTCTTTGCCGATGTCATGCACGGGGCAGCGGCGGGCGGATTAGCCCGTTTGCTTGATGCACCAATTCAGGAGCTAAACAGCAATCGCGATCCCTTGTTTGACGGTGGCGCACCCGAACCCCTGCCTCGCTATATCCCGACGCTGCTCGATCGCCTGAAACAGCCCCATGACAATCTTGCCGTTGGCTTAGTGTTTGATGGCGACAGTGATCGCGTGGCTGCGGTAGACGGACAGGGTAATTTCCTCAGCTCTCAAGTCTTGATTCCCATTTTGATCGAGCACCTGGCAGTACGACGGGGCTTTACAGGTGAAGTGATTAAAACGATCAGCGGCTCCAACCTGATTCCAAAAATCGCCCAACTCTACAACCTGCCCCTGCACGAAACGGCGATTGGTTACAAGTACATTGCCGATCGAATGCTGGAAACGCAAGTGCTCCTGGGCGGCGAAGAGTCGGGCGGCATTGGCTATGGGCATCATATTCCCGAACGCGATGCGCTGCTGTCTGCTCTGTATTTGCTGGAGGCGATCGTTCAGTCTGGAAAGGACCTGAGCCATCTCCATCAGACTTTGCAGCAAAAAACGGAATACGCCTCAACCTACGATCGCATCGATCTTCCCCTCGCCAGTATGGAGGTGCGTGCCCGCTTGCTGGAACAGCTCAAAACCCAGCCCCCTACTGAAGTTGCCGGACAAGGCGTGGTTGACTGTCTAACGATCGACGGATACAAACTTCAGCTTGCCGATCAAAGCTGGCTCCTGATTCGATTTAGCGGCACGGAGCCTGTACTGCGCCTCTACTCTGAAGGACTGACCGACGATCGAGTTCAGGCAAATCTTTTATGGGCAAAGGACTGGGCAAACGCGATTTCCGGTTAAAGGCGCAAGGTCGATTAGCTGATAAAAAACAAAAAAGGGGCTTAATGCCCCCTCTTTGAGATATCACTTTCAGAACTTAATCAATTAGAACTGAAAGTAACCAATAAAACTGCGATCAACTTACTTGATCGACACTTTACCGCCAGCCGCTTCGATCGCTTTCTTAGCTTCTTCGGCTGCTTCCTTAGCCACAGCTTCTTTCACAGGCTTGGGCGTTGATTCCACCAGATCCTTCGCTTCCTTCAGACCCAGACCCGTCAGTTCACGGACTGCCTTCAGCACGGCAATCTTCTTATCTGCCGGAACTTCGTCCAGAATCACGTCAAATTCGGTCTTCTCTTCAACTTCCTCAGCCGGAGCTGCTGCACCTGCGCCCGGAGCCATCATCATCATGCCACCAGCCGGAGCCGCCGCACTTACGCCAAAGGCTTCTTCAATTTGCTTGACCAGTTCAGACGCTTCCAGCAGCGTTAGGGTCTTAAGCTGGTCTAGAATTGCATCAGTTTTTTCAGACATTCGCTCAACTCCTAGAGTGATTTAGTAAGTGAAACTTTTCGGTCTTTTCGATCGAGATCCGCCTAGATCTAAACCTAATCGACCTAAAACTAAGCTGCTTCTTGCTCTTTATCTTTATCAGCAATCGCTTGCAGTGCCCGCGCTAGTCCACCAGGAACTTCGTTGATGCCAACCGCCAGCTTGGTTGCCACACCATTGATCGCCCCAGCAATTTGAGCGATGAGCTGCTCTTTCGAGGGTAGATCAGCGATCGCCTTCACATCGTCCTCGCTGAGCAAGCGACCTTCCATTGCGCCACCGCGAATCACAGACTTCTTTGTGACTCTTTGGAAATCCTGGTATGCCTTCAGTGCGCCGCCAATATCATCTTTTAGCAGCAGGAATGCAGAGGACTCTTTTGCAATTTGGCCCAGTGGCTGCCAGTTCGTGTCGTCCTGGACTGCCATCCGCATCAACGTGTTTTTCGCCACCTTACAATCGCCGCCCTTCGGACGTAGCCGCCGCCGCAGATCGGTAATTTCAGCAACAGTCAGGCTTTTGTAGTCGATCACCACTGCAAGCTGGGACTGACTCAGGCTTTCCTTCAGTTCTGCAACAAGCGCCTTTTTATCTTCCAGCGTTCTTCCCATTCGTTTCTCACCTCCTTAAGTCATTAGTAAAGAACAAACCCATTCGTGCCGTTATTCCCACCGATAAAAGCATGAAAGCTCTAGACACAAAAAACCCCGAACAGCGTGCCGGGGTTCAAGTGAGTTAAACTCACTATTTCATCGACCATCGATCGCGATGGAAGAAGAGAACCTCGGCAGGAAATTAAGCATAATGCGCCTGCTGTCTACGGCTGTGATTTAGTTGTGGGAATTTGGCAAACTTGTGACTCCTGCAAGTCCTTCTTAGTTTAGCGCGTCATTAAGCTGCATCTGCCTTCAGATCTCGCAGCGCGTTGATATCAACTTCGATCGACGGACCCATTGTGGCAGAAACATACATTGTTCGCCAGAAACGTCCTTTTGCCCCTGAAGGGCGGTTGCGATCGATCGTTTCTTGCAGTGTCTTTAGGTTCGTCAACAGATCTTCCGGCGAGAAGGATGCTTTGCCAAACAAAACGTGAACAATTCCCGTTCGGTCTGCCCGGAACTCTAGTTTTCCAGCTTTGAATTCAGAAATCGCCTGAGCGACATCAAACGTCACCGTACCACCTTTAGGCGACGGCATCAAGCCGCGAGGACCCAGCAACTTACCCAACCTTGCGACCTGAGGCATGACATCTGGCGTTGCGACCAGTACATCGAAGTCCATCATGCCTTTCTGGATCTGGTCGATCAGCTCCTCAGAACCATAGATATCTGCGCCAGAGCTTGAAGCTTCTGTAACTTTTTCGCCCCGTGCAATCACCGCAACACGAACCACCTGACCTGTTCCCTTCGGCAGTGCAACGGTTGTCCGAAGCTGCTGGTCTGTGTACTTGGGGTCAATTCCGAGGCGGATGTGCGCCTCTGCCGATTCTGAAAACTTTGCGGTTGCCGTTTCCTTTAAAAGCTGAAGAGCTTCAAGCGGCTGGTAAGGACGTTCCTCAACCTTTTGCTTGAGTTCCTGTAAACGCTTCGATACTTTTTTAACCATGTCTTACACTCCTGGGGTAATTGCGAGGAGTTTCCTCTCCCCCGATAGAATTTTCGTCAGTCTGATTTATCAGTCTGAAATGAGGGTTGAAGCAAGTTCGTCTTGAACTTTCTAGTCAACGATCGTCACGCCCATATTGCGAGCGGTTCCTGCAACAATTTTCATCGCTGCATCAATATCATTTGCATTTAAGTCAGGCAGCTTAGTTTGAGCAATCTCTCGGAGCTGCGCCTGCGTGATGGAACCAACCTTTTTCTTGTTTGGCTCACCCGAACCTCGCTCAATTCCAGCTGCTTTGGTGATCAAAACCGAAGCCGGAGGTGTTTTGAGAATGAACGTAAAGCTGCGATCCTCAAAAACGGAGATTTCTACCGGAACCACAAGACCTGTTTGATCAGCAGTTCTCGCATTGTATTCCTTGCAGAACATCATGATGTTGACCCCGTGCTGACCGAGAGCCGGACCGATCGGGGGAGCAGGGTTTGCTTTTCCTGCCGTAATTGCCAACTTAATAATCGCTACAACTTTCTTAGCCATTGAAAACTAGCTCTGCTTTTGAACCTGATTAAATTCAAGCTCGACGGGCGTATCTCGACCAAAAATCGATAGCAACGCCTTCAGCTTGCTGCGCTCTGGAGTCACCTCAATCACTTCGCCCTCAAAGTCCTTAAATGGACCTGATAGCACCACGATTTTGTCACCCGTTGCCATATCAATCTTGACAACTGGCTTTTGCTCCTGCGCCTGCTTAAAGATCCGTTCGACCTCTGCTGCACCAAGCGGCAAAGGTTTCACATGACCTCTTCCCCGCCCGTATCGTCGCTTTTGCTCTGCGCCCACAAAGTTAATTACGTTTGGCGTATTTTTGACAACCTGCCAAGTGTCGTCATCCATAACCATTTTAATTAGCACGTAGCCTGGAAAAACCTTTTCAGCTCCTTCCTTCGGCTTGCCTGCTTTCGTGGGCTTGAGGATTGGCGTTTGGGGAATCTCGATTTGCAGGATGCGATTCGCAACATCCAGGGTTTCGATTCGCTGCTCTAGATTGAGCTTGACGCGATTTTCGCACCCCGACGCAACCTGCACGGCAAACCAGCGAGGTGTCCCTTGGGGAGTGGACTCATCTTCTGTGTCCTCGCTTTGCTGTAAAAGATTATCAGCTTCGTCAGATGAAAGAGCCATTAGAACACCTGGCTAGCAGCCCAACCAAATAATTGATCAACAAAATAGATCAGCGTTGCAGAGAGCGTGACCATCAAAATGACTGCGACCGACTCACTAATGAGCTGCTGGCGTGAGGGCCATACAACCTTATCTAATTCTTCTCTTGTCCCTTTAACAAACTCAACGGGATCAAATCCTGCTTTTCCCGTCTCCGCTTTCCTGACTTCTTTAGACTCTTTAGCAGCGTCTTTAGAGTCTTTTGACATTTTTTGAGCCTTAGCTTCTGTCTCGTCTTTCTTTGCCACAGCCCTTTGTCGCCTCATTCAAAAGGGTTCATTTCCTGCTTTTCAGCGAATCCTTAACCTTCATCAATTGAAAGAAATCAACTGAAAGAAATAGAACCAGCGCGCCCTGGAGGACTCGAACCCCCGACATCAGGTTTTGGAGACCTGCGTTCTACCAACTGAACTAAGGACGCACGCGGTTAAGGTTGATTTGGGAATGCCTTTCCTAGTCTAGCAGCAAAGAGCGATTGGTAACTAGCTTGTCAGAAATCTAACGGGGGAGTGCAAACTGCATTTTTCCTGCAACTTTCTGCAAACTGGGCGAGCCACCAATCACAAATGCTTGCGATCGCAGAAACTCGACTATTCCAGAGGGCGATCGAACCGCTGCTTGAGGCGAGTGGCTTTACCCACCCGTTCACGCAAGTAGTACAACTTTGCCCGCCGGGCTTTACCGCGACGTATGATCTTAATGTTGGCAACTCGCGGTGAGTGGAGCAGAAAAACCCGCTCTACGCCAACGCCCTGAAAAATGCGACGCACGGTAATCGTGTGGTTGATCCCGCCCCGACGGATGGCAATGACTGTACCTTCGTAGGGCTGAACCCGCTCTTTGCCGCCTTCTTGAATTCGTACTCCGATCCGAACTGTGTCCCCAACATGGATGGTGGGGAGATCTTGCTTTAAGTGTTCCGCTTCAATCGAGCGGATAATCTCCTGCGCGTTCATCAGACCCCAGCAAAACTCACAATTGCTTATCATAGCCTGGAGAGAGGGAAAAGTCTAGGGATTGGTTTACGAGTGGGGAGTGTTTTGCGAATGAGGAACGGTTTGCCTACGGGGGGCCGGGTGAAAGGGTGAAATTGGGGGGAGGGTTGGGACGACTTTTACAATGGGAAACGATTCGGGGATGGTTGAGATGGAACGATCAGTAATGCTGTCTAGTTTTGAGCCGCTTTTAGGGCAGCCTCAGGCGATCGAGCTTCTTACTCGTGCAGTGACTCAGGGGCGGATTGCGCCTGCCTATTTATTTGCTGGGGCTGCGGGAGTGGGGCGGAGTTTGGCAGCAAGCTGCTTTGCAGAGCTGTTACTGGCGCGTCAGCCATTAGAGCCGATTTCTGAGGGATTGAGGCAGCGAATTCGTCAGCGCAATCATCCTGATTTGCTGTGGGTGGAGCCAACTTATTTGCATCAGGGAAAGTTTCTTTCTGCGGCTGAGGCGGTGGAGTTGGGGATTAAACGTCGATCGCTGCCTGAAATTCGGCTGGAGCAGATTCGGGAGGTTGCTCGGTTTTTGAGTCGTGCGCCGCTAGAGGCTCGTCGATCGGTGATTGTGCTAGAGCAGGCAGACCGTATGGCAGAAGCCGCTGCAAATGGACTGTTAAAGACGCTGGAGGAACCAGGACAGGCAACGCTGATTTTGATTGCGCCCAGCCCAGAGTCCTTATTACCCACCTTAGTGTCTCGCTGTCAGCGAGTTCCGTTTTATCGACTGGACAGGGAGACGATCGCGCAAATTCTGACGCAGGTAGGACAAGGGGAAATCTTGAACCATCCCGAAATTTTGACGCTGGCGCAGGGGAGCCCGGGGGAGGCGATCGTTCACTGGCAGCAGCTTCAGACCGTTTCGATCGAGCTACTTCATGCTGCAACGGCTATTCCTGTCAGTCTCAAAGATGCCCTTGATCTTGCACGTCAGATTGTTCGCAGCCTGGATGGCGAAACTCAGCTTTGGCTGGTGGACTATTTGCAGCAGCATTACTGGCAACAGCAACAGCCCTACTATTTGTCTCTGCTAGAAAACACCCGCCGAATGCTATTGCAGTATGTGCAGCCTCAGCTGGTGTGGGAGGTAACACTAATGAAAATGCAGGAATTTGCTGGCTGAGAACCTGAAATCAAGAAGAAATTCCCCAGGTTTGGTAGGGGTGCTTTGACAGATAAGCGTTATAGTAGCGCGGGTCTTGCGTCACTTCTTCGCGAATCCAATCAGGAAGCTGTAGGGGGTAATCAGCGTTGGGGAGTTCGACTTCTGCCATGATGAGTCCCTGATTTTCGCCGTGGAATTCATCAATTTCCCAGACTAGGTCGCCGCTCGCCAGACAATGCCGCACCTTCTCAATTTGGGGGCGATCGCAGAGCGTATCGAGCAACTCAGTTGCATCAGTGACTGGGATGGGATATTCATATTCAGCGCGACCGATGCCAACTGACTCACCCTTGATCGTAATGTAAGCCTGCTCCCCGGCGATTCGCACCCGAACGACGCGCTCTTTCGTCGCTAAAATATAGCCCTGACGGTAGGGGGTCGCAGTAGCCTTTGATCGCCAGCTATCACCCTGCACTAAAAACTTTCGCTCAATCTCGATACCCATGATTGCTGTTTTCCTTTGGTGCGCTCAATGGTTCAGAAATCGTGCTTGCTGAACCGACGACAACCCTGACGGACTACGCGATCGCGCTAGAGTCTACGCTTTTAGCAGTTGCCCTACTGGGGCAGAACAAGATACAGCACGACAAACTGGGTTTGCAACGATCGCGCTTTTTCTGGGGGATTGCGTTTGGCTGGGTTGCGATCGCGGCGGCGGCAGGGGGAACCTGTCACGGTTTTGCCCCAATTTTAACGCTATCGCTTTTGAATCGCCTGTGGACGTTGACGGGTTATGCGATCGGCTGCGCTAGTTTTTTTATGCTGCTGGGGGCAACTTTCAGTACATTCGCGGGATGGATTCGTTGGGTGGCAATTGTGGCAATCGGCGGTAAGTCAGCTCTATATCTGGCGCAGGTGGGACAGTATCAGCAATTTGTGCCGATGGCGATCGATTATGGGTCAGCAATGCTCGTGGTGGTGCTGCTGCAATGGGTGCAGCTTCAACGTCAGCGCAGGAGTGCAATCTGGATTAGTGCTGGAATTGGCGTTTCCATGATTGCGATCGGGATTCAGGCAACGCGGATTTCAATTGCACCTTCCTTCAATCACAATGATTTGTATCATCTGGTGCAAATGGTGGCTTTGTACCTGCTGTATTGGGGCGCGAGGATTTTGAAGGATCGCTAGTCGATCGCTCAATGCTGCTCACTCACTGACCGTTTGAGCAAAGTTCAATTTTCTAAAGTTCAATCTTCTACAGACTCCCGTACAAACTCCTCCAATTCCCCTTAAGGCAAAATCAGCGACGCGACTCTTCCTATCAGTCTTTACAATAGGAAAATGGACTTGCGGCAATTGTGCTGCTGATAATTGCCCTTTGTGGTTAGAGCCTAGTTCTTAAAGCCCTGGTTGTTGAAGCCTATGTTTGAAGCGTTATCCGATCGTCTGGATGCTGCCTGGAAAAAGCTCCGGGGGCAGGACAAAATTTCTGAGTCGAATATTCAGGATGCTCTGCGAGAAGTGCGGCGTGCCCTGCTGGAGGCAGACGTAAACCTTCAGGTGGTGAAGGATTTTGTCGCAGACGTGCAGACAAAGGCACTGGGCGCGGAAGTCATCGCGGGCGTGAATCCAGGTCAGCAGTTTATCAAGATTGTTTACGACGAACTCGCTGGCTTGATGGGCGAAACGAACGTTCCTCTGGCAGAAGCCGATACCGCTCCGACGATCGTGCTTATGGCAGGTCTTCAGGGAACGGGTAAAACGACGGCTTCGGCAAAGCTGGCTCTGCACCTTCGCAAGCAAAATCGCAGCACAATGCTGGTAGCAACTGACGTTTACCGTCCTGCGGCAATCGACCAGCTCATCACGCTGGGTAAGCAGATTAATGTACCCGTGTTTGATCTGGGCAAAGATGCAAACCCGGTTGAGATTGCGCGGCAGGGCGTTGAAAAAGCGAAGGCAGACGGCGTTGATACGGTGATTATCGACACGGCGGGTCGCTTGCAGATTGACCAGTCGATGATGGCAGAGCTGGCACAGATCAAGGACACCGTGAAGCCTCACGAAGTGCTGCTGGTCGTGGACGCGATGACCGGACAGGAAGCTGCCAACCTGACGCGCACCTTTCACGAGCAGATTGGGGTTACAGGCGCGATTTTGACCAAGATGGACGGCGATACGCGAGGTGGGGCAGCCCTGTCGGTGCGGCGCATTTCCGGTCAGCCGATTAAATTTATTGGCGTGGGAGAGAAGGTCGAGGCACTTCAGCCCTTTTATCCCGATCGCATGGCGCAGCGAATCCTGGGCATGGGCGACGTGCTGACGCTGGTAGAAAAAGCACAGGAAGAAGTTGATCTGGTAGAAGCAGAAAAGCTTCAGGAAAAAATTCTTACTGCCAAGTTTGACTTCACCGACTTTTTGAAGCAGACTCGCCTGATGAAAAACATGGGCTCGCTGGCAGGCATCGTCAAGCTGATTCCGGGAATGGGCAAGCAAATTTCCGAAGACCAGCTCCGCCAGGGCGAAGAACAGCTCAAGCGGGTGGAGGCAATGATTAGCTCCATGACGATCGAAGAACGGCGCGACCCGGAACTGCTAGCAGGTTCTCCCAGCCGTCGGCGGCGAATTGCGAAAGGGGCAGGCTACAAAGTCGAAGATGTGAGCAAGCTAATCAGCGATTTCCAGAAAATGCGGATGCTGATGCAGCAAATGGGTCAGGGCAACTTCCCCGGAATGGGAATGCCAGGCATGGGCGGAATGGGGGGTCTTTTTGGCGGCGCACCTGCGGGCAACCCAGGCAATGCACCCCCTCCAGGCTGGCGCGGCTATCCGAGTGGGGCATCGGGTAAGAAGAAGAAAAAAGAGAAGAAGCGCAAAGGATTTGGCTCTTTGTAGGCGGGCTGTGGGCAGACTGTAAGCGGACTGTGGGCAGACCCTAAGTAGACACTAAACAGACTGTAGCAAGGTGTAAATTCCTGAATATCAGAAGAACATCTCGTGATAGGCTCATAGCTGGAGGGTTAATTGCACCCGATGTCTTGTGCCTTCCGCAGAAGGCAATATCACAAGGGACACCATAATATTTTGTTTGTTTTTTCCCTGAACTGACTTCACGAAGATTCGTTTCATGGGTTCATTCAGGTCGTCATTGTCTGCAATAAAACTGAATTAAGGTATCACCAGGAGCGATCGGAGATATGGGCGTCATTGGTAAATTAATCGGCGGAATCTTCGCTTTCTTAGGCGGCATTTTTAAGAGCGTGGGCAAGATTGTAGGCGGGGGCAAATCTGGCTATTACATGGAGGCAGAACCCCTCTCGGCAGGGGCATCGGCTGAGCCTGCAAAGCAAGGAGCAGCAAAGCCTGAACCCACCAAAGCTCCGGCAAAAGTCGAAGCAGCAAAAGCAGAAGCGACAAAGGCAGCAACAAAGGTAGAGGCAAAGGCAGCAACTGCGGTTCAAGGGGCTCCGGCAAAGGGTAATCTTGCTCCGGCTCCGCTTGAAACCGTCAAAGCGGCGATCACAGAGGCTCCGGCAAACGGCTCGGCTCCAGCAAACGGCAAGACGAACGGTAAAAAGTCGCGCAAGGCGGAAGCCGCAAGCCTGCCTGAGCCAGTCAAAACGGCTGCGACCGAACCTAAAACGGATCAAACCTTTGCCCCTAACTATCTGATTCAAACGAGCGGCAGTCGTCGTCGTCCGGGTCCGAGCATGGACTATTTCCGCAATATTGCCAAGCAGGTTAAGAACTAAGCGATCGAGTCAGCTTCGCCGTTCTGAAGTGATCTTGATCTGATTTATCTGATAGGCAGCAAGGGGCGATTGTCCCTTGTTTTTTTTGGGCTTGTTTCTTGTTTAGGAATGAAACGCGATTTTCAAAGTAGGTCGATTGCTAAGGGGGCAAAGCTTCCCCCATTGCTGACTACAAAGCTGACTACAAACTCGCAAAAGAGGGAAACAGGATTCACGAAGCGGGAGCCAGGGCAAGTGCCTGTTCGAGTTGTCTCAGTCGCTCTGCTTCTTTGTTATAGACGAGCGGATAGAGACGGGGAAGTTTGCCAGTTTCAATCAAAACCGATCGCACTTCTGAGTTTGTGATTTGTGCTAGCGTCCGTTTAGATAGAAGGGCGAGCGTTGCCGCAATGCCGATCGCCTGACCGACACCCGCATTAAATTCGACAATGCGCCCTGCTGAGCTTGCCAGTCCCACAAATCCAGAAGCCGGACTGACGACGGCTAAGTTAGGCACACTTTTAGCGATCGCATGACGCATTCCCACATTGAATAGCGGCTGCTGAAAGTGAAGTTGCTGACTGCCCTTCTCCAGCAGGTAATCCTTCAATCCCACTCCTTTTTCCTGGGCGCGCGCCTTCAGTCCATCAATGCCGCCGCGAATATCAAAGTGGTAGCCAAAGGTTCCCAGAGCTTCTGCGGTGGGAATGCCGCCCACAAGCATCTGAGTGCCGCTCAGGGGCTGGACGGCATCGGTAATATTGCCTGCGTGACGAATATAGAGTTCAGGCATCGATCGCACTTGCGTTGCTCCCAGGCTTCTAAACCAGCGATCGATAAACGTCATTTCCTGTAGCATAGCGGGGGTCGGTTTCGCGCCCGATCGCGCCAGATTCTCAGCTTCGGCCGCTGTCACCCAAAACAGCAGCGCGTTCCAGACGAGCCGATCATTGGGCATCCGCGCAACGTTGGCATTGTCGAGAATGGAGAAACTTTCCTTTAGCGATAGCTTAGTACCGCGATAGGCATGGTAGGCGATCGAGAGGGCCTTGGTCGGGATGTCAATATAATCTGAACCGATCCACATCGATTTCGGTTTGCCAAACTGATCGACCAGTTCTAGCCGCAGCAGGTTTGCGAGCGCTGAATCGCCGTCGGTTGCGGCATTGAGATAGCGTTGTGCCTCGGTATCCGATGGATTGCTGAATCGCTTGATATATTCCAGCTCGATTTGCTTCAGGGTAGACGGGCTTAGCCCCTCGGTTTCAAACACGAGCGAAACTGATAGCTCCGACTCGGGTAAGCCCAACGTGCCGAATCCGGGCAGCTTTGGCACTCCTGCTGCCTGCGCTAGCTCTGCGTTGACCGTGGAATCGATAAAATACTGAGCAACATACACTTCGCCGTTCTGAGCCCGAATGCCGCGCAGCCGTGAACCTTCTTTAGTGACTGACTCGATCGCCACCCCGCTGAGAATATCCACCCCGGCTTCGCGCAGCATTTGCCGCAGCACTGCATCTGCCCGCCACCTATCTAGCGCGACTTTGTCTACCCCAGTTTTGTTTAAAAACTCTTTGTATAAGGCAGGCGGCTCTCCAAAATCAGGCAGGTTCAGGTAATTACGCAGGCTGAGTGGAATCTGACTGCGATCGAGATAAGCCAGCCCGCCCCTAACCAGATGTCCGCCGATGCCCTGCTTCGAGTTACCCTTCAACATCAGCAGAGAGCGCGGGAAATTACCGATGCGTCGCCGATATTCTCTTGCGGCTGCAATCAATGCCAGAATACCGGGAATTTCGTCGCCAAAACCGATGAAATCATAGGTGCGGATTACGGAAGGGGTTCCAGAGGTCATAGTTACGGTCTTTAATGGGATAGGAAAAGAAACGCATCGTTCTGCAGATTCTACGGATTTTGACGCACTTACTCAGGCACACCCTAACTTAAGCGATCGGTCAAACCTGCAGAATTTTTAGAAATCGTGATTTTATTTGGCATTGCTCAAATTTGGCTTAAACAAATTTAGGTGTAAAGGAATCTATGAAAGCAAATGCCCCGAACGCTGATCCAGCCCTTCAACCTCCAGACTCTCCCTTAGCGCAAGCCGGACAAGGCCAATCGGAACAAAACCAATCGGAACAAAACCAATCGAAACAAAACCAATCGGAACAAAACCAATCGGAACAAGCCGAACGCTATGAAGCCGAGATTCAGGCACTCAAAGCAGAACTTGACCAAACTCGTCTGGCGCATCAAATGGCGATCGAAATGGCGCAGTTTCAGGCAGGCTTTCTGGCACGGACTTCCCACGAGCTACGATCGCCCATTAATAGCGTAATCAGCCTGCATCAGCTTATTTTGTCTGACCTGTGCGACAGCCCAGCAGAGGAGCGAGATTTTGTCGCGCAGGCACACGCCGCCGCTCAGAAAATGCTGGGTTTGATGGATGAGCTGATTCACGTCTCGCAGCTTGTGCAGAATACTGCCCGTTTGCATTTAGCTCCAGCCTCTCTCCAGGACATTTTGGCATCGGTTAAGCAGGCAACGCAGCTCCAAGCAAAAAACCGCAACTTGCAGCTTGAGATTCAGCTTCCTGATCCGTCGGTTATGGTTCTGGCAGATGAACGACGGCTGAAACAGGTTTTGCTACATCTGGTGGATATGCCGCTGAGCGTTATGCAGCAGGGTTTTGTGCGAGTCACGACTCACATTCTTTCGGAGACTGCCCAGATTGAAATCACCGATCAGCGTCCGGCAGAGTGCTGGCAGGAATTGATTGACACTTTGCACAACTTCGAAGGAACCGATCAACTGTCACGGATGAAGGGCGAGACCAAGCAGGCCATCGATAAGGAAAGTACGCTACTCGCTCTGAGTCGATCGCCGATTCCCCCCTCGATCGGACTGAGGCTTTTAACGCAGCGATCGATTTTAGAACTCATGGGCGGACAGCTCATGCTGCTGGAAACCCCGGTGATTTCTGGCGAGCGTTCGGCGAACTCGCAGGAGGGCATCACTCGAATTCGGTGTGTATTGCCGCTTGCGACGACTCTTTAAAAGAACGCTGCAAAAGCAACCGGGTTGATCAATGCGGGGACAGCCTGCCAGGGTTTATTCCTGATATCAGGAATAAACCCTGATAAGCTTCACCCACCTTAACCGCAACGCCAACAGCTCAACCGCAAGAAAGCTAGCATTTGCTCAAAAAGGAGGAGCAGCGCATAATAGACTGAATTTTGTCCAAGGTTGATGCTGAATTGACATGATGCTTCCCACCCTGAAATTGAATCAGCGATTGATTAGCAGTAGTCTGGTCTGTAGCAGTTTGGCGATCGTCACGCCTGCCCTCGCCGCCACAGCCAATTATCCTGAAGCGAGAACGGCTTCACAGCGTCCGGTTTTCCGCTCTGAATCAGCCACGATCGCAGTGCAACCATTCCACATTGCTCAGGCTGGGGTGAGCGTGACCGGATCAGAAGGCAACTTTACCGGGCAGGTCTTAGTTCGCACTTCGGTTCAAACTGCCTGGAGCGTGCTGACCGACTACAATCGTTTTTCGTCTTTTATTCCCAGCATCGCTGAGAGTCGAGTACTACAAAGCGACGGCAACCGCAAAGTGTTTGAGCAGGTGAACGTGATCCGGGTGTTTCCGTTCACGCGTCGCAGTCGGGTAGTACTTTCTTCGGTGGAGAGCTATCCGCAGCAGATTGCCTTTAGCCTGGTAGAGGGCGATATTGAGTCACTACAAGGGGTTTGGCGCATTCAGCCAAGGGGAGACAATCAGGTTTTGATTACACATCAGGTCGCAATTGATCCAGGGTCTTCGCCCATGCGGGGACTGTTTTTCAACATCTACAAAAGCACGCTTGCCAGTACGCTTGCTGCCCTAAAACAGGAAATGGAGCGACGGAGTAGCTAATATGGCTCAAACGCGATCGGACTGGACGGGAAAGATTGCGATTATCACGGGTGGATCAAGCGGCATTGGAAAAGCTCTGGCACAGCGTCTCGTCCGACAGGGAGCAAATGTAGCGATCGTCGCCCGTAATTCCGCAAAGCTAACCCAGGCAAAGGCGGAAATTACTGCTCAATGTCTTAATGCAAATCAGCAAGTCTGCATCTACTCAGCGGATGTCTCCGATCGCGCCCAGGCAGAACAGGCAATGCAGCAGGCGATCGAGGCTTTGGGCACACCCGATTTGCTTGTGACCTGTGCCGGAATTGCCCATCCCGGATATTTTCAGGAATTGCCGATCGAGATTTTTGAAGAGACGATGGCAATCAACTATTTTGGGTCGCTCTACTGCATCCGGGCAGTGCTGCCTGCAATGGCGGCTCAGCGTCGAGGACAGATGGTAATGGTTTCCTCTGGCGCAGGACTAATCGGCATCTATGGCTACACGCCCTACAGCCCGACGAAGTTTGCGCTGCGGGGATTGGCAGAGTCGCTGCGGGGCGAGCTGAAACCGATGGGGATCGGAGTGGCGATCGTGTATCCACCGGATACGGATACGCCTCAGCTGGTAGAGGAAAACAAAACCAAACCGCTCGAAACCAAACGGATTACCGCGACCGCAGACACTTGGAGCGCAGATGGGGTTGCGCGTGAAATTATCACCGGGGTTGAGCGGAGGGCATTTGCGATCGCCCCTGGTACAGAAATGTCTGTGTTGGCGAAGCTGCATAGTGTGATTGCGCCGGGGTTGAACTGGTATTTCGATCGAATTGTGCGACAGGTGAGGGAGGGCAAGTAAGCGGGTGTTGGAGGGGTTGCGGGTGAGCTATATTGCCCCCTGAATTCCCCAACTTTAGGAACTTTGAAGTGAGCGGGTGGTATGGAGTCTGGGCGACTGAAACGACTACACCGTAGGATTTGGGGGGATGCGTCGCCTGAGGTCACTGGGCTACTGTTGAGTTTGCTGGTGCCGATTTACTTTGGTGCATGGTCCCTGTGGTTTGCGTTTGGTCATCCTTTTGTAATTCAGGATGATGCGCGTCAGCATATAGTCTGGTTTCAGCAGTTTGTTGATCCGGCTTTATTTCAGCAGGATTGGATTGCGCGTTATTTTGGCACGGTTGCGCCTGCGGGGTATCGGTTTCTGTATTGGATTATGGCGCAGGGAGGGATTGAGCCGATCGCCTTTGCCAAAGTCATACCGCTATTGTTGGCTTTAATTACCACTTATTATGTCTATCGCACTGCGCTGATTATTTTTCCAGTTGCGCTTCAGGCCTGCCTCAGCAGTTTAATTTTGAATCAGCAGCTTTGGCTAAATGATGATCTCAGTTCTGCAACGCCCAGGGCTTTTGTTTATCCAATTTTTGCTGCTTTTCTGTATTTCCTGCTGCGTCAATCGCTCATTCCCGGTTTGATTACGATCGCCCTTCAGGGATTATTTTTTCCGCAGCTTGTTCTGGTTCAGCTTGGCATTCTGACGCTTCGGCTGGTGCGGTGGGAAAATCGGCGTTTTCGGTTGAGCCGCGATCGGAGGGCGTCCCTGTTCTGGATCAGCGGCATGATTGTTGGAACGCTGACGCTGCTGCCCTTTTTATTAAAAACTTCCGAATTTGGAGGTGCAATTACCGCAGCACAAATGCAATCGTTGCCGGAGTATGGATTGGGGGGACGCAGCGAGTATTTTGGCGTGAGTCCGATCGCGTTTTGGCTTCAAGGAGGAAGCGGGCTGAGAATTCCAGTTTTCCCGACGATTATTTGGGCAGGATTGGGTTTGCCGCTGCTTAAAAGAATGCGGTTGCCTTTAGTCAAATCGATCGCGCCAGAAGTCAACCTTTTGGGCCAAGTTTTAATCAGTTCGCTGGTTTGTTTTTTGCTGGCGCATTTGCTGCTGCTCAGGCTGCATTTTCCCAGTCGCTACACCTACCATACGCTGCGGTTTATTTTGTCGATCGCCGCTGGCATTGTTCTTACCGTTTTGATGGATACGGGTTGGCGATGGGTTCAGCAAAGACGGCAACAGCGCGATTGGCAATTGAAACTCAAAGTCGGGATTGCGGTTGTTACTGCGGCGATCGTGCTGATTGTGCCTGCGATTCCTGCGCTGTTTTTCCAGTTTCAGGGATGGGTAATCGGAGAAGAGACGGCGTTGTATGAGTATCTCAGAACGCAGCCCAAGCAAACTCTCGTTGCCTCGCTATCGCCTGAAGCAAACAATTTACCTGCCTTTGCTCAGCGATCGACCCTCACCGGAAGAGAATTTGCCCTTGCCCATCATCCCCAGTATTATCAGCAGATTCAAGCACGAACGATCGATCTCATCCGACTGCAATATCTGGCAAATCTAGAAGAAGTAAAACAGCTTATCCAAAAACATCACATTGATTTTCTCTTAGTCGATCGCAACGCATTCACGCCGGATTATCTGATGCAGGATTGGTTGATTCACAGTTCTTTTCAAAATATTGTTCAGCAGGCGATCGATCAAATGCATCAGGGCAATCTTTCGGCGATCGGACAATTGCGTGATCACTGTGGTGTGGTTTCAACGGAGCGATCGATTTTATTAGAGACAAAGTGCATCATTGCAGCTTACTCACCCACTCACCCTCCTACTTAGAAAAATCTAGCTCTGCCTCATTCCCTTCAATCTCCCCCTGAATTAAGCCGATCGGATAAGCTCGATCGCTCAAAACCTGCGTGTAGTTTGCCTGCAAAAAGGGCTGATAGGTTTCATCTTGCACAATGTATGTTTTGAAGAATGCGACGGTGAGGGCACTGTGATAGGTTTGGGAGATGCGTTTGAGTTCGCTCCAGGGGGTTTGGCGATTGGTGAAGCCGCCCAGCGTATCGTGCGTGAGGCGGGCGTGGGGTAACCCTTTGGCAACTGCAAGGTATTTTTGGGGAGCGGTCAGATGACGGTAAGCGGGCAACTGTTCAACCAGCAGCGGCGTGAGAATATCCTGATCGGTGGCTTCCCAGAAGACAGGCACTTTGACATCGCGCAGTCCTGCCTGTCCAAATAGGCTGCGACCAAACGGCACAAATAGATAGATGGCTTTGATTCGATCGTCGCGCAAATTTTGATCGAGCTGGGGCAGGTCTAAGGCACGGCACTGATACAGCAGCGAAATGTTGATGATCGCCCTTTGCGTTTGACAGTTCGCTTGAAGCTGAGCGCGATCGAACTGTGCGCCTGCCAGCGATAGAGCCGTAGTGCCGCCGAAGGAATAGCCGAATACGCCCACCTGCTGAAGGTTGAGGCGATCGTTCAAGTCTGATTGATTGCGCCGAGTCAAATCGTCCAGCAAAACTATGACATCACGCGGACGATCAACATATTCAGTTGCGTCAAAATTTTCGCGATGTAGCCCCTGATAAAACGCGAGTAGGCGATCGCGATTGCTGCCCGGATGCTCAGGCACAGCAACGGCAAATCCGTGGGAGGCAAGCTGCTGAGCCAGTTCATCAAACAGATCGCGTCTGGCTCCCAGTCCATTTGAGATCACAATCAGCGGCACAGGCTGCGCAGCATCTGGCAAATACAGATCGGTGACAATCGAACGATTTCGCTGGGCATCTTGAACCGTGAAGGTTTGCTTTTGCACAGCGACGTTTCCCGCCTGCCGTAAATCGGGCAATTTCGACCAATCCACGATCGCTTCAGACTGTGCGATTGCTGCAGACTGCTGTTCCAGATCACTCGCAAACCGATCGGTTTCCTGAAGCAGCGATCGAATTAAGCCCATTAGCCGGAACGCCTGACCTACATCAATCCGCATATCGGTGGGCAACTGCCGCAGAAAATTAATTGCTGATAGCCCCTGCGAATCATCTGCTGCCAGAATCAGGGCTGCTCTAAGGCTGGAGGCTCCGTTTTGTCGAGAAGCCGTTTGAAAAATGTCGCCTGCTTCCTGCAAAAGCTGCTCGCCCGATCGCGTATAGCTGAACTGCGCCGCCATCGTGGGATCAACCTGATAGCGAGTTTGCAGCGCGTCCTGCACCTGGGTTTTGCGCCCGCTCAATAGCCCCGACAGATAGCCCAACCGATCAATTCCCTGTCCGCTTTGGGCAAATGTTTCCAGATCTTTGACCTCGATCGAAAATCCCAATAGCCCGTAGTTGAAATAAATTCGTTCTGCTGCCCGTACCGGAAAGGCGGTCAAGAGGGGAGCAAGCACACCAAGCAGCAAGGCAAATCGTTTCATGAGACGCGATCGAAAATCATTGGAGGGGTAACTGAAAGTTCACAGCGCGAACCCATTCTAGATTACTTTTTGAAGTCATTCGGAAACTCGGCGCATTCGCTCGATCCGTCCTTTTGCTAAAGCCATATATCGTTTCAAGTGCGTCAACGGATTGAGATAGCGGCGAATCAGGGTAGAAATATCGCTGATCTGGTCGGGGTTCGATCGCCAAATTCCCAAACTTTCCTCTTCCCATTGCTGGTTGATAAATTGGGTGCGACAGGCGCGACGCTGGATTTTGCCGCTGGGGGTTTTGGGCAGGCTACCGGGTTTGAGCAGAACGATCGCATAAACATCAACAAAGTGTTCCTGAAACAATCGCCAGCGAATTAGTTCAACCACTTCGTTAATCGAGAGCCGATCGCGGTAGCTGCGTTCCACCTCCTGAGCAATTACGAGGCGATCTTCCCCGTTGACGGAAACTGAGAAAGCCGCACCGCTATTAGTACGAAAGGCAGGATGGCTCTCCTGAACGGTTTGCTCAAGCTGATCGGGATAGTGATTGAATCCCCAGAAGACCATGACATCGTTGAGCCGTCCGGTGATGAACAGTTCGCCGTCCTGAATAAAGCCCAGATCGCCCGTCCGCAGAAAAGTTTCTTTGCCTGCTGTTTCTGCTGCGTCTGCCAGGACTGCACCAAAGGTTTGAGCGGTTAGCTCTGGCTGGTTCCAGTAGCCTTTGCCCAAACCGGAACCTGACACCCAAATTTCCCCCACCCGATTATCTTGAAGGGGAAACGGCGCAGCCTCACCTGCACAGCAAATTCGCGTGACCGGATCAACGATCAGCATTTTGCCATCGAGCCAGGGTTGCCCGCAGGAAACGATCGACCGCACCCGCCGGGATTTGCCTTCAGCCTGCACGACGCGATTTTGCTCCAGGGCTGCTTCATCGATCGATCGGGCAATCGGCGGTTCATTCTTTTTGCCGCCCGTGATCAGCAGGGTTGCCTCTGCCATGCCGTAGCAAGGATAAAACGCTTCTCGGCGAAAACCGCAGTCCGCAAAGACTTGGGCAAAGCGATCGATCGTCTCAAGGCGGACGGGTTCGGCTCCGGTGAATGCCACTTCCCAGGAACTGAGGTCAAGCTGCTGTCGCTGAGCATCCGTCACCTGACGGCAGAGCAAATCGTAGGCAAAATTGGGTGCGCCGCTGGTGGTAGCTCGATAGCGCGAAATTGCCTGAAGCCAGCGCACGGGTTTTTGCACAAAGTCGATCGGCGACATCAGCACGCAGGACGCGCCCAGATAAATTGCTTGCAGCACGTTGCCAATCAGCCCCATATCGTGAAACAAAGGTAGCCAGCCTACCCCCACCGATCGCGCGGTATGACCAAACGCAAGCTGAAGCATTTTTTGGTTCTGCATCAGGCATTCGTGGGTGATCATCACGCCTTTGGGCTGCCCGGTGGAGCCAGAGGTATATTGCAGAAATGCAAGCTGATCGGAATCGATCGTTTTCGCGGTCCAGCTTGAAGCGAGATCGTCAGATAGAGTGGCAGTAATCAGCCATTGCAGTTCTTCGATCGGAAGCTGGTGCTTGAGACGGTTTACCAGGGATTGAGCGGTGAGGACGATCGTTGCTCCTGCATCCTGGCATCGGGCAGACAGGTCAAACACCGCATGACGATTGCGCGGCGGATGACAGGGTACCGCAACCACACCCGCATACAAACACCCCAAAAACGCGCTGATAAAATCGATCGCCCCATCATAGGGATAGACCAGCAGGGCCCGACTGCCGGACGGGACCAGGACACTGAGCTGAGCCGCGATCGTCTGAGCCTGCCGATCTAAGGCAGCATAGGTAATACGCTCGGCTTCATTGCCCTCTTTGAGAAAAATAAACGCAGTTTCCTGAGGTTGAGCCTGACTCCGCAGTGCAAGTAATTCGACCAGAGTGGGGGCAGGGGGTTGGAGCATGGGGCGCGAGGAGGGAGGGAAGGGCAAGGAGTAAGGAGTAGATGAGTGGCTCGGTGATCGGTGGATGAGATGGAGATTGATGGGACGATCGAAGTTAGTCTAGCGGGGAATTGGGTTTGGCGGAAGCAGTGGCAGTGACTCAGAAGGGGTTTGGTTCTCGGCGCGGGTTCTGGATTAGTTTGCTGATTCCGCTTTATTTTGGGCTGGTGTCAGCGGGATATCGGCTGAGCCATGCTTCGATCGTGCAGGATGATCAGCGATTGCATCTGGTTTGGCTTCAGCAGTGGCTTGATCCCCAGCTTTTTCAGAATGATTTGATTGCTCAGTATTATCAGTCGATTCAGCCGATCGGATTTCGTGCCTTCTACTGGATGGCTGCCCAGTTGAGCATTGAGCCAATGACGCTTGCCGCCATGCTGCCCCTGATTCTGGCATTGATGAGCAGCATTTTTCTGTACCGCGTGACATTTCGTCTGCTGCCCCATCCACTTGCGCCACTGCTGACCGTGCTGATTTTTAATCAGAATATTTGGTGTAAAGATGATCTGGTTTCTGCCTCGCCGCGATCGTTTGCCTATCTGCTGCTGATTTTGTTTCTGGATAGCGTGATCCAGTTAAAAGAAGGTTTGGGGAGAACTGATTCTAATTCCGCGAATCGTCACAGCCTTGCGAATCGCCTTCCAGGGCTAAACGAAGATTCTTCGGTGTTTCAAAGTCCTCCCAAATTAGGGAATTTAGGGGGCAGTCCGGCTTTCTGGTGCTTGTCTGTGCTAATTTTGCAGGGCTTGTTTTATCCGCAAATCATGCTCGTTTCGCTGGGAGTTCTCTGGCTTCAGTTGCTTCCGTGGCGGCATGGCAGAGTGAGTTTAAGCCGCGATCGATCGCGCTATCTGCTTGCAGTGGTGGGACTGGTTCTCACCGGAATCATCCTGCTGTTTTTCTCCGGGAATGCCAGCACCTTTGGCGAGATTTTCAGCGCGGCACAGATGCGATCGATGCCCGAATTCCAACCGGGGGGCAGGCGAGCTTATTTTGGGGTAAATCCGCTTCAGTTCTGGTTTGGCGGCGCGAGTGGGCTGCGGCTTCCCCTATTTCCGCCGATTTTGTGGACTGCAATTGGCTTGCCGCTGGTTTTAAATCGCAAAGGGCGTATCGCTTCGGCCCTCCAACCCGAAATTAAGATACTGGCTCAGATGATGATTGCCTCCGTGGGGCTCTTTGGACTGGCGCATCTGACTTTTCCGCTGCTTTATTTGCCCAGTCGCTACACCTTTTACAGTTCCAGAGTTGTAATGTCGATCGCCGCAGGCATCACGCTCACCTTCCTCATCGATCGCTGCTGGAAATGGGTTTCTCGATTGCGGCAAGCGGGTCTTCTCCATCCGCACGATCGAATCATGATCGCTTTTGTTGTTTTATTTGCGATCGTCGCCGTCATCGTACCCGCCATTCCGCCTCTTTTTTTATCAAATCAGGGTTGGATTATTGCTGAAGAAACGAACCTGTATTCATTTCTGGCAAATCAGCCTAAAACAAGCATGATTGCTTCTCTGTCTCCTATCACAGACAATATTCCTGCATTCTCGCGGCGATCGGTTTTGTTTAGTCCTGAGCTAGCGTTGCCCTATCATTCCGGTTTTTATCAGGCAATGCAGCAGCGCATCAACGATATCGTGCAGGCACAGTACAGCTCTGACGCATCAAACGTTAAACGAACGATTGAGAAATACAAGATTAATTTATGGATTATTGCATCAACAAGTTTTGATTCAGATTATTTGTTAAAACAGCCCTGGTTCATGAATCGCTCAATGCGATCGAACGTTCTCCAAGCCGTGGCTCAATTTCAGCCTGGTAAACCGCCCATTTTGCAAACGCTGAGCCAGCAATGCACCATTTTTTCCGAAAATTCCGATACAGTTATTGATGCTCAGTGCGTCGTTCGATTGCTCAGCGCAACTGAAAGGGATGTGGGAATTCATAATCCATGACTGCATATGGGTAGATTTATTTTTGTCTTCCGACTGAGCTGACATCAATCCACTTTAGTGATGAAATACAACCCACTCGGCAACAGCGATCTGCGCGTTTCAGAACTTTGCCTAGGCACAATGACCTTTGGACGGCAAAACACGATCGAAGAAGCACATGAGCAGCTTGACTATGCCACCCACCAGGGAATTAATTTTATTGATGCCGCCGAAATGTATCCTGTTCCAGCTCAGGCAGAAACCTATGGTCTAACTGAATCCTACATCGGTGAATGGCTGAAGCGGCAGCCGCGCGATCGATGGATTATTGCCACAAAAATTACGGGTCCGGGTCGAGGCATGAAGTGGATTCGGAATGGAGCAAAGGCAATCAATCGCACTAACATTCGGCAAGCCGTCGACGATAGCCTAACCCGACTGCAAACCGACTATATTGACCTCTACCAAGTTCACTGGCCCGATCGCTACACGCCCCTATTTGGACAAACTGAATTCGACCCCGCCAAAGATCGAGAAACCGTGCCAATCGCAGAACAGCTCGCCGCCTTTGCCGAAATCATTCAAGCAGGAAGGATTCGCTATCTCGGCTTGAGCAACGAAACCCCCTGGGGCATTACGAAGTTTTGCCAGGTTGCAGATCAGTTAGGGTTACCCAGAGCTGTCTCAGTTCAAAATGCCCATAACCTGCTGAATCGCGTTTTCGATTGGACTTGGGCAGAAGCCTGCTACCAAGAGCAAGTCAGTTTGCTGGCGTACAGTCCGCTTGCCTTTGGCTGTCTGACAGGCAAATACCTGCATCACTCGCCTGAAGCAGCCCGCCTGACTCGGTTCGCCGGATTTGGGCAACGCTACCTGAAGCCAAACGTCTCTGAAGCAGTTGCCGCCTATGTTGAAATTGCTCAGCGACATCAGCTGACGCCTGCTCAAATGGCGATCGCCTTTGTCCGAAGCCGCTGGTTTGTCAGCAGTACGATCGTGGGGGCAACGTCGATCGATCAGCTGAGAGAAAACCTGAGCAGTTTAGAAATTACGCTTTCCAGCGAAGTGCTGGCAGAGATCGAGGCGGTGCAGTTACGCTATCCCAATCCTGCGCCCTAAACCCCCTACCGCTGACCGTTGCCAACGCTGATTCCCATAACACTGATTTCCTAAACAGCTAAGTAAGGCAACAAACCTTCAATGGAAAGCTGAGATGCGACCTGTGCTAGTTTGTTGGTGTCGGTCGGGTCGCTCATGTGAGGAATGCAGCCTAAAACGGGCTTTTGGGTCAACGATCGCAGCAGATCCGGCGATGCCCAATCCGCAATTTCTTGAGCGTGGCAGGGCTGCACACAATTCAACACAATGCCTTTCAAGTGAATTCGTGATTGATTAGCAAGGGCAACATTCGCGACGGCTTGAGCGATCGCCCCTGGCTGCACTGGAACCACCAGCACGACCGGAATCCGCCAATCCCAGGCGAGGTCAGCATTAGTCATCTCAGCGGTGAGTGGCGATCCGAGCCCGCCCAACCCTTCCAGCAGCACAAACTCCTTTTGCTGGCTGAGCGATTTAAACGATCGCCAAATTTTCTCTAACTCAATTTTTTGATTCTCCCGCAAAGCTGCGATCGGGGCGGGGAGCCTTGCCTCAAAGCGAATCGGGTTGGTTTGCTCTGGGGATTGCTCCAGGGAAAACTGCTGCTGAAAATATTGAGCGTCATTCGTTCCGCAGTCGATCGGCTTGATGATGCCCAGCGATCGAGAGCTGAGATAACGCTGCCAGTAAGCAGCCAGGGCAGAAATCAATACCGTTTTTCCTGCGCCAAGTGATGAGCCTGTAATCAATAGTGCGTTTAACACGGGTTCCCTCAAAGGACGATGCGTGGGGTCTTGCAATTTTGTCGCAATGGCTACTGCAAAGGACTGCTGATCTCCATTTAACGATGCGATTGGGTTTTGGGGAATATTGGATCAGGAAAACCGTGTAAAAGATTTTCGATCGGCACATCGCGCAATACCGCTTTTCGGTCCCCAATAAAGGTACAATAGAAAAGCAACTTCGGGATGTAGCGCAGCTTGGTAGCGCGCCTGCTTTGGGAGCAGGATGCCGCAGGTTCAAATCCTGTCATCCCGACTTAAGATTAGGAAAAATTAGGGATTCATGGAAGCAGAATCTCTAAACCGACCCCAGATGGATTTCTTCTGGGCATTATTCTAGTTCCAATTCACACCAAAAGCGTGCAAATTCCGGGGTGAAGCGGTCTCTATTAGAGGAATTTTTAGGATCAAAGCAACAGCGATAAAAAAGCTGTTATGCATGAATAGACTGCCTTTAAAAACCGATGAGGTCTGGCACATGAACCAGACCCCGAAAACCGAGTTGAGTTGTGAACGAAATGAACCTTGAATTAAGATGTTCCTTTACGAAGGGTTCGGACTTAATCAACCGCAACTTTCACTTACAAATCTCTCGCATACCTGTCTCTACTAGGAGACATAGAGCTATGTGGCGCATCTCTTTCTGCCTTCAAAACCAATGTGCATTAGAAATGCAATTTTTCCACGGACTGAAGGGCAATGCGGAGCGGTAAGAGAAACATTACGTCTGGACTATTAGCGGGTGGTACAGGCTACTAATCCATTAATTCAAATCAATCGGTCGGTTTGTTTGATTCAGTTAAGGTTTGCTGTTGCTTTTCTGTACCTGAATTCAAGATAGCATTGCCGATCGGGGAAGGGAACCTGCATTTACCAATGTTGGCGATCGTTAACTTAAGTTTATATAAGAGTAAAGAAGGCTTTATTTGTTGCAGCACTTGCTTACATTACCCGATCGCCTTCCAAACGACTACTTCTGCCAAATGCCTAGCGCAGCAAAGCTCCCCAGGTTGCCGGACCGACCACTCCGTCAGGCTCTAGCCCAAAATTACGCTGTGCGACTTCCACGGCTGCCTGAGTTTGTGCCCCAAAGATACCGTCCACCTCACCGTCATAAAATCCGAGGGCTTGTAGTCGCTCTTGCAAGCGTTCGATCGCACTGCCGCGCATTCCAGGCCGAAGGGTGGGCAAATCGATCGAGGTCGAATTGCTGTCTGTTTCAGAGCTTGCCCCAGTGTTGGTTCCAGAGTCTGCGGGAGGAGTCGCTGGCAAATTGGTAGGACGAGTCGGAGTCGGGGAAGGGATGGGCGCAGACGTTGGAGAAGGAGTCGGGAAAGGAGTGGGCGTTGGAGTTGGAGAAGGAGTCGGGGAAGGCGCGGGTGCAGGCGTTGGAGTTGGAGAAGGAGTCGGGAAAGGAGTGGGCGCAGGCGTTGGAGAAGGAGCCGGGGAAGGCGCGGGTGCGGGAGCCGGGGAGGTGCTGGCTGTAGTGCTGGCATTGGGCGAGGGAGGCAGCAGACGGTTCCAGGTTTCAGAACCAACCACCCCATCAGCGTCTAGCCCGATCGACTGCTGAAAGGCAGAAACGGCATCTGCGGTACTTTGCTGATAACTGCCGTTAACTACCTCTTTGTAATAGCCCAGCAGTTTGAGCATTGCCTGAAGCTCTGTTACTGATTCTCCCTGGCTGCCAATTCTGAGAACCGGACGATTCGCACTTGCAGCTTCGGTCGTAGCAGCAGGGGGCGTCTGGCTGAAAGCAGGCGAGTAAAGCAAGCCTAGCGTTAAAAGGCTGAGCAAAGTCACCGTACTGGCGCGCAGCACTCTATTGATAGAAGAAACTGCAATAGAAGGAACAGTGATAGGAGAAACTGAAACTGGAGTAGAACGCAGGCTAGATGGCATAAGCATGGATCAGCAGAGAGGTAAAAGGAATGAGATGCAGTCAGCTACAGAGGATTAGAAGCAGTCTGGCGGGTTGCAGTTCCCCCTACTCGAAATTGCCTCCGATCGATTGTAGGAGAGGAGAAGAGTCAGAGAGGGTTTAGCAGAAAACGGTGATCCAATTTAGACAGGAATCATTCTTATGCGATCGATCGTGTACAAAACGTTCACAATACGTTGAGCAGCAATTAGGATAGAGCGAGATTAAGAATTATACAGTTGCCATGCGGTTCTCGCTGAGAAGTCGGTTTCGCGGAGCGTTCTTAGGTGCAGCCCTGGGACAGGGGTTTGCTACGGTTGCTTCGCAGTTCTCCAAAGGGGGAATTGCCCCGGCTAATACCCATCCAGCCGATCGTGCCTCACATCAGGAACAAACCGCTCGCAATTTTCTTTCTTTCGCTCAGTTCTGCACCCCTCCTGGTGAGATCGACTCTGTCGCCGGAAATTGGGGCAGGCAGGCAGTCCAGCAAACGCGGGATATCATTAATCCGCAGCCAGTTTCTCAGCCTACTGATGATTTGTTTGATGACCCGTCGCAGCCTGCTTCAGCGATCGAGTTTTTGCCCCTGATCCTGCTTTGCCATGAGAGCCAAGAGCAGTTGCAGCATGCTCTGATGCCGCGAATCGCAAATTGTTCTCCCGCACAGCAAACCGAAGTTTGGGTGATTGCTGCAATCATGATGCTGATGCTGAAAGAAGAGTTTGTTCCCGATCAGATCATTCCCTTGTTGCTGGAAGGAAGACAGTTTCCATCGATCGAGCAAAGCCACGAACTGGTAGACCAGCTACAGCAGATTCAGTCCTGGCTCCTTGACCAGACCCCGATCGCCATGCTTCCGGCGGTTTCGCTCTCGCCCGGAGCGGCAGCCCTATACAGCGTTCTTAAAACGCCTGCCTCATTTCCGCTGGCTTTGCTGCACACACTGCGCCTCCAGCCTGATCCCGAAACAGCGGCACTGGTGGGACTGCTTGCCGGAACTCATCTCAGTGAAGCAGGTCTGCCAATCGGTTGGCGCAATGCATTCGATCGCTATCAATCCACGATGCTACAGGCTTCTTGGGACGTTTCATCGATCGCAGAGCTGTTAGAGCTGGCAGATCGACTGTGGGCAGTTTGGTCAGGAGCGTTTCAGCCGCAGCACTGGCAGTCCTTGCCCACTACAATTACGGCAGTGCCCCGGCTGGTTCGTCCTCGCTAGCCGAAACGAAGTCTTGAAACATTGCTGGAGCTAGGCGGAACAGAGCCTTCGATATACTATGAACAGTGGCTTAGGATTTACAGTCAGCTACAGTAGTTAATGCTTCGACAGGTTCTTTTGGAGAAGAAAAAGTTGTAATGCCCCGCCGGGCAAATCAACGGCGAATCAACAGGGTTATTCCATCGGGAGCAAGCAATGGCGAGCAGACCTTGAAAACGGCGCAAATTGAGCCTCTCTTTCCCATGAACTTACCCACACAGCCCCTGGGAGCAATTGATGAAACCCCTGCGATCGTTCGGTCAACAAGTGACACGATGGCGGCAAATCTTCCTCACTTTCGTCGATCGCTTCAGCGTTCGGCATCCCCATATTTACAGGCAGCTCCAGCCGATTCGAGGGCAATGGCGGCGGGTTTGGGTTTGGCTTGAGGAAACTTCCTGCTTTCGCACTCCCTTTAGCCCGCAGCAAATTCGCCGCAAGCTGCCTGCCCGAGTGAAATTTCGGCTGCCGCTCTTGCTGATTGTTGCGATCGTGCTGCTGACCAGTGCGATGGGCTACCGCTTCTATAACGAACCCGAACTTGCCGTTGGAACCGTTTCACCCCAGCTTTTGCGTGCCCCCGAGACCGTAACGGTTATAGATACTAAAACCACTGAAGCAAACCGGAAAGCGGCTCGGACGGCTGCCGTTCCTGCGCTCATGATTGATCCGTCAGTGAATCAGGAAATTTATCAGGCTTTGCAGCGGTTGATCGATCAGGGCAATGCAATTCGGCAGCAGGCAGGTGCGTTTCCCTATGTTGATCCGGGGTTTGTTTCAACGGCAACGCAGCAGTATTTGCGGCAGGGAACCGACTGGGACTGGCGATCGGCAATGGCAGCAGTAACCGGGCAAAGTGTTGCGATCGCCAGAACTGATTTGCAGCAGCCAGCTGCTCAAGAGCCACCCTCTAGCCCCAATCCCTCGCTTCAGCTTGCCATTTTGGAACTGCAAAACTACCGCCGAACCAATGGAACTGACGATTTTTCCGCGCTTCAGGAAGTGGTGACGCGGGCAAGGCAACGATATCAGGCGGCAAAAGTGTCTCTAACAGCGAACCCCGGAGATACGCCAAACGGAGTGTACGACGATCGCCTCTTGACCCTGACGGATGGAGAATGGGATGCGACGCGAAAGGCAATCCGGCTCAGCTTAGAGCGAATCTTAACCCAGGGCGTTGCGCCTGGTTTACCCGATACTCTGCTGAAAACTGCGGTTCAGCTTCAGCTTGATCCGGCACTCTCCTCCAGTTCGGCGGCACTGGCAACAAATGTGTTGGTGGCGGTAATCGAGCCGAACCTGATCCAAGACCCAGAGCAAACCAAAATCCGGGCAGAGCAGGCCGCCCGGGCAGTTCAGGATGTGGTGGTTGAAGTGCGGCAGGGAGAGGCGATCGTTGATGCGGGGGAAATGATTGCCCAAAGCGACTTTGTGCTGCTTGATCACTTTGGCATGAGCCGCAGACGCACGAACTGGGTAGGGCTTCTGGGCTTCGCCGCGCTGGTTGCCGGGGCGGTCGCTGTTTTTTTGCTGGTAGAGCATCGCTTTCACCCCGGTTTACGCCCTCCCGATGATGTGCTGATTCTGCTACTGACGCTGAGTGCGCCGATCCTGCTCGCGCTGAAGGTTCCCGGTACAAGCTTGCCTGCGATCGGCTTACTGGCGGGCAGTTTCTATGGCTCAGCGGTGGGCGCGACAATTGTGGGGCTGCTGAGTTTGCTGCTGCCGCTCGGCATGGAAATTCCCTGGACAAATCTGGTTGCTAGCGCGATCGGGGGACTGGTGGGTGCGATCGTGGCAGGGCGACTGCGAACCCGCGAAGAGTTTGCGCTCCTGGGAGGCGTGGTCGGCTTGGTGCAGGGTGGGGTGTACCTGCTGGGGAGCCTGATTTTGAGCGCGGCGGTAACTCCGGTGTGGTATGTGGTGCTGACCGGGGCAGCGATCCAAGCCCTGATGGGCGTCGCCTGGAGCGTGTTCGCGCTGGGAGTTAGCCCCTATCTGGAACATCTGTTTGATTTGATTACCCCGATCCGGCTGGCAGAGCTGGCAAACCCTAACTGCCCAATGCTGAAGCGACTTGCCTCCGATGCTCCTGGCACGTTTCAGCATACGCTGTTTGTGTCTACGCTGGCAGAAGCGGCGGCGCGTCAGTTGGGCTGCAATGTGGAGCTGGTACGGGCAGGAACGCTCTATCACGACATTGGCAAGATGCACGATCCGCTCGGCTTTATTGAAAACCAGATGGGTGGACCCAACAAGCACGACACGATCGATAACCCCTGGCTCAGCGCAGATTTGATCAAAAAGCACGTCAGCGAAGGGTTGGTCATGGCACGTAAATGCCGCTTGCCTACCGCAATTCAGGCATTTATCCCCGAACACCAGGGCACGATGGCGATCGCCTATTTCTATCACCAGGCGCAGGAACAGGCAAAGAACGACCCCACGATTACCGTGAAAGAATTGGACTTTCGCTACGATGGACCGATTCCCCAAACCCGCGAAACCGGGATCGTGATGCTGGCAGATTCCTGTGAAGCCGCGCTGCGATCGCTTAAAGATGCAAGCCCCACCGAAGCTCTCGCCATGATTAATCGAATTCTGCGATCGCGGTGGCAGGACAATCAGCTTGCCGAAAGCGGCTTAACCCGCGAGGAGCTGAGTCAGATTGCTGAAACCTTTGTGCGAGTATGGCAGCAGTTTAACCATCAGCGCATTGTGTATCCGAAAGCAGTGGTCAGTCCTCAGCCTTCGGTTGGGGCACGGGATTGAGTGTGGAAAAGCAGGAGCGCAAAAATCTCATGTTGTCTGCCCGTCAGCTTGCGTTTCTGGCACTGCGATCGGTTGAGCGGGGAGCGTTTGCCGATATTGCGCTCGATCGGGTGCTTCAGCAGGAGCTATCGTCAGTCGATCGGCGATTTGTGACCGAATTAGTGTACGGCACCGTGCGACGACAGCGAACCCTGGATGCCCTGATTGACAGTTTGGCAACTAAGAAGGCAGCGCAACAGCCTGCGGATTTGCGGCTGATCTTGCATCTAGGGCTATATCAGCTCCGCTATCTGGATCAGATTCCTGCTTCAGCCGCCGTGAATACTACCGTGGATCTGGCAAAGCAAAACGGATTTGCAGGTTTGTCTGGCTTTGTGAATGGCTTGCTGCGGCAATATCTTCGTGCCAGTCAATCTGATCCAGCAAAGCTTCCCGTGCTGCCCGACGACCCGATCGCCCATTTAGGCATTCAACATAGTTATCCCAACTGGATCGTGCAGACGTGGGCAGAGGAATTTGGCTTGGCGGAGGCGGAAAAACTCTGCGACTGGTTTAATCGATCGCCCCAAATCGACCTGCGGGTGAATCGCCTGCGATCCTCGGTGGCAGAGGTGCGAGCGGCAATGGAGGCAGCCGGAATATCAGTCGCTCCCGTTTCCCTACTTCCTGCTGCCCTTCGTCTCCCTCAAGGAGTCGGCGCAATCAGCCAGCTTCCCGGCTATACCGAAGGCTGGTGGACAGTACAAGACAGCAGTGCCCAGCTTGTGAGCGAATTGCTCGACCCGCAGCCTGGTGAAACAGTGATCGATGCTTGTGCAGCCCCCGGTGGCAAAACGACCCATCTCGCAGAACTGATGCACGATCGCGGCACTATCTGGGCGATCGATCGTTATGCCTCCCGCTTGAAAAAACTCCAGCAAAACGCTGCCCGCCTTCAGCTTCAGTCAATCCAGATCTGCACGGGAGACAGCCGGGATCAGCCTCAGTTCGGGAATCAAGCCGATCGCGTGCTGCTAGATGCTCCCTGTTCTGGATTGGGAACGCTCCACCGTCACGCCGACGCTCGCTGGCGACAAACGCCCGACACCGTCAAGGAACTCAGCCAGCTTCAAGCCGAACTGCTCCAAGCAGCCGCGAGCTGGACAAAACCGGGCGGGATGTTGGTTTACGCCACCTGTACGCTTCACCCAACCGAAAACGAGGCGATCGTAACAGCCTTTTTGCAGGAGAATTTGCACTGGGCGATCGAGCCACCCGATGCGAATTCTGCGGCAGCGGCGTTTGTGTTACCTCAGGGCTGGCTAAAAGTGCTGCCCCACCATCACAATATGGATGGTTTCTTTATGGTGCGGCTGCGGCGGCAAACCTAATAAACCCTTGCAGATTCGAGTTTTTGCTTTGCTTAAAAACGACCTATGCCCGATCGATCGCCCTCTGAAATGCCACAGCCAGATTTCGCCCTGTATGCAAACCGTCTCCGTAACCGAATGCAGCAGGTCAACCTATCCAGCTACCAGGCAGTGAGCAAAGCGGCGGGCGTATCCAAGTGGCAAATCGAACAGCTCCGGCAGGGCAAAGCGGCTGAGATGCGGCTAAACGTGCTTTGTCAAATTGCAGCTGCTCTGCAAGTTTCGCTCGATACTTTAATCCGCGAGTTTTCCGAGCTTGAGAATCTGCCGCAATCGGCTTCAGACAATCCAAATTCGGCAAATCCTGATTCAGTTCAGGCATCTAATTCGTTGCAAGCTCAGCAGCACGAACAGCTTCAGCAGGAATTTCAGCAAGCCGCCCTGCAAGCGATCGAGTCCTGGCTGATCCAGTTTCCGACGGCTGCCTATGCTGCCCAGCAAAACCCCCAGCTTTCCGCCGTCAAACTGCTGCCCTTAATGCGCCCGATCGAGCAGCTATTGCAGAACTGGGGGATTGAGTCGATCGCTCCCGTGGGAACCGAGCTCCCTTACGACCCACAGCGGCATCAGCTCATGGAAGGAACCGCTCAGCCCGGCGATCGGGTGCGCGTTCGCTATACGGGATATTGTCAGGGAGATCGGCTACTTCACCGGGCAAAAGTCAGTCCTTGCTAAGCGATCGGGCGATTGCAGCCCTTTAAGCAGCCCTTTCATCTAAGTAAAACTGGGGCAGTCTTCTGATTCTGTAATCATCAAATTGATTTTGATTTGAATTCTGAATATCCTTTTAGTCTTTTTTAAGTTAAAAAAGATTGTGGAAGGCGTATAGTTCTACCAAAAGTTGAGTTTACAAGCCCATTCGCTTGGCTTTAACTGTAACTAACCTGGTCAGCATTTATTTTTGAAGAGAAGTAATTCATGATGAAATCTCAATTCGCTCATGCACTGATCAAAAAGTTGATCCTTTCTGCTGGCGTTGTTAGCGCAATGGTTGCGGCAGGTGCAGTCATTGAAAGCCCGATCGCCCGCGCTGCCTATCCTGAGCGCACGCCGGGAACCTTTGAATGCCGCAACAGCCTCGACCCTCAGTGCGAAAACCCTGCTCGTGAGATTGAGTCAGAGGCATGGCGCGCCCGCAACAATCCCGGTCCTGATTTTGCTGAATCGCCCAGAATCACTCAGGAGCCGGAAGCAGGAAATCAGCAGTGCCGGAACAATCAGAACGTTGTGCTTTGCAGCAATCCCATTCGCTACACCGTAGAAGATCCTGAAGCTTGGTCGACCTTCTTCCCGGAGTCGCGCTAGTCGCCGCGTTGGTCGGGCTTTTCCTGAGTTAAATCAAACCTGACCAATTAAGCCTAGTCGATCAAGCCTAGCCTGTTCAAAACTGAATCAAAACGGTGGGGGCAATTACCCCAAAGGGGACTGCGGAAGAACCGACTTGCCCCCTTTTTTATGTCTTCATCTTTAGCTCAACATCTTCTCAACGCTGAGCCTGCCACAGCGAGTTCTACTGCGATCGAGCGTCCTGAATCGGCTTGCCGGTCAGAGATTGCAGGTTTGCTAGCCGCGATCGTCCCTGTCCTTTAACAAACTCGATTCTGGGATTGCCGATGCCATAGGTGAGGGCATAACTTTGAGTCAGCAGCCAGAGCCAGAGCGATGGATTCTTTGCCTCCAGCCAGGGCTGAATCGATCGCGCCAGGGAAGGAACCCAGCGCAGCAACCAGCACATCAGCGCAAACAGGGTGAAGTTGACATAGCTGCCCACCCAGCGCATTAGATCCCGTGGGCCTGCCAGTTCCCAGATCCACAGCAGCAGCGACGGATTCAGCCAGGCCGCCTTAATTGCCATCCGGTTAAAGGGAATCCAGCCCGCCCGGTCTTTGATAAAGCGATCGGCAACGGCAGGAGGTTCGCTGGCAAGAATGCCAAAAAAAGTATTGAGCATCGAGTTCACCCGCTGGGGCGCAATAAAACGATGCGTAGGAACCATCATGCCCTTTGAGAACAACCAGGTCACAGAAATGTTGCTCTGATACGCCCGGATTTGATTCAGGTGATTTGCCTTCAGCAGATTGTGACGCAGAGCCGTGTCGAGTAGATCGGTCAGGCGGGGCAAATTTCGCACCAGCGAACCGAATCCGGTAAACACCAGCGGAGACTGAAGCGAAGCCGCATCGCCGATCGTGATCAATCGATCAACGGCAATCTGGCGATCGGTTGCCGAGGTGCTGAAGTGTCCCGGAATGTAGCCAAAGGTCGCTTTTTTCCACTGAAGCTGGTTCAGGTCGCAGCGACGATACTCCGACACGATGGTAAAGAAATCTTCGTACATTTCCAGCAGCGAACCAGGATTATCAGGGTTCACCTGATGATAGTGAAACAGATAGAAAGTCAGCTCATCGCCCCGACCAGGAAACAGTTCCCAAATGAGCTGCCGCCCGCGTGAGATATCGCCGTGACTATTCAGCACATCCCCATAGCGCGAATCCCAAACCCCCGGCTCAAATCCGCCGTCGATGACCGCTCCCACGGTGGGACACACGCTGTCAAATGCCCGTCCTCCGTTAAGCTGCCAGGCGATCGGCGAAGCGGTTCCCATTGCATCCACGAGTAGCCGTCCTTCTGCCTGTTTTGCCGTCCCGGTGGGTAAATGGGTGGCTCGAACGGTTACGCCCGACGCACCGACTTCTGCCTGCAAAAATTCGGTTTCGTCCCAGATTTCACCACCCGCCGATCGCAGCTTTTCACCGCAGAGCCGCAGCAGTTTTTCGGCATCGAGCGCAACATTCAGCACGGTTGGCGTGTGCAGAACTGGAGCTTTTGCCTGCGGCGGATTGTTGGCATCGAAGAACTTGTGAAACCCGTCGATATATTCTCGGGCAATCAGTCCCTCAAACTCGGAGGCGGTAAATAACCCCAGATCAATCAGATTCTGAAACTCCGATCGCGAAATGTTCCACTCCCGGTTCATGCGTCCAAAGGGCAGCCGTTCTAACAACAGCACCCGGTAGCCGAGCCGAGCCATCACTGCTGCATGAATTACGCCCAGCGCGCCGCCAATATAAATCAGGTCATAGGCGGGTTGCTCAGGGGCAAGAGAGCTGGTTTGCTCTTGCTCCGGCTGTTTGCGAACAACAACTTGTTTGGGCTGCTGCGGCGATCGAACTCCCTCTCGCCAACGTTTTTCCCACCAGTACACACGGGTCAAGTCATACTCACCGTTAGGAATTCGCCGGAAGCATTCCACTGTCTTGGGGTAATGGGGCGCGAGGGCATCAAAAATTGACTGCTGGCTCAGATCGATCGCTGAAGGTTCAGGATAGCGATTCGGAAACGCTTGACGAATTTGTTGCGTAAGCTGCTTTAGAATCTGTCGCTCCTGACGCACAGGCTGCACCGCCCAGCGAAAGACCTTTAAATAAGTGGTGCGCTGGACTGACCAAAGAAAAATAGAAAGTTCTTCAGCCAGACCATCGGCGATCGATGCAGTTGCAGGACGCAGGCGCGTAGAATCCGCAAATACTAACCGAATGCCGTCCGGCGTAGCCACTTTTGTGATGCCTGCTTCAATCCTAGGCTGAAAGCTTTGCTGGAGCCACTGCCCGACCGATGCAAGGTCTGGGGTGGGAACTTCAAGATAAAGAATTTCTTTCATCAGGGATTTCTAAAGCTCCGATAAATTCGCTGAGAGACGAGGTAAATTTCCTGTAAAAACAGGGTTGACAACTGCCCAATCTGCGCTACACTTCCGAGTACGCTAAATGTGCCTGAAAAAGTCTCGTCATTCGCCCGATCACTGCTAGAGATCGATTTCTAATGCATTATCCCATCCCAGCCAGTTCACAAGAAATAGTTGCCCTGCGACAGCAGCCTGTTAATGAAGAATTAATTGTGGCGGCAATTGCGGGCGTGGTGCAGGTGGCTCGCTCTAAAGGGCAATCGCTGGAAGATCTCACGGCTGAAGTGCTGGCAGACGATAGCCTGCTTGATCGAGAACTGCGTCGCTGGCTCAGCGATGTTGTCACACATGCCTGGAAAACGTTACCGTAACAAGTAGTAACAACCAGTAATTGTATTTCGGCAATTTGCGATCAACATGGCTAAATTGGGAAGTAATCAACCTATGAACCGAGCTGACAGAATGAACGCTCTCACCAAACCAACCATTCGCACCACTGGAGTGGCAAAACGCTCTGCGCTTGATACCACCCAGCTGATGCGTCGAGCTGAAGATCTGGTCAATGCTGCATCAAACCGCTATCGCATTACGGTTCAAGTTGCCAACCGCGCCCAGCGTCGTCGCTTTGAGGAGTTTGACAGCCTCGACGACCCCAAAATGAAGCCTGTTATCCGGGCAATCATCGAAATGTCAGATGAGCTGACTCAGCCCGAAATTATCGGCGAATAGCCTAATTCATTCAGGGGAATCATTCAGGGGAATTTGGCAGAATGCGATCGGCAAACCGTCGTCAGCAATTTCGTTCGGGGCGATTTATCGCGCTGATCACCACGGGTTTCTTTATTGCAATCGCAATGCTGCCTATCCAGAGGGGGGTTCCGCGACAGACAGATCCCCTGCCCCGCCTTATTTTTGCCGTATCGCCTCAGGCCACTCAGGCACAGCAACAGTTTTTGCGAATTGAAGAAGCCGCTGCCCAGGTCTATGCGCTGGAACCCGATCTGCCGCTTGAAAATCAGTACGTCAACGAAGATACGGGGCGGGTGTCTGATCGCAATACGCTGCTAAGTCGCCTGATTCGCTATCACTCCTATGTCAGGGGCAGACCATTTACCTACCGCCTGGACTGGAAGCTGACCCTGGCGGATTATCTTGGCGCAAACGAAAGAGTTATCGCCTCAACTTATCCCGGTGTAGATACGTTGCGCCCCAGTCCTCACGCTGGAGACATCGCCGCCATCAATCGCCTCACCCGAAATCAGCGCGATCGGCTGGTCAATGCCCTCGTATCTGTTTATGCCGTCTATACCCCGCCTGCCGCGACTGCTGCGCCTTCGTCTGCCGAACCCCCTGCCTCGAGTGCTTCGCAGTTTCCCGAAGGGGTAATTCCTCCATCCACTAATATTCGTCCTGCCCCGCAGCCCGCTCCCCGCCCTGCTGCGCCCTCACTTCAAAGTCCTCAACCCGGCGATGCTCAGCTTTTAGCTCCATAAGAGTTCGTTCTTAAACCTGCTCATGGTACGTCAACTTAAACAGGGAACCGGATGGCGGCTCGGCTGGGATGCCGATGCACCTCAGTTTAAGGGACTTGTGGGCAGCGACGACTGGGCGATCGAGCTAACGGAAGCAGAGTTGGATGATTTTTGTCGGCTTGTGGTGCAGCTTGACCAGATGATGGGGCAGATGGGGCAGGAACTCATGGAAGAGGAGCGGATTGGTCTGGAGGTCGAAAGCGATCGCATCTGGCTGGAAGCGGAGGGATTTCCCCAGGCTTATCAGCTTCGTTTGATTGTGCTAACAGGGCGAGGCGCAGAAGGAACCTGGTCAGAGCAGGCAGTTCCGCCATTGGTTCAGGCAGTGCAAATGCTCAAGGTTTTTTAGTAGATTGCAGAATGATGACAATGAGTTATGTTATGCTGTTTAAGCACAAAACGAAGTGCATCGGGGCGTAGCGCAGCTTGGTAGCGCACTACTTTGGGGTAGTAGGGGTCGTGGGTTCAAATCCCGCCGCTCCGATCGCTTAAATCAAATCCCCACTTGAAAGCCTGCTTTTCTCACTAGAGAGGGCAGGTTTTCTACTTGGCATTGCTTGGCATTAATTAAGCATTTCTACCGCTAGATCCAATCAGATCTTGCTGAATCTGGGCAGCTAGTTTCTTGGCACGGTGCAGATTCAAGTGAGAAACGCTCTCTTGCTACTGTCCATCTAAGTTGGAGACGATCGCCCCTATGATTAACCTTGATGCTGCCGCGCTCTGCACGTTGGCGTGGTTTCTTCATGGGAGAGAAATTTTAGATATTGCTCGATGTTGCGCTGATGTTGGGCTGGGTGCGATCGGTTTATGAACTTGACTATTTAAACGAGCCAGAGTCACTATCACGCTGAAGCAAGATTCAATCAATTGAAGGATTGAAGCTGTTTCTGAAATGACGCAACATGGTTGAATCATAAAGCCCCACTGCTGCACCATTTATAACGTCCATGCTTACCACCTCTCACTTATCGTCCCATCCTACAAAAGCAATTGCTACCTTTCGTGAACTCCTTAGAGTAGGAGGTGTTCGGGCAGCGCTGCAATTCCTCAACTCAATTAGTAACCATCGCTTTACTGCCGTTTTTCGCTTTGAGGGGGATACCCTCCGCAACCTGCATCTAATTGACCGGGAGAACTCTAAGATTGAGCGTTGCCCGGACTTACCAGTAGTAGATTCCTATTGC
Organism: Leptolyngbya sp. ST-U4; assembly: GCF_039962215.1. Classification (NCBI taxonomy): domain Bacteria; kingdom Bacillati; phylum Cyanobacteriota; class Cyanophyceae; order Leptolyngbyales; family Leptolyngbyaceae; genus Leptolyngbya; species Leptolyngbya sp. ST-U4. The sequence continues at coordinate 847,333 of NZ_JAMPKZ010000001.1, forward strand.
GTCTATGTGCGAAGTGCTGCCAAGCCTTTTGTCATCAATGACTCCCTAGACGACGATCGAGTAGAGGGGCATCTGAAACAGCAAATAGTGCGGTCTTACTGCGGCGTACCGCTATTGGAAGAGAATGGAGAACTGTTTGGCACAATCTGTCACTTCGATTTCAAGCCAATTCCTTTTACAGCTGAAGAGGCATTTTTGCTAGATGAGATTACGCCATATCTTGTTAAGGCAATTCAGGAAACAGAACTCAATTTACCTTAGGAAGTAAAGAACTAGATTGGCTCTTGTTTACCTGATACAAATACAAAGCCCTCGATCACACTGATCAAGGGCTTCTCTGGAGAACGAGTTAAGTAACAGAAAACGCTTTTAATAAGCTGGGGCTGCTTGTTCAACAAATATGCTATGTACAGATAATCACAAAGTCACTTCATATTTCAATCTAACTATTGATAGAGAAAGTAGTCGAGGTACTCTATCGGTCGGACTAGGGGAATTCCCCCATCACTAGCACTTCAGCTTGGGAGACGTTAGGGCAATCAATGTTGCACTAGTCGAGGGCTTGTCTTGAAGAACGTTCCAAGTAATAAAAATGCCCCCGATGATTAGGGAGCGGTTTATTAAATCCTTTCTTGTTATGTATTGATTATTGCAATTATGCTTTACATCTCCTTCCTGCTAAAGGTAGGAAAAGCAGTCAAAATATTCATGCGATCGGCTTAGGGAGATGTCCCCGTCAGCCTTCCTCGGTGAGTAGGTGATCGCTATGAAGCTAATTGCTTCAGTCGTTAATAGTCAGTGTGCCAGTGGAAAGGGCGGAATGTCAGGTATAGCTTCGCCCCTAGCAACCTCTTTTTCTTGAAGTGGAAGTTTTACATCCCATCTCTAAACTGCGTGACTGCTTCGGTGTAGCGAATGGGCAGCACATACTCCAGGTTCTCATGGGGGCGCGCAATGATGTGAGTTGACAGCACAGAGCCGCCATTAACCCGATTGACCGACTCAATGCCCGCGGCGATCGAGGCCTGAACTTCGGAAACATTGCCCCGAACGATGACGGTGACTCGACCACTGCCGATTTTTTCGTAGCCGACTAAGGTAACCTGAGCCGCTTTCACCATGGCATCCGCCGCTTCGGTAATCGCCGGGAAACCCAGGGTTTCAATCATTCCAACAGCAATTGACATAAAGATACATCTAACCTTTTTGATAGTTTTGATGGTCGATAGACACTCAGGAATCCGTCCCTGATTCCATTTGAACGAATCTGCCTGATGGGTTGATACGGTGCCCAACCCATATTGATCAAGCGTCCTTTGTTGCCTGTTTTATAGAATGCCGTGCGTGTTAACTAAGTACGGTGGTAGTAGCTCTAAGAACCATATACCAAAGCCTTTGCACTCAATAGCGTTGCGCAGCACTATCAATAAAATTCAGGATACGGTGTCAAATAAAATCTTGATTTCTTAAAAGTGTATCTAACTATTAAGTGTACCGCTGTTTAGTCACGATATGGAACTACTCGCCGATCGAATCACGTCCGAGCTTCGGGTACTGGCTAGGCAACCAGCAGTTCGATTGGGACAAGGCTGAGTCGGAGGGTCGATCGTTGCAAAGCATTTCTGAAATGAGCCCATGTCATGCAAGCCCTCTAATCAGTGCGATCGGAAGGCTTTTTGATGGCTAATCGAGAGTCATTCGGCAGCAGACAACAGATGAAGCGGAATTACATCGCCGTTTAGCTAGTTCTCCCAATCGACGCTCACCCTTCCCCATTTCGTTGCCAGAGCCATTCAACTCCAATCTGTACGAATACGGGACGAATACGGGTGGCAAGCTCGCCCCTTGCCCGATCGCTCGATGAGTTGGCGAGCACAGAGGCGTTTGTAACAGAGCTGGACTTGCGCTTGCCCACCTTGGGTTGCTTCAGTCAGCTGCGGGGTTGTCCTCTCGCCATCTTTGAGCAGTTCATACCTCTACCTGAGATGTAAGTTTTTTACCTGCCACTCGATCGTGTACTTACAGCTCTGCCACTACAGCGGCTTCTATCAGTGGCAATGTCACTCGGCGTGTTACAGCTTCCGCCTCCTGTAGACCCGCTAAGCTCGACCGAGAGGGGGAGAGAAGTTTGGATGGGAAGCGACAACGAGGAACCGCCGTGCCCCAGAAAATCACTGCCGCCAAAAGAGTTGGTGTCAACTGAGGCAGAGCTACTGCCAGAAGAACTGCTGCCGACTGAGGAACGACCACTGCGATAGGGAAGGTCAAAGTCGATCGCAGAACTGCCAATACTGGAACCGCTTGAAACCGGACTGCTCGCGTGGGAGGCTCCGCCTGTTCTTCTGCCGCCGCTTCCTGCCCCATTTCTAATTGTGCTTGCAGCTCGCTCCCACTGCTCAGTCGAAATCCGATCGCCACAGCCGGGAATCGTGCTGAATCTTGCCCCGGTTTGGGCGTAGCGAGCCAGCAGGTCGCGATGGTCACTCATCTGCTCTCGCTGCCCTAGATTCCACTGAATTGGAGCCGCGAGAAGTCGATCGGCTGTGCTGGCTGCGTCTGCCCACTGTTGTGAGCAGTATTGCTGGTGCAACTGAGCCTGAAGCCCTTGCACATTGAGGGCTTGAGCGGAAACCGGACGTGCGGGAAGAAATAGGGCGATCGTCAGCACTGCAAGAGAGAATTTCATGGGTTTGCTTGAGAGGGAGGTTTGGTTTAAACCTTCCCGGAGCAGTGGGAGGGGTAACGATCGAGTGTCCTGAGGATGCCCCTAGTTCGCCTTTGTTTAGCAATCGAAGTCTTCCACCAACAATTCAAGATGGCGTGAGCAGCACAAAGCCCTTGACTAGTGCTACCGACGAGAAAAACAGCGATCGAACTCCTCCACCAATTCTTTGGCTTTGGCGTGATCACCCTGTCTTACCACTTCTGAAAGTTGCTTAAGCCAATCAGATTCTTCTTTGAGATGTTCAATAAAATTTTCAGCTGTTCGAACAAAAAGAGATCGTCGCTCTTTGTCCACCAGCCCAAACTTGAGCCAATCATTAAGAGCGCTGAAGGGCAAGGCTTTCGCTAGTTTGTGGAGGACTTTGCTACTAGGACTGCGTGAGGGGTCGTTGTAGAGCCGATAAACTATGTCTTGTGCTAAATTCCGTTCGTCTCCACAGAGATCAATCATCGTAAGCGGGACAGCTTATCCTTAACGACCATTTTTTTCGGCTGCTATACAAAGGCGTGCCTGAGTGTGCCAGTTACTCGGTCGCTAAAACAAGGAAAAATCAAGGATTTGCGCGATCTTTTGCCTGCCTGTTTGCAATACGTAACTAAGCAAAAAGGTAGAAATTTTGCCAGGAGCAGTTTTTATAAGTTGAAAAAGCCTTTGGACTAACGCTGGACTATTCAGTAAATTTTTGGGGCTTTGTCGATAGGTCGATCGGGTAATTGTGCCAATTGAAGCGGTAAGCAGATTAATCTTCCAGCAAATTATCAGGAAATGGGACATCTGCAAGTGGATCTAGAAACATCTAAGCAACTGTAAAAACTCTATCCTCTCTTGAGTGCCCTGACTCCTACCAGGGCATTTATTTATATTAATGGCTGGACATTACTAGCTGGACGCTATAGAGATATTCAACTTTATTATGTTGTAGCAACGATCGCTGGGTTGAGCTTCTGCCGTTTTATCACAATTTCATAGCTGCATGGGAATCTGAGAACGATATTCCATGCACCTTATGAGTTTTGCCTCATCCGATCGAGACAAGGGGGATGAGGTTTTTCAATCGCTGTGCCCTATAAAACTATGCCCCATAAAACAATAAGCCCTAGCCGATCGGTTAGGGCTTTTTCCTATATACCAGCCTAAATAGGGTGCGGCTGGCGTTTTTGATATGGGTTCATCATCCTATCTTTTGAGTTGCGGGCATAGTCGGAAAGTCCCCCATTTTTTTGGGTACAGTTACGCAGGAATAAATACTCAGTATAGATTTCCGAGAGAAGCGATCGTCAAATTAGATGAACTCGCTCACCCTGCGACTCCCTCCAAAACTGTGATAATTCAGCACCCCTAACCTTATCTGAGCCTTGTAGAAGGCTCCAGGCCAAACTATGCTGTCACAGACATCGATTCTTCTACTGCTGGCACAGGCACTGTTAGTGGATCGTAGCCTAGCTGCTGGGTAATCCGTTCTCTTGCTAAAACGCGGTACTCCCAGAAATGCTCTCCGGCAGCACATAATCCAAGATACATATTGAGAAATTGAGGCTTACTACGCAAAATCGTCCAAAGCTGTTGCCAAAATTGAGCGCGAGTCTCAGATCGCCAGATACCTTGATGCCAAATCAACTGAGCAACGAGCCGTAGACCTTTTCCTGGTGGAAAGTACATATTCTGCTGGAGCTGAGGATTAGTTCTGATGCTCAGACATTGCTGGAGACAACGCTTGAGATAGTTTTTGGGTTCATACATTGTCCAGAGCGCATCAATGTACTCATTGGCAACTTCAGCGATCGGACGGGTGGGAGTAAAATTCATCAATGAATTCTGATCTCCTACCTCAACAGCACCCAAGCCCTCTAATAATCGCTGCTCTTTTTCAAGTCGCTGCCATAGTGCGGTATTGGGTAGGGCTTGTAGAACGCCGAGCATCGGTTGAGGAATGCCGGTTTCTTCCACAAAGGCTCGAATTCGCTCACCAGCACCCGCTCGTTCCCCATCAAAGCCAATGATAAATCCGGCGTAAATGAGTAACCCAGCTTGATTAATAGTACGACAAGCTTCTACTAAGGGGTTGCGGGTGTTCTGAAGCTTGCGAGTGACTTGCAGGCTGTCTTGATCAGGGGTTTCAATGCCTAAAAAGACGCCGTAGAACCCCGCTTTAGCCATCAAATCTAACAGTTCAGCATCCTCTGCCAAATTCACAGAGGCTTCAGTAAGGAAGGTGAAGGGATAATTGCGCTCCTGCATCCAAGGAATCAATTCCCTCAGCAAGCATTTAACATTACGCTGATTACCAATAAAGTTGTCATCAACAATAAAAACAGACCCCCGCCAGCCCAGGTCGTATAGAGTTTGGAGCTCTGCAAGGGTCTGACCCGGCTCTTTCGTGCGGGGTTTGCGACCGTATAAAGTGATAATGTCACAGAATTCACAGTTGAAGGGGCAGCCACGAGAAAACTGAATCGCCATCATCAAGTAGGCATCCTGCTGGAGCAGATCGAAGCGGGGAGTTGGGCTAGTGGTGACGTCAGGCTTCTCAGTGGTGCGAAAAATTCCTTGGTCTCTGCCTTGAGCAAGGGCTTCCAAAAATTGTGGAACAGTTATCTCCCCCTCATCCAATATCAGGTAATGCGCTCCAGAAGCGAGGGCATCTTGAGGGACTGACGTTGGATAGGGACCACCCACGGCCACCTTCTTGCCCAACCGCACAGCTTTCTGAATCAAGGCGTGGAAGTCAGGCTTCTGAACCAGCATGGCAGAGAGAATAACGATCTCACACCACTCCCAATCGTCATCGGTTTCAGGTTTGACATTGCGGTCATAAAACCTAATTTCCCAATCCTCTGGCAGGAGTGCTGCGACTGTAATAATTCCTAATGGCGGAATGACTGCTTTGAGTCCAGCCAATTCCATAAATCGGTCATAAGACCAGAAAGATTGGGGAAAGCAAGGGTAGAGTAAGAGTGCCTTCATTCACGAAGTCCTCAACCTAGGATGACTTGGTTTCAATAACATATTGCACTGAACTTCCTATAGTGGGAAAAAGGTATGGATAAAAGTTAACGTTCAACTGGTTGATGTCTACCACTCGCCTCAAGCCCAAGCGGTAGTTTCGATGTTGATCAGCTTGATGCTAACGCACTATCAACAAGCAAGCTTCCAAACTCTGCCAAGTCTGTTCCTGGAACAAACTGTTTTAGATGGTTTAAGTCTCTATCGGGGAGCCTAAATTTTTCTACTGACTTCGATCGCTACTCGTACCCGTTTTCATTTACAATAGTGAAACAGATACAGAGCGGACGAATTCAGCTTTTGCTTGATTCTGCTTGGTATTCATTGGCACAGTTTATTAGCCCAGTATCACTGCGCTTTGCTGATTCTTGTGCCCCCATCGTCTAGAGGCCTAGGACACCTCCCTTTCACGGAGGCGACGGGGATTCGAATTCCCCTGGGGGTATTTCAAACAAATCTTCTGGCAGGTCTGCTGAGACTGGCAGGTTGCCTTTGCAGCTAGATCTCTCTAGATAAAGCTGAAAAAATTACGAAAGAGAGAGGTTGCCCAAGCGAAAAGTGCAGCATTTCTGGGCATACTCTGTAAAAGAGCCACCTCGATCGCTTGAGGTCAAGGCTTCAACTGAATTCTGATGAATTCCTAAGCGGGTAGACTCGTTTAACGCAAAACCAGACAAGGAATTGTAGTCAGTGCGTAGGTACGACAGCCTATCTACTGTTGCAGGACCTATCGGGGAATCTAGAGAAGGAAGCTATGAGTACGGTGTTAATCGTGGACGACAGCCAGATAGTACGAAAAATGCTGTCAGAACTGCTGCAAAATAGCGGACTTCGAGTGATTGAGGCAACAAACGGCTTTGAGGCTCAAGAAAAAATGCAGAGTGCCCTGCCCGATCTCGTCATCACCGATATTGTCATGCCCAAGATGAATGGCTATGAGCTGTGCCGCTGGATCAAAAAAGAGCCGGAGATGCAAAATATCCCCGTCTTGATCTGCTCTACCAAGGATCAGGAATTCGATCGCTATTGGGGCATGAAACAGGGAGCGGATGCCTACATTACAAAACCATTTCACCCTATAGAAATGATGAAAACCGTTAAGCAGCTTTTGCAGTCGGCTCGTTAAACCGTCCCCTTGCCGACCGGTTTACGGCTTTAAGGCTTTACGGCAATACATTCAATCTCAACTCGCACATCTTTAGGCAGCCGCGAAACTTCAACACAGGCGCGGGCAGGGGCGAGTGCCTCATCAAAATACTGGGCGTAGACAGCATTCATGGCTGCGAAATCATTCATATCTGCTAGAAAAACAGTGGTTTTCACAATATCTTGCAGCGTGGCTCCAGCCGCTTCAAGAACGCCTTTGAGATTGGCAAAAACCTGCTCAGTTTGGCGTGCGACATCTCCTTCACCGACGATCGTTCCTGTCGCAGGATCAAGCGCAATCTGCCCAGCGGCGAACACGAGCTGCCCAGCGGCAACGACTGCCTGATTGTAGGGACCAACCGGAGCAGGAGCCTGATTTGTACGAATAATTTCGCGAGTCATAGGAAAAAGGGGTCAGGAAGATCTAAGGGTCAGGAAAATCAAGGGGCCAGGAAGATCAGAAGGGTCAGAAGTGGGCAGAGGAAGCCCTCAGCCTGCGATAGCTCAGCAACCAGTTCACAATCGTTGCCCGACGGGTCTTACGGGGAACCAGCTCATTCACTTGATAGCCCGGAAAGCCGAGTTCCTCTTTGAGCAACTGCTTGTTTTCGGACGGAATCGATCGCGTCAGCTTGACCGTTGCCGGACGGCTGGCAATAAAGTCTGGTGGCTCAGGATAGGCAGAACCCCAGTCTTGCGGGACAGCCGCATGACTCCACTGGTGGCATGTCTCGTCGTAGCAATAGCCCAACGCTTGCCACACAAGCTGATTGACCGTCGAATCATCTAACTCGTCATGCAAAATTGCCCAAAGAGTGGCGTTGGTGAGCGGGGGAAGTTCTGGCATTGTGCTAACTTATTGAATTCTGAGTGGAATCGAATTCTGAGTGGAATTGTTGAGAAACCTTAACCTGGCACAGAAACGGTTTGGCCGCTTATCACTCATTACAAACCCTCAAAACGTCTCCTCATCGTGATCCCTGCATTTCGTCAGATCCGGCTATAGAGAGGACACTGAAGAAATCGGCACAAAGGTAGAGGAAACGGTCGATCGCCAGAAGCACACTGGATTTAGCGTTTAACTGTCCTTGCCCTGCAATCGAATTGTGGGGCTTTTTATTTTTTCATGAGATGAGCTGCGAGATTAATGCCATCTCCCCATTTCCTCATCTCCTCATTCCCCTACATTCCCATAATTTCATAACCCGCATCCACATAAAGAATTTGCCCAGTAATGCCGGTTGCCAGATCGCTGCACAGAAAAGCCGCTGTGTTGCCGACTTCTGCCTGAGTCACAGTGCGCCGTAGGGGAGCCACTTCCTCAACATGATGGATCATATCCAGAATGCCGCCTACGGCTGAAGAAGCCAGCGTCCGAATTGGACCTGCCGAGATACCGTTGACCCGCACGTTTTGCGAGCCCATTTCAAAGGCAAGATACCGCACGTTCATCTCAAGCGCGGCTTTGGCAATGCCCATCGTATTGTAGTTGGGAATTACGCGCACACCGCCTAGATAGGTGAGCGTTACGATGCTGCCGCCTTCGGCCATGAGAGGCTTTGCGGCACGGCTCATGCTCACCAGCGAATAGGCACTCACCTCGATCGCCTGCGCATAATCTTGCCGGGAGACGCTGCTAAAGTCCCCACTCAAAGCATCTTTGCTGGCAAAGGCAAGACAGTGAATCAAAATATCCAGCTTGCCCCACTTGTCCTTGATGGTGTCGAAGGTTTCCTGGAGCTGCACCTCATTTTGCACATCGCAGGGCAGAAACAGGCTGGGCTGCAAGGGTTCCACTAACTCTGACACTTTCTTTTCAAAGCGTCCCTTCTCGTCTGGTAGATAAGTCACGCCCAGATTCGCTCCGGCGGCATGAAGCTGCTGAGCAATCCCCCAGGCGATCGATTTATTGTTGGCAATACCCGTAACGAGGGCGTTTTTTCCGGTTAAGTTCAGCATGGGTCATCTTCTCAAAGCTTTTCTGGCGCAATTAGGATTTTGACCGAAAAGGGGACAGAGGGGAAGCGTGGAGAGGGACTGTTTGTTTTATGAGAGGGGGAGCTTTGAGGATTGTTCGTTACTGACGCGGGTTAGGGTGGGCTGGTTGATGGATTAGAAGACTGATTTTGAGAGCAGAGACAGCTATGCCAGTTTTACGAATTGTTCAAAATACTGTGTTTAAGAAAGCACCTCTGTCGGCGAATCGTCTGTCGCTGCCGAATAAATTTATGGTTACGATCGATCAATTTTTTGAGATCCGATATGCATTTCGAGTGGGCGATCATTGCTTTGTGGAATTGACTCGATCGCTGGGCACAGTTGGGAAATTAGGATATTTTCTTCTGTCGCACGTTCGGGTTGCCATTCAGGAGCTACGAGCCGTTTGGCTAACGAATGTGGATAGCAAAGTTCTTTATTCCCGCAGCAATCTTGTACAGGGTTTGCAATGGTTGAAAGAGCTAGGCTTTAATACCGTTTATCCAGTTGTTTGGAACAAAGGATTCACCCTTTATCCAAGTTCAGTCGCGCAGGATTTTTTTGGCTCTGCGGTGACTCCTGATCCGAATTTTGCGAATCGGGATATGTTAGCAGAACTGGTTGCAGAAGCAAGAATTTTGGGGCTACGGGTCATTCCCTGGTTTGAGTATGGATTGATGGCTTTGCCAGGTTCTCCGATCGCAGCGCGTTATCCCAATTTCATTACTAGCGATCAGCAAAACAATTCTATCCGCAATAGCAAAGTTTGGCTAAATCCGTGTCATCCTGAGGTGCAGCAATTCATTATTGATTTGATTACGGATGTGGCGGCTCGCTATGACGTAGATGGGGTGCAGCTTGATGACAATTTTGGCTTGCCGATCGAGTTGGGCTATGATGCGTTTTCTCAAGCTCTTTACCGTCAGGAAAATCAGAATCAATCGATGCCGATCGTCCCAAACGATTCAAGGCGACAGCAATGGTTAACCGATAAGGTTACGCTGCTGTTTCAGCGCATTTTTAGGGAAGTAAAAACTAAACGAAGCTGTCTGATGTCTCTCTCGCCCAACCCGTTAGGCTTTTCTCGCCGCAATTATTGCGTGGATTGGCGATCGTGGCAGCAGGAAGGATGGGTTGAAGAACTTGTTTTACAGGTTTACCGCAGTAATTTATCTGCTTTTTTGGGTGAAATTGATAAAGCTGAAGTGATCGATATCCGCTCTCATATTCCAACTGCAATTGGCATTCTGACCGGACTTCGTACCAGTTCTGTTCGCATGAGCCAAATTCAAGAGCAGGTGCAAACAACCCGCCAGGAACAATTTGCTGGAATTTCCTGTTTTTTCTACGAGACGCTGTTTTATGAGCAGCTATCGCCTCATAAAATTGCCCGAAATCTAGCTGATTTAAGAGTCTTATTTCCTGGCAATTCCTAAACTTTTTACACGATTGGGGGTGATACGAACCTGTGATACGAACTGGGAAAACCAGGAGTTAACCATCCGCATAGTTGCAGGCAGGAAACATGGCACGGGGATTATTTGTTGGGCTGGTGACGCTGGATTTGATTTATTTGGTGGAGGATGTGCCCGATCGCAATCAAAAGCAGGTCGCGCTGGATTATGTGGCAGCAGCAGGGGGGCCGGCAACCAATGCGGCAATGACATTTAGTGATTTGGGGAACGAGGCTCAGGTGTTGGGGGTGCTGGGGCTGCATCCGATTCGGGAACTGATTCTGGCAGATGTACAGCCTTGGGGGGTGACGATCGTCGATTTGCAGCCCCATCGCACCGATCCGCCGCCGACTTCTTCGATTTTGGTCACGCAATCGACTGGGGAACGGGCAGTGATTTCGCTCAATGCGGTGCAGTCTCAGGCAGACCCGGTTGCGATTCCGCCAGAAGTTTTGAGCGGGGTGGATGTGGTGCTAATCGATGGGCATCAAATGAGGGTCAGTGAGACGATCGCCCGACAAGCAAAGGCACAAAATATCCCGATCGTGGTGGATGGTGGAAGTTGGAAACCCGGATTCGAGCGGGTGTTGCCTGAGGCAGACTTTGTGATTTGCTCGGCGAATTTTCGTCCACCCGGAAAGGAAACCATTCCGGATGTGCTGGATTACCTGGAATGGTTGGGGGTTCCTCACAGTGCAGTCACCCAGGGAGAGCAGCCGATCGCTTATCGCAGTTTGGGACAGTCTGGCGAGGTTGCAGTTCCCAGGGTGCAAACGGTCGATACGCTGGGGGCAGGGGATGTGTTTCATGGCGCGTTTTGCCATTTCTGCTTGCAGTCAGAGTTTACAGAAGCATTAACGCAGGCGGCTCAGGTTGCCAGTCGTGCCTGTACTGCCTTTGGGACGCGATCGTGGATGAGACCCAAACCTTTATAAGTTTTGATGTTCCTGGATGAGGCAGAAGGATGGGCGATTCAGGCCGGGGAAGCTGTAGCGATGCCTTTATAATGAGCGGAGTAATAAACGAACCGCCTAATCTTAGCCTAATCTCAGAAGGTGTTTGAGCAGTCGTTTCACCTGGTAGACCAGAGGAGCAAACGTGGCAATTCCATCCGTGACCCCGCAGACGCTAGATTCAATGCTGCCTATTGCCCGATCGATCGGATGGGGGGCAGCCAAAATTCTGCGGGCTTATTACCGGGGCGAACCAATGCAGGACGGCAGCGTCCGGGAGCTGAATGTTCAAGACAAAAAAGATGGTCCGGTGACAGCAGCAGACCTGGCAGTCAATCACTATGTGCTGAGCAAGCTGGAAGCGGCATTTGGCACAGAGGATTTTGGCTATCTCAGCGAGGAAACCTACAAGGCGAAGGCTGCCCCGGAACCGTTGCCCCACGATTGGGTGTGGATTCTCGACCCGCTAGACGGAACCCGTGATTTTATCGACAAAACTGGAGAATTTGCCTTTCATTTGGCACTGGCTTATCAGGGTCGTCCGATGCTGGCAATCGTGGCTTGCCCGGAGCTGGATAAGCTTTATTACGCAACCCTTGGCGGCGGCACATTTGTAGAAACGCCAGACGGGGCAGCAAAGCCGATGCGCGTGTCGGACCGTGAGCAGATCGCCGACTTAACGGTGGTCGTTAGCCGCACCCATCGAGACGATCGGTTTAACGCCATGCTGAAGCAGATACCCTGTCAAAATCAGCTTGCGGTGGGCAGTGTCGGCGGCAAGATTGCAGCGATCGTCGATCAGCGGGCGGATGTATATATTTCGCTGTCGGGCAAGTCGGCCCCAAAAGACTGGGACATGGCGGCTCCTGAACTCATCCTGACCGAGGCGGGCGGCAAATTTACCCATGCAGACGGCTCGTCCCTACGCTACAACCAGGGCGATGTGAGTCAGTGGGGCTGTTTGATTGCCAGCAACGGAACCTGCCATGAGCAGCTTTGCACAATCGCCTCAGAACTGCTAGCTGAGGGATAGCCGATCGACCTCGCCGATCGACCTTGCTAATGGGCATTGCTGATGGGGATTAATGTTCCGCTTCGAGCATTTGCCGCGCCTGGACGAGTGCCTGTCTTTGTGCCTGGGTGATTTCGGGGTAGGCTAAGTTGAGCTGCTCCATCGTTTGCTGAATCACAGCCGCAACGACCAGGCGCGCATACCATTTGCGATCGGCAGGAACAATATACCAAGGCGCGTGTTCCGTACTGGTGTGATTGAATACGTCTTCAAAAGCGTTCATATAATCATCCCAGTATTGTCGCTCTCGGACATCGTTGGCAGAAAATTTCCAGTTCTTCTCTGGTTCATCCAATCGTTTCAGAAAACGTTTCTTTTGCTCTTCTTTCGAGACGTTGAGGAAAAACTTGAGAATCACAACGCCGTTATTCGTCAGATATTTCTCAAAATTGTTAATTTCCTCGAACCGCTGCTGCCAAATGTTTTTGCTGTGTCTCAGTCTGTCGGGAAGCTGCTGGCGATCGAGCAGTTCAGGATGCACGCGCACCACCAGCGATTCTTCGTAGTAGGAACGGTTAAAAATTCCAATGCGACCCCGCTCTGGCATATTTCTGGCGTATCGCCACAGATAATCGTGGTCCAGATCTTCGGCAGAAGGCTGCTTAAAGCTAAACACCTGACAACCCTGGGGATTGATGCCCGACATGACGTGCTTGATTGTGCCATCTTTGCCTGCCGCATCCATTGCTTGAAAAATGCAAAGTAGCGCATAGGTGTTTTGGGCGTAGAGCTTATCTTGAAGTTCACCGAGCCGCTTTACCCCCTGAAGTAGCAGTTCATCCGATCGCGCTTTCAGTTCATCTTTTGAAAGGTGAAGATCTTGGGTTTCTAGTCCTGAAATAAAGCGCGGATCGTAGTGTTTAAGTTTAATCGAAGAATTAGGCTTGACAAGAAATGGATCAAAGTTCATAAAAATATTCCGATTGAGGCGGGCGAATATTCCAATGAGCTGATCTTAGAAGTCCAGTGGAAATTCATTATCCCGCGTCAGGCTGGACTTTGAAAGGAATCATTGCCTGATGAGATTCGCCACAAGATAGAATTCCTTGCTCCAGCAGCGTTAACACCTCTTCAAGCGAAAACGATCGATTTTCCTGAATCGCGATCGCCTTCATTGCCTGACTGAGCTGCTTGTATTGTTCTGAGGTCAGCGGCATTTGCAGATGATGTTCAAACAGATAGCGAAAATTGCTCATCCCGCTATGCTTGCCAAACCAGATTTCCACCTGGCTATGGGGCAGGCTGGTGTAGCTGTGGCGATCGCGCAGCAGGGAATGGACGTGAATCCCCGTTTCGTGATGCTGTGCTTGAGGCGAGTAGGGCGCATGGGCACGAATCCCCTGATGGTGCAATTTCTCAGCGACCTGCGCCACTGCACTGTAGCGAATGCCCGCCACCTCCCAGCCGAACCGCAGCTTTAAGCCGTTGAGCACCTGCTCTAACGCCACATTCCCCGCCCGTTCCCCGATACCGCCAAAGGTTCCAGAAATACCCGATGCTCCAGCTCGAACTGCCTGAATCGTGTTTTCCAGTGCCAAGCCCATGTCGTTGTGAAAATGAACCGCAATTGGCGTTTGGGGTGCGTATTGCAGCAAATCGTGAATCCAGACATAGGTTTTTTCGGGCGTGAGAATGCCGACCGTATCGCACAGAAGAATTTGCTCCACATAGGGCGCAAAAGCGGTCAAACACTCGACCAGAAACTCAAAATCTGCCCGACTCGCATCTTCAGCAGCGAAGCAAATCCGCAAGCCCAGATTGGCAGCATAGCGCAAATGATCCACCACTTTGCCCATCATCTGGCGACGAATTCGATCACGAAGCGCAGAGGGCAATGATTCCCGGTATGCTTTGCCTGCATACAGCGGATGGCGATCGATTTCCGGGTCGCGCAAAAACAGCAGGTGATCGGACACCGCATGAAACAGAATAATTTGCTCCACGCCACAGCTTTTCGACTGGTCGATCGCGCTATAGGTCATTGGGGTGGAAGCGGCAAGGCGATCGGCAAGCCCCTCAGTGACTAACATTTTGACCAGTTCAGCTTCCGTTTCGTGAACCGCAGGCATAAGAGCAATCTGGTGAACGCCTGTGGCAGCAATCTGATGGGCAAGACTGCGTTTTGTTTCCGCGCTGAAGCATAAACCGACCTGCTGTTCTCCGTCGCGCAGCGTCTCATCGGAAATGGTCAGATGAATGATCTCCATGCGCTTAGGACAGGGAGAAACCACAATTGAGCAGGCTTATTGTGGGTAAGCAATCCCAAGGTAACCAATCCCAAGGTAAACAGTCCCATTGAATGATGGTGAGATACCGCTTGCCAGACCCTAAAAACATGAATTTCTCCTCACACCAAAGACATCTTGAGAAAACACCCTGATAGACTGTCGCATCCTCTTCAGAAATTGGTGTATCCCAATTCACGGAATGACATTCTAGATGGTTATAGAGTATCAGAGGTGATTTATGAAGAGAACTTGAGGGAAATTTGGATTGTTCTTGAGCCAATCTTTCACTAATTAGCCAGGTTGCTAACTGGGTAGCTCACTAACCGGGCAATAAAAGAATTTTCGTTCTGAATTGCCCTAAGCACATGTTTGCCTTCAGATGTTTGCCTTGAGCAGATAAAAGCTTCAAACTCTCTTTTGGTTCCTGATTCGGCGTTGCTGAATCGAAGTATAAAGACACAACTTGAGACGCTGCATCGCCCCCTAAATTCCGCAATGCTGGGGGACTTTGAGGATCAGTTCCCCCCAAAATTAGGGGGCTAGGGAGGCGTATCATACTCCAATTCAGCAACGCCCCTGATTCAAAGGGGTTTGGGGGCAATGCAGAAGATTCACCACTGCTCAAGCTCTCCTCACCTTTAACTGTTTAACGCGAACTGTTCAACGCGCCAAATCCTGCTGCGAATCTGCCATCCCAAAGAGTCGTCGGACGATCGGCTTCATTACAGCAGGAGCCACATGAAACGCAGTCGTCCAGAAGTTTGCCGTACCAACCAGGACATCGTTTTGCCGATGTTCGATCGCCCTTCGCAGCGTTTGGGCAACAAATTCTGGGGTTTCCAGAAACGGACTGTGGAACGCTTTATACATCAACTCAAACCGATTTTTGGCGTCATCGCCGCGAAAGAGTGCTCGCTCATAAAGCTGCGTCCGAATAAAGCTGGGATAAATGCCGCAAACCTGAATGCCTTTCGGTTCTACCTCGGCTCGCAGAGATTTTGTTAAGCCTGTAAGCGCGTGTTTGCTGGTGGAATAGGGAACCTGATAAGGAATCGGGTCAAGTCCGCCGATCGACACCACATTGACGATCGTGCCGTTTCCGCGTGTCAGAAAGTGCGGCAGCAGTGCATGAATCGTGTGAATATAGCCCCACAAATTTGTATCCAGAATCGTGTGCCAGTCGTTTAGCGACGCATCCTCGACTGGACCCATGTAGTAAATTCCTGCATTGTTCACTAGCACATCAATTTGTCCTGCCTGAGCAATGGCCTGCTGCATTAACTGTTCCACTTGCACCGGATTGCTAACATCCGCAGAAATCGGGTATGCTTGCTGTCCCAGATTTCGCACTTCGATCGCAGCCGCTTCCAGGGGTTCCGGTTCGCGAGCAACTAGGACGATAGTATAGCCGTGCTTTGCCAGCTCTAGAGCAGTAGCTTTTCCAATCCCTTTTGATGCGCCTGTGACTAGAGCAGTTTTCGTCATGAGAAATTGAGTGGAGGAAAGTTGCTGATGATCCTACTCAGCCGATCGCCTCAATCACCTGCATCGCCCGGACGACTTCTATTCCTCCATCGGACAGAAAATGAGCAAGCGCAAATTAAACACGAATCACGATCTTGCCAAAATGCGTCCCGCTCTGAAGATGCTGATACGCTGCCTTTGCCTCTTTCCACTCAAAGATGCGATCGATCACAGGTTCGATTTGGTGTAGCGTCATCACCCGATTCATCGCCTCAAACATTTCGCGGTTGCCCACGTAAATTCCCTGCACATCAATACTTTTCATAAAAATCTGGGCATAGTTCACGTCGCCCGCTCCTGCCACCACCCCGATCAGGCTCACCCGTCCACCGATTCTCACCGATCGCAGCGATTTATCCAGCGTTCCGGCTCCGCCCACTTCGATTACCTGATCCACACCTTCGCGATCGCTCAATCTGTAAACCTGTTCTTCCCAAGCAGGATAGGTTTTGTAGTTGATGGTTTCATCGGCTCCCATCGCTTTCGCCCGCGCCAACTTTTCATCGCTGCTAGAGGTAATGATGACTCTCGCGCCGTTGATTTTGGCAAACTGAAGCGCAAAGATAGAAACTCCGCCCGTCCCTAGCAGCAGCACCGTTTCACCGGGAATTAAGTGACCCCTGGGGACAAGAGCGTGCCATGCCGTTACCGCCGCACAGGGTAAAGTTGCCCCCGCCTCGTAAGATAAATACTCAGGAAGCTTTACCACCCCATCTTCATGCAGCAGCACCAGTTCTGCCAGCATTCCGTCGATCGCCCCACCCAAAGCCGATTTCGTTTTCTCGCGGGTTAAGCTGCCCGACTGCCAAGCCTGAAAAAAGATGCCTGCAACCCGATCGCCCACCTTGATTCGCGTGACACCCGCACCCACTGCTACGACTTCGCCTGCACCATCTGATAGGGGGACGATCGGAAGCTTTTGTCCGGGATAACTGCCGCGAATTACCGCCGTATCGCGAAAGTTGAGCGAGGTTGCCCGCACCCGAATGAGTACCTGTCCTGCTCCGGGCGTTGGATCAGGAAGTTCAACCTGTGCTAAGCCATCCAGCCCGTCTGCGGTTTGAATCTGATAAGCCTTCACTCAAGTTTCTCCAGGAGTTCTTTTTCTGATCTTCTGGGAAGCAACTGTTCGATCGCCCATTCAATTATCGATCGCATTATTTATTGATCATTCTTCATGATCAGAAGCAGACGATCGTAATATTCTCAGCATTTCCTAAAATCAGTAAAAAGTTACTTCTCTATCTTCAGAATAAATTGCTCTACTTCCTTAGACAGGTTGCTCCTTGTGTAAAGACTGATTACGCTACTCTCAGTTTACGGTGCTGCGCTCCACAGCCACTCCTATTCCTCCCTATTGATGCGATTTAATGCGATCGATGAAAACAAAGCCATTTCCGCAAAACGTTCAGCTTCAAAATGCTTCAGATGTTTCATCTGTCGAAGATTTACTGATAACAGAACAAACAGCACCTTTTCGAAGCTTTAATAAACGAATTGTCGCGCTGTTTCAAAACTTGGGAACGTTGGCTTTATTAGCGATCGCATTTCCCTTTAATCTCACGGTTGTTCTTTTATCGCTGCTGTGGAGCTGGATTAGTCGTCCTTTCCAGAAACCTCGTACGGTTGCTGAGTTTCCCAAAACGGTATTAATTGCGGGAGCAAGAATGACCAAAACGCTGCAACTGGCGCGATCGTTTTATGAAGCCGGACATCGCGCAATTATTATCGACACTGAGAAATTCTGGCTGAACGGTAATCAATACTCGAATGCAGTTGATGCATTTTATACAGTTCCTGACCCTGCTAAAGATTGGGAAGGCTATCAACGAAAACTGCGATCGATCGCTGAGCAAGAGAAAGTTGATTTATTTATTCCGGTTGCCATTTTTGCAGTGATTTACCCAGACGGTGTCAATGAACATCCGCTCGAAGGCTACTGTGAAGTGTTGCACTTTAATGCCGACACTACACGAATGCTAGACGACAAATTTGCGTTTGCGGAAAAGGCGCGATCGTTAGGCTTATCCGTTCCCAAATCGTTC
Source organism: Leptolyngbya sp. ST-U4 (assembly GCF_039962215.1). Taxonomy (NCBI): domain Bacteria; kingdom Bacillati; phylum Cyanobacteriota; class Cyanophyceae; order Leptolyngbyales; family Leptolyngbyaceae; genus Leptolyngbya; species Leptolyngbya sp. ST-U4. Next base: position 865,460 of record NZ_JAMPKZ010000001.1, read on the forward strand.
AAAATCACTGCACCAGAACAAGTTTTGAATTTCGACTTTTCACAAGAGCAGAATCCCTACATTCTCAAAAGCATTCCTTACGATGCTGTGCGTCGCCTGGACATGACTAAACTGCCCTGCGCCACGCCTGAAGAAACGGCTGCTTTTGTGAACAGCTTACCGATCAGCGAAGACAAGCCCTGGATTATGCAGGAGTTTATTCGCGGCAAGGAATACTGCACCCACAGCACCGTGCGGAACGGCAAATCAACACTCTACTGCTGCTGTCCCTCCTCGGCGTTTCAAGTGAACTACGAGAATGTCGATAAACCCGAAATTAGCGACTGGATCACCCGTCTTCTCGCAGGCGTTGACGGCATCGGACAGGCTTCTTTTGACATCATTCAAACCGAAGATGGAACCGTTTACCCGATCGAGTGTAACCCTCGCACTCATACGGCAGTGACGCTGTTCTACAACCACCCCGGCGTCGCAGATGCTTACCTCAATCCAGAACCCCCCGCCGAACCCCTACACCCGCTTCCAGATGCCAAGCCGACCTACTGGCTCTATCACGAACTCTGGCGATTGAATGAGGTGCTATTTCCCCGAAAGGGAACTGCGAAGCAACCGATCAAACAGCTTCAAACCTGGTTGAGCAACATCACAAGCGGCACAGATGCCCTGTTCAGAGTCAACGATCCCCTCCCGTTTCTAATGGTGCATCACTGGCAAATTCCCTTATTGATTCTCGAAAACTTGCGCCAACTCAGGGGATGGATCAGAATCGATTTCAATATTGGTGAATTGATTGAGTAGTGAATCAGAATTGAAATTGGAGGATAAACACGATTAATTCTTGCAGGATCGTTAGCGATAGTGTAGCTCACGGTGTTTTAAGCCTTTAGATTTCAAAGCTTCTCGATGAGTAAGACACTCTAGAGCCATTGCACCAATATGGCGATTGATGAAATAGCGACTCATTACGTCGAGGGAGAGGTATTTGGCTCCAGCAATTAGCCTCAGGCAGTTCGATGCACTACAGAGGCAGATGAAGGGAGAAGTCATATCCCATTCAGTGCTGGGGTAGAAAAAAGATAGCTCGTCTCCAGGCTGGATGTCTCGCGCTGCTTTAAGCTCCATCCGGGTAGTATCAACAATGACATTGGGATCACAGCTATGATTCAGGTTGGCAAGACAAGCGTAGTCTTCAATGCTAGAGTCGTAGCTGATCTGAATGCTCGTGTAGGTGGGCTTGGCAATAGTTTTGTAGCTGCTCATCTTGTAAAAGGTTTCACCCTCGGAGATTGGCATTGTTGCGATCAACTGCTTGCCTTTTCCATCGATCGCGGCTTTCACTTGCATCATGAATTTCTCCTCACTCTTAAAAATTGTGAATCTCGGCTGTAGAACAAGGGATTAGAGCGCGATTTAGCTAGCGGCAGCTAAGGCTTGTACACTTTCCTGTAGCTCCTGTTGAACGCGCCGGAAAAACAGCATCTGAACATCGATGAAATGAGCGAATCCCTGCCTTGCCCACTCCCCAATCTGCTCCTCCGTTGCGTTGCTATATTGAATTGCTTGATTCAGTGCTAGCAGTGCATCATCGGAGTGATCAGCTTCTACTCCCCGCGTCTCGAAAGTGCCATGAATCGCAATCCAATACCAGGGGCTAACCACTCCCTGTGGGTATTGCACCTTGCTGCGCCGGATAAATTGCCCAAAAGAATTTTTTTTCTGTTCTGAGAAGAACACAGCGTTGATAATACTGCACTCATTACTACCAATGGTTTCAGCTCCAGCATGAAATCCGATCGCTCGCACTAGGCTACCAAGGTCATCTGGGCGGGCAGCATATCCTTCTCGCACCTCTTCCAGTACCTTAGGGAGCCACGCACCCGCTTGGGCAATTTGGTTAACTTCTGCGGGAGTTAGATTGGCGTATTCTGCCAGCTTGTCTAACAGTGCATAGGACAATGTTCGATGGGAAACTGCTGTTCTGGGATCGCGGAACTCCTCGATTGAAGCAGAAAACACATGGGCTGCAACATCCATACTGCGTTCGGCGTGAGCTGCGATCGTACAATTTTGATCTTTAAATAGAGGACTTGAGCCAATCACACTGGCAAGTTGCGGCACCAGAAAGCTGTAGGTTCTACCATAGGTGACAAATCTCTGCATAAAAGTGTAGAGGGTCTTAGGACTGACCACAGCCTCTCTACAGGAAAGCTCCATCACCCGATTGATGGAAGGCTCGTCAAACCAGCACTGCAAGGTTTCTAGCGTAATCATTTTTAAGCCTCACATCTGTGGAAATTTGATTGTTTGTCGCAAAAGCGAACCTACACTGCGTTAGTGGAGCAGCGTTTAGACCCGCTCAAACTCAATGCAAAGCCAGCTATTCTCAGGAGAGTGACGATCGCGCTCAATCACTCCTTCTAAGGAGAACAGCACAGGACTGAAAAGGTTAGTATGAACTGCTGTCAAATGATGTTGACAACCAGTTTGGTACTAGAAAGCTTACAAAGACATCAAACTGATTCAACGTTTATTGAATCAAGCACATAACCCGCACTTGTGCGCCAAGAAAAAGCCTGTGCGAACTTTTAATGAATCACTTGAGGAACACAGAGGGGTGATACTCGGTTGCTAACAGGGAACATCAGCAGGGATGACTTAGTGCATCCATAATTTCCACAATTCTTATAATTTTCCAAGGAAATGGGATCAGTAATCCCACGGAAATTAGTCTATTCTCATCCTTGCCTGGCTGCTTCTCTTCACACTTATCAAACTGATAAGGGGTATAAACCGATAGTTATGACTATCCAGCTTATAGAAATCTTTAAAAGACCTAGGCAGCTTGCCCGGCACTACTCAACCTTCTGAAGCGGGGTCAGCTTCGGATCGATAATCTTCTGTCCCATGCCGGGAAACTTGATCGCGAGACAGGCTTTGTTTCCAGCTCCAAAAATGTGCGTCACCTGACCTGTGCCAAACGATCGATGAATGACGCGATCACCCACCGTCCAGTCCTGCTGGGGATAGCTGGGGGAACTGGCCGCCTGTTTGCGAACTTCCCGGATTGGGGTGGTCATCTTTTTGGGAATTGCATTGGCAACGCTGCTGAGCAAAAGCTCCTTCGGCAGTTCCGCTAAGAATAGGGATGGGCTGGCAGGTTCGCGGGAGCCGTAGAGTCGCCGCTCGCGGGCATAGCTGAGGAACAGACGCTCCTGGGCACGGGTAATGCCGACGTAGCAGAGCCGCCGCTCTTCTTCCAGGGATTTTGGGTCTTCCAGCGATCGAAAATTGGGAAATAATCCCTGCTCCAGCCCAACGAGAAACACGACCGGGAATTCCAGACCCTTCGAGGAATGCAGCGTCATCAGCGAAACTTTTTCCTGGGCGGCTTCGTTCAGGTTATCCAGGTCAGACGCGAGCGAGGCATTTCCCAGGAAGAGCGACAGATTCGACTCTTCGTTGTCTTCCTCGAATTGCAGCACGGCGTTGTAAAGTTCCTGCACGTTTTGCAGCCGTTCCAGTGCTTCGTCGGTTCCTTGTTCGCGTAAGTCCTGCAAGTAGTGGGAATCATCAAGAATGCCCTGCACAATCTCCGATGCTGAAGAGCCTTCGATCTTCGACTGCCAGTATTCAATCATCCGACCAAACGCCAGTACAGGCTTCGCCGATCGCCCTGCCAAAGTCTGCACCGAAGTTTCATCGCTGAGGATTTGCCAGAGGGGAACGTTTAGCTCCCTCGCAGCTTTTTCGAGCCGATCGATCGTTGCCTTTCCAATTCCCCGCCGAGGTACGTTGATAATCCGCTTCAGGCTGATCGAGTCGTCTGGGTTTGCAATCAGGCGCAGATATGCCAGCACGTCTTTCACTTCTTTGCGATCGTAAAACCGCAGCCCGCCGACAATGTTGTAAGGAATGCCATATTGCACCAACACTTCTTCAAACGCCCGTGACTGAGCATTCGTGCGGTAAAGAATTGCAAAACTGCCCCAGTTTAGCTCCGGGTTGACCAGTTCCATTTCCCGCAGCCGATTCACCACAAAGTTCGCTTCCTGAATTTCGTCGTCGGCGCGATAGCAGTAAATTGTTTCTCCCGATCCGCGAGTCGGACGTAATACTTTATCAATTCGCTCAGTGTTGTTTTCGATTAGCTCATTTGCTGCCTGGAGAATATTTTCAGTCGAGCGATAATTCTCCTCTAGCTTGACCATTGTGCGCGTATCGTCATCTGGCAAGCCATCACCAAAGTCATCCTGAAAGTTCATCAGAATCGTAAAATCAGCCGCCCGAAAGGAATAAATCGACTGATCTGCATCACCCACCACGAAAATCGATCGATAATTCCAGTCGTTAAATTTCTTCGTATCTTCGCCATTCGTGACGAGTAATCGAATCAAGTCATACTGGGTGCGGTTCGTATCCTGATATTCATCAACCAGAATATGTCTAAACCGTTTATGCCAGTATGCCAACACCTGATCATTCTGCCGGAATAAACGCACAGGCATCAAAATCAGATCGTCAAAATCTAGCGCATTATTCTGAGCGAGCCGCTGCTCATACTCGGCGTAAATATTTGAAATCACCCGTCCGCGATAGTTGTTCTGCTCCCGCTCCAGGTCGCTCGGCGAATAGCCCTGGTTTTTAGCATTGCTGATCGCATAGCGAACCGATCGCGGCTCAAATTTCTTATCGTCCAAATTCTGATTAACGACAATTTCTTTGACTAAACTCTGCGCGTCCGACTCGTCCAAAATTGAAAAGTTACGGTTCCAGGAATAGCCCTGCTCACTCTGATACTTCTCGATGTCAAACCGCAGAATCCGGGCACAAAGGGCGTGAAACGTGCCAATCCAGAGTTCTTTCGTAATGGTTTTATAAACGTGCGATCGCAGCCGAGTTTGCTCAAATGGCGCAAGCGCATCCAGCGGCTTTCCGTACTTTTGCTCCGCTTCCTGTTCAGAAAACAGCTTCTCGATCCGCTCCTTCATCTCCTTCGCCGCTTTGTTAGTAAAGGTGACAGCCAGGATATTTTCCGGGTCAACGCGATGATTCATCACCATATTGGCAATCCGGTAGGTCAGGGCGCGGGTCTTCCCCGATCCGGCTCCGGCAACCACAAGCAAAGGACCACAGTAATGCTCAACGGCACGCCGCTGGGAAGGATTGAGATGACTGGTAATGTCAACGCGCATGAGAATCCAGAGATGAAAAGACAGGAGGAGCAGTTCAATAGAGCTAACCGCCGATGATATATCTTATCGTCTGCGTCTGAGGATCGATCGCCTTTCGCGGGGACGATCGCCACCGATGAGAGACGGCATTGTACCTAAAACTTATGAGAAGAGTTAGGGTTCCTGCAAAGGATTAATCACCGATTTACTCATATTTCAAATGTCTTAATCTTGCATTAAAAATATATTGGACATTACCAATCGCCCCTCCTAATCTGGAAGAGTTAGGTCTAACATCAGCACTTCAGCAAACGAAAGCACCACTGCTCGTTTCACAATCCTCCAGAATTGGGGGATCTAGAGGGGAGAAACCCTCCAGCCACCTGTCACACATCCTTGAGTTCACACATCCTTGAGTAAGGACGATTGCCGCTATGAGTAAGGGCACACTGTTCGACAAAGTTTGGGATCTTCACACCGTCAACACGCTTCCCTCAGGACAAACACAGCTCTTTATCGGGCTGCACCTGATCCACGAAGTCACCAGTCCACAAGCGTTTTCGATGCTGCGCGATCGCGGATTAAAAGTGCTGTTTCCCGATCGCACCATTGCCACGGTGGATCACATTGTGCCAACGATCAGCCAGACGCGTCCGTTTGTTGATCCGATGGCGGAAGAAATGATGCAGGAACTCGAAAAGAACTGCAAAGAGAATAACATCCGCTTTTATAACATTGGCTCTGGGGGTCAGGGCATTGTTCACGTCATCGCTCCCGAACAGGGATTGACGCAGCCCGGCATGACGATCGCCTGCGGAGATAGCCACACTTCCACGCATGGCGCATTTGGCGCAATCGCCTTTGGCATTGGAACCAGCCAGGTACGGGATGTTCTTGCTTCGCAAACCCTGGCACTCGCTAAGCTCAACGTCCGCAAGATTGAAGTCAACGGGACCCTGCCCACCGGAGTCTATGCCAAAGACGTGATCCTCCACATCATTCGCACCCTAGGCGTGACGGGTGGCGTGGGCTATGCCTACGAATTCGCTGGAACGACCTTTGAGCAGATGAGCATGGAAGAGCGCATGACCGTCTGCAATATGGCGATCGAAGGCGGTGCCCGCTGCGGCTATGTCAACCCCGATCGAGTCACTTATGACTATCTCAAAGACCGCAATTTCGCACCCAAAGGACCCGAGTGGGATCGGGCGATCGACTGGTGGAATTCCCTTCGCAGCAATGCCGATGCTCAATACGATGATATCGTCGTGTTTGATGCCGCTGACATTCCGCCAACTGTTACTTGGGGCATTACACCCGGTCAGGGAATTGGGGTCAATCAAACGGTTCCTACCCCAGAGGAGTTGTCGGACCAGGATCGGGCACTGGCTCAAGAGGCATACAGCTACATGAACCTGCAACCCGGACAGCCCATTCAAGGAACGGCGATCGACGTTTGCTTCATCGGAAGCTGCACCAATGGACGCATCAGTGATTTACGCGAGGCTGCCAAAATTGCCAAGGGTCGATTTGTTGCGGAAGGCATCAAAGCGTTTGTCGTTCCCGGCTCCGAGCAGGTGAAGCAGCAAGCAGAAGCCGAAGGGCTAAACGAAATCTTTGAAGCGGCAGGCTTTGAGTGGCGAGAACCGGGCTGCTCGATGTGTCTGGCAATGAATCCCGATAAGCTCGTCGGCAACCAAATTAGCGCGTCCTCCTCTAACCGCAACTTCAAGGGACGGCAAGGCTCTGCGTCCGGTCGTACCCTGCTGATGAGCCCGGCAATGGTGGCGGCAGCGGCAATCACAGGCCAAGTGACTGATGTCCGAGCACTGCTCTAATATCCCTTCCTTCACTAGAAATGCTGGAACGCTGGCCGTTTGGCAAGACCTCAGACGGGGCAGATGAGTTAGGAGCGTTCGTTTTAACCGGACGCAAGACAGCAACTTCCTCTTTGCTCAAAGCCTGTGAGGTCGAGAACGAACCACTACCCTAGAGCTGATTCCCCTTCCTCACTTCCTCATCTCCTACCCCCTCACTCACCCACTTACCGATAAGGAGAACCCCATGAGCCAAATTCAAACCCTTTCTGGTCGCGCCGTTCCTCTCATCGGCAACGACATCGACACCGATCGCATTATTCCTGCCCGTTTCCTCAAGTGCGTTACCTTCGACGGATTAGGCGCACAGGTCTTTGCAGACGATCGCGACCAGATGCAGGGACAGCATCCCTTTGACCAGTCGCAGTATCAGGGCGCAACTGTTCTGGTAGCAAATCGCAACTTTGGCTGTGGATCTTCTCGCGAACACGCACCACAGGCAATCTCAAAGTGGGGCATTCGGGCGATCGTGAGCGAAAGCTTCGCCGAGATTTTCTTTGGCAACTGTGTCGCGATGGGCATTCCCTGCGTCACAGCAGATCCAGCAGTCGTGACAGAGCTACAGCAACGGATTGCGGCAAATCCTCAGGTATCAGTCACAGTAGATCTGGAAGCAATGCAGGTGCGGGTCAATGACTTTGTGGCTCCGGTGCAGATGGGAGCCGGACCTCGCAGTATGTTCCTCAGCGGAACCTGGGATGCTTGTGGTCAGCTCGTTGCCCAAGCCGATCGCATTCGTCAAACCGCCGCAAACTTGCCCTATGTGAGCTGGAGCCAGGCAGCTTCTTGAAACCTCTTCGTATCCCCTAATTATCCCTAAAAGAACAGGGCATACTGGATGCAGTGTGTCCTATTAAACTGCTATAACTCAAAAGATAAGGAATCGAGCCTTCGCTTAACGGTCTAGCACTGAATGATTTTCGGTGGATAGAGTGAAAATATAAGTAACTTTCTCAGGCTCGTAGCCAGTCCAATGATATGTTCTATTCGTACTCGCTGTTTTGGATTCGGGATCTCTGCTCCCGCTACCAATGCAGATTTGCTTTTTCACCCCAAATCAGCGAAATTTAACTCTCTCAAAGAATTTTTGAGGCTCCGCCAATGATTGAGATGAAAGTTGCTGGAATTGCCTTAGATGCAGTCTCTCGTAGCCCGATCGTCCTGCTACGAGATGCCTCCGAGCGTCGGCAGTTACCCATCTACATTGGTCAAGATCAGGCGAGAGCGATTATTAGCGTTCTGGAAGGGCAGGCTCCACCACGACCGCTCACCCACGACCTGATGGTGAATCTGATGGACGAATGGGGCATGGTGCTGGAAAAGGTCGTTATTCACTCATTGCAAGATAATACCTTTTACGCCATTCTTCAGATGAAGCAAGGAGAGGTGAAAAAAGAAATCGATTCCCGCCCCAGCGATGCGATCGCCTTAGCACTGCGAACCAAAAGCCCAATCTGGGTCATGGAAGAAGTCGTTGCCGATGCCTCAATGCCTGTCGATCGCGATGCTGATGAAGCCGAGCGCAAAGCCTTTCGCGATTTTCTTTCGAATTTGCGGCCGGGGGACTTTAATCAGGGCGGACGCTTTACCAAGCAGGATGAAGGTTAATCAAAACCAGGACATCAGCAGCCCTTCTTATCTTCTTATCAGATGGGCATCTCTTCCGTTCCCTCAGAAATAAAGCCCTAATAAAGCTCTCCACCCCTTCATTCAATCCGCAATCCTGAGCGACCCGATCGCGTCTCCGTAGAATTGTTCATGCAGTATCGTCGCTTCGGCAAAACAAATCTCTTTCTGTCGGTTTTTTCGCTGGGCACGATGCGCTACCTTGCCTCAAAGGAAAACGCGATCCAGACGATTCAGCAAGCGATCGATCGGGGCATCAACCATATCGAAACCGCCAGAGGCTACGGCAGCAGCGAACTGTATCTGGGGGCAGCGATTCGGGCAGGCTTGCCTGTGATGCGCGAACAGATTCACATCACGACCAAAATTCCCCCGACCCCCAACGCAGACGCAATGGCACGATCGATCGACGAATCCCTCGATCGGCTGGGGGTGGATTATTTGGACGCGCTGGGCATTCACGGCGTCAATACGGCAGAACAGTTGGACTGGGTTGAGAATTCACAGGGCTGTATGCAGGCAGTTCGAGCGGCGATCGCAGATGGGCGCATTCGTCATGTCGGCTTCTCAACCCATGCTCCTTTGGAAATTATTCTGAGGGCGATCGAGACGAATCAGTTTGAGTTTGTTAATCTGCACTATTACCTGTTTAATCAGCGCAATGAGGCGGCAGTGGCTCTCGCGCACCAAAAAGACATGGGCGTGTTGATTATCTCGCCTGCTGACAAAGGCGGAATGCTTCATACCCCTTCTGAAACGCTGGTGAACCTCTGCCAACCTTTCACGCCGCTAGAGCTAAACTATCGATTTTTACTCAGCGATCGGCGGATTACCACGCTTAGCTTGGGCGCAGCCAATCCACAGGAGCTAGAGACTCCACTACAGGCCAGCGAACGAACCGAACCCCTCACGTCCGCAGAACTCAAAACCCTGGAACGGCTGGATCTTCACCACCAAGCGACCCTGGGAACCGATCGATGCAGCCAGTGTTTTGCCTGTTTGCCCTGTCCAGAAAGTATCAATATTCCCGAAGTGCTGCGTCTGCGAAATCTAGCGGTTGCTTACGACATGACCGCTTTCGGGCAATACCGTTACGGAATGTTTGAAAATGCGGGGCACTGGTTTCCCGGCATGAAGGCAAATCGCTGTACCGACTGCGGCGACTGTTTGCCTCGCTGCCCGGAGCATTTGGATATTCCCACTCTGCTGCGTGATACGCACGATCGCCTGAGTGGGACACCCCGACGCCGATTGTGGGGCTAGCGGGCATATTCCAGGAACGTCTGCACCTTGCCATCAGGACGCAGCACCAACCGAATCTGCGGATTTCCTCCGTTGTCTGTAGGTGATACGAACGGCTCACCCATCAAAGGCATATTCGTGCGATCGAGGAAGGTTTCAGCCGCCTGACCCAAAGGCACAATTCGCTGAAGCGATCCGTCGGCGTTCAGCACCAGCCGATATTCCAGCGTTTGTGTGAGCTCGGTGGGCGGCTGCCAGTTCTGCTCAAAATACTGCCGAATCTCAGACACTTGAGGTACGGCATCAAATGCGGTACTGCTAGCTGCCGCTCCTGCTGAGTCTCCGGTTTCGGCTTCGGGCGCATTTGCCGCTGCGATACCCTGTTCAGCCGATCGCGCCGCAGAGCTTTCGATCTCTGGAATCGCGGTTATGCTGGGCTGCTGAACAGTTCCCTCAGGTGGAACGATCGCAATTCGCTCAGGTGGAGGTGGAGTAGTCGAGCGGGGCACTTCCACCACAGGCGGAGCCGGAGCAGGCGCAACCGGAACAGGCTCACGCGCAATTGAAACTGAGGGCGGAGGCGGGGCTGTTTGCACTGCTCCAGGGGGCGGAGCGGGAGGCTGCAGCGGAGTCAGTGACAGCGAAGGAGATGGTGATCCGGGCGGCGAGGGAATCGCTAACGGGGTCGGCGAGGTTGGTGTGCCCTGGCTCAGGTTGGTTTCGGTCTGCACCGAAGTAGATGCCGTTTGCAGGGGTGGACTGGAGACATCCATCACAAATTTCGCAATCGCCCCCGTCACGCCCACGGTCAGCACTGCCGCAGCCGCAATTCCTGCCCAGCCTGAAGGCGATCGCATCCAGCTGGGACGAGCTAACGACGGTAGGGTAACAGCATCAGATTGGTACTGATCAAGCGCGTTTGCCAGGTCAAACAATTGCAGCGTAGACAGCGAAACAGACTCGCCCGACTGCTCGATTGCCATTGTCCCTAAATGCAGACGGTGTGCCAGCAAACCCTGCGGCTCCAAAACCATTGCAGATTCGCTCACATTCGTTTCCGTCAGCTGACGCTGAAGCATAGTGGGTTCGAGCACCTGAAGCGCAGTTGCTCCTGCCTCAACCCTACGCTCCAAAGGAAGGGAATCGGCGGTCGATCGGCTCAGCCAGTTTTGCACATAGCCATCCACAGCTTCACACAGCGCTTCAAGCTGGTTCCGATCGCCCTGAAGCGTCACCTGATTCTCCGCAGGTAGCTTGGGGTCGTCCAGATGCAGCCGGAAGCGCAAATTCTTTAACACTGCCCGATCTGTCCAGCAAGACAGTGCCGACCCGGTTGCCATCACTTCGAGGGTGCAGGTCGGGGGGGTGTATCGGCGTAGAACGGTTTGGGGCATGAGTCGGGGAGGGGTGGATGAGTGGAGGGGTAAAGAAGCAGATAAGTAGGGAGGTGGGAGAAGGGTTAGGATTTTGAGCGATCGAGGAGAGCTATCCAGAGGCGGCGAGAGCCATTAGGGGCACTGTAGAACAGCAGATCGATCAGCAGTTTGAGGGCGAGATGGGTCAGATCGTCAATGGAAGCCGTGTCATCCTCCATCCGTTCCTGATAGGCGTTGCTAAAGGTATCAAGGTAATCCCCTAGCAAAGCGGCATGGTGGGGCGGCTGATTTTGCTCGGTTAACTGCTCCAGCAGCGCGACGGCACGGCGAATGAGTTCCTGATGCTGGTTTGCCAGCCGACAAATGATCATCACCAGCGATCGAGCTTCTTCCACATCGAGCCGTTTACGTCCCTGTCCCCGCCGCAGGGGGCTAGATTGCCGCAGTCGCCAGAGGGAAACGCGATCAGCCACCACCTCGCTCAAATTCAGGTCAGCCGCCGCCTGCAAGACTTCCTCTGAGCCGATGTTTGCCAGCGATTCGAGTGCGAGCAGCACTAGATCAAGCTGTGCCTTAATATTGTCGAGCTGACTCGGCTCTGGTGCATCGACCAGTTCCAGATCTGCCCAGGTTGGCTTTGAGGAGGGCTTTGCAGAGGGGGGCATAATTTCAGAATATGCAGAAACGCGAGGGTTGACAGCGCAGTTACAACTCTTGAAACAGGGTTTGAACAATTCCTGAACTCATTCAATTCCTGAACTCATTCCTGAATTCATTCTTGAACCCATTTCTGAGCCAGGACGATCGCGGGTTTTGTCAGGTTTCACCTTAAATCAATTAATCAATCAATTGACTTCTGAATCAAGGCAGCTTAGACAGCAGCTTTTGAGATTCGATTCCTTCGCCGCGCTATTATCCTATCGAACTCTCAGACCTTCAACGTCCTCTAGATAGGTGACTTCACACGGACTCTACCCGCTACTCCGCCCAAGACACCCTTTCGCTTCGCCCGTTTGCTTTACTCCGACTTCAAGTTGCCCTTTGATTTGCCCTCCTGCGCTGTAGTATCGTCTAAGAGAAGCATTGGAACGCATTGGATGAGACAGTTGCACTCTCGGATTCTGCCATTTATTCCGGTTCGATCGATTTGGCTAACCCTGGTATCGATTGTTTTAATGCTTCAGGTTTGGCTGATTTCTCCTGATTCGGCGGCTGCAACTGGCGTTTACAGTATGCCGTCTCTCAGGGCGGGAGAGCAAACCTGGATCATTGATCAGGCAGGGGTGATGAGTCGGGCAACGCGAGGAGAACTCAGCAACGAACTGGCAAACCTGGCAGACCAGACCGGAAACGAAGTTCGATTTGTTACGATTCATCGGCTCGACTATGGCGAAACGATCGAAACTTTCACCAAGCAGCTTTTTGAAAAGTGGTTTCCAACGCCAGAAGCCCAGGCAAACCAAACCCTGCTTGTATTAGACAATGTGACGAACAGCAGCGCAATCAGCACTGGAGCTGAGGTTCAGTCTTTGCTCACGCCTGAAGCTGCCCAGAGCGTGGCGCAGGAAACCGTCATGGTTCCGCTTCGCAACGGCAATAAGTACAACCAGGCATTTCTTGATGCCAGCGAGCGGCTAACGGCAATTTTGTCCGGTGAGGCTGATCCAGGTCCACCGATCGTGGAAAACAACGTTCAAACCGAAGGAACTTTTGCCCGCGCCGAAGAAACAGACGATCGCAGCGCAACGATGATTGTTGTAGTTCTGCTGCTGGCTGCCACGATTATTCCAATGGCGACTTACTACATCTATCAGGCGATTCAGTCCTAATTCAGCGTTTCTTGAATCCATTGCAGCCTGAAAAGGTGAAAAATCAAAGGGGGGCAAGCAGCCCCCGTCTTTGCTTTAAAGGCGACAAAGGCGACACAAATTTCAATGCCTGAAGGTCGCCTTACCTGAGGCTGTCAACTCGGTTCGCAAAATGGTCTGACCCGGAGCCTGAATCCAAGAACCTGAATCCAAGGGCTCGACCCAATACTGCATCAATCGTCCAAATTTCAGAAATTCAAATTAGCGCAGAAACTCTAACGAAGTAGGTGGAGCATTTGTTTGAGGCTGGTCTGGGCGTTCCAATCGGGTTGGATTTTGAGGTTCCTTCACCAGCACATATCGATCGCCCCAGCCGTAATTCTCTGGTTCCAAAGCTGCTGGAGCAGGTTGACCGAGGTTCGGGGCAGTGAGGGCGATCGTTTGGCTCACTTCTGCATATCGCTGTCCTTCTGCAGTCGTGCGAACAATGCCGCGAGGCAGCCTGAATCCTTCTTCGGCAAGCTGTTGCTCTAGAGGCGTTAGCTGATCCTCAGCAGTAAGCATGGTTACAAAGGAGACAGTCTCGGCGGGTTTCAGCGTTAGCCCCAGTTTAGGCTGCTGCATTTGCCACTCCTCCCAGCCTTTGCCATCTGTGCCCGGCTGCTGAAGCATGAGTTCAGCCTGCCATTTACCCTCAGCGACGGTGGTTGAAGCGTAGTCTAGAACCTCAAAAGTTGAGCTAGGTGGGTCTACCGTGCTTTGTAAGCTGGCCAAATCCGATGAGCTTGTTGGATAAAAGTAGCGAATTGCCGCAACGGTGATTGGCGTATTGTCTGGAAGGTTTGTGGTTCCAGAGACAGTGTAGCCGCTGCGCTTGGAGCCAGATTCCACTGCCATTTGTAGGCTCACTTCTTGAGGCTGACCCGGAAGTGTTAGCGTCCTACAGCCGATCGTTAAAGGCAGCAGACTGGTGATCACAAGGAGGCATGGAAGCCAACGCCATTTAGCTGAATTTTGGGCAGGAAGCCGAAGACAAAGCTGAAGCAAACGATCGCACATGACAGAGCAACTGAGAAGGGAATGGCAGAGTAAATACGATCGCTTCTACGTGAGAAGCAAGCCGATATCAGGATTTCTACCTAGCCTTATTCAATCCTTTACAGCCCGCTTTATCGAGTCATTATAGAACAGTTATTTCTTCAGGGAAAACAAGGAAATTAGCGAATTTCAGCCATTTGGCGGAGTTGTGCAGCATCAGAAGAGTTTGTAATAGAAATCACAGAAGATAACTTCTCTTTGAAGTCGCAGCCTGGAATTTAGTTCTTGCGGTAAGTCGTTTTCCCTTGTGTTTTGGCTAGAGTTTGTCTCCCTTGTCCGCCGTTTTTTGAACCATGAGACCTTTCTAGGCTGCTCTTCTGATGTAGGTTTTTAAGTTAATCCAAAATCATTTCTGCCTTCAATTATCAGGAAGTTTGGCAAAGCGAGTTGATCGCTTTTCTCCTGGCTTGTTCACGATCGCCTCAACGTCCTTCCAGCTCATATCCTGCAGCACCCCATGACTGGGCGGAGCCATGACTTACTCAAGCTGGAGCGTTACTACATCAGGCTAAACCTCATCGTTCTGAACTTACAGTTTTAGCAATTCCAGACTTACAGTTTTAAACTTAAAGCCCTAAACTTTTAGTTCTAAACTTACAGTCCTAGACTTTAGTTTGTAATAGCCAAAACCCGGTGTAAGTCATCCCAGAATTATCGGGCTGAACTAATAGAAAATGGAGTCCTTTTGCCTGTGACTGGCGATCGCGAAACGTCTTTGCCGCCTGAATTACATCAGCATCTTCAAACGTTGTTAAGACCCATCGCTCAACCAAACCTGCTTCTAAAATTAAGCCGTCTGGCTGTCCAGGAATATAGTTGAGAAATACCGGGCGCGATCGCTGGAGCCATCGAGCGAGATTCATCGACTGTCTGCCCCCATCAATCACCACACCCGGAATGGGAAGCGTTGAAGGAAGCTGGAGCTTGATCGGAAACAGAGCATCCGGCATTTCACGAATTGGAATCGGGCGATCGATAAACGCTGAGACAAGATCCCCGGCTGGGAGTGCGGCAAACCGCCATCGATCGCCCCACAGGTTTTCGGGCAAGGGTAGGGGAGCCGGACGATCGAGCGTAATTGGATCGTAGGGTTGATTCGTGTAGTGGGGGAGCGAGCGATATTCAGCCGCTCTCTGAATTAAAAACTGCTTCAGAGCAGGAACAGAGCGGGTTTGCTCAACTTTGAGGCCCAGTTTCTCTGCTGCCGCCAGCATCAGGCTCACCGACTGAGGACGGAAAACCTGGAGACGATCGGGCTTTTCCTGCGGGTCGATCCACTGTTGAAGCTGAGCTGCGATCCAGTTTGAATCTGCCTCAGACTGAGAACAAAAGGCACTTGCGGTAAATTTGCCGTCAGTGTCGCAAACGACCAGTTCCCAGAGCGGACTGCCTACAGCATCTTGAAGCGGACGACGATAGAAATCAGCTTGCCAGCGCATAAATAGAGACGATCGAATTAATTTTTGGGGCTGTCCCTTCAACCATACGCGATGACGTGGACAGAATAATCTACCGTCAGAAACGCTCAGGCTCTAAAACTTATAACTACAACATTGAGAACTTGTGCCAAGATGATAGGTTGGCTTTCACCTTGGCTTCACCGCTGCCTTTACTAATTGTCTTTACTAACGGCAACAAAAACCCGCTTCTAAAATGTTCGTTCAGGCACAATTTAGATATCCCTTTCATTAGCAAGATCATTAGCAAGATAAGCCTTTGGTTAAAGTGTTCTGACCTAAGTTCCCACCAGCTTCTATCTCATCTAACGCGACAGGTTTACTTATGAGTACCTCACCGATTCGGTTTTTGATGTGTTCCCCCGACCACTATGACGTGGACTATGTGATTAATCCATGGATGGAAGGGAATGTTCACAAGTCTTCTCGCGATCGAGCCGTAGAGCAATGGCAAAAGCTATATCACGTCATTAAGGACCATGCCATTGTTGATTTAGTCACGCCACAAAACGGTGTACCGGATATGGTGTTTACTGCCAATGCCGGACTCGTTTTAGAAAAAACAGCCGTCCTTAGCCGTTTCTATCACAAGGAACGTCAGGGCGAAGAGCCTTTCTTCCAGCAGTGGTTTGAAGAGCATGGCTTTACCGTGCATACGCTGCCTAAAGATTTGCCGTTTGAAGGCGCGGGCGATGCGCTGCTCGATCGCGAAGGTCGCTGGCTCTGGGCAGGCTACGGATTTCGATCGGAGCTAGATGCTCACCCCTATCTAGCAAACTGGCTGGATATTGAGGTGCTGTCACTGCGGCTGATGGACGAACGGTTTTACCATCTGGATACCTGCTTCTGTCCGCTGGTAGATGGCTATCTGCTTTACTATCCGCCGGCGTTTGATTCCTATTCCAATCGCCTGATCGAGATGCGCGTTCCCGAATCAAAGCGAATTGCGATCGAAGAGGCAGATGCGGTCAACTTTGCCTGCAATGCAGTGAATATCGATCGCACGATCATCATGAACAAAGCTAGTGCGGAGTTGAAACGGCGGCTAGAAGCGATCGGATTTCAGATCGTCGAAACGCCCCTGACCGAATTCCTCAAAGCAGGCGGCGCAGCGAAGTGTCTCACTCTGCGAACCATAGAAGCAGTACAGCCAATTCACCATGCAGTGGCGGCAATCGAGTCGCGCGTGGTGCAGCTCGAAGGGCATTTGCTTGATTCGGGTCTGATCAACCGGGCGTTAGATACGATCGTTGAAGCGGGCGGCAGCTTTCAGGTTTTAAACTTCCGGCTGGGCGAACAGCGTCAAAGCACTTCTACTGCAGAGATTCGCGTCACGTCTCCCGATCATGACGTGATGGAAAATATTATGACGCAGCTCATTGATATGGGCGCAGTCGCTCGTCCGCAGGAGGTTTGCGACAATCAGCTTGAAACGGTGACCAAAGACGGCGTTGCACCCGATGATTTCTATGTCACTACGATTTATCCCACCGAAGTGCGCGTTAACTGCGAGTGGATTAAAGTCCAGAATCAGCGCATGGATGGGGCGATCGTCGTTTCGCAGACTCCAGAGAAAACCACGGCAGAATGTAAACTGCTGCGCGACCTGAAGACGGGCGATCGCGTGGTTGTGGGGGTTGAGGGCATTCGCACCATTCGCAAAACTGAGTCTCGTGAGCAGCGCAACGCGACCCAGACCAAACCAGACGAATTCAGCTTTATGGGTTCGGGTGTATCGAGCGAACGCCGCGTCGAGCTAGTAGTCGAGCAGATTGCCTGGGAAATCCGCAAGATCCGCGATCAGGGCGGCAAGGTGGTGGTCGTCGCGGGTCCAGTCGTGATTCATACGGGCGGCGGCGAGCATCTGTCTCACTTGATTCGCGAAGGCTATGTTCAAGCACTCCTGGGTGGCAATGCGATCGCGGTTCACGACATCGAGCAGGCCATGATGGGCACATCGCTAGGCATGGATATGAAGCGTGGCGTTTCAGTTCGGGGTGGGCATCGCCATCACCTGAAGGCAATCAACACGATTCGTCGCTGCGGCAGCATTGCGGAAGCCGTTGAACAGGGCATACTTACCGGTGGCATTTTCTATGAGTGCGTTAAGAACAACGTCCCCTTCTCGCTGGCAGGCTCAATTCGGGATGACGGTCCCCTTCCTGATACGCAGATGGATCTGATCAAGGCGCAGGAAGACTACGCACAACTGATCAAAGGAGCTGACCTGATTCTAATGCTGTCTTCGATGCTGCACTCGATCGGTACAGGCAACATGACTCCGGCAGGTGTGAGAATGGTCTGTGTTGATATCAACCCGGCGGTTGTGACTAAGTTAAGCGATCGGGGTTCGGTGGAATCGGTGGGCGTTGTGACGGACGTAGGCTTGTTCCTCAGTCTGATGGTGCAGCAGCTCGACCGGTTGACGAGTCCCTATAAACTGGCGCAAACCGTCTAGCAGTGACCAATTTTTAACTGATTGTTAAATCACTGGAGGGGTGGGCAGTTGTCCCCCCTTTTTTTGAGCCTGATACCCGCTTCTAGAAGTCGATCGCCGAAAAGCTGCGTAACCGCCTATGATCTGTAAAAGTCTGCCTTGCGATAGACCTTTTCTCTGCGATCGTAGGGTTTTGTTGGGTTTCTAAATCGATTGTTTCAGCAGTTTTTAAGTCTCCTCTGAGTCTGATATGAGCAATTTCCCTGCAACCGTAACTCCTTTTGCCCCGGATGTTTTCGCCGATCATGACTGGTCGCTTTTGCTGCAACAGCTTCTCGATGGGCAATCGCTGACGGTGGATCAGTCTGTGGCATTGATGGAAGGCTGGCTGGCGGAGGCAATTCCACCCGTGCTGTCAGGGGCAATTTTGACCGCAATTCAGGCAAAGGGCGTTTCAGCGGCAGAACTGACGGGCATGGCGCAGGTGCTTCAGGCGCGTTCGGTCGGCGGCACAGATACCTCAGGATTTCCCACTCCCCGAATTGATACCTGCGGCACAGGGGGGGATGGCGCATCCACGTTTAATATCTCAACGACCGTGGCGTTTGTGGCGGCGGCAGCAGGGGTTGCGGTGGCAAAGCACGGCAATCGATCGGCTTCCGGTAAGGTTGGCTCGGCAGATGTGCTAGAAGCCTTGGGTGTGAATTTGAGCGCGTCGCCCGACCGCATCAAAGCGGCTCTATCAGAAGTGGGCGTGACGTTTCTGTTTGCGCCAGGCTGGCATCCGGCGATGAAAGCAGTCGTCCCCCTGCGAAAAACGCTGAAAGTGCGAACAGTGTTTAATTTGCTGGGTCCGCTTGTGAATCCGATGCGTCCGACTGGTCAAGTCGTGGGCGTGTTTAGCTCTAATCTAGTAGAAACAATCGCCCAATCGATGCAGCAGCTCGGCATGGCAGAGGCGATCGTACTGCACGGACGAGAGAAATTAGACGAAGCGGGACTGGCAGACGCAACCGATACGGCAATCCTGTCTGGAGGCGAGGTTCGATCGCTAACCCTGCACCCCGAAGCCTTGGGACTCACCCCGGCTCCCACCGATGCCCTGCGCGGCGGCGAAGTGGCGGAAAACGCCGAAATTCTGCGTTCGGTACTGCAAGGTAAAGGGACACTGGCACAGCAGGAAGTGGTCGCCCTCAATGCTGCCCTTGCCCTTAAAGTTGGATGTGCCCTGCCGGAGGTTTCCAATGATCCGATCGCGACCTACCGTAAGGGAATTGCGATCGCCAAAGACATTCTCGCTAGCGGAGCCGCCTGGAAAAAAGTTGAGGAACTGACTGCATTTTTGCAAGTTGGTTAAACTCTGTATCCGGGCAGCAATCCGACGAGAGCGATAATTTTATCCGCAAATAGGGCATCCTCCTCACAGCCTTGGTGTGATTTACCGCGATAGGAGGGATGTGATGAAGCTTGCTCATGCGATCGTCTTGCTTACCAGTTTAGGAATTGGTTGTACGGCTGTCTCTGAAAGTGTTCTGGCGCAAACGGCTCCTGCCCCTGCCCAAACGCCTGCCTTACGGCCGAGTACAGCCAGTGCTGAACAGTTCTATCGCAGTGGGGTAAACCAGATTAACGCTGGAGAATTTGAAAACGCGATCGATAGCTTTAATCGTGCGCTCAATCTGTCTGCGAATTATGCTCCCGCCTATCTTTATCGCGGCTATGCTCAGGCAGCTCTGGGAAATTACACCGTTGCGGTGCAGGACTATAACCAGGCAATTGAACTTGTGCCTAATGATCCCCAGGCTTACTTTTATCGGGGCGTGAGCTACTCCAGCCTGAACCAGCCTCAGCAGGCAGTCTCTGATTTCAACCGCGTCATTGCCCTTGCACCAGAAGAACCGGATGCCTATGTTCATCGCGGCGCACTCAAAGCCAGCTTGCAGGATCAGCAGGGGGCACTGGCAGACTTTAACCGGGCGATCGATCTCGATGACGAAGACGCAGAGGCGTATCTCAATCGAGGCAGCATTTTGTTTGGGCTGGGTCGGACTCAAGATGCGATCGCAGACTTAAATGAGGCAATCGATCTCAATCCCGAATCTCCTTATGCCCATTACAATCGCGGCTTCATTTACTCCAGTCAGGGCGGACTGCGAACGGCAGTGGTCGATTTTACACGGGCGATCGAACTCAAGCCAGACTACGCAGAAGCCTTCCGCAATCGGGGGCTAATGCAGGCAAAGCTGGGCAATCATTCTGCCGCGCTCGGCGATTTAAACCGGGCACTGGCTCTAAATGCAAACGATGCCGAAGCCTTTAAGGTGCGGGGCGATGTGCGGGTTCTGGCTGGAGATTTGGTAGGCGCGATTTCAGACTACGATCAGGCACTTGCACTGCGTCCAGACTATGCCGATGCCCTCCGTAGCCGCGCCGATGTCCGTGTGGCGATCGGAAATCCAGCTGGTGCGGACGCAGACTATAGCGAATTCCTGGCGATTCAGCCCGAAGCTGCCGAAAACGGATCAGAAACCGCTGCGGTATTGAGCGATCGAGCCGAACTGCGGTTTGCAATGGGCGATCAGCAGGGCGCAATGGCAGATTACACTCAGGCAATCCAGCTCAACGGTCAAGACGCTCAGGCGTATATGAGTCGCGGTAGGCTCCACGCTAATCTGGGAGATCCCACAGCCGCCAGAGCCGATTTTCAGCAGGCAGCTAATCTTTTTCTCCAGCAGGGGCAGGCAGAAGGCTACCGTCAGACTTTGCAAGAAATGCGCGGATTGCGATAGTTTGACGACCCGAACTGCCCCTAAATCCCTCCAAGAATTCCTTCAAGTAAGGAGCTTTGAGCCGGAAGAGAGTTTCCTAGCTTTGGAGATTTCTACAACATCACTCTGAAAAAAGCAGCGACGATCGCCGGAAAAATCGCTACAAAAAAGGAGCCAGGATTTCCTGAACTCCTCTTTTTTTATCGTTTATCTAGCTTGGAAGACGATCCGTCCATTCATTAGAACAGGATCAGAGTCTTAGGCAGAAAGCGATCGGCGTTTTGCCACCAGTCGGAAGACTTCGATAATGTCTCCGTTCTGCCAGTCGCGGAAGCTGTCGGAGCCAATACCACACTCGTATCCGGCATTGACTTCCTTCACGTCGTCCTTCACCCGCTTCAGCGAATCCAGGTTGCCCTCAAAGACAACATCGTTTCTGCGGCGAACGCGCATCTTCGTGTTGCGGATTGCCTTACCCGACAGGATGTAGCAGCCTGCAACGGCTCCTCGTCCCACGGTAAAGACTGCCCGTACCTCTGCCTGACCGAGGGGCTCTTCTACCTGTTCGGGTTCCAGCAGACCTTCCATCGCACCCTGGATGTCTTCCAGCAGCTTGTAGATGATGTTGTAGTCGCGGACATCTACTCCGGCACCGTCGGCTGCCTGACGCGCACCGCTGGCAAGCGTCGTATTGAAGCCAACGATTACGGCACTACTTGCCGCCGCCAGATCCACGTCTGTCTCGGTAATTTCGCCCGGAGCAGCAAGCAAGACGCGCACCTGAACCTCTTTCTGCGGCAACTGCTGGAGCGCACCGAGGATTGCCTCGACCGAACCCTGCACGTCTGCCTTCAAAATCAGATTCAGTTCCTTCAGATCGCCTTCCTGAGCTTGAGCAGAAATGGTGTTGAGGCTAACCCGACGCGACGCCATTGCCTGTTGAAGGCGAGACTGACGCTGCTGATCCAGACGACTGCCTGCGACTGCACGCGCTTCTTTCTCGTCGCGGTAGACCTCAAAGTCATCACCTGCCGCCGGAACATCGCTCAGACCCAACACCTCAACTGCAAAGGAAGGAGTTGCTGCATCTACGCGCTTAAGGCGATCGTCGATCATTGCCCGCACCTTACCAAAGGTAGAACCTGCGACCAGCACATCGCCCACGCGCAGCGTCCCGTTTTGAACGAGCAGCGTCGCGACCGGACCCCGTGCCTTATCCAGGTGTGCCTCAATCACCGTGCCCTTCGCGGTGCGATCGGGATTGGCGTAAAGATCTTCGACTTCAGCCACCAGCAGCAGCATTTCCAGCAGCGTATCGAGGTTGTCACCCTGGAGCGCGCTCACCGGAACCATAATCGTTTCGCCGCCCCACTCTTCAGGAACCAGGCTGAACTCAGTCAGTTCCTGCTTGACGCGATCGGGCTGAGCTCCTTCTTTATCGACCTTGTTGATCGCAACGACGATCGGCACTTCAGCAGCTTTAGCGTGGCTAATTGCTTCGATCGTTTGAGGACGCACTCCGTCATCAGCAGCTACCACCAGTACGGCGATATCCGTGACTCTTGCGCCTCGTGCCCGCATTGCAGTAAAGGCTTCGTGACCTGGCGTATCCAGGAAGACGACCTGTTGTGTACCGTTCTCGGTGTCCACATCCACGTGATATGCACCAATGTGCTGCGTAATGCCGCCTGCCTCGCCCTGAGCCACCTTCGTTTTGCGGATCGAGTCGAGCAGCGTGGTTTTACCGTGGTCAACGTGACCCATGATCGTCACCACAGGCGGACGCCGCTGGAGGTTTTCTAGATCCTCGGCGGACAGCATTTCGGTGATCTTCTTGGCTTCGGCTTCCACTTCGCCTGTCTTCACTTCGATCTCGTATTCCTGCGCCACCATTGTCGCGGTGGGAATATCAAGAATCTGGTTGATGTTTGCGGCAATTCCCTTCATAAAGAGAATCCGAATTAGCTCCGTTTCAGGGACGGCCAATTCGATCGCCAGATCGTGAACCGAGAGCCCGCCCGTAAGGGTAATTTCCGTCGGACGCTGCCGCATTTCTTCCTGCTGCTTTCGGTCGCGCCGACTGCGGAAGGATTCAGACGATCGCTTCTGCTTCACAGGAGCAGCTGCCGCCACGGGTTTCGCTTGCTGTCCAGGACGGCTCTTTGGCTTCGGCGGACGTGCCAGCGAAAGGCTGACCTGTATAGGAGCATCCTCATCAAGCTCATCTTCGTCGAGGATATCTTCTAGCTCCAGATCTTCCTCATCAATCACAGGCTGAGCGCGTCGCTTAGTCTTCGTCGCTGCCTTGCCTGTCTTAGCGGCTTCCTTCTCTTCCTCTTCTTCCTCCTCCCAGGTCTTGCCTCGCTTGGGCGGACGATTCAGAGTGGGACGACGAACTTCTTCACCG
Source organism: Leptolyngbya sp. ST-U4 (assembly GCF_039962215.1). Classification (NCBI taxonomy): domain Bacteria; kingdom Bacillati; phylum Cyanobacteriota; class Cyanophyceae; order Leptolyngbyales; family Leptolyngbyaceae; genus Leptolyngbya; species Leptolyngbya sp. ST-U4. Next base: position 888,727 of record NZ_JAMPKZ010000001.1, read on the forward strand.
CCCGGCACAAAGGGTCTAACAATACCACCGTCTTCAGTTTTCGCAGCCGTTTCCGCACCGTCTCCGCCTTCTCCGGGACGCGTGGGTTTGCGGCGCAGCTCAATAACGGGCTTGGGCCTCAGCGGTGATTCCGGGCGACCCGCACCACCGGGCTGATCGTTACGTCGAGGAGCTTCCCGAACCGAAACGCCACCTTCACGCGCTTGGACAGGCTTAGCTCCTACTTCTACCTGCTCTGCCGCTTCTGCTCTTGCCTTCCTCAAAACGGGCCGGTTAGTTAGATTCGGGGCTGAGCCATCAGCCGCCTTGACCGGACGAGGCGGAGGAGAGCTAAGCTGGGGCTGGGGAGCGCGAACGGATTCCACCCTGGGAGCCGCCCCATCATCAGAAGAGCTGCTCTGCATTGGCCTTGGTGCAGCTACCTGCGGCGTTTCCTCAACCGGAGCTTCAGCTTGAACTAGCTCTATCTCGACAGGAGCTTCGACCTCTTCTATCGTCGCTTCGATCGATTCGGGACTGGGCTGGGCCGCTTCGTCTGCTGGTGCTGAACGAACCGGGCGGCTGGGTGAATTGAGCTTTGCGGGGGCTCGGTCTGCGGTAGGTGTGGCGGGGGCAGAAGCCGAGCTGGTTTCAACCTCTGCACGCTTGGGCGGTTCTGCAAGAGGGCGGGTTCTGCGAATTTCTAGAATTTGCTGCTTCTTCACAGGGGGTTGAATACTAGACGGCCTTGACGAAGCACCTGCCTGAGAAGCACCTGCCTGAACTGATGCCATAGGCCTGGGTGCAACAGCATGGTTGGGTGTGTATTTCTCGGCAGCAGAACGAATCCGCTCCGCTTCCGCCTCAGTAATGGTGCTGCTATGACTCTTGTACGCAATATCAAGCTGGTCGCAAACTGCCAGAATGTCTCGATTGTCCAAATTCAATTCCTTCGATAACTCGTATATTCTCACTTTGCCGTTATTCATCCACTATCCCCTCTACGTCCCAAACGATCTTGATTAGGTTACATACTGACCTGCACTTCTGGTGTACAAAACAAATCAATCCCACCTGGAACTGTTTTACCTTATCGACTCAAGCAGGCAGTTTACCCCTTCCTTGAGATTGATTCAGGCTCAACAGCTTTTATTTAATCAGATGAATTGAGTACTGCTTTACCGGGATAAAACAGCTTCCCTTACCATCTTGCACGAATTTCGGAATGTTGAAGACGTTTTTCAGGTTAAGAACGACTTGCACCACGGAGTGCAATCTAGGCTTAGATGACTCAGGTTTCAGTTCTTGCGGAGTGCCTGACCTGATAGTTACTGCTTAACGAATGCCCTGCCTCCGTGAGTGCATCAATTCAACCAATCTCAATCGATTAACCTCAACTTATTACGCCTCTCTGGGAAAAATCGCTCGCTTGACTTTCCCTGACTCAGAAAGGATATATCAACAATTACTCTATCGTAGCGGTTGTGGAAAGTCGTTGCCACAGAGTTCGATAAATTTCTTCAGAAACTGTCGCCTTCAAGGCACGTCCCAGACGATCTTTACGTTGAGCAGTCTGAAGACAGGCCGAGTCTGGACAAAGGTAAGCCGATCGCCCCATCCCCTGATCTAGCATAACAATTTGTGAAGGAAACGATCGCACGACACGCCAAAACTCTTCTCTGGGAGCAACACGGCGACAGCTAATGCAGCGGCGATGGTTGGGGGGCATAGGGGTGGATGGGTAGGGATAAGGGTAGGGCAAGGGAAGGGAATGAGTGAAGGGATAGGGGCAACGGGGTGAAGCAGCAAGGACGTAAAGCCTGGAGGAGATAGCCTCATAGGGAGCGTCGTAGGGTAAGAGACAACACTTGCTCTTTTTCTTTTGCTCACCCACTGCCTAATCTCGTCCTTGGGTACACCTTAGGTACAGCATGAAACTTTACTCACTCCTCTACCCTCCACCCTTGCACCCCTCCACCCTCACCAACTCCTACGATCGCTCTGGACGCTGCACTGCCTCTCCCAATTCGCTCCCAAAGCCATCTCTGGCGGATTGTGCCATTTCCTCAGCATCGAAGTCTTGTTCGGTCAGGACGGCTGCTTCGTCTTCGGCAAGGGGTTCTTCATCATCGTACTCGTCCTCGTACTCGTCCATTTCGGCTTCGCGGGCGAGGCGGCGTTCTTCAGCAAGTGCTTCCATTTTGCGGGTTTCGGCTTCGTAGTCGTATTTAGCAGTGTCTTTGATATCAATTTTCCATCCGGTGAGGCGAGCTGCCAGGCGCACGTTTTGCCCTTCTTTGCCGATCGCCAAACTGAGCTGGTCATCGGGAACAAGGACATGGGCCTGCCGCTCATCGGGGTTAATCAGCCGGACTTCATCGACCCTGGCAGGGCTGAGGGCGTTAGCAATGTAAGTAGCCGGGTCGGGCGACCAGCGAATCACGTCAATTTTTTCGCCGCGCAGTTCGTTTACCACAACTTGAATGCGTGATCCCCGTGCACCGATACAGGCTCCAACCGGGTCAACATCTCGTTCCAAGGTATCGACGGCGATTTTGGTGCGGGGTCCAACCGATCGTGAGGGCGGATTGGCTTCCCGTGCCACTGCCACGATCCGCACGACCTCGTCTTCGATTTCGGGCACTTCAGTGGCAAACAGGTCTACCACCAGTCCGGCATCTGCCCGTGATATTAAGAGCTGTGGTCCGCGATGGGAGCCTTCCAGCACCTTCTTTAGGAACACTCTGAACGTAGCGTTTGCTCGATAGTTGTCGTTGGGCAACTGTTCGCGTTTCGGCAGTTCGGCTTCGACATCAGGTTGACCGAAACCGCTATTGACTGCCATGACAACAGACTGCCGCTCAAACCGCAGAACCCGGGCCTGAAGTACCGTGCCTTCTAGCTCCTGGAATTCTTCCTGAATCAGCTTGCGCTGCTGATCCCGCAGTTTTTGCGCTAGCACCTGCTTTGTTTGGATGGCTGCCATACGTCCAAACTCACCCTGGTCTGGGGTAACATCCAGAACAACCGTATCGCCCAACTGCGCTTCGTCGGCGACTTCCTGCACTTCTTCCAGCGAAATCTGGTGATCGGGGTTGGAAACTTCTTCCACGATCGTCTTGGTTGCTAGCACCCGAAACCCTTCGTCTTCGATATCGAGTTCGACTTCAAAGTTATTGAAATATTCTTCGTCAAACGCAGATACATCTGGGCGATGGGTGCGGCGGTAGCGTTCGTAGCCTTTGAGCAGTGCTTCGCGCAGGGCAGCCTGAACCGCGTGCTTGGGCAAATTTCGTTCGCGGCTGATGCCATCAATTAGTTCCTGGAGTCCAGGAAGGGCAACCATTGACATAGGTTAAGTCCTCTCTTCAGTTGTCAGTATCTTCAGTTGTTTGAATTTCTTTGCGGGTGAATTGTTGCTGCTATTCCTCAATGCCATCGACGAGCTGCACCTGACTTACCAGATGACGCGGGATGGCGATCGTGCGTCCTTTGCGGTTCAGGCGAACTGCCTCCTCGTCGCGACGTACTAGCCGACCCGTCCAGTTGATATGACCCGAGTATGGCTCTGTAGTCGTCACCAGAACCGGAAATCCCTTAAAGGAAATGAACTCGCGATCGGAGGTGAGCGATCGAGAAATTCCAGGACTGGAGATCTCCAAAACATAGGCATCGGGAATTATACTCGACGCATCCAACGCGGCTTCAAGAGCACGGCTCATGCGCTCACAGTCATTCAGACTAGTATCGGCTTGCAGGTTTCGCACATCTACCCGCAGCACAGGCGGACTTTGGTTGGTTTGAAACACGGCTCCAACCACTTCTAGCCCCAGGTCGGCGGCAACGGGCGATGCGAGTTCGAGAATGGGCGGAATTAAAGGATGGGTCATGGCAGGTTGCAAATCAGATAACCGTTGCTTTCCTCAATCTGTTTGATGAAACTGAATTTGAGAAATCGTGAGCCACGGTAAAACGCAAAGACAATAAAACACAGCAATAAAACGCAAAAAAGTGGGCGATCGACCCACTTCTGACGGGAGTTATCATCAGAACCCCGGAAAGCAGTTTTCCCGGTAGATTTTCAGTTTAACGTATGGGGTTTGAGATGGAACGGGGGAAAGGAAATTGGCAGGAATGGGTGAAGCGTTGAGGGGATGGGAGGATAAGGGCTGATTGAGCAGTTTTGCTAAAGGTTTATTATTTGTTTTGGGGAATTTGATAAAGCCGCTGGGTCATCGATCGCAGGCTGTCGTTGTTGGCTTCGTTGATGCGCTCAACGTAGTTGACTTTGACTTCGTCCAGAAGGGCGATCGTGAGTGCCTGAATTTCGGTGAGTGCCTCGTGTTGCTGGGCTTCATTACGGAAGGTTTGGTTGAAATTGCTGACGAGTTTTTGCATCAGGGCTGACCCGACTTCATCTTCCAGAGCGGTGGTAACAGCACGGTAGGCGTTTTGGGAAATTTGATTCGCCATTTCGCGGCTGAGCTGGTCTGACCAGTGGCTCATTCCCGGAATTTGGCGCAGTCCGGCATAAAGGGGAGAGCTGTTGATTGCCTGAGCAAGGCTGTGGTGCAGTAGGGCATCCAGATCCGGCTGGACTTTGGGGAAGACGCGATGCACCAGCAGATCGGTCAAGTGTCGGGATAGGACGGCGACTTCGTCTACGTTGTTGAGATCAATGTAGGGGCGATCGGGCTGAAACAGCCAGCGTTTGATTGCACCGCCGCGAATCAGTTCCTGCATCTGGTCAACAATTCGCAGCACAACCATTTCGGTTAGCTCGACGGCAACGCTCGAGACGCCCAGACGCACCACGCGCTTGCTGATCGGTCGGAGATTCACTAACTGCGATCGATGCAGCCGCACCGTCACCGGAATAATTCGCAAAATCCGCCAGAAGGGAAGCAACAGCAGCAGATCATACCAGCGCAGCACGATCGCATCCAGCCAGGTTAAGCCCGGATAGCGGCGCATCAGGAACAGAATCCGGGCAGACATCTCGATCGCAAATAGCCCGATGAACCACATATCGATTCTCCAGAACCGATCGATCGGCTTGCCGTTTTCCCCAATGCCCCGGAAATAGTTGCTGGCAAACTGAGGACGGATTTCCCGGTTAAAAAAGGCGATCGAATCATTCCAGCCTGCTTGAGTGAGATAGGGCTGACTCCAGAAAGTAGTGAGGGCCTGGGTTGCCGATTCCTGCCGCAAACGGTCGCGCATTCGGTTCTTGATGCGTTCTAGCGAACCAGACTTCCCCGCACTCTCAAACGGATTTTCTTCGATGATTTCCTCGCTGCGGCGGCGGAGGTCTTGCAGCAGTAGGGCAGTTTGGGGAGACTGTAATCCGGTTTGGGCAATCTGTTCGTTTAGGCGATCGACTGTTTGCAGGTAGGCAGCCGTGGTGCGGTGCGGTTCAATGCCTTTGATGTGGTAGCCATACGCTTGGGTGAACCCCGGAAATACACGCATATACTCATCGCGCAACGGCAAATAGCTCCAATCAAACAGCACCAGCAAGAAGCTAATCAGCGCGAGCAATGCCATCAGCTTTTCAAACCATAGCCTGCCGCGTGGCTGTTGCCTGACCCTTGCGCCCTGCCGAACTCGAACATTAATCGCCATTGCCCCACTCCTTGCCCTTTCCTAATAGGCTTTTTCTCTTTCCCGATCGCCTGAACGCTTGCAGTACAATAATTTACGATTGCTGATTTGCGATCCCCCCTTCTCTTCATCACTCAAAAACACCCTTAAAAAATCACTCCTGAGAAATGACTATGCAGGTTCGGATCTCTTCCTCTACCGGAGCCTACTGGCAGTGGCGCGGACAGTCAATTTATTACGTTAAAGCAGGGCAGCGACGCGCAGACCGTCCCCCCTTGCTACTGATTCATGGTTTTGGCGCATCCACCGATCACTGGCGCAAAAATGTTGACGGACTCTGCAACGAGTTTGAAGTGTGGGCGATCGACTTGCTGGGATTCGGTCGCTCTGCCAAGCCGGAGTGGGAATACAGCGCAGACGTCTGGCGCGATCAAATTCACGACTTTATCACTCAGGTCATTGGTCAGCCTGCAGTGCTGGCAGGAAATTCGATCGGCGGCTATGTTTCACTTTGTGTGGGCGCGCAGCGATTACCCCTTCACGGAACTGCGAAGCAAACGGATACAGTCGCAGGGCTAATTTTGGTGAATCCTGCCGGATCGTTTAGCGAAGCTCCTTCGGTGACCAAGCCCGACCCGTTCCGGGAAGTGTTTTTCAACCTGGCGCGATCAGTGATTTTGCTGCCGATGCCGAGCTATCTGCTGTTTCAGTACGTGCGGCAGCGATCGATTATTCGGCGGACGCTTTCCCAGGTCTATCTAGATCAGAGCGCGGTTACCGATGAGCTGGTAGAAAACATCTACCGTCCGTCCTGCGATGAGGGAGCGGTGAAGGTGTTTGCGTCAGTGTTCAAAGCTCCGCCCGGAGAGAAAAACGATGTGCTGGTCGAGCAGCTAACCTGTCCGCTGCTTATGCTGTGGGGTGAGGGCGATCCGTGGATGAATTCGCGAGAGCGGGGCGCAAGATTCCGTCAGCATTATCCCAGCCTTACAGAATACTATTTGCAAGCCGGACACTGCCCCCACGACGAAGTGCCCCATCAGGTGAACGCGCTCATCCGTGAGTGGATGTTGCAGTTGCCGAAGCCTGCGGTTTCTTCAGTTACGGCTGATGTGACTGTCGATTCTCAATAGAAAATATTTGGAACGGGTATCGATGCGTCCCCCAATTTTGATTCTGGAGGATCTCAGGGGCAATATAGTCCCCTGTCACACTGCTCAAACCACTTCCGATTCACCATGACCTATCCACCGCTGCCTGATTGTCGAACCTATGCCGTTATCGGGACAGGCGCACTGGGCGGATTCTACGGCGCAAGGCTTCAGCAGGCAGGCAACGAGGTGCATTTTTTGCTGCGAAGCGACTATGACACCGTGCGGCAACAGGGCCTAGTTGTGAAATCGATCGACGGAGACTTTCATTTGTCTCAGGTTCATGCTTATCGGGATGTGGGCGACATGCCTGCTTGCGATGTAGTGATCGTTGCCCTGAAAACGACGCAAAATGAGCGATTGCCTCAATTGCTGCCGCCGATCGTTAAACCAAACGGTATTGTTCTGGTGCTGCAAAATGGCTTAGGAATTGAACCGCAAGTCGCGCAGGTCGTGGGCAGCGATCGAGTGGTGGGCGGCTTGTGTTTCCTTTGCTCCAATAAAATTGCGCCTGGGGTGATTCATCATGTGGACTATAAGCAGATCACGCTGGGCGATTACGCAGACAGCTATGCCCCCTGTGGAATGACTGATCGCCTGAAGCAAATTGCTCAGGACTTTGAGCAAGCCGGAATCCCGATCATTCCATCTGAGGATTTGCTGATGGCGCGCTGGAAAAAGCTGATGTGGAATATTCCCTTCAATGGCTTATCAGTTGTTCTGGATGCCACGACCGACCGTATTATGGCAAACCCCTTCGCCCGACAGCTTTCGACCAGCTTGATGCAGGAAGTGCTCGACGGCGCAAATGCCTCGATCCAAATGCTCTCCGGTTCTGTCCATCCAGATTCTGCTCATTCAGGTTTTGCCCAGCAAACAGAGACAAATCGTGCCATCCCTGCCGATTTCATTCAAACCATGCTGGACTACACCGAAAAAATGAAGCCCTACCGCACTAGCATGAAGCTCGACTACGACGATCGCCGTCCGTTGGAAGTAGAAGCAATCTTCGGCAATCCGCTTCGCATGGCACAAGCCGCTGGAATCAATCTCCCTCGTGTTCAAATGCTTTATCAACAGCTTAAGTTTCTGGATGGGGAAAGGCGATCGGCTCAATGCTAGCGGGGGTGAAATCTCGAATTGCCTGCATCAGATCGTCTGGTGTGCCAATATCACGGTAGCTGCCCTGGGGAAACGGAACGGCGTTTACCGATAAGCCTGCGCCGATGCTCGCCTGAATCACGTCACCGATCGGCAATTCGCGCTCAGCAAGATGGGTTTGGAGAAAACGATGCAAAAACTCGGTGAAGCGAGGAGTCCAGAGGGCGATCGCCCACATATAGCGTAGATGGGTCTGCTGCGGCTTTTCAACAATTTGAAACACCTGCCCTGAGGTTGAATCAAAATCAACCATTCCCGCTTTCTGATACTTCTCGGTGGGAAAGAGCCCCAGCACAACATCTGCCCCAGTTTTTGCTTGCTGCTTCACCAGTTGCACAAAGGCATCTTCCGGCTCCAGCAAAATATCGGGAAAGCCCAGCGCGATCATGGCTCCCTGCACAAAGGGATACGCCTGGTTCAGGGTGTAGGGAACGCCGTGCGGCACATGAACTGTAAGATAGCCCAAGTGCATTTCCAGTAGCGAACCGTCGCCGTAGTATTGCGGAATATCCCACTTGCCTGGACGCAGAATAAAAAACGCTTTCTGGACTCCCGCCGATCGCATGTTCTCTAGCAGATAATGACTCACCACTTTTGGACGCATTCCTCCCTGAGCCGATCGAAAGCCGATCGGATAAAGCTCTTTGCTCATGGGTAAGGGCGCAAGACGAGTTGCCTGCCCGCCTGCCGGAAGGAGACCAATAATTTCAGGAGAACGGAAAGATGAGTTTTCTGAATCATGCGGGGCAGTGGTCATAGAAAAAGCACGGTAGAACAAAGAGATACTTTTCTTAAATTCCTGCATCTGAAGATATTGCAGGACAATTGTGCGGTTGCTTCGCAGCTTTCTGAACAGATGATCGAATTTCTAAAATTTCCGCATCAGCATCAATAGAATCGAGAAAATCAATGCATTTTCATGCGCGATCGATAGGATAACTCACCCTAATAGCTGCACTCCAGAGCACTTCCGCCAAGGGAGCGATCGAGATCTAATGCCTCACCGTGCAGGACGATCAGACGATCGTTAGATAATGAAGACTGGAATCCTGGCTTTAGTAAAGAGCGAGTGGCGTTAGGCGTTAATTAAAGGACAGCTTTATTGTATGGCTACCAGGGGAACGGCTCACCGTGCAGCAGTCACCCGAATGAGAAGAGGTTGCTGATTTTTTGAAGCCTGAGCTTTCGTAGGGGTTGCCCTTGGAGAGATTCACTTTTATCCGCTCGTTACCGTCGTGTCTTCTAGGGGAATAACTAAGGCGTAGTTCGATTGCCCCTCGGATGGTACTGAAAACGCGGCAGGCTCCAAAGCCACAGACCTCGAATGCAGAAAGCATTGCTCCCAGTTCGGCGGCTCCGAGCCTGAAAGAACGACTGGCTCAAAAGCGAAAAGCGGCGCGGCTGCGAAAGGAAATCACCAACTTTACGCTGTTTGCGGTCTTTTTTACGGTAATGGTGGGCGCGCCTCTGGCGATCGTGGGCGGCATCAAAATTGCGATCGCAGCCGTCGGCGGGGTTCTGATGCTGGCGTTTAGTTTTAAGTATCCAAAACTTGCCCTCTGGGGATTTATTATCTATCTGCCCTTTGGCGGCACAATCACCTATGCGATCGGCAATAGTCCTTTGCTTCAGCTTGCCAAAGATGGACTTTACCTGCCGGGGCTGTATGGCATTGTGCAGTACTGCAAACAACAAAAACTGCCGCTGCTGATTCCCAAAGCACTCATGCCTACGCTGGGGATTTTGCTGTTTTTTTGTATGGTGACCCTGTTAGGGGTAAATGGCTATCAGCAGTTTTTTGGCAAACCAGGCGAAAAGCCGATCGCAATGGGCATTTTGGGCTTGAAGGTGATGCTGGGCTATGTTCCGCTTATCGTCTGCGCTTACTATCTGCTCCGCAGCAAAGCAGAGCTACTGTTTTTCACTCGGCTAATGACCGTTCTGGCGATCGTCTGCTGCATTCTGGGCATGGTGCAATATCTGCTGCTGTTAACGGGACGCTGCGAAGGAACCCGGTTTGCGGTAGGCGAAGATTTGTTTAAGGCAACGCTGGAGGCACGCTGCTTTGTGGGTGGCGCGCTGGTCTACAGTCCGCAGCAGGACATGATTCGGCTACCCGGAACGTTTGTGGCTCCCTGGCAGTGGGGCTGGTTTTTGATTGCAAACAGCTTTCTTGTCTTTCCAACTGCGTTTAACGAGCCGAAGTTTTTCTGGCGGATTGCAGGCTATATCGGGCTGGGGCTAATTTTTGTGATGGCGGTCGTGTCTGGACAGCGAATTGCCCTTGCCCTCGTGCCGATCGCGATTGCGCTGCTGCTAGTCTTCACCGGACAGGTTGTGAACCTGAAGCGATTTGTTCCTGTTGCCGTGGTGCTGGGAATTACGCTGACGGCAGGGGCTCTCAATAACATGGCAACCGTTCAGGAGCGGATAAACAGCTTCGTTAGCCGATGGAATGCTTCGCCGCCCTATGCCTTTATCCTGGAGCAGTTTCACTGGGCACTCGATGACAATCTTCTCCTGGGCAACGGGTTAGGACGCGCCACCAACTCTGCCCGTGCCCTGGGAAAAACCGCGCTGGTAGAAACCTATTACCCCAAGATGCTCTACGAGATCGGTCCGTGGGGAACGCTGGCATTTTTAGCAATGGTTACAACGCTAACGGTTCTTTGCTTCAGGGCATATCGATCGGTGCGCGATCCATCCCTGCGGGGCTACGGTGCAGCTTTCTGGCTATTTATTCTATTCATCAGCTACAACACCTACTACTATCCGCTCGATGTTGACCCGGTTGCAGTTTATTACTGGTTTTTTGCGGGCGTAATTCTAAAACTGCCAGAGATCGAAAAGCTGGCGCGGCGAGAAGCAGAACAGGAATTGATCACGCCTCAAGCTGCCTTTAAAGGAAAAATTACAGGCAAAGGCACAGGTCGATTATCCCGAAAGGGCAACCGCTCTCCCTCAAGTCCGCGAGGTCAACCGTCATCAAGCCGCGAGCGATCGAGGTCTAAGCGGAGGTTTAAACAAGCCCAATTATCGTCTGAACCGCCCCCTTAGTTCCGCTATGTTAGGGAACTTTAAACCGTTTACTTCATGGTTTGGATTTACTTCCTGGTTTGGAGTATATGGAACCGTCTGTCAGGCAGCCTAAATTGCCCTAACCAAACCAAATTCCGATCGCCAAACTGTCCCCGTCCTATTCTTTAACGCGTTCATTTTCCTTTGTCCCTTTCTATCTCCTTCCATGTCTTTTCCTCTCATCTCAATCATTATTCCAACCTACGAACGCGAAACGATTCTCTGTGAGTCGATCGCCTCAGTGCTTCAGCAAGACTATCCTTACTTTGAAGTGCTGGTCGTGGACCAAACACGACAGCATCAGCCCGACACCGAGGCATATTTGCAGGAAATGGATGCGGTCGGCAAAATACGCTGGCTGCGGGTGAACTGGGCAAGTTTGCCGGGGGCGCGAAACTATGGGGTGCGGCGATCGGTTGGGGAGATTGTGCTGTTTCTGGATGACGATGTGCAGTTGCCGCCCGGATTTCTGGCAGCCCATGCCCGAAACTACGATCGCCCAGAAGTGGGAGCCGTGGCAGGACGAGTATTCGATCGCATGAAGCTGGCAGGCACAGAACCGGGATATGCGATCGAAGATTTGCCACCAGAAGCGATGGATGCGGGAATTGCCTGGTATCACATCGACCTGGTGCATACGGTCAAACCGCAGCAGGTGTTGACAGCGCGGGGCTGCAATATGTCGTTTCGCAAGACGCTGTTTACGCAGCACGACATCTGGTTTGATGAGCGGTTTCGCGGCAGTGCAGTGCGAGAGGAATCGGACTTTTGTTTGCACATTCGCAAAACAGGAATGATCATTTGGTACGACCCAGACGCGCATCTCGTTCATTTGGGCGAGGAATCAGGCGGCTGTCATGACATCAGCACGCGATCGCTTCAGTATCAAATCAGCTTCTATCACAATCATTTCTTGATGGCATTAAAAAATCTCACTCCCTGGCAAGCTTGTCGTTTGGCAGCAAGTTTGTTTGACTGCCACGTTTTGGGGCATCCGCCCTGCTACAAAAGCGGCTCTCCGATTAAGGTTTTGACGCGGGGAATTTTCTATGGCATCGGCTTGCTGGATGCGCTGATGACTCAGGTTCGCGGTTTATGGGATGCGGGTCAGGTCTACACCCAACAAGACAAACTCGATCCGCCAACAAAACCCCTGCGAATTCTGGTGGTGAGCCATACCTACATCGTCGATCTCAACTGCGAGAAACTTCGATCGCTTGCACAGCTAGAGCCGGGAACCGAGGTCGTCGTCGTCGTACCAAAACGCTGGCGACCGGGAGGCGTACAAAAAGGAACGATCGAACCTCGCAGTTGGCAGGAAGGATCGTTTCGCGTTGTGCCCGTTTCTAACTGGAGCGAAAACCATCAGGGATTGCTTTGTTTTGGTGCGGAGCTAGTCACGCTGCTGCAACAGTTTCGTCCCCAGGTGATTCAGGTTGAGCAGGGGTCGCGATCGCTTGCATACGCCCAGCTCATTGTGCTGAATCGGCTGCTGAAGCTCAACGCCAAACTGCTGTTTTTTACCTGGTGGAATTTGCCCTACAAGTTAAAACCCCCGGTATCGTGGCTAGAGCAGTTTAATTTGCGCTATACCAGCGGCATTATTTCGGGAAATCAGGACGGTGCGGAAATTCTGCGGCACCACGGTTATGAGGGCAAAATTCAGGTGATGCCTCAGCTTGGGGTAGACGAAGCGCGATTTTGTCCCCAGCCCCAGCACCAACTTGCAGCCCAGCTCGGCATTCAGCCCGATCAGTTTGTGGTGGGCTACGTAGGGCGGTTTGTTCCGGAAAAAGGACTGCTGACCCTGTGCGATGCGCTAGCGGAAATTCACCCCGAATTTAACTGGAAATGGCTACTGGTGGGACGGGGAGACCTGCGACCGACGCTTCAGGAAAAGGCTCAAAAAGCGGGAATTGCCGATCGCTTGATCTGGGTTGAAAGCGTTCCCCATGCCGAGATCCCAAACTATCTCAATCTCATGCACACGCTGGTTTTGCCCTCGGAAACTTCGCAAGATTTTAAGACCCTGACTTCTGCGGGTTGGAAAGAGCAGTTCGGGCACGTTTTGATCGAGGCAATGGCTTGTCGGGTTCCGGTGATCGGCTCCGACTCTGGCGAAATTCCTTATGTGATTGACGATAGCGGACTGACGTTTCCCGAAGGCGATGCTGCGGCACTGCGCGATCGGTTAACGCAGCTCATGGCTCAGCCGGAACTGACGCGATCGCTGGCTCAGAAGGGATACGATCGGGCGATGTTGCACTACACCAATCTGGCGCTCGCAAAACAGCAGCTTGCGTTCTATCGGCAACTGGAATAGCCGCTAATTATAAGATTCAACAAACTCAATCCGGTATTCCGGCATTTGTTCGACCTGTGCTCTGGTCAGTCCTGATGCAAACAGTTTCCGCGAATGGGGATGAATGTAAGCTCGTCTTGCAGGCAGCAGCACAACGCGCCCCCAGCCTGCCAGTTCCAGGTCAACCACTACATACTGCGGACGACCATCGTGGCTGCACAAGACATCGCGAACCCGCCCAATTCTCTCGTGCGTGGTGTGGCTCATTACGCCTGCCACTAAATCCGAAAAAATCTCTGCCCCACGCAGGTCATATCCATGAAACTGCTGACGTTTGCGGCTGCCAAAGTCGATTATTTCTACGGGAACCATGATGACGCGAGTAATTGAGTTCTTTTGATTGCTATCTCTACGCTAATTACAACCCCGGCGTTTCACCTCCCTCACAAGCATTAACTCAGAAGTCTTAAAAATTTATTCACTTCTCCCCTGTACCAGCCATGTCTTCTCTCAGAATTCTTCAGATCGTGCCTGCTCTCTCGCTGGTTTACGGCGGTCCGAGCCAGATGGTACTGGGACTGGCAAAAGCGTTGGCAATGCAGGGCGTAGAAGTAACGATTCTCACTACGGCTGCAAATGGCGATCGCGGTCAGCCTGCTTTAGATGTTCCCCTCGGAAAACCCGTTTTTCAAGACGGCTACCGCATTCTTTACTTTCCCTGTGCCCCGTTTCGCCGCTACAAGTTTTCGGTTGACCTGCTGCACTGGCTAGCAGACCATGCCCAGGAGTTTGACCTGGCGCACATTCACGCCTTGTTTTCTCCTGTCAGCACGGCGGCTGCAACGATCGCCCGGCTCAAAAAACTTCCTTATGTAATGCGTCCTTTGGGCACGCTCGACCCAGCTGATCTTCAGAAAAAACGCTGGCTAAAACAGCTTTATGGCACGCTGCTCGAACGCCCTAACCTGAGCCATGCCGCCGCCGTTCACTTTACCAGCACTCAAGAAGCAAAAATTTCTGAGCGGTTTGGAGCCGTCACTCGCGACTGGGTAATTCCCCTCGGCGTTGATTTGCCGTCCGCCCTGCCACCCATCACCCAATCAACTGTGCCTCATCTCCTGTTTCTGTCGCGGATCGATCGCAAAAAAGGCTTAGAGCTCCTGCTGCCTGCTTTAGAACAGCTTGCTGCCGAAGAAATTCCGTTTCACCTGACGATCGCCGGAACCAACCCACAAGACCCAGACTACGAAAAATCAATTCTTGATCGCTTTCAAACTTCCTGCCTTGCCTCCCGAATCACCCTAAGCGGCTTTGTCTCCGGTCCGGCAAAGTGGGCACTGCTGCGATCGGCAGATTTATTTGTGCTGCCTTCTTATTACGAAAACTTTGGCATCGCCGTCGCCGAAGCAATGGCAGCAGGCGTTCCCGTCGTTATCTCCGATCGCGTTCACATCTGGCAAGAGATTCAGCAAAGCGAGTCCGGCTGGATTGCCACCTGCGAAGTTTCCAGCTTGACTGATCAACTGCGATCAGCTCTTCAAAATCAGACAGAACGGCAGCGGCGCGGACAAAATGCTCAAGCCCATGCTCAGACAACTTATGAATGGAAAGCGATCGGCGATCGGCTGATCAAGGCATACACTCAAGCCGTCACGCTGGCTTAAACCTCTCCTCCATCCATTAACCTATCCACTCCTCTCCTGCTACGCTTCCACTCTCCCATTCTCCGATGGCTGCACATCACAAACCACTTCATAAAAAGTGACCTCTGGTGGTTTTGCAAATAGCGGCTTCATCTTTTTGAGAATTGCTTCATGCTCTTGCGATCGATTCGCTTCCATATCAGCAGGGCTATCCCAGAAAATAATTGAAATGCCGCGATCGGTTCCCGGCTCCTGCAACAAGAATGTTCCTTCAAATCCTTGTCCGTAGGTTGAAACTGCCTCTTCATAGAGGCTACAGGCTTCGTCAAATTTACCGGGTTTAAATTCGCCAATCGCAACGTAGGCAAATCTTCGCTTCAAAAAATCTTGAAATTCTGACATAGGTTTACCTAATTTCTATTACGCCAAACTTGAAAAGACCTGTAGGGTTCTGTGTAGAAGTAAGAACTCTTACAGGAGCTTCACTTTTATGATCTGCTGTAGTCTAACGCACTTCATTGGAGCGATCGGGCATCCTTTAACCTTTATTTCGAATCAGAAGACACTCAATAAAAATACTTTCAACTACTTTCAAAAATTCTCCCTTCCTGCCTCATCCCCCCATCTCTTCCATCCCCCAACTCCCTCACCCCGCTGAGGAAACCGCGTTCCCCCGCCTCAACAAATCCCGCACTTCCTCATCCGAAGTCTGATCAAAATTCTCGTACCACTGCCCGATCGAATGAAGCGGCTCTGGCATTAAGAGACAAACTACCCGATCAACGATCGCCGCCAAACTTTTTACAACCTCAGCGGGTGCGATCGGTACAGCCACCACAATTGCTTGAGCCTCAGCCGCCCGAATCGTAGCAATAGCAGCGCGAATGGTCGAACCTGTCGCAATCCCGTCATCGACCAGAATCACAGTGTGCTTCCGCAGATCAGGAAAGGCTCGATCGCCCCGATAAGCTCGATCGCGACGGTTTAATTCCTGCTGTTCCTCAGCGGTCACAGTATCTAAAGCGGCTTGAGTAATCTGCAGCGAGCGAATCACGTCCCGATTCAAGACCATGACATCTCCAGGAGCAATTGCCCCCATTGCCAACTCTTTCTGTCCGGGAACCCCAAGCTTCCGCACCAAGCAAACATCGAGCGGGACGTGCAGCGTAGCCGAAATCTCATAGGCGATTGGAACGCCACCTCTCGGCAACCCCAGCACAATCACATCCAGGCGATCTGCATAGTCTGTAAGCTGGGTAGCAAGCTGCTGTCCGGCCTCTCTGCGATCCTGAAATGGCTGCCTCATCGAAGCCTCCTCCTATCGCTGAGTCAATTTACCGCTCTCTCTGCTTTAAAGGCTAACTCGCCCACTTAGGAAGCAACCGCCAGATTCGCGATTCTTTAAAGTCAAACTCTCAAAGTCAAACCCTCACTCATTCCCCCTCTACCCATCCACTTATCCACCGCTCTACCTCAAAATTCCCAACTCCATTCCCGCCAGCAGCACAAACCCCAACCAGACATTCTGCCGAAAAATCTGACCATAAACACTGGGATCGATCGACGGCTGACGCAACTGCCAGTAATGCCAGAACCACCCCCCACAGCTGATCGCCAGACTTACCCAAAACCCAAAATTCAGATTCAGCAAAATTCCTAGAGCCGCCAAACAGACCACAGTACCAGCAAAAAATAGCCCGATCGTAAGCGGCGCATATTTTCCAAAAAAGCGGGCACTGGAGTTCACCCCAATGCGTTCGTCGTCTTCGCGATCGGCAAGGGCATAAACGGTGTCGAAACCGAGGGTCCAAAGAACGGTCGCCGCCCAAAGAAGCCAGGTAACAGGCTGCAAACTTGCGGTCACGGCACTCCAGCTAATCAGCACCGCAAACCCCCACGCCAGCGACAGCACCAACTGCGGCACCGGAAAAACTCGCTTTGCCAGGGGATACAACACAATCACCGGGATCGCCGCCACGCATAGCCAGAAGCTAAACCGATTCAGGTAAGCCGCGGCACCCCAGGCACAGGCAAAAGAGACGATCGCCACCCCAATTCCGGTATTTACTGAAAGAGCACGGGATGCCAGGGGACGATTGCGCGTCCGGTTCACCTGCGGGTCGATGTCCCGATCCCATAGGTCATTCACCACACAGCCTGCCGCGCTGGTTGCCAGAGAACCAATGACGATCACCGCCAGCAGCAGCAGAGGAGGTTTTCCCTGGGATGCCAGCACCACTGCCCACAGCGCAGGAATCATCAAAATTAGGCGTCCGGTGGGTTTGTCCCAGCGCAGGAGACGGGCGATCGTGAGCCAGGTAGGTTCGGGGGTAGGTTGGGTGAGCATGGCTGGATGGTAGGGGAGCGGTTCAGAGCACAGCGATGATTCCTCAAGCATTTTCTTAAAGAATCTCAATAATTGTGCTGTAATTATAAGTTTGTCATAGGTCTGTGTCATGGGCCTGTGAACTTCTAGCGTAGGCAAGCTTCGGCTTAAGCCGCTGCTAATCAGGAAAGCGGTAATAGAGTGCGATTGAGAGTTTCGATAAAAGCCATTGGGGATGCCAGTGATTTGTTCAAGAATGTGAAATACTAAATTAAAATATTGTTCGCCCAGCCCAGTAGTTTTTTGATTGAGAGCATTCAAAGCGTTTGTATCCGACCGTTTAAAAATCATTTAGCGAATTGTCGCCTATCGCCTCTGGAAGCTAAAGCTCGAATCCAGAGCTGGTTTAAATGAGCAGTCAACCCGGATGAATCAGCCCAGCATCTCGTTCGTCAACTTACTGGATCGATTGACCTACTGGATGTCCAGAAGCGATAAGATGCTGCAATTAAACCCTCAACTCCTGCGACCAAGGATGCCTCAGTCGAAGAACACAACCGCCGTGATGGTGATTGGCGGAGCAGAAGACAAAATTCACGGACGACAAATCCTGCAAACGTTTTTTCAACGCTCTGGCGGCACGAATGCCAAGATTGCGATTATTCCGTGTGCGTCGCGAGAGCCAGCGGCGATCGGCAGTCGCTATCACGAAATTTTTGAGGAAATGGGCGCCAAGGCGATCGAGGTGATTGACATTCGCGATCGAGACAACGCAGCCAATCCAAGCTGGCAGGCATACGTTGAGGACTGTACGGGTGTTTTCATGACGGGCGGCGACCAGCTTCGCCTTTGTGAACTGCTGTCAGACACGCTAATTATGGAGCGGGTGCGAATGCGGGCACAGCTCGGCGAAATTACCCTTGCCGGAACCAGTGCAGGCGCGGCAGTCATGGGGCAGCAGATGATCGCAGGTGGCGGCAGTGGTGAATCGCCCAATCACTCCCTGGTTGATATGACGATCGGGCTGGGCATTATTCCAGAAGTTCTGGTCGATCAGCACTTTCATAACCGCAATCGCATGGGACGGCTCCTGAGTGCCGTTGCTGCCCACACTGACAAGCTTGGTATTGGCATCGATGAAGACACCTGCGCCATGTTTGAACAGGATGGCGTTTTTCAGGTAATTGGTAAGGGAGCCGTTACAGTGGTTGATCCGGGCCAGGTATCCCACACAAACTATGCCCATGTGACTGATACAGAGCCAATTAGTATTCATAATCTGCGGCTCCACATTCTCACGCACGGTGATCGATTTGATATCTACAAGCGGCAGGTTGTCTCCTCAGGTCGCTAGAGGACTTGTAAACGCGATCGGGCAGGTTGCAGAGCTTTTTACCCTTGTTCTTCTACATCCAAAGACAATCTTTGGGAACTAATAAAGATTGGAATGCAACCCCCGAAGGAGTGAATTTAAAGCGTATTCAAGGTAGCTTGAAAAATATCTTGTGATAAAGACAACATTAAATCGTTACACTGCTGATTAAAACTGAATCTTGTTAATCCATTAAATAGACCAGCTAGATAGACCAGCTAGATCAATCAAAATGTTCAGCGTGGACATTTTACCGCTCCTTAAGGCACAAGACTAGATCTGCATCACCCGCCCCAAATTTTATTGACATCAGCCAGTTATGAAGATCCTCAAAACCCAGACGCTTCGCGGTCCTAACTACTGGAGTATTCGTTATAAAAAGCTCATTGTTGTCCGTCTTGATCTTGAGGAGCTGGCAGAAACTCCATCGAATCAAATTCCTGGATTTTATGAAGGCTTGGTTGCTGCTTTACCCAGTCTGGTCGAGCATTTTTGTTCTCCAGGCTGTCGCGGTGGCTTTTTAAGCCGGGTGCAGGAAGGCACAATGATGGGGCATATCATTGAGCACATCGCCCTGGAATTGCAGACGCTTGCATGCATGCCTGTTGGCTTTGGACGCACCCGCGAAACAGCAACACCAGGGGTGTACCAGGTCGTGTTTGAATATGTCGATGAGCAGGCGGGTCGCTATGCAGCAAGGGCAGCCCTACGGCTCTGTCAAAGCATTATCAGCAGCGGGCATTATCCGCAAGAAGAGCTGGAACAGGATATCGCCGACCTGCGTGATTTTGCGACTCAGGCTTCTCTCGGTCCCAGTACGGAAAATATTGTGCGAGAAGCCGAGGCAAGAGGTATTCCTTGGCTGTCGCTTAATACGAGAGCCATGATTCAGTTTGGTTACGGGGCGCACCAAAAGCGAATTCAGGCAACCCTCAGCAGCCAGACTGGAATTTTGGGCGTTGAGCTAGCGTCCGATAAGGAAGGCACAAAGCAGATTTTGCGCGATGCGGGGGTGCCTGTCCCTCGCGGTACGGTAATTTACTATCTGGATGAGCTGGAGCAGGCGATCGAGGATGTGGGCGGCTTCCCGATCGTGATCAAGCCTCTAGACGGCAACCACGGGCGCGGTATTACGATCAACATCACGGACTGGCAGTTGGCGGAAGAAGCCTATGACGCTGCTAAAGCGGTTGCCAAAGGCGTGATTGTGGAGCGGTACTATGTCGGGCGTGACCATCGAGTCCTGGTGGTGAATGGCAGAGTTGTCGCAGTTGCGGAGCGGGTTCCGGCACACGTAGTAGGAGACGGTCAATCGACGATCGCCGAACTGATCGAAGCAACCAATCGCGATCCCCGGCGCGGCGTGGGGCACGACAACATCCTGACCCGCATCGAACTTGATCGCACCTCCTGGGAACTGCTAGAGCGACAGGGCTATGATCTGGATACAGTCTTGCCTGGAAACGAAATCTGCTATTTGCGAGCAACGGCAAACTTGAGTACAGGCGGCATTGCGATCGATCGGACCGATGAAATCCACCCCGAAAACGTCTGGATTGCTCAGCGCGTTGCCAAAATTATCGGGCTGGATATTGCCGGAATCGATGTGGTTACGTCGGATATCTCCCGTCCGCTGCGCGAAATGGATGGCGTGATTGTCGAAGTGAATGCAGCTCCCGGTTTTCGGATGCACTTCTGCCCCAGTGAGGGAATTCCGCGCAATGTGGCTGAGCCTGTGCTGGATATGCTGTTTCCGCCGGGAACCCCTTCTCGGATTCCGATTCTGGCAGTCACAGGTACAAACGGCAAAACAACCACGACTCGATTACTGGCCCATATCGTGCGGCAAACCGGGCAGATGGTGGGTTATACGACAACCGACGGCATTTACATCGGCGATTATCTGGTTGAGCAGGGCGACACCACGGGACCGCAAAGTGCCCAGGTGATTTTGCAAGATCCCACGGTTGAGGTGGCAGTACTGGAAACGGCGCGGGGCGGGATGCTGCGATCGGGTCTGGGCTTTAGCGAGTGTGATATTGCAGTCGTGCTGAATGTAGCAGCCGATCACCTGGGCATTGGTGATATCGAAACCGTAGGCGACCTGGCACATCTCAAGAGCGTGCTGCCAGAAACTGCCCGTCCCAATGGATACGCGATTCTAAACGCAGATGATCCGCGGGTGGCGGAAATGGCGGCGCGGGTAAAGGCACAGGTTGCCTATTTCTCGATGAATCCTGATAACGAGCTGATTCAAACGCACACGCAGCAGGGTGGCTTGGCGGCAGTTTATGAAAACGGCTATCTGTCGATTTTGAAGGGTGACTGGACGCTGCGAATCGAGCAGGCGGTGAATGTGCCGCTAACAATGGGCGGACGTGCGCCGTTCATGATTGCCAATGCACTCGCGGCAAGTTTAGCGGCATTTGCTCACGGCATTCGGATCGAGCACCTGCGGGCAGCTCTGCTCAGCTTCAAGGCATCGGCAAGCCAAACCCCCGGACGAATGAACCTCTTTAATCTGGGCAAGTTTCACGCAATGGTGGACTATGCCCACAATCCCCACAGCTACGAGGCGTTGGGTGGCTTTGTTCGCAACTGGTCAGGCGAAAAAGTTGGAGTCGTGGGTGCACCAGGCGATCGTCGCAATGAAGACTTCGTTCTGCTAGGCAAACTTTCTGCCGGAATGTTCGATCGCATTATTGTTAAAGAAGATGAGGATCGCCGGGGACGATCGGAGGGTGAAGTGGCAGCCCTGATCGTGCAGGGAATTCAGTCCGCAGGGCGGTCAGTTCCCTACAACATCATTCTGAAAGAATCAGAGGCACTAGAAACTGCCTTGAGTCAGGCGACCGACGGTGCGCTGGTGGTGATTCTGCCGGAAAGTGTCAGTCGTGCTATCAACCTGATTCAAAGTCGTCATCCCCAGGCAGAAATGACGGTTCCGAAGCAATCTGCTCCAGCAGTGCCCAGTTCGATCGTCACTACGCCAATTTCGGCAACCTATGTTCAGTCTGCAGTCAACAAGCAATAGCACGTCTAGACACTCTTTTGAGAAGGGAGATTTAGGGAAATCTCAATCGCCTTGCAACTTACCTCAGACTTTCTAAATCTTTTCCCTTTCTTTGCTTCGCAGGAAACTAAGTGTAGAAAATAAAGCGACCGCAACGGGTAGGAATCATCCCATCCGTTTTTTGGTGTCTTGAATTGTTTTAATCGGGTTCGTTTTCTCAGGAAAGGCGAACTTATTCCGCATCGAGATCCTGAATTTCAGTCTCCTCCGACGGCTTTTTCACTTCTTCCTTAAAGCCACGCAGCGTTTTCCCTAAGGCACTGCCCAATTCAGGAATTTTCTTAGGTCCAAAAATTAAAACGGCGGCGATCGCAATAATGCCCACTTCGGGCCAACCTAAACCGAACATGAAGTTACCTCGTTACGAGTCCTTTCCATCACTATAGGGCTTGATGCCCCTTGTTAGATTGGGTCAGATTGGCAGAAAATCGGCATTTGCTCAGGCTATCGGCTAGAGGGCAGCAAGGGCGGCTTCTACGGCAGGAAATCGATCGCTCAGTTCGGGTGCGGTCATGTTCTGGAGCCACTCTAGGAATTTGGGATGACCACTTAATACTTTCGCAATATCAATTCGCATCCCGTTTCGCGGCAGTTCAACCGGGTCGATACTGGTCATTGCCGTGATCAGGGTGATTCCCAGACTGTATAAGTCAGAGGCTTGCACTGCCCTTCTGCCCATTTGCTCAGGCGGCGTGTAGCCATCGGTTCCTACCATACTCGCCGTTGTTTCATCGTAGGGACTAAGTGATTTAATCAAGCCAAAATCGACCAGAGAAACGCGATCGATCATTGTCTGCGGCGGGCTAGCCAGCAGAATATTACCGGGGTTGATACCGCGATGAATAATGGGCGGCTGATGCTGATGCAGATCGCACAAAATCTCCAAAACTGCTTTTCCAAGCTGCTGCGCTTCGGCTTCGGTCAGGCGGATGCCCTGCTGAAGATATTGAAAAAGCGAGGTTCCTTCGACGTAGCTCCGCACCAGCACAAAGGCTTTTCCTTCTTCAAGTAACTCAATTTCGAAGGAACCGAAATAGTGCGAGGTTGCCGGATGGTTCAGAGTCTTCAGTACCTCAATTTCATGCTGAAACAGAGTCAGATCGCTGCTCAGCACCTCTGCATCCCGAACAATCAGCTTCAGAATTACAGGAGTTTGGGTCTGCAAATCCTGCGCGAGCAGTGTCCGTCGCCCCGATTTTTCGCCTAGCTGCTGTTCGACTTCGTATCGGTCGCCTAGAATCTGATCCGCCATAGCATTCCCTGATACTGGCTGTAAGTGTAATTTCTCTGAATATACTCTTAATTTAGAGCCTGCCTAATTGCCTGGTTTAATTGACTGGTTTGCTGTAGGGCGATCGAATCCTGCTTTGGGGCTGGAAGAATCTTCTGTGAGAAAATGCGCTCTGTTGTAAATTCATATCAATTCAGGGGGATAAATCGCTTCTGCGATATGCTGAGAAATTGGCGTTTGAAAGCCGCCCGAAGGGGTTCACTTTTGAATTCATGTATTAATACAACCTGCAATTTTCTATGTCTTCCTCCGCCGTTTCAATCCGTGAGCAGCAGCATTCGCTCATTCGTCATCTTGCCGATGCGATCGATTCAACCTGGCAGCAATTCCTGGATTTGTCGCCCTATCATTTGCCCGAAGATTTAGGCTATGTGGAGGGACGACTAGAAGGTGAAAAGCTGACGATCGAGAATCGCTGCTATCAAACGCCGCAGTTCCGGAAGCTGCACATGGAACTAGCAAAAATCGGTAACTCGCTCGATATTTTGCACTGCGTTATGTTTCCGCGCCCGGAATATGCCCTACCGATGTTTGGCTGCGACTTGGTGAGCGGACGGGGACAAATCAGTATGGCGATTGCCGATCTGTCGCCAGTGGGAACCAATCGATCGCTGCCGGAAAACTATCAAACCAATCTCGCTGCTCTACCGACGCTTGAGTTTTCCCAGTCTCGCGGTTTGCCGGAGTGGGGCACGATTTTTTCTGAGTTCTGTTTGCTGATTCGTCCGGTCAATGAAGCCGAAGAAGCGCAGTTTCTTGCACGGGTGACAGACTTCCTCAAAATTCACTGTCAGCAGGCAACCGCAACGCAGCCCACCCCCGATCGCCGCGACGAAATTATGGCAGGACAACGCCATTACTGCACCCAGCAGCAGCAAAACGATAAAACCCGCCGCGTCCTGGAAAAAGCCTTTGGAGAAGCCTGGGCAGAGCGATACATGACCACGGTGCTGTTTGATATGCCGACCGTTTGACCCAAGAGAATGCTCTGAGACAATTCAATGATTCACGTTGTCGGAATTGGTCTGGATGGCACATCTGGGCTGGCGGAATCGGTACGCCAAGTGGTCGATCGCGCCACACTGCTGGTTGGCAGTGCTCGTCATCTCGATTATTTTGCGGATCATCCTGCCGATCGCCTCGTGCTAGGTAATTTTCGTACGGCAATTCAAGCGATTCGCGATCGATTAAATCAGGATTTAAACCCGCAGGAGGAATCCGGCACGGTTGTTTTAACTTCTGGTGATCCGCTCTTTTTTGGCTTGGGTCGGCTGCTGCTAGCAGAATTGCCGCCCGATCGCCTCATGTTTCATCCCCATCTCAGTTCGGTTCAGCTTGCCTTTAGCCGGGTGAAACTGCCTTGGCAGGGGGCTGCGCTAATTAGTGCCCACGGTCGCTCGCTAGAGGAGCTGACGCGGGTACTGCAACAGGGAACTGAAACGATCGCCGTACTCACCGATTCCACGAATACGCCTGCTGCGATTGCGCGGCATGTACAGGGGCTTGATTTACCGCTCGCCTACCAAGTCTGGGTATGTGAAAATCTGGGCGGGACGGATGAACAGGTCAATTGCTTTTCGCCTGAAGAACTGCACGATCGATCGTTTGCCTCTTTAAATGTAGTGATTCTGCATCGATCGTCTGAGGCTGACTCGCCGGATCTGGCAACCCTGCCTGCTTTCGGCCTGCCGGATCATCTGTTTCTCAGCTTTTCCGATCGTCCGGGATTGATGACTAAGCGCGAAGTCAGAATCCTCATCCTGGGAGAATTGAGTCTGCCTCCGTCTAAGCGTTCCGTCATTTGGGATATTGGTGCAGGCACAGGCTCCGTTGCGATCGAAATGGCGCGGCTTTATCCCGATAGTCAGGTTTATGCGATCGAGCAAACTGCCGCCGGAATTAACCTGATCGAGCAAAACGCAGCCCGATTTGGCGTTAAAGTCATTCCCGTTCATGCCAAAGCCCCCGATCGGCTGGAAGAACTACCCGCGCCCGATCGCGTGTTCATTGGTGGTAGCAGCGGTCAGCTTGCAGAAATTTTGCATCAGTGCAGTCAACGGCTTGCTCCAAATGGAACGATCGTGCTGGCAATGGCGACGCTGGAAAATCTGACCCGATCGCTGTTCTGGCTTCAGGAGCAAACAGGCTGGAATCATCGACTGCTGCAAATCAATCTGGCGCGATCGACTCCCATCGCAGACCTGACCCGATTCACACCGCTTAATCCTGTCACGCTGCTGACGCTAGAACGCCAAGCCTAAAATTCCGCCTGTCGCCAGCAGGAATAGCAGCCCCATCGCACCTGCCAGCGGTTTATTGCCAATGCCCGTCGCCCATTCACCGACCCGGCCTTGATAGTGAATCGCTCCCAGCGTGTCCAGGCTTGCCATGACCCAAATCCAGCCCGCATGGAGTCCCCAGGCAAGCCCCAGATTGCCCCGATCGACCGATCGCGCCAGCACTAGCACCAGTCCCATCAAAAAGAGTCCAGGGAGCTGGGGCAGGTTCTCTTTGCCTTCCCAGACAAGATGCAGCACGGCGAAAATTAAGCTGGCAATCGTTGCTGCGACCCAAGGCACAAAATCACTTTGCAGCGTCGTCAGCAGAAATCCGCGAAAAATGAGTTCCTCGGTCAGGCTAATCCAGGTTCCAATCAGCAAGGTGGTGAGCAGGGTTGGGAGAACTGGAACGGGAGATTGAGCCGTAATCGTTTCCGTTGATTCTGTTGCTAATGAAGACTCAGTGGGAGGCAGTTGCCGTTTTACCCAGCCCAATCGCCACTCCAGCAGAAACAGGCTGAGCAAGCCTAGACTACCAAACGCTAATCCTCCGCCAAACGATCGCAGCAAATCGCTCTGCCAGGGCAAGCCATAATCTTTAAATCCTTTTCCTTCAAGCGCAACAATTCCCCACAAAACAAGTGGAGCTAACGCATAAAGCGAGGCAAGCAGCGGCAGTTTTTGAGCTGGAGAAATGGGCTGAGGAAATCGCCATTTCACAGCTTTGGCGATCGGGAGGGCGATCGGCAGCCAGCAAACTAGCCAAAGCACAAAAAACACCAATACTCGCAAAACTGCGATCGCATTGAGCCAAAAGGATTGAGCTAAGAGCAAGCAGCTATTAAGGGATAGAATCAAGGACGTTTCAGACAAAGATTTGAAATCGGGGACGAACCACAAAAAGAGTTTCTCCTAAGCCGATGCGAAGCAGTTCCCGCCGGGGGTAATCGATCGTCTTACTGAGTTACTCCTCTTTATTCCTCATCCTCAGAATCTTCGTCTGCACTGCTTACCTGAATCAGATGAATGTGCTTATAGCCTAGCTTGATTTCAAACTCGTCCCCAGGCTTCAATCCCATCTTTTCCGTATAGGTCGAGCCAATCACGATCTGACCATTTTTATGCACACTCACACGATAAGTTGGCTCTCGACCGCGTCCATCTTTTGTGCCTTCTGCATCGAGCGTGGTTCCTTTCGCTTCCAGCAAAGCCTCAAAAAAATCAGCCAGATTGACCCGCGTTTGGCTATTTCTGCCGACCGTGTAGTAGCCGCATCGTTTTGCCTTTTCCCGACGGGGCAAGTGTGAAAGTTCTTTTACTTTTTGAAGTAGGGCTTTTCCGGTTAGGGGGGTCGGTGAAATATCGTTCATTGCTCTTCCCAAACTTCCTTGCAATTTCCAGGGCAGAAACCTGCTACCAAATCTGCTATCTGCGAAGGTAATTTACCTTCATCTATAACGAATATAACGCTAAAATTCCCCCGTCGGATCATCAATCTCTCAGGAAAAACTGGTTCGCATTGTCGCTTCAAATTCCAGGATTGACTGAAGCTTTATTTGCTCTAAACCTGAATTGAAGAGATCGTTAAAAATATTTGCTTTGGCAACTCAGGTGCAATGAATCGCTCTGTTAATCAATAGCGAAAGCAAAGGACTTCGACCCTATCAGGATTATTCTGTTTGCCGTCTGATTGTTCCGGTCATCCCGATCGACAATCGGTCTTCACAATACGTTTTTTAGAGTTTATTGCTCACGATCGCCCTCAGCGGCAACAAATCCCACTCAAAGACTCAACAGAGGTTGCAGTACAAGCCTCAGTTAAAAAACTTTGTTATTCTCAACCAAAGCCTACTTTTTTCTTGCCGAATTTGTGGCAGTAGGAATCGCAGCAAACGAATCACCTGGAATCCTGCAGCAATACCCAACAACTGAAAAAAACGGCTTAGACTGGGAGAGTGGATGGCGAATTCGATCGATATTTATATGCAAGTTATTTTTAAAGTAGTTCGGCAAACCTCTGATAGTCTCCCGCAGATCCAAACCTATGAGCTGGATGTCGAGCCGGGAAACACAATTTTGGACTGCTTAAATCGAATCAAATGGGAGCAGGATGGCACACTGGCATTCCGCAAAAATTGCCGCAATACCATTTGTGGAAGCTGCTCAATGCGGATTAACGGACGTTCTGCGCTTGCCTGCAAAGAGAACGTGGGCAGCGAGGCGGCGCGACTTCAGGCAATTGCCGCCAGTCATGCTGAACATCCTGAAGGTAATGGCTTATCGCATAGCTCAACTTCAGAGATTCCGGTCTTCACGATCGCCCCGATGGGCAATATGCCCGTAGTCAAAGATCTGGTGGTGGATATGAAGAGTTTCTGGGATAACCTGCAAGCAGTCGATCCCTACGTCAGCACCGAGGCGCGGGCAGTTCCAGAGCGAGAATTTTTGCAAACGCCAGAAGAGCGCGATCGGCTCAATCAGGTGGGCAACTGCATTCTGTGCGGAGCCTGCTATTCCGAATGCAATGCGCGTGAGGTCAATCCTGAATTTGTTGGACCCCATGCCCTGGCGAAGGCATACCGGACCTTAGCAGATTCTAGAGACAGCCGCACCGAGGAGCGAATCGAGCAATACAGCGAAGGCACAAAGGGCGCATGGGGCTGCACACGCTGCTATTACTGCAACTCGGTTTGTCCAATGGAAGTCGCTCCGATGGATCAAATCGGCAAAATTAAACAGGAAATCCTCGATCGCCAGGATGATCAAGCGGGTCGCCCGGTGCGCCATCGCAAAGTGCTGGTGGAGCTGGTGAAAGAAGGCGGCTGGATTGACGAGCGCAAATTTGGCATACGAGTCGTGGGCAATTCCCTCCGTGACTGGCGAGGCATTCTGAGTCTGGGACCGCTGGGACTACGAATGCTGGCACGCGGCAAGTTTCCTCTTGGCTTTGAGCCATCTGAAGGCGTAACCGAAATCCGATCGCTGATCGAAGCAGTTCAGGCGATCGAAGAATCTGAACCGGTCTAACGCCCTGTTGCATCCTGCCAAACTGCGGGAACGATAAGCGAAGTTCAGCCGGAAATTCTTCGTTTATGGGCAGATGCACGATTGGAATGCTATCGTCTTACCAAAATATCAAACAAAGCGATTGGCTCTGGCATCAAACCCCAGAGCCATTTGGCGTTTGGCGCAACATCCAAATCCTGAAGAATGCGCCCCGTCCTGACTTTCTGCTGCTGTATCAGTTCGACTTTTACCGCAAAGCGGCGAAACCGCAACGTTTTCCCTGGCAGCGATCGACTAGCTGCATCGAAACCGTCAGTCTGACCGATGCCGATCGCCGTTCCCTGCCTCCGTCTCGTCTAATTTCCCTGATCCGCGAACCGCCCCTGACAGAAACACTGTCCCAACTTCAGCTTAATTATGAGGCGGCGAAGTCTACCTGCGGCTATGTCTCGGCTCCCGACGAGGCGGCTCCTACACCAGACTATATGCCTGCGATCTGGTATCACACGAACTCTTTCCGTGAACTCGATCAGATGCCCCCTCCCGCCAAGCCACGCACCTGTAGCTGGATCACTTCCGGCATCAATCGCACCGAAAATCACCGCAAACGGCTGGCATTCCTACACGACCTGCAAACGATCGCCCCCGGTCAGGTTGACATCTACGGTCGCAATCTGCCGCCGGAAGCTCAGGCAATGGGCGAATTATCCAATAAATGGCACGCGATGGCTCCCTACTATTACAACCTGGCGATCGAAAACTATGCTGAGAACGGCTGGTATGCCAGCGAAAAACTGTGGGACGCTCTGCTCGCTTGGTGTCTGCCCATTTACTACGGAGGCACTGCCGCCGATCGCCTATTGCCGCCCGGAAGTTTTCTGCGGTTGCCGAGCCTCGATGAAAAGGGAATTGCCTATATTCAGGAGGTGATTCGATCGCCAGAAGCCTGGTATGCCGCAAAATCAGCCATTGCCGAAGCGCGGCAGGTGATTCTACACAAGCTCAACCTTCTCAATTGGCTATCTGATTTCGTCGATTCCTATCCCCTGAATGACTCATGAACGCCACTATAAACGGCACGATAAGCGGCATTTGTACTCTGGCAAACGATCGCGTCTACGAACAGCTCATTGCCCTACTTAACAGCATTGAAGCCATGATGGGCGCAGAAATGCCCGTTTGTGTGTTTCCTTACGATGATCAGGTCGAGCAGATCGCGGCAGAAATCGATCGGCGTCCGAACGTACAGCTCTTTCAAGACCAGGCAATCATTGCCAAATGGGACAGCTATGTGCGCGAGATCTGGGACGCTCACCCTACCGCTCGCCACTGCTGGAACAATCCTGATCCGAACTACTATCACCGCATTGGAACCCATCGGCGATTCTGTTCCTTTGATGGACCCTTCGATCGCTTTGTCTACATGGATGCAGATACACTGCTGCTCAGTCCGCTAGACGACATCCTTGCTCAGCTCGATCGATCGGATTGGGTCGTCTATGACTTCCAGTACACTGATCCCAGCCATGTGTATGATCTGGCGGCGCCTCAACTTGCCCTGCTGTTTGACCCAGATCGCTTGCAGGAAATTTTCTGCTCCGGCTTCTATGCATCCAAACGAAACGTCTTCAGCCCGGAAATGCTGCATTGGCTGCTGAGCGAACTGCAATCGGGCGATGCCTCGGTGCTATACCCCATGGCTCCTGATCAGACGATTCTCAATTACATGGTGATGAAGGCAAAGCTTGCAGTCAATAATCTAGCGTTGACGCTGCCGATCGCTCAGCGAACAGGCTGTTGTGTCACTTCACCCCATTTCATCGAAGAAACTGCGGGGGGAGACCCGCTTTTGTACGACCGCGCCAATCGCCTGACTTACCTGCACTACATCGGTCTGTCTTCGGTTTTATTCAACCGTGTCTGTCGCGGCGAAAATATCAAGTTTCCCTACCGTGATCTTTTTCTGCACTATCGCTATCTGCACCAGCCGGAACAGCGTCCGATTCTGACTGGTAAGCCTCGCTTGTACAATCAACCTCCGGGCTTAATGCAGCGGGTTTTCCGAAAACTGCAACTGACGCGCTAAACCATTCGCCAAGCCATTCACTGAGGACTTCTACTATGAATCGCGGCATTTATATCGTCGCCAACGATCGCGTGCTCGATCAGTCGATCGCACTGCTGAATAGTCTAAGACTGCATGATCCAGACACGCCGATCGTTCTGATTCCCTACGACGAAAACTACCATCAGGTAGCGGCGGCTTTGGCACGGCATCAGGTGCAGCTTTTCCCCGATCTCAATCTGCTGGAACGCTGCTCCCAGCGGCTGCATCAAATTTTTGGCGATCGATTTTTTGACAAGCCTAATAAGCTGCGAAAGCAGGCCTGCTGGCTCGGACCCTTCGACGAATTTCTCTATATCGATACCGATATTGTGGTGTTTGAGAAAATCATCGACGTGCTGCACAATTTTGATCGCTATGACTTCCTCTGCGCCGACTACCAGCATCGCTCAGGAATTCAAAACATCTTTTCACCAATCGTCCAGCAACAGAGAATCTTTAGCCCAACCGAGCTGCAAGACGTGTTTAATAGCGGATTCTGGGCAGCAAAAAAATATTTACTGCCTGAAACAGACCTTTACGCGCTCTGTGCTGAGTGTGCTGCTCATCCAGAATACTTTGATTTCTCCGGCAAGGTCTCCGACCAGCCAATTCTCAACTACCTGGTGCTAAAGCAAATTTCACGTCGCCTGAACCTTGCTCACCACGATGAACCCATGCCCGGTAACTGGGCAGGCAGCCCCCATTTTATTTCTAAGAACTATCAGCTTTTTGATCCACAGACGGGGCGATCGCTGCAGTTTCTTCACTGGGCAGGGATTAAGATTCAGCCAGGATGCCCCTACTGGGAAATCTGGAAGCACTACCGCTATCTCAATGAAGCGATCGATGAAGCTGCCCTGCATGAAAAATACTCAGCTCACCCTACCAGTCAAACCAGCCCGGTTCAGCGAATGCTGCGGAAACTGGGACAATTGGTTAACAAATAGAGTGGTTAACAAATAGAGCTATCCTGCGCTTTACACCCTAAATTCCGCGATTCATCATCGTTAAAATGCCTTGCTGTCCCAGGAACAGCTCTCGCAGCAAGCTAAAGATGCCAACCCAGAGAATAGGCGTAATATCAACGCCTCCCATCGGCGGAATCAGCTTGCGAAGCGGGATCAGCAGTGGCTCTGTAATCAGGGTGATGATACTGAAGGGAAACTTAGCCAGGTCAACCTGCGGATACCAAGTCAACACAATGCGGAAAATAAACAGCAGGATCAGCAGACCCAGCAGTGGTGAAAGAACCCAGGTAGCGATCGTGGTAGCAGTCATAGACAGTTCTCAGCACGAAATGAGCGGCAATTTTTTTTAAGCTTCGTAACTTTCTACTCATATTTTAACCGTCCCCAAGCATGAATTTTGAGCTGTCAGCTTTGCTTTTGGTTGAATTCTGCCAACGCTTTCCTGCAATTGGCGATCGTGCCACTCTTCTCAAATGGGAAACAGACCGATAAGATATTTAATTCAGTAGCCTTATTCTTAACGGATAAACCCCTATGACACCCTCTCTCGCAAACTTCCTTTACAGCCTCCTGGCTGGCGTAGTCATTGTTGTCATTCCGATCGTGGTTGGACTTGTTTTTATTAGCCAAAGAGATAAGATTCAGCGTCAGTAGTGTTGTGGTCTAGCGTTCTAGTCTAGGTTCTCGTCTAAGTGCTGTGGTCTAAAGTACTGTACTTTTACTCTCTACTTCTGCAGTATCTGTACTTCTGCGGTAGGGAAGCTCTCCTATCTGCGCTAGGATAAATCTGGCTTGAAACTTCGCCCGTTTCATTCCCATTCTCAACGCTTGAGACCCTCAATCCTCGTTTAGATTAGCCTCGGAGGTGGCATTGACGGCAGCGCTCGTCTGTCCATGATGCGATTCCGGGGCTTTTAAGCATCACGTCATTTAGATTACGGCTAGATTACGGCATTTTTATTTCAGCATTCTGTTTCAGCATCGTGTGTATGCGAATCGGGTTGAACAATAAAGCAATGCCTTTTGCCGGATTGCAGTTGCGGATTCTACATTTACAGTCGCTAAGATAGGGACATAACATCGGAGAACTGAAATGGTAAACGTCGGATTCGGCTTGCCTAGCGTCCTTGGCATCGCGCTGATTCTTGCAGGAGCCGGACTATACTTTCTGCGGACGATGCGACCTGCCTTAGCCCGCGACCAGGATATTTTCTTTGCAGCCATTGCCCTGCTTTGCGGCGGCATTCTCTTCTTTCAGGGCTGGCGGCTTGATCCGATTTTGCAGTTTGCCCAGTTTCTCTCGACCGGGGCAGCCGGTTGGTTTGCGATCGAGGCAGTTCGTTTGCGCGGCATTGCCACAGAGCAGGCAAAGCGATCGACTCCGGTTGTGGATGAAGAGCGTCCAGTAAGCCGAGTTTATCGGGCTGAACTGGATGATCTCACGCCGATCGACGAACGCAGCCGAGTCAGTCCTTCGCGTCGGATTCGGGGCAGCCGGGATTCCAGAAACGAATATGACGACTATGCAGACGATCGCCGCCGGAGTCGCACCTCCGATTACCCTACAGGGGGAACAGCTTCGCAGCGCTATGTCGCAGACGATCGCTCTCGTCGTCGGGCTGCCCGACCATTGCCTCCCGATCGATCGCAGACAAACCGAGATTGGGATGATGATTTTGACAGCTCCTCAACGCGCAGACGGGATACAGATAGCCGGAACGTAGAGCCGCCCAGCTACGACAGCGACTATGGCTCAAGCGGCAGCTATAGCTCCAGCACCTATAATTCCAGCACCAACAATACGGATGAGTCGCCCCGTTCTCGTCGCCCCCGATCGAATTCGAGTGCTTCGCCACGTCGTCGCAGTTCTGAATCGATTCGATCGACCTCAGATGTCTCTTCGGATTACGTAGATTATCAACCTGTTGATTATCCTGATGAGCCTTAAGCCTTTACCTTTCTAAAAACCGAATTATTCCCAAATCATTTATCAGTGGGGGTGGAAATCTGAAGGAATTCAGTTTCTATCCCCTTTTCTGTCCAGGGCATACTGCCAATTTTTTGTGAGCTGATCTATTCTGAATAATCAGGATAGCTGGCTGGGTACTTTGAGACAGCGGGCATTGCCATTGACAAACGGGGAGGGGCATCAGCAGTTATAAAGCGAAATCATCAGTGATTCGCCGATCGCTGCAAATCAAAACCAGCCTGAGTTTTATCTGAGCCTTTCTTAAATTCCATCTGATCCATCTGACAATCTCCCAGCCAATCTCACATGACGCTTTAGCAATCTGTTAAGCGTTTCTCTAGCAGGGTAGACACCAGTTTGACCGGATTTAAAGGCTAAGACGGTGAATGGCATAAAGACGGCGGCAATTCATTTCCTTTAGACTCGATCGTAATCTATTCGTCTCCTCACTCTCATCAATCGCGTGGTGACAGCATGAATCGTAAATTTCTCCGCTCCGTAACTTCTGGTTTTGCAGTGCTAGGAACCGCACTTAGCTTTAATCTGCTGAATGCAGTCAGCTCAGTAGAACTGCTAAATCTGGCTCGTTTTGGGCAAACGAATGCCTCCTCTGCGCTGGCGCAAACCCAGGATCAGGAGGAAACCGTCAATGTTCGGGTGTATCAGCAGGCAAGCCCAGCGGTAGTCTCGATCAAGGCAGGGGAAGGGACAGGCAGCGGCATTGTAATTTCTCAGGATGGCTTAGTTTTAACGAATGCTCACGTCGTCAGCGGATCTGAAAAGGTCACAGTGACGCTGGCAGACGGGCGAGAATTTGAAGCCGAGGTTATCGCCTTTGGTGAAAATGGGCTAGATCTAGCAGCTGTGAAGATTGACGGACAGAATGATCTGCCAACAGTGCGGATCGCGCCTGCAGGATCGGTAGCAGTGGGTCAACGCGCCTTTGCGATCGGCAACCCCTTTGGACAGTTTCAGGGAACCTTCACTACAGGAATTGTTAGCCGGGTTGACAGCAATCGAGGCTTGATTCAAACTGATACGGCAATTAACCCCGGTAACTCTGGTGGACCATTGCTTAACGGTCAGGCAGAGCTGATCGGAGTCAACAGCGCAATTTTCTCTCCGGGCAGCAACGGCACGAATAATACGGGAATTGGCTTTGCTATCTCGGTCGATCGCGTCCAGCCTTTTCTAACTGCGGTGAGAGAGGGGAGTGCCCCGCGTGTCGCACAACAGTCGCCGCTGTTGGGAGGAGGCTATACTGCTGAACGAATTGCGATGAATAGGCCTGTGAGTGGGCGGCTCGATCGCGACAGCAATGTTTTGCCGACTGATCGCAGCTTCTTCGATGCCTACACTTTTGAGGGACGGCAGGGCGATCGCATCACGATCGAGATGAGCAGCAGCCAGGTTGATCCGTTTATCATTCTGCTCGCTCCAGATGGTCAAAACGTGGCTCAGGACGATGATAGCGGCGGTGGCTCGAATGCACGTGTCACTGCGGCTCTGCCTGTAGATGGCATCTACACGGTGCTGGCAAACACCTATGCGGCGGGCGAAACGGGCGACTACAGCATTCGATTGGCGGCGGGAGGATCAACCCCTCAGCAGCAGGGACAAACCTTGCAGCGTCAGAGCGGACAGGCACTTCTGCGCGAACAGGGAACACTGGGTCCAGGTTCGCCTGTGCTTCCTTCGGACGGCAGTTTCTATCAGGAATACAGCATTGAGGGGCGGCAGGGGCAGTCCATCACGGTTTCGATGGAAAGTTCCGACTTTGACACCTATGTCATCGTGGTTGATGCGAGCGAACGCGTCATTGCCCAAAATGACGATGCCACGCCGGAGAATACCAATTCGACCGTAACGGTAACGCTGCCGGAAAACGGAACCTATCGGATTATTGCCAACTCCTACGATCGCTCGGGACGCGGTTCTTTCACCCTGGAAGTCCGTTAGTTTTTCGCTTCGGGTGCTTCTGGGCGGGCGGCTTCTACTGGAGCAGAAGTGACATTGTCAATGGCAA
This sequence comes from Leptolyngbya sp. ST-U4, assembly GCF_039962215.1. Taxonomy (NCBI): domain Bacteria; kingdom Bacillati; phylum Cyanobacteriota; class Cyanophyceae; order Leptolyngbyales; family Leptolyngbyaceae; genus Leptolyngbya; species Leptolyngbya sp. ST-U4. The sequence continues at coordinate 924,062 of NZ_JAMPKZ010000001.1, forward strand.
GATTGAGCTGATAGTCAGTCGCAGTCTTTCCTCTGGCAACGATCACAATCTCGTAATAGCCAGACTGGGGTAGATTGCCCGTCCAGGTTACATCGGTTGAGTCTTCCAAAAGAACGGGCAATTCGCGGGTTGGCTTCGGCAAATAGATCGAGAGCAAGGTGCTTTGGGACGCAGCCTGGATATTCAGGCGCATGATCTGTCCCTCAGACAAGTTTGCCAGAAAAACCCTCCCAGTTCCGGGGGCAAGGCGACCATTCACCTGCTGACTAAATGTGCCCGGAGCAAACTGAATTTTTTCCAGGGCAGTATGGTTTAAAGTTTTAACCTGCTCGGCTGCCATACCGTGCCACACCTGACCGATCGGCTGATCGATAAAATTTTGCCCCTGCTGGTCAGGAAACAGCGCGAAAAAGCGAGCATCGGTCAAGTCGAACAGCGATCGACTGCTGACATAAAGCTGGTTGATCTGCTCTTTCCAGCGATCGCGATCGGCTTTGGTGTAGCTGCCGAGCTTCTGGCGGACAGTTTCGCTCAAGTTCGTCTCAAGCAGGCTGAGCCACTCCGCAGCAATGATATCCCAGGTTTTTCGCAGCTCCTGATCCTGAGGTGCATTGGTTAGCGTGCGCCCCTGCTGATCGGGATAGCGGGTATAAAACGTTTGATTGGTAAGCTGCACGAGAAAGGAAAAATCAACGCCAAGGCTCTGGCTCCGCTGCTGAGGCGTCATTTGACGATTTCCTTGCTGAGAACTCGGACTACGACTGGAAAAAAGCGGCAGCCATCGATCGTGTGCCATCCAGCCTGCCCCACCCAGAGCCAGCACCACACCGCCCAACGCCGCCCATTGGTGCCACTGAACCTGATTTTTTGCTTGACCCCTAGCAATGGTTTGAGGCGCAGTGGGAGCAGTCGCCATGCCTGGGGGAGAACCGCCTGATATCGCCTGAGGAGAATGAAGATGTTCAGCGATCGGAGCCGTGGGCAGATGAGCAGTCGCGGCATTTTCCTGAACCTGAAGCGGCAGTTGATGGGCAGCCGGAACCAAATTGGCTTGCTGAAGTGCTGTTAACACGGCATCAGCAGAACGAAATCGATCGTCAGCGTGGGAGGCCAGCATTCGCTGTAAAATCTGGGTCAAGGCTGGGCTGATTGCAACCGATCGCTGCCACTGCGGACGGGTGCCCTTCATTTCGAGCAGCCATGTGGGTTCCTGCCCCGACAGCAGCACCAGCACGGTGACGGCAAGGGCATACAAATCGCTCTGAGGGGAAACAACCCCCTGCTGCATTTGCTCGATCGGGGCATAGCCAATTTTGCCTAAACGGGTCGCGGCAGGAGCAACCTGAGCGGGAGGTACAAACTGCAATTCAGCCGCCGCCGAAACTTGTTTTACGCCGCCGAAATCAATTAGAACAGGCAAACCGTCACTCGATCGCAGAATCAAGTTGTCGGGCGAAATATCGCGGTGAATCACGCCAGAGTGATGTAAATAAGTTAGAACGGGCAAAATCTGGGTCAAGAGCTGGCAAACCTCTGGCTCCCTGAATGTGCCTCCCTGCTGCTGTCGCTGCTGAAGCAGTTGCCCATAGGTTTCTCCAGGAATGTAGTCCTGCACCAGAAACAGATGACTGCGATCGCCCAGCACCGCCCGAAACAGTTCCCGAAAACGCGGAATCTGAGGATGATGCAAGCCGTAGAGAATCCCTGCTTCTCGCTCAAACAATTCTTCTGCTTTTTGCAGCGAAGACGTGCCCTGAACCTGCGGCGCAAATTCCTTCAGCACACAGGCCTCACGAAATCGGTTTAAATCTTCGGCAAGGTAGGTGCGCCCAAAGCCGCCGTGCCCGAGTTCTCTGACGACTCGATACCGATCGCCTAAAATCAAGTCCTGCTGCATTGCCCGACTGCTCAGCTTCTCGCCGCACAGATAGCAAAATCGGTTGTCGCCCGGATTCGGATGTCCTCGACTGCAAAAAACAGCGGCCATAGAAATAGAAATAAAAGAATAGGAATAAAAATGGAGGTTGTAGACTAGCTCACCCCTAGCTTAATGGAAGTCCCTTCGACTGTGGAAAAAGGGCCCACTACTTCAGCCGCAGTCGCAGAGAAAATTCACATAAGCTGGAACCTTTTGCCGCGATCAGCTCGTCTGTATTAACAAGATTCCCATGATAAGATTCCCGCCCCTATCATCTGGCTCTCCTTTTGACTCTACTTTTATCTACGTAAGGAATTGCGGAACTATGAGGACGTTTGTGCTGGCTGCTGTTTCCTCGCTGACTCTGACAACAGGCTTAGCAGTTTTTCCGGTTCGTGCTTCGACTTTAATCAGCAATACCTCATTGCTATTCGCGCAGCGCGGAGGGTTAGGAGACGCAGAAGAAATCTGTACCGAGCAGGCAGAAAATCGGGGACTGCGGGTGCGTGAGATTTTATCGATCCAGCCGGTAACGGGCGGAGCTGAGGTTCAGATGCAGGTGAGCCAGCGGCAGGGTAGCTCTTTTGTAGTGGGGTGCGACTATTCCAGCGGGACGGGCAATGTGCAGCTTTACCGGCTGGAGGGAGTCGATCGCAGCGATCGCGATGATGACGACAACCAAGACTGGCGCAGAACCTATTCCGATGGCGGCAGCGTTCGCAGCCAGAGTGATGCCGAAGATGTGGCGCGGGCAGTTGTGGGTCAGCGGCTCAGCATTCGCGACCCCTACTCAGATGTGGTGGAGATTGATGATGTCGATCGCGTCGAGAGCAATCGTGCCTGGGAGGTGAAAGGACGGGTCAACGGTGCGCCCTTTATCGTACGGATTCGTGCCAGCGATGCCTATGTGCTGGGATTTGATTTGTTTTAGTTTGAATTCATGAAACTCAAAGTTCTTTTTTCGGCGATGCTAGGTGGAGCGATCGCATCGATGGGTTGTTCTGCCCCTGAAAACCCCAATGCCGGTTCGCCTTTTGCTGCACCCGCAAATTCTTCAACGGTTGCGGATTCGCGTGTGATTAGCAGCCCGGTCATTTCGGCTCCGGCTCAAGATGCCACTGCTCCGGCAGCCGAGTTTTTGATTGTCCCCGGAGCGCGAGTCGGGCAGATTACAGCCGCAACAGCATTTGACGATCTGGTGAATCTCTATGGCTCGGAGCAATTAACAAATCAGCAGTTTTCCGTGGGCGAAGGCGAAATGCGCCCCGCAACACGAGTAGATCTGGGCGAAACGCGATCGTTCACCGTGATCTGGCGCGATGAAAGCCGGACGCAAGCCGAAGCCGTCTCGCAGTTGGGCACAGAGTGGAAAACGGCTGAGGGTATCGGCATGGAAGCCACCCTGATGGATTTACAGGCAGCTTTGGGACCGTTTCAGCTTTATGGCTTCGGCTGGGATTATTCAGGAACAGTTGTGCTTACCGGAACTCGGCTGGCTCAATATGAGGACTTGCTCATTCTGCGGCTGGCTCCTCAGCCAGGAACGATCGAAATGCGATCGGCTGACTTCGAGGCAGTCATGGGAGACCAGCTTTTTGACTCTGATAATCCTCACCTGGAAGCCCTTTATCCGACGGTGAATCGAATGATTGTCAGGCTGACTAAAGCTCCTTAGCCTGAATACCTAGCCTGTCCACATCAGGCATTCTTGTGAGCATTTTCAGGTTGGCAGCCCCCCAAATCCTCCAGGGGGACTTTCAACTCCGAATTAGGCTCGGTTTCTTCCAGAATTAAGGGGTTAGGGGGCAAGCAGTAGCAATTTGAACCTGGGTAGCAAGATGGAGGTACACCGTAGTCTCTCTACAGCAGGGATTAGCGGAAATCAAGCTCCTTGAAAGCTCACCCTAAGCCTTGATCCATTGTTCGGGTTGGGAGCCTTGCACCCATTGATAGCCATTGCAAGCAAGCCAGGAAGTCACATTGCCGCGAATCGGAGAGATAAAGACAGGCGTGGGGGCACTGTCTCCGTTTTGCACATCAACAGGAAGGACCTGAAACCGGGTCGAAGGGGTTTCAGGATTAAAGACAACGGTCACTGTTTGAGCCATAGGAGGGAATGAAAAAGTACTTAATTTTTGCCAAACCGAGGGTGCTTTTATTATCTAATGTTGTGTTGTGTTAGCGATCAGATTGCCTAATCTGTAAGACAACCGAATGGGTGACGCAACCTAATCAGCAGGACTGATGCGATCGATCCGCTTAAACTGCCCGCGATCGTCTACCGTCCAGACATCGTAGTTGCCTTTGACATCCCCAGCGCGATCGATGTCGACTTTGCCGCTGACTCCGTTGTAGTTAATTTCTTGTCCGTTCTTGAGTAGAGCCAGCCCTTCGCACACATGGTTCACCGTCATCCCTGGAGGATTGGCAACCTCTCTCAGCTTTGCCTGGATTTCCTCACGGCTGTTTGATTTTGCTGCCTGAGCCGCCAGCATCACTAGGGCAGCAGCATCCCAGGTTTGCCCCACAAATAGTCCCGGAGGGCTGCCAAACTGCTCCTGCCACAGTTTCGCTAAATCAGAAAAGGCTGAACCATCTGATGCCGGAGCCGTCCCGATCGCTCCTGACAGAAGAGACGTGCCATCCGTCGCTTTGCCCACTCGTTGAACAAAAGCATCGATGCGAACTTCGTCTGTCAGCACGACTGGAACTCCCTCTGTTAACCCCATCTCAGCCGCAGATTTTAGCAGCGACGCACCTGCTCCCGGATCAAGAATAGCGATGACTGCATCAGGCGGATCAAAGGGACGAAACGCAGCATAGGCAAACTCTTCCAGTGTAAAGGGGTCAGCGTTAACGGCGTAGCGCAGGGGTTGAGTTTTATCAAGTACAGTGCCGCCTTGCTTTTCAAAAGCCGCAATAAATGCTTGTTCAAGAGCGATCGCATCGGGCTTGCTAACCGTAATCGTTGTGACGGTGCGAAAGCCGCGTTTCTGGGCGAGCTGTGCCAGAGCGATCGCTTCCTCCGTTTCGGAAGGAACCGTTCTTGCCCAAAATCCTTTGTATGTTCCCTGCTGGGCACGATTAGTCAATGAGGAGCTAACGCTGGCAGGCGAAATCAGCAGTACTTTATTCTGAACAGCAACGGGTAGGGCTATCGCAGTTACCTCGCTCGAAAACGCTCCTACAATCGCGCTGACTCGATCGGCTTCGACAAGCTTGTCCAGGGTCAGTGCTCCATCGAGTGGTTTAACAGCTTGGTCTTCGACCACCAGAGAAACAAAGGCATTATTCACGCCGCCGCAGCGATTGACCGTATCCACCAGGAGGGGCAACGTTTGAAGCATCGGTCGTCCTACCTGACCCAAATCTCCGGTGACAGGCAGCATTGCCCCTAGCTTTAATCCGCCCTCGCTGCGGGGCTGGCGATCGGGGCGTTGGGAATTGTTCTGCTGATTGTGCTGGCTCCAAAACGGACGCTCGCCCAGCAGTACCGAAGAGTGACAGCCTACCAGCAGGAATCCCAGGAGACTGGAGCCGATTACCCGGTAGGGAAAACCGCTTCGCAACGCCGCAGGGCTGAACTCGCGAAGCCAGGATGTGAAATCGCGCAATAGGGGCATAGGCTACATTCAGCAGAACAAAGATTCAGGGATGAGCGTCCTTTGACGAGCCTATCATGGCACAACCCTCAGCTTGCACCACAACCCTAGAGTTTAATTTGTTTGAGCTGAGCGCGGGGATCGGTGCTGCGGTTATCGCGCAGGGTTTCGTATGCCTGCTGCTCGATCGGGCTAAGGCTGGTTGACGGTACAATCACCACTCGCACCATCTGATCACCTCTGCCGCCCTTGGGATTGAGCCAGCCCTTACCCCGTAGCCGCAAAGTTTGACCTGATCGAATTCCGGCAGGAATGTTCATCGTGACGCTGCCATCGGGAGTAGGAATTTCGATCAACGCACCCAGAACCGCTTCATCGGGAGCGATCGGCACTTCGCAGGTCAAATTGTCGCCCTCAAACTTAAAGAAGGGGTGAGACTGCACTTCCACAGTTAGGTAAAGATTACCGCGCTGCTGATTGTAAGGATTCACCTGTCCCTTGCCGCGAATGGTCATGCGGCTGCCCGGTTTGACTCCGGCAGGAATCCGCACCTTGATGTCTTCAGTGCCGACGCGCAGATTTTTTTGAACGCCATGAAAGGCTTCTGAGAGGGTCAGGGTCAGGGTAGCTTCCAGATCAGTCGGAACGTTAGCGGCGGAATTTCCAAAGTCTGCATAATCGCTGAATCCACCATATCCAGAACTGCCCGGATTGGTGCGATAGGTGTAGGCGCGACGACCCCCGCCCGGTGCACCCGCAGTGCCGCCAAATTTACCCAGCAGCTCGTTAATAAATTCGTCAAAGCTGCCGTACTGACTGAAATCAAATCCGCCAAAATCTGCGCCCGGAGTTCCGGTCGGACTACTGCTTGGAGTGCCAACCCGGTTCCAGTACTGACCAAACTGATCGTACTTGCGCCGCTTATCAGTATCAGATAAGACTTCGTATGCTTCGTTGACTTCTTTAAATTTTGACTCTGCCGATTTATCCCCTGGATTTACATCAGGGTGATATTTCCGCGCCAGTCGTCGGAATGCCTGCTTAATTTCATCTGCACTGGCAGTTTTGTTGACTCCCAGGACAGCGTAGTAGTCTTTAAAGTCGGTTGCTGCCATTCAGCCAATTCCTTTAAGCACTTAAATATAGCATCTGCCTATAAGCTATCAGGATTCTGACCTGCTGCGGGTTCGGTTGCAAGGCAGGAAATAGGGAAATTCCCGTACTTTAGCCCGTTAGAAATTCAGCGTTTGGGGTTCAGAACTTTAGCAGGGCAGGGATATCTATAGCTCTTATCGATCGAATGGGTATAAAAGCTCCACCGTTCCGAATTCCGAATTATTCCTACGCTAGTTCTTGAGTCATAATTCGCCGCAGGATTTCTGTGACTTCTGCCGCAACTCTGGCATCGAGCTGTCTGGCTTCTTCGGCTGCATTATTAAGAGCTTTGGCAGCTCGCAGCGCAAGGCTAAAGGTACGCAGGACGGCAGGTTTCCCTGCTTGAACCGGACGATGATCTCCTAAAGGGAGGTGCTTCGTATCAATAAACCAAACCAGCCCTACATAGCAAAGCTCAGTGCGATCGCGAATTTGACTGCGCCCAAACCCCACTTTAGAGACAATTACCGGAGCCTGAATGCTGCTGCTCAGGTGCAGCCGCTCGATCGCCCCATCTAGATAGCGAGCGTTATCCATTGCCATTGCCCGCACCACCGTTTCTAAACTGCTCCACTGCGCCGCTGGCAAACTGGCAGCCGTCGGTAAATAATTATGCCAGCCTAACATCGCGGCGAATCGTGCCAGATCGCAGGTTGAAATGGCATTTGTGCCCAGATGATCGCTGTAGGCAGATTTAAGCAGCACGGCTTTTGTGGTCTGGCTCCAGAGGTCGGGGTTTTGGATAAAGGGCGGTTCGTCGTAGCGTCCGGTAAAGTCGAGATAGCGATTGCCTGTCAGGTTTCTCACCCAGTTTTCCAGTTCTGGCGGGGTAAAAAATTGCTTAAAGGTTGCCGCCGCTGCATTTGATGACGCGATCGCGCGTTGATAGCTCATCGGATCCACTGCCAGATTATAAAATCCATACCCTTCTGGGCTGCCCACCGGACGCACCAAACAATCTCGCACGTTCGCGTCGGGCTGGACTGCGTTTGCCTGACAAACCACATTGAGCAGGGGAATGATTTTTGTCGTACTCCACATTTCAACGTTATCCAGTGCGTTTCTGCCTGACCAGTGGGTTTGCATTGTGCCGTTGACAAGGCTGCCAACGCAGAGGCAAGCCTCTTGAATATCGGGATGAAGAAAGTCTAAGCCAGTGCTATCGATCGCGGGCAGTGTGCCGTATTCAGGAAACGGAGTAAAGAAAACCCGCTGATTCGTTCCCGTTAAAACATTGCTGTCGCCCAGCGAGGCGATACGAAGCCGTTCCGCCGAGGGGGTAATTACCTCTTCGTCTAGTTTTGCGGCTAAACGGGCTGGAAACTGCGAGATATCAGCAAAGTAGCGTGAACTGGCAGCCCCGCGATCGAGAAATGCCAGCCGATTGCCGGGATAAGCGACTTCCTGCGCCAAAAATTCTTTGTAGACTGCGTTTCGATCTTGCGCCGATGCCAGAAAATAGTCGATCGGGTCAGCGTGGGTGAGCGTCCAGCCCAGCTTTTCATCCAGCACGCCTGTTTTCATCGTGTTTAGACTGTAGAAATCACAAAACGTGGTTAAACCCTGCTCGGTCTCAAAATTGTATTCCCCGTTAATGCGATCGGCTGGATAAAACTGAAAATTGGCAAGCACCGTTTGAATGTCCTGCATCAGCCGGGCACTGCCGCGCCATTGCGGAAAGGCAACCGTGACATTCCCCTTCAGGTCATTAATTCCTAAACCACAGGTGGAATACGCAAGCGGTACTGCATGATTTAGCTTGAGAACACGACACAAAATCGCGGCAACCTCGCCTCGTGTAGCGTTCTGATCGGGATAGAACTGCCGCACATCCGGATAGCTCACCACAATATCTTGCAGAATTGCTGCCGCAGTGGGCCAGCGCGTCCAGTCGGGAATGCGATCGGCATCTTTAAAGTAAAGCTTCAAAATTTGCAGTGGATGAGCAGGCGACTCAAAGCCCAGTGCCGTCCCCAAAACCGCCATAACCTGAGTACGTGAAATCGGTTGATTGGGTAGAAACGTCCCATTGTGATAGCCCGAAAACCAGCCGTTCAGGGAGGCTTGCTCAATGCCAGAATATGCCCAGTAAGCCGCAGGAACATCAGAAAACGCGATCGCTCCATTGATCGCCCCATTGAGTGCCCCATTAAGGGAACTGCTTTGCATCGGCTCACGCACAGGCTCGGCGTCAAGAAAAATGAGCGACAAAATGACTGCAAATTCCGCTCTGGTCAGGAAACTGTCCGGGCGAAAGGTTTGGTCTGGATAGCCGTTGAGGATACCCCGTTTCGCGATCGCCTGAATTGAGGCTTCTGCCCAGTGATTTTGAATATCTGAAAACAAAGAAGAAGTTCGATCGCTTGCGATACCACTGCCCCCGATCAGGCGTTCAACTTTGCGGTAGCCCAAGACAAGGGAGGCAAAACTAAAACTTAAGACAAGAAACTGACGGCGAAAGATCACACGCATCGCATTCGCGTTGACTCCGCCTCTTTTCATGCCAGTAAAGATGGTTTAAACGATATAGAGAATGGCACAGAAAACAAATCGAATCGACATTCAATTCATCAAGGCGTCAGTGCATCTTCTCATTATGCAGCGCGATTAATTTTGGTTAATTAAAAAGGACTCAATTTCCTGATTTTTGACTTGATTCATCAGAGCAATGCGCTGAATCAGCCGATCGAATCCCTCCTCTAAGCTGGGCGGCGCACCTGCAAGCTGACGGTGCATTCGCAAAATCACTTCTGGAGGAACCTGGCGCCATCGATTCTGGTTGCGTTCTAGACAAAGGGCAAAGGGCGTATCAACCCAAAATCCCGTGATTGAGTTGAAGCCGATCAATCGAACTTGCTGTAGGAATCGTCGACGATCGCGACGACGGACATTGGTGGCATCATAAATTGCGCCCTGAAGTCTGCCCTGCCGAATTGCGCCGATCGCCTGCCGGAACTGTCGCTGCACTTCTCGCTGAACAAGATTCCAGTCGCCCTGAATCGCTTCGTTGCCAAAAAGCTGTTCCCGAATTTGATCGGTCGAGATGACCCACTGCTGACTTTCCTGGGCAAGTTGAGCAGCTAGGGTAGATTTTCCGCTTCCCGGCAAGCCGATCATCAGCGTCAGCGGGATCTGAGAAACAGAGAGAATTTCTTCTGTACCGGAGAGGGAAGCGATTGCCCCTTGAGAAAACGGCGAGGCGATCGAATTCTGGGACGGGTGAGGCGGCTGGAATGACACAGATGGCTGCCCCCTTTGTTCCTCTATATAACTGTTGTGGACAGTACACCGTTATGGACACCGTAGCCGAATTGAGAGAGGCAGGGGGACAATTCGGATGATAACCATGACGGTTCCAAACCGCCTTTCGTCCTGGAAAATTATCGCCGGGAAACCGATCGCTCAATCATCCCCTAAATAATCGTCCCATCTGGAATGACAGCGTTCTTAAACACGACCACAATGCCATTGCGAATGTAGAATCCCTCTTCTTCGCGCATGGCTTCTTCAACGCGGTCTTTGTTAATGATCTGCACATCGCAGCCAATATGGGCATTCTTATCGACAATTGCCCGTCGAATCGTCGAGTTTGCACCAATTCCCAGAGGAATTTCGTGCTGTTCGCAGTCGGTCTGCCGTTCTGCAAAGGGCTGATAAAAGTCAGATCCCATGATTAGCGAATCTTGAATGACTGCGCCTGCTTCAACGCGGCTGCGAATGCCCAAAACAGAGTGATGAATCTGGCATCTTTTCAGAATGCAGCCTTCACCAATCATCGATTCAGTGATCTGGCAGTCGAGCATTTTGGTCGGAGGAAGCGATCGACCCCTGGTGTAAATCGGGGCTTTTTCGTCATAGAAACTAAAGGGCGGCTGCGGTTGCCGAGTCAGTGCCAGGTTTGCTTCGTAGAAGGCTTCGATCGTTCCGATGTCTTCCCAGTAGCCCTTAAACAGGTACGCCTGAATATTGTGGGTTTGGGCAGCGGCGGGAATGATTTCTTTGCCAAAGTCGGTCTGGGATGGGAACTGCTTCAGCAGATCGATCAGCACCTGCCGCTTGAAGACATAAATCCCCATCGACGCGATAAAGGGCTGCTCTTTTGCTTCTTCGGGGGTGAGTCCCAGAATAGTGGTATCTACCATTGCCTGCTTCAAGGCATCGCCTTTGGGCTTTTCGCTAAAGGAGAGAATGCGCCCCTGCTCGTTGATTTTGATCAGTCCAAAATCCGATGCTCGCTTCTCGTCCATCGGCAGCACTGAAATCGTGATATCAGCGTTGGTTTCCCGATGGCGGCGAACAAAGTCGGAGTAGTCCATCCGATAAAGATGGTCGCCTGACAAAATCAGGTATTCATCGACATCCCATTCCTCAAACAGCCAGATATACTGCCGCACGGCATCTGCCGTTCCCTGGAACCAATTGGGGTTTTCTGGCGTTTGCTGCGCTGCCAGAACTTCGACAAAGCTTTCCTGGAAACTCGTGCCGTTGTAGGTTCGGGAAATGTGTCGGTTCAGCGAAGCAGAGTTAAACTGCGTCAGAACGTAGATCTTGTAAATTTCCGAGTTAATGCAATTACTGACTGGAATATCAATCAGCCGATATTTCCCAGCAAGGGGAACAGCAGGCTTTGCCCGAAGTTTGGTGAGCGGGTAGAGACGGGTACCAGCACCCCCACCCAGAATGATTGCTAAAACTTTTTTCACGACAACCTCTTAACCGCTGATTAACACACCATTTTTCCTCAACTACAGTGTCTAACTGTCGGTAGCAGTTGGCAATAGTCTAAAGGGATAAGATTATCCTATGGAATTTAGATTTTTCTTCAACACTGCCTTAATTCATGCAAACGCTCCTTCCCTCGCTCCCAAAAATTCTGCGTCAGCGGAGACAGCAGCTTGCTCAGCAGGTTAATTTTCCGGTTGTCCTATGGTCTGGGCGGCAGAGTTCGCGCAATTTTCCGGCAAATCACTTTCCGTTTCGCGCCAGCAGCCATTTTCTTTACTTTGCAGGGATGCCGATCGAGAATGCGGCGATTCGGCTGGAGGGCGGCAGACTGGAACTGTTTGTCGATGACCCTACCCCGGCAAGCATCCTCTGGCATGGAGAAACGGTGCGCCGGGATGAGCTAGCGGCCCAAATTGGCGCAGATGCTGCCTATCCGTTCGCGAAGCTTCAATCCAGAGTTCACGATGCGGCGACGATTCCCGTGCAAGATGCTGCCACTCAGCTTCAGCAGTCCCAGATCCTCGATCGCATGATAGCTTCGACAAACCAGCTTCAAGAGCGCGATCGATTGCTGGCAGAAGCGATCGTCCAGATCCGGCTGATCCACGATGCGGGGGCAATTGCCGAACTGCGTAAAGCCGCAGCCGTCAGCGTTGAGGCACATTGGGCAGGCATAATCGCCACGCGTCAGGCAAAAAATGAGGCACAGGTTCGCGCTGTGATGGAAAGCGTGATTCTATCGCACAATATGACCCCGGCTTACGGCAGTATTGTCACGGTTCAGGGCGAAGTGCTGCACAACGATCGCTATCACCATCCTTTGAAACCCGGCGATTTGTTGCTGGCAGACGTGGGCGCAGAGGCGGAGTCCGGCTGGGCATCGGATGTTACACGCACCTGGCCAGTTTCGGGCAAATTCTCACCGACACAGCGCGATCTGTATCAGGTGGTACTGGCAGCGCACGATCGCTGTATTGAGGCAGTTCGTCCGGGGGTGGAATATCGATCGATTCATCTGCTAGGCGCAAAGGTGCTGGCAGAAGGACTGGTCGAACTGGGCATTTTCAAAGGTCAACCCGAAGATTTGGTGGAACAGGATGCCCACGCGCTGTTCTTTCCGCACGGGATTGGGCATCTGCTCGGACTGGATGTGCATGACATGGAAGACCTCGGCGATCTGGCAGGTTATGCGCCTGGAAGAACTCGCAGCGATCGGTTTGGCTTGGGCTATTTACGGCTCGATCGAACCTTGCAGGCCGGCATGGCAGTGACGATCGAACCCGGCTTCTATCAAGTTCCGGCAATTCTCAATGACCCAGAGCGGCGTGAAACCTACCGGAATGTGGTGAACTGGGAGCGGCTCAATCAGTTTGCCGACGTGCGGGGAATTCGGATTGAGGATGATGTGCTAGTAACCGAAAACGGCTCTGAGGTGCTGACGGCTGCTTTGCCGACTCAAATTGAAGCGATCGAGCAAATGCTAGCGAACCCATAACGCGCTGTGTTGCTTAATGCTGAACCTCTAGATTTCCCGTGGAATAGGCATCGGGTCTAATCCAATAAATCAGCCGCTCACGTCCGCTCATCTTCTAGGAGTGATGCACAAGTCACACAGATACATAAGTCGCACAGATACATAAGTCGCACAGATACATAAGTCGCACAGTCGGTTCACTGCTTTTATGGATCGCTTTTATCGCACTTTTTGCATCCGCAACTGGCAACCTGCCGATCGCCAAACTGCCGCCGATCTGATTGCTTCTGTTCTCACCGAGTACGGGCTGGGATGTGAACCCTGTGGGGCAGATCAGGATGTGCTGAACGTGGAGCAAGCCTACTGGAAAACCGGGGGCGAATTTTGGGTGGTCGAGCAAGCGGATCGCCTCGTGGGGACTGCTGCCTTTTATCCGATCGCCAGGGGGAACCAGGCGGTTGAAATTCGCAAAATGTATTTGCTTCCCGCAGTGCGGGGACAGGGGCTCGGACGGTTTTTGCTGCAAGCGTTAGAAGCCACGATCGTCACCCAGGGCTATGAGGAAATCTGGATCGAAACGGCAACCGTGCTGAAGGAGGCAGTTCAGCTTTACGAAAACAGCGGTTATCAGGCTACGACAGGCGTTGAAACGGCAAGATGCGATCGAGTTTACGTGAAGCGAATCAGACAGCACTGAGCAAATTCGATGCAGTTCATTAAAAATACTTATACTCTTTTACTCTTTCTATCCAGAAGTACAAGTCTTAATCAGCAATCTTCTGTCAAAGTTAAGCTGATGAAGCGCATGGGAGATTGGGACTAATGAAACGGAATCTATTCATACTGGGACTGCCGATCGTGGCTGGACTGAGCCTGACCCTAGCAAGCTGCGGCGGCTCTGCCGAACAAGAAGGCGGACTGCAACAGCCCGGAGCAGCTCCAACCCAGATCACGGACGATGAAGAAGACAATAACGTACCGGGTAAGGTGACTGACCAGGACGAAGATGAAAACGAAGACAACGAAGACGGCGAAAACAACAACGACGAATAGGAACCTTTTGAATCGCCTGCCTCTCCCCCAGCCTAGGACGTAAGCGATCTTTTAATCCTGCCCTCTACCAGCAGATCAGACCCGATTACCCCATCGGGGGAACTGCTCTGTATCGCCTGCCACTTCACGTCTTCTAGCTCGATCGCCTCGGTCATTCGCTCGAAGCCCAGATCGCCGACCGGAGAAGGAGCCGCCGCACCGCCAATCAGCTTGGGGGCAATAAAGGCAAGGATTTTTTGCACTGACCCGTCTCGAATGGCAGCCGCCGCCAGCGTACCGCCGCATTCCCACAGCACCGAGAGGAAGCCGCGATCGAATAAATTTGCCATTACCGCAGCCGGAGAAAGATTGGGCACTTCGACCACCTCTACGCCGCGATCGCTCAGGAACTGCTGAAAATCTGGCTTTGCTCCGGCTTCGGTAAAAACAACGGTGGGGGCTTCTGTCATCTTCCAGAGTTGGGCGACTCTGGGGAGGTCGAGCGATCGGCTCATCACCACCCGCAGCGGATTGTGTCCCTGTCCGTGGCTGGTCAGCAAAGGATTATCCTGCCGAACTGTGTTGCCGCCGATAATCACTGCATCACAGCCTGCCCGCAGGAAATGCACCTGCTGCCGCGATTCGGGTCTGGTGATCCAAGCACTGTGTCCGGTGGTAGTGGCAATCTTGCCGTCTAGCGTCATCCCATACTTTAAAGTTCCCAGCGGACGCTGATGCAGAATGCGATAGATAAATGCCTCATTGAGTTGGCGACAGGCAGCTTCTTCCACGCCTACCACCACGTCGATTCCGGCATTTCGCAGGCGATCGACTCCCGCCCCTGACACTTTAGGATTGGGGTCAATCATCCCCACCACGACTCGGCTCACTTTGGCGGCAATCAGAGCATCAGCACAAGGCGGAGTGCGTCCAAAGTGGCTGCACGGCTCCAGGTTGACATACACTGTTGCTCCCTCGGCTCGATCGCCTGCCGCTCTCAGGGCAAATACTTCCGCATGGGGCTGTCCGGCTCCTGGATGAAACCCTTCCCCCACAATTTCCCCGTCTTGCACGACGACCGAACCCACCATCGGATTCGGCGCAGTTTGTCCCCTGGCTTGTCGCGCTAGCTCAAGACATCGCTGCATCGTGTGCCGATCGAGCAGATCGCCTGTATCATGAAACATCAAATCGTTTGCAGGAGGGTCTTGAGTCATCGCATTATCTGCTCCTTACTCTGGAGAGCTTTTTACTGCTCACAAAATATCTTGACGATTCTTGATAATTCTTTGATTGAAGGGAAGTGAGAATGGGCACTTTAGGGTCGTTCCAGCTCAATTGATGCAGAAGGGTTGCTGCTTGCTGATTTGAGGCACTTCCACCCAGGTTTTAACCAGCGCTCCATCCTCTTACGGCGATCGCTTTTAGCAAATCAATCTGAATCTGGCGATCGATTCTAGTTCCAGGCTGGGGCACGGCTACTCCAACGGTAGCAAGAATGGGATGAAACATCACTACTGATAGAGTTTTCTCCCGCTTAAACTCACCAAAACGATAAATCCCATGAAAATCGGGAAATCCGTATAGTAATTGAGCAAGCATTCGTTAGAATTTATCCCAATGCTGTCGCTACCCCCCAATTCCCCTTATCTTGGAACTCCCTTGATTTCTTGCCTCCTCCAACTAAACCTGCTCCGCTAAATTTACCGCTTCAATTCTCTTCTTTCCGGTCATTACTCCTTTCACAGATTCCCCAAGTTCATGACTGCTGTGCCTGCTCCTCGCCAGCCCTCCCAATCGTCTGACTTCCCTGGTGGCTCCTCGTCGCCAGCAGACATTACGCCTGTCTTTGCGCTGAAGGAGCTGGTTTCGCGGCTGCACCGGGAGCAAAACAAAATCCAGGACTTGCTGAGTTCGCTAGGGTTTGCGCTTCGCAGTTTCAAAAACCTGAACCAGTTTCTCGAACTGACGCCCCTGATTGCGGCAAGAGTTACCGATGCCGATGGGGGTGCGCTGGTGCTGTTTAAGCCTAACGGTCAAATGCGGCTGGAGCGGCTTCACTGTCAAGACAATCAGTGCCAGGATGTAAAGGTGGCGATCGAGACTGCAACCCGTCAGCTCACGGCGGTCGCTAATGCCCACTACAACGGCAAAATCACTGCAATTCCGAACCGCACTGCGACGCTGGATTATCACGTTAATCATTTCTTAGGAACCTCGGTTCAGCTTTTTGGCACGGCAATTCTGACGAAAAACGTGGAGCGAGGCAGGCTCTATGTTTTCAGCCGCGACCCCGACTACACCTGGACAGAAACCCGCCAAAAGCTGGTGCGCCTGGTCGCTGACCAAACCGCCGTAGCGATCGAAAACGACGAACTCACGGTCGAACTGCGGAAAAAAGAAAGGCTCGATCGCGAACTCGAAATCGGCGCAGAAATTCAGTATCAGCTTTTGCCGCGCCAGTGTCCGATGATCGACGGTCTATCGCTGGCGGCCCGGTGCAAAACCGCAAACCGGGTAGGCGGTGACTATTACGATTTCATCCCGGCGAAGTATGACCAGATTCGCAAAACAAAATCGGGACAAATCGAGTCAGATAAGTGGAGTGTGGCGATCGGCGATGTGATGGGCAAGGGGGTTCCCGCCGGACTGATTATGACCATGCTGCGGGGAATGCTGCGGGCAGAAGTGCTCAACGCCCACTCGCCGTCAAAGATTTTGCAGCACCTGAATCATGTGATGTATGCGGATCTGGAGAACTCTAACCGCTTCGTGACACTGTTTTACTCAGAGTACGACAAGCAGACCCGCACCCTGTCTTTTAGCAATGCTGCCCATCACCCGCCCCTGCTCTGGCAGGCAGCCACCGGAGCGATCGTCCGCCTTGACACGATCGGAATGCTGATCGGACTCGATATGGACAGCAAATACCACGAAAACAAGGTTCAGCTTCAGCCCGGAGACACCATCATCTATTACACCGATGGCTTCACCGACGCGTCAAACCAGCAGGGCGAACGCTTCGACGAGGGAAATCTGATGCGCCATTTCCAGTGGGCGTGCCGTCACTGCGAAACCCCCCAGGCAATCCTGGAATATCTCTTCGATCAGGTACAGCGTTTTGTGGGAGCCGATCGAACCAATGATGATGATATGACGCTCATTGTGATGCAGGTTAAGCCAGAGCAGAGCCAGGCGGAGGGTTAGTCTCACTCCCAGTCTGCTTACGACAGATCAGAACTTACGTTATCAACAGAACTTGCAGCAAGCTGGAATAGCAGTCATTGTTCTCGTAGCACCCAGCAATAGACTCCCTAATCTCGTTCCTCTCATAGCAAATGTTCGTGACGTGCTAGACATCATTGCTCTGGGAGAAGTAACGGAAGTTACTCAGGAAACATCAGCGTAAACAGCCACGGGAACGCGCTTATAAGCAGGAGTACCTGACTTAGGATCAATTTTTGCCTTAAAAATGACATTCACTTCCGGGTAAAACATCATTGCTGCGCCTGCTCGAATGCCGCCGAAGATAATTTCGACATTTTCCAGTTTTCCGGCATCGCCCTGGACTGTGACGCGCTGGTGTTCCTCGAACCCTGCTTTGGCTGCGTCCGATCGATTCATCAAGATACAGTTGCGGTGAGGCATTCCGCGATATTTGTCTCCTGGTTTATAAACGACGGTGTTGTGCTGCGAGTAGCTTCTGCCCGTGCCCAAAATTAAGATCATTGCCTGTTTCGTCTGAAGAATTCCAAAGTCTTGCAGCGTGGGCAGCATGAGTTGGGGAAGGGGTGTAGTAAACATTGCAGCTTTGCCGGAAGCAGTGGCAAACGTGGGCTGATCGAAGACCCGGTTGGCGATCGTAAATTCGGTTTGGGTGTCGTCCATCAAGGCGATCGCTTCATAGCCGGGAATGGTTTGGGCGATGAGTTGGCGCACGTAGCGAGTGTCCTGCAGTTTGCGCCAGTTGATGGGATTTGTACCGTGAATACGGTGGGCAATTTCGGTCAACAGTTCCACTTCGGAGATCAGGTCTGCGTCGTGCAAATGGCTTTTGCCTTCGTCGTTAAGCCGCACGAAACTGTTGCCAGATTCGGTGGTTGTTTGGTGGGGATTCTCAAAGCGGTTGAAGACAGGCAGGATCAGGGTGTTTTGCCGCGCTAATCCGTGGAAGTGCCCCAGGTTGGGCTTGGTTGCGACATAGAAAATGGTGTCGATGTTGCCGAGGGCACGTTTTGCCTGATGCAGATCGGGATTTGCCGCGTAAAAATTGCCGCCGAGACAAAGCAGCATATCGACTCGATTGTGGTCAGCGGCTTCCATCAGCGCACGAGCATCGTAGCCCTGAACGCGACTGAGCGATCGTCCAAGCAGTTTTTCTAAGGCCTGCTGAATTTCCTGCCGCAGGCGCACTGTGACGCCCATCGAGCCAAAACCCTGCACATTAGAATGTCCCCGGATTGGCATTGTGCCTGCACCCGGTTTTCCGGCATTGCCGCTTATTAAGGCAGTATTGGCGATGCTGAATACGTTATCCGTGCCGTTGCTATGGTGGGTGATGCCCATTGCCCAGGCAAAAACGACCGCTTTTGAAGTACCAATCATCTGCGCGGCAACCTGGATTTCTGCCCGATCGATTCCGCAGATAGAGGTAATGGTTTCCCAGGAAGTCGATCGCGCCTGATCTACGACCGCTTCCCACCCTTCGGTGTGTGCCTTGAGGTAATCCCACCGCACAAGGTTTTGCTCAATCAGGGCTTTTTGTATGCCTACCAACAGAGCCGTATCGCTGCCGGGAACAGGCTGAAGGTAAAGCGAAGAAATTTCTGATCCACCGCTTAAAAGCGACTTTATTGGGTAAGCAGGCGAAGCGAATTTCACCAAGCCGACTTCAATCACGGGATTGATCACAATCACCTTGCCACCCCGATCGCGGATCTGAATCAGCTCATTCATCAATCGCGGATGGTTTGCCGGAGCATTCGAGCCAATCAGCACCACACAATCGCTCTGCTTCAGGCTTTCCAGACTCACCATCGACGTACCGGAACCAAACATCTGCTTCAGTCCCACCGTGGAAGGCGCATGACACAAATCCGAGCAGTCCGCCAGATTGTTCGACCCCATTGCCCGCAGCATTAACTGCAACAAAAACGCTGCCTCATTCGACGATCGCCCGGAACTGTAGGACGCAACCCGCTCTGACGGCTGCCGAAATGCCGTTTCTGCAATGTTAAACACTTCATCCCAGGAAATGCGCTCGTAGTGCGACTGTCCCGCCCGCAAAATCACCGGAAAACTTAAACGTCCCAGGCGATCGGCTTCCAGCGAAGTGAGCCGCTGAAGTTCGGCAACACTGTACTGATCAAAGAAATGGGGCGTAAGTCCGGGCTGAAGTTCGGCAACGATCGCCTCGACGCTTTTCATACATCGCTGCACTTTTTCGCCCAGTTCGTTCGTGAAGCCGCCTTTTTGTCCGCCCGTACCCCAGGCGCAAGAGAGGCAGGCACTTTTGTGGGTCAAGGTCTGCCACAGTTTCACACCCTCTGGAGACAGCGTTTTTTCTGCCCAGTATTGAATGATGGGAAATCCGCCGCCTGCCTCAGGCACATCCGAGTCGATCGATGAAGCAGACAATGGGCCAGCTCCGGTTTCGGGCTTTGGGGCATCCATTAGCATTCACTCCAAACCGTTTACAGTGAAACGACGATTACCGCTCAGGGGGAACTGCTTCGCATCGCTCTATCTGAAAAGTAGCCGATTCCCCCCACGGACGGTAGCGTGAAAGATTACAAATTCTGACAGCCGCAATCAGCACATTACGACAAAGAGCCGATCGAATGGCTCGCTTGCTAGGCAGATTCGAATGCTAGGCTGAAATGTTATGAACCTCCGACCGTTTGCGGATGAGCAGCGATCGGAAAATCTCTACAATAATAAAAAGAGTAAAAATCAACCGAGTAGAAACCAACGAGAGCGGAATGACCAGCCAACTGTATGACGTTGTTGTAATTGGGGGAGGCGTTGCGGGAACTGCCCTGCTATATTCGCTGGCAAAGTTTACCGACCTGAAGCGAGTTGCGCTGGTTGAAAAATATAGTGGCGTGGCAGCAGTAAACTCCAAGGCGACGAACAATAGCCAGACTATTCACTGCGGAGATATTGAAACCAACTACAGCCTGGAAAAGGCGTTGAAAGTGCGGCGATCGGCGCAGATGGTAGTGCGCTACGGCGCAGAATTGTCTGATGAGATGCGCGATCGGGTGATTTACAAGTTTCCCAAGATGGTGCTGGGTGTTGGTTCCCAGGAGTGTGAATTTTTGCGGCAGCGATACGAGCAGTTCAAGCCCCACTTCACTGGAATGAGTCTGCTCGAAAAATCCCAGATTGCCGAAGTCGAACCCCATGTGGTGCAGGTCAATGGACAAGCTCGACCAGAAGAACTGGTGGCGATCGGGATTCAGGATGAATATACCGCGGTGAACTACGGGGCACTATCGCAGTCGTTTGTCGAGCTGGCGCAAACCGTCGAAGGCAAAACGATCGACCTGAAGCTGGGTACGCTAGTGCAGGCGATCGAAACGGCAGGAGCGAATTACCGCATTGTCACGCCCAATGAAACGCTGACCGCTCGCTTTGTTGTGGTTTCTGCAGGGGGACACAGCCTGCTGTTTGCTCACAAAATGGGCATTGGGCTGGAATATTCCTGTCTGCCGATCGCGGGTAATTTCTACTTCACGCCGCAAGTGCTGAACGGTAAGGTCTACACGGTGCAGAACGACAAGCTGCCCTTTGCCGCGATTCACGGCGATCCTGATGTCACGGTTCCCGGCAAAACGCGCTTTGGTCCGACTGCGCTGCCCATGCCCCTGCTGGAGCGATATGACTGGAAAACTGCCTTCGATTACCTGCAAGTGCTGCGGCTCGATTCAACCGTGATGGCAGTGCTATGGGATTTGTTCAAAGTGCGGGACATTCGCAATTACATCTTCAAAAACATGGCGTTTGAAATGCCCGTGGTCGATCGCCGCCTGTTCCTCCAGGATGTGCGAAAGATTGTGCCTTCGTTGCAGCTTGAGGATCTGGAGTTTGCTCGCGGCGTGGGCGGCATTCGTCCGCAGTTAATCGATCGCACCCAGCGCAAGCTGATTTTGGGACAGGCAGAAATCGATCCGGGCAATGGTATTCGGTTCAACATCACGCCTTCTCCGGGTGCAACCACCTGTTTGGGCAACGCCGAGCACGACATTTTGCGAATTCAAGAGCACCTGGGCTGTGAGTTCGATCGATCGTGGTTTGAGGCGGAGACGGTGGCAGCCTAGCAGAGCGGTGGATTGGGGGCGAGTGGGTGGCTGAGTGAAGCTGAAGCGTGCCATGATTCTTGGGAATACTGCACGCAAACCCTCAGGAGCCTCTTGAGAAACCGATGAACCTTAAGAATCTCATCTTTACTGTCTTACTTGTCTTTGTGCCCATTTCGGTTCTTGCCGACGCGCTGCACTGGGGAGCACTGGTGATTTTTATTAGTGCCTGTCTGGCGATCCTGCCCCTGGCAGCCTGGATGGGAACTGCAACTGAAGAAATCGCGATCGTCACTGGGCCCTCGATCGGCGGTTTGCTAAACGCGACCTTTGGCAATGCTACAGAGCTAATCATCGCGCTGGTTGCCCTGAAAAGCGGTGTTGTAAACGTGGTCAAAGCCAGCCTCACGGGGTCGATTATCGGCAATTTGCTGCTGGTGATGGGCTTCTCGATGCTGCTGGGTGGACTGCGCCACAAAGAACAAAGCTTTGAGCCAACGATCGCCCGCATTAATGCTTCAACAATGAATTTGGCAGTGGTGGCAATGCTTTTGCCGACGGCAGTGGACTATACCTCTCCAAGCATTGATCAACTGACGCTGCAAAAGCTGTCGATCGTGGTTGCCATTGCGCTGATCACGGTGTATCTGCTCACGCTGCTGTTCTCGATGAAAACGCACAGCTATCTATATGATGTGGGGATTGCCGAAGAAGAAGGAGAAGGACTCGTCCCCGAAGGCAAAAAACCCAATCTGCTGCTATGGGTGGGGGTGCTGCTGGTTGTGACCGTTCTGGTGGCGATCGAGTCAGAAATACTGGTTGGTTCCCTAGAGGAAGCCACAAAACAGCTAGGGCTGACCGAACTGTTTACCGGAATTGTGCTGCTGCCGATTATTGGCAATGCGGCAGAGCATGCAACAGCGGTGGTCGTTGCCGTGAAAAACAAGATGGATCTGGCAGTTTCAGTCGCCGTGGGATCGAGTCTGCAAATCGCGCTGTTTGTTGCCCCCGTGCTGGTGATCGCAGGCTATTTCTGGGGACAGCCGATGGATCTCAACTTTAATCCGTTTGAACTGGTTTCCGTTGCAGTGGCAGTGTTTATTGCCAATTCGGTCAGTGCCGATGGGCGATCGAACTGGCTGGAAGGAACGCTGCTGTTAGCGACTTACGTGGTGATTGGGGCAGCGTTTTTCTTTCATCCTTAAAGCTTTCATCCTTAAAGACGCTACTCTACCGAGCCTATTCCGACTGAGGAGACTGGAGATCCGCCAGCAGCAGATTAATTCGTTCTGCAACATCTGCTCTCCCTTCTGGCGGAGCGTCGCGCAGAAAAACATCGATAATAAACCAGCGACAAAGCAGCGGATCGATCGGAACCAAATGCAAGATGACTTGATTTAAGACTTCCGTCAGCAGCGTGTCGGGAAGCCGATGCAATTCATCCCGAATCACAATCGCCTCTTCTAAATCATGGGTTTGTCCGACTTTTAAAACCGCTTTGACCACAGCCTCAATCAGATGATTGAAATCTTCAGTGTTAAGGGTTTCGTTAAAAGGCTGATTTGACAAGCAACAATTCCTTGATTCGCTTAATGATTCAAACCGAGTGCTGACCGATCGGGAGCACTTTCCTCAGCTTTATGTCCTTAGCTTAATCTAAGAGAATGTTTAAAAAGTATCAAAAGTGCTGGGTTGTCCCCATACCCCCAAATGCTGAGGAACTTTGAGCGTGAGGAGAGATGGCTCGGTTCCCCTCAAAGTTAATTCCGTATCGGGGATGGTTCGGGTAACAGCAATCGCTTTTCAACCCTCCTCTTAATCCATGCCACCAATTTTTTTCGCTATGAATTAAACGCTAACGAAGATTAAGCTTTTGATTCAGCAGTGAAAGAGCAAACTTTTGAGAGCAGAATCGAGAGCAGAGTTGAAATTAAAATTTGGGCTATCACAAATAATAGCTGCGCCTCAATCAGCGTCCTCTAGCCTAAGGTAGAGTAAAGACAAAGTTACGCCCATAGGTAGAAGCGATCGACCTGAACGAAGCAGGGATAATGAATCGATGTATGCCTGTGGCAGGACTTCTAGCCAGTGACGTACTCATCCTGACCTACCGCGAAAGTTACACCCGCTATGACCACCGCTTCTCGCACCCCCAATTCCGATACCCTCGATCTCCAGCAGCTCCTCAAAACGCTGGTTGAAATAAAAAAGGGTAATTTCTCTGCTCGGATGCCACTCGACCAGACCGGTATTGCAGGCAAGATCGCCGATACGCTCAACGACATCATTGAGATGAATGAGCACATGGCAACTGAACTGGAACACATTAGCCAGGTGGTTGGTAAGGAAGGCAAAATTAGCGAACGCGCCTCGCTCCAGAATGCGAAGGGAGCATGGAAGGCATCGATCGGCTCGGTCAATGCGCTGATCACTGATCTGGTGCAGCCGATGACTGAAACCACGCGAGTAATTCGGGCGGTTGCCACTGGAAACTTGACGCAGACGATCGCCACCGAAATTGACGGCAAACGGCTGCAAGGCGAGTTTCTGCAAACGGCTCAAATCGTCAACACGATGGTGGATCAGCTCAACTCCTTTGCTTCAGAAGTAACACGGGTGGCGCGGGAAGTAGGAACTGAAGGAAAACTCGGCGTGCAGGCAGATGTGCCCGGAGTAGCGGGAACCTGGAAGGATTTGACCGACAGCGTAAACTCGATGGCAGGCAACCTGACCGCACAGGTACGAAACATTGCTGAAGTAACAACGGCGGTGGCAAACGGAGACCTCTCTAAGAAAATCACCGTGGATGTGAAAGGCGAAATCCTGGAGCTGAAAAACACCATTAACACCATGGTGGATCAGCTCAACTCGTTTGCCTCGGAAGTAACACGGGTAGCGCGGGAAGTAGGAACTGAAGGAAAACTCGGGGTACAGGCAGATGTACGCGGAGTAGCGGGAACCTGGAAGGATTTGACCGACAGCGTAAACTCGATGGCAGGTAACCTGACCGCACAGGTACGAAACATTGCTGAAGTGACAACGGCGGTGGCAAATGGGGATTTGTCGAAGAAAATCACTGTAGATGTGAAAGGCGAAATCCTGGAGCTGAAAAATACGGTCAACACGATGGTGGATCAGCTCAACTCGTTTGCTTCAGAAGTAACACGGGTGGCGCGGGAAGTCGGAGCAGAAGGAAAACTGGGCGGACAGGCGCAAGTTCGCGGAGTAGCCGGAACCTGGAAAGACCTGACCGACAGCGTGAACTTCATGGCAGGCAGCTTAACCGCACAGGTACGAAACATCGCCGAAGTAACAACGGCGGTGGCAAACGGAGACCTCTCCAAGAAAATCACCGTGAACGTGAAAGGTGAAATCTTGGAGCTGAAAAACACCATTAACATCATGGTGGATCAGCTCAACTCGTTTGTGTCTGAAGTGACGCGAGTGGCGCGGGAAGTGGGAACCGAAGGAAAGCTTGGCGTGCAGGCGCAAGTTCGCGGAGTAGCCGGAACCTGGAAAGACCTGACCGACAGCGTGAACTTCATGGCAGGCAACCTGACCGCACAGGTACGAAACATTGCTGAAGTGACAACGGCGGTGGCAAATGGGGATTTGTCGAAGAAAATCACCGTGGATGTGAAAGGCGAAATCCTGGAGCTGAAAAACACCATTAACACCATGGTGGATCAGCTTAGTTCCTTTGCCTCGGAAGTAACACGGGTGGCGCGGGAAGTGGGTTCTGAAGGAAAACTCGGGGTACAGGCAGATGTACGCGGAGTAGCCGGAACCTGGAAAGACCTGACCGACAGCGTGAACTTCATGGCAGGCAGCTTAACCGCACAGGTACGAAATATTGCGGCGGTAACAACGGCGGTGGCAAATGGGGATTTGTCGAAGAAAATTACCGTGGATGTGAAAGGCGAAATCCTGGAGCTGAAAAATACGGTCAACACGATGGTGGATCAGCTCAACTCGTTTGCTTCAGAAGTAACACGGGTGGCACGGGAAGTGGGTTCTGAAGGAAAACTCGGCGTGCAGGCGGAAGTAAAAGGCGTAGCCGGAACCTGGAAAGACCTGACCGACAGCGTGAACTTCATGGCAGGCAGCTTAACCGCACAGGTACGAAACATCGCCGAAGTGACAACGGCGGTGGCAAACGGAGACCTCTCCAAGAAAATCACCGTGGATGTGAAAGGCGAAATCTTGGAGCTGAAAAACACCATTAACACCATGGTGGATCAGCTCAACTCGTTTGCCTCGGAAGTAACACGGGTGGCACGGGAAGTGGGAACCGAAGGAAAACTCGGGGTGCAGGCATACGTCCGCGGCGTGGGTGGAACCTGGAAGGATTTGACTGATAACGTGAACTCAATGGCAGGCAACCTGACCGCACAGGTACGAAACATCGCCGAAGTGGCAACGGCGATCGCGAACGGGGACCTCTCCAAGAAAATCACCGTGGATGTGAAAGGTGAAATTCTCGATCTGAAAAACACCATTAACACCATGGTGGATCAGCTCAGTTCCTTTGCCTCGGAAGTAACACGGGTGGCACGGGAAGTAGGAACCGAAGGCAAGCTGGGCGGTCAGGCGCAGGTGATTGGCGTTGCAGGAACCTGGAAGGATCTCACTGACAATGTGAACTCGATGGCAAGCAACCTTACAGCCCAGGTGCGAGGCATTGCGCGAGTGGTGACAGCGGTGGCGAACGGAAACCTGAAGCTCAAGCTGATGCTAGATGCCAAAGGCGAAATCGAAACGTTAGCCGACACTATCAACGAAATGATTGACACGCTGGCAACGTTTGCCGAACAGGTTACGACCGTTGCCCGAGAAGTAGGAAGCGAAGGAAAACTCGGTGGACAGGCAAAAGTGCCGGGAGCATCGGGAACTTGGCGCGATTTGACCGATAACGTGAACGAGCTGGCAGCGAATCTAACGACGCAGGTGCGAGCGATCGCCGAAGTAGCAACAGCGGTGACTAAGGGCGATTTGACGCGATCGATTTCCGTCGAAGCAAAAGGGGAAGTGGCAGTCCTCAAAGACAACATCAACCAGATGATTGCCAACCTGCGCGAAACAACGCAGAAGAACACCGAGCAAGACTGGCTCAAGACCAACTTGGCGAAATTCACCCGTATGTTGCAGGGGCAGCGCGACCTTGAAACAGTGTCCAAGCTGATTCTGTCCGAATTGGCTCCGCTGGTTTCGGCGCAACACGGGGTCTTTTACCTGATGGAAGCCAACGAAACCCACACGTCCTATCTCAAGCTGATCAGCACCTACGCCTACAAAGAGCGCAAGCACTTAGGCAACCGCTTCGAGCTAGGACAGGGACTAATCGGGCAGTGCGCTTTAGAAAAGGAGCGCATTCTCCTGACTGAAGTTCCAGCAGACTACATCAGAATTAGTTCTGGACTGGGTGAAGCAACCCCGCTGAATGCGGTTGCGCTGCCTGTTTTATTTGAAGGACAGGTGACTGCGGTGATCGAGCTTGCTTCGTTCTCGCGGTTCAGCGACATTCACTTAACGTTCTTCGACCAGTTGACCGAGAGTATTGCGATCGTCCTCAACACGATTGCCGCTAGTATGCGAACTGAAGAACTGCTGAAACAGTCGCAGTCACTGGCAGAAGAACTGCAAACCCAGCAGAAAGAGCTAACGGGAACCAACCAGCGATTAGAACAGCAGGCGCAGTCACTCAAAGCCTCGGAGGAACTGCTCAAGAATCAGCAGGAACAGCTTCAGCAAACCAACGAGGAATTACAGGAGAAAGCCGAACTATTAGCCGTTCAAAACCGGGAGGTGGAACGCAAAAATCAAGAAATTGAACAGGCGCGTCGATCGCTGGAAGAAAAAGCCGAACAGCTTGCCCTCAGTTCCAGATACAAATCGGAATTCTTGGCAAATATGTCGCATGAACTGCGAACGCCGCTCAACAGTTTACTGATTCTGGCACGACTTTTTGCCGAAAACAGCGACGGCAACTTAAGCGATAAGCAAATCGAATATGCCCGTACGATTTATTCTGCCGGAAACGATTTACTTGGACTCATCAACGACATTCTGGATTTGGCAAAAATTGAGTCGGGAACGATGTCAATCGAAACAGAGCCAATGTCGATTAATGACTTCCGCAATCACCTCGATCGCACATTCCGCCAGGTCGCCCAGGATCGTAATCTCGAATTTCAGATGAACTTTGATCCGCAGTTGCCGCGCACTTTGTACACCGATGCCAAGCGGCTTCAGCAAGTTCTAAAAAACCTGCTCTCGAACGCCTTTAAGTTCACCGAGCAGGGTCAGGTCAGCCTCAACGTAAGCCTCGCAACGGGGGGCTGGAGTTTTGATAAAGAAACGCTGAATCGTGCCGATCGCGTAATTGCCTTTGCGGTTACTGATACGGGAATCGGCATTGCGCCAGATAAGCAGCAGGTCATCTTCGAAGCGTTTCAGCAGGCAGATGGCACAACCTCCCGGAAGTATGGGGGAACGGGCTTAGGCTTGTCGATTAGCCGAGAAATTACCCGTCTACTAGGCGGTGAAATTCGCCTTAAGAGTGAGCTGGGTTGCGGCAGCACGTTCACGCTTTATCTGCCCCAAAGCGAGGGAGAACGCTGGAGTTTACCGATTCCTACCCTCGCTACCTCATCCTTGCAATCCACGATCGTCCGACCTTCCACGGTGCTAGCAGCAGGGCAACCAGCGACAGCAGGCAATCAGCCCGAACCAATGGCACTGATGCGCGAGCGGGCGATCGAAGACGATCGAGACTCTATTCAACCGGGCGACCTGACCTTGTTGATCGTTGAAGATGACCTGAACTTTGCCGGCATTCTGCTAGATCTGGCACGACAGCAAGGCTTTAAGGGACTGGTCGCCACTCGCGGTAACGTCGGGCTGGAAATGGCACAGCAGCTCAAACCCACCGCAATTATGCTCGATGTTCGCCTTCCGGTTCTCGATGGCTGGATGGTGCTGGATCGGCTGAAGCATCACGCTGACACCCGCCATATTCCAGTCCACATGATGTCGGTAGAAGAGGGATTGCAGCGCAGTTTGCGGCAGGGAGCAATCGCGTATCTGCAAAAGCCTGTTAACAGCGAGTCATTGCTCAACGCCCTGGCAAGCATTAAGGAGTTTGTCGAGCGTCCGATGAAAAATTTGCTGATCGTCGAAGATGATGACGTTCAACGCCAAAGCCTGGTTGAACTGATTGGCAATAGCGACGTAGCAATTACCGCGATCGGCACAGGTGCAGAAGCGCTTGAGACATTGCGATCAGGTCACTTTGACTGCCTCGTGCTCGATCTGGGACTACCCGACATGGATGGGTTTGCCTTCCTTGAGCAGATTAAACATGACTCCAGCCTGGCCCACTTGCCGATCATTATCTACACCGGAAAAGATCTATCGGCTCAAGAAGAACGGGAACTCCGAGGCATTTCTGACACGATCATTCTTAAGGATGTCCGATCGCCCGAACGTCTGCTGGATGAAACTGCCCTCTTCCTGCATCGGGTTCAGGCAGACCTACCAGACCTTCAGCGACAAATGCTGGAACGATCGCAGCAGCAAGATCCAACGCTGGCAGGCAAAAAAATTCTCATTGTCGATGATGACGTGCGGAATATTTTTGCCCTCACCAGTGTATTAGAACGCTATCAAATGGAGATTCTGTACGCTGAAAACGGTCGAGAAGGCATTAGCGTATTACAAAATCACCCGGATCTTGATTTGGTGTTGATGGATGTGATGATGCCCGAAATGGATGGGTATGAAACGACGCAAGCCATTCGGGAAATTCCCCAATTCGCTCATCTGCCTATCATTGCGTTAACGGCAAAAGCCATGCGCGGCGATCGGGAAAAATGCATCGAATCGGGAGCTTCGGACTACATCACTAAACCTGTTGAAACCGATCAGCTCTTGTCTGTACTTCGGGTTTGGCTCCACCAATAATCCAACTGCTTTATCAGGAACCTTTATGCCCGTCCTTATGCAGCTTGCCGAACTTGAGGATCTCGAAATTCAGCTTCTTTTAGAGGGAGTGAATCGCTACTATGGCTTCGACTTTCGAAGTTACTCGAGCGCGTTAATTAAACGTCAGATTCGAGATCTCATTCAAACCGACAAGCTGCCCAACATCTCTCGACTGCAAGAAAAGATTTTGCATGAACGTGCCTATATGGAGCGTTTTTTGCTGAATCTGTCTGCAAATCGTACAGGGATGTTTCATGACCCCAGCTTTTACCTGGCATTTAGAACTCAGGTTGTGCCGCTGCTGCGAACTTATCCATCCGTTCGGATCTGGTATGCCGGATGCATGACCGGGGAAGAAGTGTATGCAATGGCAATCCTACTGTGGGAGGAGGGCATTTATCCTCGCTGCCGCATCTACGCAACTGATATCAATGAATCTGCTCTCGCTCAAGCACGAACGGGCGTTTTTACCCTTGGACGGACACAGGAGTATGCACTCCTCTATCAACAGGCAGGGGGAGAACAACTGCTTTCGGAGTACTATACAGTTAGAAACGATAGTGCAATCGTCCACTCATTTCTAAAGGAGAACCTTGTCTTCGCAGCCCACAACCTAGTGACGGATGCTTCTTTTAATGAATTTAATGTCATTCTCTGTCGCAATGTTTTAACCTTCTTAAATTCTGAGCTTCAGGCAAAGATTCATCAGTTATTCCACGACAGTTTAGGGAGATTTGGGATTCTAGGCTTGGGACAGCAGGAAAGCTTGAAGTTTTCACCGTATCAGCAGTGCTATGAGCTATTCGATCCTCAAGCACAGCTCTATCGGAGAATTGCCTGATCACCAAGCGACCGTGATTGTCAAGGGTAAATTAGGGATGACTCAACAAATCCACCATGTATTATCAACTCCTGCTTCTTCTCTAATCACGCCGGAATCGAAAGTGAATGTCCTCCTTGTGGACGATCGCATCGAAAATCTAGTTACGCTAGAGCGTGTATTACAGAGCCTGGGGCAGAACTTGGTCAAAGTGCAGTCGGGAGCTGCCGCATTAAAATATTTACTTCAGCATGATGTCGCTGTGATCCTGCTGGATGTGCAGATGCCCGGTATGGATGGCTTTGAAACAGCAAGGCTCATTCGTCAGCGCGGTCGATCGCAGCACACTCCCATTATTTTTCTAACTGCGTTTGCGGAAAGCGACGATTTGCGCTCTCAGGGCTATACGTTGGGCGCAGTCGATTATTTATATAAGCCGATCGAACCTACCATTTTGACTTCTAAAGTCTCTGTTTTTATTGATTTATTCAAAAAGAATCTCGAAGTTCAGCATCAGGCAGCCCAACTGATTGCTCAAAACGCAGAACTTATCCGTGCTCAGGTTGCTCGCCAGCAAGCCGAAGAAGCAAACCGCATAAAAGATGAATTTTTAGCGATCGTCTCTCACGAACTGCGAACGCCCCTGAACTCAATTTTGGGCTGGTCGCAGCTCTTGCTGAAGCGGGAGTTTGAGCCTGCTAGAATGCGACGGGCACTCGAAACGATCGTATACAATGCCCAGGCTCAGGTGCGGCTGATCGAAGACATCCTCGACGTATCTAGGCTGATGCGCGGCAAGGTTGAACTGTCGATTCACCCGATCGACCTACCCTCTTTTATTGAGGCAACCGTAGAATCGATTCGTCCCCAAGCCGAGGTGAAATCGATCCGGCTCGACGTGCAGCTTGATCCGACCGTGGCAAGCGTGAGAGCAGATTCAGTGCGGTTGCGTCAAATTCTCTTGAATTTACTCACCAATGCAATTAAGTTCACCTGCGAAGGCGGAAACGTTAGCTTACAGGTTCGATCGAATGCTAATGGCATAATCAGGCTGCACGTCAGGGATACGGGAATCGGCATCGACCCAGAATTTCTACCTTATATCTTTGATCACTTTCGCCAAGCCGATAGTTCTTCCACTCGCAGCCACGGTGGATTAGGACTCGGACTTGCGATCGTCCGTCAGCTCGTCGAACTGCACAACGGCACAATCGAAGCCCATAGCGACGGCTGCCACCAGGGAACCACGTTTACGGTGCATCTGCCAATCGGCGATCGTCAGCAAGAAGAGATTGCTGAACTTTTACCAGAAATCATGGCATCAACCTGTGAAAGGCTCAGCTCCCTGGAAAGATATGAAGCTCAAGCGTGAGAATTAATGCGGGATGCAATCAATGCGGGACACGATCGAGAATCGACAGCCTATGCTGACAAAAACCCGTATTCTAAAAACCGCATTCTAGCAAGTACCTTTTAATAGGAAAGAAGAACTTTTAACTCGATGTGCCGCTCAGTTCCTCTTGCAGCATCGCCTCATAAAGCTGCGGCAGTCGATCGCTCATGTCGTTTGTTTCAATTCCATAGCCCAAACTAGTCCAGACGGGCGAAAGAATTTGCAGTACTTCTGAAAGCTGTCCCTGTTGCAGCAGCGCAGATAAATCCACTCCCCAGACTTCCGAGTCGCTGAGCCAGCGATAGACCACCTCATCCTGATACTGTGGCTCAAAGCTGTAGTGCTGCCAGAACCAGAGCCCAGACGGATCAGGATGGTATTTTTCTGCCTGCTCTTCCCAGGTGGTGGTAATAAACTGGTAGCGTCCGGCTGCCGTGGTGCAGTCGCCCTGATTCACACCAACTGTAATCGGCACACAGCGATCGGGATGCTGGTTAAAATCCTCAAAATGTTCGCCACCAAACAGCAGCGTATAGGGCTTGGGACCGTTCGATTCACTCGCAGAGATCGTTCGCATTAAAGCGCGGATGTAGGGGTCGCCGCCTTGCTTCACGAGGGGCGGGTAGTTGCTGCCGTCTAACTCAAAGCTCGATCGTGGTTTTGAGGGAATAGCATTCCAGAGAATACTGACGGTTCCCAGGGCAATTAACCCTGCCGTTAGCTGGCGCAGCAGCAACCCAACCGAAGAGGGAGACTTTTTGTTTCGCTGGGACAATCGCCCTGAAACGCCATCAGGAATAGAAGACTCAGGAGCAACAGAATCAGAAACAACAGAATTAGGAACAGAAGACTCAGGATGGTTTGAAGTCACAGCTCAATTAAACTTGACCAGGACAAATCTTTCCCATCCTAGCCTAGTCGGGCTGCCTTGAGTTCCTGCCGATCGATCTCCCAATCTATCCACTAAGCCACCCCCGCAAACATCGCCTCATAGGACAAAGCCGGTGCGTCGGGCTTGGCAACAATTTCCACGATTTTATTTTTTGCTTCTGGCTGCGATAAAGCCTCCACACAAACCTGCGCGACTTTCGATCGCGGAATACTGCCATCAAAGAGCGTGTCTGCTTTAGACATAACGATCGCATCGGTATTGTCTTCGTTTTTGAGCCCTCCCGGTCGAACGATCGTGTAGCTCAAGCCGCTTTGCTGCAAATATTCTTCTGCCCGCTTTTTCCACACTAAAATCAGCCAGAACAAATTGAGCGGATGCAGCAGTTGAGAGGTACAGAGCGAAGACACCATGACAAACTGCTGGATTCCCTTCTCCTTTGCCACATCAACAAGATGCTTGGTTCCCTCATAGTCCACCTTGTATGGACCTGTGGGGTCAAAACTGGGGGCGGCTCCCGTCGCAGATAGCACCACCGTACAATCTGCCATCGCTGTCCGCAGAGTTTCTGGTTCCAGCACATCTCCCACCACGCATTCTGCCTCTGGGGGCAAAATTTGCTTTGCCTTATCTAGATTTCGCACCAGTGCTCGCACCGAAATGTTACGGCTCACCAGTTCCTGCACAATCCGCCGTCCGGTTTCACCTGTAGCCCCTGCTACAAACACTTTCATACGCTGCCCCTTTACTAGAAATTAGACGATTGAGTGAGTCGATCGAATCAAACAATTGAATCAGAGAATCGAATTACCTGATGAATGAGTCAAATCCTGAATTTAAGCGATCGACCTTAAATAATGAACTCCGGCTCCTCAGAATTTTACAAGAGTAAATTTGTGGCTTGGCTGCTCCAGTTTAGTGAAAATTCAGTAAATCAGTTACTGGCAATTAACAATCTCTATCAGTCGCTGCTTTTGCGGATGCATTCCGCTGTCGCCCCTGCTAAATCTATGCTTACCAGCTTTCTATCCGTAGATCGATCGAGGGCATCCTTACTCGGACAGGATATGCTAGACAAGATTTTAGTCTCATCTCTCCCCTGACAGACTGTTTGCCTGAGGTTTAAGATCTACAGTCAGAGCGATCGGCAGGATTGTTGAAAGCAACCCTGAGGAAAACTGGAGCGCGTCCTCCTTGAAAGGCGCCGAGAAAGAAGCCGACCTACAGCCAAGATTGCAGGACTATCGCAGGAACGGAGCGTATGCAGTCAAACCCAGCAGAACATTACTCCATTGATGCTTCTCCGATTTTGGAAGCCAGTGCCCACCGGACAGAAGGGCATTCCCTTAATGCGGAGCAGCTTTCCCGACGAGGTCGTCCTACCGAAGATTGCCTCAGCAGCGAGCCAACCCGCTTTCATGGCACGTTTGCCAGCAGCATGGAAATGTATGCCGAAGCGCGAATGGTTGCCCAATACCTGGATGAGCATCGGGAATGGTTTCCGCGCTGTGCTCATCCAATGCAGTCTGAGTCGATCGGGGAAACAGGTTATGCCCTTACCGTCGGTCGATTTGGCGCGTTTGGCTATGATGTCGAACCCAAAGTCGGACTCGATCTACTGCCGCAGCAGGCAGGC
This sequence comes from Leptolyngbya sp. ST-U4, assembly GCF_039962215.1. NCBI lineage: Bacteria > Bacillati > Cyanobacteriota > Cyanophyceae > Leptolyngbyales > Leptolyngbyaceae > Leptolyngbya > Leptolyngbya sp. ST-U4. The sequence goes on from NZ_JAMPKZ010000001.1 coordinate 957,990, forward strand.
ATTTATCGCATTGCTACGGTTTCAGTGCCAGGATACGAACCGCCCGGATACGATGTTGATTTTCAGGCAGCCCTTCAGCTTGTCGAAATTGAACCGGATCGGTCGCTTTTTGCGGCAAAAGAGCGGGCACAGCTCCCCGACAAAATTACCCACGTCGAATGGGAACTCGATTTGCAAGTGTTCCTCCACTTTCCCCGCTTCATCCAGGCTTTGCCCAAGTCCCTAGTCCAGTCCACAGGCGATCGTCTCCTGAACCAAATTGTGCGCCAAGTCTCCCGACGACTAACCCAGAAGGTACAAGAAGATTTTCATACCACTGCTGGAGTGCCCTTCTACAAAAAGAAAAAAGGTCTTTAGCGAGCGTCAGAGCAGGCTGCGAGTTGAAGTTTAGGGGGTTAAGTCTCCCCCTAATTCTCCCTAAATGGCTACTGGGTACACACTAAGCGAGTTTATTCGTATTTGAGGTACTGCAGCCCTCTAAATCCCTAATCTTGGGGAATTTCCGAACCCACAATCAGCTCAGTTCCGCCCAGCATTGACCCGTCAGGACGTTCAGAGCCATTTCACCCGCTGGTCAGACTGATCAGTACACAGTCGCTTTAGGAGCTGTATAACCCGCTTACTGAAGAAACACTTCCTGCCAGGTGTAGTTCTCTCTCAGCTGCTCGGTATAAAACTCCCTATAAAAAAGACAAAGTAAGGTAGGGGAAAGTAGCAGGCTCTCTCACTCGCAATTTCTCAACCTGCTCACGCTCTCCTCAAACCTTACTATGGGCAACCTTACTATGGGCGATCGAGGAAAGAAAGCACAAGAACAAAACATACGCCCACTCTCACCTCCCATCCCTTATTCCCTCATCCCCTACATCGGCGCAGCCAAAACTTGTGTCCAATAATGATTCCAGTTCTCAGTGCCCGTATCACTTGGCATAAAGTAATACCCAACTCCGATTTCCCTTAGTTTGGGGTCAAGCAAATTAGCCCGATGTCCGGGACTATTGATCCAGCCTTGCACCACACTGACAGCTGTTGTATGTCCTGCACCAATATTTTCAGCCACCCGCGACCAGCGATAGCCTGCGGCAGTTGCTCGTTGACCGGGCGTAACGCCAGTGGGGCTGGTGTGATCGAAGTAATCCTCCAATGCCATGTTCTGGCTTTGGGTTTGGGCAGCCGTGCCTAACAGCGGATTCAGCGTCACGGGGGGCAAGCCATTTTGACGGCGAAAATCGTTGGTAAGCGACACAATTTGATCGATCACACTCACACTCACAGGCTGGGGTGCGGGTAAGCCAGTTTGCAGCGAGCTGCTGTTAGACGACGCACTGGTTTCAAGATTAAGCTGATAGCGGTTTGCTCCTTGTCCTCCAGCAGAAACCTGGAGGTAATAGGTTCCGGCTGCTAATTGAGAGCGGCTTACCTCTTTTTGCTGAAAACTTATCTGAGCCGATTGCACAATTTCGCCCGTATCAATTCGTCCGTTGAAATTGCGGTCTTGAACTAGCCTTAGGTTTGCTCCCTGCCTAGAGCTTCTAAACTTGATGCGAATGCCGCTGGGCTGTGCTAAATCAAACCGAAATAAATCGCTTGAGTTGCTGGAGTTCACTCGATCGCGAATTGCCGCCGTGCTGGGAATTCCTTTTGCAGCACTGAGGTCAGAAAGAGTTCTACGCATGATTTCTCCTAAAGCAAACGCAAGCTGCGTTCACCGATAGCAAGTTACAGTGAGCGATCGTCTTGCCAAGATTCAGAAGTCAAGGCGCATAGACGAATAAATTTGGGGAAATTGACAAAATAAGAGTTCCTGCAAAGCTTGGGGCAAAGCTCTGAATCGATGTTTGAGCGAAAGGTTGAGTCAAGGATTCCCTGAGTCAGAGATGCAGCCAGGGAATCAACAGGGAATGCAGGAAACGTTGGGGCAAAAGGTCAACAGGGGAATTGCCGTTTCTCAGTCGTCATCAAACAGGGCTAAAGCTGTACTGAGCAGCCCAAGCATCAAAGCTACCCTGATTATTTATACCGCCATTTAGGAAAGTTCCTTGAGTTTGTCCCGCTAGGTAAACCGTGTACGGCGAGTTGAGCGCGGCGTTAGGCGCAGGGTTCACAACGATTAAACTGTACACATCATCGTCCTGCGGCGTACCGACCAGCGTACTGCCGAGCAGCGTTCCCGCCGAATCAAAGGTGGCAAGCCAGCCATCGGACAAGCCGAGTGGGGCATTGCCAAAGAGTGATCCGGTCGTTTCCCCGGCCAAATAAATTCGATCGCGATCGTCGATCGCAATTGCCTGAGATTCGTCAAGCTGAGCCGTCCCAAACTGTTTGATCCATTGGCGAGTGCCATTGGAATCGTACTTCGCCAGAAAGGCATCGCTGCCGCCTGCGCTCGTTTGTCCCGGAAGGGCACCGATCGTATCGCCCGTGATGTAGACATTACCACCGCTGTCAACAACGACTCCGCCCGCTAGATTTGTGCCCGGAGCCTCGATTGTTTGATGCCAGAGCCTTGCTCCATTGCCGTTTAATTTGGCGACAAAGGCATCGCCGCCGGTAAGCGGATCGGTCACATTAGGGGTTAGCGTAGCGTTGGTAATCCCACTGAGGTAGATATTACCTTGAGCGTCGAGCGTGATATCCGTGCCGCTGCTGGAACCTGAAAGCTCATTCAGTTCTACCACCCATTGCTGATTTCCACTGCTGTTGTATTTGGCAATAAAGGCTCGACTGGGCTGACCGAAGCCCGCTACTGGGGGTAAGCCGCGCAGGAAGCCTGTGACATAAACGTTGCCCTGAGCGTCGATCGCAATTCGCGAGGCAGCATCGGCAGCCGGAATAGCAGCACCCGGCGCAACTGGAATATCAGTCGTTGTGGCGATCGTTGCTGACCAAAGCGGTGTTCCATTAGAACCATATTTGACAGCGTAGCCATTGGGATTGGGAACTGGTCCCAGAAAAGGAATAGTCTCTGTTATTACATCAATACCGGAGACATAGTAATTGCCTGCGCTATCGGCGACGATGTCGGCTGCTACATCCGTTCCCGATCGCCCAAACTGTCTCAGGATTGGGGCAGATCCTTCAGTGCTAAGCTGCGCGACATAGCTATCTCGATCGCCTGCATTTGCTCCGCCCAAATTACCGTTGGTAGACCCTGCAACAAAAAGCGTCCCGCCGTTGACTGCAATTCCATAGGCATAGTCATTGGCACTGCTTCCAAACTGACGCACCCAGTTTCGGGTAAAGGACTGAGAAGCGGGTGGGTTCGTTGGCGGCGAAGGCGGGGAAGGAGGAGGAGGCGAAGGTGAAGCAGGAGGAGGAGGCGAAGGTGAAGCAGAAGGGGACGGTGAATCTGTTGGAAGCGGAAGCGGCGTTGCACTAGCCACCAGTCGATAAGCGGTAGAATTTTTGCGGAAGTAGAGCCGCAAATAGTATTCCCCTGCATCCAGCGTCAGGTTTACAGTGTTAGAGCTACCTGAAGTTGCTTTCGATCGCGACAGAAAAGTGAACTGCCGCCGCAAATCTTTTGGTTTGAGCTGTCCCAGATTAGTTTGGCGAAGCCGCTTCCACGGTTTACCAGCAGTGGATTTTGGGATAAATACGTCAACCCCGATCGCACTTTTGCGTTGAATCCCGCTCACTTGCAGCGTTAGGGTACTGCGACTGCTCAACCGAAGCCGGGCAACGTCATTCCGGTCTTGCCGATCTAAAGCATCTCGAAGAGAGACGGGGGCTGCAAGAGAGCCTAAGTTTCTTGCTGCTCGCAGGCGATTTCCGAGACGATCGGCTGGCATGAGCCATGCTCCTCCTGAACGTACTGTAGACTCTAGCCTGCCCTAATTCCTCCGACGATCGATCAAAATGCTCCGTACTTATACAGAAATTTTCAGGTCTGTAAAATTTTACTCAAAGAAACCTCAGTATGATTGACGAAGCCTAGACCTATCGTTCATTGTTAACAATTCGCTGTGTGCGAAATGTAACATTCACGCCCTCATTTGATTGTTCCAATACCAGCAGAGGAGTGGGCTTTGCTTTTTGATCCCAGTGCATCGTGGCAATTCTGCCCTGAATCGTTGGCTGCCAGTTCTCCTCACCGCCCTGACTCATGTATTTTTCCATACACTCAATAATCTGGGCGATCGTGGTTGAGGTGGGCTGAGTCGGCAGCTTAGCAAGCTTGATCTGAATCCGAAACAGCACTCGTCGATTCGTTCCTACAGGTGAGCCGGATGGGTCGTATTCCACATCAAAAATTTCGTCGATCATTCGTCCTGTTGCACTGGCAATGCCGACAATGCCGTTGTCTGCCTGGGAGGGACGTAAGGCGATCGTAATTTTTTCTTTGACTCTAATTTTAATTTGATTAACAATAGTAAAGTGAAACTGCTCTTCCTCCATCCGCATCCGCAGATAGTCAAGGTTAAACTCGCGGGAGTGGATCAGGTCCGGATTGCGCTCCATTTTGCTGATCGTGCCCAGTGCTAACTTCAGCTTTTTTTGCAGTTCTCGATTTTTGAATTCCTCAAACCGCCGCTGTTTTTCGAGCTTGGTCGTGCGGATTTTGTTGTAAATCGCTAGCCCGATTAGCAGCAGCGTGAGAATACCTGACGTTGCCATCCAGATCTGCTGGAGCGAGAGTTCAGAGGCTGGGGTAGCAGGCTTTGCCTGAGCCAGATGAGGTTCGACATGAATCAGTAGAGACATGGCTAAGTGGGATCAGAGCGATCGACAGTTTTTGGTTGATATGAATTATGCAGTTAGGATGCCCCTGAGACATGGACAGAGAATCATCCTTACACACATCTTTCCAGGCAGCTTGCTGGGAACCCGTACAGTTTTTACAGGAACTTGTACTCATAGAGAAAAAAGCTAGTTGTTCGCAGCACCTTAGAGGAGGAATCGTTCCTTTCCTGCCGCTCGATTGCTAAAGTAATGCAAGAGTACGCCCGGTTTTAGATGTCAAATTTTTATGTCAAATTGGCTTGAGCATAGTGTCCAGATCGAGGTTCCCGTTCCAATGGAGCAGGTTTGGGGGTTGTGGGCTGACCTGGAGCAGATGCCGAACTGGATGAAATGGATCGAGTCTGTGAAGGTGCTGGAAGACAATCCCGATCTGTCGCGCTGGAAGCTAGCAACCGGAGGACTAGAGTTTAGCTGGAAATCGCGCATTCTCAAGCAGATTCACCATCAGATTATCCAGTGGGAGTCGGTTGACGGGCTGCCTAACCGGGGCGCAATTCGGTTTTACGATCGCGGCGAGTACAGTATTGTGCGGCTCAGCGTGTCCTATGCAATTCCAGGCGTGATTGGCAAAATTATGGACAATTTGTTTTTGGGACGGGTGGTTGAATCGACGCTTATGGCAGATCTGGAGCGGTTTAAGGAATATGCGATCGCCGCTCACACAAATTCGGCTGCTTAACTGAGTATTTTAATTGAGCAGTCATTTTTAATAGAGGGCGTGCAGTAAACGGTCAGCCTCAGTTCAAGGTTTTGCAGCCCCCCACACCCTCAAAAGGGGGGACTTTATAAGGTTGAGCAGACCTAGGCTGACTGCCGATCGATCCATTCTAAAATTCGATTCCATGCCCACCAGGGGTCACAATCGCCGAAGCGACGTTGGCAGGCTTTGCTGCTGAAATAGCCCACATGACCCCCATATTGGGTCAACATCAGATCGATCGCTTCATTTGACGCGCAGGCAGCCTGGAGATCAGGAACGATCGTCGGGTCAAACAACGGATCGTCTGCTGCATACAGAATCAGCGTTGGCTTGGTCAGGTGAGGCAGCAGGGGTAAAGGACTACTGGCATCGTAGTACGCCTCAACCGAGGGAAAGCCTAATGGTTTAATCACCAGTTCGTGATCAAAGCCCCAGATACTATTTGCCCGATCGATCGCCGCTGGATCGAGACTGCCCGGATGATATTGCCGAATTTCTAGGGCAAGCTGCTTAAGGGCACGGGCGATTCCCCGTTCCAGATGTTTTCCCAATGGATCATTCATCAGGTAGGCAAGCGATCGGTGGGAATCCAGACTGGGACAAATCACCGCTCCACCTCTTAGATCGGACGGCTCAATGCCCAAATCGGCAAAATTCTCAGCGTGAGATGCTTCCTGAATGCCCCAGAGCGCAAGCTGACCGCCCAATGAGTAGCCTGTAAACCAGAAAGGCGGCGGACAGCCCAACGCTTTTGCCTTTGCCGCGATGTGAACGAAATCTTGCCCTTCATAGATTCCATCAGAAGTGAGCGTCGGCGACAGCTCTGCTGTTTTGCCATGTGCCCGCCAGTCGAATAAGACGACCGCATAGCCCTGAGCAAATGCCTTGCGTCCGAGAAGTTGCAGAAACCACTGATTTTCCAGCGTGCCCGTAATTCCGTAAGTTCCCACGATTGTCCCCTTAGGCGACTCTGGAACTGCCACCCATCCGAAAATTGGCACATTACCCTGCCCCAGAAATATCTGGGATCGATAGGAAGGCTCAGGGTCAATCGTCCACTGTTGCCACTGACGACTCGCTTGCAGGGCTATGAATACCGTCATCGCATAGCCATTGCGTAAGCCCCACGGCGGCAAAAAAGAAGTATCCAGAACACCTGAATTTTTGAGGGAACTCATTAAACTCCTGACGGTTCAAGGGCTTGTTTCACCTGACGCAAAATTCGGGCACGACTGGCGATCGTCGCCGTTTCGCCTTCAAGCTGCACATAGATTTTACTGGGCGATAGGGTTCCTGCCGATCGCTCAAAAGTCAAAACCTCACCTTCTTCTGCCGTTTTTTCGTATCCCATCTGGCTCAGCGTACTTTCAAGCTGATTTACAAATTTCTTTCTGCTTGCAACTGAAACCGTCAGCGTGGTCGTACGGTTGAAAGAGGTTCCCAGCCCCCCTGCAATCAGTCCGGCGATCACCCCCAGGATCTGCGGTACGCCTGTTTCTGAACCAAAATGCAACCCTCGAATTGTGACAAAACCGACAATGACTGCTGTTGCTGTGAAGTAGTAGAGAAACGTAGGCAGTACACCAGGTCCAAATTGCATTGCGGGTAATTCCTAACTTCATTGTTTTTATAGCGTTTTTTGGGGAGGGGTGAGTCGGTGGGTAGGTGAGCGAGTGTACCTAGATACCCAACTTATCCGATAAACTTACTGGACTTTCTGTTGGCGATCGGTTAGTCTCAAATCCATAGTTGAGTATCCTGATTGATTTACCGTATTTTGGAGGGCAAAGATGTTTCAGATTCGTAAACTGCGGCGATTTGTGGCGCTGCTGCTGGCTGGGGTTAGCTTGAGCATTAGCCTTGCGGCCTGCACAGGCAGCGGAACAACCCAAACCACTGCATCTGGAGACGGCAATTCAGCAGGTCAGCCTGCCGAGCTAACGTTTGTCTCTTTTGCGGTAACTCAGGCTGCTTACGAAAAGATCATTCCGCTGTTTACGAATAAATGGAAGCAGGAACATAACCAGGACGTAACCTTTAACCAGAGCTACGGCGGTTCCGGTTCTCAAACTCGCGCGGTTATTGATGGACTGGAAGCCGATGTGGTTGCGCTGGCACTGGCACTCGATACACAGAAAATCGAGAAAGCAGGACTGATTGAGTCAGGTTGGGAAAAAGAACTACCCAACGACAGCATCGTGACGAAATCGGTGATTGCGCTGGTAACTCGCGAAGGCAATCCCAAGAATGTGAGATCCTGGCAAGACTTAACCCGCAGCGATGTAAAAGTGATCACGGCGAATCCGAAAACTTCTGGAGGTGCGCGCTGGAACTTCCTAGGACTGTGGGGTTCGGTGTCACAAAACGCTGAAGATGCGAAGGCACTGCAATACGCCACTGATGTTTTCAAGAACGTGCCCGTGCTACCCAAAGATGCTCGCGAATCAACTGATGTCTTCTTTAAGCAAAAGCAGGGCGATGTGCTGCTGAACTACGAGAACGAAGTGCTGCTGGCGAAACAAAAAGGCGAAGTGCTGCCCTATGTGATTCCTGACCCCAATATTTCGATCGACAATCCCATTGCAGTAGTCGATACCAATGTAGACAAGCACGGCACCAGGGAAGTTGCAGAAGCGTTTGTGCAGTTCCTTTACACCCCTGAGGCGCAGCGTGAGTTCGCGAAGGTTGGCTTCCGTCCTGTAGATACTTCCGTTGCTCAGGAGTTTGCCAGCGAATACCCCAAAATCAAAAATCTAAGCACTGTGCAGAATTTTGGCGGCTGGAGCCAGGTGCAGGAAAAGTTCTTCGATGATGGAGCTGCCTTTGACAAGATTCAGGCACAGGCTGGACAAGGCTAGTTTAGCAAGTACCAGTTATTTGCTCTGATTGTGGTGCCCAATCTTTTGAGCTTGCCACTCAGAACATCGCGTCAGATTCTCCTCTCTTTAGGACTCGATCGCTTTACTCTCAACGAGTGGGGCGATCGATTCTTTAGGCGGGTTAGAAGCTATTGCAGGCATCCTCTCCCGGTTTCGATATCCTGCTGCTTAAGAGAAATCCGTTTTGTATTAGGTTTAAAAGGGACAAAGGATAGATCATTCGCCTCATAAGTTATAAACTATAAGCAATATCGATAAGTATAGTTACTTACTGTTTGTGATCCGGTCTTCGTGTACTGGACGCAGATTTTGAACTGCTGATCTCCTGTCCATCTCGCCAAGCCGTTTGTTGAATAGAGGAAGTCATGGCTGTCGCAACAACCCAATCGATTGAGGAATTGTGTGTTAATTCGATTCGCTTTCTAGCAGTCGATGCCGTTGAAAAGGCGAAATCGGGTCATCCCGGACTGCCTATGGGAGCTGCGCCGATGGCGTTTGTCCTGTGGGATCAGTTCATGCGGTTTAATCCCAAGAATCCCAAGTGGTACAACCGCGATCGGTTTGTGCTGTCTGCTGGACACGGCTGTATGTTGCAGTATGCCCTGATGCATCTGACGGGCTATGACAGCGTGACGCTGGACGATCTCAAGAGTTTCCGTCAGTGGGAGTCGAAAACCCCTGGACACCCAGAGAACTTTGAAACGCTCGGAGTCGAAGTGACCACAGGTCCGCTGGGGCAGGGCATTGCAAATGCGGTGGGTCTGGCAATGGCAGAGGCACACATGGCGGCTCGCTTTAATAAGCCCGACAGCACGATTGTTGATCACTATACCTATGTGATTCTGGGCGATGGCTGCAATATGGAAGGCGTTTCCGGTGAGGCTTGCTCGCTGGCAGGACACCTGGGACTGGGCAAGCTGATCGCGCTGTACGACGACAACCATATTTCGATCGACGGCTCCACCGATGTGTCGTTCACCGAAGACGTGAGCAAGCGGTTTGAGGCGTATGGCTGGCACACAATCCACGTTGAAAACGGCAATACGGACCTGAAGGCGATTGCGGCGGCGATCGAAGAAGCGAAGAAAGTCACCGACAAACCGACGATGATCAAGGTGACAACGACGATCGGCTATGGATCGCCCAACAAGGCAAATACGGCAGGCGTTCACGGTTCTCCGCTGGGCGGCGACGAAATTCAACTTACCCGCGACAAGCTGGGCTGGACCTATGGCTCGTTTGAAGTGCCCGAAGACGCGCTGAACCACTTCCGTCAGGCAGTCGATCGCGGAGCCAGCCTGGAAGCCGAGTGGAACGAAACCTTTGCCCAGTACAAAACCAAGTACGCAGACGAAGCGGCTGAGTTTGAGCGCATGATCAGCGGCAAGTTGCCCGAAGGCTGGGACAAAGCTCTGCCTGTCTACAGCCCGGAAGACAAAGCACTGGCAACCCGTCAAACTTCAGAAAAAACGCTGAATGCCCTGGCTCCAGCACTGCCGGAACTGGTTGGCGGCTCGGCAGACCTGACCCACTCCAATCTCACCTATCTAAAGGGTTTTGGCGACTTCCAGAAAGGCAGCTTCGGCGGACGCAACCTCCGCTTTGGGGTACGGGAACACGGCATGGGCGCGATCTGCAACGGCATGGCCCTGCACGGATCGGGTTTGATTCCTTACGGCGCAACCTTCCTGGTGTTTACCGACTATATGCGGGCGGCAATTCGTTTGTCTGCGCTGTCACGCTGCGGCGTGATCTGGGTCATGACCCACGATTCGATCGCCCTGGGCGAAGATGGCCCGACGCACCAGCCGGTGGAGACGATCGCCTCACTGCGAACCATTCCGAATCTGACGGTGTTCCGTCCGGCTGACGGTAACGAAACCTCTGCGGCCTACAAAGTAGCAGTGGAGTACGCGAATCAGCACCGCCCGACGTTGATGGCAATGTCGCGTCAGGGTTTGCCCAACTTGGGTGGGTCGATCGAGCAGGCGACGAAGGGCGCGTATGTGTTGTCCGACAGCGAAGGCACACCGGATATTATCCTGATCGGCACGGGCAGCGAAGTTTCCCTCTGCGTTAAAGCGGCTGATCAGCTTCGGGGCGAAGGCAAGAAGGTGCGCGTCGTCTCCATGCCGTCGTGGGAAGTATTTGAAGAGCAGGATGCCGCCTACAAAGAGTCCGTTCTGCCAAAGAACGTGAAGAAGCGGTTGGCAGTGGAAGCCGGAATCAGCTTTGGCTGGTGTCGCTATGCCGGCAGCGAAGGCGATACGGTCAGCATCGATCGCTTTGGCGCATCGGCTCCGGGTAGCGTGTGTATGGAGAAGTTTGGCTTCACCGTTGATAACGTGGTGAGCAAAGCAAAAGCTCTGCTGGGCTAAAGCAGTTTCATTGCTACATCTCCAATGAAATAACAGGGTGGGCTAATTGCCTGCCCTTTTTTTGGCGATCGTGAGAATAGCAACCCATGCAGAAAAACCTGTAATACTAAAACTGAAACCGTTTTACATTCTCAATCGCCCGTGTCTCAAGCTTCTGACCTCACTGCTCCTAAGCTGGATTTAAACCAGCCGCAGGTGTTTCGCCTGTCACCCCTGATTCGGCTGACACTGCTGTTGCTCTACATTGCGCTGACGCTGCCCCTACCGTTTCTGGCAGATGTGACCGAGGCTTCGGTGTCATCCCGACTGCTGGCGATCGGTTTAGTCGTTGGGTTGGGGCTGCTGTATGTCGCGCTAACCGAGCGGGTGACGGTGGACGAGCAGGGCATTCGGGTGAGCTATCCGGGCTGGATTTCTTGGTTATGGCGCAGGGGATGGTCGCTTCAGTGGTCAGAGATTCAGGCGTTGAAGCCGCGATCGACCGGACAGGGCGGTATTGTCTATTACTTTCTTAGCCGGAGCAGTGATACGGAGCAGTTCCCCTATCAAGGTAAGCGGGCGTATCTGCTGCCGATGCGAATTGTCGGCTTTGCTCAGCTCGTTCGGATTGTGGAAGCCAAAACGGGAATTGATACGCGAGATGTCAAGCCTCTGGCACAGCCCTGGATGTATCTGATTTTGCTGCTGTTGACCCTAATGCTGCTGGCAATCGATGCCTGGACGATCACCACTGCGCTAGGGCAAGCATAATGCGATCGGCTGAAACCAATCCGCTTTTGCAATTAGAGCAGGTGAGCCTGCAAACGGGAATTGGGGCGCATTACCTGCTGCAAGACGTTTCATTTCAGGTATTTTCGGGCGATCGGGTGGCGATCGTGGGCGCGTCGGGCGCGGGCAAAACGACGCTGCTGCGGGTGCTGAATCGGCTAAGCGAAGTTTCTCAGGGGCAGGTGTTTTTTCAGCAGCAAGAAATTCGGCAAATTCCCCCGGTTGAGCTTCGGCAGCAGGTGGTGCTGGTTCTTCAAGAATCAAAATTGCTTGGAATGACGGTACGCGCCGCTTTGAAATATCCGCTCCAGCTTCGCAAATTGCCCCAGCGCGAGCTTGAACAACGAATGCAGCTCTGGCTGGAACGACTGCACATTCCGCAAGAGTGGCTGGAGCGATCGGAGATTCAGCTTTCGGTGGGACAACGACAGCTTGTAGCGATCGCTCGAGCATTAATGACTCAGCCAAAGGTGCTTTTGCTGGACGAGCCGACTTCTGCCCTTGATGCTGGACGCGCCCAAAATTTGCTGGAGGTGCTGAACGATCTTTCACAGACAGAAGGCACGGCAATTTTGATGGTGAATCATCAGCTTGAGCTGGCGCAGCAGTTTTGCACCCGGATGCTCTTGCTCGATCGCGGTCGATTAGCCGCTGATGCCCCGATCGATCGCCTTGACTGGCACGAGGTGAAAGAAACTCTCCTTCAGAGGGAAGTCGAAGCAACGGAAGAGTGGGAGTAAGATTAGGATTCAGATCGTTAATCGAGATCCTGTTATGACTTCCGCATCAGAGCAGTATCGGGAAATCGTTCGGCACTATGCTCCTAACGGGCTAATCTCGCCTGATGTCCGGCAAATTCTAGAGCGACAACAACGTTATCTAAAGCTATTAAGCCAGGAAGCTGAGGCGATCGAGCGATCGGTTTTACAGTTAGACTTTCAGGCGGATTCACAGACAGATTTGCAGGCGAATTCAAACTCGGATTCACAGGCGGATTTCCAGACGAGCTTTCAGAAGGACTTGCAGACAAGTTCACCGTTAGATTCACAAACGGATTTACCGTTAGATTTGCAGACGGATTCGCAGACGGATTCGCAGACGGATTCGCAGACAGATTCACTATTAGATTCACAGTCTGCCCAACAGCCCGATCCCAGCCCAGTTTTGCTTGCTGAACACAACCTCGATCAAGCGACCCATCAAAACAGCCCAGTTGCACCTACTCTAGAAAATTTGGCAGCACCCGCGAACGCTAGTCCTTCAGAGACTCACACTGCGCCAGAACCAGAGCCAGCAGCGGTCACGCCTGAGGAGCTGTCCAATCCAGAAGCCATTTCTCGTTATCAAGCTGCTTTTGCCCAGGCAATTCGGTTTCAGTTTCCGCTGAACGAAGTGCTGAAGTTAGGCTTGCGATCGTTGCAGCAAACGCTAAATCTGACCGATCAGCATATAGAGGCGATCGAAATTCGCAGCCTTGAGGCACTGGACGCAGAGCAGCAGCAGTACAAAGCAAACCTTGAGAAATATCGAGAAGAGTTTGAGGGTTCGAGAGCTTTTTTATATAGCGAGTCAGTGCAGGATGAGCTGTGGGAGCTTCAGCGCAAGCTCAAACTTCGGAGTGAAGATGTGCTGAGGCTAGAACGGGAAGTCATGCAGGACGCAAGGCGCGATAGCCATCATGAGGCTTTTCCGCCGATCGAAGATTCCTTTGCCTCGGCAGGCATTCAGGCTCTCGAAGACAAAATTAAAGATGAATTGTTTAACCCCACAAATTCTGAACCCGGTCATAGCACGTCTCGCCCCTTAGTTTCAACCGCTCACCTGAAGCCCGAAACGCGAGTGACCGAAGAAGCGGATGTCCTTTTCGCTGATAGTTCGTTGAATCAATCTCAACCTGGGTCCAAGGTCAGCGCAAATGCGAATGCTAAACCGAATACCCAGGAGAAAAATTCAGGCTCTCAGGAAGGTTCTACAGTTGGTTCTACAATTATCGTTCAATCGGAGCTGGAGCAAGCTTTTCAGGAATTAGAAAAGCATTTAGGCAAGGAAGGACAGCGCGACTGGTGGGAAGCAGACCAGATAACCTTCGAGATTTTGCTCAAGCTTTCCCCCAATCCCTCCCTGAACTGGCTCAATATGCAGGCGATCGAAACAATAACGCAGAACGATGCCCTGGAGCGAATCGATCGCCTATGGAGTGTTGCAAGCGAAGGCAGATACGGCTTATTCGCTCAGCAAGAGGTCTATAAGAAAGTGATCAAAGACCTGCAAGACGAGCATCAAAGCAAGCTGAAAGGCGATCGCTTACAGCAGCTTTATATCCAGGAATTTGTACGACGAATTGGTTGGTGGGATAATCGGCTGCAATTTCTCAAGTTTTACAAATGGCTCGATTTCCATACAGATCTGGCAAGCCGTCCTGATATTCCGGCGGGGCAGTTTCCGGCTTACTGGTTCTGGGTAATTCCGCGTCCATACGCCTTTCAGCTTGGTGGCATCGGGTTCGGACAGGGAGGCTGGCGCGTTGATGTGTCGCGCTTACGGGCATGGATGACCCGGCTGAGAAACTGCAAGCTAGAGCCGTATGAAAAATATGTTGCTTCTCCGTCCCAAAAACCTACGGCGAACTCATCGTTTGAGGATCTGCCGGACCTGTGAGACTTGAGGGGGAAGGGTTGACCGCCGGATCAGGAATGGTTTTCGGTTCCAGCGTGGGATCGGCAACCAGGGCAGGAGTAGGCTGAAACACATCCGTTCCCAGTCGAATCGTCACATCGGAATCTAGATCTCCGGTACTTTCGACCAGCACCTCCCCAAAGCCCAGACTTTGCCGGACTGCCTCAGCACTGGCAACATCGCCCCCCTGCGCCACAATTTGAGTTATCGTCAAGGGTTCGTTCCAGGGCTGATCAAGGTAGACATTCGCATAGCCGCCCGTTTTTAGCGTGGTCATGAGCTGATCGATTGCCCGATCGTTTCCGGTGCTGTTTTGTACCACAATCTGGGCAGTGGTCGGCGTGTGGGCAATGGTGCTGCTGGCAGCAGGGAGACCAAAATACTGCTGCATCATTTGAGCAATCTTGGCTTGGCTGGGCAGCCAGTAGCTCGCCTCAAACTCAGCACTGGAGCTAAAGCCACCCGGCAGCATCAGCATTTTCACGTTTGGACGATTTGTTTGAGCTGTGAATCCTGCCAGAGCAACCAGTTCTTCAACGTTTAGATTAGTATCCAGATTCGATTGAATCACGGAAAGCACCTGCGGCATTTTGGCAAGCGTGACAGGTTTAATCGCCTGTTCTACCAGTGCTCGCAGAAACATTTGCTGTCGCTGCACCCGCCCAATATCACCAAACTGGTCGTAGCGAAACCGGAGAAACTGAACTGCCTGATTACCGTTTAACCGCTGCTCACCCTGCTTGAGATTGATATAAAGATGCTGTGAATCGTCTTTGTACGACATATCCTGCGGCACGTTGATCTTTACACCGCCCAGTGCATCGATCAGTTTTTCAACCCCCTGCACGTTGATTCGCACATAGCGATCGATTTTGACGCCGCCCAGCAAGTCTGTCACCGATCGGGCAGCAAGTGCCGGACCGCCGTAAACATTGGCTTCATTGAGCTTGGTTAAGCCTGCACCATCGATCCACGTGCGAGTGTCACGCGGCAGAGAAAGCACTGTAAGCTGATGAGTCTGAGGATCAAACCGCACCAGCAGCATCGAGTCTGATAAGCCATCCAACGAGTTCACGACGGCGTGATACCGCAAATCGCGCACCTCAGGCGGCGGATCCGAGATCTCGGAAGACAGCACCTTAATCCCCAGCACCAGCACAGTCACCGGACGGGTCAACTGCGGTAACTGCAAATTCGTCCCGCTGGCGATCGGCTCATCCTGATTAAACGCTTTTGCGTCTTCCGCACTGAGCTTACTCTGCATCAGCGGTGTGCCAGAAATTGCTACTGCCAGCAGCGCACCCGCCGAAGCCGAAACTGCCGCCACCACCGTCAGCCCCACCGTCAACCCCAGCCAACGCCATTTGCCCGACCCGAAGCCGTTTTTCTTCGGCAATTCCTCTGCTGAAGCTGGCTCAACTCTCTCCGAAGTCTCTGCCCCCGGACTGGTTGCCGAATTTGCAGCGATCGGGTTCACACAGACCGGATTAGTATTCATCGAATCTAAATGATCCTCTAAATGATCCGCCTTGTCCGACTTAGCACCCATCTGATTGGAGGCAGCAGGAGTTGAAGCCACAGACGAACCACGAGACTGTTTTTGATTCTGGAAATCAGCGGGCAGAGAATCAGGTGAATTGCCAGCAGCGTTGGCAGCAGAATTATTCAGCGACAGGAAGTTTTTCACACTCAGCAACTTTTCAATCAGCACAGAATCGCTATACCTGGTGTAACTATAGGCGCATTATCACCAAGTTGACCCAATTCTAGAAGAAGATTTGCATTGCGATGAAAAAACTTTGCATTAGAGCTGGAATTTAATCGATTCTTTAATCAATTCCTTCTCAGCAAATCGAGCGGCTGCCGTCGCCAGAGCCGAACCATCAGCCAAAGATTGGTCAAGAAATAGCCCGAAGTTAGCAGGCTTGCCAGGATCAGCAAAGGCACGATCGCCGCCTGATGAGTCTGCACTCCCACTTGCAACAGCAAATTTCCTACTAGCCAGCCCAGCGCGAGTTTTACGGCAAGTTGACTGGTCTGACGCTGTTCCCTTGTGCCGTTTCTGCAATAGAGCGTCCAGAGTGCCGGGAAAAAACCAACGATCGGAACGAGGCAGAGAAACATTTGCAGACGTTGAAGGTTTGCCTCACCGTAACGATCGTTCTCCATCCTGATTTCTCCCATTTGATTACTTTTGCTTAGGTTAATGACTGAATCGTGCCGATAAATAGAATCGTGCCCGTTTGCTCGTCCCAGATTGCACAAAGGAAAGGACGATCGATCGTCATTTGAAAGGGCGGCTGGGGTAAAGCAGCACGAACGGCAACGGCAACTGAGGTAGCAGCAGCGGCTTCGGTTCCTTCTTCGTTCACTTCCAGCAGGGTTTTGTGCTGCACATCGCTAATATAGGCAGGCAAAGAACTCATTTCACCAAAATTGGCTTGCCGATCGTCAAACACGAGTTCCATACCAATCGCCTTCAGAGACTCGACCAAACTCGTGCCATATTCCACCTTAAAGCGCGGAAGCTGTACTGTACCAGGACGCGAAGAAAATTGATTCATCCAGGTTTCCCAGTGGCTATGGCTCAAGCTTTGGGTCAATTGGTTCAGGCTGCTGGTCGGTTTCGGCAAAAAAATTGCCATCTGCCAGCGTTCGTTGCCGTAGGGTAGCCGCACTGCCTGAAACTGCTCAGTTTCTAGATAGTGAAACTTTCCCCGCTTTGTCATTAAAGGCTGCGTGATCGTCGTGCCGTCTCCCTGGTGAAAAGGGCGATCGATCGTTTCATCAGGATTAAATGGATTTGTCCATTTGCCTTTGAAATAAATCGCGTTAATCAAAAACAAAATATCGTTGGGATTGATTTGATTCACAATCTTGTCGATCTTGCCTTGCGTCTGCTGATTCACCCAGAGATTAATGCGATCGATTGCACCCGGATCGTTAAAGTCCAGATCCGTAACTTCTGCGCCATAAAATTCCTGATTGCGCTTCAGAAACGCTGGATTGAAATTGATGCCCGATCGTCCCCAGAGGGAATTTGCCACGGTTAGCTGCACTGCCGGGTCAGAACTTCTCCAGGCTTCCAGCAAGGCACGGTTTGCTTGATTAATTTCCGCTAGACTCATGCCCTGCATTTCCAGCGCGTTTTGCATGGCCTCCTGAGTCGCTGCACTTGCGCCGTTATAAGTCATGCTGAGGGCGATCGATACGCTGCTCGGCGAAATCAAAACATTCTCACCCTGGTTTTGCTCTAGCAACCGGGCAAACAGCTTGAAACCAAAGCGTGTATTCGCTGCGACAAATGCCGAATCCACCGTCGAAGTTTGCATCGATGAAGATGAAGAAGAGGACTGAGCTGTTGCCCGATGCGGAACTTGCAATGCCCAATATCCCACGATGCCAAGCAGTATACTGCTAACCCCAATCATCATCAGCCGTCGCGTTACAGAATAAAGCATTTGTCGCCTCCCGCAATTTGCCCGTTTTGAGGTTGTCCTTCGCATAACGCCTGCAATTAGATTGCCTTTGAAATGGACGAGCGGCGATCGGGTTACTCATTTTGTAACGAGAACTCAAGGGACTGCAAAACCCCAAGCATCCCTGTGAGAACGGGTCGGTTCATCGGGAAAGCTAGCCTCAGTCCTGTTCTTTTCTACCTCATGGTTCCTCAATCTCGTGCTGTTGCGCCTCGATCGCTCGTTGACCTTCGCCGCTACGATCAATCCCACTTCGATCGCGGTCGGTCGGGCTGGATCATTTTGCTGTGGTGGTTTTTGCAGGCGATCGTTTTTCCCATCACGCCCCATTCGCTGCATCTGCCGAGGATCTGGCTCTTGAGGTTATTTGGTGCGGCGATCGGGGAAGGCGTCATGATTCGTCCGACCGCACGATTTACCTATCCGTGGAAAGTCAGCATTGGCGACTGGAGCTGGATTGGCGATGATGTAGTGATTTACAGCCTCGATCGCGTTCACATTGGCTCCCACTGCGTCATCTCACAAAAAAGCTACCTTTGCACCGGTAGCCATGATATTCGCGATCGGGCTTTTGCCCTTAAAACGGCTCCGATCGCGATCGAAGATGGAGTGTGGATTGCAGCAGATTGCTTTATCGCGCCTGGAGTGACGATCGGGGCAAATGCGGTAATTGGGGCAAGAAGTACCGTCTTCAAATCGATGCCAGAGCAAATGATTTGCTGGGGAAACCCGTGCCAGCCCCAATCCAGACGCGAACTAACTTAAGAAATTAGCTCCAGAAACGAGCTCAAGAAATTAGCTCAGGCTGCATATCTTCCGGTACGTCTGCAGCTCCGCCATTGAGTGAAGGTTCAGGCTGGAGCGGGTCAGCTTCGGGCAATCCCAGAACTCGACGATATGCCCGATCGTATTCCACTGCTGACTTTTCCCAACCAAAGTTTTGCGCCATACCGCGCTGCTGTAGCTCTCGCCACTGGTCTTTAAAGTGATATGCCTCGTAAGCCCGCACCATACTGGTAAACAGATCGAGCGGCTCGTAGCGATCGAAGCAGTAGCCCGTGCCTTCATGCTCCATCGGGTTGTTGTGCGTCACCGTATCGACCAGTCCACCGGTTCGCCGCACGATCGGCACAGAGCCATAACGCAGGGCAATGAGCTGGCTAATGCCGCAAGGCTCAAACCGAGAAGGCATCAGGAAGGCATCGCTTCCGGCATAAACGCGTCGTGCCAGCGTATCGTTGTGCAGCAAATAGGCGGCAACCCGTCCGGGAAAGCGTGAAGCCAACTGCCAGAGCTGAGTTTCGTAATAGCGATCGCCCGTTCCCAGCACCACAAACTGTGCGTCTGTGTAGGAGATGAAGCGATCCATCACCTGAATAATCAGATCCAAGCCTTTTTGCTCGACCAGCCGGGACACCATGCCGACGAGAAACGCATTGGAATTGACTTCCAGCCCTAGTTCTTCTTGCAGCGCGATCTTGTTGGCGAGCTTATCGTCCAGTTTTTCGGCAGAATAGTTTTCCTGAATGCGGCGATCGGTTTCGGGGTTAAACAGGTCGCGATCGATGCCGTTGAGAATGCCAACAAGCTTACCGCTAACAAAAGACAGCAATCCCTCAAGCTGTTCTCCGTAGGCAGGGGTTTTAATCTGATCAGCATAGGTGGGAGAAACAGTCGTTACTAGATCAGCAAACTGAACTGCCGCTGCCATCGTGTTGTGTCCCTGCATATACCACGGACACCAGGCAAACTGCTCCAGCCGCCACCGCCACGGACCCTGATATGCCAGGTTGTGAATCGTAAAGATAGTTTTAATATCGGGTGTTTCATGCATCCACACCGGGATCATGCCTGTGTGCCAGTCATGGCAGTGGATGATGTCAGGCTTCCAGTAGTTCCAGCAAAACTCAGCCGCTCCATTGGCAAACAGTGTGAACCGCCAGTCTTCATCTTCACCAAAATAGACTTGGCGCGGAGCGAAGGAGGGATGGGAAAACAGGTAAAGCGGCACCTCTGAGTTGGGCAGCTTCGACTCGAAGACCTGAAATTCTTGAAACATCGCAGTTCCCTTCCAGAGGGGCTGCTTCGGAACTTTGATTTTGTCCGAGACAAAGCCGTAATAGGGCATAAAGACTCGCACATCGTGCCCCATTTTTTGCAGCACCTTAGGAAGTGCGCCTACGACATCTCCCATGCCGCCCACTTTGGCAATCGGAGCCGCTTCCGCCGCTACAAACAGAATCCGCATACTCGCCTTGTGTCCCCTGCAATGAAAGAACCTGTGACTCTCGATTTCCCCTAAGGGGAACTGCTTTACATCGCTTAAAAATCGAGAGTTTTACAGTCCTTATCAATCTACAACAATCCAGGGACAAAACCGCGATCGATTCTACGGGGCTGTCTTGCAGGAGAACTGATAAAGCCTTTGATTCCCCCTAACCTCCTCGGGAAAAAGAAGAATTGAAAAAGGAGAACCGAACCTGTTGAAAGCTCTCATACAGTAAAAGGTTCTTTAAAAACTCAAAGTCCCCCTTTTGGAGGGGGATTAAGGAGAATCTCAATTCTGCCGTTTAGGGTTAAGCCTCTGGACGAACCTCAGCAAAAATCTGCTGAAGAATTTCGGTCGCGCCCTGATCCCGAAGCTTATGAGCAAGCTGAATCCCGATCGCCTCCGCATCTGTGACTGCACCCGTTACGGTGTCTTTGATCAGGCGTTGTCCATCGACGCTAGCAACCATACCTGTTAGTGTCAGCGAATCGCCATTGAGAGTGGTGTTGACACCGATCGGAACCTGACACCCGCCTTCGAGTTCGCGTAGGAATGCCCGCTCCGCATAGCAGCGATAGGCTGTGGGCTGGTGTTGCAGAAGCTTCAGCAGATTCAGAATTTCCGGATCGTTGGTACGGCACTCAATTCCTAGCGCACCCTGGCCAACCGCATGAAGCGACACTTCTGAAGAGATGACCTGATGAACCCGATCGCCCATGCCCAAGCGCCGCAGTCCAGCAACCGCCAGGATAATGGCATCAAATTCGCCCGAATCCAGCTTTTGCAAGCGGGTATTCAGGTTGCCGCGAATGTCTTTGAACGCCAGGTGGGGGTAGTGATGGCGCAACTGTGCCAATCGCCGGAGGGAAGACGTTCCCACGACGGTTCCTTCGGGCAGCGTATCAAGCTGTTTGTCTTTAAACTTTTCATGCACCACAAGGGCATCTGCCGGATCTTCCCGTTCAGTGACGCAGCCCAGCATTAAGCCTTCGGGTAGACGAGTCGGCAAATCTTTAAGCGAGTGGACAGCAAAGTCGATGTCTCCGTTCAACATTCCGACTTCGAGTTCTTTCGTAAACAGTCCCTTATCGCCAATTTTGGACAGTGCCACGTCCAGGATTTTATCGCCCTGGGTACTCATGGTATGAACTTCAAAATTGCGATCACTAAATAGTCTCTGGAGTTCTGCTTGAACCCAGTGGGTTTGAACAAGGGCGAGCTGACTCTTGCGGGAGCCGATGCGAATGGAACGGGGAAGACTTGCAACCATTTTTGTAAAGGGTTATCTCGAAAGACTGCGAAATGTTAATAAAGGCAGGGCTTTTTCCGCCTAAATCAGCTTACCGCAGTGTGTACCCGATCGTGGGGGCAGAGTATCGAGAGGAAATTAGTTGTAACAAGGAGTTTGTATCCGATCGCTTGACAGCTTTTAATGTCTATTCTTTACTTAACTTGAAACTTTTTTCCTTTCATAAAGGCATGACAATCCGTTGGGTTGCTGTCATTGATTGCTTCACAAGCTTCGGAGGAGCCGTCGCGCTGAAGGGTTTTTTCGTTCAGCCCCTGCCCAAAGTTTGAGCAAAATCTGAAGTTTGAGTAAAATCTGAAGTTTGAGCAAAATCTGTATCAGTTCGGGTTTTTCTTTATCGATTCCGCTTGATTAACAATCAACAAAACATCAACAAAATAGGAGATAAGAACTCGATGAATTTCCTCATTCCCTTTCTGATTGGCGTTGCCGTCACCGCCATTAGCTTGCTGATTATTTCAAAGATTCCCTTTATCGGGGTCGAGGTCGATAATGTGGGCAAGGCTCTGACTGCGGGTGTCGTGTTTGGCGTGCTGAACTGGCTGCTGGGTTGGATTGCAGGTTCCACAATTCTAAATGTTTTGACGCTGGGCATTCTCTGGCTAGTTGTCAACACAATTGTTTTTGGTTTATCTGCAAAGCTCGTTGAAGGCTTCCGTTTGCGTTTGGGAATTTGGAGTGCAATTCTGGGAGCGATCGCCCTCACCATTGTCAATTCCATTTTGTTTAATATTCTGAGCAGCATTTTCCGGCTTGCCGTTCGCGCCTAGCGATCGTTACTCTTAGAGCTGAATTGACTGCAAGGCTAGCCTCGCTCACTTTCACACCGAAGGTAAGCGGGGCTTATTTAATCCATTTTTTTACAGTTCTAGCGTCCACCGTAAGCGGCGATCGGCTCCTTAATAAACCGAATATAGAAATGGCGAAACGTAGACTTCAGTACACGCGGCAGTCCGAAGTCGATCGGCATCAGTTTTTCGGGCAGCTTCCAGTCTGTGACGCGCAGTTCCGCAGGGGTGAGCGCAGGAAACTCAATTTGGTCTAAATCTGGACAAAAGCCCAGCCGTATCGAAGCTGCCACCGTTGGAATCATGGCGGGATCAGCACTCAGCACTTCCACTAACGCCCGATCGACTGCAAACACATTCGCCGATGCCGCTAAAACTCCAAGCGGTCGAGGTTCGCCACCGCTGGGTCCGTTGCCTTCGTGCCCAATAATGCCGTCCACGATCGTCAAATCAGGAGCAATTGCCCTTGCCGTTTCTGCCAGCATATTGCTAAACCGCACCCTGTCTTTTCCGGCTTCCATATGCCACCAAGCTTTCATCTTGCCAGGAACGCAGCCAAACAGATTTTTTACGCCCATGGTCAGGGTGAGCTGAACATGAGATTTAATTTTTGGCAGATTGATGACGACATCTGCCTCGATCGCCTCTTTGCTCAACAACAGGTGATTAAACTCCTTGCTCACCGTTTCGTAGCGTTGACCCTGAAAGTCGATAATCGATAGATTTAGCTCCTCCAAAATTGGTGCATAACCATTTGCCACAGCAACTCCCTTCGCGCTGCCAAATGCCGGACTGTCCCCTAAAAAAGGCTCACCCCCCGCTTCCTGCACCAGTTTTGCCACCCAGTAAACCACTTCTGGTCGAGTCGTACATTCCTTGCCCGGACGTGCCCCGGTCAGCAAGTTGGGCTTAAGCAGCACTCGATCGCCGGGTTTCACGAATGCACTCATTCCTCCTAATGGCTCTAGCAGGGCACGCAGAGCCGCTTCTAATGGCGATCGATCGTAGGACGCTGCCCGAACCAGACTAACGGTTGCTTTGTGAGGCTGCTGATTAGACATCGTATTGCTCCTAAGGGTGGGTTGTAGAAGACCTGCTAGCGCGATCGATTTAAAGCCGTCACTCGCTCCACGTCTGAGAAAATACCTTCTCCCTGAAGCTGAGCAAGGGTGGGCTTCACTTCAACTTTGGTCACGTTTGCAATATTGATCATGACCGTTTGCTCTGGCAAGTTCAAAATCCACCAATCGCGCTGGAGCAAGTGCCGCACTTCGAGCTGTAGCCCCTGCGGAGTCGTATTGTCGATCGACTCGAACAAGTTAAACGACTCGGTGTGACCGTTGAGGTAGTGGAAGGTGATTTGAGTTGTCGTGGTGTTTTGGCTGTGCATAGAGAGGGGTGAGTTGGGGATGAGGGATCAGGGGAGGGAAGGGGGAAACTTAATCTTTGTGAGACAGTTTTCTTTGTGAGACAGTTTTTTGATTGGCACTCTCGCTATGCTGAGGCGATCGATTGAGGAATCGTTGGGATCAAGGGATTTCTTAGGGTTTGGTGCATTCCGCCCAAAGGTATCTGTTTCGGGAACTTGGTACGGGGGAAAAATCGTCCTTTCTCTTCAAGTTAATTCTTTCGCTTCAATTACAAATTTCTATAGAGAGACCTTGTTCCCGCACTGAGTTTTCCATATAATGAATGTTCAGAAACTTCTGAAACTTCAGAAGGTTAGATAAGAAGTATTCAAGAATTCTTCAGGGTCAACCCCTCAAGGCGGCATCCTAACAGGGCAGCATACTGCTAGCAACGTTCAAGCCCTTCTAAATCTTTAGAATTAGTTGGCTTTCAACGTTCAAAGTTTTCTAAAACTTCCGAATAAGCGGATCTCAGTAATCGTGCCAACCAAGGCTCAGACAGTTTAAGAACCTAAGAACCTCCAGCCCAGAGCGAACGCATTGCTTATTCACCTTCAATTAACATTGGGGAACATCTCACAAATGACAGCGTCACATCATACTGGAATCCCACAGAGCCGAGTTCTGTCCATGAGTAGCGAATCTCTTCCTGTGTCCTGGTCAGCGGTTGAGGCAATTGCCCCCCAGGCTGCTATGCCAGTTGAAAAACTGTCTAACTTCGACCTAATTTTGCAATGCCAGGAAGGTCTACGTCCTGGAAAAGCTGTCTTCGCTGAACTGATTCGTCGCTATCACTCCCATGTCGAAAAGGTGCTTTATCACCTTGCCCCTGACTGGACTGATCGGGCAGACTTGTCTCAGGAAGTGTGGATTCGGGTCTACCGGAATATTAAGCGGCTTCAGGAACCCGGAAAGTTTCGGGGCTGGCTGAGCCGGATCGCGACCAATCTATTTTACGACGAGCTGCGAAAGCGGAAGCGGGTTAATGCGCCTTTGTCATTAGATGCACCGCTTAGCGTAGAAGACGGAGAAATGGATTGGGAGATTGCCTCAGACGATCCGGGCCCGGCAGAGCAACTGGCAACGCAGGAATTTTACGATCAGCTCCGGTCAGCAATTGCTGACCTACCGGAAGTCTTTCGGACTACGATCGTCCTGCGTGAGATTGAAGGCATGGCATATGAGGAAATCGCCGAAATCACAGGCGTTACCCTCGGAACCGTCAAATCTCGCATTGCCAGAGCGCGACAACGCCTCCAGTCTCAGCTTCAGGGCTATTTGGAGGACTAGTTGCCTCAGCTAGCGGTCTAAAGAAACTGTAAAGAAACTGTGATGCTCTTTACGATGCATGACATTCTGTTTCGCTACAGTCTATTTATTGATGTCACTCACCCGATCGCTAGCCTGTAATAGAGGTAGCTGTTTAGCGTAGTATCCTGCTGATGGGTGCAATATTTGAGGCTGAATAGCTTGGTTCTCGTACTAACTGCTTGAGACGCTGAAAATGTCTAACTTTGACGAATTCGATCGCTTAAATCCCCACCCTAAACAGGGACAAAACCCTGAGCCACTGCCGTCTGTTATAAGCGATAACCTGACAAAGCGCGATCGATTTGAGCTGTTAAGTGCCTATCTGGACGGAGAAGTCACTGCTACAGAACGCCGTCAGATCGAAGCATGGCTGAAAACTGACTACAAAACACAGCAGTTGTACGCCCGCCTGCTGAAGCTGCGCCAGGGTCTACGCGCGCTGCCGATGCCCCCTTCCGAGCAGCCCGTAGAACAAGTCGTTCAGCAGGTTTCTGCGAAGCTGCACCGCACTCCGAAGCGGCTTATTTGGGGCGGACTGGCATTCGCCGCGCTGGTTGTGGGTTCTGTGGTCGGCACACTGCCCCGCGAGTTTGGCTCACCCCAGATGGCAAACGCCCCTCAAAATTCTGAGCGGGCAATTCCCCAAGATGGCTTGATGATCGCGCTCGATCGCCCGGTGATTGAAATCCCCAAAGCAGCCGTTTCTAGCCCTAATCCGGCAATGAAGCAAAGTACGCTGCAATAAACGGGCAGTGAATTAGGAACAGTGGTCGATCGAGTTTCGATGCCAGCTTCCTTCAGGTAAAATCACTCCTCCCAGACGTTCAGCCTGCTCCTGGGTCATCTCATAGACCCACGCCCAGCCCAACGGCTGCTGATGCAGGTCAAACGTCTGGATTTCTTTGCGCTGATATTCGTTTTGCTCGATCGGGCGATCGGGCATATAGTCTTCGAGTTGATCCAGCAAGTTCAGCACTTCTAGATCTTCAAAGGTAAACACATATCCCCGAACTGGATGATTGCCGGGAACGATCGCCGGATAGCCCATCGGCAAATCATAAAGCTGAGCGTAGACGATCGCTTCCTGCATTGCCGTGAGATAGGCAGCACAGTAGCGATCGAAGTATTGTTCTCCCGGCTTCAGGCTTCCGTACACAAAGACTTGCAGCATTGTCTTGGATCGTTAGCTTGTGCTGCTATTTTAATAGTTTGCTATTTGCTGCTGGATCGCAGCCCCTATTTTGCTGTCAAAGTCTAGGGGCATTGATGGTTGTGACGATAGGATATGAACGCTCCCTAGGCCTTGCCAAATACGCTTGAAAAGCCGCAGTATCTTCTCGATGAGTCAGGAAAATAACGCCTCAACTCCTGGTATGACATTGCCGCATAATCCACTGAACTCATCACAGCACCTCCCCAGTTGGAGCCACTTCGAACTCAACTTCCTCGTTTTGCCCTGCTAAAACATACAGATTTTGGGTTCAATCGTCGATACAAACAAGACGAATGGGTTAAAGCATCGAGTAGGTCAAATAGTAGCTAATTCGATACAAGCATCCCAACTGTACAGTCGTTGGCATTCCACTCTTTAAGGAAGATTTCTTTAGTATAGCTAGCTCTATTTGTCCGCTCGAATGCTATAAACCACTTGTGGTTAACTGTTTTATGTCTCGTCCTTCACTTTGAGGGGCAAATCATCGCCCTGAATTGCCTTATCAATCGATCGCCCACAGGCAAGCACTTCCTTAAATGCGAGTTCATCCTTAAAAGACTCGGTGATAGATTAGAGCCAGTTATTCGATTAAAGTTATTCGCTTAAGAAGTTGCAGCCTGTTTCTGCAACTCAGCGATCGCCCTTTCTACTGCTGCAAGCCGTTCTTCTAAAGAAATAGGTAACTCACCACCGGAATTTAAGGATTAACTATTTATTCAGCATCTTGTATCAGCCGCTTGTAAAGGAATACCGCGAATTGAGAGATCCAGTAGCGCGATCGGGTGAAACAACGACATCGTTTTACCCTGTAATTCCAAATGTTTTAGGATTTGTAGCGAGCAGCCCGGATTAGAAGAAGCGATCAGACTGGCTCCCGTGTTGAGAAGATTTCGCACCTTTTGCTGACCCAGTTCTTCCGCCACTTCTGGCTGGAGCATATTGTAAACGCCTGCACTACCGCAGCAAAGGGCTGCATCGATCGGCTCTTTCAAAGTTACACCCGGAATTTGCCGCAGGAGTTGGCGAGGCTGGAGGCTGATCTTTTGTCCGTGGAGCAGGTGACAGGCATCCTGATAGACGATTGCTAGAGGTTCGCTTTGCAAGGGGGAGAGTTTGGCAGTTAAGCCGATCGCCCACAAAAATTCCTGTACATCTTTGACTTTGGCAGAAAATGCTTTCGCCTTCTCACGATACGCTGGGTCGTCCTGCAACAGGTGTCCGTAGTCCTTCAGCGTGTGACCACATCCCGCAGCGTTAATGATGATTGCATCGACTCCCGTATCCTCGAAGCTGTCGATCATCTGGCGGGCAAGTGCCTGGGCATCGGCTTCCTGTCCCTGGTGGTGGGGGAGTGCGGCACAGCAACCCTGAGATTTGGGAATCACCACTTCGCAGCCGTTCGCAGTCAGGACTCTGGCAGTGGCTTCGTTCACGTCGCTAAAAAACAATCGCTGCACACAGCCGAGAATCATGCCCACCCGATACCGCTTTTCGCCCTTCGCCGGAACGATCGTCGGCAAATTGTCCTGGAAAGATTTCACTGTCACTTCGGGCAACAGCGTTTCCATTGCCGCCAGCCGGGGAGAGAATTTTTTCAGCAACCCCGTTGCCCGCACCAACTGAGGCATTCCCAGTTTCTGATAGAGCATCAGGGGAGCCAGCAGCATTCTCAGGCGATCGGGATGGGGGAAAAAGGTGAACAGAAGTTGACGGAAAAGACGATCACCCAAACTGCGGGAATAGTTGCGCTCAATCTGGGGACGGGTCGCGGCAATCAGCTTGTCGTACTGTACGCCCGATGGACAGGTGGTGACGCAGGCAAGGCAGCCCAGACAGGAATCGAAGTGCTGCACCGTTGCCTCGTTCAGGGGAGCCCGACCCTCGTTGATTGCATCCATCAGATAAATGCGTCCGCGCGGCGAGTCCATCTCTTTGCCGATCACGCGATAGCTGGGGCAGGTGGAGAGGCAAAAGCCACAGTGAACGCAGGCATCGATTAGCTTGGGATCGGGCGGATGCTGCGCGTCAAAGTTTTTTTCTGAGGGAGCCAGAGCAGACTCAGGACTATAGGACGTATCAGGAATTCTGTATTCTGTGGTCATGGGTTAAATTCCACCGACGAACCGACCGGAACTGAAAAGGAATTGCGGGTCAAACTGTTGCTTAATGCGACGCATCAGATCCAACGAAGAACCAGAACTGCCCCACACATCGATCGCTTGTTTAAGAGCCAGAGGAGCCGCCTGCACTGAGAGAAAGCCACCCTGTGCCTGGCAGATCGATCGCAGCTTCAGCAGCGCATCGAGGGTGATCGATTCAAACCGCAAAACGCCTAAACCACTTCCGGCGTGAATCTGAGCAACTGTCATATCAGCACCGATCTGGCTGAACTGCGCCAACGTCTGGACTGCTTGAGCGGGTAACACTCCTATTTTGCAGGTTACGGTAGACGGTTGGGGGTCAGTTTCGATTCTTTCTCGTAATTGTTGCCACAGAGCCATTTCATCATCGCCGGATTGCACCGTTACCGCTAAACCCAGATTCTGTTCCAGGGCAAAAAGCTGCTCCGTTTGTTTCTTGATACTGACTTCGATCGTCTGAAAGCGACTCATCAGTCCCACGCCTTCCCCCAGTCCCAAGGCTCCTACTGTGCGGTCATCAATGAGATCGATCGCGCTCGGAGTCAAGCTAGACGCAAGCAGAGTGGAGGCTGCCTGAGCAATCGCCGCTGAATTCCCTGTGAGAACCACTGTTTGAGAAGCGGCAGGTAAGGGATAAATGCGGAAGGTAATCTGGCTAATCATACCGAGCGTTCCGTAAGAACCCGTGAGCAGCTTCATCAGGTCGTAGCCCGCAACGTTTTTCACGACCCGTCCGCCTGCTTTTGCCACCTGGCCATCCGATCGTATAAAAGAAATGCCGATCACCATATCCCGGACGCTGTTGTATCGCTGGCGCAGTGAGCCTGTATCTCCGGTTGCCACAATACCGCCGACCGTTGCTTGGCCTGGATAGGCAGGATCGATCGCGAGAAGCTGTCCTTCTTTCCCCAGGATTGCCCGAAGGTCTGCCAGCCGCATTCCTGCTTCTACGGTAACGGTGAGATCGCCAATGGCATGTTCGATCAGGCGATTCATCCGAGCGGTGCTGATCACTAAATTAATTCCGCCCGCCAGTCCGCCCCAGTGCAGCTTGCTGCCACTTCCGCAGGGGAACACTCGCCAGCGATTTTGTGCCGCGCAGGCTATGAGTTCGGCAAGCTGTTCCTGCGTTTCAGGATAGGCAATAC
The DNA here is from genome assembly GCF_039962215.1 of Leptolyngbya sp. ST-U4. Lineage (NCBI taxonomy): Bacteria > Bacillati > Cyanobacteriota > Cyanophyceae > Leptolyngbyales > Leptolyngbyaceae > Leptolyngbya > Leptolyngbya sp. ST-U4. The sequence continues at coordinate 987,201 of NZ_JAMPKZ010000001.1, forward strand.
AGTCAATTTGAGTGCTGGGAGTGACTGCCTGGGAAATTTGCGATCGAAGCATCAGATCAGCCGCATCCCACGAAACGACTCCCCCTGCACCGAGAATGCGTTCAACCGATTGGGCAAGACTTGGGGCGATCGAACTCATGGCAACTCATCAGCGTCCAGACGACTCTTCCCCACTCTATCAGGAGGCGAGGCGAATCCCGTGAAAATTCTCAGGCGGGCAACCCTTGTGCCTGGATAGACTGCGGACAATTATTTTTAGATGCAGTGCAGCTTATGCAATACATTACAGCCAGCAGTATCACAGCCAGCAGTCTCGAGTTAAAACCATCACCCCAGTCGTCAATTAGCTCGTCCATTCAGCCGCTGAATCAGGCGATCGGACAAGCCTTGATCATTGCCTACCGCGAAAATACCGATCGACTGGAAGCAGTTCTCACCTTCCTGGGATTTGACTGTGAAGTGCTGCGACAAAACGATAGCCCTGAATATCAGGATTGTGCTGCGACCTATCGCTGTATGCTGAACCATCAGCACGCCTGGAAGCAAGCCGCCCAGTCCGATCGCCCGACGCTGATTGTTGAAGCAGATTTTGTGCCTGTGGTAGGCATGGGGAACTTGCCGCTTCCATTTAATTTAGAGCAGCCAAACGTCGGCATCTGCTGGCTTTATACCTGTGCGCCTCAGGTATATTCCCTCTCGACAGACGGCTATGCCGAAGGATTTTCGACGGGACTGGTCGCTTATATTCTCACCCCAGAAGGGGCAGCAACGCTTTGCGGACTGGCCGATCAGGTCACCGAGAAGCAGGGCACAGGCTACTGTACCTTCGACTCTAATATCGAGAAATATCTGCGAATTCGCGGCTTTAAAAACTACATCGCCTATCGTAACTATGGCGAACATGGAGGACGATCGAATCCTGAACATCAGCAGAACGGGATGAGCGGCATTCATCGAGCCGATGTGTTAGCCGGAAAACTGGCATTTCTGCCCGATTACGCAGGCACAAGCTCAAATCGCTACTGGCATTTTTATCAGGCACGCCTTTATGCTCGGCTCAAGGGCATCGGACGGCTGCTCACCGGGCGATTTCTGCGCTGGAAACTCCTGAGATACAGCAAAACACCCGATCGACTGCTAAAGTTTGCGATCGGGCGACAGATTGTTTTCTAGAAAACTCCAGGAAACGGAGCAGTGCACTACTGCTACATCTCGCCTCCTAGTGCCACCCGGTCTGGAAGAAACTGAGCTGGATTCAGCATTCAAACTTCTCCAGTTTTGGGAGTCTAGGAGGCTACTCAAGCTGGAACCCTCACAGAAATTGACTTGTTTCTCTACAGTCGCTTCCTAAGCCGGAACTAAAGCGGGCGGTAGCGTGAGAATGTCTACGCCGTCTTCAGTCACTGCCACCGTGTGTTCAAACTGGGCAGATAACTTGCGATCGATCGTCACAGCAGTCCATTTGTCCCCTAGCACTTCAATTTCCCAGGTTCCTTCGTTGATCATGGGTTCGATCGTAAAGACCATGCCGGGACGGAGCTTTTTGCCTTTGCCGCGTGTGCCGTAATGGGGAATCTGCGGAGCGGTGTGAAAGGTGCGCCCGACTCCATGCCCAACAAAATCTCGCACCACCGAGAAGCCCTGAGACTCGGCATATTCCTGAATCGCTGCGCCAATGTCACCAATTTTCGCGTTGGGTTTGACTTCGCGGATTCCGCGCCATAAGCATTCTTCCGTCACTTCGACCAGCTTACGAGCGATCGGGGAAGGAGTGCCCACAAAAAAGGTTTTCGACGTATCGCCGTGATAACCGTCCACCAGGGGCGTGACATCGATATTAATAATGTCACCATCCCGTAAAATCTGCTTGATGTTGGGGATGCCGTGACAGACTACTTCATTCACACTCGTACAGATCGATCGCGGAAAGGGATTGCTACTGCCGTTCGGATAGCCCAAAGGCGCGCTTTTTGCCCCTCGCTTTTGCGTCCATTCTTCTGCCGCGTCGTTGAGTTCCTGAGTCGTGACTCCGGGCTTTACCATTGGCTCCAGATATGCCAGCAGCTCAGCTGCCGTTTGCCCCGCCTGTCGCATCTTTTCGATCTCCCGACTGGACATAAGGACGATCGGTTCGTTATCCATGAATTCCTGCCGCTGCTTTAAGGTCTCTTTTCTCTACTCTAGCGGTTTCAGAAATTAGACACAAACGGAAAAGGCAATGCAAAGTAGGATTATTCTTTCTCGCCAACTCATTTCACGCAGCAGTGCAGCTTTACTAATTTGATTTGTGAACCCTAGTGCCAGACAAACACTTGCGCCTCGTATTCGCCGAGGTCGATCGTCAACAAACCATTCTTGGCTTCAATGTCGTAGTTTTTCGTCCATTCGTGCCACATTCCATCTTCAGGAAAATGGGAAATTTGGTAACCTGCGAGAAACTGATCGGAGAGGTTGACGACGACGACAATCCGTGAGCCTTCTTCGTTCCAGCGCACATAGGCAAAAACCTTGGCATCAGGATTTCCGTGAAAGAAATCAATGTTGGTTGTATGCAGGGCGCGGTTGTTTTTCCGCAGCGCGATCAATCCCTGATAGTACTTAAACAAACCCAGATTCTCTTCGTTTTTCAACAGCGTCCAGTCCAGTTTGGCGGGGTCGGTTGTTTTCAGTTTGTATTCACCAAACTCTTCGCCCATCCAGAGCATTGGCACACCTACAGAAGTCATCACCAGCACTGCACCCAGCTTGCGGCGACGAAAGGCTGCTTCGCCTAAAATTCCTCGATCGCCAAAATCTGCCATCACGTGATTGTGATCGTGGTTTGACAGATAGTGAATTACGTTCGTCACGCCCAGAAAACCCTGACGTTTGGGATCGATCGCATCCTTCAGCCGTTCCAGGTCGAACATATCGCCGAGAATATGGGGCAGGACGGTGTGGTAAAAGCTGTCGTGCCAGCAGCCATCCATCGGACCATCTACATTGGTAATCGCAGGATTTTCAGGAATGTATTCGGCAATGTTGTAAAACGGTTTCGCGCCTGCGGTTTGCTTGGCTTCCTGCACAATCCAGTGCAAGAAGTCAAAGTTAGCAATTTGACGGGCAGCATCATATCGAATGCCATCCAGGTGATACTCGGATACCCAATAGCGCACAGTATCACCGACAAAGCGACGCGCCGGATAGGTTTGCAGGTTTTCGTCGTAATGCTCGTAGTTGAACTCTGGTCCCCAATTGAACTCTGCGTCTTTGGGATCGTGGTGATACCAGTAGTCGTGATCGATTTGGGTTAGGGGAGATGATGACTCGGAGTGGTTATAAATTCCGTCCATGATGACGCGAATTCCGCGAGCGTGGCATTCGTCAATCATCTGCTTCAGTTCTGCGGTTGTGCCGTAGCTTGTCTCAGGGGCGAAGAAGTGGCGCGGATTGTAGCCCCAGCTATAGCTCCCCGGATATTCCTTTACAGGCATTAGCTCGATCGCATTAATTCCCAATTCACACAAATAGTCGAGCTTTTCGATGACGTGCTTGTATTTACCACGCGGATAGGGATCATCTTCGCCGCCTGAAAAATCGGCAATGTGCATCTCATAAATCACCAGTTCGTGATCGGCGGGCAGCGGGCGATCGTCATATTGCCACACATATGTATCAACAATTCGCTCACCGTCTTTGACATGAGCAATGCTGTTTTCCTCTGCACTCATGCCGTTAATATCAGTTGCGTAAGGGTCAGTGACAGTAACCCACTGATCCGGCTCAAAAAACCAGGACCTTGACTGCACTTTAAACTTGTATTCATACGACCCGTCCTTCAGATCAACAGTGACGCGAAAATAGCCGTCATCCCCCTTCTGCATCGGGATTTCTTGCCAATCTGAAAAAGACCCAATCAGCGCAGCCCCATTGTTATACGGAGCAAAAAGTTTGAATTCAATAGGGCTTGCCATATAGTTCCTGAGCAAAAGTGCATTGTTTTTAATAAGAGCATTTTCCGGGAAGAAATTTATTTCTGTAAATCCAGCGAAAGAGATAAGACTTCGAGCAGAGAGTTTTCCGGCTAGGGTGGCTTGAGCGAGATCTGTCCTACTGTAGAGGGCGAACGATTTTTCTTCACGCAAAATGGAAAGCAAGATAAAGCCGATCGAGTCAGCAGGGGCTTTTATCTGCGTTCTGTTTTTATCTTCTGCACTGCAACAAAGCGCGTTTCGTTTGGTGCAGCAACTTATGTTTAGCGCAGCAAATCATTAGTTCATTTGAAGCGAACGTTAAATCGAATTGTTGAAGCAAATTTGAGGAAGATTTTATGTTGGGAGCTTTTTTTACAACTTTAGCGACCGCACTAAGCCTGTTAGTTGTTGATCTGGTTGTGCCTGGTGTTGATCTTGACAACTTTGTTGCCGCAATGGTGGCAGCTGTGGCGATCGGGTTTGTGAATGCGGTGATTCGTCCGATTATTGCTACCCTCTCTTTGCCGATTAACTTCCTGACGCTCGGTGCGTTTTCTCTGGTGGTTAACGGACTGTGCCTCTGGTTGGCAGCCGCCTTTGTCCCTGGTTTCTCGGTTCACGGTTTGCTGGGGCTCATTCTGGCTCCGGTAATTCTCTCCTTTGTGAACACATTCCTGAGCAAGTATTTTGCAGAGCGCAATCCGAATCTGGATCTCAAGAGTCAGGCTTAATGCTGACGGATTCGGAACGCAGCAAGACAGATTGGTGAATGCGATAGCATGGCACTCAGTTTCCTGAGTGCCTTTTTTGTTTCTCATTTTGTCTCTCAAAATTTCTCTTGCCTGCAATCTATCCCAGGAGGTTTGACGATCGCCCTTGAACTCCATATGTTTGGAGACGGTAGTCGCAGGCTATTTAAGGATTACTGCTTGGGAGTTACTTGAGGATTGCTGTCTGAGCATCACTGTTTAAAGATCACCACTGTTTGAGGATCACATTGTGGATAGCATTTTGCAGCGTGCTGGTGAATTAAAGCAGGCTCTTTCAGATTATGTACTTGATGCTGAAGGAGACCTTGCAACTGCGCTAGAGGCATTCAGTGCAGAACAAATGAAGCGATCGAAACAGCAAGATATGCACCAGCGCAGTCTAGTGATCGATCGATTTATTGCAGAAGGCTATGCCGGCGATAAAACGCCGATTGATTTATTCATCCAGGACGAAGCTGAGCTTTCGGAAGACGATCGGCAACTCGTTCAACATTGGCGACGCGGCTTTGTGGGGGTGTTTGCAATTCAGCACGTCCATGACGATGGCTTTTTATTAATGAACTGGCTCACTGCTAAAGTTTATCGAGTTTATTTCACGCCGATTGATCATCCTGCCAAAATGCAGCGACTTAAAGAAGGCGAAATTATCCTTACTCAAATTGCGCCTGTTACTCGTGAGGGCTGGATGTTTTTTAGTCCTCCGGTACAGATGGGAAAACTAGGCAAGCCCAAACTTGCAGTCGCGATCGGCAACTTCAAAGACAATTATAAAAACCATTTATATAGCGATGCTCCAGATCTATTAGCCGAAGCCTGGAAATCGGTTGAGAAATATCATCAAGAATTCACCGACTTTTTTGGTGCGGCTGAAATTACAATGCCGGGCTATCAGCTTAATAAAAAGTTAGCTGAGTTTCAGGAAGTCATAACGCAAAGGCGACTTACCGACGCTGGAATTGATGATTCTAAGAGCCTGGAAGAATTAACGGCTGAAGCGGGCGTGACTCAGGAAGAAATTGCAGAAGCCGCAACCTCAATGGGGGCAGATGCAAAGGAAGTTGCCCAATTTTTTGACGGCAAGGGCAAAGCCAAAATGGTTACTCCAAAAGTCGATTTGCCCGATCGCCTGAAAAAAGCAGAACAAGTGACGGTTTTAACGCATCCGCGCTGGGGACAGGTTTTTCTACCGACCTACCATCAGTTTTGCAGCCTGCTAGAGGCAGAAGATTGGACAGCAATTCCTAACGGTCAGGATTTAGTGAATCGCTATTTGCGCGATCCTGAAGTTCCAGCTTTTGTCTGGTATCATCTTGCGCAGCTCTATCCAAAGCAATTAGAGATTGTGCTGCGATCGGCACTCGACCGTCCTCAACTTAACCTTGAAACAGATTTGGTTAACTTGTTACAGGAATTTGATAAATCGATCGAAACAGAGCTGCCAGAAATTGCCAGTGTTCCTATTCATCTGCACAACCTTTTTCAAGAAGCAATTCAGGAGCTAAGCAAAGAAAAAAGTAAAGAAAAGCCTAAGGGAAAACGCAAAATTGGAGCTGGATTTTAGCGACAGTTTTATACCCTACGGCAGAAAAGAAATCTGGAGCAACTTGATAATCTAAGAATAGAAAGCTTGTGATGACATAGAGGTTGAATCATGAATATTCTTGCTTGGATTTTGTTAGGTCTATTAGCTGGTGCAATTGCAAAGGCAATTTATCCCGGCAATCAGGGCGGCGGTATTTTCGGCACGATTATCCTGGGGATTATTGGTGCTTTTGTTGGTGGTAGCCTTTACGCCCTGCTCACGACTGGATCGCTTTCCCTTACCGCAGCAGGTCTGAGCATTCCTGGTCTGATTGTTGCAATTATTGGAGCGATCGTTGCCCTGTTCATCTGGGGTTTGCTGACCCGTCGTGCGGTATAAGCAGTCATCAAGCAACAAATTCACTGTTGTTTGTCTGGTCGATGTAAAGCAGCTTCCTAGGGAAGCGATCGGCTTTTAGTTCATTCGCAAATTGCACGAGTATCTCAAGTTTGTCGAGTTGTCTAATTGTTTCTGCTTAGGGTTCAGCTCTCATCACTCTGGTGAGAACTGGACCCTATAATTTTATTGGTTTAAGTTGACTTGAATGGATTTAGGCGATATCAGAAGCGATATCAAATTTGATTAATCATTGATTATTTTGATTTGTTTGTTTATTCATCCGTTTTAAAAGGCAGAGGCTTAACAAATCGTGAGACGTTTAACGCTTCCCAGTTGGCAAGAGTGGCGATCGGAATTAGCGGATGTCGTGCGGGGATTGGCAGGAGGATTTTTATTTGGCATTCCCCTGATATACACGATGGAAGTGTGGTGGATCGGATCTTATGCCGATGCAGGTGGACTGCTAGGGGTGCTGGCATCGACGTATGTGATCGTGTTTTTGCTCAACAGAACTGATGGATTTCGGCAGCAGTATCCTGACCAGATACGGAAAGCTTTGACAGACAGCGTTGAAGCCTTGGCGATCGGCATTGTTTGCGTAACCTGGGTGCTGATTTTGCTTCAAGAAATCACCTGGGATACGTCGGTGAATGAGGCAGTTGGCAAGATTGTGTTTGAAAGTGTTCCATTTGCGATCGGCGTAGGGCTGGCGCGATCGATTTTGCAGGGCAATCGGGGTGGGAACGATGAAGAAAACGATTCAGGGCAGCCACCTCGTTCTCAAGGCTCTAACTCAACCCTGACTGATATTGGAGCCACGCTAATCGGCAGTATTTTTATTGGGTTTAGTATTGCTCCGACCGATGAAGTGCCGATGCTGGCGGCAGCAATTTCTCCTCCCTGGCTGCTGGTGGTGATTGGCATGTCGCTGCTGGTATCCTACTGTATTGTGTTCGCGGCAGGCTTTACAACTCAGAAGCGCAGGCTTCAAGAGGGAGGGTTATTTCAGCGTCCATTCACTGAAACGATCGTCTCCTACCTGCTTTCCCTCAGTACGGCTGCCATCATGCTTTACTTTTTTCATCGGCTCGATTTTAGCGACCCCTGGAATTCCTGGCTGGAGCAGACCTTGCTATTAGGACTTCCAGCTACGATCGGCGGCGCAGCAGGACGAATTGCAATATGAAAAACACGATTAGACCCAAACCCCAAGCCCAGCGACGAATTTCGGCTGAGCAGGTTACGTTTACAATCGCCTGCCTGATCCTGGGGACAATCATCAGTCTGGTACTGCTAGCATGGGCAACCGAGAAAGATATCCCTCCAGTGCTATCGGTGCAAACTCAGCTTGGAGAAGTGCGCGAAGCAGCGGGACAGTTTTATGTGCCTTATCAAGTCACCAATACAGGCGGCAAAACTGCTGAATCAGTCCAGGTGATGGGAGAGCTAGAAATCAACGGCGTGACCGAATCTGGGGATCAAACAATCGACTTTCTCTCCAGGAATGAAGTGGAAGAGGGCGCGTTTGTCTTTAGCCGCGATCCGCGTCAGGGGGAGTTGAGCATTCGCATTGCCAGCTACAAACTGCCTTAGCAGTCCTTGCTATCGAACCAGCAGTAAACCCACCTGGAGCAACCCGATCACAAAGCCGAGAACGCCGCCCAAATTCACAATCGCCTGCAATTCATTTTTCACAATGCCCTGAATTGCCAGCTCCAGGTCGGCGGCAGAAGTCGATTTGACGCGATCGATAATGACCTGATCGATATTGAGAATCGGAATAACCTGAGCCACCAGCGATTCGAGATCGCGTTCCAGATAGCGTTCCAGAATCAGTGCTAGTTCATAGCTGATGGGATGCAGCGAGCTGGAAACGACTTCCGAAGTGCGCAGGCGAGTCAGCAGCAGGTTGGCAACTTCGTTCCAATCAATCGAATCACTCATGCCCTGAAGCAGATCTGAGCCTTTGTCCTGAAGATACAGCCGGATCTCATCACGCATAGTTTTGCGGATTTGGCGCACGGTGGCGACGGGCAGGTTTTGCAGAGACAGGTTTTGCAGCATTTCCTTTAGCCGATCGCGTACCCCCAGCGATTGAACCAGTTCATCGAGCCGCACGTTGCTGCTTTCTCGCTCATCCAGGCAGTAAGTTCGCAACCGGGTCAGCGCGTTTCGCACCCCAAACAGGTTTGCCACCACCCAGTACGTGCCGCTTGTCTTTTCCCGAAAGCCTTCATCGATCACTCTAATATTGCGATCGGTGAGAAAATCAACAATCAACTGCCGCAGCACATCCGGCGGAATGACAGATTGCAGGAGCCAGTCGGCAACTTGTTCTGCCTGGGGTTCAGTTAGCCGCAGTTCCAGCAACACCTGGTCAAAAAGCTGATTGAGCTGCGCTTCTAAAAAGTCTTCTTGCCGCGCCAGCACTTTGACCACTCTGGGCAAAGACTGACCTACCAGGTCGTGCAGCACGTTTGCCACGATCGCCGCCGCTTTTTCCTGGTTTCTGTCCTGCACCTGATCAAGCGCGAGTTTCAGTAGCCACTCGATCGCTCCCTGAATCCGCTCGGTTTGCAGCAACTTACGAGCCAGATTTTGCAGTTCTTCTGGTGTCAGCAGCGATCCCATAATCGTATCGGCAATTCGCTTTGCCAGCCGTTCCTGGTTACTGGGAATCAGCCCCGGCGTAAACGGCAGCTTGCGTCCCCCCAAATATAACGGCCGATAGGGACGAAACAGCATCTTGATTGCCAGATCGTTGGTGAAGTAACCAATTACACCACCGACGATCGGGGGAGCAGCCAGAGTCCAGAGGGTTGTGAAGTCCACAGTCGGAAAAAGAAGGGGTAGGTAAAGGGGGATAGATCTTGAAGATAAAATCTTATTTCGTTGCAACGAGAACACCCATCATGCCACTGGCGATCGGATAGTGAACTGCATGGCAAAATCCGGCAGCTTTGGCAAGCGCAACCTGCTCAGACCCAAGCGGAAAGCGATCGAGGCTGGGATTGATGTAGGCATACTCGTCACGTAAGCCAAACTGGGCTGCCGCCGGAACCACGAGATGATCCAGATACCACTGCTGAAAAGTTCGCATCGTCGAGTTGCCAGCGCGATGAAAGTCCAGAATGGCAACTTTTGCCCCCGGTTTCAGCACTCGGTACAGTTCGCTCAAGCTTTTGGGAATATCCGTGACGTTTCGTAATCCGTAGCCCATTGTCGCTGCATCAAACGTTTCTGCTTCGAAGGGTAAATCGAGCGCATCACCTTCCTGCCAGACGATCGGTGCAGTGCGACTGCTGAGAACGGTTTTTTGATGGGCGATCTCAAGCTGGGCGCAGGCAAAATCCACGCCATAGACCTTTCCCATTCCGCCCACCTGCCGCGCAAGCAACCGAGCCAAGTCGCCACTACCGCAGCATACATCAAGGCAGCGATCGCCCACCTGCGCATCGCTCCATTTAACCGTCATTTGTTTCCAGACACGATGCAGCCCCAAACTCAGCCAGTCGTTGAGCTGGTCATATGCCGGGGCAATGCGATCGAACAAGGCGCGAACGTCTTGTGCAGGGGGCGGGGCGGGGGAAGGCGAAGTCACAGCGATGCAAAAATAACTACTCCTTGATCCTACACAGGAAGACTGGCTGCAAGCACAGTGAACCGCAACCGATAAACCCTACCTTTAACGGTGGAAAACCGAAGGAGAGACAAAGCCTCAGCCTTCGGTACAAAGAGCACGATAAAATCAGGAAAAAATTAAGCAGGAAAAGTTAGCTAGCAGGGCGAAGCACAGGTGAGGATAATGCCAACGAGCGTAGAAACCGCTTCTAGCAGCGTCAGATGATGGGGCTGGAGTGGGTAAGACTGCTGCCATTGAAGCGAAAGAACTGCCAAAACTTCATCGGATACCCGCTCCTTGGGCAGAACTGGAATTACCAGACGCAGCGGCACATCTGCTGTTTTGTCATTAGCAATTTGCAGGCTCTGCGTCTCGATTGCTGCCTGAACTAACGGATCATCGACCAGCTCATCCTGGGCTGCGGCAAGGTCTGACTCTTCCAGGCAATACACTCCGGCGGTGCTGAGCGTCTTCTGTTTAATTCGCTGCAAAACACAGCGATCGGCAGATAGCACACGACCACAGGCGGCAGCAACCCGCTGAAGATACTCCTGATGAGTCGAAGACTGCCCAATTTGAGCGATCTGAGTGAGCAGTGCTGTTTGAGCCTGTACCCAATGCAGTGCCTCAGTTCGCTGCTTGAGCTGCTCATAAGCCTCGGTTGCCCGATAAACGACCTGCTTGAGTTCCTCTGGTTCCCAGGGTTTGGTGATGTAGCGGTAGACCTGTCCAGAGTTGATTGCTTCAACCAGATCTTCAATATCCGTGAATCCAGTGAGAATAATCCGCATTGTGTCGGGAAACTGAGGCGTGGTACGGCTCAAAAACTCAGTCCCCTTCATTTCTGGCATTCGCTGGTCAGAAATAATCACAGCAACTTCACCCTGCTGCGCCAAAATCTCAAGAGCAACAACGCCGCTTTCTGCGCGTAGAACTTCGTACTCGCGTCGAAAGGTTCGATACAGCAGATCTAAATTATCGGGTTCGTCATCGACCACCAGCATCCTGGGTTTCTTCGATTGCTTCAGGCTCATGATTGCATGGTAAGCGTCAGGGGAAATTAGATTCGTCATAGGGCATGATCCGGGAGCGCAAGTTAGTTGCTTGCTTAACGCGAGGAGAGCTGGTTTAGGCTTACTGTAACAATCAGTTTTAGTTGGTGCACTGCGTAGATCTGCGGGATTCATGCAAGGAGGTTTACGATCGCTTCAACCCCTCGGTAATTTCTACAGGGGCTCACCGTTGCTCACTGTTAATTACCGTTACTTACTCCTGCTCACTGCCGCTCACTGTTAATTATTTTTAATTAACGCTGCTTACTGTTAATCGCCATGAAGCCCTATCAGCAAATTCCTATTCTTGAATGCGGCGAACCGCTCTTGCCAATTCCAATCGAAGCGTTTGCACTAGAGCAGCCCCATGCTTACATCAAGCTGGGTGCGCCCTACGGCAATAAGTCACCCTACTTTTTACGACAGGGTGTATTAAAGCAACTGCATCAGGCACAGACTTTGCTGCAAACGCTGCGGCCTGGCTGGCGAATTCAGATTTTTGATGCCTATCGTCCGATCGCGGTGCAGCAGTTTATGGTGGACTATACCTTTACCGCAACCCTGGCAGAACGCGGATTAACGCTTGCCCAACTCACCAAATCAGAGCAAGCCAAAATCTGGCAGGAAGTGTATCAATTTTGGGCAGTTCCCAGTGCGAACTCTGCCATGCCGCCACCTCATAGCACCGGAGCTGCGATCGATGTCACGCTGGTCGATGAGATGGGGCAAACGGTAGACATGGGTTCTGCGATCGATGAGCTGTCGCCGCGCTCCTATCCCAATCATTTTGCCGATATCGCAGTCTGGCAAGCCCGCAGTCCTGACGTGACTCTAGAAACAGCGGCTCGATTTCACGCCCATCGTCAGCTTTTGCAGCAGGTCATGGGAGAAGCAGGATTTTTGCAGCATCCTAACGAGTGGTGGCACTTCTCCTGGGGCGATCAACTCTGGGCATGGCAAATGCAGCAGGCTAATCCAAGGCGATCGTGGGCTGCCTGCTATGGCAGAGTTTGAGTTTGCTGTTCGTTTCAAAATTCCCCAAGTTTGAGGGATTTAGTTTGAGGGATTTAGTTTGAGGGATTTAAGGAGCAATGCAGGATTTCCGCGCCCTCAGCATCCTCTTAACAAACTCTTACAAATCGCCTACTGAATTCACTATTGAGGATTGGCACAATAGCGATTCACTTCTTCGACGAGCGGAGCTTCTTTGTCGGTCGCTGTTTTAAGTGAGTTAAAGGCTTGCTGAGCCGCCTGAGAATTGCTTGCAGTTGCACTAGAGACTAGTTCACGAGTTGCACCGCTAATTTCGGAATACATCGCGACAAAGCGAGATTTAAACTCGGTCAAACGCTGATCGCCAAATTCTAAAGCTTCCATTTCTCCCCGCGCTTGGTCTGCTGCTGCCGCAATTCGGTTCATCGCTCCGACGTTATTTGCAGGATTTGTCGTGGAATTGCCAGCATCGGGAGAAGCAGCCGTGCTCTGGGTGACGGACTGCACCTGAGCAACCGCCTCGTTCGCAACGCTAATGAGCTGATTACACTGAGAAACTTTTCCTTCGCTACAGCTTATGACTAAAAAAGCAACGGCAGCGATCGTCAAAGTCAACCAGATGCCCCTCCGCAAACGAAACAGAGAACAAACCATATCTACTTCCCCTAGACGGTTAAGAAACAGCAAGCACAACTTGCACTAATTTTGCAACAGTCTAGCTGTATTGCTCAGTATAGCCGCTTCATATGATAGTTCTCTTTGGCTGCGATACCTGTTTGCATCCTAGTCAAGCGCTTACAAGCTCTTGTATCAGCAAGTCATGACCGTTTCTTGCAGCGTTCGTTAAAACGATGTGCACCAATCCCTTCTAGCGGACGGCTCAAGCATCTGCCGGATTAAGCTGAGCCATTGCCCAGGTGGTGTAAGTGCCGATCGGACTCCAAAGCAGATAGGGAATGAGCAACACTGCTGCCCAGCCAGCGATCGGTAACACGAATAAGGTCAATATAATTCCCCAGAAGAACCCGGTTGCGCCAATGATCGCGCCCGTAATCAGGCTACGGCGAAGTTCCATTATTGGGTTATATGCCAGGGTGAGAATCTCCAGCAGCAAATAGCCGCCCATCAACAGCCAGGTTCTAGAACTGCCTGGATCTTTTTCCCACACGATATAAGCAGACCATGCAGCACAGATAAAAACCGTCGTCCAGATGAAGGGAATTGCTGCCTCAAAGGTAAGCCACCGGGGACGCCGCAGCCGCCTGAACCACTGAAGTCCTCCCGGCGGGTTGAGACTTCCCCCAATTCCTACAACTACCAGGGTCACTCCCCCAATCACCAGCCAGGACGGAAGCATAGAGTTATCCTTTCGCGATCGCTAATCGTTTTCAAGCAAACTTCGTTTCTCACGCTGCCAGATCAAACCGCTGTTGGAATCGCTCCAAGGAATTATCCTTTGCCTACCCACTACTGACTCACCGCCTCACCGCTATTTCTGACAAAGAAGAAATATTTATCCAGGCTGCTGTATCGCAGAATGCCTTTACCAAACTTAAATTCTACCGAAGGAATATGCTTCAAATAACTTAACACAATAGCTTCCACCAGTTTTCCTGATAAAACATGTGAATGCCTGTACTTCAAACCTTTCTCGCCATCGACTTAAAAAAAGCGCAATTTACACAACTTAATAATCTTTAGGTTGTGTGAAAAGAAAAGTAACGCTTTGTCGGAGTTAATTGCGTTGAAATGCTGATGAAAAGGGAATTCTCGCCGCTTATCTCTATTCCGAGACGGTTCTCAATAACTCGTAACAAATTCTGCCTCGACAGCATTGTATAAGAATACCTGGAGGGCAAAAATGACAGACTAATCGCTACCCAAGCTGCTTTGTACAACGCCTTTTGGTTTCTCATATAAATGTGAAGTTGTTCTCAGATTTCTCTTAGCTTTCCATTATGTTGAGATGAGGGCTGAGACAAACTAAGAGGTCAATCAGAGAGCTGAAGCGAATCTGTGATTTCTCCTTCAGGTTGCTTAGCCAGCTTGAACCTAAATCAGGTTTAATCCAAACCGAACTTAACTAAAACAATTAGGAGATTGAGTCCATGCTAGATGCATTCGCCAAGGTTGTTTCTCAAGCCGACGCTAAGGGTGAGTTCCTGAGCACTTCTCAGCTCGATGCACTGACCAGTCTGGTCAGAGAAGGCAACAAGCGTCTGGACACCGTAAACCGGATCACCAGCAATGCTTCCACGATCGTTGCTAACGCAGCTCGCGCTCTGTTTGAAGAACAGCCTCAGCTCATCCAGCCGGGCGGAAACGCATACACCAACCGCCGCATGGCTGCTTGCTTGCGCGACATGGAAATCATCTTGCGCTATGTGACCTATGCTACTCTGGCTGGCGATTCCAGCGTTCTGGACGATCGTTGCCTGAACGGTCTGCGTGAGACCTACCAAGCTCTGGGTGTTCCCGGTGGTTCTGTAGCTGCTGGCGTTCAGAAGATGAAGGAAGCTGCTGTTTCACTCGCTAACGACCCCAGTGGCATCACCAAGGGCGATTGCTCCGCGCTGATGTCTGAAGTGGCTAGCTACTTCGATCGCGCTGCTGCGGCTGTTGCTTAATTTGTTCTTTGTCAGTGTCCTCGGTTTATTTGCTGTGTTCAGTGACCGATGACAAACCTTTGTCTCAACGCAAACATTTCAAGGATTACAAATTTAGGGAGATAATCACATGAAGACACCCATTACCGAAGCCATCGCTGCTGCTGATACCCAAGGTCGTTTCCTCAGCAACGCTGAAATGACCCAGGTGTACGGTCGTTACGAGCGTGCTGCCGCGTCTCTGGAAGCTGCTCGCACTCTGACCAGCAACGCTCAACAGCTGGTCGACAGCGCAGCTAATGCAGTGTATCAAAAGTTCCCCTACACGACTCAAACTCAGGGATCTAACTTCGCTGCTGATGCTCGCGGTAAGGCTAAGTGCTCTCGCGATATCGGCTACTACCTCCGCATGGTAACCTACTGCCTCGTTGCAGGTGGTACGGGTCCCATGGATGAGTACCTGGTTGCTGGTTTGGACGAAATCAACCGCACCTTTGACCTGTCTCCGAGCTGGTATGTGGAAGCTCTGAAGCACATCAAGGCTAACCACGGTATCACAGGTCAAGCTGCTGTTGAAGCAAATGCCTACATCGACTACGCGATCAACGCTCTAAGCTAATTGATCGTGCAGCCCGGAAAGGTATGCGGTTGCTGGTTGTTTGCTAGCGATGGTTTATCTTTCCGGGCTTAGTGTATCTACAGGTATTCGAGTATTTGAGAATGTTCGTCTATCTGAAGATATTTAGGGGAAAGGGATGAGGAATGGAGGATGAAGGGCAAGCCTGCTCGGAACCCCAAACGATCGGCTCTATTTTCCTTCAATTAGAAAATGCTGTATTGCCTTTTTAAAATTTAACTCGCAATTTGTTTCATTTTCCTTTCCTTCTTCGTTCCTTAGCCTCGTCTTGCTTGTTGGCATTCTCGCTCTGTTAAGACAGAACAGATAAGTTGGAGGAGATAACCTATGGCTGTGACAACAGCAGCGTCCCGGTTGGGCACGTCGGCATTTAGCGATTCGGCACGGGTAGAACTGCGTCCTACTTCGACCAGGGAGGATGTAGAAAATGTGATTCGTGCCGTCTATCGGCAGGTGTTGGGCAACGATTATTTGATGAAGTCAGAGCGTCTGACCAGTGCAGAGTCTCTGCTGCGCGATCGCAAGATCTCAGTGCGAGAGTTTGTGCGCTGCGTGGCGAAGTCAGAACTGTATAAAGAGAAGTTCCTTTACCCCAACTTCCAGACGCGCGTGATCGAACTCAATTACAAGCATTTGTTGGGTCGCGCTCCTTACGATGAGAGCGAAGTGATCAATCACCTGGATCTTTACGAGAACCAGGGATTTGATGCTGAGATTGATTCCTACGTTGATTCGGAAGAGTACCAGTCGAACTTCGGCGAGAATATTGTGCCCTACTACCGGGGCTTCGATGTTCATACCGGGTCGAGAACGGTAGGTTTTAACCGGATGTTCCGTTTGTATCGTGGCTATGCCAACAGCGATCGTGCCCAAACCGAGCGCAACAACTCGCGTCTGGCACGGGAACTGGCGCAAAATAAAACTTCGTCGATTATGGCTCCTTCGAGCAGCAACGGCGGTTGGTCCCACTATCGGGCATCAAACGATGTTGCGCCTGCAAAGTGCCTAGGCGGCTCGGTTGCAGGTGACGAAGCCCGAATGTATCGCTTGGAAGTGGCGGGACTGCGAGGCTCTGGCTATCCCAGTGTTCGGCGTAGCAGCACAGCATACCTGGTTCCCTACAATCAGATGCTTCCCAAGATGCAGCAAATCCACCGTCAGGGCGGCAGGATTGTGAGCGTTTCGCCTGCGTAATCCGTCTGTCAGGCTAGCATAGCGTGTTGGGCGATGGGTTTTAGGGTCGCTTTTCCCATTGCTCTGGTTTATTCCTCAGGTGAGCCGCTGCTTTGGAGAAAAGGGGTTTAGCCTGTCGCTCTGCACGCACTTCAGCTTTTATTTCAACAGCTCATTCAGGAGGTATTCGACTCATGTTTGGACAAGCTGCGGTTGGTGGTTCAGCAAATAGCCCCTCTGGAAGCCGGATGTTCCGTTATGAGGTGGTCGGTCTGCGTCAAAACGAAGAAAACGATCGCAATAACTATTCGATTCGTCGGAGCGGCAGCGTGTTTATCACTGTGCCCTATAACCGGATGAACGAAGAAATGCAGCGCATTTTGCGAATGGGCGGCAAGATTGTCAATATCGAGCCTTTGTCGGCAGAAGAGTCGGCGCAGGCGTCGGCAAATTGATTGGGCAGCGGCAGTCAGCCTGCCGTTTCCCCAGTGGGGGAGGTGCTTTGCAACGATTCAGCTTTAAGGGTCTTGATCTCACTCGTTAAGCTAAATCGCTTCTAGGCGGGCAGTTTGCCTGCATATTGGTGCGTGTTTCATGCTGGAATCTTCAATCGATCGGAATAATCCTTCTGAGCCCGGCGGCTCCCCAGGCGACCTCACAATCGAACAGGCAATTGCTAATTTGACCCATCCTGACCTGAGCTTGCGGTACTACGCTGCCTGGTGGCTGGGCAAATTTCGCGTTAAAGAGCCTGCGGCAGTCGATGCGCTCGTTACAGCCTTACAGGACGAGTCCGATCGCACCGAGTTGGGCGGCTATCCGCTGCGACGAAATGCGGCAAGGGCATTGGGTAAGCTAGACGATCGACGGGCGGTTCCGGGGTTAGTAGCGTGTTTGTCCTGCGAAGATTTTTATGTTCGCGAGTCAGCCGCACAGTCTTTAGGAATGCTTGGCGATGCGTCGGCAGTTCCAGCTCTGTTGCCACTTTTGCAAGGCGGTCTGGAGGCGGCTCAGCCTGTTCCGGGTCGTCCTCACTTGGCAGAACCGATCGAGGCAGTCATGGAAGCTCTGGGGGCACTCGCGCCCGGAACCCCGTGGCAGCAAGAAGCAATCGACTTTATTCAGCCTTTCCTAGCTCATTCGCTGGGACGAGTACAGTATGCCGCTGCCCGCGCCATGTATCAGCTCACCGATGAGGCGCAGTATGGCGATCGATTGGTCGCTGCCCTTTCCGGAAGCGATATCAATTTGCGTCGCGCTGCGTTGTCTGACCTGGGAGCAGTAGGCTATCTGCCTGCGGCTGAAGCAATTGCCACGGCTGCCGCTGAAAATAGCTTCAAGCTGTTCTCGTTGAAAGGCTTGCTGGAACATCAGGTTCGATCGGGAGCTGCTCTGTCGCCGGACGCGCTGAAACTGATGGATTTGATGGACAGTTTGCTGTAGCAAGCGGGATATCCTCCCTACAACAAACCTGTCAAATTGGCTCACTCGTTTAAGTCTCTATTCCCGATTCCTCACCTTTTCTGATGTTTTCTTGCCCGATGACAATCTCTAACTCCGTTAATGCCCAGCCGCTGATTGATGCGATCGATCAGGCAGATTCGCCCGAACGATTGGTTGGTGCGGTGCAGGCATTGGCAGCAGCCCAGCAGGAGGCAGGCATTCCGACGCTGATTCGCGCTCTGGGATTTAATAATCCGGGGGCTGCGGCGATCGCAGTGCGGGGTCTGGTGCAAATGGGCGCGATCGCAGTTCAGCCCTTGCTCGACCTGGTGGACGACTACAACTATGGCGCAAGAGCCTGGACGATTCGGGCACTAGTGGGTATTGGCGATCCGCGTGCGCTAGAGGTATTGCTGGCGGCGGCTGAAGCAGATTTTGCGCCGAGTGTGCGGCGGGCTGCAACTAGGGGACTCGGTTCTCTTCGCTGGGACTGGCTCCCTGAAGACAACAGGGCATCGGTTCAAGAACAGGTGATGACCTCGCTGATAAAAATTAGCCAGGACTCCGACTGGTCTTTGCGCTATGCAGCAATCGGGGCACTGGAGGTACTGGCAGGTGCAGCCAATTCTTTGCATCCGGCGATCGAACAGCAGTTGCGGCAAATTGCGGAGCAGGATGCAGATTTAGCAGTACAGGCAAGAAGCCAGAAAGCACTCCGGGAACTGGCAGGCAAGTAGCTTATTTCCACTCCCTATTCCCCCTTTCCTACTCCCCCCTTTGTACACAAAACACTAGGTTAAACAATGTCGATCCCTCTTCTCAAAGTTACTCCTAAGACCCAGAATCAGCGTGTGGAGGGCTACGATGTCCCCGATGAGGACGACCCTACCCTTTACCGCCTGAGCCACGCCATCTCGGATACTGACGTAAACGAGATCATCTGGGCAGCTTATCGGCAGATTTTTAGCGAACATCTGGTTCTGGAAAGCTATCGCCAGCCTGCGCTGGAATCTCAGTTGCGGAACCGGGCGATTTCAGTGCGAGAGTTCATTCGAGGGCTGGGCAAGTCGGACGTATACCGCGATGAGATTGCTGACCTGAACTCGAACTATCGCATTGTCGATCTCACCTTCAAGCGGTTTTTAGGACGGGCATCCTACAGTAAAGATGAGCAGATTGCTTGGTCGATCGTGATTGCGACCAAAGGACTGCACGGCTTTATTGATGCAGTGGTGGACAGCGACGAGTACAGGCAAAACTTTGGCGATGATGTGGTTCCTTATCAGCGTCGCCGGATGGAAGGTCGCCCGTTTAACCTGACCAACCCGCGCTATAGCGACTACTGGCGGAACCGAATGCTGGAAATGGAGCTGCAAACTCGCTCCTACTACCAAGTACGGCAGTATCAATCCGGCAACCTCGATCGCAAAGTTATTCGTCAAGCAGTGTCGCCGATGTTCTTTAACATGGCGCAGTCGCTCCTAATTCCGCAGCAGGATTCGCAGCGGGACGTGGCGCGGGCAACTTCCAGCACGATTAAGGTTCCTGATTCGAGCCGCAGTGCAGGTGAAGTAAAGCCGACGGTGAAGGCAACCAATGTGGCATTGCCCTACCGCTATCTGTACAACATGCCAAAGGTTTAGAGGAGTTTGTAGGTGGGTGGCAAGACGGTCGAGATCCCTTAAATCCTGCTTAAAAAGGGAGAACTTTGAGCCATACAGCCTCCTATTTGCTTAAGGGCTATCTGCATCGGGTACTTACCTCTTTATAAAAGGGGGACTAGAAGGGATCTTCAGCCCTTCTCACATCCATCCGCCTTTCCTCATCGGCTCTCATCATTTACTTTTATTCCTTTATTTCCTCTTTAGTAACACCATGACCATTCCTCTGCTTGAATACACCCCCTCCTCACGGAATCATCGAGTTCCGGGCTATGAGGTTCCTGGTGAAGACACGCCCTACATCTATCGGCTTGAAGACTGCACGGATAACACGGATCTGGAAGCAATGATCTGGGCAGCTTATCGTCAGGTTTTTAGCGAGCACGTTATCCTGCGCAGCAGCCGTCAGAGTGATCTGGAGTCTCAGCTCAAGAATCGATCGATCACCGTACGCGACTTTGTACGAGGTCTGGCAAAGTCAGAAACTTTCCGCAGATTGGTAGTGGAAACAAACTCCAACTATCGGATTGTGGAAGTGTGCCTGAAGCGATTGCTGGGTCGTGCTCCCTATAACGAAGACGAGAAGCGTTCCTGGTCGATCAAAATTGCCACGCTTGGCTTTGATAGCTTTGTGGATGCGCTGGTAGACAGCGAAGAGTACAGCACCAACTTCGGCGACACGACCGTTCCCTATCAGCGTCGTCGCTACAAGGATCGTCCGTTTAACCTGGTGACACCTCGCTATGGCGATTACTGGCGCGATCGCCTGGAAACCGAGCGGTATAAGTGGGGCGATGTGAAAAACTTCCTGGACATGGCGCGATCGATCAAGATTACGCCGAAGCAAATGACTCCGGTGAGTACCAAGAATATTCAAATTCCTGATACCAGCCGCGACACCAAACCCCAGGACACGCGGGTTTCGATTAGCACCACAGCGGGCTTTCCGGTACGGTAAAGGGTGAAATAGAGCAGTTTGAGCACCAGTCAATTGATTCAATTCATCGATTAATTGAATTGATGGATAGGGTTGAAGACATGGAAAGCGGAACGATCGCATGAATCATTCTGCGAATCAAACACTCTGACCTTTTCCTGCTCCAAGTTACTCGTTTGCTGAATCAATTCTGTCAGGGTAGTTTGCGGACTGCCCCGACCTAAGGGATAAACGTCCCCGACTATCACACCTGCACTCAAGAACGTCTTTGACTGAGTCTCTTGCCTGCTGCCTGGAGAAACTGAATTCGATCGCCGCAAGAGATTTCTACTGCTCCTCCGACATCGAACATTTAGACTCGTTCATTGCAGTTCATTAGGAGAATCGGTATGACTTTGCCTCTGCTTGAGTATAAGCCCACTACCCAGAACCAAAGAGTTTCCAGCTTTGGAACGGCTGACCTGAACGAGGACACTCCTTATGTTTTTCGCCTGGAAGCCGCAACCACACCTATTGAGCAAGAAGCTCTGATTCGCGCTGCCTATCGGCAGGTGTTTAATGAGCAGGAAATGCTCCAGTTTAACCGTCATGTTGCGCTGGAAACGCAGCTTAAGAATCGATCGATCGACGTGCGCGATTTCATTCGGGGACTGGCAAAATCTGAGCGGTTTTATCAGCTAGTGGTTGAGCCAAACAATAACTATCGCCTGGTCGAAATCTGCCTGAAGCGATTGCTGGGTCGTGCTCCCTACAATAGCGAGGAAGAAATCGCCTGGTCGATACAAATTGCGACGAAGGGCTGGCATCAGTTTGTTGATGCGCTAATTGACAGCGAGGAATATACTCGCACCTTTGGCGATATGGTCGTTCCTTATCAGCGGAAACGCTTAAGCGATCGCCCCTTTAGCTTTACGCCTCGCTATGGAGCCGATTACCGGGACAAACTGCCCCAGCCAAAGCCATACGTGCCAACCCCTCGGTTTGAGCTGGATTTCGATCGACCCTTTGACCTGGCTCGATTCCTAGCAGGGATTAACTGGGGGCGTGTGAGTGGAGTGCTGCTGCTGCTGGTTCTGGTTTGTACGATCACGCTGCTCGCCTCCAGTCTGACAGGAGCAATTGGCTAAAGCCAGAGAAGCGGCTAAGGCTATTCATTTCGCGCCATTCCACGGGATAATAAGCCAAGGGACGCTGCGCCGCACAGCCCCAAAATGAGATAACCCGATTTTGCACATCACGATTACACAAGGGAGATCTAGCATGGCATTGCCCTTGCTTAAATACAGACCAACCACACAAAATCACCGTGTTGAGAGCTTTGGCACGGCAGATCAAAACGAAGATACACCTTACATCTATCGCCTTGAGGATGCTGCCTCCGCTTCGGAGATGCAGGAAGTGATCTGGGCTTCCTACCGTCAGGTGTTTAGCGAGCATCAAACGCTCAAGTTCAACCGTCACTCTGCGCTGGAGTCTCAGCTCAAGAACCGGGCGATTACGACACGCGATTTTATTCGTGGCTTAGCCAAGTCTGAGCGGTTTTACAGCCAGGTCGTTGAGGTCAACGATAACTATCGTCTGGTCGATATCTGCCTGAAACGGCTGCTCGGTCGTTCTGCCTACAATGAGGACGAAAAAATCGCTTGGTCGATCAAAGTGGCAACGCTGGGCTTCTATGGCTTTATTGATGCACTGCTCGACAGCGAAGAATATACCCAGGCATTTGGCGACAACACCGTGCCTTACCAGCGCAAGCGGATGGAAGGTCGTCCGTTTAATCTAGTGACTCCCCGCTACGGTGAGGGCTTCCGCGAAACCGTAGGAACCGTCAAGACCGACTGGCGTTTTGTGGTGGAGAAGTTTTACAACCGCAAATTCCAGGAGCGTCAGTTGCAGGAAGGCGATCCGCGCAAGTATCGCGACATGGCATCTTCGATCGGTGCAAAAGGGAACTATTCCCAATCTTTGCGGGCATCGGATATCGACTACTTGAACAAAGTGCCCTACCGCGGTAAACGCTAAGGTGTTGCGTTGAACTGATCACTCGCCGATCGTTCTGATTATTTATTTGCTGGGTCTGGCTACTCTCTAGATTCGATCGCCTTTTGTAATCTACAGAAGGTTTTTGAGTCAGGGAGCAGCGAGACCCAGTTCTAGTTTTAGCTCTAGTTTAGAGATTTGCAGCAAATCACAAAAAGCAGCAGACCTAAAAAAGGGGCAGTTGCCCCATTCATAAATCACAAATTGCACGGATCAGTAGAAGGACAAAATCAAACCCAAACAAATTTATTCATTAGGACTGGTGGTGCATTTGCTGATCGATGTAAAAATTTAATGCTTCTCGTCCCATTTGTTTACCAATGCGTGACCAGAGGAATCCTCCAGCAAGCGGGGTTACGAGCAGCGTAATGATCCAGGCAAACACGGTTGATACCCCAACAGTCATGAGGGTGGCTGCCAGCCCAACCCCTATACCCAGCAAAACGCCCGCAAAGGGAAAAGCTACCTGAAGCCGAATCCAGCGCGAGAAAGACCCAACATTGGGGTTTTTGTACCAGCGTCCCATTTCGGCGCGAACCGATGCAGCGAAGGCTAAGCCGGATGTGAGGCAAATAAATAAACCGGCTGCCAGCAGAAAATAGGGAGGTTCGGAGAGTTTGGCACTAAAGAAGTTTTCAAGCTGATTAGGGTCAACAAAGGAATTCATAATGCAATACCAACACAGCAAAATAAGGTTGACAAAGGCAGAGTGAAAATTTCAATGGGGTGGGCAGCTGTTCACTAACCCACCCTGCTTAGACCCGTGAGCGATCGGTAATTGCTGGCTGTTCTACTTAGATTCAGCACTTCAGATCAACCCACTGAACCAATCAACAAAACACAACAAGCGAAAGAATTAATCCTGAACCATCCGCTGTTTGTTTTGTTGTCTTTTTTAGAATCTGGAACCCGGTCGCGTGGATTCAGTTTCACGATGGACAGTTGCCTGACGAGATTTGCGCGTCAAGCCAATTAGTCCCAGCAGACCGAGTAAGCCTAACCAGCCCAGGTTGTTATTTCGATCGCCACGGACGTTTCGATAGGTCGTGGTCGTCGTGGTTGTCGTTGGACTTTCAGTTACAGGGCTGGGAGAAGCCGTCGGTGAAATAATCACCGTGGTCGAAGAATTGCCGGGCGTTGTGCTGGTCGTGCCGGAGCCGGAAGTGGTTCCAGAGGTTCCGGTCGTTTCGTTCGTTCCGGGTATTCCAGAGGTTCCGGTGGTTCCGGTGGTTCCGGTACCTGTTGTGCCAGTCGTTCCCGTGCCAGAGGTTCCTGTATCAGAAGTGCCAGAAGTCCCAGAAGTGCCAGACGAACCGGGAGAAGTCAGCGTTCCGGTGGATCCAGGTGCGATCGAGGGGCTATTGGTTGAGCCGCCCGTCCCGGTTCCGGTTGCCCCAGTCCCTGTTGAGCCAGAAGTGCCAGAAGTCCCAGTCGTTCCTGGTGAGCCATAGGTGCTACCTGCTGTCCCGGCTGAGCCAGAAGTGCCAGAAGTTCCGGTCGTTCCTGTTCCGGTCGTTCCTGTTCCAGTTCCAGAGGTTCCAGTCGTTCCTGTTCCAGTTCCAGAGGGTCCGGTGGTTCCCGTAGTGGTTGCCGTTCCAGAGGTTCCGGTGCTACCTGCACCACCTGAGGTTTGTGCCAGCCCAGTAGTTGTGAGCGGAAATGCGAGTAATCCGATCGCAAACGTACTGACCCAAACTTGATTTTTTAGATTCGTTCGATTCATTGCTGTCTTTTTCCTCTTGTCAATCTTCGTATCAATCGCCGGATTGATTGCGGTTTAGTTCAGCGATTTGATCGACGCACAAATTCCTGACTCAAGCTGAAAATTTGCCGATACCGCAGCTTTTTCACGTTGAATTAAAGTTCAACCTTTCTACGATTGCAATCAAAATAACAAAACCGATCGCCTCATACGTCTACCGAGAGAACTGCATGGTTAAGCGATCGGTTATATCAAAAGGAACACTACTGTACACCAGAGCGATGTACTGATAGTTGAGCAAGGGAATTTACATGTCTTCTACGGAACCCTCGACTCTAGAAGTATCTAGATTGCGCTCTTCGCTGCGAATGCGCTCACTGCCGCGGAACACCTGAGTTTGCAGTGCAGGCGGCATTTCTGTGCCCAGTGCTGCCGCAATTTGCTCAGGCGGCTTATTTCGACTGTCAGCTCGCAGGTAGTTGCCGTCGTGAATTGCTGAAATTGGCTTCATTTTATGGGTGGTGGTGTAGTAACGATGCGTTTGACCTTTCACCCCACGTTCCTGCACCGTTTCTGCCGAAATTTTCTTTCGCAGTTTGATGATCGCATCCATGATTGCTTCTGGGCGCGGCGGGCAACCGGGAATATAGACATCGATCGGCAAAATCTTGTCTGCTCCACGAATCGCTGTTGGCGAGTCTGCGCTAAACATCCCACCTGTGATCATGCAGGCTCCCATCGCGATCACGTATTTCGGATCGGGCATCTGCTCATACAGGCGCAGGGTCGGCTGTGCCATCTTCATATTTAGCGTACCTGCCAGAATGATCAGGTCTGCCTGTCTCGGAGAAGCTCTGGGGATCAGACCGTAGCGATCGAAGTCAAAACGCGAACCAATCAAGGCAGCGAACTCAATAAAGCAGCAGGCGGTTCCATACAGCAGAGGCCAAAGACTCGAAAGTCGCGCCCAGTTGTGCAAATCGTCTACGGTCGTCAGAATGACGTTTTCCGAAAGCTGCGTGGTGATACTTGGATAGGTGGCGGGATTCACAATCAGATCTGAGCCACTGGGTTCAGACGGTTGACCCGATCGAGACGGATTGGTCATCATAACTGCACTTATACGCAGAGAGAGGCGATCGAAAAAACGCAGATGACTTCCAGCAGTCGCTCGCTTCATCGCAAAACTAAAAAGCAAGACTTAACCACGGATAGGCAGCCGCCTCTCTACCCTATTTGCTATGTCCGGGTTTTACCTTCTATCCAAAGGGGTAGTTCCAGCCTCAGCACAATGCGAACCTGTTTCTCCATTAGGAGAATTGGACTGAAACTCAAACGCTTCAACCAGTTCCCAGGGTCCACCTTTGTAGTACCACAGCAACAGCCCTTCACCAAACCCGC
Organism: Leptolyngbya sp. ST-U4; assembly: GCF_039962215.1. Classification (NCBI taxonomy): domain Bacteria; kingdom Bacillati; phylum Cyanobacteriota; class Cyanophyceae; order Leptolyngbyales; family Leptolyngbyaceae; genus Leptolyngbya; species Leptolyngbya sp. ST-U4. Next base: position 1,013,112 of record NZ_JAMPKZ010000001.1, read on the forward strand.
TCAGCGGTTGCCACGCTCTTGCAGCCTGTTCGTATTGGGGTTTAGCCACCTCAGGCGAAACCTTGTTTTGAATCGTGACGTGCGGCTTGTACTTTTGCCGATCCTGCGGCGTTAACTCTGAGTGCCAGTCCGCCATAAGCTGGTGCTGCAACTGTATTAATTCGGGAGCCTCGATCTCAGCCGCAAAGCCCCTGCCAAGAAAGCGCAGCGTCGGAAAAGCCAGGGGAAATCGAGCCGTATTCGCACAGGCGATTTGCAGCGTCTCGCGGATGCTGGTTTCCTGATTCCCGGGGAGGGCATGAAACAGCGTTACGTGGGCAGGCAAAAAATTGCGATGGCTGGGGAAATATTCCTGTCGGAGTTGATTGAGCCGATCGAAGCTAGCGGAATCCAGTTTGAGCGTTAGCACGAGCGGCAAGGCATCGATCGCGCCGGCAGGGAAACTGCCTGGCATTGCCTGCTGATTAGAATCAGGGGCATAGAAGATAGGTTGATGAGCCATGTTGGGAGGAGCTTTTGCTGAAATTGGCTAGAGTGCTTGAACCTTGAGTGCCTGAACAGTAGTTGCTCAAATAGCTGCTGCGCTGTAAAGCTTTGAACCAGTGTTTTCCAGAGAAAAGGATGATCAATCACCCAATCCTTACTTCACCAGCAAACTTTATTTCTTCTTTATTTTTAACGTTGTTTTTTACATTAATTCTGACACCGACATCACACCAGCGCTAATGATTACTCCTTATTTACGCAGCAGTTCTATAAGAGTGAATAAGCCTGTTGGAAGATGAAGCAATGCCTCTATAACCAGGGCGACATTAAAGTAAAACTCCTCATTCTTTAGGCTTCTCGAAGACAAGCACAGGTTAGAACTCTAGACAGACTGCAAACATCAAAACGGTAAACTAGGATGAACTCATCAATCGTAATTCGATTGCACCCGATTTCAACAAGTACGAAGTTAACAAGCACAACCTAAGGAGCTTAATCATGGAAACTCGTTCTACCGATCTACCCCCCGTTGCTAAGGCTTACAACCAGGTCGACCGCAATGCTTTTGTCTTCGGCTGGAATCCCCAGGCAGAATTGTGGAATGGTCGTTTAGCAATGATCGGTTTCGCTGCATACCTGCTGTGGGATCTGGGCGGTTATAGCGTCGTGCGTGACCTGCTTCACCTGTCCTAATACTTTGATTCGGGACTCATCAGATAGGGTGATGAAAGGTACCAGTTCTTTCAATATTGTGAACTGAAAAAAGTAGATTTGCGAAGCAATCAAAGGAAGAAACAAGTCAGTCTAGCAGGGTTGGAACGCAACTTTAATCTGGCTAAAGACCAATGACTTGCTTTATTGCTCTATCGCCTTTTGCAATTAGCAAATCCTAAGAAAGAACTGGTACGTCCTGAAGCAGAGCTTTGGTTTTATTCAACCTACAAATTTTGCTTATCGATCGCGTCCTTCAAAAATCATTGCCCTGAGTCTCTGACCGGAGAGGCAGGAAACCAACAGAGAGATCGCTAGTTTGATTGATTGCGATTGGCTTAGGGCTATGCTTAACTATTTATGTTAAGTTTTGTAAATAAACTCGAGCGATCCTTACAAGCAACCCTTGATAGAGACGAAATCTCCCTGGTAGCTATTCCAGTAGAGATTATTTCAGTAGAAATTGATTTGGTAGAGATTCAGTAGAGAAAGGAGTAGAAGATTGACTGGCGCATCGTACAACTATCCGCATCCAAGTGAGATTGAGCAAAAAGCCGCTTCCGAGTCATCGCTGGCGCTCATAATCGCGCTTGGGGTTATTGGCATCTGGGCAGCCAGCCTCATCGGTCTGCTCTCGCTTAATCTGAATCAAATCCCCGGCTGGGTTATCCCGGCAATGATGCTCTGGCAGATGTTCCTCTACACGGGACTGTTTATTACTGCCCACGATGCGATGCACGGCGCGCTTTTCCCATCGAATATTAAAGTGAACAACACGATCGGAACGCTGTGCGTGTTGCTCTACGGCTTATTCTCCTATAAGAAGCTGCTGAAAAAGCACTGGATGCACCACCACCATCCGGCTAGCGAACTTGATCCCGATTTTCACGACGGCAAGCATAAAAACCCGATCGTCTGGTATCTGCACTTTATGCAGGGTTACTGGAGTTGGCGGCGGCTAGTTGGGCTGATGGTGATTTTTAACCTGGCAGAGTTCTGTCTGCACATTCCTGAGAAAAATTTGGTGCTGTTTTGGGTCATTCCGTCGATCGCAAGCTCGCTTCAGCTCTTCTTCTTCGGGACGTTTCTGCCGCATCGAGAACCCGAAGGCGGTTATCCCAGTGCCCATCGTGCCAAAACTTTCGCACTACCAACCCTGCTCTCGTTCCTAGCTTGCTACCACTTTGGCTATCACGAAGAGCATCATGAGTATCCGCGTGTTCCCTGGTGGAGGCTGCCGAAAGTCCATCATGCAAGACTGCAAAATGCCCTGTAGCCACTTGGCTACAGCGGAGCAACTCTATCAAGTTTGCGTCGGGTTCAATGCTTGAAGCCTAGACAAAGCATGGATAGAGCATAAATATCGATTGATATTGATCGATTTCCTGCCTGAAGGTTTTCTTTATTTCTACTCCTGATTACGATTTGATTTAATGCAAGACTGCTTTCCTGAGTCCGCAACTGCGGGCTTTTTTATGTCTATGCTCAAGCCAGGGCGATCGGCAACGGTTCTGCCTTCCTGCTGAATCATCGGGTTAGAAGACTGCCAGAGCAAGCTCACTAATTTTCTCAATATTTCTCCGCAACCTTGATAGACTATTCCAAGTGTCGAAAGATTGATGAAAGCGAATGCGCTCATCGTCGGGATGGCTTGTCTGGAAACAAAAGCGTTTATCAAGAACGTTGAAGACGGGCATTGCGCTATCCCATCTAGTCATCTCCAAACCCTAGAAGTTTACCTCTAGAAACCTATGCCGCCCCTCATTGCCAACTACTATCTGACCTACCGCTGCAATGCTCGCTGCCACTTCTGCGACATTTGGGCACTGGAGCCAAAGCAGGAGGCAAGCCTGGAAACGATCGAGCATAATCTGCGCGACTTGAGGCGATTAGGCGTGAGGTATGTGGATTTTACCGGGGGTGAACCGCTGCTGCGTCATGATGTTGGGCAAATCTATCAGACTGCAAAACAGCTTGGCTTCACAACCAGCATGACCACTAATACGATCCTCTACCCCAAGAAGGCAAAGGAAATTCAGGGATTAGTAGATTTCCTCAACTTTTCGCTAGATGGCGCAGACGCAGAAACCCACGACCACTCCAGAGGCGTGAAAATCTTCGATACGCTAGTTGAGTCCGTTCAACTTGCCCTATCGCTCGGCGAATATCCGGTGCTGAATCACACGGTGACGGCTCAAAACTACGATCGCATCGGCGGGGTGGCAGAGCTGGGGCAAAAGCTGGGGGTGCGGGTCTGGCTCAACCCGGCATTTACGGCACACAGCAATTACAACAGCAAGAAAAATCCGACACCAGAGATTGCTCAGGCAATCGAGTCAACTGCCAGAAGGTATAGAAATGTTGGCTACAATAAGGCTGCTCTGGCATTTATCGAGGCGGGCGGCAACGATACGCAAAACCCACGCTGTAAAGCGGTGGATGCAGTCATCGCCATTTCGCCACACGATGAGCTATTGCTGCCTTGCTATCACTTTGCTCAAACCGGAGTGCCGATCGAGGGTCGGCTCTATGAGCTGTATCGGGAATCGGAAACGGTTGAGGAATATCGTCAGTCGCAGGGCAAGCTATCGGTATGCGAAGGCTGCACGGTCTGGTGTTACCTGATCCCCAGCTTTTTCAAGGGCGTTGACAAATACTGGTTTCTCAATCAAATGACCTATGCCGGCGAATTCCTGGCGCGAAAGCGATTCCTTCAGCGATCCAATAAGAATGAACTCACTCCTGTCTAATCTTCCTGAACCCCTAGATGACAATGACTTGGACGATTCTCTCACCAGCAGTCATTTATTCGATCGAGGCATGGAAGGACGAAGACAAAAAGCAGCCGTTGCAATCACGATGATTTGGGGCGGCACGATCGCTCTGCATCTGCTATCTTGGGGCATCTGGCTGGTTTGGGGTTTAACCACGCTTATGAGCATTCATGCGCTGCGAGTGCTGCTGGCGCGTCCGCTTCCCCCGGCGAAGCTGCTATCGAGCGACGATCCCGAAGCCTGTCCCTATGTCTCGATGCTGGTTGCTGCAAAAAATGAGGAAGCCGTGATTGGCTCTCTGGTTAAAGATTTATGCAGCCTGGATTATCCGAGTAGCCGCTACGACCTGTGGATCATTGACGACAACAGCACCGATCGCACCCCGCAGGTTCTAGAAAAACTGGCACAGGACTATCCGCAGCTTCATGTAGTTCGACGTTCTGCTAATGCGGGAGGGGGAAAATCGGGTGCGCTGAACGAAGTCTGGGAACTGACGCAGGGCGATATTATTGCCGTCTTTGATGCTGATGCCCAGGTTCCGAAGGAGCTTTTGCGACGGGTTGCGCCATTGTTTGACCGCGAAACGATTGGGGCAGTGCAAGTGCGGAAGGCGATCGTGAATGGATTGACCAACCTCTGGACACGCGGACAGACTGCAGAAATGGCGTTTGATAGCTATGTGCAGCAGCAGCGGATCGCGATCGGCGGCATTGGCGAACTGCGGGGCAACGGTCAATTTGTGCGGCGAGCTGCCCTGGAACACTGCGGCGGCTGGAACGAGGAAACGATTACTGACGATCTCGATCTGACGCTGCGGCTGCACCTGAATCGCTGGGAAATTGATCTGCTGATGACTCCTCCCGTTGGTGAAGAAGGCGTCACCACGGCAACCGCGCTCTGGCATCAGCGCAACCGCTGGGCAGAAGGCGGCTATCAGCGATACCTGGACTACTGGCGACTGCTGGTTCGCAACCGCATGGGCACGACAAAATCGATCGACCTGCTGATGTTCATGATGTCGCAGTACCTTCTACCCACTGCCTCTGTACCAGATATGCTGATGGCGATCGTCCGCAGTACGCCTCCGGTGCTGGCTCCGATCACCAGTCTGATGATCACGTTCTCGCTGATCAATCTGTTTCTGGGCATTCGGGCAACACAAAAGGAAACGGTGCGATCGCAAAGCGCGGCGGGTACAGCCCGGTCGAGAAGACTGCCGATCGGGGTAGCAAATGCAATGGCGCAAACCCTGTTCGGAACACTCTATATGCTGCACTGGATTCCAGTAATGGCAAGCACGACGCTGCGAATGGCTGTTCGTCCGAAGCGGCTCAAGTGGGTTAAAACAGTGCATCACGGCTCAAAGCAGGGCTAGATGTCCGCTGTTCGCTTAATTGTTAGCTCAATAGAAAAATTAAATTGGAGCGGTTGGTTGCGATCGATCGCTTTTTTGTTGCGCTTTTGCCCATGTTCTGTCGCGGAGAAGACCGGGGAAAGCGAAAATCTGATGTTACAGAGGAAATACTGCCTGCTGTGAAGAGCAATTTAGGGCGATCGCCAGTCGGGAGGCAGCGTGGCAAAATCGAGGCGAGCATTCGTTAGATTCGTTCCGGTGAGGTCTGCTTCGGATAAATCAGCGTAGCGTAGATCGGCTCCGGTAAAATTTGCATCTCGCAGATTCGCATTGCGAAGGATGGCTCCATAAAGGCTGGCATTGGTAAAGTTAGCTTCCTGCAAGTTGGCATTGCTTAAGTCAGCGTCGCGAAGTTCTGCGTCCTGGAGCTGTGCCTCGGTGAGATTTGCTCTGGATAGGCTGCTGTGCAGCATCTGTGCCTCTTGAAGGTTAGCGTTTCGCAGGTCTGCTTCGCCTAGATCTGCCCCCTGCAACTGTGCCTCCTGAAAATTGGCATTTCGCAGCATTGCCCGCACCAGCATGGCATTGATCAAAATTGCTTTAGTGAACTTTGCCTGTCTGAGATTTGCACGAGTCAAATCAATCCGGCTCAGGTCACGGCCTTGCAGGTCAACTTGCTCCAGGATACAGTCTGGGCAACGATTGGTCTGATTAATGCGATCGATCGGCGGCAGCGTAGGGCGAATCGGCAGCGCGATCAAGGGTTTGTCTTCTGATGATTCTGTCCCCGACGGCTCCGGCGGCATGACTGTAAACCGAAGGGCGATCGGCACGATGGCAAGCAGAATTGCGGCGATCGGCAGGAGAATTTGAACGTTCATTACAGGTCTAATATCGGTTTTAATATCAATTACTTTCATGGCTTGTGCTTATCACGATCGTTCAATAGGGGAAGACGCAGGCAGGGATTCCCGCGAGGTTGCGCTTTGCAATAATCGAACCTCAAAAAGTTGCTCCAGGTTCAGGAAAAACATTGGCTCTGAATCCGCGGGTGTGACCAGGGCACTGACACAGCGAATGCCGCTTTCGAGCAAATAGGTGGGCGGCACGGGGGCGAAGGCAGATCGGGGAACGCGACGCAAAACCGGAAGCGCATCCAGCCGAATTCCCATGAGTTCCCCTTCCCGGTAGTCAAGGATCAGCAGATGGGGCTGGGCGGCAGGCATTTCTTCTGAGTCGGCGGGTGGAAGAGTGGGGGAAAGATCGGTGAAAATCCGCGATCGAATGTCCATCACCACAATCTCTTGATTCTGATAGTGGGTCAGGCTGAGGCTCCCATTCGCCGACTGACCATACACCTGCTGAAGCGGAATGACGCGCTGCACCACCAGAATCGGCAGAGCAAACCACAATTGCTGAAGTTGAAAGGTGATCAGCGGCTGGATTGCATCTGAGCGACGGTGGAGAACGCGGCGGGAGAGGAAGGAGGACATTGGGGGGTGGAGGGGTGAGGAGATGAGGGAGCGGAGGGATATCGATCCATCAACCAGCGGGAGTAAGCTCAAGCAGACGTTCCAGAGTTTGGAGGAGGCTTTGCTCGTTGTAGGGTTTGGAGAAGTAGGCGGATGCGCCGAGGTTGATCGCAAGTTGGCGGTGTTTGGTTCCGCTGCGAGAGGTGAGCATGGCGATCGGAATTTGTTCGAGGTGGGGGTCTGACTTAATGCGTGCCAGGAAGCCGTAGCCGTCGAGACGGGGCATTTCGATGTCGCAGATGACGGCTTCGACGTGCAGCCCAGAAGAAAGTTGGTCGAGGGCATCTTGTCCGTCTCTGGCTTGGGCGACGCTATATCCGGCTTTTTCGAGGGTGAGTGCCAGGTATTTGCGAACGTTGATTGAGTCGTCTACGATCAGCACGGTTGGCTGAGTTCTCGGCAGCATTCTCCCTGGGGTTCCAGGCAACATTCCCGCGACCATTCCCGGAATCATTCCTGGGAGCATTCCCGCAGACGACAAATTGATTGATTGCTCGGCAGTTCCTCCCAGGGGCAATCTGCCATTCATGCCATTCACAGGGGACAGGGCGGGATAGGCAGATTGAGCATCGACGACCGATCGTTCGCAGCTTGCGATCCAGTGCAGCAGTTCGGGCAGGTTCACCAGAGGCACAATCCGTCCGTCTCCCAGAATCGTACAGTTGCTCATACCGGGCGGCATTGGAAAACCGCCTTCGACCTGACGAATGGCAACTTCCTGTTCTCCCCAAGAGCGATCGATCTGAATTCCAGCGGGCTGATTGCCCTGATTCACAAGCAAGACGGTGGGGACGGTAATCGCAGGCGGGGTTTCCAGGTCGTCCTGATAGCGAGGATGGTTGAACATAAGCCACTGAGAGAGGCGTACCAATTGAACCATCGTGTTTTCCCAGGTGAAGGCTTCGCTGCCTGCTGTCTTGATAATTTGTTCGGGTTGCAGCAAGATCATTTCCTGGATCGAGTCGGTGGGGAACGCCAGCAGCATTCCGTTGCTTTCCACAATCAAAACCCGCGTCACCGACAGAGTATAGGGAACGGACAGAATAAACGTTGTGCCCCTGCCAGCCTGCGTGTTGACCTTAATTTCGCCCTGAATCTGCCGCAGCCGATCACGCACGACATCCATGCCTACACCGCGACCGGAAAGGGCGGTGACCCGATCGCTCGTGCTGAATCCTGGCTCAAAAATCAAGGACAATAATTCTTCATCGCTGGCAGCTGCAAGCAGAGTTTCATCCAAGCCCATTTGCTGCGCCTTTGCACGGATTTTCTCGATCGGAATGCCGCCGCCGTCGTCGTGAATCGTGATAATCGTGCGGCTATTGCGGTGGCTCGCAGTAATTTCGATCGTGCCTTGCTCTGGTTTACCGTTTGCCCGTCGGGCTTCTGGCGTTTCAATGCCGTGATCAAAGGCATTGCGAAGCAGGTGCATCAGCGGATCGCTCAACGCTTCGAGAATATTGCGCTCGATCAGCGTCCCTTCTCCATGCAGCACCAGCTCAACGGACTTACCGTATTGCAGCGATAGCTCTCGCAGTGCCTTCGGAAAACGGTTCGTAATATCCGACAGCGGACGCATCCTCACCTGGGTCATGCGAGTGCGGAGCTGACGCGATGTTTTATTGAGTTCTCGCGCCGTTTGCTCGGTATCTTCCAGGCTGAGATCAATATCGCTGGCGACTTCCTGAATTTGCACGATCGTTTCCATCACTTCCTGCGACAGCAAATGCACATCGCTGTAGCGATCCATTTCCAGACTGTCGAAACCGTTCAGTCTTGTATTCAGTGCACTGTCTGCTGAGGGCAGGAGCGGAGTTTGATAAGGAATTAGATTCAAGGTTGAGTCGGACGATCGCAGGGCAGGCGGCAGGCTGGATTCGGTTTGAACCCCAACGCGATCGTATTCATCTCTTAAATGTGTATTTGACTGTTCTAAAACTTGAACACGCTCGTTCAAAATTTGAATCAAACCGCGTAAACGCTTCAGGTGTAAATCAAGCCCGTTTCGTTCGATCGTCAGCTCACCAAACAAATCGCTTAATTGGTCGAGCTGCTTCACCGGAACTCTCACCGTGTTCTCTCCGGTATCTTTCGCAGCCGTGGGAGAAGACGTATCTACGCTAATTTCTGCAAATCGTGCTTCCGATCGAACTCCGGCTTTACTCGAAGCTGGTGCGTTTGCTGTAACTTCAGGAATCGTTGGGGAAACGATCGCGGAGTTCTCTGGCTGGGTTGCCGTAACCTCGACGGTGGCAGGGCGTGAGTCTGAAGCCGCTTCGTTCAGCACAGAGTCCTTCACAGAGTCGAAAATCGGATCATCGATCGCAAATCCCTCGAGCAGTGCAGCATCAGCTTCAGCAACTGCGGCAGCGTCCGTTACTGCAAAATCTGATTTATCCCAATGATGTGCTTCCGCTGCAAAGGGTTCAGCTTCAAAAGGCTCAGCTTCAAATTGATGAACTGAAACCTCAAAACCTGCCGCTTGATCCAGGTTCCAGATTGAATCCGGCATCGAATCTGTTAAATCGGGCACTTCAATCGCCGTTGGCAGTGCTTCTCTTTGACCGATCATGACCAGAGCTTGCGATCGTCGCCAAGCCTGTAATGCGATCGGGGCGATGTCCTCAATGCGATCGGGGGCGGCGGCAATGTGAGCGGCAATCGACCCACAAAGCTGAGTAAAGTTTTCAAGCTGAAGCATTTCGCCCAGTCCGCCCAGTTCTTGCGCCAGAATTTCTAGCTCCTCACGCAGACAGGGATTGTTTTCGCTCAAAACGGCTTCGAGGCGGGTCAAACAGCCCTCTACCTCGGTTTCAAACAAGAGCGGGACAATGTCATGCCCATCCTCTGGCGACAGCATCGACTGAGCATCTTCGTCTTCTGGATCGCCCAAGCGATCGTGAAGCTGCTCAAAAATGGGCATCGCCTCTCGCTCTAGCCAGGCGGGATCAAGCACGATTTGCTGTCTGTCGCAGTCAATGACGTGCCGCATACAGTCCACCCCAGACAACAGCAGTCCCTCTAGCTCTGCATCGAGGGCGATCGTCTGCCGCTGAATTTTGAGCACCTTGAGCGAGTCTTCGAGCCGATGCGCGAGCTGACTCAGGGCGGTAAAGCCCATCATGCCCGCTCCCCCCTTGATCGAATGAGCCGATCGGAGGGCTGCATTGACTTTTTCAACATGAACCCCGTAATGGGCAAGTCCGAGCAGGGCTTCATCCAGCGTATTCAAATATTCTCGCGCTTCGTCAAGAAACTGAAGTTGGATTGCGAGTTCCTTATCCTGTGACATAGGGGAGGGGTGGGGAGTGGAGGGATGAGGGAATGGGGTGGGAATGAGAGGCTAGGGGGCGATTTAGGGAACGGTTTAGGGACACTTTAGGGGGCACTTTGGGGGCGATCGTTTCTCAAACCTCCTCTGGTCAATAATTTGGGGGTTGTAGGGTAAGCAGTGCCTACCCCACAGATTCGCCAACAACAGGGTTACTCGACTTCAAATGCACCCACAGACGCCTGCAATTCCTGGGCGATCGTCACGGTTTCGCGGATCGCGTCGGAGACTTGAATTGAGGATTTTGAGGTCTGCTTGGAGACTTGTGCCACCTGTTCAATCAAGCGAGACACGGCAGAAGAGGTTTCTACCTGCGAAACGGTGGCTTCTGAGATCGACTGCACTAGATTGTCGATTTCGCGGGAAACTGCCAGAATTTGACCGAGGCTCTGCTTGGCGTTTTCGACCAGATGGGTTCCCTCGACCACCTGGGCGGTGCTTTGCTCCATGGCTTCCACCACCTGGCTAGTTTCGCGCTGAATGGTCGCGACGATTTTTTCAATCTCCTGGGTGGCGTTGGCAGAGCGGGCTGCCAGTTCTCCGACTTCTTCGGCAACCACGGCAAAGCCCTGTCCTTCTTCGCCTGCGCGGGCTGCTTCGATTCCGGCGTTGATGGCGAGCAGGTTGGTTTGCAGTGCGATCTGGTTAATCAGCGACACCACTTTGGAGATTTGCTGAGAGGATTCGCCCAGTCGCTTTACTTTCTTAGCGGTTTCGCCGATCGTCTCCCGCAGGCTGAGAATGTTTTGCACAGTCAGATCCATTGCGCTGCCGCTGGTTTCTGCGGTGCTGGAGGCGGTGCGGGCAACTTCGGCGGCTTGGCGGGCACTGGTTGCCACCTGACGAATCGAGACGGTCATTTGCTCAACCGATTGGATGATTTGCGTTGTTTCGTCTGCCTGCTTCAGGGCTTCTTCTGCCAGACGGCGAACCGCGCCTTCGTTTTCACCCAGCGAACTGTTAACCTGCTCAACGGACTGTTTGACTTTAGTGACAATCTGCCGCAGGTTTTCCACGATCGAGTTAAAGAAGTCTGCAACCGTGCCAATTTCTCCCGCTGTGACGTTTGCCCGCACGGTCAGATTGCCTCTGGCGGCTCCTTCGACTTCGCTCAGCAGTTCGATGAGCTGCATTTGCAGAGCTTCTTTCTGCCGCCGCTGCTCCTCGGAAAGCACTTCGGCTGCCTGACGGGCCTCTTCTTTTTGCTGGAACAGGTCTGCCTGCTCGAGCGCAAATCCCAGCTCTTTGCTGCTCTTCTTCATCAGCGTGATTTCGCTTTCCTTCCAGCAGCGCGGTTCGCTGCAATGATGGGCAATCAGCAATCCGATCAATTCGTTTTTGATCAAAATGGGCGCGACCAGATTTGCCTTGACCTTAAACTGCTCAAGCTGCCCGATATGGCAAGGGGTAAGCCCAGCTTCATAGATATTATTGGTTGCCTGAACCCGACCGAGTCGATATTTTTCCACGTAGCGATCGGCAAAGCAGGGGTCCGCAATCCGCGCCCCTAATGCAGGCGGAAATTCTCGCACAACGGACTCTGCCACAAAGGTTCCTGCCCAGTTTGCATCAAACAAATACACGCCCACGCGATCGGCTTCCAGGGCTTCCCGCATTTCCCGGACGACGACATCGAAAATGTCTTGACGGTGAATAAACTGCCGCATTCGAGAAACGATCGTATTCACAAGCTGCTCTTGCTGAGCCGTTGTTTCCTGTTGTCGCAGCAGCATTGCCTGAGTCAGGGCATAGCCAATTTGCGTCGTGATTTGCTGCATCAGATCAATGTCTCCTGGCTGCCACAGACGCGGACCCGAACACTGATGCACACACAGCAAGCCAACCAGAGTTTCCCCTGCCAGAACGGGCGCAACGAGATTTGCCTTGACTTCCAACCGCTCTAAAATTTCGCAGTGGCAGCGCGAGAGCTTTGTCTCGTCGACATTGTCCATTTGCGAAATCTTGCCTGTTTTGTATCGCTGCACCGTTCCGGGGGTTAGAGGGTCATAGATTTCCTGTCCCAGCGATTTGATCCAGCGATCGCCTACGGATTCTGAGACGATTTTGCCGCTGGTCATGTCTTCGTTAAACCGATACATCACAATCCGATCGGCTTTGAGCAGCTCTCGAATCGCGTCGAGCGGCGCAGACAAAATGTAATCAACATTAAGCGACTGACGAATCTGGGTGGTGATGCGGCTGAGCAACTGGATTCGCTCGGTCGTGTTTTGCTGATCGGTGTATTGCTGTTTGAGCAGCGATTCTGATGCGGTCACGCTATCTGCCAGCGTATTAAACGTCTGCATTAGTTGACCGACTTCATCGTTCGATTCCACCCGGGCCCGTGCCGATCGATCGCCTGCCGCAAATCGCCGGGTGACTTCTCGCAGTGACTCGATCGGTCGAGCAATCGAGCGTCCAAGCAGCGTTCCCAGTGCCACATCTGCTGCAATTGCCACGACTGCCACCCCAAGCTGAAGCAGCAGAATTTGCCACAGCAATCGGTTCAACGCTGACTCAGACGTGCCGCGCACCAGAATCGCGATCGGTTCACCCTTAGGATTGGGTAACGCTTTTGCCGCAACGGTGTAGGTTTGTCCGTTGACCCGGATGCGATCGGTCACCGCCTCACCGACAGTCTGTTTGGGTTGCAGGGCATCTGCAGCTCGCTGCAAAATTTGGGGATCTGAAAGCGGAACATTTGCCTGCGCTGCTTCGAGATCGGTTGAATTGCCCAGATCAAGGCTGGTTGCCAGCTTAAATTCTCCGTTAGGCTGCCGCGCATAAACGGCACTATAGCCATTCTCAAAGGCAGCAATCGACTCTTCGACGATCGGCTGTTTTACCACATCTCCGGCAACCAGTGCACCAATAGTCGTGTCTCGCTCCGGGTCACGCACAGGCGTCACCACATAGCGAATCAGCCTGTCCTGTTCTTTCAGCTCAGCCGGAAGCGGCGGATTCTCTTTCTTTAATTCTTCGGCACTGACCAACGCATTTGCGCTGACCTGACGCGGTGAAGCGAGAACCTGACTCACCAATCCCTGCGGGTCAAATTTTTCGCCCTGACGATCGGCATTTGCGCTGGCAATGATCCGTCCATCGATGCCAACCAGCGTCGCGTACTCAATGTTGCGGGCTGCAATCTCATTGCTCAGAGTGCGCTTGAGTTCTTCTTCCTGTTCCCCAGAGAGCGATCGTCCGTTTACCCTGTCCCTCGCTGCATTAATAATCAGCGGGTTGTCTGACTGCCCCCGAAACCCAAATCCCATTTGATTGGTTTTGACTTCGTAGGACAGCCGCTCGACCGTCGCCTCCGATTTTGCCTGGTTTGCGAGCTGAGCTCGTCCGCCTGCAATCAGCAGCAGCGCTCCCACTCCCACCAGCCCAAGCACTGCAATTAGCTCGGATGTCAGCAGTGCAAACCTCTGCTTGCGCCGCACGGGTAAATTGCGAAACCAATGATCCGCCTGAACCCGGTTCATCTCAAGCGGAAGACTGACCTGCGATCGCCCCGAATTCAACGATGGTAGTTTTCGGTTGGTTTCAGCAGAAACAGCAGGAACAGACTCAATTTCCGATGGCTCTGACCCGATCGGTTCCAGATCATCTTTGTCAGGCGGAAACTGTCCGTTGGAAAGGGGACGGGGCTGGATGGTCATGAGCGCGATACCTCAGGAATGGAATGGGGAGAACAGAATAGAGAGAATGGGGAGATCAAGAGGTGGGCGATCGGGGGATGGGCAGACGAGGGGAGACAGTAAAGGGGAAAACAGTGAATTAGGCGCGATCGATTTGGAGATTGGGAAATAAACGGAGAATAAACGGGAAATAAATTAGGAAACAGGAGCGAATTTATAAATCAGTGAACAGACTTTTAACAAACAGGCAACAACACTGACAGAAAATAACACCTATAAATGGCTCCTAATGCCTTTCACCCCTTCACATCCCTAGCTCCCCATCTCCCCCATCTCCTCATCCCCTCACCCACTCATCCCTCTACGCCACCCGCAGCACAGACGCCTGCACGATCGCCTCTGCCTCTAGCACTAGCAGCACTTCCTGTCGATCTGAAAGCTGCTGAAGGGCACAGCCGCGCAGGTAGGGAACAAGCGATGCGGCAATTTGCCCAAGGGGAGATTGAATTTGATCGGATTGCAGGCGAACTGATCCTTCGACCCGGTGAACTGCCACACCTAAGGGAATATTGCCGACCTGCAACAGGACGATCGTGTATTGCTGAGTCGAAACATCCAGCAGGGAAACGCCGAGAAGCTGCGCCAGATCGATCGTCCAGCTAATTCGGCTGCGTCGATTGAGTAAGCCCAGCATTACCGGGTGCATATTAGGCATTGGAGTAAGCCGACGCGCAGGCAGCACCAAAGCTTCCTGGATCGACTGCATTGAAATGACGGCTGGAATTTCCGGGGTGAGCCAGAATTTGAGATAGGCATCGCCCGTTTGTTTTTGCGATCGACTTTCGGTCAGCGCAAGCTTTGCAATTTCCATGAGTGAAAAGAGCTGAAAAGGAAGGAGAAGAGAAACTGCGGAGAGATTGTTTGAGAAGTCTCAAAGGAACTACATCGCCCCCTAAATTCCCCAACTTTTGACTTGCCGCTCTAAAAGAGCGAGGGGGAACCTTGAGCCGCTAAACGTTCTGGTGGCAGGTGACAAATGCCTGGTGACAAATGAAAGCTTGCAAGGCTTGGTTCATCCAGAATTGACTCGTTAGGGAGGCGGTTCGGAAGATTACTCAAATAGCCGCTTAGCCAGAAACCGATTTAATTGCACGAATGAACTGTTCACGGGTAAAGGGTTTGGTGATGTAGGCATCTGCGCCTTGTTTCATGCCCCATAGCCGATCGATTTCCTGGTCTTTTGAGCTGCAAATCACGATCGGAACTCGTTCGGTGACAGGATGCTTTCGCAAGGTCCGGCAGAGTTCAAAGCCGCTCATTCCCGGCATCACCACATCGGTGACAATGACATCGGGCTTTTGTTCGATCGCTTTATCCAGAGCTTCTTTTGCGGTTCCTGCACCAATGACGGAATAGCCGCCTTCTCGCAGGTAATGGCTCATTAACTCCATTTCTGAATGAGTATCTTCAACGATTAGAATCGTTCCCATGATCGTGTTATTCATGCGTTCTCAGATATGAATTTGTTGGATGGCAGTTCTGGCTTCAGGTCAGATGCTTAAACACCATCTTCATCAGGTCAGACTGAGTAAAGGGTTTCGTGAGATAGCCTGAAGCACCAACTAGACGAGCTTTGGCGCGATCGATAAATCCGGTATTACCCGTGACCATAATGATGGGCGTGGCTCGAAAGGTCGGATGCTTTCGCAACAGAGAACATAACTCATAGCCGTCTAAGCTAGGCATGGTTACGTCTAGCAAAATCAAATCCGGTTTACTGCGGATGATCTGCATCAGTGCCCGCACCGGATCACTAATCAACACAACAGAGAACATCTTGTCGTCCAGAAACGCATTAATTGCCTGAAGCACCGTGGGGCTATCGTCAATGCAGGCAATCGTATAAGTCGTTTTGGCAGAGTTTGGGCGAGGCTGTGCTGCCCCGTAGTTTGGAGCGGGTAATCCGTTTGGCGCAATCTTTTGGGCAAAGGGCGATGACCCGTTGCGATCCAGCGGTGCAGCGGTGAGCGCCTCCGATCGCGGTTCGGGCTGCCTGGATTCAAGCGGTCTTGCCTCAGATTGTCTTGCCTCAGATTGTCTTGCCTCAGATTGTCTTGCCTCAGACGGTCTTGCCTCAGGCGATCGAGACGGTTCGCTAAACCGATTTTCAGCAGGAACCGATCGCGGCTTTTGCTGCTGCACCGATTCCACGATCGCTTTCAGATCGAGCTGGCAAAACTGCGGCAGTTGGGCAGGCAATTGATCGGCTTCGATGAGTTCATAGCTTCCAGTCTGCACTGCCAGCAAAGAATCAAGCACTTCTCGTGCCAGTCCCTCGATCAGCTCTGCGGCTTGTTCCGGCAGGAGAAACTGCTGTTCGATCAGCCAGGTAATTGCCTGATAGTCAGGGAGGACTTTCTCGTCTCGATCGCGCACAGACTCAAACAGTAGCCGCACTTGGACGCGAATAGCACTGACCAAACTGGGAACCTTGAGACTGAGACGACGCAAATGGCGATCGAGACGGATAAACGGTTCGGCAGAGCTGGATGCGTAAACCAGTTTGCCCTGCTCTAAGTAGAGTGACCAGATGGTGGAATTGCTCACAACTTGCAAACAGCCGCTTGCCTGACGGCTAATCATTTGAGCCAGGAGACTGAGTGGATGGAGCGTTTGGGGCGATCGATAGGTTCCCATACGGATGGTCTGCATTGAATACTCCGTTCGTCAAAGGGGGCAGAAATCACAAACTGTTGAAAAGAACCAAACATTGGAGACAAACCGAATGGAAGGCAATTTCAAACAGCTAGGGTGACGAGAATGCACACCGCTTAAGAGAAATGAGGGTGAGGAACTGCGTAATCTGTGAGTGACTAGCAGATGCCTGATTGCAAATACAGATCTGCGAAACCAGATCTATAGAACAAGATCTGCGAAACCAGATCTAAAAATGACACTTGAATAAAGCTTGGTAAGATGCAGTGGTTTCGGCAGCGCTGAATTGGCGGTAGTGTTTTCCCTGTTTCCTGCACTCCAGTAACCGATTAGGAGGCAAGAGCCGAACCTGATGTGCAAATCTCTTTCATACCCATTAAGCGTATCAGCTTTCGATGTAAGAGTTATTGACGCTTGATAAAGATAGCCAGAAAAAAGATAAAGAAGATATAAGATTGCAAGGGAGAATCTGCCTGAATACAAGCACTTGAACGATCCGCATTAACTTCGACAATCCAACTAGAATCCATTTGATCAGGATAAAAGTTTCCTGTTTTTACTCCATTTTATGAACTCCTAACCAATCAAAAATGAACTCAGCAAGACATTTGTAAGATATCCGCAAGGCAATGACCTCGATCGAATCAATACACGCGATCGAGGTTATCGATGATACAAAAATAAATTCACAGCAGAATGCAATTGGATTTGATCGGGGGTTAGGGATGGTTGAGGGGTCGCAGGAGTATTCCATTGCCCCCCTGAATCTCCCAACTTTTGACTTGTCGCTCTAAAAAAGCAAAGGGAAACTTTGAACGTGAGCAAAGCTAGCTCGGTTCTGCCACTTACCTATCCCACTAACTCAACAACCTCAAAATCCGCCGAATCTTCTCCCGTTGCTGGCGATCGAGCGACTCTGGGAAGGAAAGCTCCATAATAATGTGCTGCGAGGCAACAGCGACGGCTTGCTGTCCTTCGGAATGAATTGTTTCGGGGTCAGGGAGCAGGCTGGGCAGCACTTCGATACTTTGCACCTGTGCCAGCACGGTTTGCGGCAGCGGGTCGTATCCTTCGCGGCTGATCATAAGCGAGAGAATTGGCTGCTCAGTGCCAAGGGTTTCCAGTTTGGGCAGGGTGCGATCGACAAACTCAAGCCGCAGATCGCGTGTGCCGATTTCGGTCACTTTTGCCGTATAAATTTCATCTTCCCAGCCTTCCCAGAAAATTTGCGCCCAGCCGCGCACCTGTTTTCGCACTTTCATGCCCACTTCGGGCTTCAGATCGCGAAAGGCACGGATAAGACTGGTGGCAATGAACTTGAGCGATTGAATCGGTTTATCAATTTGCGATCGCTGCTGCGAATACCATTCACGCACATCAGCATATAGGACGATCGTGAGATCATCTTGCTGCTCGCGGGTGGGGCTGACAAAATCAACGGACAGCAGAGTTTGCAGAACATCGGTCGCAATACCGCGCACAATTCTGGCATCGAGCAGTGCCCTTGCGCCGTAGTCGCCGATCAGTTCGACGCGCACCTCGTCCGAGACGTTGGGCCACTCATCAAGCAGGATTTGTGCGCCCGTTTCGCTGACGTTGGTGGTTCTGCCAATCCATCGCTGTCCGTCGCTGTGAATAATCGCGATCAGGCGGCGGGGCATCCGGTGGGAGCGGCGAAGCTGGGGTTGCTCAAAGGCGGCAATGCAGGCAGCCATCACCAGCAGCAGGTTAAACAGACACCAGAGCGAGTTGATCAGCACTGCCTGGGTTTCCTGCGGACTGAGGATCAGCCAGAAGGGGATTGCCAGCAGCGAAGCTCCGGTAATTCCGCCCAGCATTACCAGATAGCGGATCGAATCGAGATCAAAGCTCCGCTCGTTGACGGTTAATCCTTTGCTAGTAACGTTAAAGCTGCCCAGCTTGGGATTGATTAATGCCAGCAGCGTCACAATACCTGCCTGAAACGACATGGCAAACTCGTAGATCTCATTCCAGAAGGAAAAGCGAACGTGCTTATAGGGAATGTGATTCGTTTGCATTGACAAAATAATATGCGGCAGCGCGTACGCCAGCGTTTCTAGCCCCAGTCCTTTTACCGAGTTGATGCCAAACAGCAAAAAGAACGTGGGAGCGATCGCATACATCACCCTGGGAAAGCCAAAAAAGAAGTGCATTGTCGCACTGAAATAGCAGAGTCGCTGCGACATTCTGAGTTTGAGCTTGCGGTTGAACAAAGGATTTTCGAGCCGCAAAATTTGCGCCATGCCCCGCGCCCAGCGCACCTGCTGTCCCACAAACGAGGAAAAGGTTTCAGGAGCCAGCCCTGCGACCATAATCTTGTCGTAGTAAACGCTCTTATAGCCGATCGAATGCAGCCGCAGTGAAGTGTGGCAGTCTTCAGTAACAGTCTCGGTGGCAATGCCGCCCACTTCCAAAATCGCTTCCCGCCGAATCACGGCTGCCGAGCCACAAAAGAAAGCTGCATTCCAGAAATCGTTACCTTTTTGCAGCACTTTATAAAACAGCTCGTTGCCCACGGGAACCTGACCGTTCGTGTACAGATTGCGCTCAAACGGATCGGGGTTATAAAACCAGTGCGGCGTTTGCACCAGGGCAACCTGCGGATCAAAAAAGAAGCCGACTGTTTTCTGTAAAAAACCGCGAATCGGGATGTGATCGCAGTCGAGAATCATGACCAGATCGCCTTTTGTTTTATGCAGTGCCGTGTTGATGTTTCCGGCTTTGGCGTGATCGTTGTTGTCGCGGGTGAGCATTGTGCAGCCCAGTTCCTCGCACATTTGTTGCAGTTCTGCCCGTCGCTGCCGAAACTTTTCTGCCCGTCCGTCATCCAAAACGTACACTCGCTTTTTATCTGCGGGGTAATCGACCCCTAATGCCGCTAAAGCCGTTTTCCGCACGATTTCCACATCTTCGTTGTAAGTGGGAATGTAGATATCAACGGTAAACCATTCTTCTTGCGGAAAGAGGGAGAGATCGATCGGTTTACGATCGCGAATTTTCAGCGTTTGGAAATAGGCAAGAAACAGCGTCAGAATGCCGTATAGCTCGGCGGCAAACAGCAGCAGCGAGAATACCGTATCGACCCAGGAGTCGAAGTTGAGCGTATAGCTGACTCGGTAATAAAAATACCGCAGCGTGGTCAGAATGCTCAGCAGCATCAGCAGCAGGTGCAGCGCGTCGTCTGATTTGTTTTGCGGACGTTCTGCCAGATAAAGAAACCAGCGTCCCACCGTGACCACACAAGCTCCTAACAAAGCCTGCTGCCAGAAATTAGGGCGAATGGTAATAAACGGCATGAAAAACAGAATCAGACAAATCAGCAGCAGCACCAACTGCGATCGACCGAGCCATTTCAACACGCTGTTTACCGAATCCGGCAGCCGATCGACCAGCAGCGTCGTAAACCGATCATTGACTTGCTCCAGTTGCCGATCAGCGCGACGAGAAGCCTCCGCATTCCTGAACTTATGTTTGGGTTTCATCCAGCGAATCATGCGTTAACGCTCCTGCCCGATTACTTTCTTGAGATAAACCTGCGTCACCGCATACAGAATCAGCGTAGCTGCTACAAACCCCGGAGCCAGCACATACCAGTTGCTCTGAAACACCTTGAACCACTCCTGCCAGCCGCCCTCGGTAATGATTTCGCGCTGTGGAGACTGCCGCAAGAACTCCAGTCGATAATCCGACGGATCAAAGGGTGAAGGGTTCTCGGTATTCCTGCTGATCAGCACCGTGTCGCCTTCGATCTGGCTAAACAGAAAATCGCGCTGCATCACCGACTGCACCTGCTGAAGCCCAGTGTCTGTTTGTCCGGTGAGAGCCACCACGACGCGCTCTGAGTTCCAGGGCGACAAAATCGATCGAATCAATCCTTCGGCATCGGGGGCGGTCTGCGTTTGATTGCCTGCCCACTGGCGCGTCAACTGTCCTTGCAGCGCAAAGCCCTGAGACTGGAACACCTCCGGTAAGGGAAACCGTGCCTGGGTTCCGATGCCAATCAAGTGACGATCGCGCTGGATCTCCTTGGGCAACTGGGTTTTACGGTACACCTGAAACTGAATTGCATCGGCACGGGTGAGCCGTCCCAGACGTTCGCTGGTTTCCAGCAGCAGATCCAGATCTTTTTGGTTCGGCTGTTCGGGCAGGACGATCGCCAGCTTTGACATATCCTGCGGAGCCGCAAACGGATATCCTGATTGCATTAGCTTCAGATCAGGCAGGCGCGTCACATTTTCCCGCCGCAAATCAAACGACGTATCGCTGTGAATTGTGCCCCAGAGCTGCTGATCCGTTACCCGACTGCACGATCGCCGCTCACGCGGATCGAGCCGGAAGTTGACCTGCATTTTCGAGGTGGGTTTCACCGAGCCTTCGGGCAGATCAATTTTCAGGATTTGGCGATTTGCCCCGTCTACCGAAGTGAGTCGATCGCCGCCCAAGGGCACTCCGTCGAGCTGAACTTCCACCTGTGACGTCAGCGGATTCACCTGCGGACCATAGCTATACACCAGCGTCATGCTGCTGCCTGTGAGAATCTGCTCGTCCGGCAGGGCGCGGAAGTCAAACTCTAACGCCGGGGCATGGGAGCCGCGCACCGTCACATCACCATAGGGCTGATCGTTATAGGTGCGAAGATCGCTCAGCTTGAACTGCTCTTGAGTCGGCAAATAGCCCTGCCATTCCCGCAACGGTGGAGCCGTGATCGACTGAGTTTCCTCAATCAGCATGACGCTGCCTGTCGCAATGGCGCGATCGGGACGCTGCACCAATGCCTGCACAGCCTTCGCCACACCCACATCCCCGTTTCCAGTTGCCACCAGCACGGGCACGCGATCGCTATCGGTTGTCGTCAGCATCAGCACCCCCACATCCGGCGGGAGCACCTTGCCCTGACCATCCCGAAGCTGATTTTGCTGAATCGCCAGCGGCAAATCCAGATCGGCGATCGCGGGCTGGCTTTCCGGTGTGCCAATCATGATCAGCCGCTCGTTTTTCTTAATCTGATCGATCGCCTCGATCGTGCGGCTATCTACTTCTCGATAGCGGGCATATTGTCCGATCGCGGTCTGAAGCCGAGCCGTGGGAGTGAGCCAGCTTTCGTCGATCGTTCTGGGCAACAAAAAGGCAATTTGCGGCGCATCCAGACTCAGAACATCCAGGAACGGATAGGGATAACGGCTGAAATTGAGCGGAACCGACTGCGGATCGACGGCAAAGACCAGCTTGGAGTCAGGCAAGATCTCTGTCCACAGCGACGGATCGTAGGGGTCTTGGGTACAGGTGGGCGAATTGTTTTGCAGCGCGGCGATCGTCACCTCGTTATAGTCTTGCAGCAGGCTCACGGGCACGTTAAACAGACTGGTGGTAATCTTGTTTTCCGGCTGATTCAGCGGCACACTGCCCACACTGGTTCCGTTGACCAATACCGTGAGATTCGATCGCGTCGCATACAGGGCGGGCGAATGACGATAGCGCAATTGCAGCTTCACGCTTTTCGTTTCCCAATCACGCGGACGGGTAAAACGCAGCCTTGCCTCGCTGTAAATGCTTTCTAACCGCAGCCGATTGCCCACGATCGGACTCCGGCTAAACTCCAGCACGTATTCGCTCAAATCCGCAGGGGCGACGATCGGATCAGGAGCATTCTTGGGCAGCGCAAAGGCGGAAGATTTTACAGGTTGGCTAGCAGGCGCGTTGCCAGACGGTGCAGGGGATTTTGTTTCGGTTGCCGTCGCAGTCAAACTGAGAACACTCAGCGTCAAACTACAGCTAAACAGACCGACATAAAGGAGCGATCGTCGCCAGAAACGCTTCAGGAAATGTTTTGGAAGATGGATGAATGAATGCGATCGATGATGAGCCGAAGATGCAGAGGATGCACAAGACTCGATGCAGTTTCCCTGGTGGGGTAGACGGTGACGGAAATCTCTCATGATGGGAGAAGGAAATCAGTAAAGGAAAGACGGACAAGAAACACGCACAGAAAACACAAGAAACACATAGGAAACACACAAAACACGCAAAACCAAATCAGAGGGGCATCAGCCGCTAATATCGCTCCCAGCTCGGCTGAAATCCGCGTCGCCGCAGCAAATCAACTTGAAGCTGATCCAGGCGTTGAGAAGCACTTCCCCGTTGGGGGTAATCCTCGATCGGTGAACCGGTTGCTTCATCGGACTGATTCATTTCGCGAAGCTGATTCAGGGCAGAAACGGGCCGATCTTGCGCCAAACTCAATTCCACCAGTAGGCGACGAACCTCTGGATCATTGGGTCTGAGGGCAAGGACGCGATCGAATAAAGTTTGGGCTTCGCCAAGCTGTCGCTGTTCAAACCGCACACCCCCCAGAGCCAGCAGCGCGTCGGGGTTGTTAGGCTGTTGGGTCACAATCGTTTCGTATGCCCGTCCTGCCTGGTTCAAGTTGCCAAGCTGCTGTGCCAGTTCGCCCTGCAAAAAGTAAAGGTTAATATCGTTGGGATTCGCGGCAAGTAGTTCATTGACTCTGGCAGTGGCGCGATCGGCATCCCGGTTTGCCCAGAGCTGTACCCAGCGGCGATTAATGCCCTGATTATTCGGATCGATCGTTAGCAGCTCGTCGTATAGCGGTTCGCGATCGGCTTCTGCAGGCAGCGTACTCACCAGCATGAATAGCTCTGGCGGAACCTGGGTCGATTGCGCGGCAGACCATTGATTTAAAACCGCTTCGGCATCGGCTTTGGAAATTTGCTTCAGCGAATAGGCAATGCTGGCGCGTCCAAGTTGGCTAGTCAGGTCATCGGGATTTCGGGCAAGGAGCTGATCGTAAATTTTCAGCGCGTCTTCCGATCGCCCCTGCATTAGCCGCACCCCTGCTAAACCACGCATCGCATCTTCATAGATTTTGAGCTGGAGCGGTTGTGCTTCGGTAGTAGCAATCAGCTTGCCATAGCG
Source organism: Leptolyngbya sp. ST-U4 (assembly GCF_039962215.1). Classification (NCBI taxonomy): domain Bacteria; kingdom Bacillati; phylum Cyanobacteriota; class Cyanophyceae; order Leptolyngbyales; family Leptolyngbyaceae; genus Leptolyngbya; species Leptolyngbya sp. ST-U4. The sequence goes on from NZ_JAMPKZ010000001.1 coordinate 1,036,610, forward strand.
GTTCGCGCTGCCGTCCAGGTTGCCTTCCTGTCGCTCCAGTTCTGCCAGCAGCAGTTCCACACCCAAATCTGCCTCGCCTTTTGGCGTTGCCCGATAGTCTGCCACCGCCGATCGCGTTCCGTCGAAATTCCCTTGCTCTAGCGCAATCTGCGCCAAGCGGAAATAGAGAAACGGTACGTTCCCCGCCACATCCCGCAGCGATTGATAAATGGGCAGCAGCACCGGAGCGGGAGGAGTGAGTCGATTTAGCCCGATTGCAATGGCGTGACGTTCGACCGTCGAAGTGGGAAGCGTTGTGAGAATCGTTTGCAGCTTTTGTTCAAGCTGAGTACGCGAAATCTGGCGCAAATCATAGGCAGCAATTTCTCGCTTCACCTGCAAGCTCACTCGCTGGGGCTGCTGGGCAATCAGGCGATCGTACAGAGCGATTCCCTCCGCTAAGGCAAGCTGCGACTCGCTCATCACATCGGCGACTTCCAGCAACAGTCCAGGTGCAGGATTCGTCGTTTCGCTGAGTGCCCGCCGATACAGGGCAACGGCTGCCTCGTAGGGTTCTGCATCTGCCACCGTTCGTCCGATCGCACTCAAAGCTCTGGCAAGGGGTAATCGGGCAGCTTTTTGGTCGCGCAGCGGTTCCAGTACGCCAAATGCCTGCTCCATCTGCTGATTCATCGCATAAGACACTGCCAGAGCCGATCGCATTTCCATTGCCGCTTGATCCAGTGATCGAATTGACCTGAGCCGAGCTTCAAGAACTTGGAGCGCCTGAGGCACTTCTCCGGTTGCCTGAAGCGTTTGGGCGTAGGCAGCGATCGCTTGATTTGGAACGGTTGCCCCACTTGCCAGATAGCGATCGAACAAGCTGCGCCCGGTGGTGTAATTGCCGCTGTAGGTATAAATTTGCGCTGCTTGCAAAACGGTTTCCGGCTGCACGGATTCTGCCAGCAAAATTTCATAGTCGCCGATCGCCGCTTCAAACTGTCCCTGATAGCCATACAGCAAGGCACGTTGCGCCCGGCGGGAACGATCGTTTGGATTCAGGTTGAGCAGCGTCGTCAGGGCATTAATGCCAGCCTGGTTCCACTCTGAACGATAGCTCCCCAGCAAGCCGATCGCTGCTAGTGCCTGCCCATTATTGGGGTCTTGCTGAATCACCTGCTGATAGGCGTTCCAGGCGTTGCTGTCTTGTCCGGCACGTTGGTAGGCAATGGCTAAGCCCAAGCGAGCTTCCAGCGATCGAGGATTGCGCTGAAGTGCCTGCCGAAAGGCGGTAATAGCATCGTTCACCCAGCCGCGATCGAGCAGCACATAGCCCTGACGAGTCACCGGATCAGCCGATTGTGCCAGAGCAGGCAGCGTAACGGTGAACGGGAAAATCAAAGCAGGCAGAATGCCCAGCAGCCAGATCAGACGAATATTGCTGAATTTATTGCTGAATTGATGCTTCACCGATCGCTTCATTGAAAAGCCCTCCCCAGATCGCTCAGCGTGAAGTCTGCCCGCACCCGAAATCCCAGAATTGTTTCTGAGAAACTATTCCTGGCTTGTGCAGTAAATCCGGCACGTAAATAAGGCAGTAGCCGCGCATCGTAAAATAGCTCCACCACGTCAGGCAGGTCGTCGTTCCGCCGTTTCCGCAGTCCCTCGTTGGAAAGATCACGTCCATAAGCCAGACCGAGGCGATCGTCTGGCAAAAACAAATCAAGCAAATTAAACCCAAAGCTGTAGGTTTCGCCGCCGCGCTCCAGATCGAGGTTGTCATACCAGCCGTATCGGGCAAATAGCCCTAAGCGAATCGACGGCACAAAATACTCGGCGTTGATGCCGTATGCCTGCTCTCGATCGCCCGATCGCAATCCAAAGTCATTGTCGCCGCGATCGAACTGAAAAATTTCGCGAAAGCCGCTATCGTCTCCGGCATCTTCCGCCGTTAAATAAGTGCCGCGCAAAATCAAGTTTTGAATCCGCACCGCTGCCTCAGCTGCAAAGCCATCGAGCGCAAAATCTCCCAGATCGCGACGCGAAGAAAATCCGGCAGCGCGAAGCTCCAAGTGATCGGTCACAGTCCAATTCACCAACACCCCTGGACGCGACGACAATCCTGCGGCTGCCAGAGCGGGATTCGTTTGAAAAATCGGATTAAAAAACTGCGTGACGCCATCTTTCGCAAAGCTGTTGCGATCGAAATAGGAAGTGTAATCGAGCAAGCCAACCGCAAACCGCAGCGTCGGGATTTCGCTGGGCGACACCGCAACATACAGTTCATTCAAATTCAGCCCGGATTCTGGCGAATCGGTAAAAGTGTCCCCCGTCACCAGATCCACCGTTCCCCCTACCAGCAGATTAGGCGTAATAGCATAGCTTGCCGTGGTTCTTGCCCGTGCCGAGAATTCATCGCCCTGAACCACGATCGCTCCCTGAAGCTGAACAAACGGCGCGCCTAACAAAGCACTGCCGCCCTGAGCAATTGACTCGCCATCCGCAGGGGAAAGGTTTGGGTCGCTGTACTGAGCTTCCGTATTAGATTGAGCGATATTAGCTTGAGCGATCGAGATCGTATCCGGTTGATTCGCGGTTTCTGTCTCTGCCGTAATTCTCTCTTCGTTCAACCTAGATAGATCTGAATCGGATTGATCTGGCTCCGATCGATTCAAACTTAATTCTTCGAATTCATCGATCGCTTCATTGCCAAATTCATTACCTTTTTCTTCATAACTAACCAAATTAGCATCAAGGTATATTCCTAACGGATCGATCGCAGAATACTCTCCAGCATCATTACTATGATTTATGGACTGATTTACAGCTTCGTTCAATAATTCTAAAGCGTCTGATTCAGTCACTTCTGCAATTTCACTCAACTGATCATTGGCATTATTCACAGGTTGAGCATTCGCAGCCGGAAGATTTAATTGGACGATCGCAGTTTGAGCATTCGCGTTCTGAACATTCCAAGCATTCTGAGCATTAATAATCTGGGCATTTGCATTCTGGGCATTTGCATTCTGGGCATTCACAGCTTGGGCATTCGCAGTCTGGGAGACTACGGCCTCTAGTCCGAGCAGAGCCAGAGTACTCAGGGCAGTGATGCCTGTCCAAAACACTGGATGCCAGCCACCTGCCAATGGAATGACTTGATGTGCAGCCTGACGGGAACCATCAACCCTCGCTTTTAAGAAGTGAGTTGGATTGGAATCAGAAGATAAAGTCATGATTTTCAACAAAACGTTCATGGCAAATTCAGCCCAGGATGAAGGAGCAAAAGGGCAAACGACCCTTATTCCTGGAGCTAGAGTGCGATAGCCAGTTCACGCTGCGCTGATGCACACCCGATGCTCAGTCAGCGATATCAACCATCACTTAAAACCATCATTTAAGATGAGACGATCGAATTAGGAACACGCGATCAAAGAGATCCGAAGCTTGAAGTTCAGCAGAAATGGCGATCGAGAAGTCTGTACTGCAAATCTCAGTAGATAGATGCTTTAGCCGCAGTACAGCCGATATGAAACAGTCTGCCGGGGAGATGCCACCACTTCCTCCCGATCGGGTCAACCGGATAAATCAGCAAAGGATTCAATCCGTGAACCAGCATGGGAAAAATACTGAGGACACAGTTCTAGAGAGGAATTGGGCGATAATTACACCCGTATAAGAACTGAACCTAAAGTAAATATTAATCGCTTATGCAGCGTTCCCTCTGAAGAGGATGTGAAAAAAGCGCCATCCTCAATGAAGATGCCGCGAACTAGAACTTTATAAAGACGTAGACTTCCCTGGGTTCCCTTAAAAATTAAGGTTTAAACCTGCTATAGATCGTCTGCCACTTTGCCGCGGAGTGCCTTGATGTGCGATCGTTTGCTTTTGCTCTCCAAACGTTTTTGTTTTGCGCTAAACGTTGGTCTGCTGGCTTTGCGCGGTTTTGGCAAGACGATCGCGCTTTTAATCAGCTCTTGCAGCCGTTCGAGTGCCTCTTCGCGGTTTTGCTCCTGGGTGCGGTGCTGCTGCGCCTTGATCACGATCACACCATCTTTGGTAATGCGCTGATCGCTGAGCTGCAATAGCCGTTCCTTGTACGATTCCGGCAGCGAAGAAGCCCCAATATCAAAGCGGAGATGAATCGCAGTGGCGACTTTATTCACGTTTTGCCCGCCCGCGCCCTGGGAGCGAACCGCACTCATGTCAATCTCGTCTTCGGGGATGCTAACGCTGTTGGTGATCTGGAGCATGACTTGCGAATAGGTTGAGACTATCGATCGACGGCTTGCGCTAAAGGAGACTCTTCATAGTGTTGCAGCAAATCTGCCGGATCATCATAAATCGCGATCGCCCCCGACAGATCCTCATCGCTGAAGCCGCCCGTCCGAAAGGCAATCACGCCCACGCCTGCCTTCGCCGCCGATTCCACATCATAGGGTGTATCGCCTAGCATAATCACGCGATCGGCTTTGAGATCCGCTTTTTCCAGAGCCACTTCCACAATATCCGGGGCAGGCTTCGAGGCTTCCGCATCGCTGGAGGTGGTGAACTCGTCCAGCAAATCCTCCACACAAGCCGCTTTGAGCAACACACCCATTTCCTGCTCGGAGGCAGAGCTGGCAATAATCAGGTGCAAATCGGCTGCCTGCATTCGCTGCACCAGTTCTCGCGCTCCGGGCGTTGCGGTTAAATGGGAGCCAAACTTGTCGAGAATCAGCTCTTTGCGGCGATCGGCGATCTCTTTGCCCACGCCTTCCTCAGCGTCTAGCCCGGGAACTAAACGTGGCACAACCTGATCGCCCCCCATGCCAATCAGCGGACGCACTCGATCAAAGGACACCTCGTAGCCATAAGCCGCAAACGCCTCAACCCAAGCTTGAGCATGAGCATCGTTGCTTAACACCAGCGTTCCGTCCACATCCAAAATTACTCCGTCTAACGGCATCAGCTTCACCCTTTATGCATCACTTTAGGCATTACTATTTGATGTTGCCAAAAGGACTGCGACTTGACCTCTTTCGGAGTAGAGAAGGATCAAACGATTCGGGCGATCGTCTCTCTGTCACTTTGCAGAGCAATACTTTAGCTTAAACCTGCCCCTGACACTGCTGCCAGAGCCGATCGATCGTCACAAACTGATAGCCGCGATCAAGCAGTTGCGGAATGAAATAATCCACAGTGGCGGCTGCATCTTCTCCACCTGTATAGCCATCGTGCAGCACAATCACAGACCCATTGCGGCTCTGGGTTAAAACTCGCTGAGCAGCGATCGACACTCCGGGTCTTGTCCAATCTTCGGGAACCACGCTCCACATCACCGGGCGATAGTTCCACTGCTGCAACGCGCTTAAGATTTTAGGCGTGAACACTCCATTCGGCGGGCGTACATCGCGAATTTGGGCAGTGGCGCTCGGATCAAGCCCACAAGTTTCGCCGATGATTTGCTGAGTGCAATCGAGCGACTGCTTGAGCTGAGGCAGCCTCATTTGGGTAAACATCGTATGATCGTAGCCGTGAATTGCTACCCCGTGTCCCGCTTGCCAAACAGTTCGCGCCACTTCAGGAAACCGCTCGACCAGCAGCCCCAGCCAAAAGAAGCTCGCTTTGATCTGATAGCGATCGAGCACTTCCAGCACTTGAAGCGTATGTTGTGGGTGAGGACCATCATCAAACGTGAGAGCAATCCAGGGCGAATCGGTGCTGCCCTGCCACAAACAGGCGGGAAAAGCAGGGTACAAAACTTTGTGCAGGATGGGATAAAGCGGAGCGAACTGCATAACTGAAGCGGTATGAATCAAATTTTGGTGGCAGAACGACTGAAACTGCCTTGCTTCTTTTCATCCTAACGAATTCAGCCTAACGAATTTAGCAATTTACCTACTACCCTCAACACGCAGTACACCAGTTTTGACGCACCCGAGCAGAATGCACCAGCGATTTCAGCACATCCTGATCGATCGGCTTGACGAGAAACCCATCCACGCCGGGATTGTCTTCCTGACGCAGCCAGCTTGGAGCATGGGAATCGGTTAGTCCCACGATCGTCATACTGCACTGATCGTTCATAGTGCGAAATCGATGCACCATAGGGCGTGACCAATCGTAGGGGCTTCCTGCCAGAATCACAAGACAGGGAGAAATTTGCTGTGCCTTCCACATTGCCTGCTCCGGGGAATGGGTCCACTCCACCGGACATCGGAGCTGAGCCAAGAGGGTATCGAGTCGCTGAAGATTGTCCGAGCCTTGGTTTAAAACCAGGACGTGGTTTTGAGTTACGCTCTTTTCTGTTGCAATCATTTTTCTGTTGCAATCATGTTCTATTGCAATCATAGTGTGAACAAATTGTTGACAAATTGGCAGATATCAATAGCACAGGTGGCTCTCGGCTAATATAGCTCGCCACCCAACCCGCACTTTCTACCAAAAGTCACCAAGATCATTGAACTGATTAGATTTAACGCCTATCTTTCTGATAAATCAGTTTTCGTTTTTCTTAGCTATTCAGGATAGAAACTTATCAATCGATCGGGAAGTGAGATCGAAGTTTTGTAAAAGAGTTTATCAATAAGGAAAGGGGGTTAATTTCTATCTCTCAGAATAGAAACTAATTAAAACTTTTTCCTCAAAGTCTGTTTGAGGCATTGCTCATGTTTTACATCCATGTTTTACATCGCCCCTGAATTTTCGATCCTGCAATACAGCGTCCCCTCTTCTAAACGTCCCCTTTTCTAAGGGAAGTTGAGGAGATCTAAGCCGATCGAGCCACAGGTTCCAGCCCCTTCCGTGCGCTACCTCACCCTGTTGTTCGGTCGTGCGGATTTGAGGCAAGCTCCGATTCTAAGGGGGATTACGGCTTCAAGGGGAATTACGGCTTCAAGGAGGATTACAGTAAGTCTGACAGATCAGACTGTTCCTGGACCTTTTTCAAGACCTGCTTAATATCCTGAGTTCGGTCTTTGCGGGCGATCAGCGTTACTTTGCCTTCTCGCACAATAACCAGATCTTCTAAGCCGATCGTCACAATCAGATCCTCTGGATTGCTGGCATAAAGCAGAGTATCGCTAGTATCCAAACCAACGTGTCGCGCCAGCTCTACATTGGGCTGATCAGTCTGGTGCAGCAGCCGATCGATCGCGTTCCAGTCGCCCAGGTCATCCCACTCAAAAGTGACTGGAAGCACATAAGCACGATCGGTTTTTTCCATCACAGCATAGTCAATGCTGAGCTTGGGCAGGTTGGGATAGACCGCTGAGCCTTCCTGTTCCAGCAGATTCATCATTTCGGGCGCGTGGGTTCGCAGTTCTGCCAGCATTACGCCTGCCGGAAAAATAAACATTCCGCCGTTCCAGCTATAGCGCCTGGTCGCAAGAAAAGATTCTGCTGTTGCCAAATTTGGCTTTTCGGTAAAGCGGCTCACCTTGAAGCCAGGACAGTTCTGAAATAGCCCGACTTTTTCACCCTGCTCGATGTAGCCGTATCCGGTGGAAGGATGGGTGGGGGTAATGCCGAGGGTAGCGATCGCCTGATGAGTGGTTGCCAGTTCTTCTGCGGCTGCCAGCGTTTGATAAAAAGTGTCCTGGTTACCAATCCAGTGGTCTGCCGGGAAAAAGCCGATCGTTTCCTGTTCGCCATAGCGTTTGGCAATTTCGAGCGTTGCCCAGGCAACCGCAGGAGCCGTATCGCGCCCTTCGACTTCTGCCAGCAGGTTTTCAGCGGGCAGGTCGGGCAATTGTTCCCTAACGCCGTCTGCGAGATGGGCTGCAGTGATGACCCATAATCCTTCCCAGCCGTTAGCCAGATCCAGAAGGCGATCGGCAGTGGTTTGCAGGAGACTTTTGCCGCTTCCGTCCAGGCTCAAGAACTGCTTGGGACGCGCTTTGCGGCTCAGGGGCCAGAATCGCTCTCCTTTTCCGCCAGCCAAAATTACGGGAATCATGACAGTCCGACCAACGCTTTGAGGTTTCGCCCCATCCTATCAAGGATTGCTCAACGAGGCGAATTCTCTTGCCGATCGCTTTATCGCATCTTCATCGATCGCTGATTTTCCCTCTGTAGATAGACTCAGAAATCCTGAAAGATGGCTCGGCTTGCCGCTGATGAAGGAAGGCGATCGATCTGGCTTCAGGGTATAATCTGCTCGATTAGTAATAAAAATACATAGTTCAGAATCAAAGCATCATTCAAAACGTGAATCAATCAGAACACGAAGCAACCAGAACACGAAGCAACATGCAAATTTATCTTGCCAAATTCGAGTAAGTTTCTGGAATTGAGAGCTGAGGCAGTGATTCTATTTGATTGTCTCTCTTGTATCTGTTCATCGTTCCTGAAGTGAGCGGTTTGAAATGAACAGTCTGAAATGAGTAGTTTAGCCATTCTTTAAACAGCGATTTACCAGGTGGCGTTGGAGTTAAGGGTCAAAGCAGTCGAGTGTCAAAAACCTACAGGTATCAAACTGACATGGGTGATGGAGTAAGCAAGCCGGAACAGGTATTACAGCGGACAAGCGAAGCAAACACCCTTGAGGCAAAGCCCCCAGCGGTGGACACTTTCCAGGAACACAGTCAGGCACAAGCCCGACCCACTCTCTCTGCTGAGGATGCCCAGCCGCCCGCCGAGCTGAGCCAACGATCGCCTTTTTGGCGGCACCTGAGACGGGGAGCACTTTTGGGTCTAACCGCAGTGACTTCAGCGGCGATCGGGGCAATGGCAGCGTTCACCGTTCCCCTGAGCCCGAGCGTTGCGCCTGCCCCGGAAAAAACGACAGACTCCCCCTGGAAATCAGCCTTGCGCTACCAGATCACGCAGCCAGTCAATATTCTGGTAATGGGAATTGATTTGCCGCTCGATCTACCCGACAATCGCTCCTCCAGCAATGTCTTTGCCGGGCGCAGCGATACGATGCTGCTGGTGCGAATTGATCCCGCGCAAAACACCGTCAATCTGCTCTCAATTCCTAGAGATACCCAGGCTTATATTCCGGGCGAGGGCACGGAGAAAATTAACTATGCGAATGCGCTGGGTGGTCCAGAAACGGCGGCAAAGGTGGTCAGCAGTACGCTCAACGGGGTGACGATCGATCGCTATGTGCGCGTGAGTACGGGCGCGTTTCGAGAACTGGTCGATCTGCTGGGCGGCGTTCGCGTCTTTGTGCCGGAGCGAATGGAATATAAAGATGACACTCAAAAGCTCAAGATCGATCTGCAACCGGGGTGGCAAACCCTGAACGGCAGCCAGGCAGAAGGCTTTGCCCGATTCCGTCAAGATAGCAATGGCGACATTGGGCGAGTGCAGCGACAGCAGCAGCTCATTCGTGCCCTGCGAGAACGGCTGACCAATCCCACGTTGGTCACTCGCATCCCGCAAATCGTCCAGCTTTTCCAGAAATACATCGACACCAACCTTTCGCTGGAAGAGATGATGGCACTTGCCTCAACGGGGCTGAACCTGGAGCAGGAAAATCTGCACATGGTAATGTTGCCAGGTCGCTTTAGTACGCCAGACGAGTACGCTGCAAGCTACTGGCTAATGGATGCTGCTGGACGAGACCAGGTGATGCAGGAATACTTTAACGTGGGCGCATACACGGTCACCAATCCCCAGACCGATCGCGCCGATCTGCGAATTGCCATTCAAAATGCCTCTAGTGATTCTAATCTGGGCAGCAAAGTTGCCGCCTATCTTCAGTCCAAGGGCTTTAATCAGGTTTATGTGGTCGAAGACTGGCCCGATCGCCTAGAGCAGACCCAGATTATTGCTCAGCGCGGCGACCTTCGCAGTGCCTCAGACCTGGAAACCGTGATGGGGACGGGTCAGGTAGTGGCTGCATCAACGGGTGACCTGCAATCGGATCTCACGATTCGGGTGGGCGACGATTGGGCAAAGCGATCAGGCATTTAGGAATGGTTGGGTCGCGATAGGAGCAAAAAGATATGAAAAAACTGCTGCAATGTTTACTGAGTCTGGTGCTGGTTGTAGGACTCGCTTGTCTGTGGGTGCTGCTGAACGCGACTCCGGCAATTGCCCTTACCGATACAGTGAACTACAACAACGCCAATCTCAACCAGGAGAACTTTGCCCGCGCCGATTTTCACGGCAAAGCGTTTGTCTCCGCCGAGATGCGCGCAGCGAACTTTGAGGGCGCCGACCTTTCAGACGCAATTTTAACCAAGGGGGTGCTGCTCGATGCTAACCTGCGGGAAGCTAACCTGACTGGAGCACTGCTCGATCGCGTCTTCCTGGTGGGGGCAGATTTAACCAATGCGCTGCTGATTGGCGTAACGGCAACCCGCACTAGCTTTCAGAATGTGACAGTGACCGGGGCGGATTTTACCGATGCGATTCTCGATCGCTTTGAAATCTCAGAACTCTGCAAGCGAGCAGACGGCGTGAACCCGGTGACTGGGGTTTCAACACGAGACAGTTTGGGCTGTCCTTAGGAAGGTTAGGGGTGGTTTGAGGCGTGTTCTCAGTGCTCCATCGCCCCAGAAATTTCCCAGTGCTAGGGGACTCTGAGAAGAACCATCTTTTAAGCTGAACCTTTTAGCCAGCGCATCAACGGCTCCCAGGCTAGGACATCCTCCAGAATTGATCGGTAGCCTTCGCTGTTCGGATGCAGACCGTCAGAGCAAAGGCGCGACTTCCACCAGGCTTCTCCCCGATTGATCCAGCAATCAAAGATATCCAGATAGGGAATCTCTCGTTCCAGGCAGGCGAGGCGAGTCGCTTCTTTGTAGCGGTGCTGGTCGGCGTGGTTGTAATAAAGGCAGTTGGCAAAGGGCATTTGCGCTTCGTCTACGGGAGTCATGCCGATAAAAAAGACCGGACAGAGTGGATTGGCGCAATCGAGCAGAACTGCAAGCTCAGTCTGAAACTGCTCGAAATCGGTCAGGTTTTTTCCGGTTAACCGCTGCACTCGCGAGGAGTCGTTTGTGCCGACTGAGAGAATAATGCCGTCGGGGAGGCGATGTCGTAGTTCACCACGCTGCCGAAACTCGGATTCGAGACGCTGGGACACCTGCCGCACTCCGTCCCCTCGAACGCCGAGATTATAAAGTGCGTGATCAGGTCCTTCAGGAGACATCCACTGTCGCCGCAATCGCTCGACCCAGCCCCCGCCTTCCGGGTCACCAAAGCCGTAAATCACGCTGTCACCCAGCGCAACAATCCGCAGAGTAGGGCTGACAATCTGAACCGCAGGGCGAATGACTGTTTGCATCTTGGGATTGAAACAGGGGGGTGAAACGGGCAGAGGGGCTAACCGCTAAACAGAACCGGGTAGGACGACCCGAACACTTCAGCAAGTTGCGTGTTGTTTATAACACTTCATGAATTTTAACCCCGTTGCTGTAAGTTGGATTGCGATCGATAACTTTTCTGTATCGATCGCCTGACTCCCTATTCTGGAAGTTAGCTCACAACTTCGGGGTATCTTAGACACTTTTCCTGATACAGGCTGACAATCCGGGCAGTCACCTCAGCCACTGTCAGATGGTCGGTGTTGATCTCGATCGCATCAACGGCTTTTCGCAAGGGGGCAAGCTTGCGGGTACTGTCTTTTCGATCGCGATCGGCGATAGCGTGTTCCAGTTCCGGCAGGCTAACGAGGGGCTGTCCTTGTCGCTTCAGGTCTTCGAGGCGGCGGCGTGCCCGTTCCTGAACTGAAGCGGTGAGGAAAATCTTCAGTTCGGCATCGGGGAAAACATAAGTGCCAATGTCGCGGCCGTCCATCACAATGCCGCCCCGTCGTCCATAAGCCTGCTGACGCTTGACCAGTTCGTGGCGGACAGTGGGCAGAGCAGCAATGGCAGAAACCTGAGCAGTGACTTCCAGAGTACGGATTGCCTGGGTCACTTCTTCGCTGTTAAACCAGACCCGCAGGGCATAGGGGGCATTGGCTGAACCCTGAGGAACTGCCTGTTCAAGCTGGATTTCAGACTGGCTCACCAGTTCCGCGATCGCAGGTTCATCGTCGATCGCAATATCCGATCGCAGCACTGACCAGGTTACAGCACGATACATTGCCCCGGTATCAAGGTAGAGCAAGTTCAATTGCTGTGCCACAAGACGCGCCACGGTGGATTTTCCGGCTCCGGCGGGTCCATCAAGAGCGACGATCGGCTGACGGTTTCGCAGCAGCACATTATCAATCAGGCGAGTCGAGCCAAGCCGGGCAGCAATGGCGAGGAGGGCGGTGTCTTCAACTTGCTCTAAAGGTTTCATGGTGTCGGGGTGAACGAGTTCAATATATTCTGGCTGAACGGAGGGAACGATGGAGAGGTGTGCCTGCACTGCCCGGATCAAATCTTCACGCAACTGCCTGCCTTCTTCAAAAACCTGCTCTGCTTTTTGCAAACTTCGATACAAAATACTGGCTTGCGATCGTTCCTCTGGAGAAAGATACCGATTTCGGGAACTTAGGGCAAGCCCATCCGCTTCGCGCACGATCGGACAGGCGACGATCTCCACAGGCAGGTTTAAGTCTTCTCGAATGCGGCGAATAATGGCGACCTGCTGCGCGTCTTTCTGCCCGAAATAGGCGCGATCGGGCTGCACAATATTTAACAGTTTCGTCACCACTGTTGCCACCCCCTGAAAATGACCCGGACGCGATGCCCCACACAGCCCTGTCATCATTACCGCTGGGGGAATCACCTGCGTCACCGCACTGGCAATCGGTGGAAATGAAGTTCCGTACAGCTCGCTGGCGGAGGGCGCAAAAATCACGTCCACACCCGCTTCCTGGCAAAGTCGCCCATCCTGCTCCAGCGTTCGGGGATATCGCTGAAAGTCCTCGTTTGGACCAAACTGAAGCGGATTCACAAAAATGCTGACCACAACGCGATCGTTTTCCTGCCTTGCCTGGCGAATCAGGCTCAGGTGCCCAGCATGAAGTGCGCCCATTGTCGGTACGAGTCCGAAAGTTAAGGAATGACCCGGACGATCGACTCCATTCTGCGGGAGCAGCGTCGATTGCTTCGCAGTTCCCTGAAGGGGTAATCGCTGTGCTTCTAGATAGCAGCGTAATCCGGCGATGGTGGTGAACAGGCGCACCGATCGATTCTCCCCGCGAAAGTCTCCGCCTTGTAGTGTACAAAATTACGGGCAGGAACCGCTTGGGCGGGGAAGTAGATGGGGAAGTAGGGGAATGGGGGGATGAAGGGGTGGAGTGGGATTATTTGTAAAGGGTGTTTGTAAAGGGAGCCGAGGGAGTTGGGGGAATCGAGGGAGGGAAACGGTTGGGACGTTAGGGTTTGACCATGCCGTCAGGTAGGATGGCTCCGGTAAGGTTTGCACCTTCTAGTTTTGCCTGGTCGAGTTTGGCTTCGCTGAGGTCGGCGTTTTGCAGGTTTGCGCCTGTAAGGTTTGCGTTGGTGAGGTCAGCGTTTCGGAGATAGGCTCCTTGCAGGTTTGCACCTTGCAGATTAGCGTTGCTGAAGTTGGCAGCGGAAAGTCCAGCACTGCTCAGATTTGCGCCTTGCAGGTTTGCGCTACTGAGATTGCCGCTATCGAGAAATGCTCCGCTCAGATCTGCTTGGCTGAGATTGGCACTGCTAAGGTTTGCGCCGTTGAGCTGGGCTTTTTTCAGGTCTGCCTGAGTCAAATCGATATTTTGCAGATCGCATTTTGCACATTTTTTCTCGCTCCTGAGCTGCTCTTGCGGAGAAGGTTTAGCACAGCTTGCAAGCAGAAGCAGGAGAGCGATCGAGAAAGGAAAGAATCGAAAATTACGTTTCATATCAGCTAATTCAACTTTTGAAAACTTCACGACACAGGAACATCCTTAAAATTGTTTGGGAAGTACCGAAAAATTGCTTGGGAAGTATCGAAGGTGCTGCATTGCCCCTAAATCCCTTATCTCCCTATCTCCCCATTCCCCTATCTCCTCACCTCCTCATCCACTCATCCCCCTATCCACCCCTTTCCCCACCTGCCAACTCAGCAGCACCACCGGAATCACCCCCACCAGCACGATCGCTAGAGCCGGAGCAGCCGCTTCTGCCAGTCGTTCATCGGAAGCAAGCTTGTACACCTCCACAGCGAGCGTATCAAAGTTAAAGGGACGCACAATCAGCGTAGCGGGGAGTTCTTTCATCACGTCTACAAACACCAGCAGTGCGGCGGTAAGCAATCCGCTTCCCATCAAAGGGGCGTGGATTTTCAGCAGGGTTTGGGTGGGGCTGTAGCCAAGCGATCGACTGGCTTCATCGAGATTCGGCTTAATTCGGCCCAGGTTAGACTCGACGGAATTAAAGGCAACGGTGAGAAACCGCACCAAATAGGCAAACACCAGCGCGGCGATCGTCCCACTCAGCAGTAGCCCAGTCGAGATGCCAAAGGTGGCTTGCATCCAGGCATCGATCCGGTTATCAAACTGACCGAGTGGAATCAGCACCCCGACTGCAATCACCGTGCCCGGAACCGCATAGCCGATCGCCGCCGTTCGCACTGCCAAATTCATGCCCCAACTCGGACGCAGCCGCAGCCCATACGCCAGAATCAACGCCAGCACTACCCCAATCGCCGCCGTAATCATCGACGCGAGAAAACTGTGACTCGCCAACTGCCAGAACCGATCGCTGAAATTCTTCGTGACGTTGCTCAACGCCATTTGCAGCAGCACGATCGCAGGCAGCAGAAAGCCCAATAACACCGGAAGCCCACAAATCGTCAGCGCAAGTATCGATCGCCAGCCCTGCAAAACGAAAGGGGACGATCGCTGATAGCGGCTAGAAGTCTGGTAATAGCGCGTTTGGCGGCGCGACAGTTGCTCTAAAATCAGCAGCAGCAGCACCACCCCCAGCAGCAGAGCCGAAAGCTGGGAAGCCGCAATTCGTTCGCCCATGCCAAACCAGGTGCGGTAAATGCCCACCGTAAAGGTATTGACGCCGAAATACTGTACTGCGCCAAAATCACTCAGGGTTTCCATCAAAGCCAGAGCTAAGCCTGCGACGATCGCCGGACGCGCCAGGGGCAAAGCGACCTTCCAAAAACTGCGCCAGGGGGAACAGCCAAGCAACCGACTGGCTTCCAGCGTGCAAACCGACTGTTCCAGAAACGCCACCCGCGCCAGCAGATAAACGTAGGGATACAGCACCAGACTGAAGAGGACGATCGCGCCACCCACCGAGCGAATGGGCGGAAACCAGTAATCCCCTACTTCAGTCCAGCCAAACAAGCCGCGCAGAGTCATCTGCACCGGACCGTAAAATTCCAGCAGTTCTGTATAAACATACGCCATCAGATACGCCGGAACCGCCAGCGGCAACAGCAGTAGCCATTCCAGCGATCGGCTTCCGGGAAAGCGGCACATCGTTACACACCACGCTGTACTCACCCCGATCGCCAGCACCCCCGCCCCCACACCCAGCATCAGCCAGAGGGAATTCATGAGGTAGCTTACCAGCACGGTCTCCGCAAGATGCTGCCAGACCTGACGCGCATCGACAAACACACTGCTCAGCACCACCAGAATCGGCGTGGCAATCAGCAGTGCAATCAGGCAAACCGCGATCGTCCAGCCGTTCCAGAAGCGGGCAAAACTTCGCAGCGTAGAGGAGGAAATGAAAGAAGACTCAGGAGAAACCGTCACAACAATCGACTCTTAATGTCTTAATGAGAATTACTTGCATTGACCCTTTAAACTATAAAAGCTAGTGCTGTTTCCGCAAACGCCTAGTTTACGATTTGTCGCTTCGCTCTGCCGTTTTATCTATGATTCCAGCCTCGGTTTCTCCAGCTTCTGTTTTGCAGCTCGATCGCGTCAGCCGTCAGTTTGCCCTTAATGTACCGCCTGCGGTGTCGTCAGTGAGCCTGAGCCTGCCCACCGGGGAACTGCTGGCACTGCTGGGTCCATCTGGCTGCGGCAAAACGACTTTGCTCAGGCTGATTGCCGGATTTGAAACGCCCCAAAGCGGGACGATCGAGATTGCGAATCAAACCGTTGCAGGTGCCGGCAAATGGCTACCCCCAGAAAAGCGCAGCGTTGGCATGGTGTTTCAGGACTACGCTCTGTTTCCTCACCTGACCGTGCAGCAAAATGTCGCCTTCGGGCTGCAAAACCACGCCAAACCCACCGAACTGGTGCAGCAGCGCGTCAAAGAGTCGATCGCCTTAGTTGGGCTAGAGGGCATGGAGCAGCGATTTCCCCATCAGCTTTCGGGCGGTCAGCAGCAGCGAGTCGCTCTGGCGCGGGCACTGGCTCCCTATCCGTCGCTAGTTTTGCTCGATGAGCCGTTGAGCAACTTAGATATTCAGGTGCGGCTGCGGCTGCGGCAGGAACTCCGCGACATTCTCAAAACGGCAGGCACGACCGCAATTTTTGTCACGCACGATCAGGAAGAAGCCCTCTCGATCGCCGATCGCGTTGCTGTGATGCGGCAGGGACACCTGGAGCAAATCGGCACACCGGAAGAACTGTATCGCGAACCCACGTCTCGTTTTGTTGCAGAGTTTGTCACCCAGGCAAATTTTCTCACCGCCCAGCGTCAGGGACAGGTTTGGCAAACGGCGATCGGCTTGATTCCCCTCACTCAAACCATTTCTGCGGATTCCAGTGATATCACAGCGATCGATCGAGCTGCCCTGATGATTCGCCAGGAAGATGTGCAAATTCAGCTGCACCCCCAGGGAGACTGGATTATTCGCGATCGGCAGTTTCTCGGTCGGGAATACCGCTACTCACTGCAAACGGTGTCAGGAGAGACGCTGATCGTTCGCACGGCTGCCGATGCACCTTTCGCGATTGGGTCTGCGGTAAAGGCTGAAGTAATTCCAGGTCTGCTGTGTGGGTTTGCGATCGCCCCTGCAAAACCCTGAGGCTTTGCCACCCCTCAAACAGCCCCTCCAAACAAAAAATTCCCTACCCTTCCGGCGCTCCACCAACATTCCCAGTCTGTAAATCCTCGATCGTCATCGGCTCCGCAGCCAGCACATACACCGTTCGTCCCAGGTCCAGACCAGAAAGAACGCTAAGATACTGGGTTTCATCATCTTTTGAAACTTCATACACCTTCCGCCCGGTATCATCTGCTAGATCGTCTCTCAGGCGCACCGTGTAGCCCTTTGCTTCAAGCTGTGCCATCATTGTGCGTCCGACCTCCCGGAAACTGACTTCGCCTTCGATTTGACGACAGGTTTCTAAGCCGAAACAGCCCGCCTGGGCATTTTCAAAGTGGGGAAAATTGGCGGTAAACGCATCGGGGCTGGGCGTAGGACTAGGAGAAAGTTCGGGGGAAGGAGTCGGGCTGGGCGTCGGGGAAGGGCTGACAACAATGGGAGTTGCAGCAGGACTGGGAACCGGAGAGGGTGAAGGCACGATCGCAGGAACAGGAGCAGCCTGAGGCACAGGACGGACGATTACCCCTGCGGGGAACTGCGGAGCAACCGCTTGCGGTGCAGGCTTCGGGGTTGCCTTCGGTGCCGATTGCGGTGTGGGAGAAATGGTCGGCTTCGGTGCAGCAACGGGCAAAACGGCAGCGCGAATTGCGATCGGCTCTAACGACTCAGATGCTTCAGGCTCTGTTTGTTCGGAAACAACATCTCGCTCCGGCAGAGGCAAGCCCAACAGCAGGCCATGTAGCCCGATCGATAGAACCAGGGCGATCGTTCCAACGGGCACAGTTTTTAGCAGGTTTAAACGCACAGCTCTTCCGCGATAACTCAATCCTAGACAGCAACAAAGACCGCAATCTGACCTAGACCGATTAAACCCTGTCAGGTCTTTAATTGCAAATCATTCTTAACTGAGTTTAGATTCTTTTACCGGCTTCAGGGAAGGCTGCACCGTTCACAAGTTTTCTGCCCGATCGCGCCTGCGGCATCAGTGGCATCAAGAGAGTCAAAAAAAGTCAAAAGATTAGAAATAAATTAAAAATTATTTAAAGTTGCTGTACATTCAAGCGACAATAATGGTAGGAGAACTGGCTTGTCAGTCAGGACATCGGTCAGTACAAGGATATCAGTGCTAGGATTTCTTCAAGAAGAAGAAATGAGGACACCAAGAAGGAAAAACGCTTCATGTTGAAAGAAGTAGATAAGTCAATATCCATCGATGGTAGGGATATTCGACTCAAAGTAGGTCTGCTAGCTCCGCAGGCAGGCGGTTCGGTATTAATTCAGTTAGAAGATACAGCCGTTTTTGTTGCAGCAACGCGGGCTGCGGGAAGAGAAGGAATCGATTTTTTGCCGCTGATTGTGGATTACGAAGAGCGGCTTTATGCAGCCGGGCGCATTCCCGGCGGGTTTTTGCGACGAGAGGGTCGTCCTCCTGAGCGAGCCACCCTAATTAGTCGCTTGATCGATCGCCCGATGCGTCCTTTGTTTCCGGGCTGGCTGCGCGATGATATTCAGATTGTCGCTACCACGATGTCTCTAGATGAGCGAGTGCCGCCGGATGTGCTGGCAGTCACCGGAGCCTCGATCGCCACGCTGCTGGCAGGCATTCCGTTTAATGGTCCGATGGCAGCAGTACGAGTTGGCTTGGTCGGTGATGATTTTATCATTAACCCCACCTATGACGAGATCGAGCGCGGCGATCTGGATCTGGTGGTGGCAGGCTCTCCTGACGGCGTGATCATGGTGGAAGCGGGAGCCAATCAGTTGCCCGAACAGGATGTGATCGAGGCGATCGATTTTGGCTATGAGGTGATTCGCGACCTGATTCAGGCACAGCGCGACCTGATGGCAGAGTTGGGCATCGAACCTGCCCTGATAACGCCGCCGGAAGTAGACACAACACTGGAGAATTTCATTACTGAACGGGCAAAAGACCCGGTCAAGCAAATTCTCTCGCAGTTTGAACTCACCAAAACCGATCGGGATACTGAGCTGGATGCGGTGAAAGCGTCGCTCGTAACTGAGATTGAAGCCCTGCCCGAAGACGATCCGGTGCGGGTGGCAGCAATGGCAGACGGCAAGGCGATCGGCAACACCTTTAAGGACATTACGAAAAAGCTGATGCGCCGCCAGATCGTCGAAGACAATGTGCGCGTAGACGGTCGCAAACTCGATGAAGTCCGTCCCATTAGCTGCCGTACCCATTTGCTGCCTGAGCGAGTCCATGGCAGTGCCCTGTTTCAGCGCGGCTTAACGCAGGTGCTGTCGGTCGTGACGCTGGGAACGCCGGGAGAAGAGCAGGAGATGGACGACCTGCATCCCGACGAAGAAAAGCGGTATATGCACCACTACAACTTCCCGCCTTACTCGGTGGGTGAAACCAAGCCAATGCGCTCTCCAGGACGACGGGAAATTGGACATGGCGCACTGGCAGAACGGGCAATTATTCCCGTGCTTCCGCCAAAAGACAAGTTTCCCTATGTGGTTCGGGTGGTGTCTGAGGTGCTGTCTTCGAACGGTTCGACTTCGATGGGGTCGGTCTGTGGCTCAACGCTGGCACTAATGGATGCGGGTGTGCCGATCGTTAAACCCGTGAGTGGTGCCGCAATGGGTCTGATCAAGGAAGGCGAAGAAGTTCGCATCCTCACCGACATTCAGGGCATTGAAGACTTCCTCGGCGATATGGACTTCAAAGTTGCCGGAACTGACGACGGCATTACTGCCCTGCAAATGGACATGAAGATTACTGGACTGCCGATCGAGGTGGTCGCTCAGTCGATCGGTCAGGCTCGCTCAGCGCGTCTGCACATTCTGAACAAAATGTTGGAGGCGATCGACCAGCCCCGTACCGAACTGTCGCCCTTTGCGCCGCGCCTGCTTACGATCAAGATTGACTCCGAATTTATTGGGATGATCATTGGTCCGGGCGGCAAGACGATCAAGGGCATCACCGAGCAAACCGGAGCCAAGATCGATATCCAGGACGATGGAACCGTCACCATTTCTGCCGTCGATCGCGATAAGGCAAAACAGGCGCGTGCCATCATCGAAGGCATGACGCGCAAGCTGAGCGCAGGCGATGTTTATGTCGGCAAAGTGACGCGAATTATCCCGATCGGCGCATTCGTCGAATTTCTTCCCGGCAAAGAAGGCATGATCCACATCTCTCAGCTTGCAGACTATCGCGTCGGCAAAGTCGAAGACGAAGTGACAGTCGGCGATGAAGTGATCATCAAAATCCGCGAAATTGACAACCGGGGACGGGTCAACCTGACTCGTTTGGGCATCCACCCTGATGAGGCAGCCGCCGCACGGGAAACTTCAGCGAAGTAGTTTGCTTTAAGCGGTTGGTTAAAGCTCATTAGTTAAAGCTCAGTAGAGAAGAGGATGGGTCGATCGCCCGTCCTTTTCTCTTTATGGAACCATTTGTGAATACACAAGCAAGCTGCTCGCGTTATTTCTCCCACATTAGTGATATATGTCCGATAGTGCAACTTTTGAGTTTGAGACAATCCTAGATCTGCAAACGATCGCTTGCCAGATCTCTAACCTGTGGAAGGGAGACGGATATTATGCAGATGTCTACACCCATCCTGGCTATAGAAGCAATCGATTTTTTTGCACATTGGAATACATTTATGGCTATCCCAATGAGGAGGAAATGCTCCGGGATGCTGTGAATTATCTTTTAGAGATTGCTTCTAATCAGCAGGTGTATTACTATCGATGTTCTGATTTTGCGCCTTTGCCGGATGAAGTGCAATCAATTGTCAGGATAAATTTAGATAACTTATTTCAGACGGAGTTTAGTCCATCTTTACAGGCATCGATCGAGAGAAAGTATCTGATTCGCTACTATTGAATGTTTTAGTAGAAGGATAATGCTTCTAGAAACAGCCGTTAAGGAGTTAGAGACAGAGTTCTCATCAATGCATTTCGGTGTAAATAATGAGAACTGCATATTAGCCAGAACAGCAATCGAGTGACGTCTATAAAGTAGTTCAATACACTTAGGAGGAGTAATGAAAGCCATTAAAGTTATGGCGACGATCGATGATCAAGGACAACTCACCTTAGATCACCCTCTCCTGGCTGAGAAAAGCAGCCGTGTAGAAGTGATTGTTCTCATTCCGGAAGAGGAAGCTATGGAGGGTGGATCTCAGAGGGAAGTTTTAACAGATTTTCGGCAGTCCTGGCATGAAGCAATGACTGGACAAACAATTCCGATCGCTCAGGTTTGGGAAGGGCTTGAAGATGGCTGATCAGCCTCTCATTCAAGTTGAAGCTTCGCTAACATTTAACCGAAACCTACGCGCTCTTTCTAAGAAGTATCGCAATATCAAAAACGATATACAGCCTGTTATTGAGCAGCTTCAACGGGGGGAGTTACTAGGAGATCAAATACCCGGAATTAGGTATACAGTCTTCAAGCTGAGAGTCCGCAATAGTGACACGCAGAAAGGTAAAAGTGGCGGCTATCGTCTGATTTACTACGTCAAAACAGTAACCGGAATCATTCTGCTCACAATTTATGCAAAATCTGAGCAAGCCGATATTGAAACAGAAGAGATTCGGAGTGCTATTTCAGAGTATGAACGGCGATCGAGCGAAGACAAAGGTGGTACTTGAAGAAGCAAAACTGGTAGACATTGGCATTTTGAAATCCAGAAAAAGCAAACTTCCCCCCTGGCGTTGGGGGGACGGGGGAAGAGCAGTTCAACTGCAAGGTGATTAGTCCAGGGCGCGTTCTGCTTTGCGGGTCAGGTCACGAGCATTGCTCTTTGTGTCTTCAGCAACTCCCTTCACGGCTTCGCTGGCATTGCTTTCTGCACGCTTGGTGTTCACTTTCACATTCTGAGTGCCACGATCGGTTCCGCCTTTGACGCGATCGGTTAGATCTTCAGCAGACTCGCCAACGCTGTCAGTAATGTTGCGAACTCGTTCACCCAACGGTGCACCGCTCGTATAGTTATCCACGTAGTCTCCAACGCTCTCGATCGATTTATCGAGATTTTTCTCGGCTTTATCCACCCGTCGTTCGATCTGGGCACCGAGGTTTTTGCGCTGATAGCGAGGGTCGGTGTCGCTGTACACATTCATGCCGCCCTCAGGCTCCTGGATCGGGTCATACAACTCAGTGGGCTGATTGGCTCCTGTCTTAGCATGGTAAGAGCCTTCGCCCGAAGATCTTGGCGTGGGCGGATTAGACGACATCGGGCTTGCCGGACTGCTATTTGACGACACAGGCGGAGCCGCATTGCCGCAAGCCGTGCTAACTAGCATCAGCACCCCTGCAACCAGAACTACAGCGATACGGGCGAACGGAAACCGCTTCACAGCAGCAACAAGATTTGAAAAACGATCGAACAGTAAATCCTTCATATTTACACTCCGTTATATTTTAAGCCGATCAAATGGGATTCAGGATTATTTCGATTGACCTTCCGCTTGACCTTCGAGCGCATCTTTGATGAAATCAGTTGATTGCTGGAATTGATCGCCAATCTTTTCTAGAATTTTTTCGTTAGGATTTGAGCGTTGGATAATCGGCTGTTTCTCAGGGGTTGCAGTTTCCGTATTCTTGATTATCTTCTCGCGATAATCCTGTCCGACTGGACCTACATCAGGATTTTTGCTTCTTTCAGCGTCATCGCCGGGATAGAGAATATCCTGTGCTGAATTACTTTTTACGTCACTGCTTGCAATCAATTCTCCATTACCGATTAGCGAAGAACGCATCATCGGTTTTGTATTACGATTTCCGTGTTCGCCGCTCACTTTCGGATCGGTAGACATCTTATAATCGGTATAGCCGTCACCGCCTCCCTTGTAGGGATTGTTTTGTCCTCCCATCTGCACGGGGGGAACTTCCGGGCGTGCTCCTTGAATGTTTCCACTGTTGCAGGAGGTGAGCAACAGCGTAAATCCAGCGACCAGAACAATAGCGAGACGGGCAATCCGTAGCTGTTTAAGCCAGGAAACAACTTGCTTCACAAAAGTACTCCGTGCTTTCGCAATTTTATAAAAGGCTTGAGACGCTACTCACATTACTTGAGACGCTGGCGTAACTTCCTCTAGCCAAAGTTATATTCAGTTCAGCATGAACATATTGTGAACTTATTTGAAGCGCTGCGGCAGGGTAGGAAAGCGGTGACTGAAAGCAGGACTTTGTTTGCAAATTAACCATAAATTAGAGGGTTAGTAGAGCATTGATCCTCTGTCTTTTGATAGTGATCAAGCCATGAGCGCAAATCTTCTGAGGTAGGGCAGGCTGTTGCGAAAGTTACCTCATGGCGGATGTAGAGAATCTTCTAAATCTGAGATTGTAGAACCAACAGAATTTGAGCGATGGGAGAGGTCTCCTCCCCGATCTCTATGTTTGGCAGCTCTACTGCACAGCTTTTTCGGAATAGCTTTTTCGAAACCGGAGGTTTGCTAGCGATGGGTTTGTTCTCCAGGGTTGAATTACCAGAACTTTTAGCCCCTTCGGAGCTGCCTTACGTTTCAATCTATTTATCTGCTTGCATTCACAGGAAATCTGGAGCGGCTCAGAAGCAATTTCAACAGGCAATTCATCTCGTTCAGCAACAGCTTAATCAAGCAGGCGATCGGGCAAATGATCCTGATTTCGCAGCTAGAATCGCGACTGACTTTCGGGACACGATGCAAACCCTGGAACAGCAGGTGATCAATACGCTGACTGCCGAAAGTGTGGTGATCTTCTACAAGCCTCGGTTTTTACGCTGTTATCAACTGCTAGGGTGTTTTATCGAAACCGTGAGAGTTGGGCAATGTTTTGATTTGAAGCCGCTGATGCCCTTGTTAACCCAGGGAGAACTTTTCTATGTGCTGGCATTTGGGCAGAGCCGGGTGCGACTGCTGCAAGGTTCTCGTCAGGGAATTCGCATTGTCAGTTCAGAGGAACTACCAGAGCCGCTGGTCGACGCAATTGAACTCCATCGCTTTGAACCCTCAATTCGAGCGGCTCGATCGAAACGCCTGATTGGTTCCCGTGCAGTAGGTCGCCCATTGATCTACGATGATTTTCGTGATGATTTTTTGGAACAGGAAGCTTTTCTGAAGCAGCAAATGCACGACGACTGTCAAGAGTTAGCAGAACAGCTCGATCGCTTTTTAGAACCGCAAAATGCGCCGCTCCTTCTGGCAGGAATGCCTCAACTTTTGTCCACTTATCGCACAATCAACACAGCCCCAACCATGCTAAACACACAAATTGCTGGCAACCTGGATACGATGAAGCTGGAAGAATTGCACCAACAAGCCTGGAATCGGGTTCAAGAGCTGGTGAGCAGTGAGCGTGAGCAGGCATTACGTCAATATCGGCAGGCAGCTCAGGTTGGCTCTGCCTCAAATCATCTTGGGGAAATCATTACTAGAGCAGTCGATCGCAGAGTCAAAACCCTATTCATCGCATCGAACTATCAAAAGTGGGGCAGGTTTAATCCCTACACCTGGGAAGTAGATGTGCATTGGCGGGCTGAAGCAGGGGATATTGACTTGACTCAGCTTGCAATCGAGCAAACCCTGCTGTATGGGGGCACTGTGTACGTGCTGAATCCTGGGATGTTTTCTTCCTCTCATTCTGCTTCGCCCTCGACGCAGAGTGATTTTGGCACGATCGCCGCAATTTTTAGATCCTAACCATCTCTATTGCCTCCAACGAAACGGTAGACGTTGCATGGATAGGTTTTAAGCCTACCCTCATCACTGATGTCTAAAAACCACTCTCTTAAACCTAAACCTCTTGAACTTACAACCGCTGTTTAAAGGCAGTGGGACAAGTTTAATAGGGCAGGTCGAGAACCGATAGGGCTGCAATTGACAGGAAGTTCTATCGAAATCTAGCTGAAGAGGGAGCAATTTTTCTGTCTGCTGACCCATCTCTACTTCCATCTTTTGAATGATGCCAAAGAAAATTAACAGTGCGATCTTATACAAAGATTTGGGAACGCCGTTGCATCATTGAGTTGCATGATTGAGTCGAATTGTTAATTAATAGCGATCGATTCATTGTTTAAACCTTACTGACCGAACTGAATACTTGGAGAATTGAATATGCGTCAATTGATGCGTTGGCTGCGTCAGATGCAACTGCTCCGCACAATCAGCCGAACAATAGCGATCGGTTTGATGACGGTTGCTTTGCTCTTGACTCCAGCATTTGTTCTGCAGAGCACCGTTCAGGCGCAAGCTGCATCGGATGCGCCAAATGCCCCTGAAAAGCGACTTCGCATTATTCAGGCGCAACCGAATGAGGTGGATACAATTAGCCCGCAAGTCCTAAAGCGGATTCAGCGCAAAGCAGAAGACCTGGGCGATAAGGCGAAACGCAATATCGGAGACACGGGATTAAAGAATCTGCGTGGGCTTCCAGATAAAGTTCCTGAGACGATCGATCTGGTGAAAAAGCAGCGATTTGGGAGAGGAACACAGGCGAAGCCAGAAACGACAAAAGGTCATTAAAACGAGAATAGAACGAGGATAGATTTTTAAGCCTTAGGCTGGGTTTACAACCATTAATTTTGCAATCAAAATTGTTTAGATTTTCAAAGCGAGAAGCACACAGGAGAAGATAATGCCGATTTTTATTCGTGATGACTTGGTTTATGTGCTGCTGCAAAAGATCGATGAAAGCGATCAAGGCCCGGGTCCAGACCCAGTAAAGATTACTGAAACGGATTTGGCCGGAATGGAAGTGACTCCGGTTGAGCTTCTCGGACATTTAGATTTCCTGAACCAAGAGCAGTATATCAACGCTGAGTTTAGCGGCAATGCCTACGGCAATCAGGAAGACGTGCCGGATGCCGTGAACCCGAAGGAATTTGACTTTCGGATTGCGGGTACCTTCGGTTCGTCCGATGGTCCTTTGCCTCACCTGATCGAATTTGAGAAGGCAGAGCTGACCCAGAAGGGACGCAAAATGCTGGAAGAAATGAAGGCAAAACCGCCCAAAGCGATCGAGAAAGGTCCGAGCGTGCCGATCCTCGATAAGGATAAGCCGTTCCTGGAAAAGGTGATGGTTAAAGGCAGTCTGCCAGATTTGTTCGATGCCCGCGACCTGACCGAAGTGGTCTTCCGCGTCATGCGCGATCTGTTGACCAAAGAAGCTGCCGATCGCGTTGAATCTGAACTGCACGAAGAGGTTCTGCCAACCGACAACAAGGCTCTGAAAATGGAAATTAGCGATTTATGGCATGACACCAATCCGCTGGTTGCCTTTATCAGTCGTTTTCGTCCGCCGCTGCATGACAATGCCGGATTTTTGCTGAAGATCGACGACGATCGCTTCTTGTTCCGCGTGGCAAATGAGGGAGGCTTACCGCCAACCACCGATCGAGAAACGGTCGTTAAAGCGGTCTTCTCAGCTACTAAGGACGAGCTATCGCCAGAACGAATTCAGGAAGTGGCTGAAGCTCTGCCAGGCGTAGTTCGCAAACTCTGGGAAGAAGCATAACCACAGCCTGTTTGATTTCCCCTACCCTAGACTCTCTCCTAACAAATCAGCAATAGATTTCGATCGTCATAATCCGGTAAAAAACGGGTTTCATCGAATCTATTGCTATTTTTTTGTTAATTATTTCGATTAGCACAATTTGTCGTTATTGCTTTGCATTTCCCTACTTCGATCGGTTCAGCATTTGCCCGTCTACTGGTGATCGTGCTTACAATCCAGGCTTGAGTAGGCGGGTCTTTCTCACCTGGGGGAGATGAAAATTTCCCCAATCAAAGAGATTCTTACTCTATTAGGAATATTCATTTTTGCTGTGCTGCGATCGCCCTCACGTGGAACTGCTCCGCATCGTCAGCCTCGCGCAAGCTCTTTGCGTGAATTTGTTTTGTATTAGAAGGAAACGGACATGGTTCATTCGTTCACAGTTATGGAGTCTTGGGGAAGGCTGTCCTGGATTGCACAAGTTCCCGTCGATCCAAACCTGGCTCGCCCCGAACAAACCTCGGTTCTGTTTTCAGGACCGCAGTTTTTCGTTGCTTTGATTTCTGGAATCCTGCTGGCATTTGCGATTCAGCTGGTGCTAACCAACCTTTCGGTCGCAGCAGGCATTTCAATTTTGGGTCGCTCAACCGATCCTGATCATCAATCGAGTCGATCGAGCCATCACGATGATGACCATGATTCTGGCGTTGGCTCCACAATTCGCAAGATCGGGTTTGGCGTCGGTCTCTGGACGCTGATCAGCGTAAGTTTAGCTCTGTTTATTGCCTGTTATCTGGCAGTGCAGCTCAGTCTGCTGACCAGCTCTGGGCTGGGGGCGATCGTCGGTTTGGTGATCTGGGCGGCTTACTTTTCGCTGCTGGTCTGGTTTAGCTCGACGACCGTTGGCTCGATGGTGGGTTCGGTCGTGCAGGCAGCCACTTCCGGTTTCCAGTCAGTTTTCAACACGGCAACGGCAGCGATCGGCGGACAAATGGCAAAGCGGCAGGCAGTTTCGACCGCAGAAGCAGTGGCATCAGCCGTTCGCAATGAGATTGGCAGTGCGATCGACCCTTCGCAGATCCGCCAGTCGATCGAAGACTACGTGCACCGACTCAACCTGCCTAATTACGACCTGACTAAGGTACGACGTGATTTTGAAAGTTTGCTGGATGATCCAGAAGTTCAGGCGTTGGCAGACAACAACCGCCTGAGCCAGATCGATCGCCAAACATTTGTTGATCTGGTCAGCCGTCGCACCGACTTCTCACCGCAGGAAGTGAATCGATTTGCGGATCTGCTGGAAGGGACTTGGCGGCAAACGCTGGGCAAGCGTCAGCGGCGCGATCAAATGTCCGAACTGACCAACTATCTGCAAAGCACGCAGCCCGGACAGCTTCAAATCGACGAACTGAACCGCAAGATCGATCGCCTTGCGGATGAACTGCGTCAGGCGCAAACCAACAATACGACCTTGGCAGCCAATGTTACAAATGCGGTGAATGCCGCGAGTAGTGCAGCAAGTAGCGCAGCGGATGCCGCAAACAATGCAGCCAGTACAGCCGGTACTGCAAGCACAGGTAGCAATGCGGGTGCAAGCCAGGGCATGATGCAGCAGACCGCAATGACAGGTCTGAATACGCTGATTGGCCTGGTGATGGGGCGCACCGATCTGTCTGACATTAACGTGAGCCAAATTGTCGATCGCCTTAAATCTGCTTCAGGAACCGTTTCGGAGCAAACTAGCAAAGCGGTGTCGCAGGTGAAAGGCGACAATCAGCCATCTCCGATTCGCACCGATGTGGAACACTATCTGCTGAATACCTATTCCTGGCAGATGACTCCCGAACGGCTCGATCGCGAATTCCGCGAAGTGCTGTATGATCCGGCAGCCGACCCCGACGCTGTGATCGATCAGGTTTCGCGTCTGAATCGTGCCCTGTTTGTGCAGCTACTTTCGTCGCGGGGTGTGTTTACGCCGTCTCGGGTTGAAGAAATCGCTGACCAGCTTGAGCGCATTCGGCAGGAAGTGATTACCACGGCTAGAGCCGAAAAAGAGCGCGAGGTGACGACTGATTTGCAGCAGCGGATCGAAATTTATCTCACGCTGACGCCCAAGGAGCAGTTGTTCTCAAACAGCACTCTGCCCGCGTTCTATGCGATTCTGCACAATGCGGAAGCAGAGTACGAAACCACTTCAGTGCGTCTGGCTCCCTTTAGCCGTGATGCCCTGCGCCAAATGCTGATGCAGCGTCAGGATCTCACGCCCGAGGAAACAGAAACGATTCTAAACGCGCTGGAAGCCACTCGCAATCAGGCGTTAGAAGAATCTCGATCGCTCGATCAGCAGGCAAAAGAGCGACTCACCACGCTGCGCGATCGCTTTGCGAACTATCTCAGCAGCACAGGCAAAGCCGAACTTAGCCCTGAAGGGATTCAGCGCGATTTGCAGCTTTTGCTGAACGACCCGCAGACGGGCATTTCTTCCTTGCGGAATCGGCTAGGTCACTTCGATCGCGATACCGTCGTACAGCTTTTGCGCCAGCGTCAAGATTTGACCGACGACGAAGCCAATCGGATTGTGGGTCAGGTTGAGTCCAATTGGAATTCGGTCGTTCACGCACCGCAAACCGCAGTGGATACGGTGAAAGATCGCACCAATCAAACGCTCGAAACCCTGGCTCAATATCTGCGGAACACCAACAAAGAAGCCCTCAATCCCGAAGGGATTCAGCGCGATCTGCAAACTCTGCTGAACGATCCGAAGGAAGGATCGCTCGCCCTACGCCGCAGACTTGCCAGCATCGATCGCGATACGCTGGTGCAGTTGCTCAGTCAGCGTCAGGATCTCAGCTCCGATCAGGTGAACCGGACTATCGATCAGGTGCAAAACTCGATCGCCCAGATTCGCCGCAGCCCCCGCCGTCTCGCGCTGAGAACGCAGCAGCAGGTAATGGGCTTTGAGTCGATGCTGGAAGACTACCTGCGGAATACCAACAAGGAAGAGCTGAATCCTGAAGGCATCAAGCGCGATCTGCAAACCCTGCTGAACGATCCGAGAGCCGGAATGTACCAGTTGGGCGATCGCCTGTCTCGCTTTGATCGATCGACGCTGATTGCGCTGATGTCTCAACGTCAAGACATCTCCCGTGAAGAAGCCGAGCGAATTGTTGATCAGGTCAACTCGACCCTAATGCAGTTCCTCGATCAGATTCGACAGGTGCAGTACCGCATTCAGTCGGTGATCGACAACATCCTCGATCGGATTCGCAGCTACCTCAACTCGCTCGATCGCCCCGAACTCAACTACGAAGGCATCAAGCGCGACGTGCTGCAACTGTTTGACGATCCGCAGGCTGGCTTTGACGCCCTTCGCGATCGTCTAAGCCATTTCGATCGCGGCACGATGATGGCAATCCTGGGGTCACGCGCCGACATTCCCAACGAGTACGCCCACCGCATTGTGGATCAAATCGAATCGGCACGGGTGGGTGTTCTGCAACGGGCAGAGCGGGTACAAATGGAAGCGCAGCGTCGTGTTGAAACCGTTAAATATCAGGCGCAGCGTCAGCTTGACGAAACTCGCAAAGCAGCGGCAACGGCTGCTTGGTGGCTATTCTTTACCGCGGTCGTGTCCGCAGTAACGGCGGCAATTGGCGGTTCGATCGCAGCAAGCTAAACATTCAGGACTAACCTGAAACCGAAGGGCATGGCACGGCTATGCCCTTTTGTATGAGCTTATTCAATTTCAATGAAGTCAGTAGTTCAATTTCGAGAGATTGCAATGATTTCCAACTTAGTAGAAGACGGCTGGCAAATTATCTACCACCGTGCCCATGCCCTTTTAGCCGCCCAACTTGCCGGACACTGGGAGCGATCGAATGCCCCGATTCGACTCTATGAAACGATCGCCGCAATTTCTCACCACGACGATCTGGAGAAAGAATGGGACGGCAACGAACTCACCCCCGCAGGCGCACCGCTGGACTTCACGCTGGCTCACATCCCGGATAAAGAGTCGATCGCCAGTATGCGGGGTCAAATCACCAGTGCCCGCTATCGAGGACGCTTCGTGACGCTGCTAACTTCAAAACACCTGACCTTTCTAAGTCAGACTCAGTGGGGAGCTTCTCCCGAATGGGATGAGTTTTTGAACGAGCAAATCGAACTGCAAACTCGCTATCAAAAAGAATTGGGCATCAGCAAAGACGAAGCAGAACGGGCCTATCAGTTTATGCGCTGGTGCGATCGGCTCTCCCTGATTCTGGTACAGCAAAAAATTCCTGATATGGAACGCGCCCTGGAAATTACAAGTGGCATCGATGACATTCGCTATGATGTGCGTCAGCTCAAAGACGGCAAACTAACGGTCGAACCCTGGTGTTTTGAAGAAGACGAATTCACGGTGAATGTGGAAGCTTGCCATGTGAAACAGCTTCAATTTAAGAACAATCAGGAATTAGTGCAAGTCCTTCAGTCCGCTCCAATCGACATCTTGGAATGGACGTTTACCAAGGTGGACTAGAGCGATCGCAAATCATCAACCTATCGCTATTCACCTATCTCAACTTAACCTACAGCGTTTTTCATTTATGTAAGGTACGGGGGTATGTAAGGTACGGGGGTGGGGGGGCTTTCTCGCCGTACAGAGTTCTGCCCCTGCACTCCATTTTTTATACTTCAATCGCCTGCACAAGGCTGGATCTAATTCAGGAGTATCTCAAGCCTTTAACATGAGAGGAGGTTTGAACAAGGTGCGATCGTTCTCCGAACCGCCTCTCAGCCGATCAATTCTATATGGACCATGACCTATATCCTCAAAAACCCGTCGATCGTTTGGAATTTGCTGCTGGAGCATCTGGCGATGACGGGTGTAACGCTAATTCTGGCAATCCTGGTTGCAGTGCCGATCGTGCTGCTGATCACGCGACTGCCCTGGCTTAGGGTTCCGGTTCTAGGTGGGTTAGGGCTGCTCTACACGATTCCCAGTCTGGCTCTGATCATTTTGCTGGTTCCGTTTTTAGGACTGAATGCGCGATCGGTGATTGCGGCAATGGTGATCTATAGTCAGGTAATTCTGGTGCGAAGTCTTACGATTGGGCTTCAGGCAATTCCGCCACAGGTGATGGAGGCGGCGCGGGCAATGGGAATGAATGCCTGGCAGCGATGGTGGCGCGTGCAGGTTCCGCTGGTGCTGCCCATGTTTCTTGCCGGGGTACGGTTGGCGGCGATCGTGGTGATTGCCATTGCAACAATCGGCGCGAAGTTTGGGGCAGGCGGACTAGGAACGCTTTTATTTGAAGGCATCGCTCAAACCGGACGCTACGACAAAATCTGGGCAGGGTCGATCGCGGTGGCAGCCCTGGCTTGGTCAGTGAATGGTGTGCTGCTGGGGCTGGAACAATTCACCAGTCCTGCTCGGCGAATGCAGCGATCGCAGCCGTCTGGGTTGGGTCTGCTGTTTGCAATGCGACGCAGATCTTCCCTCTAAAGCCCTTCCCCCTAGAGACCCTCAATCCTACTGACCTATGGCGCGACTTTTGGAGTCGCCGAACGTGCAAATACTCGTCATGAAATTGACCTTGCTCAATCCACGAATGCTCGATCGATCGCGATCGCTCCCGAAATGAATCCAGATATTGATTCAGGAACAGAGCAAGAGCAGCGCACTCCAAAAGGAGGTGTGATTGGCTGGCTAAAATGGCTGATTGGACATCGCATCCTTGCAGCGTCTAAATTAGAACTAGTCTGATTCCCAGATTCGAGGGAAATATCAGGGAAAATCTTGTATTTGATAACCGACTTCGCAGACCACAAACGCTCGATCGGGATTCAATTTGGATGAAGTCGCAAGGGGAAGAACCTATGGAACGGAAAGGATTGGTTCTGTGGTTGACTGGACTCAGCGCAGCAGGTAAAACAACCCTGTCAAAGGGGTTAGAGCGTGAGCTAAAGCGTCGTGCCTGCCCGGTCGAAGTTCTGGATGGTGATATCGTCAGAACCAATCTTTCCAAAGGATTGGGCTACAGCCGCGAAGACCGCACCACGAATATGCGGCGGATTGGCTTTGTGGCAAATCTGCTCAGCCGGAACGGGGTGATTGCGATCGTAGCAACCATCAGTCCCTATCGCGATGCCCGTGAAGAAATGCGGCAATCGATCGAAGATTTCATCGAAGTTTATGTCAATGCGCCGATCGAAGTTTGCGAATTGAGGGATGCTAAAGGGCTATACGCAATGGCGCGGGCAGGCGAACTGCTAGCCTTTACCGGAATAGACGATCCCTATGAGGAGCCGACCAATCCTGATATCGTTTGCTATACCGATCGGGAAACGCCGGAAGAGAGCATTGCGAAAGTTTTAGAAGAGTTGGAGCGGCGAGAGTATATTCCGCCGAAGCCCCAGGTTGAATTTTTTATTTAGCAGAATCTGAGCGGGATTTAATTTCCTGCTGCTTTGTCCCCCCTGTCGTCTGCGTTGCTTTAAAATTGCCTGTGTTGAATCGCGGGGAACTTATGGCAGATCCAATTCCGGTAGTGGTGAATGGTGCAGCAGGCAAGATGGGGCGGGAAGTGGTGAAAGCGATCGCCGGAGCGAATGATATGACGCTGGTGGGCGCGATCGATCGCAATCCAGAAATTCAGGGGGAGGATATTGGCGAAATTGTCGGCTGTGGTGCGCTAGAAATTCCGGTGCTGAATGATCTGGAAGCAACGCTGGCAATGGCAGCACAGGAAAAGCAGCTTGCGGTGATGGTGGACTTTACCCACCCCGATTCGGTGTATGACAACGTGCGGGCAGCGGTCGCTTACGGGGTGCGTCCGGTAATTGGCACAACCGGGCTGAGCGAGGAGCAGATTGAAGAACTGAGCGAGTTTGCCGATAAAGCCAGTACAGGCTGTTTGATTATTCCGAATTTTTCGATCGGGGTGGTGCTGCTTCAGCAGGCGGCAATTCAGGCATCGCAGTATTTCGACCACGTTGAAATTATTGAGCTGCACCACAACCAAAAAGCCGATGCGCCCAGTGGAACCGCGATTCAGACGGCTCAGCTTTTAGAAGAATTTGGTAAGCCCTTTAACCCACCCAGCGTTCAGGAAACCGAAAAGCTCCCTGGAGCAAGAGGATCAGAAACCGAGTCCGGCATCAGGATTCACAGCGTTCGCCTGCCAGGACTAATCGCTCACCAGGAAGTGATTTTTGGTGCACCAGGGCAAATTTATACGCTCCGGCATGATACGAGCGATCGGGCTTGCTATATGCCGGGTGTGCTGCTGTCAATCCGCAAGGTAATTCAGCTTAAGCAGTTGGTGTATGGACTGGAGAAGATTTTGTAACGGTTAGGCAAAATAATCTACCGTCGTTAACACACCTGCTCCGCTGTTTCCGGGATTGAACCGGATGCCTGTCACATCGATAACCAGGTCGCGGTTTGCGCTGTAGCCCTTGACCGTATCATTGACCGACAGATAGGTATTGCCGCGCCAGTTAAAAAAGACCGCCTCATTTCCATGGAGCTTTTGACCCTGGCTGCGCTGATTCTTGTCTTTATAGGCGTTGCGGCTGGCTTGCTCCAAGGTTTTTCCTCTGACTCGTCCGGCGTTAAATAGCCCTCTGAGACGATCGCTCGATCGCAGATTATTGTCAAAGTCCAGCTCAAAGCGATCGCCTTTCTCAGCATTAAACTTCCGCACCCGATCGGGAGCATTTGCCAGCGAGGTGGTCAGGGCTGCGGCGGGACTGCTACCCGCGAAGATAATACGATCGGCTCCTGAGCCGCCAGAAAGTGTATCCTGACCGTTGCCGCCAATCAGAATGTCATTGCCCGAACCGCCAAGCAGCACATCGTCGTCCAAGCCCCCGTCGAGGCGATCGTTATCTTTGCCCCCGTCAAGGCGATCGTCACAGTCTAAGCCGACCAGCGTATCGTTGCCGCCCCGTCCGCTCAGAATGTCGCTGTTTTCTGTGCCTTCCAGAAGGTCTGCATCTTTGGTGCCGCGCCGCGTGATGCCCGGATCACAAATCTTGACTGTCACCAGATTCGTCCACCGCTCTGCCACGTTTGCCTGCAGCGGATTGCCTGCCCGATCGCTGATACCCGTATCGCCTGCGGTGAGGCTGAGCCGATAGTCGCCCTGCCCGTTGGTTAGCTTTCGCAGGTTGCCTAAGGTCCAGGTGATGCCGTCTGCACTATTCAGTGTGGCTCTAGAGAGATTCACCGGATTGCCGTCTTTGGTGAGCCGCAAATCGTTGATGTCCAGCCCAGCGACCGCTTCATTAAATTGCAGCGTAATAGCGTTGACCTGTTCGCGGCGGGTTTGGGGGGTGACGGGCACAATGGTTGGAACAGGAGCCGTGCGATCGATCGTGTAAACTTCTCCGGTGAAATTGCCGTTTCCGATTCCTGCCGCACCCAGGTTGACTCCCAGCGTGTTGATAATCGAGTCATTGTCGATCAGGTTTAAGCCGATCGTGCCGTCGCTGTTGCCCGCATTCACCGCAACCGTGTAGAAGCTGTCGTTAACTCGCGTGACCGACGCAATGCTGGCTCCAGTCACGCCTGTAGTAGCAAGGCTAAAGTCAGTGGCATCCACTCTCGAAACCGCATCGTTGAAAATGACCGCAAAGTTGACGCTGGTAGCGTTCAGCGGATTGCTTTCCAGACGAGTGATCGAGGCAACGCGGGGAGGCGTTTTGTTCACACTATAGGAACCGCCGAGGAAATTTCCGTTTCCTGCCCCTGCTCCACCCAGCGGTACGTCGATGTTATTGCGGATCAGGTCGGTGTCGATCAAATTAAGCTGCAAATTGCCGCTGCTGCTGCCCGTATTCACGCTGACCGTGTAGCTCTTGCCGCTGCCGTTCACCCCCGTAATCTGAGCATCAGGAATTCCCTGAAGGGCAAAACTACGCTGATCAACACCCTGCACATCCTGGGTAAATGAAACGGCGTAATTGACAGTGGCGGCTGCAGTGGGGCTGGGGTTAATCGGCGTAATTGATGAAACGATCGGCGCACTCTTGATCAAGGTGTAAACCTGTCCGGTGAAGTTGCCGTTATCGTTTCCGGCAGTGCCCAATGCCACTCCTAGCCCGTTACGAATCGAGTCGTCGTCTTTCAGGTTTAGTCCCAGGCTGCCATCGCCGCTGCCCGTGTTGACCGTAACGCGATAGGTTACCGGATTGAGTTCCACCAGGTCTGTAATCTGAGCATTGCTCACGCCTCCGGTCGTCGCCAGGACAAAATCACCCTTATCGACCCCAGTGACGGGTTGAGTAAAGTTGACTGTGAAATCAACGCGATCGGCATTGGTGGGGTTGGGGGTTTCTACGGTAATTCCTGAAGCCAGGGGCGGCGTTTTGTCGATCGAGTAGGTTTGGCTATTGGTGAAATTGCCGTTATTGGCTCCTGTGCCGCCTAGCTTCACGTTCAGATTATTCTGAATCGAGTCATTGTCAATCAGGTTTAAGCCCAGCGTGCCGTTCCCAGTTCCCGTATTTAGGGTGACGTTATAAGTGTCTGCGCTGATCGGGGTAATGCCTGTAATGGTTGCTCCGGTAATGCCCACGGCAGCAGGCTGAAAATCATCGATCGTCACCCCGCTCACGCCTGTGGAAAACACCACGCGATAGGCAACCTGGTCTGCCGCAGTTAGGTTTTGAGCATCGAGCCGATTAATCGACAAAACACCTGGAGGGGTGCGATCGATCTGGTAGGCTGCGCCGGATGTGTTGCCGTTGTTGATTCCCGTGCCACCCAATGGAACAACAATATTTCCTCTATTAGTGGAAATTGTGCTGGTAATCGAGTCGTTATCGCGCAGCCGCAACCCAATGGTTCCGGTGAGGCTGGTTCCTGTTTCGATCGAGACTGTGTAGGTTTTGCCTGACCCGGTAATATTTGGCACGAGCGCCGCATCGCTGATCGAGCCAGGAGTCAGCTCAAAATCGGTCGCATCTACCCCCGTGATCGGGCCATCACTGTCAAAGGTCACGGTGTAGTCCACTACATTGGCAGCCGTAAGCGGAGCAGCAGACCGGGCGATCGTCGCTCTGGGCACATTCACTTTCACCACAGACCCGACAACCGTATCGCCGTTGTAAGCCGGATCGCCCTCTGTAATTACTGTTACACCGTTGTTAACAAACAGTGCCCTAGCAGCTCCAGTCCCAGAAGCTCCTACGGTTGCGCCCGTGCCGCCGCTTCCGCCCGAAACTGCGTTGCCATTAAATGTCACACTAGCTAAGCGCAGTGAACCACCCTGAATCGAAATGGCTCCGCCTCGCGCATCTCCTCCTTTTCCGCCCGTTTCACCGGGAGCATTGCCACCCGTGCCGCCGATTGCGCTGTTGTTTTGAAACCCGACGCGAACTAGCGTAACGTTGCCACCGATGATCAAGAGTCCGCCGCCCTCTCCTAGTCCTCCGGTTTGTCCGGGCAGGGTTGCGTCTGCTCCTTTTGCAGTGCCCCCATCAAGCGTCAGGTTTTCAATCAGAACTGTCCCGCTCTCAACGGTAAAAATACGATGGTCCTGGCCGTTGAGGGTTTTGTTGTTGCCCAGGATGCGAATGTTCGATTTGATATTTGGCAAAGCACCGATGATATCAAAGTCGTTCGTGATGTTGATGACATCATCGCCTGCGGTGCTATTTGCATCGTCGATCGCATCCATCAGATCGTCGTAGCTGCCCACATTAAAGGTTGCGAGCTTCTGGCTGTAGGCTTCGAGTGCTTGGGGTGAGAAGGCGATCGGCGTCGTAACTTCTCCGGTTGTGGCTTCTAGCGTCCAGTCTCCGCCCAGTGCGGCACTGCCTGTCACATTAGTTGAGGCGGCAATATCTATCCCGGTGAGCTGGCTTAACTCAGTCAGGAACGATCGCCCCACGGTTCCCGCCGCTACATCACAGCCCCACAGCAGCAGATCCGCACCCGGACGAAAAGAAGCTGACCATTGCCGAAGCAGGAGCGCATATTGACCGAGCGTTGACCCACTGAGATGTGCCGAACCCAATTGCACCGCACCCTCGCTGCCGTGAGACACAATTTGTAGGCTGAGCAGATCGCGCCGCGCCGCTAAAAGCTGCGTAATTTGAGCAATGCCATCCTGGGACGGATCGAGCAAAACAACCTCTGCATCTGACCCAATTCCTTGCAGCAGGGTTTGATAGTCTGCAACGGCGGGGTCAACAACAATGAGCGTCGATCGAATTTCAGTCATGGGTAAATGCGGTCAGAAGTGGGAGCAGCAAAAAGCGAAACTTGTAACGTTTGAGAAATTAACTTTGTAAATCTTTTAGAAGTTGCTTAAATACCGAAACTGGAAGGCGGGTAGAGACAGACCATCCTCAGAAATCTAGGGGAAATATACCCATAGCTGGATAGTTATCTTGCAAGCAGCAGCAATTTTTTTGATAAATTTTTTTTGATAAATACTGATGCATGAAACGGAAATCTTGCTGAATTTAGTTTTAGAAATAGGCAATTAGGCTGTCTGAAGAATTACTTGAACAATTACTTAAGTAGAATGCCCGTGCCAGCGATAAAACTCGCAGGGCTGAAACAATGCTGGTTTTAGATTTGGGCTTTAGATTCAACCGCGCTCAATGCGCCAAAAAGGCTACTTTACAGCGCGCATCCTACCCCAGTTCGGGAACCCGTACTCCAAAAGGGGGGTGTCAATCGGTTGCAATTGTCTGTCTCGTTCCGCTAAATTAGCACTCAGGGGTTGAGAGTGCTAAACCTTAAACTCTCGCTCAAGAAATTACTTGACAAACTGAAGCAGATTGCAAGGCTGTTTATTTTCCAAGCTATGCACTGGTTCTGCCAAGGAACCGGATTTCTGCTGAGCAATGCTACACACCTACTCTGATATTTGGAGAATTCTTGATATGGCAGCAGTATCTCTGAGCGTTAGTACCGTCAAGCCATTGGGCGATCGTGTGTTTGTGAAGGTCAGCGCATCTGAAGAGAAGACCGCTGGTGGAATTTATCTGCCCGATACGGCAAAAGAAAAGCCCCAGGTGGGTGAAATTGCCGCTGTGGGTCCTGGAAAGCGCGGCGAAGATGGCAACCGCCAAGAGCCGGAAGTCAAAGTTGGTGACAAAGTGCTGTACTCCAAGTACGCCGGAACCGACATCAAACTCGGCACCGAAGAGTATGTACTTTTGTCTGAAAAAGACATTCTGGCGATCGTTTCCTAGTTTCTGAACGATTACGCTCCACTGTTTTCTGAATTTGCTTGCTGAATTTGCTGATTTGTATTTACTGGACTTAAGTTGGTTTAACTATGGCTAAGCGCATCATTTACAACGAAAATGCTCGTCGTGCCTTGGAAAAAGGCATGGACATCCTGGCTGAAGCAGTTGCAGTCACCCTCGGTCCCAAAGGTCGGAACGTGGTGCTGGAGAAGAAGTTTGGCGCACCGCAGATCGTCAATGACGGGGTGACGATCGCTAAAGAAATCGAACTGGAAGATCACGTTGAGAACACGGGCGTTTCGCTGATTCGTCAGGCAGCTTCTAAAACCAACGATGCCGCAGGGGATGGTACAACCACCGCAACCGTGCTGGCTCACGCGGTCGTGAAAGAAGGTCTGCGGAACGTTGCAGCAGGCGCAAACGCCATCTCCCTGAAGCGCGGGATTGACAAAGCAACAGGCTTCCTGGTGAGCAAGATTGCTGAGCACGCTCGTCAGGTTGAAGATTCTAAGGCGATCGCTCAAGTCGGTTCAATCTCTGCCGGAAACGACGATGAAGTCGGCTCCATGATTGCCGAAGCAATGGAGAAAGTGGGTCGCGAAGGCGTGATTTCGCTGGAAGAAGGCAAATCCATGACAACCGAACTGGAAGTCACCGAGGGTATGCGCTTCGACAAAGGCTATATCTCCCCCTACTTCGCCACTGATACCGAGCGGATGGAAGCCGTGCTGGATGAGCCGTTCATCCTGATCACCGACAAGAAAATCACGCTGGTGCAAGACCTCGTGCCCGTGCTGGAGCAAGTCGCTCGTTCTGGTCGTCCGCTGCTGATTCTGGCAGAAGACATCGAGAAAGAAGCCCTGGCAACCCTGGTGGTGAACCGTCTACGCGGTGTACTGAACGTGGCTGCGGTCAAGGCTCCTGGCTTTGGCGATCGTCGTAAGGCAATGCTGGAAGATATCGCTGTGCTGACGGGCGGTCAGGTGATCACCGAAGATGCAGGTCTGAAGCTCGACAACGTCAAGATCGATATGCTGGGTCGCGCTCGCCGTCTCACGATCACCAAGGACACCACCACGATCGTGGCTGAAGGCAACGAAAAGGCAGTGCAAGCTCGCTGCGAGCAAATCCGCCGTCAAATGGAAGAAACCGAGTCTTCCTATGACAAAGAGAAGCTGCAAGAGCGTCTGGCGAAGCTGTCTGGCGGTGTTGCTGTCATCAAGGTGGGTGCAGCAACCGAAACCGAAATGAAGGATCGCAAGCTGCGCCTGGAAGACGCGATTAACGCAACCAAGGCAGCCGTTGAAGAAGGCATCGTCCCCGGTGGCGGTACGACTCTGGCTCACCTGTCGCCTTCGCTGGAAGAGTGGGCAAACGGCAACCTGAGCGGTGAAGAGCTGACGGGTGCGCTGATCGTGGCTCGGGCGCTGGCGGCTCCCCTGAAGCGGATCGCTGAAAACGCAGGTCAAAACGGTGCGGTGATCGCAGAGCGCGTGAAAGAGAAGGACTTCAACGTCGGCTATGATGCGGCTCGCGGCGAATTTGTCGATATGTTCGAGGCAGGCATCGTTGACCCGGCGAAAGTGACCCGATCGGCTCTGCAAAACGCGGCTTCGATCGCCGGAATGGTGTTGACGACCGAGTGCATCGTTGTAGACAAGCCCGAACCGAAGGAATCAGCTCCCGCAGGCGCAGGCATGGGTGGCGGTGACTTCGATTACTAAGTTCGATTACTAAGATTGTGTGAATTAAGTTTCGACTGAATTCTTAATTCAATGAGGGCTGAACCAATCAGAAAGGTAATGTAACTTCTCTGTTAGGATAAGCCCTTCTTATTCAAGATCGATCGTTCTCCCGGAGGGCGATCGTTTTTTTGCGCTTATGGTTTGCGTTCGTTCTATAGAAATTGTCGCTCAAGCAAGATGGAGCGAGGCGTTAGCTCGTCGAGCTGCTCTCATTGCTCTGTTTGCACTTTAATTACGATAGCGATTGATTTCAATACATAAACTTGCTATTTAAACTACAGAGATTTTACTTATTTAGATAAAGTTGCTATAAATTTAATCCAGTGTCATTTATGCAAGAATTCACTGAGATTCTATCGATTTGATTCGCTCGGCTCCAACTCTCAATGATTCAATGCAATGTTTACAAAGCAAATCATTGACAAATTAAAATTAAGCAGAATTTATTAACTGGATCTTCGTAATAGCCGTTATAGAAACTGTTTAAATTTAACTAAGAGCCAAGCAAAATCTTGCGGAAATTACTGCGTTCTACGCGGAACTACCCAGTTGTAGTCGATAATTTCACAGTTATTGATTTAATGAACTTTCGTTTCGGATGACGAGCTATGACATCTGCCAATTTCAGTAAAATACTGCTGATTGTTGACCCATCGGTGCATCATTACCGCAGTCTGACAGACCATCTCACGGCTGAAGCTGACGTAATCGTTTTAGAGGCAGATCGGGACGGCATTGAGCAAATTACCGAAGCTCTTGCCAACCGGCGATCGATCCAAAGCATTCATCTGCTCTCGCACGGCTCTCCAGGAACACTTTACCTGGGCGCGGCGCAACTGAGCATGGCAACTCTGTCTCAGTACACAGACCAGATTCGTCAATGGATTCGTGCTTTTACTGATCGGGCAGAAGTTTTACTCTATGGCTGCGAAGTCGCTGCCGGATCGATCGGACAGCTTTTCATCCAGAAATTGAGCCATCTTACGGGTGCATCGATCGCGGCTTCCACCAATCGAACTGGCAACGCTAAGCTGGGTGGTGATTGGACACTGGAATCAACGGTGGGAGCCATCTTATCCCCCTCTATTTTTTCTGCTACTGCGATGGCTAACTTTCAATCTGTTTTGGCTCCCGTTGTTTTTGTGAATGAAACGTTTACGCGCAGCGAGGTCGCCCCTGGAGCCACCTCCTGGGTATCAGGGGTCGGTCAGGGCGCAGGAGATGCTGGCAATTCTGCCGTTGCGCCTTATTTGACGGCTCGACCCTTCCCGTTCGCAGCCCCTCCTCAAGTTCCTCCTAGTGGAGGCGGCTTACCAGGAAACCCTGGCGAGTTGCTCGACCCTGATGGAGCAGGAGTACTGCGCCTCACCAACGCGACCTTTGATCAGGCAGGCTTTGTCCTCTACAACCAGCCCATTAGCTCCAGCGCGGGTCTGAACATTACCTTTGATATGTTTCAGTGGGGCGGAACCTCCAGAAACGGGCTGCCTCCCGGAGCAGACGGAATCAGCTTCTTCCTAATTGACGGCAGCACCCCTTACTCAACTAATGCTGGGGCGTTTGGGGGCTCCTTAGGCTACGCCCAAAGAACAGGTATTCCGGGGGTGGCAGGGGGCTATCTAGGCGTCGGGTTTGATGCGTTTGGCAACTACTCCAACGGGGGCGAAGGGCGAAATGGAGGCGCGCCGGGGCTGGGTAGCGATGGACGGCTTCCCAATACGGTTGCGGTGCGGGGTCGAGAAGCGACGGGCTACCAGTACCTCACTGGAACAACGATCGACCCAACCAACTACATGCTGAATAATGTGACGGCGACCAACCGCGAACAATCGACGCGGCGGGTTCAGATCACGCTCTCAGGCGATGGAATCCTCAACGTCTCGATCGACGGCAACAACGACGGCGACTTCCTGGACGCGCAAGAAGCGGTCATTACCAACTACAACACCCGTTCAGCCGGCAACGGTGAAGTGCCCGACTTCTTTAAGTTTGGTTTTGCCGCCGGAACAGGGGACTCCACCGCCAACCACGAAGTCCGTAACCTGGCAGTGACGACCCTGACTTCTGCACCGCTCACCAACAACTCGGCTGCGGGACTGCCGATTAATAGCGCTGTCAACGTGCCCAACCTGGGGGGAAGCGATCCAGATGGAACCGTGACGAACTATCGCATTCTGACGCTGCCCGACCCCAGCCAGGGAACGCTGTTCCTGGGAGATCCGGCGGGCAATGTGCGGCTGACTGCGGGGCAAACGCTGACCCCAGAGCAAATTGGGCAAGTCTTTTTCCAGTCGAGCGGCACTTTTACAGGCAGCGGATTCACCTATACTGCGATCGATAACCTCGGCAGCGAAAGCGATACGCCTGGCACAGTGTCGTTGCAGCTGCAAAATACTCCTGGTCCTATTCC
Source organism: Leptolyngbya sp. ST-U4 (assembly GCF_039962215.1). Classification (NCBI taxonomy): domain Bacteria; kingdom Bacillati; phylum Cyanobacteriota; class Cyanophyceae; order Leptolyngbyales; family Leptolyngbyaceae; genus Leptolyngbya; species Leptolyngbya sp. ST-U4. The sequence goes on from NZ_JAMPKZ010000001.1 coordinate 1,079,229, forward strand.
AGTTCCGGGGCAAAACCAGGCTCCTGATACGTTCGATCGACCGTTTAACCTGCCCCAAAACACGCTGACCAATCTGCCTGGACTGGGGGGAACTGATCCAGATCCCGGGGATGGCGTTGCTTCGTTCACCATTGTCACCGTTCCTGATACGGCTCAGGGCACACTGTTCCTTGGTTTGCCAGGCGCAGGAGGTCGCGCAATTACCGCCGGGCAGGTGATTCCGGCAGCAGATATCGAACAGATCTTCTTTCAGTCGGGTCCTAACTTTAGCGGCGGCAGCTTCACCTATGCGTCAACCGATCGCTCTGGTCTAACTGACTCCACTCCGGCAACCGTAACGCTCAATTTCAACTCACTGCTCGACCCAATCGGCTGCAAACCAGGGGTCAGGCTCAAAGGCAATCGCCGCAACAACCGTCTGGTTGGAACCGAGGATCGCGATCGCCTGGTGGGTAAGCCGGGTAACGACCAACTGTTGGGTGCAGGCTGTTCGGATCGACTCAATGGCAACCGGGGCAACGATCGACTGTTGGGCGGTGCGGCAGGCGATCGGCTCAGAGGTCAGCAAAACAACGATGACCTGCGCGGCAACAACGGCATTGACACCCTGGACGGCGGCTTGGGCAACGATCGGGCGTTTGGCGGTCGCGGTCGCGATACCGCAATGGGACGACGCGGCAACGATCGGCTGGAAGGCAAGTTCGGAGATGATAACCTCATGGGCGGTCGCGGTCGCGATCGAATTCGAGGAGGCACGAACCTGGACATCCTGAACGGTCAGCAAGATGACGACCGGATTGAGGGACAAAAGGGACGCGACTTCATCAACAGCGGTCTGGGCAACGATCGGGCGATTGGCGGTGAAAAAACGGATACCGTCTTCGGGCGGCGAGGCAAAGACCGGATTCGCGGTAATGGCGATGTCGATCTGCTGCTTGGCAACCGGGACAACGACCGGATTTCGGGTGGCTCTCAGAACGATCGAATTCTCGGCGGTCTGGGTCACGATGTCATGGTTGGCGGCGGCGGTCGCGATGTCATGAGCGGAGGCGGCGGTCGGGATACCTACCTATATCGATCGGCAAGACACGGGCTTGATCAAGTCCTTGACTTTAAACGGGAAGACCGGATTGACCTGAAAGTCCTCTTCAAGGGTGACAGCTACAGCAGTCCAAACCGCTTCCAGCAATACGTGCGCCTCGCGGAAACTGCAAGAGGAACGATTGTTCGAGTTGATGCCAACGGCGATGCGGCAAACGGATTTGTCCGGTTAGTTCTGCTGCAAGGCGTTGCTCCCAGTGACCTAAGCGCGAATAACTTTATCGTTAGCTAAGGTATAGCGTCAGCTAGGGTGCATCATGTGCTAAGGAAACGGCCTCAATCGCTTGTGGGGGTATCCTCATCCGCCCAGTTCAATAAGATATTTATCTTACGAACCAGCTGGGCAGGATGCCCCTTCCACAGAAATGGCTGCTGATTGAATTCTTGTTTCTAACCAGCCCGATCGCTACCACCCCGATCGATACCAGCAGGGAAGCCAGGCAGAGCAGTCTTCGGTTTACGACGCTATCTCGAAATTTGCTCGATCAGTAGAAGGACATCAGAAGGACAGTATCAAACCAGGGATAACGGAAGCGTCATCAGCCATTCGTCATCAGTCATTCGTCATTCGTCATTCGTGGTTAGTCTCGTGGTCGGTCATTCGTCATCCGCGAAGCACAAGTAACCCACAGCTAATGACCCATGACCCGTGATTTATGCCGATCGCATCTCACGTTGATTTCTATCCTCCTGCTGATCAGGGACATTTCAGGGATATTAAGATTGAGAAATTGACAGCAACGAACGTTCTCTTCCTGGCTGCCCATGCAAATTCTGCTTGTTGACGACGAGGTTGAACTCACCGAGCCCCTCAGTCGAATTTTGCGGCGCGAGGGGTATCACGTTGATATTGCCCACGATGGTTCAGAAGGACGTAAGCTGGCTGCTACCGGAAGCTACGATCTGCTGATTCTGGACTGGATGCTGCCCCAGCAAACGGGCTTAGAGATTTGCCAGCAGCTTCGCTCCCAGGGGGATACCACTCCAGTGCTATTTCTGACTGCGAAGGATACGATCGACGATCGCGTCTCAGGACTGGATGCGGGAGCTGATGATTATTTAATCAAGCCGTTTGAGCTGCGCGAACTCCTCGCAAGAGTCCGGGCACTGCTGCGCCGCCCGCCAACGCTGGAAGTGAAGCCTGCCACACGGCTACAAGTGAATGATCTGGAACTCGACCTGGAAAATCAGCTTGCCTACCGCCAGGGACGCAAAATTGAGCTATCGGAAAAAGAGTGCCAGTTGCTTGCCTACTTTATGCGATCGCCCAACCAGCTTTTGACCCATGACCAAATGCATCAGCAGCTCTGGAGTACGAGCGAGCAGCCTAGCAGCAATGCCTTAGCCGCCCAAATTCGCCTGCTGCGCCGCAAGATCGAAGCCGACGGTGAAACACCTCTAATCCACACGGTTTATGGCAAGGGGTATCGGTTTGGGTCGGCGATCGAAGGGGAGGGGCGAGGGTAGTTTCAGGGGTTCCAGAATTGGGAGACGAGGGGGAGACTCATTCCTTATGAATTTCCTTTATAAATTTCTAACCCTTTTCTAATGCTCCTAATGCTCCTGGGTCTGAGATCTTTCCTGACGATCGGCAGTAAAGCTCCAGGCAGGCGTGTCGCCGGATTGCAGACTTGCAGTGAGCTGATCGTTTGGGGCAATCGTTCCCTTAATAAGTACCGAATTTGAAGAAGGCTGACAAGCGGCTAACGCATCGGTGTTGCCCGAAAGAGCCATTGCTTCCTGGTTCCAGCGACCTGTTAGCGGCAGCTTTTCAGAACTGGTAGAATCGGGCATTTCGGGTGATACGTTTGCCTGCACGAGATCAACCGAGCCGTTGAGGTAAATTCCTGACTGCTGCACAGTTAGCCGTAAGCGCGAGTCATTCGGACAGCCCGGAGGCGCGATCGAACTGAAATAGATGCCGTCGATATTGGGCGGGGCTTGCAGCCGGGCTTCTCCATAAGCAGCAGTCAAGCGAAATAGGATGAACACTGAGGTAATCATTCCACCATAGAACAGTAAATGCGATCGAATTGCAGATTGGTGCATTTTAAGCCTCTCTTTCCATAAGAACTGGGGCGAGATGAGACGTAACACGGCTATAGCGGCGAGTGATCAGCAGCGACGATCGGCATTGTTTCACGAGTTCATCGGTATATTGCCCCAGGGTTTGTCGCTCGATGCCCCACTCCCGATTGGCTCCGGCGATCGTTAAATCCATGCCTTCCGACAATTCGACCACTGCCCGCATTGGTTCTACCGTGGTAATTACTTTTAAGTGAACGCGATCGCGCAGAAATGCAGGCAACCGCTGAAGGGTGGTACGAAGCTCATAGCTTAAATCATCGATCTGCTGACCGAAAGCCGTCTTGCCAACGGCGCGATCGGAAGGTGTAACACAGAGCACAGTCAGATGGCTCTCTGGACGACCTGCCAGAATTCGCAGTCCCAGTTCCAAGCCCAAATCGCTGTGAATATCTGGCACATAAGGCAACAAAAGCTGATTGAGCTGGGGCAACTGGGGCTGAACCGCAAATTTGCCCGTAGGGTAATCTACAAAAACCGCTACATCGGTTCTCGCCAGACTCAAAATTTGCCCGACTCGGCCGCCCAGGCAATTAGTGCTGAAGGCAGGACGATGCCACCCGACAAGCATCAAATCGGCTTGCTCCATTTCTGCCACCTGAACAGCTTCTCGCGCCACATCATTTGCCACCCGCACGATCGAATGAATCAAAGGACGCACCGCTGGCTCCAAGCTCTCCACCAGGGTTTGAAGATGCTGCTGACGGGCTGCAATCTGGCGATCGGCTTCCAGGGGAGTGCTTTCAAAGGCGTAGTCTTCCTCCAGCTCAATCAGACTTAAGGGATTCACGATCGCCTGCTGAAGCTGAGTCCCAGCAATTGCCGCTGCAAGTTGCACCAGTCTAAGCTGCGTGTCAGGATTCGCTACCAGAACCAGAATTCGATACACCGAAGCAGACACCAGAGACGGCTGCTCTGGCGGCGAGGCGACTAAATCTTGCTGAATCAGCCGCTTCGGATAAGTCACTTCTAGCAAAGGCGAAGTCATGAACGTGGTAACGAGTGCCATAATCACCAGCATCGTAAACAGCAACGGCGAAATCACGCCCAGACTCAAGCCGATATTCAGCACAATCAGCTCGGTTAGCCCGCGGGTGTTCATCAGCCAGCCCAACGCCGCCGCTTCTCGTTTTGCCATGCCGCATACCCGCCCTGCTGCATAGGTTCCAATAAACTTGCCGCTGATCGCCACCAGCAGCACCAGCCCACACAATAGCCATAGTTCTGGACGATTCAGCAATCCAATCTGGGTTCTCAGCCCGCTATAGGCAAAAAAGATCGGCAGCAAAAAGGTCAGCACAAAGTCCTCAGTTTTTTCGGCGAGTTCGCGGGTGAGTCCTTCGTTTTTGGGCATTACGGCTCCCAGCAAAAACGCCCCAAAAATCAGGTGAATCCCGATCACCTCGGTAATCAGCGCAGAAGCCACCACGCCCATATAAATTCCCGCCAGAACGAACTGCGTCAGTTTGCCTGTGCGATCGTAGTATTTCGCAAGCCGTTTCAGGAACAATCGCCCGATCGTCAGCATCAGGGCAATGTAAACCACGGCTGCGATCAGCGTAGGCAGAGCCGCAATCATACTGTTAGTGCGAGTTACAGCGATCGCCAGAGCTAGCACACACCAGGCAGTCACATCATCCACCGCAGCGCAGGTGAGAGCTAGCGTTCCCAGCTTCGTATTCTGCAAATTGTTTTCAGTAATAATCCGCGCCAAAACGGGAAACGCCGTAATTGACATCGCCGCCCCCAAAAACAGCGCAAACGCCGTAAACGAAACGCTGCCGTTTGACACCAGCGGATACAGCAGCAGCGACAGCAACGTGCCCAGCGTAAACGGAACCACAATGCTGATATGGGAAATCAAAACAGCAGTCTCGAGCTGTCCGCGTAGATAGCGGGGATTCAGCTCCAGCCCGATCAGAAACATAAAAAAGATCAAGCCGACCTGAGACAGCACATCCAGAAACGGAATCGTCTCTGGTGGAAACAGCGCACTCGCCAGCGTCGGAGCCACCGTGCCGAACAGGGAAGGACCGAGCATAATTCCGGCAACAATTTCGCCAATCACCAGCGGCTGCCGTAAAGCCCGAAACCCGAGACCCATCAGGCGCGATAGCCCAATCACCAGCAAGACTTGCAGCAGAACCATTACAACGATCGACATGGCAGCCCCCGCTTAAACGTTTTTTCTAACAAGCATTTTTTGAGAATGTTTGAGACGCAATCCCCGTAAGCCGAACCGTCCCTCTAGCCCCCAATTCTATGGGAACCAACCGACTCCTTCAGACCTCAAAGTCCCCCGAACTTAGAACCGGAAGTTAGAACCCGCAGTTAGAACCAGAAGTTCGGGAATTTGACGTTTAGGAATTTAGGGGGCAATGCAGGCAATGGGCGACGGGTCAAACCATCTTTTAGCGCAGAACCTTTCAGACAATAGACAAAAATCCTTAGACAAGAATGCTCGATCGCCTTCCAAACCCTGAACTCCTCGGCCCCCGACTGTACTCCTAAGCCGATCGAAAGGAAATGAATAAGAACATTAAAGAAATGTTCATCTCCGATCGCGCTACCACCCCACTCTTGTGGCCGCTACAGTGAAAGAAGCGGCGTTTTCAGTAACGCGACACAAAACATTAACAAGAACGCTATTAAGAAAGCTATGGAGTGGCAGGAAATTTACGGTAACTGGGTGCTGGTTCCCCCCCAGCCGACCGCCATTATTCATTTTCTGGGCGGCGCATTTGTGGCAACGGCTCCCCAGCTTACCTACCGCACCTTGCTGGAGTTTCTGGCAAATCAGGGCTACGCAATCGTAGCAACGCCGTTTGTCAACACAATGGATCACACCACGATCGCCCAGCGCACTTTAAGACTTGGCAATCTGGCGATCGAGCATTTGCAAATCGACATTTTGCGGCAGCAGCTCCCCGTTTACGGGATGGGGCACAGCATGGGCTGCAAGCTGCATCTGTTGATCGGCAGTCTGTTTCCGCAGGAACGCGCCGGGAATATTCTGATTTCGTTCAACAATTACCCGGCAAGGCGATCGATCCCGATGCTGGATCAGTTAGGCGAACTGTCGCGCCTCGGAACCCAGTGGATGACTCAAATTACTAACCAATTTTCCGCCCAGCTCAAAGATCTGCCCCTGCCCCAACTTGCCGCCTTCGATGTCGAATTCACCCCATCGCCCGAAGAAACCAATCGCCTGATCGCCAAGCACTATCAGGTCAAGCACAACCTGCTCGTGAAATTTACCAGCGACGACATTGACCAAACCAAACCCCTTACTCTGGCACTGAACGAGCGTTTCCCCGAAACCACTCACCTCAAAATCTTGCGCGGCAACCACCTTACCCCCCTCGGTCAGGACGTGCAGTGGCAAACAAGCAGCGAATTCTCCCCTTTCGACGCGATCGGACAATTCTTCCGTCAAGAACTTACCCGCGACCTCAACCAACTCAAACGCACCCTCCTGTACTGGCTTGACCCCATTTATTCTGACTAGACCTAATCTGACTAAACCTAGTCTGACTAAACCACCCACCGACACACCCCCATCTCCTCATCTCCTCACTCATCTACCCCTTCACCCCTTCACTCCTCCACCTCTCTACTCTTCCACTCCCTCGAAACAAAATCGCCGACACAAAATTACTGGAGAATCCGACCGTCCGTGCCAAGGACAATCTGAATTCACACAGTGACAGCAGTTTGCTGGAGTTGGCAGGCTCAGCGAGCGGGTCATATAAAGGCTCACGCCCTGATTAATGTATGCCTTGGCTTCGAGTTCCGAGAGATGGCTACCTACCAGGATCACGCGATCGATCCCCAACTGCTGCCGCGCGAGATTGATCCGGGTCAACGTTTCGCTAAAGCTGCGATCGTTTTTAAGCAAAACCATCACCTGCCGAGACTGGCTCATATAGCAGTCGGGCTTTTGCTGAGCAAAAAAGTCTTTGTACTGAATTGTCACTGTGCCATCGGGATAGTGAAGCGTCCGCAGCACGCGCAGAAACGGCACGGTAAACTCTCCGGCAGCATCTACGACATACCACCAGGACTGAAACCAACCATCCTGCGGCAGGTGCAAAATTGCCTGGATCTGTCGCGGCGAAAAGCCCGAATGGGTCAACCGTGCCAGTGCCTGTGACAAAGGAAGGGATTGCCCCAGGGTGTGCATCTCAGACTCGCACCGGGTCAGGTCAAGATAGCCGCGATCGTTTCCATATTGCTGGGTGTAGTCGGCGATGCCCTGCTTGAGTTCCTCCGCTGAAGCGATCAGGGTGCAGTATGCCTCCTCAAACTGAAGAATGCCGTCGATCGAGGGTGCGGCAGATTGCCCAGAAAATGATCCGATTGTTCCAGAGGCAAGCGGGACACTCACGGTCGTTTTGAGATTGCGAATTCGATGCAGAGCGGTGATCGGCGGGACACAATCCACTAAGAGCGACTTCAGCGAGGTTTCATCAGCAACTGCCAGCGCAATTTGAATCTGATCCTGAAGCGATAGGGCGTTGAAGTCATCGTGTCCCGCAGGAGGAATGAGGTGCTGCGTCATGACAATGCCTGAGTTTCCAAAGCGTGCAGGTCAAAAGTTGAGCAAAAAATAATCAATCAAAAAATAATCAAAGAATAAACAGGATTACTGATGATTTATATTTATTTTTTCTATCTTTATCCCCATTTTGCAGATTCTGCTCCAAAACGATCGAAATCTTTGCGCTTCTTTTTATCTGCACTCAGCAGATATGGATCACTTTAAGCAGCTTCTGGGCTAAAGTTTTCTGTCTTGAGACGCTGGCTCACGTACTTATTACACAAGTCCATCCATCTTCTGACAGAGAGGCTGTTCTGCCGATCTATACACATCGGACGACGCGATCGGGTCATCCCTACCGATACTGTTGAATCGAACGACTCAAGACTAAATGGGATGCAATCCTGATCACCCTTCCCCGGCTCCGGCTGGGGTTTCTCTTTTTAGGGCTATCATCCCTGGAGTTTCATCTTTAGAGCTATCTCCCTGTAGTTTCATCGCCTTTCCTGACGCTAACCATCAGGTTTTTTAGGGGATTCGATCGCCCCTACCCAGTCTGGATTCTCCATTTCGGGCAGTTGAAAGCGGTAAGATAGACAACAGCAGAGGCAAACGGGAAATTCTCGCCGTGCCCTTGCTGAACCTAAGTGAACCCAACAAAGCTTCATTTAAGCGAAAGCCTATGTCACTTCCTCTTGTTCCACTGCTGTACCTGGCTCTAGGTGGGGCTTATCTAGTGGTTATGCCGGCACTGCTGTTTCTGTATCTCAAGAGCCGCTGGTATGTGGCAAGCTCGATCGAGCGCGTGCTGATGTATTTTGGCGTATTTTTCTTCTTCCCCGGTCTGGTGTTGCTGAGTCCCTTCCTCAACTTCCGTCCCCAACCCCGGCAAATCAGCTAAGCCATGCGACGGATTGATGTTATCGGCATTGGTATTGGCATTTTTGCTGCAGGGGGAATCATCTACCTGATTTTGCAGTTTGCAGGTCTAGATAGCATTTCGGCTGGCATCTGGAGCCAGGCTGTGCTAGTGGGCGGCGTGGTCGGATGGCTCCTCACCTATTTGTTTCGCGTACTCACGAAGAACATGACGCTGGGTGAGCAGATGCGAAACTACGAAGATGCTGTGCTGCAAAAGCGACTCGAAGAAATGACCCCGGAAGAACTGGCAAAGCTTCAGGAAGAAGTCGAGCAGGAAAAGCAGCGATCGGCGGGAAACTGATCCCCACTCGTTGTGCGGTTGGTGCGGTGGATGCGGCTGGATCAGTCAACCGATCGCTGCAAGTTCTTCAAATCATCGCCTTTAGGCAGGAGCGTTGCTCACCAAGCAATTGCTTTCCACCCAGGCTCACCCACCAGGAATCCACGAGATCAGGCAAGATGAAAGTATGCTGTGAAAGCATCTGCCTTTTGTCGCGATTCGTCCTGCCATGTCAAATCTCCCTTCACTTGCTTCTGAGCTTGCTGAACCTGATGCCCAAGCGGAAATTGATGCGCTGCTGCACCAGTTTGCTCACTTTGGCGTGGAGTTAGGCTTAGAGCGAATTGAATTCCTGCTGGAAAATCTGGGCAATCCGCAGCGGCAAGTCCCGATCGTTCATGTGGCAGGCAGCAACGGCAAAGGGTCAGTCTGTGCCTTTCTTTCCTCGGTGCTTCAGACCGCAGGCTACCGCGTTGGAAGATACACCTCCCCGCATCTGGTGGACTGGTGCGAACGAATTTCGATAAATGGGGAAGCCATTGAGCCGATCGAATTGCTCAAAATTTTGCGTCAGGTGGTCGGTGCAATCCGTCCTGATCAACCCTGCCCTACTCAGTTTGAGGTGATTACTGCCGCCGCATGGCTTTATTTTGCTCAGCAGCAGGTTGATCTGGCAGTGGTCGAGGTCGGGTTGGGCGGACGGCTGGATGCTACCAATGTGGTCGATCGTCCCCTGGTTAGCGTGATCACATCCCTCAGCCTGGAACACTGGCAGCGGCTCGGACCCACTCTGGCGCATATTGCTTTTGAAAAAGCAGGCATTTTAAAGCCCCACTGCCCGGCAGTGATCGCACCCCAGCCCACAGAAGCGGCGCTCGTCCTCCAGCAACGATTAGAGCAGCTAGCCTGTCCTGCCGTTTGGGTAGAGCCTGCGATCGAGCAAACTAGAGATTCTCAGCAAACGCGCTGGGCAGAATGGTGCGACACTTCAGTAGAAAACTCACCCTTTTCATTCGAGTCAATCTGCTATCCGCTCCCGCTTTTAGGACAGCATCAGCTTATTAATTCTGCGCTGGCAGTCGCAACGCTGCAAATTCTCCGCCAGCAAGGCTGGCAGATCGACAACGAGCAAATTGCGGCAGGCATGGGAAAAACCTCCTGGCAGGGACGACTCCAGTGGATTTCCTGGCAGGGTCAGCCGCTTTTGATTGATGGAGCACACAATCCGGCAGGGGCAGCAATGCTGCGGCAATATGTCGATACCAGTCCTCAAGTGACAAAACCGATCGCCTGGGTAATGGGTATGATCGCCGGAAAAGATCACGGGGATGTGTTCAAGGCTCTGTTGCGTCCGGGCGATCGACTTTACCTCGTTCCCGTGCCCAACTCAACCCCGGTGAGCCTTGCTCAGCTTGCCCAACTTGCCTGGGAAGTCTGCCCCGAACTGAAAGACTGCCAGACTCACACAGATGTGGTTATAGGATTAGAAGCCGCTCGGACTGACGCTGCTGAATCTACGATCGGGCTGTGCGGTTCACTGTACTTAATTGGGCATTTCTTCAGTCTGGTGCGCCAGACTTCCACTTAACCAGACCGCTTAATCAGGTGTTGCTGAATTCGAGTATGATTTGCCCCCTAGCCCCCAACGTTGGGGGGAACTAATCCTCAAAGTCCCCCAGGATTGGGGGATTTAGGGGGCGATGCAGAAGCTCAATTGGGTTCTTCATATTTCTATTCAGCAACGCTGGAATTCGTTCTGCTCAAAAATCCTGCTTCGCATCCTATGGGAATCCCTCTCAAGATCAACGCGAGACGCTTCCTGGTCATCGTAGCGTTATCAATAATCAAACCTTGAATCAGAACTTGAATCAGAACCTGAGACTGTCTGAACTCGATCAGGCTAATTGGCTCACTTAACACCCCCGCTCACTCTGCATACCCCTCACCACAAAAGCTCATGATAGAAACCACAGATGACCTCGAATTAGATCTCAACGCTCTCATCCGGGAGTATGGATTAATTTCCACGCTGGAAGCCTTGCGAGAACTCGTAGACAACCGCGCTGACAGCACAGAGACGATCGCCGCTGAATCGGATTCTACTGAATCGAGCGATGAATCACTCAATGAACAGGCTGAGGCATTTCGCGACGTATCCCGCGCCCTCACGACGCTGCTCAAGACCCTGCCGCCCGAACTCGACTTCGAGATGGCACTCGAGCAAATTACGCACACCTCAACCGATTTAGACTCCGGCACTGGCATGCTAACCTACGGGCAACTGTCCTAGGAAGCTTATCTCAGGAAGCGAAGTCAGTTGAGCAAGTCGAGTAAAACAAAGGATTGGATAAAACGGCAATCAGGCTTCGGCGCGATCGAGAACCGTTCCTTTAACACAGGCACTCGTTAGCGTCGTTCCCTGAAGATTTGCGCCTTCTAGATCTGCACAAAGCAGGTTTGCCCCGCTCAGATTCGCTCCGGCTAAATTTGCGTCCCGCAGATCTGCCTCTTCCAGGTTTGCTCCGGTTAGCATCGCACCTTGAAGGTCTGCCTGTGCCAGGTTTGCCCCTGCCAAATTTGCGCTATTGAAGTTTGCCCCACGCAGGTCTGCCCCACGCAAATCAACACCCTGCAAGCTAACGCCCATCAAATTTGCGCCACTCAGAAATGCGCCTGCCAGCGTGGTTTGTGCCAGTCGGGACTGCATTAGATTCGCCCCACGCAAATTTGCGCCTCGCAGGTCTGCCTCCGACAGGTCTGCCTGCATCAGGTTTGCCCCAACGAGATTCGCTCTTAAATCCGCCCCAACCAGACAGCAGCCCATCAAGCTCGCACCGTCCAAATTGGCTCCGTTGAGCGTCGTTGCCCTCAGATCGGCTCCATTGAGCGTGGCTCCTGCCAAATTCACTCGGCTCAAGTTTACTTTTGACAGGTCTTCGTCTTCGAGATCTGCACCTGTGAGCCGCTTCACTTTTCCTGCGCGAATTGCTTCAATATCCATCGTTTCCTGTCCTTGGTGATAACTGAACTGCATCTAACAACGAATGCTTCCAGCAAAGGGATAGTAGGAATTTTTAGGAGCCTGTTTTGGAGATCGTCTCTTCTGATTCACTCCCCTCTGGCTCAGAACCATAAGACAGCAATTCTTCCGAGGAGTGAGAATCCAGCAGCCACAGTCCAGCAGCAATTTTGGGCAGCGCAACGGGTAAACTTATGCCCTGCTGCATCGCGCTTACCAACAGACCCAGAGCCTCAACCAGCTTCGGGTCCCACTGCTCATTTGCACCCTGCTGACAGGATTGGTATGCCTGCAAAGCAGCTTCGGCATCGGGAGTACCGCTCGATCGCGCCTGCGCCGATTTTTGCTGAAAGTCAGCAATCAGCCCCAGAATTCGCGACTCCACTGGAATCTCATCGCCTGCTAGCCCCGAAGGACGACCAGAGCCATTCCAGCACTCGGTTTGATGGGTGAGGATGGTCGAAATTGCCTTGAGCCGCTGCATTTTCCGCAGCACTTTGACACCCGGAATAATCGGACTGGTCAGGGGTGTGGCGGCATGAGTCGCTTGACCAGAACCTTGTGCACTGAGTACCGTTTCGATCGGCTGAAGAAACGCAATCCGATGCAGCAAACCCGCCAACCGCAAACGATGAAGCTGCCAGGCAGGAAGGTCCAAAAGCTGACCCATTGCTTCTGCCAGCGTTGCCACTTCGGCAGCGGCATTAGGATTACTCAGGTCAGTCTGGTCAATCAACTGAGCGATTCGCAGCAGTGCCTGAAGTTCGTTGGAGGTGAGATTGCTTACCAAAGCATGGGGTTGGGGGTCAGTCGTGACGGTTTGCTGGCTCTCTTCCAGATACTCGATCACCCGCATCACAATATCGCCCAGATGATCGGCAGTCGGCGTATGACACAGTGCATCATGGTGCTGCGATCGATCGATCAACTCCGCCAGATGGGTTTGAAGCTGCTGCTGAAGGGCGGGGTTATAGCGTCCTACGTGGTCGATCGCCAGGGCTGCGGTTTCCTGTACCAGGCTAGGTTCAAACGTCCAGAGTCCGTAAAACTTGCGCTCCAAGTCTGCCTGCGGTCTACCTGCCGTTCCGTAATCTTCGTCAGAAAGCTCCTGACACAGCACCATTGCAGTGTAATTGGGCGACACGATAATTAAGTGCCACTCCTGCGCTACAGCATCGGTCGGATCAAGCGTAACCAGATCTACGTTCGCCTTATGACTGGTGGGATGGTCGGTAAAGCCTGCATCTGCCCCGGCTAAAATCACGACCTGACGCGATCGATCGGCAATGTCACCATAGCGATCGGCTTCTTGGAGATACCACTTGCCGCGTTGAAATGCCGTGATCATCAGGGGCTGGTAGTCTGCCGATAGAATGGCATCCTCCAGCGCATGACAAAGGGCGACCAGCGTGTTTTTGTAATACACCCCAAAATTAAGCGGTCGCTTTTCAGGGAAACTCGATCGGTGCGCGTCACCCAGCTTTTGCAGAATGGAACCTTGCAGCATTGCGGCAACTTAAGCAAAACTTCTCATCTCTATCATCGCAAATGATTTTGCTTCTTCAAGGAGATCAGTCAGAGATAAATCCAGATTGCTTTCCTCATCTCGTCCAGGTTCCTTTCAGTCTGCAAACAAGCGATATGATAAGGATATTAAGTAATGTAACACGCCATTAGGAATTTGCAGAATTTATGACAAGGAAACACGGTCGGCGCGTGGTCGTGATTGGGGCAGGAATTGGGGGGCTGACCGCAGGCGCCTTGCTAGCTCATCGCGGCTATTCCGTTCTGGTGCTGGATCAGGCGATCGTCCCCGGGGGCTGTGCCTCTACGTTTAAGCGGCGCGGCTTTACCTTTGATGTGGGCGCAACCCAGGTCGCAGGGCTGGAACCGGGCGGCGTTCACCACCGAATTTTTCAGGAGTTAGGAATTGAACCCCCGGCGGCAACCGAGTGCGACCCTGCCTGTGCCGTGTACCTTCCTGGTGAAACGCAACCAATCAACGTCTGGCGTGACCCGCAGCAATGGCAGGCAGAACGACAAAAGCAGTTTCCCGGCAGCGAACCCTTTTGGCAACTGATGGCGGATTTGTTTCGCTATAGCTGGGCGTTTCAGTCTCGCGATCCAGTGCTGCCGCCGCGCGATCTGTGGGATATTGGGCAGCTCGTTCAAGCCGTTCGCCCCGATACCCTGCTGACCTTGCCTCATACCTTCTCTACAGTCGGTCAGGTGTTGCGCTGGTATGGGCTGGGGCATGATTACCGCCTGAAGACCTTTCTCGATATGCAGCTTAAGCTTTATTCCCAGGTGAGCGCAGACGAAACAGCGTTGCTTTATGCCGCAACCGCGCTGGCAGTGTCTCAAGAGCCGCATGGACTGTTTCACCTTCAGGGCAGTATGCAGGCATTGAGCGATCGACTCGTCGAATCCCTAGAGCGGGATGGCGGTCGGCTCCTGATGCGGCATACTGTTGAGCGGATTTTGACCGAAGGCAAGCAGGTGAAAGCGGTGCAAATTCGCAGCCAGAAAACGGGAGAAGTCTGGACAGAATCCGCCGACCAGGTAGTGGCAAATGTCACAGTACAGAATCTGGTGAAGCTTTTGGGCAATGCGGTTCCCCAAGGCTATCGAAATCGCATTACAAAACTGCCGCCTGCCTCTAGCGCTTTTGTTATCTATTTGGGCGTAAAGCAGGACGCGCTGCCTGCCAACTGTCCGCCCCACCTTCAGTTTCTTTACGACTACGCGGGACCGATCGCCGAAAACAACTCGTTCTTTGTGTCCGTCAGCAAGCCGGGAGACGGCCGAGCTCCAGAAGGTCATGCCACAATCATTGCCTCTTCGTTTACCGACCCTAAACGCTGGTGGGACTGCTCGATCGAAGACTATCAGCAGCTCAAACAGCAGTACACCGACCAGGCGCTTTCCCGCCTTTCCCAATATTTCCAGCTCACGCCGGAGACAATCGTGCATCAGGAAGCCGCTACGCCCCGCACCTTTGCCCACTACACCGGACGCAGCAAAGGCATTGTCGGCGGCATTGGTCAACGCATTCCCACCTTTGGTCCGTTTGGGTTTGCGACGCGCACTCCAATTCGATCACTCTGGCTCGTGGGAGACTCGACCCATCCTGGTGAGGGCACAGCAGGGGTAAGTTATTCAGCGTTGACCGTGATGCGGCAGGTTGAGCAGGAAGTGAAAAGGTAAGTGAGCGCGTGAGGGCGTGCCACACTAAAGACAGCAATCCGGCAAGATCTCAGGAGGCTTGGGTGATGACAATCTCCACCGAGAACAAGGTCTGGACGGATGAGGAATTCATGGCATTGTCCCAGGATGGGCATCGCTATGAATTGGTTAACGGGCAGCTAGCGGATATGGGCAATTTTGGAATGGAGCATGGAGGCATTAGCTCATTTCTGGGTGGTCTCTTAGCGATTCATGTTCGGCAGCACAAGCATCGTTCCTGGCTTTTCAATGCCTGTTTCCGAACTATTTGAGGAGTGGGATTTTTAAGGAGAGATTTGACGCAGTCGTAAGCCTCCCGCAGTGTCCCCTGAATTCCCCAATACTGGGGAACTTTGAAATTCCTTTAAGCCTGATTGCGTAACTCTCGGACCATCTCTTGCGCTGAATTCTTGCTCCACGCTTGCTCAAAGGGACAAGAAATCTGCTCGCCCTCTAAACCCAAAAGTTATCCCTTTCAACTCAAAACTTGTCTTTCCAATCCTAGAAGTTGCACTGCAAAACAGAAACGATCGCTTTTTGAACTCAGAATTTGCCTGCAAACAAGTTCTATAACGAGCTACGGTGCATGGAAGACAAGAAATATCGCATGGTGATCAGCCGCTAGCGGAAAGATGCCAAATGCGAAGCTCAAAAGGAATGGGTCTTCCATCACGACAAGATCGCGGAATTTTTTCATTGTCCAGACTTTCTTCCGTCTTTTGACAGAGCCAAAATTCGTTTGAATTCAACTTAATTCCCCTACAGGGAGAGTGTATTCGTTGTTACCAGCGGGCTACTCTTATGGCGTAAACGAATTTTTGACAAGCATTTTCAAAATGAGTAGCAAAGCCATGAATAAAGAACGTGATAACACCAAGCACACTGCTTCCGATTCTGCCGATCGCGCTGCTGATAACGCCTACGACCCCCATATTACTCCTGCTGAAACGGGTGCCCGCATGGAGCGAGAAGGCGATCGGTTTAAGACTCATCCCACTGAAGAACAGGAAGCCACTGCCCCCACCAATGAGCAGACTGACGCACAGAGCATCCACACCACAGACGGCTACACCGTTGATAAAGAAGGATTGCTGAACAACTACGCGATCGAGCCAGAGATGTACTACGAAGTCCCAGGCGATGCACGTCAGGCTGAAGAAGCAAGAGAGGCTGAACAGGCTGAAGAACGAGCAGAAGTGAATGAAGACAGTGCTGGAGATTTGACGATTGAGGGCGACAAACGCGGCAGAGGACCTGGAATGGTGTAATTGGCAGCGTCGTTCTAACTAAACGATGTCATGAACCAAACGATGTCATGAACAGGGGGACTGTGCTCCCCCTCATTACTTTTTGCAGCAGGACGCAAGACTCTGAGCATGGCTCGCTCGGTTTTTCCAGTCGTTGCCTTCGTCTGGACTGCGGCGTGTAAAACTCCACCATGCCGCTTCTCATCGAATCTAATCGGCGTACTTCAACCTGACAAACCAGCCCATAATCGATCTCCCTGGTTGCAGGATATCTCCAGGGTAGAGTGCCAAATTCTAAAATTTGTTTCTGATATGACAAAAATTGCTATTTTGTGAATGTCGGTCTTTAGAAGGAGAGGTAGGTAAATACAGCCATCCTTCCCAATTCCCACAACGAAAAAAAGGACACAACCCCTGTGTCCTTCGTCTTCAATATTCAAACTGACATCTGGTGTGACTGCCTAGAGCTTCTCAATTTGCGGAACAATCACTTCAGCAACATCCTGGATTCCAACCGGGGTAGGCTGCTCTTGAGCTAAACCTGCGGGTTGAAGCAGCGGCGTGCGGGTAACCGAGCTGTCTGCCAGACCAAAGAGCGGATTGGAGAGGATGCCGCCGATCGCCGTAAACACCAGACAGACGATCAAGCCAACCTGAAGCGGACGCATTCCCGGCAGATTCCAGCGAATTTCGGGGTAGTTTTTCACCGCGTCGGACATTTCCTCCGGCTCTTTCACCACCATCATTTTCACCACACGGATGTAGTAATAAATCGAGATAACGCTGGTTAGCAGACCGATGAGCACCAGTCCATAAGCTCCAGCCTGCCAGCCTGCCCAAAACAGGTAGACCTTCCCGAAAAAGCCTGCTAACGGCGGAATACCGCCCAGAGACAAGAGACACAGGCTGAGGCAAAGCGTGAGCAGCGGGTCTTTCTGATACAGACCGCTGTATTCGCTGATTTCGTCGGTTCCCGTTCTGAGGGTGAAGAGAATCACGCAGGCAAAGCCGCCCAGGTTCATGAACAGGTAGACCATCAGGTAGAAGATCATGCTGGAATAGCCTGCATCCGTACCAACAATCAGACCGATCATGACAAAGCCTGCCTGGGCGATCGACGAATAGGCCAGCATCCGCTTCATGCTCGACTGCGCCAGCGCAACCACATTGCCCAGTACCATACTGAGAATCGCCAGGGCTGCCATCACAAAGTGCCACTGCTCCGACACAGCAGGGAAGGCAGTTACTAGCAGGCGAATCGCTAGGGCAAATCCAGCCGCCTTGGAACCAACCGACAGGAACGCTACGACAGGAGTCGGAGAACCTTCGTAAACGTCAGGCGTCCACTGGTGGAAGGGCACAGCCGCGATTTTGAACGCAATTCCGGCGATCACAAACACCAGTGCGATCACAATACCGAGCGACTGTTCGCCGCCAACCACGTTTGCTGTGATAGCCGTGAGGCGAGTTTGACCACCCGACAGTCCATAGAGCAGCGAAACGCCGTACAGGAAGATGGCAGAACTGGTCGCGCCGATTAGCAAATACTTGAGGGCAGCTTCGTTAGATCGCGGGTCACGCTTCATGTAGCCCGTCAGCAGATAGGAAGAGATACTGAGGGTTTCTAGCGCAACGTAGATCATGATCAGCTCATCAGAGCCAGACAACAGCATCCCACCTACGGTTGCGGTCAGCAGAATCACCAAAAACTCGCCCAGGGGCGTGCCCGACTGCTCGATATAGCGCACCGTAATCAGGATTGTCACCGCAGCCGAAAGGGCGATAATTCCGCGAAACACAATACTGAGGGCATCGGAGTTAAATGATCCAAGAAAGGCGATCGGGCTAGCGATATCCCACTGGTAAAAAAGAGCCACGATCGCACTCAAGAGTCCGCCGATCGCGAAGTAGGGAGTCCAGCGGGTCGCGGATCGTCCGCCAATGATGTCGCCGAGCAGGACGACCATCAGCGTAATAATCACGATTCCTTCTGGAAGAATGGTGCCAGCATTAAGCTGGGAGGCAAGATTGGCAAAGTCCATAGGATTCTGGCTGTCTGCGGAGAATCAACAAGAAGGATCAGTGAGAGCAGAGAACGCCAGTCGATACGGGGCAGTTCCCTCTAATCGTGAATCGAACCGAGGGTGATCGAACCGGACTGATGCCTCCGAGAATCTTAAACAATCCTTCATAGTGGATCATATCGTGTAGAGGTTGAACGTTCCCGATGTCATGATGAGGAAATCGGCAGGTTTAACCCCTGATTCTGCTGATATTAATGATAAGGAGAGGCGAATCTGCTCAAGATGTTGTTAGGATGATGCACTAATGCCCGATTACCTCGTAGGAAAAACCGCCTCGTATTGCCCGTTCCAGCGCAGTTTCTCCCCAGTCGGACTTCGGCAAACCGTCCTTCGCACCGTTGGCAGTCTTCCCAGAAGAACGTTATTTTAGGATTCCAGATAGGTTCGCCGCCCCCTGTTCACCCGCATCACACTCCCTGGAAGAGCAATTGTTGCCATGTCAACCCTGGTTATTGTTGAATCTCCCACTAAAGCAAAGACGATCCGCGGCTTCCTGCCTCGCGGCTATCAGGTCGAGGCATCGATGGGGCACGTTCGCGATCTGCCTCAGACTGCGAAAGAGATTCCAGAAACGGTCAAATCCGAAGAGTGGGCGAAGATTGGTGTGAATGTAGATGGGAACTTTGAACCGCTCTACGTGATTCCCCAGGATAAAAAGAAAGTCGTCAAGGCACTCAAAGATGCGCTAAAAAACGCCGACGAACTTGTCCTAGCAACTGACGAAGACCGAGAAGGTGAAAGCATTAGCTGGCATTTGCTCCAGGTGCTTCAGCCCAAGGTTCCGATCAAACGGATGGTCTTCCACGAAATTACTGAAGAGGCAATCCAGGAAGCTCTGAAAAACTGCCGCACCGTCGATGAACAGCTTGTTCGGGCACAGGAAACCCGCCGCATCCTCGATCGCCTCGTGGGATACACCCTTTCACCCCTGCTCTGGAAAAAAATTGCCTGGGGCTTATCGGCAGGTCGGGTTCAATCCGTTGCTGTGCGGTTACTGGTAAAACGGGAACGGCAGCGTCGCGCCTTCCGCAAAGGCTCCTACTGGGATCTGAAATCCACCCTTAGCAAGGACAATACGCCGTTCGAAGCGCGATTGGTCAGCTTGCGCGGAACCCGGATCGCCAACGGCAGCGACTTTGACGAAAACAGCGGACAAATTATTGCTGGACGTAACGTTTTATTACTAGAAGAAGCCGAAGCTCGATCGCTCGTCGATCGTCTTCAGTCTCAGCCGTGGCAAGTCACCAATCTGGAGGAACGCGCTTCTACCCGCAAGCCGTCTCCACCCTTCACGACTTCCACCCTGCAACAGGAATCAAACCGCAAGCTGAAGCTCTCTGCCCGTGACACCATGCGCGTAGCTCAGAGCCTCTACGAGCAGGGCTACATTACGTACATGCGAACGGACTCGGTGAACCTATCGCAGCAGGCGATCGTTGCTGCCCGAAGCTGTGTGGAGCAGATGTACGGCAAAGAATACCTCAGCCCAGAGCCGCGCCGTTATTCCACCAAAAGCAAGGGCGCACAGGAGGCACACGAAGCCATCCGTCCCGCAGGCAGCACCTTCCGCACGCCCCAGGAAACCGGACTTTCTGGGCGAGAGCTTCAGCTTTATGACCTGATCTGGAAGCGGACGGTCGCCACCCAGATGGCAGAAGTACAGCAGCTCAACATTACGGTGCAGCTTCAGGTTGAGGATGCCGGATTTCGGGCGACAGGCAAGCGAATTGTTTTTCCTGGATTCTTCCGCGCCTACGTGGAGGGATCAGACGACCCGGATGCAGCGATCGAAAGCCAAGAGGTGATCCTGCCTTCACTGCGAACGGGCGATCGTCCTAACTGTCAGGATCTAGAGGCGATCGGGCATGAGACCCAGCCTCCCGCACGGTTCACAGAAGCTTCGCTGGTGAAAACGCTGGAAAGTGAAGGCATTGGGCGTCCAAGTACCTATGCCAGCATTATTGGCACGATTATCGATCGGGGCTATGCCCAGATGGTGAATAATGCCTTGATTCCCACCTTCACCGCCTTCGCCGTGACCGGACTGCTGGAAAAGCATTTCCCTGATCTGGTTGATACTAGCTTTACGGCACGAATGGAGCAGACTCTGGACGAAATCTCGACTGGAGAAGCGCAGTGGTTGCCCTATCTACAACAGTTCTACCGGGGCGAGCAGGGCTTAGAAAACCAGGTGAAGCAGCGAGAGAGCCAGATTGACCCCACCGAAGCCCGCACCCTAGATTTAGAGGGGCTGGAAGCAAAAGTTCGCATCGGCAAATACGGGGCCTATCTGGAAGTCGATGGTGATGAGGGAGCCGTAAAAGCTTCGATTCCGCAAGACCTGACCCCTGCCGATCTCGACCCGGAGCAGGTGGAAGTGCTGCTGCGCCAGAAAACTGAAGGTCCAGATAAGGTGGGCTTTCATCCCGAAACGGGCGAACCGATTTATCTACGAATTGGTCCCTACGGTCACTACGTCCAGCTCGGTGACGAAAGCGAAGCCAATCCAAAGCCAAAGCGGGCATCGCTGCCCAAAGGCATGAATCCGCAGCAAATGACGCTAGAAACTGCTGTGGGGCTGCTGGCTCTGCCGCGCACGCTCGGAGTTCACGCGGAGACAGGCGGCAAGATTCAGGCAAACCTGGGGCGGTTTGGTCCTTATGTAGTGCATGATCAGGGCAAAGAAGGCAAGGACTATCGATCGCTTAAAGGCGACGACAACGTGCTGACCATTACCCTCGATCGTGCCCTACAACTGCTCTCTGAACCCAAAGCCGGACGGGGACGCAGCAAATCTGCCAAGCCAATTCGCGAACTGGGCGCACACCCTGAAGACGGCGAACCTGTAAATATCTATAGCGGTCCCTATGGCCCCTATGTGAAGCACGGCAAGGTCAATGCTTCGCTGCCCGAAGGCGAAACCGTCGAAGGGCTGACGCTCGACAAAGCGGTGCAGGCTCTTACGGAAAAGGCAGGCACGAAGAAGAAAGGGCGATCGACTACCAAGTCCACGACCAGTAAGGCTTCGACCCGCAAATCGACCAGCAAGTCGGCAGAAAGCGACCCAGAAGAGAGCAAAACGACCAAAGCCAAAAAGACGACCAAGACGACCAGCACTAAAACTGCCGCCAAGAAAACGACAAAGTCAGCAGCGAAAACCACGAAATCTAGTGCAAAGTCTAAGGCTTCGTCCTAGCAGGAGTTTGCGCCTTGAAACGGTGAAGGATCGTGAGTTCAAGCATCGCTCAGGCTACAATTTGGGATTGCCCTTGCAAAAGCTTAGGAGCCGACGGTTGCAAACCTGGCTAAGACGATCGCTTTCCCGACAAATTGCCCTTGCGCTAGCATTGGCTTTATTGATTTTGGGCGTATTCGGTCACGTCTTTGAGGCGCGATTACTCCTCACGGGGAAGTCCTTTGCCTCAAGCCTTGCCCAAACCTCTGAACCCACTGTGCATCAGCTTGCTGAAGCTGAGGACCCTTCGCCGATGTCTACTTCTATGTCTACTTCGCTGCTGTCTCCTCAAGATCTCGATGCTATGCTGCGTGAACTTCCCGGCTGGCAGATCGAAAACGGTAAGCTGCATCGCCAGTTTCAGTTTCCTTCGTTTGTTGAGGCGTTTGGCTTTATGTCGAGCGTTGCCCTGGTTGCCGAAGCGATCGGGCATCATCCAGAGTGGTTTAATGTCTACAATCGCGTTACGGTTGACCTCACGACCCACGATGCAGGCGGCATTACGATGAAAGATATCCAGCTTGCCCGCAGAATGAGTGAACTGGCAGGCTAAATTCCCTCAACGAGAATCAGCGTGGAAAAAATACTCGTCGTTGTTCACCAGGAAACCTCTGACCCCGGCCTGGTTGAACAAGTGCTACGACAGATGGGGTATGAGCTAGATATTCGCTGTCCGGCAGTTGGTGACACACTTCCACAAACGATGGATCACCATGCTGGAGCTATTATCTTTGGCGGTCCAATGAGTGCGAACGACGATGAAACGCTGCCCTTTATCCGTACCGAACTGGACTGGATTTCGGTCGCCCTCGATTCTGGCAAGCCCTATCTTGGAATTTGTCTAGGCGCACAGATGCTTGCCAGAGTGTTAGGGGCAAAGGTTGCTCCCCACGTCGAAGAGATGCGCGAAATTGGCTTTATGCCGATCCAGCCCGTTTTAACCAGGCAAGGCCCGAGCGAACCAAACCCCTTGATTGGGCTTACCCACGTCTACCACTGGCACAGAGAAGGCTTCGAGCTACCCAACGGAGCAGAACTGCTGGCAACAGGCGAAACCTTCAAAAATCAGGCTTATCGCTATGGAGAAAACGCTTACGGAGTGCAGTTCCATCCCGAAATTACGCGATCGATGATCGACCTGTGGGTTTCTAAGGCAGGCGAACAGCTTGTCCTCCCCGGCGCACAGCCCTACGAACAGCACATTGCCGGATTCGATCGCCACGGAGCTGCCGTCGAGCGATGGCTGAGACAATTTCTGCGCCACTGGCTCCAGGACGAAGAGTTAGCGTTAGGCGCATAACCTTACCCCGTCTCCTCATCCCTTCATCTCCTCATCAAAATTCCAGCATTGCCCAATCCGGCTGCCGATAATAGCGCGTCATATCGTCAAACTTTCGCAGGTCTGCTCGCCGCACGCTGATTTCCTGAGGCGCGTCAATATCGTACCAGTACTGGTTCAAGTCGATGAGCTGCTGAGCAAGCCGATCGCGATCGGTGGTGGCTGCCGCTTCGCCGAAGTATCCTAGCGTGATGTGCGCCGTGAAATTGTACTGCTGCTCAATACCCAGCGCGATCACGTCGGGATTTTGATAAATTGTCCGACGCAGTTCAATCACCCGCTCATAGGACTCTTCATCGCGAGGCGCAAGACACACGCCCAAAGCGCGAGTTCTGAGGAATAAGCCCATGACCTGCCAGCGAATCGGCTGCTGTGCCTCCATCAAAAAGCGGCATTTATCAAAGCTTTGCCCAACTCGCTCGTGAAGCTGCGGCTCAAAGGCAGGGTCTTCGATCGCATGGTGGTAGGCACTTGCCCAAATTAAATCTGCCAGGGTGAAATGGAAGCTCTCCGGCGGCACCGGGAGCAGCAGCCCAGGTTCCAGGGTTTGAGCCGATCGCTGCTGATAATCGCGCAGAACATTGTAAAACGACTCATTTTGCGGGTCGTCTTCCCAGGGCGGAGAAATAATCGTATAGCCCGGAAACGGAGCGGGGTGGATTGTGCCATCGGGCTGACGAACAAACTTAGGAGACGGCTGAATATGCTGCACCTGCGACTGGAAAACCTCTGGCAGGGTCAGGCGTGCCACTCGATTGATATAAATCTGATAGGTATCGTCCAAGCTAACTTGCCTCGCGCTTAACTGATAGGAATCGGTATCCTCGATAGGATGGGCGATCGTCCCACAGGGGAAACTGCTTCACCGCGATCCAGGAGTGATCCAGAAGGTTTGAAACCTGCTTTCTGAAATCTAATCCCAATCCTCGATCGAGAATGGTAAACAAAAAGGTTCATCTAATACTTTCCCTACTCTACCGGGAATCTGCTCCAAAATGGAGGGCGGGGATCACGCAGTCGAGGTCGCATTCATGCCAATTTACTTTTACTGGGGCGATGATGATTTTGCCTTAAATCGGGCAGTGGAAGCGTTGCGCGATCGCACCCTTGACCCCGACTGGGCAAGCTTTAACTATGACAAGATTCCCCCCGAACAAAGCGATGGCATTACCCAAGCACTCAATCAAGTGATGACTGCACCCTTTGGGACGGGCAGCAGACTCGTTTGGCTAGTTGAGACTTCTCTGGCTCAGCGATGTTCTGAGGAACTTCTGAGCGAGCTTGACCGAACGCTTCCGGCGATTCCAGATACTAACGTACTCCTACTAACCTCCAGCAGTAAACCTGACGGACGGATTAAATCGACCAAACTGCTGCAAAAATACGCCGAAATCCGCGAGTTTGCCTTGATTCCCCCCTGGAAGACCGACCAGATCATCGAGCAGGTGCGGCGATCGGCTCAGGAAATGGGCGTGAAGTTAACCCGTGATGCGGTGCAGCTTTTAGCAGACTCGGTAGGCAATCAGTCGCGGCAGCTGTATCTAGAGCTAGAGAAACTGTCGCTCCATAGCAAATCTCAGTCGGAACCCCTGGATGAAGCGATCGTTGCCAGCCTCGTCACCAACTACACGCAAAATAGCCTCCAGCTTGCCAGCGCAATTCAGCAGGGAGATACGGGAAAAGCCCTGACCCTGGTGGCTGACCTGTTTAAGCAAAACGAGCCACCGCTTCGCATTGTGTCCACGCTGGTAGGACAGTTTCGCACCTGGCTGTGGATCAAGCTGATGGTGGAGTCGGGTGAACGTGACGATCGCGAAATTGCTCGAATGGCAGAAGTGAGTAATCCGAAGCGGATTTATTTTCTGAAGCAGGAAGTGCGATCGCTTCCCCTGGATAGCCTGAGACAAACGTTGCCGCTGCTGCTGGAGCTAGAGTTTAGCCTTAAAAGCCAGGGCGGCGATCCAATGGCAGTGCTTCAAACAAAAGTGATTGAACTGTGCCAACTGTTTGTCCGGCAGCATCAGCCTGGAACATCTCGCCCCTAAAATAATTCAAGGCATTCAGAATACCTGAATCGTTACGACTTTAGTAACCGTTAACTATGATCTCCGCGCTACGTCCCTTGTCTCGTCTGAAATGGAATCGCCAATTGCAATTTGGTTTAATTGCGACAGCTTCGGCTGTGGGTGTGCTAGTGGGCTGGGTTCCCAGCTACCACGCGCCTACGGCGTCTCTGAGCTTTAGCAGCAGTGCCCAGGCGCAATCGGTCAGCAGCGACGAAATTCAACGCTATGCCCGTGCGGTGCTGTCGATTGAACCCCTGCGGCAAAGCACCTACAACACGATCAAAAATCGGGTCGGCTATGTGCCCGCGATTCGCTGCGATGTCCCTAGCAGCCTGCAAGAACTCGATTCCGGCATTCGCCAGAACGCGATCGAATTTTGCAATAGCGCAATTCAGATCGCCGATCGAAACCAGTTGAGCATTACCCGCTTTAATCAAATCACCGCTGCCCACGAGAATGATCCGACTCTGGCAGAGCGGATCCAGCAGGCAATCCTACAGCTTCAGTAGGGAAACCCCCACCCTAAATTCCTCTCTCAGGAAGGGCGAGGGAGTTTGAATTCAACTCACGCTCTGATTGCAGCTTCGGCTCCCCTTTGCCTCTGGTGGAAGCAGGGGTTAGGGGATCAAGGGGGAATTTTCGATTCTTACAGCAGATCTCTTAAATCGACGCTTAAATCCATGCTCTTAAGGTAAATCCACGTTCTTAAGGAAAAGCGATCGTCGCCCCCTGGGTGTCAATCTGCACCCGCTGGGTTTGCACGGTGACTCCGGCGGCTGTCCAGGCTTGGGTTAACGCAGATTCGACCGCAGCAGCGCGATCGGGGCGAGTCAGTGCCAGCAAGGTGGGTCCGGCTCCGCTAATCACTAATCCATCCGCTCCCGCCGCTATCACCGCTTCCTCAACCGAGGAGTAACCGTGAATCAGGGATTGACGATAGGGCTGATGAATCTTGTCTTGAAGGGCGGTCTGGAGCCAATCCGATCGCCCGCTTTCTAATGCCCGAATCAGCAAGCCCAGATGGGCAATATTAAAAATCGCATCCTGACGGCTATATTGAGCAGGCAACACGCGCCGCGCTTCCGCGGTAGACAGCTCAAAATCAGGAATGGCAACGATCGGCACAATGTCTTGATGCCACCCAACTTCACAAATTGCCCAGCCGCCGTCTAGCTGAGTTGCCGCAAGCCGACAGCCACCTAGCAAAGCAGGCACAACGTTATCGGGATGTCCTTCCAGTTCGATCGCCAGCTTCATGATCTGTTCGCGAGACAGGGGCGATCCGGCAAGGGCATTTGCGCCGACCAGTCCACCTACGATCGCGGTGGCAGAGCTGCCTAACCCTCGCGCCAGTGGAACCTGAAGATCGATCGCCAGATGCAGCGGAGGCGGGGTTTTGCCTAAGGTTTGATAAAAATGCTCAAAGGCGTGATAGGCGAGATTGCGATCGTCTGTGGCAACGCGATCAGCTTCGAGTCCGGTGGCTGCGATCGTAAGCGGCGATTCTGTGTCCGGCAAAGCAGTAAACTGAAACCGATTGTAAAGCGTGAATGCTGCCCCGATGCAGTCAAAGCCGGGACCCAGATTCGCAGTCGTTGCAGGAACCGTAACCGTCACAGTTGAAACAGCCATGAGCAAAATGAAGATAGTCAGCAATCAGGCAGAATCAGTTTACTATTCCCCGTACCCCGCCCGAAAGGAATCCCTGGCATGAATGGCTCTCTGAACGACTCACTCAGCGTTTTGCTCAAAATCGGGCTACTGTCGGCAGCAATTTCGATCGCCATCAAATTCTTGCCTTTCCTGGAAAAGATTCCAGAAACGTCTAGCCTTGCCCTAGCTCTCGTGCTGAGTCCCTCGATCCTGATGGCGGGGCTGCTGGCTTGGCGATCGAAAAAAGTCCAGGAATAATCGCAAAAGGCAACCCTAAGAGGAATTTAGAATGCGATCGATCGCAGAAATCAACGACAAGATTCAAGCTGGGAAAGCGATCGTCTGGACGGCGGAGGAACTAAAAGCACGGGTGCAGGAAATTGGCGTGACCCAGGCGACTAAACAGGTCGATGTGATCACTACAGGTGCATTTGAGCCGATGGAGTCCTCCGGCGCGATTTTGAATCTGGGACAGACCGATCCGCCGATCAAAATTCGTCAGTGCTGGCTGGATGGGGTCGCGGCATACGCCGGATTTGGCGCAGTCGATTTATACCTGGGCGCGACGCAGATGACCGAATTCCCGGGCAAAAGTGATGGACCAGACGGAGATGAGCAACGAGAGCGGGGCGGCGGTCATGTAATTGCCGATTTGATTGCGGGTAAGGCAGTCCATCTGCGGGCAAGCGGTCAATCAACGGACTGTTATTCACGGGCTTCGTTTGAAACGACGATTACCCGCGACACGATCAACCAGTTCTATCTCTTCAACCCGCGCAATGCCTATCAAAATTTCATTGTGGGCGTCAATGGAGGCGATCGACCGCTCTACACCTATCTGGGACCGCTTCAGCCCCACCTGGGCAATGCGGTGTACTCCAATCCGGGCGCAATGTCGCCGCTCATGAACGATCCCGATTTGCAGGTGGTGGGCATTGGGACACGCATCTTTCTGGGGGGCGGTGTGGGCTATGTGGCGTGGGAAGGAACCCAGCATTTTCCGCTGCAAAAACGATTGCCGAATCATACTCCGGTTGGACCCGGTGCAACTCTTGCCCTGATCGGCGATGCCAAGCAAATGCAGTCCCAGTGGGTGCGCGGCTGCTACTTTCGTGGCTATGGTCCTTCGCTGATGCTGGGGGTGGGAATTCCGCTGCCTGTGCTAAATGAGGAAGTCGTTTTGCGATCGTCTGTCCGCGACCAGGATTTGGTGGTTCCCGTGGTGGATTTTTCGATTCCGCGTCGGGTACGTCCGACCTTTGGATTGGTCAGCTATGCCCAGCTTAAGTCGGGTCGAATTACGATCGACGGCAAAACAGTGCGGGTGGCTTCGCTGTCGAGCCTCTATCTTGCCCGTCAGATCGCGCTGGAGCTAAAGCAGTGGATTACCTCTGGGCAATTCACCCTGACCGAACCCGTTGCCTCGATTCCGATGGATCGGGCGTTTCTAGCGCAGGATCGCTGGGGTAGTCAGCTTACACTGGAGTAATTTCCTGATCAGCAGACGACGAAACCGCAGGATGACTGGATGAGCCAGCAGTTCCTACTTCAACTGAGCCAGCAGTTCCTACTTCAGCAGATTGGGCAGGAGTCATTGTGACCTGGGAAAAGCTGCTTTGCACTAGGTTTAACCGAGCCTGGGTTGAGCACATCTGCGAAAAAATGCGGTAGGTTTCCAAGTTGGGCTGCGGCACAGAATAACGCCCGGTATAACGCTGGGCCTGGTTCATATTCACAAGAGTATACTGTACGTTCTCGGTATAAATTGTGAGCGTGATGTGCAGAATTTCCAGGAAGTCAATCACCTGGCGGCACTCTTCTTCTGGGTACTGCTTGTAGTATCGAATAATCTCAGCAATTCGAGTTTCCAAGTGAACGCGAACATAACGACAAACCAGCACAATTTTCAGCAGCACAATCACCAGCAGCAGCGCGTTTCCCCTAGACAGCAGCAGAATGAACAGAGCAGAAGGTTCTTCGCCGTTTTCGGTTAACAAATAATCAATCATTCGATTCGCTGTTCGCATAAGCAGCGCAGAGGTAATAGGCTGATTATCGCGATCGCCGTATAGCGGCACCAGCTTTTCCGCAAGATGCTCCTGAAGGGTTTGTACGAACTGAGGATGATCGAGCGAAAACGTCAGATACTCCAGCAAACTTTGCTTGAATTCCTGATAGCTTAAACCCTGAATTTGCCCAATAAAAATCCGGGCAATATTCGAGTAACTAAAAGAGCCACGTCGCAGCACAATGCGCTTAATCAAATGCAGAACTCGATCGCCTAATCCCGTTGGATTTTTAAGTCTTTGCACACTGATAGAACTTTGCGACAGCGCAGTATAGCGTGCCAGATCAAACTTAAACTGCTCTCGAAGCTGTCTGGAGAGTTTACAGGCTGCCTGCCGCTGTTCGATCGAGTTATTCAGATTGGCAAATTGAGAAGCCAGTAAGTAAGACGCAAAGTGATGAGTCCAATTTTGTTTTTGCTGATCGTATCGCTCTACATAAAGCTTTAGTTCCTGGAAATCGGTACTGGCGGCAAACTCGCGCAGCCATTGGTGCAGCCGCTTGAGCGTTGGTGAGATCGAGGGGCGATCGAGAATGGAATCAGAAAAGAGTTCAATCAACTGTTGAATCAGTTCATGATTACGGCGCACATCCCAGTTATTAATCAAGATGTAGCACGCTCGCTTGAGCGTATAGCAAAATTCCTGCTTAGCGTTCAAAAAAATAATCTTATGCAGGCAGATTAAAACTTCAGTGTTCGCTGCCTGGGAATGATGAATAAAAAGATGCTTAAACTCGGTTAGAACATCACCCGGCATCCAGCTCTTCACAATGTTTAGCAGATAGTCATAAACGATCTGCTGTGCCTGCTGAACCGTATGCGAGGATTCAGAACGAGATATTTCTGAGTGTGGCGATGCTGAGCGATGGCTAACAGAAACCGCAGCCAACGGGGAATTAGAAGATTCTCCAATCATGGAAGTCAAGCGCAGGAATTGCAGAAAATAAAATGCTCTGATACTTGCCGTACTCTCAACGCTGCTGAAAATCAAAGCGGCTCAAAACCGACAGCAATTCTCCAGTGAGTACGCTGAGAGTGAGTACGCTGAGAAAGACGTGAGATGAATCGCAACCTGAATCCAGGAAGCAAGCAAAGATGGGGCAAAAAGATTAAGCAAAAACCGTGAATTATGGCAAGTTGCAGCGCGATGCAGAGGGGCACTGCCAGCACTGCAACCACAAGAGCCAAGTACGAAAAAATACGTGAGGGTATCCGTATTATTGCGTACAGGATTCATTGTAATCTGAATTTTTAAGCTGTAGTGATTTGATCGCAAAAACTTGAAAAAGCAGCAACATTGTTTTAGTTTTCGGGAAGTTTTACTTGCTTTCGATCCGATCGGCTAATCCGCCGCTACTGTGCCGCTACTAAGGCTCCAGGGAATCCTTCTCTGTACATTAGTCAAACTGGCTCGATCGCGGCATGATTGAAAACAGCAACATTTCTTAAAGACACGATCGAGATCAATCTGCCTTGAACGTTTTTACCAAGCTCAATCCTTCGGTTCGGCGCGATTTGCTGGTGCTGTTTGTTGCCGGACTTCTCTTCTGGTCAGGGTTAGCCTCCCATCTGCCGACCCTGCCACTGTATATAGAATCACTCGGCGCAACGCCTCAAACGGTAGGCATTGTGATGGGGTGCTTTGCGGTGGGACTGCTGGCAAGCCGGGAATGGATGGCGCGTTTAGCAGACAGTCGCGGACGCAAAATCGTTTTGCTGATTGGCATGGCGGCAGTTACCCTTGCGCCGATCGGCTACGTGATCGCGAATTCGATTCCGCTGTTAATGGGCATTCGGGCGTTTCACGGCATCAGCATTGCTGCCTTTGCGCTGGCATACAGTGCCCTGGTCATAGACCTATCGCCCCCTCAGCATCGCGGAGAACTGATTGGCTACATGAGCCTGGTCAACCCGATCGGCATGGCACTCGGTCCGGCATTTGGGGGATTGCTCTACGAGGGGCTGGGCTTTTCTCTAACGTTCCTCCTGACCAGTGGCTTAGGCATTTTGGGGCTAGTCTGCACAACTCAGGTACGAGAACCTCGATCAGAAATCAAACCCGATCCCTCCGGCAAGCCCAAACAGTTTTGGCAACTGCTGCTCACGCCACGCATTCGGATTCCGGCGATCGTTCTGCTGCTGATCGGTTTATCGTTTGGCGCGCTCAGCACCTTTACACCGCTCTATATTCGCGAAGTCGGCGTGAGCCTCAATGCCGGACTGTTTTACACCGCAACAGCGGTTACCGGCTTTGCGATTCGCTTTCTGGTTGGTCCTGCCTCCGATCGCTACGGGCGCGGCGTATTTATCAGCATGAGTCTGGTGCTGTACACGCTATCGATGCTGATGCTGTGGCGAGCCAATAGCGTCACTATGTTTTTGCTAGCGGGAGCCGTGGAAGGAGCCGCTGCCGGAACGCTGATTCCCATGATGGCGGCTTTAATGGCAGATCGATCCCAGCCAGACGAGCGCGGACGCACCTTTGGACTCTGCATGGTAGGCTTTGACGCAGGCATCGCGATCGCTGGACCTTTGTTTGGACTGCTGGCGACAAACAGTGGCTATCGAGGCGTTTTCGCGGTTTGCGCTGGACTGTCACTGCTAAGCATGGTGATTTTCCTGACCCAATCGAGCAAAGATCTGCGCCACTCGCTGCAGTTTGGGCTGGGTCGAGGTGGGGATTTTTATGCAGTGGATTTCCCTGGGCAAAACCAGGAATAATCATCCCTGGACAAAACCAGGAATAATAAAAAGAGGTGGCATTAACTTGTCCACCTCATCCAGTCATTCACCTACGGGCGAGGAGGGATTCGAACCCCCGACACCGTGGTCCGTAGCCACGTGCTCTAGTCCACTGAGCTACACGCCCTTGCCAAGAATTCATAGTAACACAATCAGCAGAAATGTCAAACGCCAACTTTTCAGATGATCTGAATCATTCGCCAAATTCGCTGACTCACCTGGATCAGCAGGGACAGGCACAAATGGTTGACGTTTCTGCAAAGACGCAAACCGTGCGGACTGCGATTGCGATCGGGCGAGTCAGAATGCAGCCGGAAACCCTGGCAGCGATTCAGGCAGGCAATACTCCGAAAGGAGATGTGTTAGCCACAGCGCGGATTGCAGGCATTATGGCAGCGAAACAAACGTCAAACCTGATTCCGCTCTGCCATCCCTTACCAATTCAAAAAGTCGAGGTGCAAATTATTCCCGATGCCGACCTACCCGGATTTCAGATTCAGGCAACGGTGAAAACCAAAGCTGAAACAGGCGTTGAAATGGAGGCTCTTACCGCAGTTTCCGTCACAGCACTAACCCTCTATGACATGGCAAAGGCATTGGAGAAGTCGATCGCGATCGAGTCTATCCAGCTTCTTGAGAAAACGGGCGGTAAATCTGGGGATTACCGATTAGACACAGTGGTTTAACGGACATTTGGAGCGAGAGCTGCGGTGGTGCCCTGCCGGCAATAGGGAGGTGCAGGAGCAAGCAATAGGAGTAGCGTAGCAAAGCAAGTACTGGTCAAACACTGCCAATTAAACCTGAAACCCATCTAAGGAAAGAGGGGTTTTTGTATCGGAATCTAAACATTGGAAACAGACAATAGACAAATGCTTTCCGGCAACCCCCATCTCGAAAAGCAGATTCAATTTTCTAAAGTTTAGGAGCCTCACCCGTCATGAGAAAAGTTTTCATGTCCTTTGCCCTTGCCCTGATTGGCTTATTTGCCGCCGTGGGCTGCTCTGTGGCACAAACCCCTTCCACTTCGACTGCCCCCACTGAAACTGCCCCTGCGACGACCACTGCTCAACCCGCCAGTCAGCTTGGCCCGATCGATCAGCAGTTTATGTTGGAAGCGGCTCAGGCTGGCAACGGCAATATCATGATTTCTCAGCTTGCGCTGCAAAAGGCAACCAGCGATGCAGTGAAGCAGTTTGCTCAGGCAGAGATCGACGAGCAAAATCTGGTGAAGCAAGAGCTAACCCGGATCGCGCCGACCGTGGGTGTAACGCTGCCCACTGAACCTGCTCCGAAATACCAAGCGGCAATGGCACAGCTCTCTCAGCTTTTAGGCGCGCAGTTCGACCAGGCATTTCTGAGTGAGGGCGGCATTAACGCTCACCTGGAAAGTGCAGCACTTTATCAGCGCGAAGCTGCCTTTGGTCAAAATCCTGATCTGGTTGCGCTTGCCGATCGCGGTTTGCCCATCATTAACCAGCACTTCACGGCTGCATCTGGTCTGACGAACTATCAGTTTGCTCGGGTTCCTCAGCGGTTTAACAGCGTTAACTCGGCTGGAGCGATTGCACCACAATCGGGTACAACCTCGGTTCAGTAGTAGTTTTGGCGCGATCGTGGTTTTGTGTGATGTTGTTTGAGGTTGTTTGAGCAGTTGCAGAGATCCTGCATTGCCCCCTAAATTCCCAGTCCTGAGGGACTTTGAATCCTTAAAGCAAGGTTCCGCCCAATTTCGGAACCAGGGGACAGTCCAGCGTAATTGTCGCGACTGCTCGAACAACTTCCTAACTCAAAACCTGTTGCAGGATTGCTGCATTCTCAGGGGTAATATTCCGCTCTCCATTTTCAATCAGTGAGATAAGTCCCTGACTGATTCCTGTCATTGATGCGAGTTTTCTTTGGCTCCAGCCCTTTTTGATGCGCAGATCCTTTACCTGTGATCCACTTAGTTCAACGGGATTGGAGATTTCTTCGATTTGCAAAGCTGCGTTGGTGTTTTCGTCTTCAGAGGGAGTGATTTGATCGATCGTCCCTGCTTCAGCCGTAATCCACAGGCGGGCTGCCAGCAGCTTGTCAAAGAAACCTCTGGGTTTGCGAGCGGTCATTCGCCCAAATGCTGGGGGTTGAATTTCGATCGGGTAGGATTCTGGGTCGAACTGAAGTTTCCAGCCCCGCTCGTGCAGCGTTAGGAGGTCTTCGTCCCAGTTGGCGGAAAGTCGCTTCCGGGCTTCGCTGTTGAGTCGCGCTTGCTGAACTTTTTCTTGACCGTAGGCAACCTCCATCAGGGTTTGCACCGTGAGCGGATGGCGGCGATCGAACTGAGTCTTAAACAATAGCCAGACCATGAGACGCGCAGCCCCTTCGCGATGCTGCCAGAGGCTCATGATACTTTCCAGCAGCGTCTTGGAAAGAATGCCGTGCTGATAGTGAGCAATTTGCTTGCGTCGTCCCTCTTCGTTGAGAAAATACTTTGCCCAAAGCCCGGCTCGAATCACAAAGGTAATGCCGACGAGTTCTTTGTTGCTCAGGAGGTCGTGCTGATAGTGGTAGCGAGTGCCCAGCAAGTGCCAGAGCCGTCCTTCTTCTAGGGTGAAACCTTTGACCTTGCCCTGATTGGGGTAGGAAATGAAGGTTGTGATTTTGCAGGGCTGTTTGGCGATCTCTTCGATCAGGGCTAGCTTTTGCTGTCGATTTAGGTCAGTCCGTTTTTTTAAGCCAAGATAAGATTCGATCTGGCGATCGTCAATTACGAGTTCCTGCTCCCAGGGCTTGGCAAACTGAGTCGCGCAGGCAGCATAAATCAGGTGCATACAGGCTGCCCGAATATCAAAGGTATCCACGACGGCGAGTGCGGCTGCCCCTGCCAGGGAGACTGGGTAATCATTTTCCAGGTCTTCTGTCACCCAGAAGTGAATTGCTCCCTGCCCGTTATCAATGTCTTTGGCGTAGTGGAGCTTGCCATCGGGATCGTTTTGCCAGGGGAGATGACCGCGCTGCGTCAAAATATTGCTTGCCTCCCAAATGGGCAGAGCCGAAGCCATGCGAGTCGATGAGCCATGAGCAAAGAGGTCAGGGTTAAGGTGAAGTCGCTCGGTGGGTCGATCGTTTCCTGATCGAGCGGATTTTTGACTTTGGCGAGCGGCGGTGGGCAACATCGTTTCGGGAACACTACGCGACCGAGCTTGCGTTGCCTGCTTCAAGCGAACAGCAGCAGAGTCAGAAGCCATTTGAGATTTAGCCCCCACGGGTTGAACTGGGAGGCGAAACAAATCCTTGGGTTGACTCATGTACACCATGGGAAATCCTGCTTGCTGCTAAGGTGGCTTAACGGGACTAAAACTCGATCGTCTTTTGTTTAGTAGAGAGATTAAGTTTGTGGAGGTGGGCTGAGGAGTGGCGAAGATGCCGCATTGCTCCCTAAATCCCCTCTAACCGGGGACTTAAAACTCTGAGAGCGAGCTAGATTCCTGGCAGAATTGAGAGCAGGATTCAGGATTGAGGAGGCAGTTCGGACAACGGCTAGCACTTTTCAGACCTCTCCAGGGGTTGCTTTCTACATAGGTTACTCCATATATAGCGTTTAGCAAGCTGGTAGTTGCCGATTTGTTTATATAGATAGAGTAGGGTGCTCGCCCGTTATGCCCAATTTAGGGCTAGATAGGGCTAGATAAAGTCAAGCCCCTGAGGTCGTGCCTTTCGAGCGGCACCAGAAATTTCACGCTGGCTCCAGATTCCAGGCGCGATCGACTCCCCTTGAATTGGAGTTGGAATTAAAACAAGCCGAAATACTTTTACCGTTGCAGCATCCGCTCGATTGTCGCAAACCCCTGCTGTAGCTGAGGCATATAACGAGCCGCCAGCACCCCG
This sequence comes from Leptolyngbya sp. ST-U4, assembly GCF_039962215.1. NCBI lineage: Bacteria > Bacillati > Cyanobacteriota > Cyanophyceae > Leptolyngbyales > Leptolyngbyaceae > Leptolyngbya > Leptolyngbya sp. ST-U4. The sequence continues at coordinate 1,114,698 of NZ_JAMPKZ010000001.1, forward strand.
CCCACCATGCCAAACAAATGCCCCTGCCAGGAGATGCCGCGCCGGAAGGGTAATATTCCCCAGATCAGCGGTCCATAGAGTGCCAGGACGACGACAGCGATCGCGATCGATCCAAAGTCCTGCCTGAAATAGCCACGCGCCAGCAAAAAGCCCAGATAGCCAAAAACGACGCCGCTTGCCCCAATATGTAGCGAATTTCGGGACGCGAACAGCCAGACTCCTAAGCCGCTCACAATCCAGACGACAGCAGTCACGATCGCAAACTGATTGAACCCATTGAGCAAGACCAGCCAGCCCAGCACCAGAAACGGAACAGTATTTGCCGCCAAATGTGCCCAGGAGCCATGCAGCAAAGGCGCGAAGAGAATGCCCCGCAGTCCAATCTGAGTGCACGGACGAATGCCCAGCGCGTTAAGCCGATTTCGCAGCAAAAGCTGATCCACGGTTTCCAGTACCCAGAGCAGGACGATAAATCCTCCCAAAATCTCAAGCTGAAGCTGAATTGTTGGATCAAGTGCGATTACCCCTTCGGGGAACTGCGAAGCAATCGGCTGCATTCTGATATCAAATTTTTGAAATACGCCCTGAAGCATCATACGAGATTTGTCGTGGGTTTCCAGTGACTTCACAAAGCCAAACGGTAAATTGCAAGTTTGATAAATTGCAAGTTTGATACCGTGGAGATGCCCCTTTTGTTCCTCTCTACCGTGATTGATTCTTTCACTGTGTCCCAACCTGCGATCGACCTGGGCTGGGTGCGTGCCCAGTTTCCGGCTCTGGCGCAAACCGTGAACGGAGAACCTGCCGTGTTTTTTGATGGTCCCGGTGGCACACAGGTTTCGCAGCGAGTCATCCAGGCGATGACCCATTACCTGACTTTTGCCAATGCCAACACCCACGGCGTTTTTCTCACCAGCCAGCGCACCGATCGCACGATCGAGTCTGCCCATGCAGCAATGGCAGATTTTTTGCACTGTGCCCCGCAAGAAGTGGTATTTGGCGCGAATATGACGACGCTGACGTTTGCCCTCAGCCGATCGATCGCCCGTGAACTGAAGCCCGGAGATGAGATTGTAGTGACGCGGCTGGATCACGATGCCAATGTGTCTCCCTGGACGGCGTTAGCTGAGATCGGCGTGACGATTCGCTGGGTTGATTTTCACCCCGAAGACTGCACGCTAGATTATGAAGATTTGCAGCGTCAGATCACTGAGAAAACAAAGCTAGTAGCGATCGGCTATGCCTCGAATGCGGTTGGAACAATTAGCGATGTGGCAAAAGCGGTTGAGCTGGCTCACCAAGTAGGAGCCTGGGTGTATATCGATGCGGTTCATTACGCGCCTCATGGGTCGATCGATGTCAAGGCGTTGGACTGTGACTTTCTCGCCTGTTCGCCCTACAAATTTTTTGCACCTCATGCGGGTGTGCTGTACGGCAAAGCAGAATTGCTAAATCGGCTGTATCCCTACAAAGTCCGTCCGGCAGCGAATACCTCGCCCGATCGCTGGGAAACCGGAACCCAAAATCATGAAGCAATGGCGGGCGTAACGGCGGCGATCGAGTATTTAGCAGATCTGGGCAGAAAAGTTGACCCTCAAAGTGCCGATCGACGGGCTGCACTGGTAGCGGCAATGAACGCGATTCAGCAATACGAAGCCGATTTAGCAAAATATCTCATCGCCGAACTGCTGCAAATTCCGGGTTTACAGTTTTACGGCATCACCGATTTCGATCGCATTCAGTGGCGCACACCCACGGTCTCAATTCGGCTAAAGGGCTATCATCCAAAGCAGGTTGCTCAGGCGTTGAGCGATCGCGGCATTTTTACCTGGTCGGGCAACTACTACGCGCTGAATTTGAGTGAACGGCTCGGCGTCGAAGATCAGGGCGGCATGGTGCGAATTGGCTTAGCCCATTACAACACGACCGAGGAAATCGATCGAATGCTGGAGGTTTTGCATCAGCTTGCAAAAAGTGAATCACCATGACTCAGCCTACCCGAAAAGCGAAAGCAACCTTACCTGCCAAATCCATTATCCGATTGGGTCGATTTGCCTGGACAACAATGTGGCATTTAATGATGTCTCGGCTTGCGCCACGCGATGCGTCGGGGGCTTACATTCGTCCAGCCAGCGAGTTTAGAAACGCGATTGATACAGATTCTAATCGCCCTTATCTGCCAGCCACAGGACGCTATCGGCTCTATGTAGGATTGGGTTGCCCATGGGCACATCGAACGCTGGTTGTCCGTGCCCTGAAGGGATTAGAAGATGCAATTTCGGTAACGATCGTTTCTCCTTCGCCAGAAGCAGGAGGATGGATATTTGATACTCCAGAGAATGGCTTGCAGACGTTAGCGGAATTATATCAGCAAGCTAAACCGGGATATACCGGGCGATCGACTGTTCCCGTACTTTGGGATACACAAACACAAACGATCGTGAATAACGAAAGCGCAGAAATCATCGTGATGCTGAACGATCGATTGAATGAATTTTCTCAGTATCCTGAACTCAATTTGTATCCTGCTGAGCTACGAGAAGCGATCGATTCCTGGAACGAAAAAATTTATGACGCAGTGAATAACGGCGTATATCGTTGCGGATTCGCCCAGACGCAAGCAGCCTATGATACTGCCGTGAATGAGCTTTTTACTGTTCTGAACGAGATTGATGTGGCTCTGGAACATCAGCGATATTTGTGCGGGAATCGCTTAACGCTGGCAGACGTGCGCCTGTTTACAACTCTGATCCGCTTTGATGCGGTTTACTATGGATTGTTTAAGTGCGATCGTCGCCGGATTCAGGACTACCCAAATCTGGCAGGCTATCTGCGCGATTTGTATCAGCTCCCAGGCGTGGCAAGCACTTGTGATCTGGAAGTGATTAAACGCGACTACTACGGCAATTTGTTTCCGCTGAATCCGGGCGGCATTATTCCCACAGGTTCCAGTCTGGACACTTTGCTTGCACCGCACGATCGAGCAAAGCTTAAGGACTTGTTTTAGGGAGGGTCTTGAGGATAATAGATTGCGAAACCATCGAAAGAGCCTTTAGTCAGTGAGAGTGCGAATCGTTTAGTCGCCTGTACTGAAGCGATCGAGAAAGAATATTTGACGATAAATCTCAAAGTCCCCCAGGATTGGGGGATTTAGGGGACAGCGCACAACCTCTCCCACTGACCCACTATTCTTTAAGCGACAAATTCTAGAAAGTTAGAACCGTTCGGATTGCGTCACCCCGGTGCATTAGATCAAAGGCTTCGTTCACTTGCTCGATCGGCATCACGTTCGTGATCAGATCATCAATGTTGATTTTGCCGTCCATGTACCAGTCCACAATCTTGGGAACGTCGGTGCGTCCTCTTGCGCCACCAAACGCGCTGCCTCTCCAGACCCGACCTGTCACCAACTGAAACGGACGAGTGCTAATTTCCTGTCCGGCTCCCGCTACGCCGATGATCGTACTTTCGCCCCAGCCTTTATGACAGCACTCCAACGCCTGCCGCATTACATTCACATTGCCGATGCACTCAAAGCTATAGTCCGCACCGCCTTTCGTCAGTTCTACCAGATGGGCAACCAGATCGCCTTCAACTTCCTTGGGATTGACAAAGTGAGTCATGCCCAGCTTTTCTGCCAGTTCGCGCTTCTGCGGATTCAGATCCACACCGACAATCATATTCGCCCCGACCATGCGGCAGCCTTGAATCACATTGAGTCCGATGCCGCCCAACCCAAAGACGACTACGTTTGAACCGGGCTGCACCTTTGCGGTGTAAATTACGGCTCCCACGCCTGTCGTCACACCACAGCCGATGTAGCAAACTTTTTCAAACAGGGCATCTTCCCGGATTTTGGCAACGGCGATTTCGGGCAGCACGGTGTAATTGGCAAAGGTAGATGTGCCCATGTAGTGATGGATCATCTGACCATCGATCGAAAAACGGCTCGTTCCATCGGGCATCAGTCCTTTGCCCTGAGTCGATCGAATTGCCTGACAGAGATTTGTTTTGCGGCTGAGGCAGTATTCGCAGTTGCGGCACTCTGGCGTGTAGAGCGGAATCACATGATCTCCGGGTTTCACTGAAGTTACGCCTGCGCCCACTTCAACGACAACCCCGGCGCCCTCGTGACCTAGAATCGCCGGAAATAGCCCTTCGGGGTCTGACCCAGACAGCGTGAAAGCATCGGTGTGGCAAACGCCTGTCGCTTTGATTTCGACCAGCACTTCGCCTGCTTTTGGTCCTTCAAGCTGCACGGTTTCAATACTCAAAGGTTTGCCTGCTTCCAAGGCTACGGCTGCTTTCACATCCATAAATTTTCTCCTGCGATCGTTTCGGTAAAGCTTGTTTAAGCTTCTTGCATGATGGGTGGTTAAACCATTCTTTGACTATGACATATCGTTCTAAAAATTAAGGTCTGGCTAGAAATTAAGGTCTAGAAAATCAGACCGCATCAATTCCATGTGCTGATTCGTGAATATTGGTCTGAAGGCTTGGGCTGAACCGTTGGTCTCCTATTCCGATCGCCTCTGCAAGTCCTGTTTTCTAATCTCCACTGAGTATGCCAATCGATCGCCTCGCGAGAGGGCTTCTCCGGTGACGATCGGCTGATGAGCGGGGGTGTAGGCAGTGTAGCAGTAGACGATCAGCGGCTCCCCAAGGGGAACGCCTAGATATTCGCTGGTTTCAGGGTTGGCACGAGTAGATTCGAGGGTGGCGGTAATGCGATCGATCAGAACGCCATTTTGCTCTAGGGTGGGAAAGGTCATGTGCTGCTTCAGGTCTTTAGCGTAGGTTTTGCCCAGGTTTGCCAGGATGTAGGTAATATCAATGGCAACGGGAACGTCGTTCAGCAGCAGCAGTTTTTTTTGCAGATAGACTTCGGATTGATTGGGCGAAAGTTGCAGTGTTTGACGAATGGTAGACGGAGGAGAAACCGATTTAAACACAAGATTGCGAATGGAACTGGTGACACCCTGACGAAGCATATCCGCTTCAAAAAAAATCATCGGGCTGGACAGCGAATAAGTGACTTTGCGCTGTTCTTTGACAAACACGCCCTTGCCGCGCTGAGAAACGACTAAGCCCTGGTTGACCAGATTGGCGATCGCTCGTCGGGCAGTAATGCGGCTGACTGCAAACTGCAGCATGAGCTGGTGTTCGCTGGGCAACTGTTCGCCCGGTTTAAACTCGCCGTTTGTGATTTGATGACGAAGCTGCTCAGAAATTGCCAGGTGAAGGGGAATCGGCATTGAGAGGGCGATCGGGTGAGTTAAAGAGGCTGAAGCTTTGCTTGAAGTTGAGGCAAATCTTTCTGAGCGGCGTGTAGTTCAAGGGCGGGTTTTCCAGCAATTGGGTGTCGCCAGATTAGCACAGAAATTCCGTTGATGCGAGCAGGGGCAGCACAGTGCAGCGGCAGATTTTCCAGTCGGTGAGGCGGTTTAGAAATCGCAATCAGCAACAGTTGAGATAAGGCGGCTTCAGGCAGAATCAACGACCCCAGCCAGTTAAATTTTTTGATCCAGACATGCTGAGTGGACAAAGTATTCAAAACCTGAGCAATGGGGGCATTGTCTCCGCAACAGGAAATCCGAAAGTTGTTTTCACAGAGCCGCAGAATTGAGCAATGCTCGCCGCCAAGCTGAGATTCAAGAGATCGAAACGGCGCAATTCGATCGATCGCTTCACCTACGATACTTTTCATTGCTTGCAGACCATCAACGCCTGCGATATCCCAGAGGTAGGTTTTGATCTCCGTTTCTGTTCTCTCTTTCGTTCCCATTTTCGTTCTCACGCTCGTACTCTGCTCTTGGTTGGATCATAAGCTGCCAGCGTTCCCACGATCGCCTTGATTCGTCGCTTCATTCCATCCATCACGCCGACTTCCAACTCAGTGCCGATCGTGCTGTATTCAGGAGCCACTTGAGCCAGAGCAATACTGCGATTTAGAATTGGTGAAAAGGTTGCACTCGTAATCATACCGACGCGCCAGCGTTCCCCGATCGCATAAATAGGGTGTCCGGGTTCTGCGACTTCATTGCCGTCTAGCACCAGTCCAACAGCGACTTTAGGTGGGTGTGGCTTGATTGCTTCCAGGGCGGCTTTGCCAATAAAATCGGGTTTCTTCAGTGCCACTGACCAGCCGATTCCCGCCTGATAGGGCGATGTTAAATCGTCAAACTCTCGTCCGGCACTCAGCAATCCGGCTTCAATTCGGGCGCGATCGAGGGCAAACATTCCCATCGGCTGCAGTCCAAACGGTTTTCCGACAGCCATTAGCGCATCCCAAAGGGCAGACCCATCACGAGGATGCACAAATAATTCGTAGCCCAGTTCTCCGGTATATCCGGTGCGCGAAATCAGAACGGGAACGTTGGCAATCGTGCCGATCGCAAAATGAAAATAAGGCAGATCGTCGATCGTGTAGGGGGTGAATTTTGAATCAAACTGGGTGATCGATCGCAGAATTTGTCGGGAGAGCGGACCCTGAAGTGCCAGATTGTGAAGTCGATCGCTGCTGGGATCGATCGTCACCGAGAAACTTTGTTGCTGTGCCAGCCGTGCCAGCCATTCCCCGTCAGAGTCGCAGTTGCCCACATAGCGAAACACCTGCGCTGCCAGTCGAAACACAATCCCATCATCCACAATGCCACCGTGGGGATTGAGCAAACAGCCGTAGGCAGACTGCCCGACTTGCAGTTTGGTCACATCTCGCGAAAAGGCATACTGAAGCAGATTCAAGGCATCGTCGCCGCAGATCTCAAACTTTCGCAGTGCGGAGAGATCCAGCAAAACGGCTCGATCGCGCAGTGCCCAATATTCGTCTTGAATGCCGTGGTGGGCAAAGGTTTGAGGAACCCAGAAGCCGTTGTATTCTGCCAAATGATCGGTGAGCGTCTCAATGCGATCGGTGAATGCGCTGGGTTGGGTTTGTCGCAGGGGCAGCGTGGGGGAAGCTCGTCGCCCAACTGATCGCGCAAAAGTTTCGCTCCTGTCATAAATTCGCACCTGAATCGGCGTGGGATGCCAGCCATTTGCCGGATCGATATCGTCTGGACAGGAGGAACTGGCGCAGAGCAAATCGCGACTTGCCCGCAACAGCACATAGTCTCCCGGACGCGACCACGATTCGGCTGAGACGATCGCCCCGCTGCAATCTACGGCAGTATTAAAAAAGAAATTTACCGCCGCCCAGCCCGATCGGGCCGCAATGCCATACGGCTGCAAAACTCGATTAAAGTTATCGCTACAGCTTGGATGTCCCGGATAGCCTGCGTCTTCGTAGTATTGGTTGGTGCAGGCAAGCAGGAAGCTGTCGTGTCGTCCGCAGGTGTCCTGAATCACTTCAAACAGCGGCTGGAGCGTTTGCGAAAAATATTTGCCCAGCAGTCCAGCCTGAGGCATTGCCAAGCCATTCAGGGTGCGAGTCGCAGTGCTGTCCAGTTCTTCCGCATCATCGATGCCCGCGAACGCCAGAAAGTCCGAACACTGCGATCCTTCCACGTCAATGATTTGAATATACTGTCCTGCCTGCACCCTGTAGGCGATCGCCGTTCCGGGTTCAATTCGATAGTCTGCAATGACACGTCCCATCGGCTGCGGAACATCAGAGCTGATTGCAAAATCAGATTTTATCGTGTTCTTAGAATTATCTTCAGAACTATCTTTAGTTTCGAGGCGCATACATCATTACCATTACACCAAGCAATGCAATCCAGCTTCCCAACCAATCAAAGCGATCCGGCTAGCCAAACAAGATAGCCGCCCCCAATCTCACACAGACCTGCCAACAGAAAATAAAACAGCGATTGAGCCATTAGACGATCGCCACCCGATCGCCGCATCGAATCGTACCGCCCTGCCTGACACTGGCATAAATGCCTACATGACCGCTGTTGTGTTTCACGATTGTTCTCAGCACATTCACATCGTTGGACAGTTCGCCCTGCGGCAGCGTGGTCATTACACAGCGCGGGCAAGGTTCGGTAATGCTGAGCCGGACTTCATCGCCGATCGCAAGCGTTTTGCCCACCCAGTCATTTTCGACAAATCCCGTTGCGCCCTCGAGCGGTTTAACCACAAAATTTGGGCGAAAGCGGCGCGGCTCAAAGCGTGAAGTCGGCGTGATCGATTGAAACTGATCGAGTGTTGCCGTCGTGAGCAAATGCACGGTTGCTGCATCAAAAAACGTATTTGGACGAATAGCAGCATTCGTTTCGCAGCCTGCATCTGTAATGTCTTCAATATCGGGTGTATACATCTCAATGCTGGGGGCTGCTGGCGCGGCGGTTTCTAGCCTGACTTTGCGCCCAAATGCCTGAGAGAGAATTTCGTTTATGTCTGATCGATCGCCCATCACGATCGACCCATCCGGCAGCGTAATTTTCACCTGTTCCGGCGAATTGAGAGCAGCGCGACAGTCAAATAATATGCCCCACTTGCGCGGCAGCTTTGCGCTAATAATTGCTCCTGTTTCTGCATCCACCAGCGCATAGGCACGATCGCCCATCAAGCCACGCTCCATCACTTCCGTTGCGTTTAACTCCTCGCCCAGCATCGATTTAACCGGATATCGCCACATCGAGACGATCGACCCAACCACAGATTCATTGTTCATTATTAAGTCTCATTGTTAAATCCCCTTATCAAATCTCATTGCGATCGTAGAACGGTATGGGCGATCGGGTTTTTCAGGGGTTGGACGATCGCTCACACTGAGCCGAATGTATTCTCAGGCAATGCTCGCGGCAAAGGACTTTGATAAAGCTTGCGCTTCGGCGGCATCCGCTTCGGCTAAAAGCTGTTCTGCCAGTTTGCGCTTGCCTGCTGCGTCTAATTTTTTGACTTCGTTGTGCAGCACGCGCTCGTTCACGTTTTGATTCCAGTAGTCCAGAGAATCGAACCCTAAAAGAGCCAGTTTGCCTACAAATTGCCGCAGCACTTCGTTCGTCGGACCCATCACCCAGCCCGCTTTACCATCGCGCAGATAGCGTTCGATTTCCATGTCTTTCTTGAACCCTGAACCGCCGCAGGCGTGCAGCATCTTGTCGCAGACGTGGGCTACATTTTTAGCTGCTGCAAACTTGATTTGCCAGTACCAGGGCAGATAAGCCGATCGCGGCAAAGCCGTCAGATCCGCGTGGATTGACCAGTCGCACCCGTTCGTCAGATCATCCATCAGTTTGCCCATGGTGAAGGTAAACGATCGACAGGTGTTGGTATCAATAATCGCTTCGCCAAAATAATCCTGAATCGTTGGATAATCTGCGACACGCATTCCCACATCAACGTGCTTTTTGCGAGTGACGTGCCGCTTGGCAATATCGATCGCCCCCATGGCGATACCGTTCCAGCAAGCCGACGAACAGAGCAGGAAAAACGGATCGACAATTTCGTCGTTAGAAGCGGTACCGTCTCCTTTGGGTCCGACCAGGCGATCGATCGGAACCGTGACCCCATCGACTAACAGCGTTCCCGACTGGTTGCCGCGCAAACCCAGCGCATCCCATTTGTGCGGTTCTGCTTTGACTTCATCGCCGTAGATCAAAAAGCAGGACAAATCCGCGTAGTTGCCGTCAAAATCGGGGCTGGTAGTCTGGACAATGTACCAGTCAGCAAAGCCTGCCGAAGTCGTCCAGGAGGCTTTTTTGGTGACGTTCCAGCCTGCTTCAGACGCTTCTGCTTTCGAGGAAACAGGATACCAGAAGTGCGATCCGGTTTCTGGGTCAGAGTAGGACAGTGTCCCAATCAAGACATCGCGATCGAGGCGTTGAAGCAACTGCTGCAATTGGGAATTTTCATGGGCACGAAACAGAGCGGCGGCGACTGCGCCCAGGTGCATTGTGTAGCACATTGCTGTACTGGGACAGCCATAGCGGGCGATCGTTTCTACAATCATTGCCGCACAGACATGATTTTCGCCCAATCCGCCCCACGCTTTCGGCACAAATAGCCCCAATAAACCGAGCGATGCCAATGCCTCAAAGTTTTTGCGCGGGTAAACCAGATTGCGATCGGAATCGATGGCGTTGGGACGCAGTACGGTAGCACACAAGTCGATTAGCTTTGCCTGAAGCTCCTGCTGGGCAGGTGTGAGCAGCCATTGGGGGTCAAAGTCATAATCTAATCCCCAGAAGGGTTCTCCCTGCCAAACCTTTGTTCTCACCATAATTTTTCACCTTTTAACAAACGCAGACTGCACGATTGATCCTGTCAATTACCCCAATGCAAGGCTTCTGAACGATACACGACCGAAGAGCGAGAAGTCGGAGCAATCATAACAGGTCAGAACAATCAACTATTTAGAACAATTAACGATTCGACTATTGATCGAAGATTATCCTGCTGAACATCGTTGAACCACTCGAACAATGCGACGGCCGAGGACGTGAAAGACGATCGAACAGAGAATGAATAATTGGAGTGATGATTTGAGAATTAATTTGATGAACGATCGGTTCAGGCAGGATAAAGGAACACAGATGCTGCAATCTATAAGCTTTCAGGGGTACTACGCGATCGCTCACACGTCTTACAAAAAGTCATTGCCTGAAGTTCATTCCTGACAGATTGCCAAAGTTACTCAAGGATTCAGGACAAGGGCTTAGTCATGTAGCATAAACTGCTCTAATCTCCCAGATGGTTAATTAGAATACCATTTGTTATAACAAGTTAGGTTTAACATTTGGTTCAGGATTTATCGTTCCTGCGGTATGTTCATCTTTAACTCAAGATTTTGCTGATTCAAAACGCTTGGGTTTGAGCTTGTCGCGTTCGGACTTTTAATGTCTGAACTTTTAATGTTCGGGCTTTTAATGTCTGGGCTTGCAGCGTTCGGATTTTTCTAGTTTGCGATTTTGCGATCGCGTAATTAACACTTTCATCTGAGTTTTTTGTTTAGCGAATCGAGGGCTGTTCGTTCAGCCTGATTTATCGTGCCTATCACTTAAAGAGCGTGACAGCAAGAAAGAGTGACAGGATTCCCTGGTTACGCCGTGCGAATTGTGGTGTCTTGCAACGATAGTCGTTTATCCTCCATCAACCATGTCTCCTGAAGCGCAAGAATTTCTCGGCACATTCACTTCAGAGTCTTTTTACTACTGGTCTTCGGTGTTCATGTTGCTGATCCACGCAGGCTTTCTTGCCTACGAGGGCGGCGCATCGCGCACAAAGAACGTGCTGGCAACGATGGTCAAAAACCTGCTAACGCTTGCCAGTGTCGGACTCGCTTTTTTCTTCTTTGGCTGGTGGGTATACAATGCGTTTCCATTTTTCCCATTTACGGGTGGCATTTTGGGACCGTGGACTAACCCCGAACAGAGCGAAACGATCAAGACCGCAATGACCTATGTGGATGCGTCCTATCCCTGGTCGCCTGCGCTAGGTCCAAATACTGCTGATCACATTACGGGCGTGTTCTTCTTTGCGTTCGCACTGTTTGCTATGACGACCGCCTCGATTCTCTCGGGAGCTTTGATTGAGCGAGTCAAAATCGGCGCATATCTGATTCTGTCGATCATCCTTGGTTCATTTACCTGGCTGATTGGAGCTGCCTGGGGCTGGAGTGCGTTTGGCTGGATGTTTACCCGCCTGGGGTATCACGATTTTGGCTGCGCGGCGATCGTCCACGGCATCTCTGGCTTTTTCACGCTGGGCGTGCTGATGAATCTGGGTCCCCGGATTGGCAAATATGACGAGAACGGCAACCCGCGTCCAATTCTGCCGCACAACCTGCCGCTAACAATGGTGGGGCTGATGCTGATCTTTGTGGGCTTTTATGCGTTTCTGGCTGCCTGCATGATTTTCTTGCCGGGCTACGATGGAGAGACGACGATCTACGGTACGCCGATGACGCTGGCATCGATCGGAGTAAATACCACAATGGCACTCGCTGCCGGACTAGTGGGAGCTTACCTGTCTTCTAAGGGCGATCCGTTCTTTACCATCTCTGGCGGACTGGCAGGCATTATTGCGACGGGTGGCGGCATGGATCTGTACCATCCCTCGGTCGTGATTGTGCTGGCGTTTATCGCGGCTTTCATCATGCCCAAGGTGATTGTGGCGATCGAGAAAGCAGGGATTGACGATGCAGTGGGGGCAGTGGGCGTTCACGGCTTCTCTGGACTCTTTGGCTCAGTGGTGGTCGGTATTGCAGCAGCAGGCTACCCCCAGGGCGACGGCATTCCTTCGATCAATCTGGTCGGTCAGCTTGTCGGTGCGCTGGTCTGCGTCATTCTGCTGGGCTTTATCCCGGGCTATGTTTCAAGCTGGGTGCTGAAGAAATTTAACCTGTTACGCGTTCCGCCCGAAGAGGAAATCAAGGGCTTGGATATTGCGGATCTGGGCGTTGAGGGCTATCCCGAATATGCCACTACGACCTTTGTGTCGCACTTCAGCCGCAACGATGGCGCAACTGTGCCAACTCCACACAGCTCTACTGAACTTGCACCGGAATAGGGAGGCAATCCATGACCAGTCCATTTTCCACGTTTCAGGAATTCTCCGAGGCAAAAGGACCAATTTATACCTTTGCTAATAGCTCCGCTGCAATCGGCTTTTTTCTGCTCGTCTCTCTCGCGATTAGCGTTTATTTCTTTTATGCGTCGTTTGGCTTGAAACAGGAGCAATCTCCTTCTCAAACTGCCAAAACGCTTGGGGCTTTGCTGCTTGCCGGAGGAATGTCGCTGTTCAGCACGCTGTCGCAGCCACAAAAACAGCCGGATTCCACGCGCTCTACTCGCTACGAAGCCCGTTCTAATCGCCCCTCCTGGCAACCTTTTGTTGCGCTCGGTCTGATGGGCATCGGCAGCACATCGCTGGGACGCAAAACTCGTCGCAAAGTGAAGCGATCGTCCCTTCAGGGAACTGCCAAGCAATCGACCCGTGCTGGATCGAGAGGGCGATCGATCCGATAAATTCAAGTTTCAGACTTTCAGCTGGGTATAGATCGAGGAGGCATTGCCTCCTTTTTTTCGATAGACAAAACTTGGGCAGGCAAAACTTGGGCAGGCAAAACTTGGGCAGGCAAGACGAGCTTTGTTTCATTTGTCCGTTCATTCATCCAGTCATTCATCTAGCGATATCAGTGGCGAGGGCAGCATCCCGTGCCGGATTTGAGGCACAATGAATTCGGTTGAAGCGAGTTTGGGGGAAGAGACTGCCGTGAATTTTCAGTCAGTGATTGCAACGCTGCATCAGTTTTGGAGCGATCGAGGCTGCTTAATCGTTCAGCCTTACGACACCGAAAAAGGAGCAGGCACGAAGAGTCCACACACGTTTTTGAGGGCGATTGGTCCAGAACCGTGGTCAGTGGCGTATGTAGAACCCTGTCGCCGTCCGGCAGATGGACGGTATGGAGAAAACCCGAATCGGGTGCAGCACTATTACCAGTACCAGGTTTTAATCAAGCCATCGCCGGATAATATTCTGGAAGTTTATCTGGATTCGCTGCGCGCATTGGGCATTCAGCCTGAAGACCACGATATTCGCTTTGTCGAAGACAACTGGGAAGACGCAGCCGTTGGAGCCTGGGGGGTAGGCTGGGAAGTCTGGCTGGACGGAATGGAGGTGACGCAGTTTACTTATTTCCAGCAGTGTGGCGGAATTGATTGTCGTCCGGTTTCGGTTGAAATCACCTACGGGCTGGAGCGGCTCACGATGTATTTGCAGGGAGTCGATTCGATTTTTGAGATTCAGTGGAACGATCGCCTCACCTACGGAGACGTGCATTTGCAGAGTGAGATCGAAAATTCCGGCTATAACTTTGAGGCATCTGACCCGGAGCTGCTGTTCACCCTGTTTGGGCTGTACGAGAAGGAAGCAGAGCGGCTGATGAAGCTTGAACTGGTTGCACCAGCATTTGACCATGTGCTGAAGTGTTCACACACGTTTAATCTACTGGATGCGCGGGGCGTTATCTCGGTCACGGAGCGGACGCGGTACATTCTGCGGATTCGGAATTTAGCAAGACAGGTGGCACAGCTTTATTTGAAGCAGCGCGAGGAAATGGGCTTTCCGCTGCTAAAGGGTGAGCTAGCGCAAGCCGCTTAAAAAACCGTGCCGTCGCTGACGATTTGAATCGGGGGAATGCCGCCCGATCGTTTTTCTTTGGCAATTTGTCGTCCGGCTGCCCAGGTTCCACCTTCCAAGACTTTTGCCAGGGGGAGGCTTTGCTGATCAAGGTTGAGCGTTGTGCGAATGCGATCGGCAATGCGATCAAGCAGGATGACGGTGAGGGCACGCCATTCGACAATGACTTCCGAGTCTGGGGAATAGGCGGTTTTGAAGATCGTTTCGTGCTTGGGCTGAAGCAAGCCACAATCAAGGCATAGTCCCCCGTTGCGATATTCGGGAAGTCCGGTGAGCTGGTCGAGGTCGGTGATGAGAATGCCCAGCTCTTGCAAGGGTTCCAGCAGCGAATAGGTGAGCCACTGGGAAAGCTTATGAAAAGGAACGAGCTGAGAGCCAATTCCCCGATCAGGCAAGGCGGGGTGAATCCAGACATCGCCCAGATTAACGCCTGCGATCGTTTGTCTGCCAGCCCAGATTTCGCTGAAGCCCGCTAAGACTGCCTCAAAGACGCGATGAGCCGAAAGTGGGGGCTGGGAGGTCTGAAGCAAATAATCGACCAGATTGCCAGGGCGCGGCGTTTCTGTGCCAAATAAACTCGGAGCCTGGTGAAGAGCATTGCCGAGCTGGTGCATGAGGGCAAGCCGTCCCTCAACCCCGACGAGCGGGTTATCTGCGCTGATTTGAAATCCTGCCGCAAATTGGGATTCGCTCAAATTTTGCAGACCGATCGCATCTGCCTGAAGTGGATGGGCAGGATCGCTGGAAAAGCCACCCGATGTGAATAAGTGAAAGCTGGCGACTGCTAGCCCTTCCGATCGCTGAAAATCCTGACCGGTTTCTGCTTCGCGATAGCGCCAGTCGGCTCCTGCGCCGGCATCAAGCAAAACGCTGGTAATTGCCAGATCAAACTTTGCTTTTGCGCGTTCCAGAGGAGTTGCATCGGTCAGCAGACGATCGAGAATTGCCGATCGCGCAACGCCCCCTGCTTCAAAATGTCGCCAGCGACTGTGGAACGGCACATTAAGGTCGGGATAGTTGGCTTGCATCACTCGAATCACATAGTCTGCGGCAGAATCGAGCTGAGTCAAATCGCAGCGAAAATGGTCGAGCTGGTCTTGAGTTGCCAGATTGAATAGAGTACCGCATCGATCGCGGATTGCCTGAGTCGATCGTAAATATTGAATGACGGTTTGTTCGGTGGGGGGAAGTTGCTCTAGTCCGATCATCAAGCCTTTTCCTTCAGCCTTAGGGGGTGGGGGTTCGGGTGCAACGAGTTCGAGGATTATTTTGTGCCGTAGAGCCGATCACCTGCATCGCCCAGACCTGGAATAATGTACCCGTGTTCATCTAAGCGTTCATCGATCGAGGCGGTAAAGACCGGTACGTCAGGGTGCTGTTCGTGGAAATGTTGAAGGCCTTCCGGGGCTGCCAGCAAACAAACAAACTTGATCGAGGCGGGGTTGGCTTCTTTGAGGCGATCGACAGCAGCAACGGCAGAGTTTCCGGTTGCCAGCATCGGATCGACCACGAGCATATCGCGCTGTTCAACATCGGGCGGCAGCTTCAGGTAGTACTCGACGACCATCAGCGTTGAGGGTTGGCGATAAAGTCCAATATGTCCCACTTTTGCGGTAGGAATCAGCTCGATCATGCCGTCGAGCAAGCCCTGACCTGCCCGCATAATCGAAACTAGCACCATTTTTTTGTCTGCTGCCAGCATCGGGGCCTGCATGGTTGCCAGTGGGGTTTGGATTTCCTCTTTTTTCAGAGGGAGATCTCGCGTCACTTCGTAGGCAAGCAGCATTGCAATTTCCTTCAGCAAGCGACGGAAATCTTGAGTGTGGGTATCGGCTCGGCGCATCAGGCTCAACTTATGCTGCACCAGCGGATGGCTAATCACAGTCACGTTTGCACTCATCGCGTTTGCACTCATCGCGTCTGCACTCATCGCGTTAGAACTCATCGCGTTTATTTACCAGGCAACTCAACCCTGCTCTTTTTCTTGCCAATTCTTGCCAAAATTCCTGAAAGCAAAGTTTTTGAAAAGATTTGGAGTCTTTGAACGGATAGAAATCGAGCGGTTTCGGATACTACAATACGATACATCTCTCTAGGGGGTATTACGCGCAGCCATGACCGATCGCCCAACCCAACCCAACTCTAATCCGTCATCTCGCAAATCCAAGCATATTATTCTGACTTCGCATCAGGCTCAGAATACCTCTGTCGCCCCGATTCGCTGGGGAGCAGCAACCCCTCAAGAACGCGGTCCCATCATTGGCTCAATTAGAAGCCAGAAATATCGCAACGTGATTGGTTCCCACGCAGGCTCTTATGGTGTTTATCGTGCCCTGGCGGTCGCAAGTGGCGTGCTTGACCCGATGCACAAAGCAGACTTAACCAATACGGCTCCCACAATGGAGATTGGCCCGTTTCCAAGCTGGAGCAATCCTGACAAAATTGTGTCGATCGATCCGTTTGGGGCACTTGCCGGAGAAGCATTTGGCAATTTTGGCTCTGATGAATACGATATTCTGCCGACGATCGCCATCACCAAGGCACATATCAACATTCCTGAACTCAAAGAAGAAATGGCTCAGGGACGGTTGCAGGCAGACGGTCAGATCCTCAAAGCCGATGCCAGCCTGCTGGTGACAAAAGCGGCGCTCGATCCCGTGTGGTATCTGCCGGGCATTGCGAAGCGGCTAAACATCGACGAATGGGATCTGCGGCGAGTGCTGTTTCAGCAAACGGGCGGAATGTTTCCTGAACTTGTTACCCGTCCTGATCTGCACGTTTTTCTGCCGCCGATCGGCGGAACGACCGTGTATATCATTGGTGATCCGACAGCAGTGACCAATCCCGATTGTCCTCTCGCGGTGCGGGTGCATGACGAGTGCAACGGCTCGGATGTGTTCGGCTCGGATATTTGCACCTGTCGTCCTTATCTGGTTCACGGCATCGAAGTTTGCATTCAAACAGCACAGGAAGGCGGCGCAGGCGTGATCGTTTATTGCCGCAAAGAAGGGCGGGCACTGGGCGAGGTAACGAAATTTCTAGTGTACAACGCCCGCAAACGTCAGGAAGGCGGCGATCGAGCAGATGCCTACTTTATGCGAACCGAGTGTGTCGCCGGAGTGCAGGATATGCGCTTCCAGGAATTAATGCCCGATGTGCTGCACTGGCTGGGCGTTACGCGGATCGATCGCCTCGTCTCGATGAGCAACATGAAATACAACGCCATTACCCATTCCGGCATTGAGGTCGTGGAACGCGTCCCGATTCCGCCCGAACTGATTCCCGCCGATGCCCAGGTCGAAATCGAGGCAAAGAAAGCATCTGGCTACTTTGCAAAGGATGAAGTGCTGACTGAAGAAGAACTGGCGGAGATTAAGGGGCGATCGTATTAATTGGAACTCAAAATCTTTATCGGGCGCGGATGGCCTGGCAGTTAAACGCGGCTTGCAGAGCGAATTCCAGCCAGGGACTCTGTTATCCTAGCGTTAGGGATTCTCATGCCTAATCTGGGAGTTGCTTTTGACCGTCGATTGATTTGTTCCTTTGGCTTTTCTCTATGGCTACTTTTTTTGATCTGATGGTAAAAGGCGGTCCGGTGATGATCCCATTGATGGGATTTTCAGTGGCGACGATCGCCTGCGCACTGGAGCGGGCTTTGTTTTGGTATCAGCTTCAAAGCAAAGAAGACCGGGTAGTGCATGACGTGCTGACAGCCGCAAAATCTAGCCTGGATGATGCGCGAGGGATTGCTGAAAGAACACAGAATTTGCCGATCGGTCGATTTCTGCTTGCTCCGCTGCGGCTAAAGCAACCCACCCCCGAAACCTTCCGGCTGGCAATGGAAGCGGCAGGCGAGAAAGAATTTGCCCAGATGCGAAAAGGAGACAAACTGCTGGAAACGACGGTGGCAGTTGCGCCTTTGCTGGGGCTACTGGGAACCGTGACGGGTCTGATCGTTACCTTTGATAACCTGAATATTGGTGGCGGAGGCGGGACAGAACAGGCAACCAAAGCCGCAGGTGGAATTGGCGAGGCACTGATCACGACCGCAGCCGGGATGATTGTCGCCATTATTGCGCTGCTGATCTACCGAGTGATGGCCAGTTTCCAGACGCATCAGGTCGATTATTTCACCGAAGTGGGAACCGAACTGGAACTCATTTATCGGCAGATCTGGTACGAGCCTTCCCAGGCAAACGCTCCGTATTTGCTGCCTGCGGCTCACTCGGCTCCTGCTTTGCCCAACGACGGAAGATGATCGAACTAAGCAGATATGCGATTTAAACGAAAGCACCGCAGCGGCTCGCTTCCAGAAGTTAATCTTGTGCCGATGCTGGATGTGCTGATGACCGTGCTGACATTCTTTATCATCGTGTCGATGACGTTAGCCACCCAGCAGGGCGTACAGGTTCAGCTTCCATCCAATCAGCCCGCCACGCCTGCGGAACCCCAGCCCGAACCGCTCATCGTCCAGATGCAAGCCGAGAATCAGCTTTTGTTAAACAATCAGCCGATCGCCAAAGCAGAGCTACTGCCCAACATCCAAGCCTATCTAGAGAAAACGCCCAAAGGCGCGATCGTGCTCCAGGCAGATCAGAAGTTGTCGTACGAGCAGGTGATTCAAATACTGGGCGAAATGAAGGATGTAGGCGGCGATCGCGTGTCGCTGGCGATCGAGTAGCAGAATCTTACCCAGGCAAAACTCCAGGCAAAAACTTCAGGCAAAAACTCCAGGCAAAACGATGCGGTTTAAAAACAAACGATCGGGGGCACCACTTCCAGAAGTTAACCTTGTGCCGATGATGGACGTGCTGATGACCGTGCTGACGTTCTTTATCATCGTGTCGATGACGCTGACCGGACAGCAAATTCTCAATCTAAATCTACCGCGAACGAGCGGAGCCGGGGCAGACGGAGAATCTGCCAAGCTAAAGACCCTGGTGGTTGGACTGAACGCCGATCGCCAAACAATTATCAATAATCAACCTGTGAGTTCCGATCAGCTTGCTCAACAAATGCAGCAGTTTCTCTCTGAAAACCCAAACGGAGTAGTGCTGCTGAAAGCCGATCGCGAACTAACGTACAATGCAGTTGCTCAACTGCTCAAAACAATGCAAGGAATTGGCGGCGATCGTGTTTCTTTGGCGATCGAGCGGAGGCCAAATTAGCCCAATTCGCACAAATGAATCCCCAATTCAGACCAATCCAGACCAATTCATCGAACAAATTAAACAGATGGTTTTAGCGTTGCTGCTCCAAATGTCGCGTTGAATAGACGACACCAAATCGCCGCAGATTTAAACTCATCAAGCTTTACGTTATCGGGAATGTCATAGCTTTGCGCGCCGCTATAGCTTTTGAGCGGAGCCAACAGAACGTAATCCCCTTCATTAATTGGAAAAGCAGGCGGAACGGTAGAACCAATCACATCGGGCGATCGATGCAAAACAACGAATAAATCGGGTCCAAAAGTTGAAGTTTTAAACGCTTGATCCAGCTCTAGAACTCGTTTGCCGCTCTGGTTTGTAATGCGAACAGTGCCCTGGGTAGGATGTTCGCCAGCAACAAAACTGCCAGAACTCAGGATTAATTCCTCGCTTGCCTCAGGGGTTGGGCTAGGAGGATTTGCTGGAGAAGAAGCTGCCTCCCCGCCAGGAGAACCGTTTTGATTCAGGCGCTCTGAGGTCGGGGCAGGAGCAGATTTTTGAGAAACTGATTTGCTGGCACAGCCTGTAGCCAAAACTGCCATAAAACTTGAGCCAGCAGCCAGGACAAAGCGACGAGATTTCATATTGCTTCCTGCTTTTGTTCTCAACAAGGAATTAATTAACGTAACTGCACAAACGATCGGTAGCAGCCAAAAGGGTCTGTCAAAAGGGTCTACAGTCAGCACCACCTATACTCCGTAAACGCTCTCAGAGAATATTTTGATCCGATGTGCTACATTCGCCCCCAGGGTCAAACCTCGTTTAGGACAGCCCTTCAGGGAACCTATCCGAGGAGAGTCCATTCGATCAACAGAGCGAGATACGGTATTCATAATGCGCTTTTCTCGACCAACCTTGTTTCGACTCAAATTTTCCCGGCTTAAAGTTCGGATGGTTGCCTTTTTCGGTACGCTTCTGGCGATCGTCTCCCATCCCAGCCTAGTGTCATTGGCTCTCGCGCAAGCTCAGCCCAGCCTTTCCACGCCCGACCAAACCGTAAACTGTGAAATTTTGATTGTGGGCGGCGGACTAGCCGGAACTGCGGCTGCCTATGAAGCTTTATCAGACGGCAAAACCGTATGTCTGACTGAAATTACCGACTGGCTGGGCGGACAGCTCACTGCTCAAGGCACTTCTGCCCTGGATGAGGCACAGCGACAGCGATCGCTCTTGTTCTATCCACGCGGCTATCTGGAACTACGGCAGCGCATCGAGCAAAAATACGGCACGCTCAATCCGGGGGACTGCTGGGTGAGCGAATCCTGTTTTTTGCCCGAAGACGCGGCAGAAATTTTGCAGTCGATGCTGAAGGAGGCCGAGCGGCAGGGCAAAGGAGAGCTGAAATGGTTTCCTGCCACCGTGGTAAAGGATTTGAAGCTGAGTGCAAATGGCAAGCAGATCGAGCAGGCGATCGCCCTCCAACACCGTCCTGCCCCCGGTCAGCCGCCGCTCAATACTGCAACCCTTTCGCAGACAATCGAGGATGCCTATCGCTACGAGGATTCCGATCGGTTTCAGAAAACAGTGATTTCCTTTGTGCCTTTGGCAAATCAAAATCGCTGGTTTGTGATCGACGCGACGGAAACCGGAGAACTGGTGGCTCTGGCAGATGTGCCTTACCGACTGGGAATTGATCCGCGATCGTACCGCAATCCTTCCTCACCCAGTGAAACAAGCGATCCGTACTGCACCCAAGGCTTTACCTATACCTTTGCAATGGAGCAAACTGAGAATCCGCAGCCCCAGGAGATGCCATCGTTTTATCCGCAGTATGCCCCTTATTACAGCTACGAGCGAGATAACGCCAACTTTGATTATGTGTTTACCTATCGGCGCATTCTCAGCCCGAAACCACGTAGGGAAAAAGGTCGCAACGGTGTATCAAATCCAAAACCGGGCGATATTTCCATGCAGAACTGGACGTGGGGCAACGATTACCGTCCGGGAACGGCTGCGGATAATTTGATTTTGAGCCGCGATCAGCTTCAGCAAACCGGACAGCTTCAACCCGGTGGCTGGATGGGCGGACTGCGATCGGACACGCTGCGAAAGGGCGAGGAGAATGCGCTCGGTTACTATTACTGGTTGGTCGAGGGCACAACAGATTCTCAGTTGGGGAATGGCAAGAAGCAGCCCGCACCCAATCACCGCTACCTGAAGGGCTTCGATGCTCCGATGGGAACAGCGCACGGACTGTCGAAATATCCCTATATCCGCGAGTCGCGCCGGATTGTGGGTCGTCCGTCCTACGGAGACGAAAACGGCTTTATGATTTCAGAAATTGATATCTCTCAGGTAGACTACAACGATTCCTACTATCAGCAAACCCTACCGGACGCGATGTATCGACAGTTGCGGATTGCCCTGGCAGGCCTGGGAGCCACCAACGCGATCGTGGAAGATACTCCTGCGAACCAGATTCCACGCCGGACGCGATCGACCATTTATCCTGATGCGGTGGGCATCGCTCAGTATGCGATCGACTTTCACCCCTGCATGACGCTTTCGCCGCCCGAAACCCCCGGCAACACCGAACGCGAAGGAATGCGGCGGGCACACGGTTCAGCTTATCCGGCACAAATTCCGCTGCGAGCAATGATTCCGCAGAAAATCGATAACCTGATCGTCACAGGCAAGAGCATTGCCACCAGCTTTATTGCTGCCGCTGCCTATCGCGTCCATTCCTTTGAGTGGTCTGCCGGAGCCGCCGCCGGAGAAACTGCCGCTTATGCCCTGGAAAAAAATCTCTTTCCTTACGAGCTGGTAGACAATCTGCCCCTGCCCGAACCCCAGCTTGCGGAACTGCAAACCCGCCTGCGGGCACGCCAAAACCCGATCGCCTTTCCAGATACCTCGATCTTTAATTTGGATTGGGACGAGTGGCGCGTCTGGTAAATGGGGTCAAAAATTTGGCGTTGCTGAATTTGAGTATGATTCGCCCCCCTAGCCCCCCAACTTTGGGGGGAACTACTCCTCAAGTCCCCAGCATTGGGGGATTTAGGGGGCGATGCAGGAGCTCACTTGGGTTCTTCATATTTCGATTCAGCCACGCCAAAAATTTCAGGAATTATTGGGCGATTATTGGGCGATCGTCACCGTATAGCTCAACTGAAACGGATTAAACGTGCCAGGCGTCTTCGGACTACCGCGCAGCACCACCTCATAGGTTCCAGCACGGGGAAAGGTCACGGTTGCGCTGGGAAGATTGTCTCGCCCGGCGGCAGAGGTCGCCCGTAGAGCAGGCTGCTGAATTGGTCGATCGCCTGATTGTTGGGGCTGCGTGTAAATCGACAGGGCACAGTTGCAGTCCGAAAGCGGGATTGCCTGTCCGCCGCGTTTGACTAAGGCAAACCAGACCAGGCTGGGCGTACCTGCACGAGGGCGATCGTTCGGTTCAATGTGAATCGTCGCGCCTACGTTTCCGGAGGTTTCGACTTGATGAGCCGTCACGGGCTGAAAGCCGATCGCGCCATACAAAGCAGGAGTAACCGTCAATGCCAGTCCCAGAATCGCGAAGACCCGCTTTGAGGAACGGTTTAAGGAAAAACTATTTGGTTGGATCGGGTGGAACATAAAACTTCTCTAACGCAAAAATAGACCACAGCCAGGAGCAGCGCAGCAGCAGCACGAGCGCCACCGTGGCTCCCAGTCCAATCGTCCAGCCCCAGTTCCAGGCGGTTGGCTGCATTGCACCCAGAAACTCAGAGCCGACGGTAATCGTATGAACGGCTACCAGAATCAACGCCGGAATCGACAGCAGATGAATCGATCGCCACAGTTTCCCCAGTTTTTGCTGGGCACGATCGAAGCTGGTTATGGCAGCAGGTAACATCAGCAGCAGCGCAATCCCGCCCAGGACAATGCCAATTTGATACGGAACGGGCATAAAAAACAGCGCGTCAAAATTCCACTGCCAGGAATGCTCGATCATGTGCAGGCTATGCGCCAACGCCAGCAGAAATGCACTCACGCCCAAGACACGCCGATAGCGCAACAGCGTTCCCCAGAGCCGAGCGAGCGGACGCGCCGCCAACGCCAGCATCAAACAGACGATCGCGCCATACCCGGTGTAGTCGGTCATGATATCACCTGTTCGCATCAGGGTGAGAATACCAATCAGCAGCGTAATCCAGCCACCCAACCGAAATAGCTGACTGCGGCGATTGGCACTGATTGATCCGATCGACACCCCCACACCCACCATCATCGGCATTGTCCCCACTCCAAATGCCAACAGACTTGCCATGCCGTACCAGAGGTTGCCGGTTTCCGCTGCTTTGATTTGCGCTGCATACAAAAACCCGCAGGGAATCAGCCCCCACACGCTGCCCAGCAAAAACGGTGTACCCCAGTGCGAGCCAAACGACAGCTTCACCATGCTCTGGCTGAGGCGATCGTGCCATTTTCCCTGAAGCAAAGGATGCAGAAACGGCAGTTTGGGCAGCAGTCCCGGAGCTACCTGACCCAAGCCAAACCAGATCAGTAAACTTCCAGTCAGCAACGCCATGCCACGCCGCAGCAGACTGCCTACACCAGCCATCTGTCCGCCCGCAATCAAGACCGACCCCAATGCGCCGATCGCCCCGCCAACCAGGGCATAGCTGAGAATGCGTCCCAGGTTGAGCAGCAGGTGATAGCGCAGCTTTGCTCCCCGCGAGGTTCGAGCTGTATCTGAAAGGGAAAACGCTGCCGCGATCGGACCACACATCCCAGCACAGTGTCCGAAACTGCCGAGAAATCCAAGGCTGGCAAGCAAAAGTAAATCGAGCATGGATTTAACCCACTGCCATCCCAACAACGCAAATCTGATCCAGCAATTCCGGGGTTTTCTGATACGTCAGCATCATGCCCTGATGACAAAAACAGTCGGCAGCCCGCTGAACATCCTGGATGGCGGCGATCGTCCCACCCAAATCGTGATGAATCATGCCCTGACTAAGCAACCCCCGACTAAGCAACGCCTGAGCAGGGCCAGGAGCCAGATTGATTACAAACCAGAGCAGGAACATTAGAGAAAATGCCGTCAACGCGAAATCACGCTTCACCAATCGACCTCTCGCCCAAAAGTTGCACTCCCCTATCCTCGTGGAGCGTAAACCCGATTGTCAAAAGACAGGCTGTAAAACTTATCGGGGACTTTGCACAAGGGCGAAACCGAATTGCAGATTTTTGGGTAGCAGCGAAAGCAACAAGAGTTTACTCAATCGCAGAGCGGAGTGCCGGATATGGAAAGAGGGCTTGAAACCCAGACTGTCGATCGGCGATTGGCTCTGAGGCGTAATTCCACAGGCTTTCGTAATAGAAAAACGATACGCCCAAGCCGCGGCTCTGCGATGCCCGCACCTGCGCCTGGATTCGCTGCATCGAGACTGGATTATTCCTCAGCCCAGTTAAAATGCCAATTCCTGTAGGAACTTTTCGCTGGGTTTCCTGGATTTCGGAACGGTTAATTTGCTCCAGAAAACTTTGTAAGTCCGATCGATACACCTGCACAATCAGTTCATCCACCAAATTTTGCCGCACCCACGCGAGCCAATCCTGTAAGTGGAGCCGATAAGCAAAATCATAATAATTCGGAGAAACCGAAAACACTGCCTGAGGGTTCCGCTCTTTCACGGCTTTGTGCAGTCTGGTCATGAATGCCGTAATCTTATCTGCTCGCCAGCGAACCCATGCCGCATCTTGAGGATTACTTGGAGGAGCCTTCTTTGTTTCCTGAGTGTAGAGGGCGATCGTGTAATCGTCATACCCAAACTCAGCAGGCAAGCTCATGTGGTCATCAAACTGAATGCCATCGGCATCATATTGGGTAATAATTTCCAGCACCAGACTGGTAATGAACTGCTGCACCTCTGGACGAAACGGATTGAGCCAGACCACTTCACCCGCCGCACTGATCGAAGTTTGACCCCCATCTCGCTTCTGGGTCAGCCAGTCGGGATGCTGTAATGCCAGCTCTGAGGTGGGAGGAGCCATGAAGCCAAACTCAAACCAGGGAACAACCAGTAACCCTTTTTGGTGTCCCTGAGCAATCAAATCTGCAAGAATATCCTGTCCCTGCAATCCCCGGTAAACAAAATTTTGAATGCCTGCCTGCCTGACCACCGCACTGGGATACAATGCATAACCCGCATTCCAGACAACTGGATAGACAGTGTTAAAGTTTAACCGCCGCAGTTGCGCCATCGCATCTTGAACTTTGGCTCGATCGCGAAGGACGATCGTATCGTTGGTCGTGAGCCAAACTCCACGAATTTCTGAACGAAGCGGTTGAACGGTTGCCCCCGGAACGGTACTCACCAGCAGCACGGTCACCAATGACACCACAAAGAGCAGGGCAGGCAATACCCGAAGCCTCGATCGGGTCGCGCCGTTGCCGTATGCCTTATACCGTAAAGCGATTACCCTTTTGGGAAACTGCCGGGCGATTGACTGTAAGGCAAGCAGGTGTCGCCAGTGGTCAGGGATTAAACGTACTTTCATCAGTCGAACCTGGAGTGAGCGAGTCAAATACACAGATACATCTACAACAGATTTATCTGCTGGTCAGCTTGACTAGCCCTATAGTTTACTCGCAGTTGCGCTACTCTCACCATTGCCCCTGAAAAATGCGATCGCCGTTGATCACTGGTCAAGTTCCTCCCATTACCGTTGATAGTCAGATGGTATCTGAACTGCTTTAATGGCAGGACTGGCTTAAGCTTCAGCCTTCTTTAGGTAGATGAAGGAGAATGCTGTCCAAGTCTAGCTTCATACTGCTTAAACATTCTGCGAAGTGGATAGGAGCAAGATCCCCAGGATGAGGACGATCGCCATTCCGGTCAGCGCACCGTAGGAGAATTTGAGCCAGCGATTTTTCCAGAGGGGACGATCGAGTTTAGGGTTCATAGGAGCGGGGGTAAGGGAGAGAAGGAAGGGAAGCGTAAATTTTTCTGTACAGAAGCTTGATTCCTGGCAGGATTATAGTACATTTGTATGGTTCTTATTTGTGGTTCTTGAGCCACTTTAAGCCCATGGTGCAGCAAATTCTCCGCCTGTTTGATACTTCTCTTATTGAAGAATTGCATGAGAAACTGCATGAGGAACACGCTACGAAACGCACTGAGGAACAGCACACTGCCGGACAGACTTTGCTCGAAGAAACACAGCAGCTTTTCCATTCTGACGGCTCTGAAGCTGAGCTAGTTGCCCTAATTCAAAAAGCGATCGACGCGATTCATGAGCTGTGTGACTAAATACACAGGAATCTTCGAAAACATCTAGCAAAGACCCATCCCGCAAAGGCATCTAGGACATGCAGCAAAAACAGTTTCTAGGATTCTTCCTTTGCTGCCTCTGCTTCCAGGGTTTCCTGAAGGTAAAGCTGAGCCAAGCGATCGTATATTCCTGCCCCAATATACATCGGGTATTTGTGCGATCGGCTATAGACCCAGACCAGTTCACCAAGCAGGTAGATTCTGACATCTTCTGTCCATTTTTTGCACTGAGGCATGAGCGACGTTGCCGTTTCGAGAGCATCAGTCCACCGCTCAAATTCCTGAGAGTAGCGGGGTGTAACAACCTTGAACATCCAATATCCTGTCGAGGGTAAACGCGATCGATTCTTCCGATTGATAATAAGCCGATTATATCCCTGTCTCAAGCGGAGCTAGAGGGAGAAGCTAGAGGGAGTTTGAGCAGTCGTAGCGTCCTGCACTGCCTCCGTTATTTCCCTTTCTTGTTATTGCCCTTTCTAATTTCCCTTGCTATCAGAGTTACGCTCAGATTCCTTTGTAGGCTAAAACCTCTTTAGCAGGAGATCGATCGCCCGTACAGGAAATGCGTCTGGGGGCATTAATGAATATGATTTCAAAACCGAGGCTTTGATAGAGATTCAGAATGCGATCGGTCGCCTGGTTGGAGGCAACTACAGGTCCAGGATGAGCCGCTAACCATTCGGCTAATCTGACCTGATCCTGCCACTTAAAATCCTGAGCACTGTAGCGAGTAAATTTTACGTCGTAGGGCGGGTCAGAATAGATAAAATCGCCTGGAAGAATGGGAATTGCAGAAAAATCGCTGCTGGTAAACTGCCAGCTTCTTAAAACAGAAGCGTAACTTGTGAAATCCCTGATGTAGTTAATGGTTTTGTAGCGTCCGAACGGAACGTTAAACTGATTGCCATTATTGAAGCGGCACAAGCCGTTGTATCCCGTACGATTCATGAAGTAGAACAGCTTTGCTGACTCTGAACTGTTTGCCTGACCGTCTCGAATCAATTGATTAAACCGTTCTCGACATCCGTAGTAATACTCCGCGCTGTTTTCTAATGGAATATCAATACAAAGTCCCTTTTGCAGCCAGCGATAAAAGTTAATCAAATGCAGATTGTGGTCATTTAACACGGCCTGCCGGGGTTGCAAACCCAGCGCAACTGCCATCCCTCCCACAAACGGTTCTACAAGTCGCTGATGCGAATAGGGTTGCCAGAAATCCATTAGCATCGGCACAAGCCATCGTTTACCGCCAGCCCACTTCAGTGGAGGATTCAGGAGTGGGGGATTGAGGAATGCTGGACTGGCGTTTGCAGTCTTCACGAATGCTGATGCTCCTTAATCGATCGCGTCAATCGAATCAATTGTCTAAACAAAATCAGGGGATCAGTACGACAGATCTACTCAAATTGTATAGCAAAGCCTGAAATTCAGTCATCCGGGAGAAATTGAACGAAAACGCTTCATCGATCATTTCGGATAGATTCGATCGCGCAGTTTATCTGCATTCATCAAACCCTCAGCCTTGTTTTGTACAATAAACAAAGTCCATTGCCCGATTATTATTTGTTCCATGCAAGACTTTTTAAATAACGTTTCTCGCTATCCCCGCTATCTCATTTCATTTTCGCTGGGCGTGCTGCTGACGATGTTCAGTCCGCTGGTTCCTCTGTTTAAGCGTCCGGTCACTGCCGTGGCAACAGTTCTTTTTCTGTTGGCTGCCCTGACGTTTCTTGGCTTGACTTTACGTGCCATGCTGGGATTGAGTCCTGCTTAATGTCCTGATGCTTGATGTCTTGAAGTATCCTGAGCCGCTCCAGGGAAAAGCAGATTATTTCTTGAAGCCAAAATACATTTGCCCAAAGAGGCATCACGATCGCAACTGGCATCCGCTAATCTTGAGCAGAGCCTGAGCCGTGCAGGGCAAAACTGACTGTCGCGAACTATTGGGAGGAGAACTATGGCTACTGGTCGTCGGGTTGCCCGCGTGTCGGAACTGATTAAGCGGGAGGTCAGCCAGCTACTCTTTAACGGAATTAAGGACGATCGCGTCGGGCTCGGCATGGTCAGCGTTACAGATGTCGATGTATCGGGCGACTTGCAGCACGCCAAAATCTTTGTCAGCATCTACGGATCGGACGAAGCGCGAACCGCAGCAATGGCAGGGCTAAAGTCGGCAACAGGCTATGTCCGCAGTGAGTTGGGACAACGGCTGAGCCTAAGACGCACCCCTGAAGTCATCTTTGTCGAAGATCGCTCGATCGAGCGGGGAACGAAAGTGCTGTCGCTGCTGAATCAGCTCAGCCAGGAGCGCAAACCAGACGATGAGGAGGCGATCGGGGTTGATGATCAAGCCGTCGCTCTTAACGACGAACTCGACGCGCAATACGACGCGGATCTAGAACTCGACGACGATCTTGAAGACGGCGAATTCGACGACGAAGACGAACTCGAAGACAAGGACAGCCAGCCTTGACAAAAACAGGTCTACTGTCGGCTCTGCCCGACTGGGAAACTTTATCACTGCGGCAGCAAATCGCCCAGATGATTGTCGTTCGCGCTTCTGGGCATTTGTTTGACCATCAGATTGAATATCCTCAATGGGAAGCTCCGCATGCGGTGCTACAGCGATCGATTCAAGAGTTGGGCGTGGGCGGCGTGATTTTGCTGGGCGGCAGTGCGGCAGAAATCGGCTTGCGAACTCAGCAGCTTCAGGACTGGGCAGAGATTCCTTTAGTGATTGCGGCAGACATTGAAGAAGGGGTTGGACAGCGCTTTGCCGGGGCAACCTGGTTTCCGCCGCCGATGGCATTGGGTCAAATTGCCCGTGAGGACGCAGCATTGGCAGTCAATCTTGCCTTGCAAATGGGCAAAATCACTGCTCAGGAAGCAAAGGCGATCGGCTTAAACTGGGTGCTGGCTCCGGTGGTAGATGTAAATAATAATCCAGCGAATCCGGTAATTAATGTGCGATCGTGGGGCGATACGTCAGAGCTGGTCGGACGACTGGGGGCGGCATTCTTCCAGGGGGCGCAGTCGGTTTCGATTTTAACCACGGCGAAGCACTTTCCGGGGCATGGCGATACAGCGATCGATTCCCATCTGGAACTGCCCGTGATCGATCACGATTTAACCCGCTTACAGCAAATTGAACTGCCGCCGTTTCAGCAGTCGATCGGGGCTCAAGTCGATGCAATAATGACGGCTCATATTCGTCTGCCTGCCCTCGATCCCATCCATCCAGCAACCCTGTCGCGATCAATCCTCACGGGGCTGCTGCGCCAACAAATGAACTTTGACGGGCTGATTGTCACCGATGCCCTGATTATGGGCGCGATTCTCGACCGCTATGGGGCAACCGCAGCCCCAGTCATGGCAGTCGAAGCAGGGGCAGATATCGTGCTAATGCCTGCGGATCCGGAAGGAGCGATCGACGCGATTTGTGAAGCCGTTGAAACCGGACGAATTCCGCTAACGCAAATCCAAGCATCGCTCGATCGCATCTGGAAAGCAAAACAGAAGGTCAGCGATATGCCAATTACGGGCAGTAGCACCCATGACTGGGAAAGACACACGCCGCCCCCGATCGATCTCACCCAACTTGCTCAGCCCGAAGCGATCGAAACTGCCAATGTGATTTTGCAGCACTCGACGCAAATCTATCGCTCTAACGGGGACAGGCTAGAGCAGTTCTTGAGCCAGCGCCTGATCGCAGCCCTTGCCGATCGTCTTGCACCACGCAATCTGATTCTGGTAGATGATGCCTTAAATTGTGGTTTTCTAGCGCGATCGGCCCCAGCAGTCACCCTTCCTGCCGAGTTGGGCTGCTCATTACAAGTGCTCGATCGAAATACGATCGGCTTGCTGACGGCTGAGACCAATCCTCCCCCTACGCTGCTTCAGCTTTTTATTCGGGGTAATCCATTTCGCGGCAGTGCAGGACTGACTCAGACCGTACAGGAGTTGGTGAGCCGCTTAATTCGTGAGGATTCTGCTTCGTTGGGCTTGTTTGCCCTGGTGGTGTATGGCAGTCCCTACGCACTGGAATCCCTGACTACCCAGCTTCCGCCCGATCTGCCCTATGGATTTTCATACGGACAAATGCCAGCGGCTCAGACGATCGTCCTCAACCGCTTGTTCGGGAATGGGCAGCAAAAACAGAATCAACCCTTCACCGACTGAACGAACTCTTAATACATCACCGGATTCATGGGGTCGGGTGCAAAGGCAAGCCACAGCGGAAACTGCAGCAGCGATAGGCTGATCATTTCTTCGGACTCATCGACCAGAATCAGCGGCAGTTGCTTTTGCTTCACCAGCCGATCGGCTCGCTGCACAAGCGGTTCGGGAGCTTCAAACAGCACAATGCCTTCCTCTGTGCCAAAATCGCCGCGAGAAATGCCGAGACAGTCCTGCAAGCCGCGCCGCCACTCCCCCAGCCGTTCAGGAGAATTGCCCAGAATTAGCGGGCGCAGCCGCTCTCCGTATAGCTCGTTCAGAATCGAGATCACGGCTGAGGCAATCAGAATGTTTTGCAGGCGTGACCCCATCGATCGAATTGCGCCCCGCCCACCCTGCGTAAAGAACCAGTTTGCCACTCGCTCGGCGTGAATCGGCTCAAAGGTGCGGCGCAACTGCCAGGGAGGACCATAGTAATCGGGCATGGTGCGATACTGATCCAGCAGTTTGCGAATGATTTTTGTTTCGTCCTGAAACTTCTTCTCGGCGAACTGAGGCGTTGCAGCTTCGGGCTGCGGCGGTTGTCCGCCTGCTGGGGCACTGGTTGGGGCTTTAGCGGCTACCGGACGCTGCTGGATTTCCTCGATCGGCGGCGTGAGCTGAAGCTGCTCGGCGGCGGCTGCCAGATCTTGCAAACTGCCCACCAGATAATCTTTGAAGCCCTGCACACGAATGGCTAAATCCTGCGACGCTCCGGCAAAGGTAGTTCTCATCTCATTTTTAATCCGCTCCTGCCGCCGCTCTAGCTGCTCAATCGATAGCTGAAGTGCCTGTTTGCGCTGTTCCAGATCGCCCAAGCTTTCCTTTACCAGTCGCCCGATCGCTGTTTGAGCTTCGGTGACTTGCCGTTGCAGCATTGCATTATAGGAAGTTTGCAGCGATGCAATTTCCTGCTGAAGCTTTTTCTCTTGCTGGCGCAGATCCGCGACCCGCCGCTCCAAGTCGTTTACTTCTGCCGCAGATGCCGAAGACGCTGCCGCGCTGGGAGGAACGCTGCTAGAGCCGAGATTGAGAGGAATGGGAGGTCTTCCAGTTGAGTCTGAAGGAAAAGACGAATCAGAATTCATAATGCTTAATTCGCAGTTTAATGAATCACAGCCTGAAGGCTGTACAAAATTATCGATCGCTCACTGAATCAATGCGGGGACAGCGTTGCTCCAGGCAAATTCGCAGCAGTTTCGCATCAAACAGCACAGGCAAAAAGTGAATGCTCTTCACTTCCTTGAAGTACAGCAAAATCGGAACGTTAACCCAGAAAATGCGCCAGTTTTGCCATTCCTGATAGGGAAAGCAGCGAATCATCTTTTCTCCTCGATACACCTCCAGGGCGACGGGCGTAAATCGCAGCCGCAATGTTGCTGCCTGAATGAGAAGAAACAAACCCAAAAGGGCGATCGTCCCACTCACCCAGGAATTAACAAACCAGAGGGGAATCGCCGCCAGCACCAGCACGATCGGAATTGCGTAGCTGGGTTCAAGCTGAACTGTCTCAGTGGCAGCAGGTGGAGTCGAAGCGGTGGGTGAGGTAGTCATGGCGATCGCATCCCTCAAACGTTAAACAAAGCCTTTTCTATTTTAAGGGACAGGCTTAATCTGCGACGCTGAATGTGGTTTTACCTGCTCAGCCTGATGCCCCCAGAGGAAAACCGCTTGTCACCGCCTCAGCAACTCCACCGATTAACCTTACAAATTGAACCGTTGTAAATTAACCGCTACAAATTAAACCGTTATAGATTAAACAGCTCGCTACCCGGACCCTGAAACATCAGCCAGGAAAGGAAAAAGTTTGTAATAAAGATCGTGAGCAGTGCCGTGACGACTGCCGTTGTGGTCGATTGCCCTACCCCCTTTGCGCCGCCCGAAGTCGTGAGTCCCCAGCTTGAGCCAATCACGGCAATCAGCGAACCAAAGACGCCGCCTTTGATCATGCCGCTCACCAGATCCCATGGGGTCAAAAAGTCGCGCACCGAGTTGAGAAAAACTTCGTTCGAGATGTTGTAAAGCGTATCAGCAACCAGCAATCCGCCAATCAGACCTGTCATAAACGAAAGAATGGTGAGGATTGGCAGCATCAGGCAGCAGGCGACGACTCTGGGAATCACCAGATAGTCGATCGGGTCAGTTTTGAGCATATACAGCGCGTCGATTTGCTCTGTTACCTGCATTGCGCCAATTTCAGCCGCAAAGGCAGACCCCACCCGACCCGCCAGAATCACAGCAGTCAGTACCGGAGCCAGTTCTCGCGCCAGCGCGATCGCCAACACGCCTCCGATCGCCGACCCTGCCCCAAAGCGAATAAACTCGCGAGATACCTGAATCGTAAACACCATACCGACAAAGGCCGCCGTCAGCAGCGCGACCAGTACCGAAGCCGGACCGACTGCCACCATTTGATCGATCGTATTACGCCGCTGGACTTTGCCTTTCAGCAAATGAACCACCACCTGCCCGCCCAAGAGGGTTGCAGCCAGCAGACGTTGGAGCCATCGTCCCAGATCTGTTGTTTGTCCCGTTTGAGTCAATCTTCTTAATTCCTGTACAGAGCCACCGATCGAGCTAATTCTTACAGACTATAAAAAAACAGACTGTAAAAAATTGTCATCTTAAACATAACCTATGTCTGTGTGGACAGCGTTTCTTAATAACCATTTAAGATTTCTGACAGGTGCTCGGAACATCGGCGATCGGCGACTATCTTAGAACTTAAGAAATTGAACATTGAATGCAGAACCTTCCCGTTGTCCGCCACCCCTTCTGCCGCTATGACTAACATCACTCATCTTTTTCGCTCCTTGGTGCTTACTGCAATCTTTAGCTTTATCGCGCCTGTTGTTCTTACAATCGTTCTGTTTGCGATCGCACGCGGGTGGGCATACTTGCCCCAGCAGGAGTCGTTAAGCCAGTTCGCAATTGCTCAAATTGCCTACTTTTTGAGTATTTTTGGAAGCGGCAGCCAAGTCCAGGGTGTTGTATTGATTGGTACTGTTTGTAGCCTGGTGGGTGTCCTATTTAATGCTTACACCCAATACCGATATCAGAACCTCGGGAATTACGAATAGCAGCCCCAAATCGCCTGCGATTGACTGTTCCGCTGCATTATTCTTAGAAGAAAGTTTCTGATTAGCTTGATAGAACCCGCATTTCGGCTTAGGTTCTATCTAGTATTAAGTTGCATCAGGGTGAGGAATGTGTCAAAGGACTGGACAGGGTCGGTAGAAATCCTGGCAATCGCAATCTCGGTGGTCTGTTTGCTGATTGCGCTATTTACTCAAGCAGTGATTCCGGCAGTGCTGGGAATGCTGCCCCTTGTGATTGCAGTGGGTTTAAACAGTCGGCATCGTCGCCAGATTGAAGTCTCCAGGACACAAAGTCAGCTTCGGATCAACCGCCTTGAGCAGGCCTGCGCTGACCAAACGGCATTTGTTAATCGCCTTGCAGGAGCAGCCCCAACCGTGCCGGGTCAGGAAGCAATTTTGATGCGGATGCGGCGGGCAATGGCAGAATCCTACGCGAAAACTCAGAATCGTCTGATTGCGCTGGAGACAGGCGAAGTCAACAGTTTACGGCAGGATGTCTCCAGTTTGCGATCGGACTACGAGACCCTTCAGCAAAGGCTGGATGAACTGCCGCAGTTGCTCGATCGGGTGCAGCACATTGAGCAGTATTTGCACCAGCTTCAGGCACATTTGAACTATTTTTCGCAGCATTTTGCGCCAGCGGCGATCGGCGAAGAGCTTGAAGCACTGAAACACCAGCTCAGCCAGTTCCCGGAACAATCCTTAAACGAGACTATCAACGAGCTAAGCTCCCGGTTGATTCACACCGAAGCAGCCATTCAAGATCTCAACTGCCGCTTTACTGATAGCCTACAGCCAGTTCTCCCGTCGCGAGCAGGAGCCTATGTATCTGAGGAAGTTTATGTACTTCAGATTTTGAGACAAAAGCTTCAGGAGCCAGAAACCATTTTGCATCCCGATCATAGCGTTGAGCTACCCACAGGGATGGGCGTACAGATGCGATTTGTGAGACTCATCCGGCAATCTGATGCAATCTCAATTTGTGAGAAACTGGTACGAAACTCGGAATTACAAGTTCCCGCAGCGACGCTCTCCTGGGTCAAAAACCGCTTTACTTCGGGGGTGCGCGACCTGGAAACGGTCATCTACCGCAACCGCTATGGCAATTCAGATAAATACCTTTTTCTTTATGAGGTAATGCGGCTTGTAGACGATCTGATTGCCGAATTTGATGCCGTCCAGGTGAGTGAGCTTTAGGCTGGGTTCACCTGATTCAGCAAATTCTTTTAACCCTGCGCCTTCTTTGCCATGCGTCTCCTTTGTATTAGTAACGGACACGGGGAAGACACGATCGCGCTGCGAATTGTGCAAGCACTCCAGCAGCAGTGCACCGCGATCGAAATAGCCGCACTGCCGATCGTCGGAGCAGGACGAGCCTACCAGCAGCAGGGCATTCCGATTGTGGGAGCCGTGAAGCCGATGCCCTCAGGCGGATTTGTCTACATGGATGGGCGGCAGCTCGTAAGGGATTTACGAGGCGGACTGGTACAGCTCACCCGCACTCAACTTCAGACCGTGCGATCGTGGGCAAAACAGGGCGGCGTCATTCTGGCAGTAGGAGACATTGTGCCCCTCTTGTTTGCCTGGTGGAGTGGTGCGCCCTATGCTTTCGTGGGCACGGCGAAATCTGAATACTATTTGCGGGATGAACATGGGTTGCTGCCCCGGCGATCGTGGTTTGAGCAGCTCGAAAGCTGGTCGGGGTCGGTGTACTTGCCCTGGGAACGATGGCTGATGAGCCGTCCGCGCTGTCGGGCTGTGTTTCCCCGCGATCGAATCACGACGAACTTTTTGCAGCAATGGCAGATTCGCGCCTTCGATATGGGCAATCCAATGATGGATGGCCTGGAGCCGAGCGGTGATTCCTTTCTGCCGTCAATGGAGCCGTCGATGGAGCCGCCGCCGATGACCGTTGCCCTGCTGCCCGGCTCACGGATTCCTGAAGCGTATGACAACTGGAATCTGATTGTGGAGTCTGCGACTGCCCTGCAAAAGATGATGCCCGATCGATCCCTGCTATTTGTGGCGGCGATCGCTCCGGGGCTAGATCTGACCCAGTTTCAGCAAACGCTCCGCGTCCAGGGCTGGCGGCAGCAAACAGATGAATCTTATGGACAAACCAATGCGCGGCTGGTGCTAACCCCTGCGTTTAACAACTGCCTGCATCAGGCAGATTTAGGCATCGCAATGGCAGGAACGGGAACTGAACAGCTTGCAGGCTTGGGTAAACCCGTGATTACGCTGCCCGGAAAGGGACCCCAGTTCACACCTGCCTTTGCCGAAGCTCAAACCCGATTGCTGGGCTGCTCGGTTACGCTGGTCAACCAGCCGCACCTCGTTCCATCTGCGGTCAAGGCGTTGCTCAATGACCCCGATCGCCTGTATCAGATTCAGCAAAACGGGCAGCAGCGCATGGGAACGAGTGGAGCAGCTCAGCGAATCGCAGCCCATCTTCTGAACGCGTTTTAGCGGAAAGTAGTCCTGGCTACAATCCCTAAAAATCATTACGTTCAGGGATAGTTACACAGCTTTAACTTATAGTCAAAAGGTTTCATGATCAAAAGGTTTCATGATCAATAAGGCTCCTGATATTGCTTCTCCCAGTGAGGGCACAAAATTAGGACAATTCAAGTCAAGACAAATTCAGATCAAGATAAACTCAGGTTAGGACAGAGAGGTACGGGGTAGTGATCCTGTACCAGAGTTTTGCCTTTCCTGAAGAGCGGCTTAAATCATAAACTGCATCAGCCTCGCAGCGATCGGCATCAGCAAAAGGGTGTTTAGGAAACGGATAATCTCTTTGTTAATCTATTAAGAGACGGTTGAGAGAATAGCTTCACTGGAAGTTCAACGCAACCCATGCTTTGCCAATATGTTAGGCTTCGATGTCGTGCACCTACCTCCTTGCTCATCTACCCGTTCCAGAGGCTAGCGGCAAAGCATACTATCGCTGACGTGACAAGCATTAGTCAGGGTAATGATCAATTGAGATTGAGTATTGAGCATCGATTGAGCAGCGAGCAATCAAGGCTGGCAGGATTTGGTAGAACTACCTGCGCCAGTCAGGATGCATCAAGTTTATCCATGAGGTGAGTCACATGGTAGAAGCAGATGAAATTGTAAGACTATATCAGCAGGGCGAACGCAACTTTAGCAGGCTCAATCTGAGTGGACTGTCGTTCCAGGGACAGGATTTGTCGGGCGCAGATTTCACTCAGGCAAACTTACGCGGCACCACTTTTCGGCGATCAGTGCTGCGGGGCGCCAATTTTGCAGGAGCCAGAATCGGGTTACGGTTGCGCGGCAAAATCTTACTGACGCTGGGTTTGCTGGTGCTAGCAGCTCTGCTAGGCATTGGAGCAGGCATTATGGGAACGATCGTCAATCTCGAGATCCGTGTTCATACGACCCGATTTGAAGAAATCATTGCAGGTTGGACAACGCTGCTGCTGCTGATTGGCTATACGTTTGTTTCAACGCGGCACGGGTTAAAGGCAGGCTTCAGTCTGTTTCTGATTGCCTTTGCGGTGGCGGTTTCGGTGGCGGCGACTGGACCCCTGATCGCAACTCTGATCAACCCAATCGCCTTCTCGATTGCCTTTGCGATTGCAAACGCGATCACGATCGTTCTCACCGTCTTAGCCGCAACTGTGACGGCAACGGTGCTAGCGACTGGGGGATGGGCGGCGATCGGGATGGGGTCTGCGGCTCTGATTATTGCGGTGTTTATCCTGGGGTTTGCCTCTACCGTTGCTATCACTCACATCGTTGCCTCGATCGTGGCGGTTGTGCCTTGCGTTCTAATGCTGACAGGCTATCAGTGCTGGCGTGCTCTGAAGGGTGACGGACAACATTCAATGATTCGCCAAGCCGTAACAGCTCTGACGGTTCAGTGGGGAACAAGCTTTCAATCTGCTGATCTCACCGATGCCAGTTTCACCGGAACCCGATTGCACAACGCAAACTTCGATAATGCCATTCTGACGCGCACCTGCTGGGCAAATGGGGCACGCACCGCATCTATCCACGCGATCGGCAGTCCTTTTGCCTTCCTGGGCTAGGCAGAACGCGAACTTTACTCTTTCTAGCGGAACTTCTACATAAATTTTGTGCATTAATTGTTTACTCTTTGTTTAATTAACGCGCCTATAATGAGCTTAGATTCAGCTATAGCTGGATAAACCTCAGCACAAAATCATTGTGGGTAGGAGTAACGACCGCCATTAATCGATTTCCATCATTAGATTAGTTACGGCTATCGATTATGGGAATTGGTCACCATTACGTGTTCCACCCCAGGCAGCGCATCCTCAGATTCCGGTGGAATCCACAGACGACTACCTGCGGCAATTAGGGATCAATCCTGCAAACATCAAAATTGATATTCAGTCCGAAACGCCAGAAGAGCGTCGATCGCGCCTGCGACGAGAAGAGCGCAAGGCACAGGCTGATTTAATCAAAGAGCTTCTGCTGTACGCGGTAGGAGTTCTTTTAGTGGCGGCACTAATGATTATTAGTGTGACGGTTTTCCTTAACAAGGAATATTCTCAGGAATGGCAGGACTGAGCGCGATCGACCTTGACAGCAACGTTGACGGCTGTAGTAGGCTACATTTTTGGTAAAAGCAGCGCGGCGAGCGAGGAATAGCCCGGTTTGTGCTTGAATTCACTTACCGTTCTGCAAACCGTTTCCTTCTTTTTGTTGCAGATTTTATGGCAGATAGAGAAATTAATAGGATTACAGAGAAATCAGCAACAATTTAGAGAGAATGCTATTAGAGAGAATGCTACTTTAGCAACAGTTCTCCGGTTCCAGAAACCACTTCGCCGATCGCCCAGGCAGACACCTGCTGCGCGTGAAAATGCTCCAAAGTGCGATCGACTTGATCGGGCAATACCAGTACCACAAAGCCAATTCCCATATTGAACGTGTTAAACATTTCCAGGCGATCGACCTGCCCCTGCGTTGCCAGCCATTCAAAAATCGGCGGAACCGTCCAACTCTGAGCATTCACCTGGATCGACTGATTGGCTCCCAGGCAGCGCGGTAAATTTTCCGGCAGCCCGCCACCCGTGATATGCGCCATGCCGTGAATCTCCAGACCCGATCGCAGCGCAGCTAAAACGGGCTTGACATATATCTGGGTGGGGGTCAGCAGTTCCTCGCCGAGGGTTTTGCCTTGCAGAATGGCGGGGCGATCGACCAGCGATTGTCCGCTCGTTTCAATAATTTTTCGCACCAAACTGAAGCCGTTGCTGTGAACCCCTTGGCTGGCTAGACCGATCGCGATATCACCGACCTGAACCTGCGACCCGTTCAAAATTCGACTTTTCTCCACAATGCCCACACAAAAGCCTGCCAGGTCATATTCCCCCGGCTGATAAAACCCTGGCATTTCTGCCGTTTCGCCCCCCAACAGCGCACACCCCGCCTGCTGACAGCCTTCGGTGATTCCCGCGACGACTTCTGCCAACTGGTCGCCGTTCAGCTTTCCGGTCGCCAAATAGTCGAGGAAAAACAGCGGTTCTGCGCCAGAAGTAAGCACGTCGTTCACGCACATTGCTACCAGATCGATCCCGACCGTGTTGTGACGATCGCCCTGCTGCGCCAGTTTAAGCTTTGTGCCCACACCGTCGGTTCCAGAGACTAAGACGGGCTGCTGATAGCCGCTGGGCAGCTCGAAAAAGCCGCTAAACCCGCCCAAGCCACTGAGCACTTCGGGGCGAAAGGTGCGCTCGACCATTGTGCGAATCTGCTGCACAAATGCCCGCCCTGCTTCTACGTCAACCCCTGCCTGTCGATAGTCCATTATTTACTTGCTCGCCTGTCTTGCAGAAGATCCTATCTTGCAGAAGATATTGTACTGGCGATCGGTGACTCATTCCCGATTGGTAGGAATGACCCGCTCGATCGTCTGCTGGAATCCGATTGGATCAGCCGTGCGCCAGATTCCGACCCCGATTGCCGCCGCAGTCACCAGGGTAGCCACCAGCCCGATCGCAATCGCCCAGGGACGGGGAGCAGATTTTTCTGACGAAGGAGCCGGGTCAGCATATTCGTCGTAGAGCAGTGCCCTAGAGGATTCGGTTAAGTCAGTTTCGGGTGTAGCGTCTGAAGTGACAGGCTGAGGCTCGATCGCAGGACGCGGTTCGTAGAGCTGAATCGCAGGATTGATCTGACAGTGCATTAAAACGATCGAGGCATTGTCGTGTCCGTTTTGCTCATTAGCGATCGTGATCCAGGATTCGACGGCAGATTCGAGGGTCATTTTGCCGCGCATCACTTCTTGAGT
Organism: Leptolyngbya sp. ST-U4; assembly: GCF_039962215.1. NCBI lineage: Bacteria > Bacillati > Cyanobacteriota > Cyanophyceae > Leptolyngbyales > Leptolyngbyaceae > Leptolyngbya > Leptolyngbya sp. ST-U4. The sequence goes on from NZ_JAMPKZ010000001.1 coordinate 1,154,857, forward strand.
AATCGCGTTCCAGGATTGCTCAACTCGCTGATGATCGCTCAGCCCATCGGAACACAGCAGCAGCAGGCTGTCTTCTTCCACCACAAATCGCCGGACGGTAATTTGCAGCGTATCTGCGCCGCGTGTGCCGATCGCCTGAACCAAGGCTGCTGCATCCGATCGCTGCCGTGCTTCTCGATAAAGACTGCGCCCCAGGCGAACCTCTCGCACCGCCACATCATCATCCGTGGTCAACCGCAAACAGGACTGCGAATTCAGCCAATAGGCGCGGCTATCCCCCACATGAACGATATAAAGCTCATGGGAATTACTGCCGGTGGGAAGCTTTTGCGGAACTTGCAGTGCCATCACCAGCGTTGTACCCATGCGCTGCCGCATCGATCGCCCCTGAACGTCGTTTTGGGCAGCAATCTGGTTGTTCACGATTCGCACCACTTCGATAAGCTGCTGAGCGATCACCGTGGGCGACACGACTTCTGTTTGTTCGGCAATTTCGGCAAAGAACGCCCGTAGCAGAGACTTGAGCGATCGTAAGGCAAGCTGGCTGGCAACCTCACCGCCTTCGTGTCCGCCTACCCCGTCACAGACGATCGCCGTATAAGGCATCAGTCCATCGTTGGTGAGCAACTGAAACTGATCGGGATAGCAGGTATCTTCGTTGTGGGTGCGCTGAGGTCCGGTATGGGTGGCTCCGGCGATCGTCAGTTTAAGCGGAAGTTGCGCCGCCTGTTCCAGCAAGAGGGTGTTGAGCTGATGGGCGATCGTCTGAAATTCATGCTGCTCTGCCGGAGTGGCCAGGGTCTGCATTTGCTGACAGAGCGCCTGTAGGAATTCCCTGATTTCTGGCTGTGCCGCGTCTGCCCAGGGCTGCCAGAACTGTCCCAAATCTACCAGAGTGGGCGCATGGATTGGAGCGTTTAAGGGAGAATCTAAATCCGGGGATTCAATATCCGGGGATTCGGTGACGGCAAGGGCAATCTCATCCGCAATTAGCTCTCTCAGCCGAACTCGCCAACCCTCAACTCGCAAATTTTCCACCATCAGCAAACTGCGCGTCATGCCCTCGCGCTGGAGCGGCTGCCACAGATCCAATAACTGCCAGAGCCAGTACAACTGACGCACCGGACTTGCACTCGACCAGAGAGATGCCAAAGTAGGCAGCAGTACGCCATCTGCCGTCATTGGCGCATTCTCTAGCAGCAAAATCGGCGGCGCGGTTTGACCCTGAGCATACAAGTCATACAGCCCGGGCAGATGCAGGCGATCGGTATAGAGGTGCAGGTAGGGCAGAGCCGCATCCGGCAAATTCAAGGACGCATCCGGCAACTGAGCAGGCTGAGTATCGAGCCAGATTCGGGGACTGATCACTGCATATCGACCGCCCACGATCGCTCCCACCGGAATTTGATCTGCGTTTGCGCCCACTGCCCAGAGATACTGACGCACTATTGGCGCATTGCACTGCTCGCATTGCCGATCGGTGAGCTTTGCAGGATGACGGCACTCTGGATTTGGACACTGAATTTGCATGGTCTGCATAATCGTCTGCATAACAGCACTGCTCACGGCGACACGAACTGAAACCCTGAAACTGAATCCTGACTCCCCCCTAAGGGTAAGCTGACTGGGCAGCAAAAGAACGGACAAGCTAGGATAGATTCGTTCTTGTATATCGTGTGATCTCTACTCTGGCAAGCTTCTTCCGAAATAATTCTTGATCTTTCTGTCAGAAGCGGGGTTGAACGATCGCCTTACCTAAGGGAATTTTGGGGATATGTCGCTCAGTCTTCCGATGCTGTGGCTGATTGCAGGCGTAATTCTGTGTGTGCTGGAATTTATCCTGCCGACTGCGTTTGTGGAATTAACAATGGGCATCAGCGCGATCCTGGTGGCGATCGTGGCTCAATTTGTGCCCAGTCTGGGAATTCAGGTCGGGCTATGGCTGATTCTCTCAGTTGTGCTAACGCTGCTGACTCGTCGCCTGCTGCCCCGCAAAACCCATCACTTAATCCAGGACACCCGCGAGGCTCAAACCCTCACCCCTATCCTGCCCGGTCAAACCGGACGGGTCATCTACGAAGGCAATTCCTGGCAGGCACGCTGCGACGACGAAGGGTTAACCATTCCTGCAAACCAGAAGGTTTATGTGGTCGAGCGACGCGGTACGACGCTGATTGTGATGCCTGAGAATTTGCTGCGATCGGGGCTGTGAGGAGATGGGGAAATGGGAGTTAAGAATCTTTTTTGAGAAGAATGAAGCAGGGCGATTGGGAATTTAGGGATAAACATTTGATTCTCTTAGAGGGGAGTTGCCTTGCAGCTTGAACAAAGTTGCCTGGCGATTGGAAAAAGGGGTTCTTCGCTGCCCTCAGAAGTTACGCAGCAAGTTCTTTTTTAAGAAGTTACTCAGGGCGATTACCCCGTAGAGAGAACTGCTTCGCTCGGTTGCAACGGCAAACAAGTTTCACTTGCCCCTCCCCATCCCCTCATCTTCCGACTGACCTCAATTCGAATTATTCAATTTCAATCCATCTGGATAAGGAGTATTAAAAATGGAAGCTTTTCTCGCCTTTATCGCACTGGCACTGGGCGGCGCAGGCATTGCAGGTTCCGTGCGAATTGTGAACCAGGGAAATGAAGCTCTGGTCGAGCGATTGGGCAGCTATAACCGCAAACTGACTCCCGGATTTAACTTGACGGCTCCGTTTATCGATCGCATTGCCTACCAGGAAACAATTCGGGAAAAAGTGCTGGATATTCCGCCCCAAACTTGCATTACCCGCGATAACGTTTCGATTACCGTGGACGCGGTAGTTTACTGGCGAATTGTCGATATGGAACGCGCCTTTTATAAGGTGGAAAATCTGCAATCGGCGATGGTAAATCTGGTGCTGACCCAAATTCGATCGGAGATGGGCAGACTCGAACTCGACGAAACCTTTACGGCTCGCTCTGAAATTAACGAACTGCTGCTGCGCGATTTAGATATTGCTACTGATCCCTGGGGCGTGAAAGTTACTCGGGTGGAACTGCGCGATATCATTCCCTCGAAGGCGGTGCAGGAGTCGATGGAACTGCAAATGTCAGCAGAGCGTCGCAAACGGGCAGCAATCCTGACTTCGGAGGGCGATCGCGAGTCGTCGGTCAACTCCGCCAAAGGCAAAGCCGAAGCGCAAATCCTGGATGCCGAAGCACAGCAAAAATCCCTGCTGCTGCGGGCGGAAGCCGAACAAAAAGCAACCGTTCTGCGTGCCCAGGCTGCCCGTCAAGAGCAAGTCCTCAAAGCCCAGGCAACGGCTGAAGCCCTGCAAATTATCGGCAAAACGCTGCAATCTGACCCCAATGCCCGCGAGGCTCTGCAATTCTTGATGACGCAGAACTACATGGACATGGGCAAGACGATCGGAACCAGCGACAGCAGCAAAGTCATGTTTATTGACCCGCGCAGCATCACCGCCTCGGTGGAAAGCATCCGCGCCATGATTTCAGACGATCGATCGAACGGCAAAGGCTGAACTGAGAGAAGCAATCCCCGCGCTCCAACCTGCCTTGCAGTCCCCCAACCCTTCATGCGTGGAAGACTTCCGATTCATTCAAAATTCTCCAAAGTCGGAGCCCTCTGATACCAGTAGTTTTTGAGGGCTTCATCAATTTGCTGTTGCTCAAATTCAATAATGTTCTCTGCGTTTCGCTTTAAGGTTAAGTAAGCCACGATCGCCGCTGCTTGCTCACGAGTAAAAACCGAAAATCGGTGCTGGGCGTGGTCAAACCAGGTTCGATCTCCATAACGTCTTGGATTAATGCGATCGTTTCGAGAGGAATTCGTAAGACCGTGGGTCAGGTGAAAAATTGGGTTGCTGTATTGCAAACATTCATCAATATCGGCAATCAGATAAGCGGGAATGTAAAAGCGAAATGCCTCCTCCGAGAAGAAGCTTAATGCCGAGGCAAAACCACCCGGAGCCTGATCAATAAATTTGGGATCAAGAACTTCCCATTTATCTTTTCCTTTAAACTCCTGTTCCAGCAAAAATGGTTCGTCGCCTTCATTGCTTCTCCTCAGACACCAATCACCGGGATATTCAACCTGAGCAAAGGCGGCTCGAATTTGAGCTTTAACTTTCTCCGTATTTTGCATACTTGAAACAAACAGTTTCTCAATCCCAAATTCAACACCAAAAAGCGCACGAATTGCTTCAGGATTGTTCTCCTTAATGACTTTGAAGGTTCACCATTTTCTAAAGCTGATGCGTGCGCTGCGCTAACCTATCCTCTCTCTTAATCGTTTTTTTCGGGTGGGGGCAGTTCTTCCAGGATGGTGAACCGAACGTGATTCAGGGATAGATCGCCGATCGACACATTATCGGGCAAGTCTGCTGCCGTGATCCATTCAAACGTAATGCCTTTAGCAATCTCAGCGTGATACCAGGGTAGTCCCATAAAGAATCGAGTCGGATAAGGGCCACCTTCGTTCACATCATCCACGTTCGATTCCATAGGGAGCCAGCCAAAGCCGGGAATGTAAAACTCGACCCAAACGTGGTTGAAGTCCGGTTCCAGGGAAACATTCCGCTTATCGGGGTCGGGCGGACACTTATAGCGACCCACCGTGCGACAGGCAATGCCGTTGAGCCGTGCCAGAGCCAGCAGAACTCCTACATATTCACCGCAGGAACCCACTCCTCGCTCCAGGGCGACATCCGGCGTGTCGATATGCGGCTTGATGCCGTAGGACATCCGATCGTACACATAGTTCCGAATCTTCAGCGTTTTTCGCAGCAGATTGGTTTCACTGCCGATCGCCTCTCGGGCTGCCTGCTGAATCATGGGTGTATCCATTGCCAGGTCATCATCATCGACCAGATAGCGATCGGCCAACTCCTGAGACAGGGGCTGACTTTTCTCCACCTGGCGCGGCGTGACTTGGTATTTGATTCCCCGCACTTCCAGCAACGCCTTCCAGCCAAAAATGCGCCCTTCGTTAGCCGCCAGCCGATCGAACCGAAACACCGCAACGTGCTGTCCGTTCTCGATTTCCTCTGTAAAGGGCATCCCAACGGGTTCCACGCTCAACACCTTCTGGCGATCGGTCGTCGCAGGCATGGCAATTCGCCATTCGAGATTGGTCAGTGTCACTTCTTCCAGGGGCGACAGCTCTTCGACATATGCCATTTCCACCAGATAGCCATTCGACAGGGCAAAGTTGCGATCGGGGTAATAGCAAAAATGAAGCGGATGAATAAAGGTGCGATCGCGAACGGCTAGCTCTTGTGGGCTTTCAGCATCGTTGGGATTGTCGCGAATGTACATTTCCTCTCCCGCATAAGCCACATAGAGAATGGGTTCCCCGGTTTGCGGATGGGGATGAAACGACAGGGCAGACGGCTTATCGTAGGGCGTTAAAACGCTAAACTGCACCTCGCCCGTTGCCCGATCCAGGCAGTACACCGTACGTTCCTCGTCGTCGCACAGCCACAGTTCCTCATCTCGAACCGTGATGTTTTCTGCCCCAACCCCCGGCAGCGGAAACTTGGTGATTTGGCGTGCCGTTTTGCGATCGAAGATCATCAGGTAGCCTGCCCTCTGACAGGTGACATAAACTGTCGATTGCCAAACTGCAACCCCATTCGCATCGTAGGGCAAACTGACAAAATGCTGCGGCTCAAAATCGGTCAAACTGCACCAGTAAACGTCATTCTTCTGAGTGAACCAGAGGCGATCGTCTGTCAGTGCCAGCCCTGCAGCATCTTGAAAATCCTTCACTTTCAGCGAATTCACGACCGCAGTATTATCGCTACCGCAGTCTATTTCCACCACATAGCCGCGCACCGTATCCAGCGCAAGCAACCGCTTTCCGTCTGACGCTAACCCCCGCAACGCATATACGCCGATCGGACGCACGGTTCGCCGCAGATAATCGACTGGGCGGGTAGAAGCAAATTGACGAGTCGAAAAACTAGAGTCCAGCAGCATAGCATCGAGGGCGATCGGTGATTCCCCCAATCATAAACAAATCTCTGCTATTGAACAGGCACTTACGGATACAGTCTGTCTCTGTCATTAGATAGAAGCGATTCGATCTGACTGGGGATGAGTGGTGGCAGAGTGCTCTAAAAAACAATCCCTGCCACAAAGAACGATCGCCCCTATCTATAAACGATCGCCCTTAATGTAAAAATCGCCCCTATAACGGAATGCGCTGTGCAGGCGGATACCAGCGTTTATACACTCGCATTACGGCTCCAGGTTGCGGTTTGATGACAGAAGCATTTTCGGGTAAAGGCAAAGCCGGACTCCAGGCATAGCTGTCACAAAAGCCTTTGCGCTCCAGCTCAATCACACACTGTTCCACGGCAGCAGGATTGCCAATCAGCAGAATGTTGACCGCTTCTCGCTCAAATCGCGCGGGCAAAATTTGACCGACAGCCGTTTGCGGCTCGGTGGGATACGTCATATTCAGATCTCCTAGGGTAAAGAAACCCTAGAGACTAACTTGAAGACTTTCAAACATGACTGAAGCAGCCAGAACTTATAATCGTTCTAGCCTTTCAGACTGCCTATACCAGTCCGGGAGGTTAGCTGGCTTTGAGTGTTGGTAGCACTCTTAGTCAGCGATCGAATTTACCCTGTGTGGTAATCTAAACTCCCTCAGTCAATCTCTAGAGGATGGTGGCTCACTCGTTGCAATAAAAGAGCCATCCCAACCGTATCAAAGTTTTTCTTTGGTCGCAATACTGGTCTTTCGGGCGATCGTGATTGATCAAAGACAGATATCCAGAACTTTGCTGTTTATCCAACCCAACTGAGCAAGATATCTAGCAGCCTTGCTGCTTAAACCCGGATTTAGGGGGAACATCCAGCAGAGAATCTGTTGATTTACTCAATACGGGGAGATAGACAGATAGGGTCCCTATAATAAATTGTTAGGCTCAGAGCCAAGACGATCATATTTGTTTGCTACCGGTAGAATTAGCTTCGGCCATCAATTCATCGTAACTTATAGCAAGGAGATTAAGGAATGAATTCAGGAGGTTTTCTAGATAGATTTCGGACAGACCTTGATGACGTAATACAGGTACTTGAACGTATCAAATCTCGCTCTGACTTTATAGATCCTATTATGTTTCAGCAAATAGGTTCTTCTTTAGACATTGATGCTTCTGATTCTGAGTACTTGGAAGAATCGATGCGAAAAAGTCAAGAAGTTCCAAAAGCTCTGCAACAATCCTCAAAAATGATAGATGATTCACTATCAAAGTTAGAGGAAACTGAGCAAGCAATAGCAAAATTGAAAAATGACCTAAAGGCAGAAAAGGAAAGGCTGCGTCGGCTAATTGATGCATCATAATAAAGTCAAGTCTGTCTTGCCTAACACGTTGGTATAGCGCACAGCACGAAGACCTCTCGCATACGACCTATCTTTTTGCCGCCGCTGACCATAGTTGTTATGCCGCAAGTTTTGAGCGGGCACGCAGTTAAGACGCTATCGGTTGGTACTCAAAATTAACTTGCTTGAGTTCAGGGCTGGGGTGGTAATCCGAAGAGTATCGTTGAAGCAATCTTCCAGGTTGAGGAGGCGAACAAATGGAAAAAATCGTTGTCCAAGAAATCGATCTTCCCAGCACCAGTCTAGCTGTGCGATCGCTACCACGCCTCGATTTTGCTGATGCGTTTAGATGTCAGCTTCCAGAAGATCAACCTCAAAACATAGATTCAGTGACACGAGCAATCTTCTTGACAATGCCGCAGTGGGTCGCGCAATTATTGGAACTCCGCAATGTTATTGTTCGCCCGTTTGGTCTAAAGACATCGATTGATGCAATTCCATCCATTAGTCAGGAAGAACTTCAACCAGGAACAGCAGTCGGCGCATTCGAGATACTCGATCGTAGGCAGAACGAAGAGATTATGCTCGGCGAAGATGATAAGCATCTAGATTACCGGGTTTCGATCCAATTAGAGCGTGAGGAGAAAAAATGCTGGGTTGTTGTTTCAACTGTGGTCAAGTTCAATAACTGGCTGGGTCGAGCTTACTTTGTTCCGGTTAGACCAGTACATAAGATCATTGTTCCAGTCATGATGAGATATGGATTGGAGCGTTCAATTAAGTGATGCATTAGGCGAAACGGCATAACAATCCCAATGCACGTCGACCGTTGAGAAGGTATCTGTGAAGTATCCGAGGTTATCTGCGGCGGGTGATAGGCGTCGTTAGGTAGCTTGAGTTCTCAGTCATGAAAGTACTCCAATGCTACTTGTCAGTATCCGAGGTCAAGTTATCAGAGTGTTATCTGTAGGGTGATGTTTTGGCTTTGCCGATGAGTGATTTAAGGAGCATTGCTGATTTCCACAATCATTTCTCCTTGCCGTAGTTGTTCTAACGCATCAGGCAAAGTAGCGGTCAGCAATTGTTGCAGATAGCGATTCGTGACATTGCCACAGGTTAGCCACAAAATCTGGGGAGGTGTTCCTAAGCGACATACCAGGTCGATGAAGTCGCTGTCTTTTGTCATAATCACAGCGTTTTCAGCTCGTGCTGCTTCAAAAATTTTGATATCTTGAGCATCTCGAAGTGACAAGTCCCGCAGGGCAGCAGCTTCTAAGCCAAAGGTGTTCGTCAGCCAATTTGCTAGTGTTGGAGGCAGTTGAGCATCAACCCAAATTTTCATGCCGTCAATCTAGGAAAGTCAGTGCGTCGTGCAGCGAAGAGCAAGCATGCTTGAATATCTGCCAGTTCCAAGTCGGGGAAGTCTTCTAAGATTTCAGCAACACTAACATTTTCGGCTAACATTTCTAAAATATCGGTGACTCGAATTCGCATCCCTCGAATACATGGACGACCACCACATTGACCAGGGGTTTGGGTAATGCGGGTTAGCAATCCAGTCGTTGAATTCATGAGGGTGCCTGCAGGTTACTTCGTTTATCTCTATCTTACCGATTAGTGATGCAACGTTCGTCACCTCACAATGCCCATGCACACCGATCGTCGAGAGGGTATTCGTTGTGCGTTTGAGGTTGTTTGCGGCGGGTGATGGACAACGTTAGCCCTCTGCGTTATTAGCGAGGGTGGTACTTCTGTGATAAAGCCAATCTAGTTCAACGATTGTGCAGTGTTTCCCAACAGTTGTTATGAGCGCGATCGCTTACCAGCACCATTGAAGTCAAAGCGATTGATGCGTCATTACTAACTGCTACCTAGGTACAGGACAAAAACCAGAACTCTTATTTTTTTGTCCTGTACTGAGAACTGCTACCTAAAATTAATTAGGAACGCTCCCAAATTTGTCGAATTTCACCTGGAAGTAATGCAGCAATCTCTTGGTTCCGTTCTTCAGATAAGATTTCTTTCGTAGCTGAGAACACTGCCGCTGTAACCTCCTCTGGAGGAACCCCTTCTGGTAAAGTACCTTCTTCTCTGAGGCGCAACATGAAAGTTTTTGGCTTAATATGTAGGTCTTGTGCAGGACTGATCCGACTGAAGAAAGCAACCATCACGTTAGGATCCTGCCAAAGGTCTACCACTTCATGCTCGGATTCAGGTGCTCTTTCTTCGAGTTCCTTTTCAATCTTGTCACTTGTTTTATTTAACATCATGTCTCGCAAAATTCGGAAGACTATATTTGTCGCCCGTTGAGCATCATTAATCGTTTCCAAACTACTCCGCTCTAATACTTTTTCAAGAAATGCATGCTGTTGTCGGTGTGTTTGCTGTGTCATAATCTCTCACTACAATTTGAAAAAGAATCAAATTAGTTCAATCTGGTGTGAGCTAATTTGTAAGGTTCCTATTACAGGTTGCAAGTTAAAAAGGAATGCCCCATCAATCTTCTGACAGAGTTGTTTGGAGCATGAGTGGAGTCAAGCGATCGCAATGGCAATGTATCGAGTCGCAATCCAATTGCAAGCAATCACATTAACACTGGATTGAGTTGCAATTCGTCTGTAGAGCGGACAGAAGAACTGTGAGTGCTCGCAATGGCAATGTATCGAGTCGCAATCTAATTGCAAGCGATCGCATTAACACAGAATTAGGTTGCAATTCGACTGTAGAACGACAGAAGGACTGTGAGCGGTCGCAGTAGCAAAGGAGGGCGATCGCATTAAAACTGTTGAAATGCCAACAAAAATGCGGAATCCAGCCTTAGCGACAGCCCTAATTTTTTGTTGTGATAGCCGGAAGCTACCCTTGTGGAGGTTGTTAACGCTCGATCGCCCTCGCTATACTGCAAATTCTGAGAATCTTTCAATCTTTGCTGAACCTGATGAACATCCTTGAGGCGCACCACCTGCGAAAAGCCTATCCAGACCGTAAAAAACCGACCGTTGCAGTGCAGGATGTGTCTCTCTCGATCGCCTCACGGGAAGTGCTGGCATTTCTGGGTCCGAATGGGGCAGGCAAAACAACAACGATCAAAATGATTGCCGGGCTGATTTTGCCTGATGCCGGACAAGTGCGAATTGTTGGGCGCGATCCTCACCGTGATCCGTGGGCTTTGCGATCGATCGGGGCAGTGCTGGAAGGCAATCGCAACGTTTATTGGCGGCTTACCCCTCAGGAAAATCTGGAGTATTTTGGCGTATTGCGCGGTTTGAGTCGTAAGGTTGCCCGACAGCGCGGTAAAGAACTGCTAGAGCGGTTTGATCTGGTCGAAAAACGACGAGCACTGGTACAAACCCTATCGCGGGGGATGCAGCAAAAGCTGGCGATCGCCGTTGCCCTGATTCACGATCCGCAGTTGCTCTTGCTTGATGAGCCAACTCTAGGATTGGATGTGGAAGCAACCCAGGCAGTCAAACAGCTCGTGCGCGAAATTGCCCAGGAAGGGCGAGCGATTCTGCTTACCACCCACCAGCTTGATATTGCCGAGGAACTGTCCGATCGCGTGGCAATCATCAACCGGGGCGAAATCGTTGTCGAGGAGCCAACAGCGGAGCTAATCCGGCAGTTTTCTGGCACGGCATACACAATCGAGCTAGCCGAAAATTTAACCCCGACTCAAATCAGCAAAATCGAAGCGTTGGGCGGCACAATGGACGATCGCTTTGTCTATGTGCGAGATTCGCAGTTGCTTTACCCGGTGCTCGATATCCTGAAACCTGCGGCGATCGTACGGCTAGAGCGAGATGAGGCAAACCTGACTGAGATCTTCCTCAAGTTTTTGCGGCAAAGCAAAGCCGCTTAGAAGAATCTCAACTGAATAACTTTGCAATCCCTAAAGAAGAGTTGAGCGGCTAGAACTGATACCGCTCTTGATCGACCCAAAAGCCAAGCGGCACAGAATGCCCGTCTGTACCCACCTTTGCCTCAACCTGAATCGATGCCTGCCCAACTTGTTGAAGCTGCTGATTCAGATCAACCTGCTGATCTTCCGGGATGTAATACGTTTCTAGCCCATAGCGCACCGTTCCCTGCTGATAAATACCCTGGATCGCAGTTTGATTTGGCTCAAGCCGAGTGGGATAGCGATCGGACACGGCAACGGGTTTCCAGGGCTGAGGCGGCTGAGTAATCTGATCGGGCGACTGCAAAATCACATAAAAGCTTGTGCTGGGCAAATCTAGCGTCGAGGAGCTATCTCCGGCTTTGGGCTGGGGGTTGAGCTGCGGGGCGATCGTCTCCCAACCGGGAAGCTTTTCCAGCGTTTGTAAATTCGCAATTTGATAGCTGAAGGTGAGGTGATAGCCTTGCAGCAAGTTGTAGGGATCGACGGGCAGGGTTTGCAGAACGATCGGCTTTCCCGTCAGATGCGTGTAGACTGCCTGAGCCGGAATCGTCGCAATCAACCCCGCCTGGATCAGCAGCGTTGCGGCAAACCGCAGCGGGATCGACTTTCTAATGCTTACGATTCTCTCAGCAGTGTACATTTCAAACCAATGAAACGAACTAGTTGATCTGCGTAATCGAGAGGGTGTAGGGGTGGCTTGTCTGAGCGCGATCGCCCACAAATACCGAGTAGGTTCCCTGTTGCCACACACCCGGCACATCAATCATGCCGCCCGAAAATTGATCTGCCATCACGCAGCGATTGACCGGACCTTGAATTAGCAGAGTGGGCTGTCCTTGTCCTTGCAGCTTAAAACGAAGCGATGTGGGTTGGTTGACCACCACCACCTGGTTTGGACTACCGGGAATAAACCCACACTGACTCGACTGCGAACCGCCCGAACTTCCAGTCACGGTAACGGGCGCAGCCAGGGGAGTTCGCACAGGATTACTGTGAGCAGCAGGAACCAGGCTAAACAGTGCTGCCAGTGCTGCGGGAATTGCAAGCCATCGAACAGGTCGTTTCATAAGTTCTCCTCCCTCACCAATACAGATAAATTCGCGGCGATCGGGAAGGTTTCTACCTGCATCCTAACGTTTCGCATTCCTGCTGAACCGGGAGGAGTGCCAGTTTTAAGACTGCTTGAGGTTGGGCTAGCTATGAATTCGCGGTTCGGGATGAAGGGTTTCCAGCAGACGACTTTCAACGATCGCCAGTTCCTCCAGGCGCTGATTCACAAGGTCGCGATCGAAATAGGTGATTGCCAGCGTCCAGTATGCGCCGTAGTGCCGTGCCTCGGATGCCATCAGTCCCCGATAAAATTTGGCGAGTTCTGGCTCAGGACAGTGCAGCCCTAGCAAACCCAATCGCTCATGGCTACGTGCCTCAATCAGCCCGGAAATCAGCAGCGAATCGAGCATTCGATCGGGTTCAGCTTTCCGAATCTCAGCTTTCAGCCCAGCCGCATAGGGCGGAGCAGATAAGGGGGCAAGGGCAATCTGACGACGATCGAGCCACTGATTTACCTGTTCAAAATGCTCTAGCTCTTCCTGAGCAATGGCAGTCAACGCTCTCACCAGCTTGTGGCTCGACGGATAGCGAAACATCAAATTCAATGCCACGCCCGCCGCTTTGCGCTCACAATGGGAATGATCCAGCAAAATCACGTCCAGGTGATCGATCGCCTGCTGAATCCACGCCTCAGAGGTGGGATGCTGCAAAAACTTGATTGTCGTCAGCGAAGAAGCGGTCATCGAGTTCTATTCATGCGGTGATGGATCTATGCCTATTTTATCTATGGCTACTTTAAAAGTAGCGATCGTAACAGCCGACGCGACATGAGACAGTTTTCCCTCTGGATAGATTCCTTAAGGGAATACAGGAGTATAACGGTTGCGCTCAGCGGTAGGAAGTAACATTAAACTCAGCACCGAGGACTTCTTTTATTCTGCTGGAACGCGCTTGCTAGGCTGTGAGATGGGCGATCGGGCCAGTAATCTAAACTCAAGTATTCATAATCTAGCTATTTCAAGGGAATACTCAACGCCTCAACAAAATCATCCTTTTTCATTTGGCTGATACCAGCAATTCCTCGTTTCTTCGCCATTGCCTTTAAGTCAGCCGTTGCCATTATTTCGAGAATGCCAGCATCAGTGACTGTATCTACATCGGCTGAGAAGACAGATAAGGGCAAAGTTGTGCGGCGGCAGATAACTTTGAATTCTCACCGTTAACCTCTGTTCCGTCCGTACCAAGGCAGTGTTAGCTAGCTGGAAACTACTCAAGTCCTACTCCAATAACCAAGCAAACAAATCTTTGATTGTAAGCTGTAGCTCACTTGCAAACGATGGTATCGGAATAACTTCATCTGGCTCATCCAACACTTCAGGTTCTTGTTTTGAGCGATAGACAAACACGGTTTGTTCATCTGGATCAATTAACCAACCCACTTGGGTTCCATACCGCAGACAATGAAGGATATTCTTCGTTACTTTTGTTTGGTTTTGATCAGGAGACAAGATTTCAATTGTCCAATCTGGCGCAGCAGGAAACGTGTTGGCAACCTCTCCATTCTCATCACGGGGAATCCGGTTCCAAAGAAAAACTGCAATGTCAGGAACAGTTGAACGACCACCAAAGGTGCAGCGTAACTCAGGAAATGCACGAGCAATACGCTTAGACTTAACTACTCCATTGATAGCAGGTACAAGTTCCCCTTGAATAACACTGTGTTTCCCTTGGGGCATTGGTTTCTGAATAATTTGACCATCAATATATTCACTTGCAGGTTTCGTGTCTGGTAATTGTAAAAACTCTGCCAATGTCAGTGTTTTAGATGGTGTTTGTACCATTTGGGTTTACCTCTCCATCTGCCAGATCAGAAACTAATCTCTATTCTATCTAGAAACTGGATGAGGCATAGTGCTGGTCTACAGAAGAGTTACAGCTACTTAATCTTAAAAACTAGTAAGACAAGTTAACTACTCTACCCCAGTCAGTAACCCAAGCCATCCGACGGTAAAAATCAGCGGCTGCAAGTACCCTAAAACGCAATGCCGACGCTTGAGCCAGCAGTCCGTCTGCATTGCAGGGTTAGCTGGATATCACTGCCGATCGCACTTATTCGCACTCCCTTCTATCCCTTTGATTCACTGCACTACGATATAAACGTATTCTCTTTGTTTTCGATTCTCTAACACAGAATTCAGGATGCTCATGCCAGCTCCATCAACCAGTAGACCTGCTGAATGACCACCTGGAATTATATCTATGCTCCTGCCGTACCACTCTACCTTCTTCAACGTCAATCGGATACTTGCAACAATGCCTAAATCAGTAGACGTTATATGAGGACTGTGACCCTCGAATTGAGTTTTGGTGATCCTTGTAAATATAGAACCGATAGGAATGTCCTCACCGATGTTTCTTCCCACTATTCTTCCAGATCCATCAACGGCATCAACTTGGAATTTCATAGTGTTATCTATCTAAGTCACCCAACGACAAAAGCCAGCAGTTGTCACCTCCTGACTATTGCGATAAGCGATCGCCTTTTCAGTGCTTTCGGACTCAGCGGCAATCTCCAAAAACGAGTGTAAAGGCTTTGTGCGGAGCCCGCTCCTAAATAACTAAATACAATTCACCTCTCAAGCTGCTGATTGTCACCATTCGGTTGACAGTTACTTTCACACTGAAGGGGCGAAGCACATGGTTTGCTAACGTCAAAGTTGTGCGGCGGCAGATAACCTCGAACTCTCACCGATAACCTCTGTGCCGTCCGCACCAACGAAGTGTTGGGCTGTGTCTGCTAAATCAATCTACAAACCTAACCAATCTCGCAGGGATTGCTCAAGCTGGTCAGCATCAACCCTAGCCAACTGACCGATCACTTTGATCACCAAACTTTCATGTACTGTGTACACGCCTCTTTTGACTGCGGTTACTACGTTCAATCCTGCTGCTGCCCACTCAGACAACACAAACTCACCTGCTATTAGTGAACCTGTTTTGCTTGTCAAAGGAGTAATGAGCATGCCTTGAGACGAATGCGATGTGCTAACTACAACAGCAGGTCTTACCTTTGAATTCGATAAGTCTGAGAAGGGATAGCGCACCAGTATCACATCATGCTTGGAGTAGCTGGGCATACACATCATCCTCAGCATTGTCCCAAACCACATCAAGGGATGTTTGGCTTGCTTGTAGCCAAAATCCAGCCTCATCGTCAGGTAAAACTGTTACCAGCACCCTTACCCCTTCTGGGAGTTCTGCTGATTCCAGCAGCTCAATTTTTCCTTGCCGAACCGTAGCCCAAATCGTTTTTAGCATATCTTTTGCATGAGACCATGCCTTGATTTTATGCCGTAATTCCTATTTGTGCGATCGCCTCGCTAATACCCTCAAATTGATGCTACATAGACAATCTCAAAGTAGATTAGCCTTTGATACTCACAAATAATATTGCTGTACCGTCCCCACCATGATATGAAGCAGGTCAACTATGTAATTAGACAGAATTAGTTCGGGCTATCTACCCTATAGAGGCAATTAGGCTGAATGAATTCCGTCTAATCACTCCAATCGGACATTAGCCCGACATGGTTTCCGTATAATCCTCCTGATTCCAGCCATTAGCCCGAATCCTGAGAGCGTTTCTTCGGTCTGTTTTTGCCTTTTATTCTGCCTAAGATCCTAAAAAGGAAATTAGCCCAAATCAAGGGTATTTCGATCGAATTACAGCCTAGACCACGGCTGTTTCTAATCAATCACGATTACCCTGAAGGGGGAACTGCTTCGCATCGCCCCAAACCTCAGTATTGCGATCGAAGAAAAACTTTGGTATCCGCCAACGGGACAGCGCATTCTGCTCTAGGTTGCGTCAACAACTAGCTCTCATGTTCCCCTAGTTCCGCAAGTCGCTTTACGGTGTCCAGCGTGTCAATTTCAGACACAGGTTTATCGTCACGAATTCGTAGGATGCGGGGAAAGCGGAGGGCGTAGCCGCCTTTGTGTCGTTTAGAGGGCTGCACGCGATCGAACGTCACTTCCAGCACGATCTTGGGTTCGACGGTTCGCACTTTGCCGTGAGCGAATTCCTGAATAGTGTGCGCTTTGAACCAGTCAGACAACTGCTGCACTTCTGCATCGGTGAGTCCAGAATATGCCTTGCCGACATTGAGTAAGGTGGGATCGGTTTCGCTGGCGCGGACGGCAAAGGTGAAATCGGAGAGAAAGCGGCTGCGCCGTCCGGTTCCGACTTCGGCAGCAGTGACGACCACATCAAGCGTGGCGATCGCCCGTTTAATCTTCAGCCAGTCTTTGCCGCGACGGCCGGGTTTGTAAGGCGCGTCCAGTGCTTTTACCATCAAGCCTTCGTTGCCGCGATCGCGTGCCGCCAAAAATTCTGCATCTAGTGCGGTCACATCAGCACAGCGTTTGTTGAGGGCACGTCGCAGGTGGAAGGTGTTTAAGCCGAGGTTGTCCAGGATTTGCAGCCGCTTAGTGTAAGGTTCGTTAATTAAAATTGCGCCGTTTTGGTACAGCACATCGTAAGCGACAAATGCGACGGGGATCTTAGTCAGCAGGTCTTCGGTCAGCGTTTTTCTGCCGAGTCGCTTTTGCAAGACCTGGAAGGGCAAGATGCGCTCGTTCTCGATTGGCACAATTTCACCGTCTAGAATTAAGCCTGCTTGCGGGTCGTGGGTTAGCGCAAAGCTAAAGGACGCAATGGGGGGCAGCAAGTCAGGGAAGGTCTGGGTGATCTCGTCTAGTGTGCGAGAAAAGAGAGCAATTCGAAGATCGCCGTAGGGCGTACCGTGCAGCGAGGCTTCGTCGGTGTAAATCAATGGCGCAAGGTGAATCTGTGCCCGGATGCCGTCATACTTGTCCTCAACTGCAAACTCTCCGGGCAAGAGCCGTGCGACTTCTGCTAGGTCTTCCGCCGGACTTGCCAGCATGAATTTGATCGGGTGAAACAGCTCCATTTGTGCCTGGTCAAGCTGTCCCTGTCGCGCCAGCACTGCGGTTTTGCCGATGTCGCCCAGCAGCATATTGACCCACTGAATGCGATCGACAGGTTCCTTTGCTAAGCGGGCGATCGCATCTTCGACAGCTCCTTCACGTAGACCAATTCGTAGATCACCAGAAAGCAACTTGATCAGGTATTTGGCTTCGAGTCGAGTCGCGTGGCTGAGCAACTGCACGATCCATTCTTGCTTGCGCTTTGTGCCTTTGATCTGCACAAGCTGTTCCAGTGCCAGCGCCAGATCTTGCAGGGAAAGGGAGGGAGGCTGGTGGGTGATCCAGACCTGCGCGGCAACATCTCCCAAATCACCAAGCTGTACGAGCTGCGGCTTTAAAGTTTCAGCATCGATTCCGGTAACGATCGCCAGAGCAGCCAGTAAAGTAGCTCCGCCGATATTGAGCGTCCGCTGGTCTTTCAATGGAAACACTGTTCCTGCCAAATAACGCGCCGCCAATTCCAGATCAGTATCATCCAGACTGCTGAAGTATTGCCCCAAAAGCGCAGCTTTTTCTAATCGCTTAGCTGTGCCGTTGACCTGCTCCGCAACCTGGGCAAATTGCAAAAACGAGCCGACGACTCCATCGGTAGAAGACTGCTCCACAAAGGCTCGATCGCTTGGCAAGGAATTCAGGTTTTGGGGAGAAATGCTTGAGGAGGTCATGGTGCTGGATTAAAGCCGTTACCCACACCGTAGCACGCTCATTTTCGGTGAAATCGCCGCCGACCTTGCATTCCTGCCTGAGAGAGATCAGTAGAAAAACCCAGTCCCTCTCAAGGTGTAAATTGATACCCTGCAAAAGTCAGAGATAGTGATTCACCTTAGACCCGCAAGGGTCTTTTTTTTGCATCTTAAAAGTCACCCACTGCAATCGCTCGCTGCAACGAGTTCTAAAGAAGGGACTTTCCATCAAAAAGCTCAACGTCGAGGTTCAGGATATCCACCTCATCGATACAGCCCAAATTAACGCGATAGTGTCCGGGAAAGCGAAACGTTTCGTGAAACGTATAGATCCCACAGTGCTTACAGAACTGGTGTTTTGCCTTTCCTGAACCGAAGGTGTAGGTCGAGAGCGAATCCGGTGTTGCCTGAATCTGAAGCTCTGAAGCGGGGTAAGCCTCAGCAGACATCAGGGCTCCTTTTCTGCGGCAGATGGAGCAGGTGCAGCGCATCCCCCGATCGATCGCAGCCGATCGCAGGCTAAATTTCACTGCACCGCAATGACAGCTCCCCGCGTATTCTCTCAATTCTCTGGATTGCTCCATTTATCTTTTCGACGGCTTCTCTAGATTCTCAACGCCTTCATTTTTTGCACGGCTTCCACCACTTGATGCGGCTGCACGATCGTCAAATTCTCCAGCGTACCGTTATAAGGTGTGGGAATATCTTGCGAAGCTAAGCGCAGCACCGGGGCATCGAGTTCGTCAAAGAGGCGATCGTTAATGGAAGCAGTTAGCTCTGCGCCAATCCCACCCGATTTCATGCATTCCTCGACGATGATCACGCGATGGGTTTTGCTGACGGATTCGCCGATCGTGTCAAAGTCCAGCGGCTTCAGCGAAATCAGGTCAATCACTTCCGGGTCATAGCCCTGCTGCACCAGCGTTTTCACCGCAGTCATGACGTGGTGACGCATCCGCGAATAAGTGAGAATCGTGACATCCTTGCCGCGCCGCACGATTTCTGCTTTGTCTAGCGGCAGGACGTATTCTTCTTCGGGCAGGTCTTCTTTCAGGTTGTAAAGCAGAACGTGCTCAAAGAACAGCACCGGGTTATCGTCCCGAATGGCGGCTTTCAGCAAACCTTTGGCATTATAAGGTGTAGAGCAGGCAACCAGCTTCAGACCGGGAACACCCTGGAAGTAAGCCTCAAGCCGCTGCGAGTGCTCTGCGCCAAGCTGACGACCCACACCACCTGGACCACGAATCACCATCGGGATCTTGTAGTTGCCGCCAGAAGTGTAGCGCAGCATTCCGGCGTTGTTGGCAATCTGGTTGAACGCCAGCAGCAGAAAGCCCATGTTCATGCCTTCGATGATGGGGCGGAGTCCGGTCATTGCGGCTCCCACTGCCATGCCTGTAAAGCTGTTTTCGGCGATCGGCGTATCCAGCACGCGCAGATCACCATATTTCTTGTACAAATCTTTGGTCACTTTATAGGAGCCGCCATAGTGACCCACATCTTCACCCAACACGAAGACAGAGGGATCACGTGCCATTTCTTCATCGATCGCTTCCCGGAGGGCATTAAAGAGAAGGGTTTCTGCCATGAGCGGAATTTACCTAAGAGTGCAAGTGCCAAACGATATCCAGCCTACTATCTTATCTGGTGAAGGGGACAGATATGCAAGCCATTATACTGGCTGATCCCGGTAGGAACGGTAAGGTAGAAACTTTTGAGGCAGCCTTGCATAGAAGCAGCAAAGATTTCGCCGTCTTCCGGGAGCGGTGGCTCAAGCTAGGGAAATTTAGATTTGTGGATAAATCTATTTATGGATAAATCTATGGATTAAGTCATGCTTTGCTCAACAGGATCGCTGGGATCGCTGAAGATAAAATTTCTGAGCAAATTAACTCTAGTGTGGCATGCCTACCAGGCTAGATCTGAGTTATGGTCGGGGATAGAGTTTGCATGGCGCGGGACGTTCATCGAGTGGTGTGAGGGTATGAGAATTAATTTGCAGGTCTTGTCGCTGCGGTTTGTGGCGTTAGCACTGGGGGCACTACTGGCAGTTCTGGTGATTGGCAGTATTGAGGCGATCGCCAGAGTAGGGTTTGCGAGTGGTCAACTCTCCGGTGGTGCGGGTCTGGTTGAGGCGGGAGAAAATTCGGCAGCTTGGTCATCCTGGCAGCTCATGCCACTTACCGCAATTCCTGCTCCGTCTCCGGTCCCGGTGGTGCCCGCTCCTCCCAACCGTTTGCCCAATCGTTCTTCCAGACCTGCGGCTCGTTCGGCAACTCCTGCTCCTGCGGCTCGTCCGGCAACTCCTGCGGCTCGTTCGGCAACTCCTGCTCCGGCGGCTCGTCCGGCAACTCCGGCAGCTCGTCCGGCAACTCCTGCTCCTGCGGCTCCGGCGATTTCTGGATACCAACCCCGCCAGCAGATTGCTCCGGCTAATCCAACCAACTATGGCGATCGGGTGAGCCACGATGTATTTGGCAGACCTGTGAACAATGCGCCCATCATTGTGCTGCATGAAACCGTGGGATCAGCCGATAGCGCACTTGAGCTATTCCGCGCCGCTCACACCGATGAATCCAGGCAAGCTAGCTATCACAGCATTATTCGGCTAGATGGCACGATCGTTTATGTGGTCTCGCCTGAGAAGCGGGCATTTGGAGCCGGAAACTCAGCCTTCAAAGGTCCAAACGGACTAGAAGCCGTCAAAACCCATCGCCAGTTTGCGCCCTCGGTCAATAATTTTGCCTATCACATTTCCCTCGAAACCCCCGAAGACGGAGAAGACAACCAGACCACCCACAGCGGCTATACCGACGCGCAGTATCAATCTCTTGCGTGGCTCGTCGCCCGCACTCCGGTTCCGGTTGAACGCATCACCACTCACCGTGACGTCGATCGATCGGAATCCCGCATGGATCCTCGCAGTTTCGATGGCAATAAGTTTTTGAGGCTGTTAGCGCAGTATGGCGATCGATGAGTGAGTCGGTGAGGATGCCAATCTGAAATGAGGTCTGAAATGAAGTCGAGCAGAATGGAGGCGGAGTAAACTCTTCCAGTCTGCTTGATTTCTAACTCAAGGGAAAATGCGGAATATCGATTGGTCGATCGATCGTCTACTTGCTCTGATACCTGAATTGGGCATGAAGTGTTAGTCTAATTGCCGAAATTGGTCTGTTATTTCGACTTTGTGCAGCCTAATGTACTCGATAGGGATCTTAGGCAGAAATCGGTCTAATATCTATATCAGAGAATTAGACGGAAACACTCAGTCTAATCAAGAGTTAGACCTAACCCGACACGTTCGTTAAAGTTGTTTGTTTTTAGCTGAGATTAGGCAAGCAAAGGTATTTTGCTTCGTTCAGGACTGAACGACATAGAAATCGAACTGAGAAGTCGCGCTGGGCTACTTGCTTATAGCACACAGGGAAAATTCTTGAAAAGTGTAAAGTGAAGTGTAAAATGGGATTGTGGGCATTCTTATAGATATATGAAAACAGCAGTGCAGAAAATGAGTCTTGCGCCCGTGTTCTACACACTGGCTCAGGTACAATTTAACCCAATTGCCCAGATGTCAGATTATGTTGCCAAGTTGCAGGAGCACTTGCGCCGAAGCGGATTTCCTGATTTCCGAGCCGAAAATCAATTTGAACTCACAATTCGCCGGCTGGACGAAGCAGAACCTGATGTTAAGCCTACGCAGCATATGCGCTGGAGCTTCACGAATACTCAACGCACTGAAGGATATTTATTACTCTCGAATGCCTTGGTTTTTCACACTACTACATACGATACCTTTGCAGATTTCTTAAAAAAGGCCCTCTCTGGTTTAGAACTAGTTCACGAAATTGTTGAGTTGGCTTATGTTGAACGGATTGGACTGCGTTATCTTAATGCTGTTACCCCGATAGGTAACGATACCCTACAACAATATTTGAACCCATCTCTGCTTGGCTTTTCTGCAAATCTAGAGGGTCGTCTAAGTCATAGCTTTACCGAAACGGTCACAGTTATTGAGGATGGTAACTTAGTTGCTAGAGCAGTTATTACAGATGGGGCATTAGCTTTATCACCTGACTTGTTTCCATTACAGCTCGAACTGCAAGCCCGATTTGCAGAAATTAATGGTCGGAATGCTGTGTTAGATACTGACTATTTTGTTGCTAAGCGAAACAGTTTTAATCTCATAGAAGTTGAAGAGCAACTTCAGAAAGCACATGGCATTATCACGAATGCTTTCAGGGTTGCGGTAACTGACTATGCTAGAGAAAAGTGGGCTTAAGAATATGAATACAATGACAAAACCATATCCCAAAGCTCCTCTTTATCCTATAAAAACTAATAGCCCTCATCGAGCTATCGTAATTGCCGTCCCTATATTGATTTGGACAGCAGGTACTGGTGGTGTTATGACGCCACATGGTACAACTGAGGTACTAAATCGATTTTACGATCCACGTATACATATCGAACCTTCTAGGGCAAAGCAGATTGATACGAGATCGCCTGCTGAGCATGTTGCTAATATCCGTGATGTATTTGCTATAAGTATGTCTGATTTAGCCTCTGTTTTAGGGGTCACTCGTCCTACGGTCTATGCTTGGTTGTCAGGACAAGAGCCAAAGGGAGAAGCAGTAATACGTATTCAGCAATTGTCCCGCGCTGCTGATAAATTTCATCAAGCAAACATCATCCGTCTAGATAAGTTAGTAAATCGTCCAATTTTAAACGGACGTTCCTTGCTCGATATACTTAGAACAGATGAAGACCCTGTAGAGGCTTTAGCTACCATCAAGGCAATAGCCGATAAGGAAGCTCAGACCCGTCGTGAACCTAAGGGTGTTGGCAAACACTTGAGATCGCTCGACGATGTGTTAGGTGAATCTTCTGTGGCTATCCATGAGAGGAGTTAGTGTTAGAAATGCCTTGGTCCCGAAACACCAGATGGCGACAGGGTAGCGTCCTGACTGGGAAAGACTTTCAGGCAGTAGGCTTGACCGATATGCCTGATACTGCTCTAGCTATAGCAATATCTCACGATTGTGATATCGCCAATGACAATCTGGATGCTGAACCTGCTGTAGAATTCATCTTTGCTCGTATCTTGGAGCAAAGCAATGGGAATTACACACATGGGAAAAATCCGCGCGTTTTACACTTAGATTACACAGACGGTGAAAAACCTGTTTCCCTCGAACTGCTCTCTTCAAAAAGATTGATAGTACAGAAAGATAAGCTTGAGGCAGTTCAGCCTGATGATACTTATAAACTCACTCATTCTCGGCAAATTCTTCAAAGTTGGTTGGCTGCTAGATATCGTCGCCATGCTCTACCGAACAGCCTCGTTGATAGGCTTCGTGAAGTTTTCGCATACATTGAGAAGAAAGGTAAGAAAAATTCTTCTGGAATATTGTCTTTCCGTCTTTCTTATGATCCCGAAGATGAACTTCCCCCCGAAGAACCGTATGAACTCTGGCTCAACATTGTTTATATCACTGATAAGGATGATTACCGCCCAATGTCTGAAGATGTTGCACAAAGCTTGAAAACAGAATTTCCAAGGCTTTTAGAAAAGACAAAGGATTGCGGCAATGTGATTTTACGCAAGTGCGAAGCGATCTCTGAAATGGAATTCACACTCCGCGATATGCGCGAAACGGTTGAATACCATCTCGAACACTTAAGTTATCGCACTGAGCCTTCGGGACCAGTAATTTAGATAACTGTGTAGGAATAGGATCGCAAGTTGACAAAAATGCAAAAGCAATCGAGGTATAACAACACCCATGCACACCGACCGCCGAGAGTTGATCGGTAAGTTGCAAAGGTTATCTGCGGCGGGTGATGGGCAACGTTAGCGAAAAACGATCGATGGGTGAAAACTTACAGAACAAAAGCATCGCTTCACCCACCGACTCACCTATCCACCTACACCAACTTCTCCATTGCCCGCGCCACAGCCCCGATCGCTTGCTCTACTTCATCCTCTGATACCACCAGCGGCGGCACAAAGCGCACCACTTTTGGACCTGCCGGAACGAGCAGTAAGCCTTCCGCGATCGCAGCATTCACAATTTGAGGAGCAGTTAGTTCGGCATCAGAATTGATCACCATCCCGTTAATTAAGCCCCAGCCGCGTACTTCGCTGATGATAGTGGAATATTGAGCGGCGATCGATCGCAGTCCGGCTCTTAGCTGCTCTCCGCGTGCCTGGACTTGAGCCAGCAAATTTTCCTGTTCTAGCGTCTGGCAGACCGCAAGGGCAACGCCGCAGGCAAACGGATTGCCGCCAAAGGTGCTGGCATGATCTCCGGGCTGGAAGACATCGCAGAAGGATTTGCACAGCATTGCGCCGATCGGGATGCCGCCACCGAGTCCTTTCGCAGAAGTGAAAATGTCTGGTTCGATGCCCAGATGCTCATAGCCCCAGTATTTACCCGTGCGCCCCATACCGACCTGCACTTCGTCAAGGATCAGCAGAATGCCCTTCTCGTTGCAGATTTCGCGAATGCGCTGGAAATAGGCAGCTTCACCGGGACGCACACCGCCTTCGCCTTGCAGTGCCTCCAGCATAATGGCGGCGACCTGCGCTTCGGACTGATCGAGGAGGGCGATCGCCTCTTCCAGGGCAGTAATGTCGTTGTACGGGACGTAGTAGAATCCCGGCATCAGCGGGTCAAAGTTTTTTTGATATTTCGGCTGCCCGGTGGCGGTGATGGTGGCGAGGGTGCGACCGTGGAAGCTGGCGTGGGCAGTGAGAATGACAGGGTTCTGAATGCCGCGCACGGTATGGGCGTATTTGCGGGCGAGCTTGATTGCGCCTTCGTTGGCTTCTGCGCCGGAGTTGCAGAAAAACACGCGATCGGCACAGGAATGATTGACCAGCCAGTTTGCCAGCTCGCCTTGTTCGGGAATGTAGTACAGATTAGAAACATGGTGCAGCTTCTGAATTTGCTGCGTCACGGCATTCACCATTGCGGGGTGAGCGTGTCCTAAGGTACAGGTAGCAATTCCGGCGACAAAATCCAGATACTCGCGCCCTTCGGTGTCCCACACGTGGCAGCCTGCCCCACGCTCCAGGGTCAGCGGAAAGCGGGCATAGGTAGCCATCACATAGCGATCGAAGGTTGCCGGGTCAGCAGCCGTAGAATTTGCTGTCGGATTGGGCATCAGGGCGAGATCTGAACTCACGAATTGCTCCTTGCAGGTAGAAGTTGGGTGGGCAGTTGGGAAGCTCATCCGCTGCACAGATTCAGTGACTTGTTCAGTGACTTGCGAGCGCAACCAATGAATTTCCCTGTCTCAAGTCTTTGATCTTAAGCCACAGTTCCTAGTATTACCAGGAACGATCGATTGTTTTTAGCCGATCGTTGACATTCTGGACTGCGACTTGGATCTGCGCTCCTAGCTCCTTCAGTAGGGCTACGGTGTAACCAGAACCTTTGCGACCTTTTACACAACCCCCGACACCATCAGCAGTTGCGCTACAGTCAAAAAGAGATTTGACGCACGATCGCTCCTTGTTTTAATCCGCGCAAAATATGAATACAGAATCCTTGCGAATGCAGGCAGTCCAGTCTCCGGTGATTCCAATCGTTGGAGATTTAATTCGCAGCAATCCCGGTACGATTCCGCTGGGGCAAGGGATTGTGTTTTATCCGCCGCCACCGCAAGCGATCGAGGGCATCAGCGAGTTTCTTGCGAATCCCAACAATCATCGCTATCAGTCAATCGAGGGCATTCCGCCGCTGCTGGAGACGATCGCCCGCAAGCTGAAAACTGATAACGGCATCGAAACTTCAGACGCGAATCGAATTGTGGTGACGGTTGGCAGCAATATGGGTTTCGTGAATGCGCTGCTGGCGATCGCAGATGCGGGCGATGAAGTAATTCTGCAAACGCCTTTTTATTTCAATCACGAGATGGCGATTCAGATGGCGAACTGTGCGGTCGTGACGGTTCCCACTGACGCAAATTATCAGATTGATCTCGCTCGGCTCGAGGCAGCAATTACGCCAAAAACAAAGGCGATCGTCACGATTTCCCCCAACAACCCGACCGGAGTCGTTTATCCCGAAGCAACTTTGCGGCAGGTGAATGCCCTGTGTCGCGATCGCGGCATTTATCACATCACCGATGAGGCTTATGAATATTTCACCTACGATGATGCCGTTCACTTTTCTCCCGGATCGATTCCCGATAGCGAATCCTACACGATTTCTCTGTTTAGCCTCTCGAAGTCCTACGGCTTCGCAAGCTGGCGGATTGGCTATATGGTGATTCCCGCGCACCTGTTTACGGCAGTCAAAAAAATCCAGGACACGATCGCGATCTGTGCCCCGGTGATTTCGCAATATGCAGCATGGGGTGCGATGCAAACTGGCGCAGAATACTGTCGTCAGCAGCGTCAGGCGATCGCCCAGGTGAGGCAGCTCTGCCTCAAAGAACTGTCCACCGTTTCTGATCTTTGCACCGTGCCCCTGGCAAAGGGAGCCTTTTACTTTTTGCTCAAACTCCACACCGATCTAGATTCCATGACTGCCGTTGAGCGGCTGATTCGTGGCTATCAAGTGGCAGGGTTGCCAGGAATTGCCTTTGGTTTAACCGACGGCTGTTATTTACGCATTGGCTATGGCGCACTGCAACCGGAAACGACGATCGAGGGAATGCAGCGATTGGTGCGGGGAGTGAGGGAGTTGGTGGGGTAGAGGGGTGAATGGGTGGATGAGGCGATGAGAAATAAGGGATGAGGAGTTGGGGAGTAGTTTCTGATGTCTTCTAATCGGTGTTTTTAGAGGTTAAGGTTGAGGATGCCGTCGGTGTTAGGGGCTTCGGCGATCGCTTTATTCTCGACAGTGGGTGCGACCCCGGTAAAGGGTGATTCGCTTTGCTGGGAAAAGAGCTGGTCTTCGCCAGAGTTTGCCGGAGTCATCTGGGCGATCTGCTGCTGATTCGCGAGAATGGCTCGATCGATCGCCTGCATCCGTCGTGCCTGATCTTGGGTAATGCGCACCTCGTTGTTGCCTAAACCGGGTGCATCCCATCGCTGGGTTTGAGGATTAATAAACGATCGGACTCGTGCAGATAGCACTGCATCTGCTTCTGGTTGCCCTTCTGATTTGGCGACTGCTAGCCAATCCACATAGCCCTGCTGTCCCAGTGCGGCAAGCGGAGCCTGATTTGCCAGGTCAATACCGTTGAGTTTCTCGCTGAGGGTGAGAGCGAGTCCTTTGTCGCTGGCTTTTTGCAGAATTTGGTCTGCCTGTTTGCGAAGACGGGCAAGCTGTTTGGCATCTGCATCTTCGGGAGAGGTGGCAGCGTGCTGGTAGGAGAAAGAACCTAAGTTCCAAACTCCGTTACCCGGATCAGTGTGACCATAGTAAGCCGGGTTACGTGAGCCGTCAGGGGTGCGGGTTCCTTCAGCCGAGCCAACTGCTTTGGCAACCAGAGAATTTTCGTTTCCGGCAAAGAGTGCATTGAGAGCAGGCGCAGCCGTTAGAGTTGCGGCAGGGGTAGCAGGAGAAACAGGCGCAGTCGGGGTGGGTGCAGCCGCAGTCGGCGCAGGTTTGAAGGGGGAGTCAAAGGTATCAAAGGCAATTCCTCCTCCGTTATCTTTGTGAGCTGGTTTTTCTTGCAAGGGGCGATCGGCAGGAGTGCTTCCATCTGTAAAAGTCGCCTCAGTTGGAATTGCCTCAGCTGGAATTGCCTCACTCAGAATTACCGCCGGTGGAGGAGACGGTAGATTTTGGCTTGGCGAATCTTGTGCGCCGATCGGAGCATCCCCACCGTTTGTAGGCAGGATGGTTGCAGGAGTCGCAGCTACGGGAGTTTCAGTTGCAGAAGTTGCGATTGCTGGCGTTGCAGTCAGAAAATTAGCTTCGGTGGCATGAGCCGCATGACCAAAGGTAAGAACAGAGAGCCAGAGCAGTAGATAGGTCAGGTGTTTCATAGCAAAGAGAGCATCAGCAAAGATCGATTATCAATGCGAGGAAAGAGAGGAAACAGAGAAAAGGAATGAGACGAGAATGAAAAAAATTTAGTGCGGAAACCGGAACTGATATCCGGCGTATTCGTCACCCTCATATAGGACAACCAGCCAGGTTTGAGGATCGAACGCAAGGGGATAGACGGCACGTTCTGCGGCAGCTCCGGCACGGATTTCAAGACCAGGTAATTGGCAGTAGGGAGCCTGCAAAACCTGCTCAACTCTTGCTTTAGTATCCCGTTCAGAAATTGCCAGAAACTGAGCTAACTGTTCTCTCGAAATCACCACGCTCTCATTGACTTCTCCCTGACAATTCTCAGGACGCTGGGCGAGGCGATCGAACGGAACCACGCGCTGCACATCCACTAATAACGCAGCCAGCCCGATTACCATGCCAGCAATTACAATTCCCTGCATGGAGATCACAGAAGAACCTGTTCTCGTGCGACTAGATGATTTCATCATTGCCGTTCTCCCGTGCCATCAAGACGAAACAAGACAAAACAAACACGAGCCATCCGGCTCCCATTAAGACAAGACTCATAGCACCTCTAGAGAAATGATTTGCATTAACTGATTTGCATTAACTGATTTGCATGAGCTACAGCCTGCCGCCAATCAGCAAACCGAGCAAAATGATGCAGAGCCGATAGCCCCAGGTAATGCCCAATTGCGGAGCGGTTGTGGTTCGATGAACGGCGATCGCTGCCGGAATCACAAGCAAAATCATTACCGGAACAACCAGCAGCGGCATGGCTTCTAGCAGCAGGTTCAGCAGCAGACGAGTCAGAGCCGCACCCAACAACAGGGTCAGCGTTTCGTGCAGCGTGAAAGGAACAGCTTCGTTGATTTCAGAGTGCGATCGATTCGCAAAGAGCCAGCGTCGGAGCCGTTTTAATAAAGGTAAGCGTCTGCGAGACCTGCGGCGTGGAGGAAATTCCTGATACTGCGTTTCCTGATATTGCGTTTCCTGATACTGCGTTTCGCGACGTTCTTGACGCTGGCGCAGCATTTGTGCAGTTTCATCGGCCGTATCGCTTGCCTCAATCGGGACATGAATTTGCAGTGTCATTGGCTCAGCCGATTGAAGGGACAATTCACGCATCGCTAGCTTCACCTGTCCCTGCGGATTTTCAACATAAGGGAGCGAAATGGGCTGCTCTAACGGCAGAGATAGCCTTGGGGTTGGGCGACTGGCTTCAGAGGAACCCGGGTTTGCATTGCTCTGACTTTTGCGCCGTTCCCGATCGATTTGGGCAGCGATCGATTGGAGCCTGCGAAGGGCGGTTTCCTGGGTCTGGGAAAGCTGATTGATCTGTTCTGCCTGTGCTTTTAGCTCTTGAAGCGCGGGACGAATCAGCGGCTGAGCATCTTTGATGGGGGCAGATAATATGGGGGCAGATAAACGGGTTTGGGCAGGCTGCTGCAAACGGTTTGCATTCACAGAATCGTTTTGAGCGGAATCGCTTTGGGCAGAATGGCTTTGCCCTGCCACCGATTGAACGCCAGCCTGAACGCTGGATTGAACGCTAGATTGAATTTTGGGTAATTGCGTTTGATGCACCGAAGTTTCATATAAACCCGTCTGCTGCAAACGAGTTTGAGGGACACGAGTTTGAGAAACAGGAGGCTGAACGGGAGAACGATCGGGAGGAGCAAATTGAGAACGTAACGAAGAATGAGGCAGCGATACTCCGGGTGATGGTGGTTTGAACTCAGGTTTAAACTCAGCTTGAGCTGCGGGTTTAAACCCAGAGATAGCCGCTGGGGGGCGTTTGGGTTGGTTTGAATTGGCAAAAGGTTCGGTAGTGGCAGGTTCAAGCGGAGCCTCGATATCAGGCAACTCAACAAGAGCGACTAACCGTGACTGGGGCTTGTTCACATCCGCGCAAATCGATTCCAATTCAGTTTGAATCGCTTTAATCTTGGCTTGCAATTCGTTCATAAGCTTTATCCAGGAGTTTTGGGAGAGGGAAACGTTGGAGCAGGGCAATAGGCAGCGTCAAAAGGCGATCGAGAAAAATAGGGAATTAAACCAGTCATCAAAAGGCGTTAAATCGAAATCGCTGAAAAAATAAAACAAAAGAGACAGGACAAGAGAAACAGGACAAAACCACGAAATAAAACTGCGAAGGTTCTATAGCTGTTTTGCAGCAGTGCAAATTACGCTGTAAGATCCAGTCCTAGGGGTGGTAGTACATCAGTACATTATTGATAGTACCTTTGTACTGCATGCAACGGAAAAAGTAAATAGGTAAAACCATCAGCGCACAAGTTTTTATTGTTTCTTAGGCGTAGCTGAATCAGCTGCATCAGAGTATGAACCGTTGAGTTTGACATCGCTGGGCAGCCCCCTCAAGGAATTAATGCGGGGGGGCTTTGAGCGTTGAAAGGTTTTGCACCCGTGAAGGATTGAGGAGTTGAAGGGTTGGGAGTTGAAGGGTCGAGGGGAGAATTCATCGCAGGATTGAGCAGCGCCTGATCAATTTCCTCTCAATGTCTTATAGACTCTTACGGAAAAGGAAGTTGCTTTGCTGTAGAAGCCAGGATGCAAAGAGCTAGGATTTTCACAGGTACGGTTTAGTCTGGGTCGATCGATTGGTACAGTAGAGCGGAAGTCAGGTCACAGAGAAGCGATGCACACACTGCTTGGCAAACGGCTGCAAGGCGGCAAATACACGCTCGATCAGGTGGTCGGGCACGGCGGATTTGGCATTACCTTTCGAGCAACCCATCATCTGCTTGGACAAACAGTAGTGATTAAAACCCTGAATGGGCTGGCGGAACCCGACCCGCAGAAGTTTGATGCCCTACGGCGCAGATTCCAGGATGAAGCTCGGCGGCTGGCACTTTGCCTGCATACCAATATCGTGCGGGTCAACGATTTCTTTCTCGAAGATGGCCTGCCCTATCTGGTAATGGATTATGTGCCGGGGCAAACGCTGCAAGAAGTGGTCTTTCCCGATCGCCCGCTGCCTGAACCGATCGCCATTCACTACATCCGACAAATCGGCGACGCGCTGCGGCTCGTTCATGCCAACGGACTGCTGCACCGGGATGTCAAACCCGACAACATTATCCTGAAAGAAGGAACGCAGCAGGTCATCTTGATCGACTTTGGCATTGCCCGCGAGTTTAACGCTGATCGCACCCAGACCCACACCAGCTTCCTGTCCTCAGGCTATGCCCCGATCGAGCAATATTTTTCGCAGGAGAAACGCACCCCTGCCACTGATGTCTATGGTTTAGCAGCGACGCTCTATGCCCTGCTGACGGCTCAGGTTCCCGTTGCCTCGGTGTTGCGCGATCGGCAGCCGATGCCTGCGCCCCAGGAACTGCGCCCGGAACTGAGTACGACTGTCAATCAAGCCGTGATGCGCGGCATGGCAGTAGAAGTGAAATATCGCCCGGAGACGATCGATCAGTGGCTCGCCCTGCTGCCTGCTGCCGTACCTGAGCTGCTTCCTCCGGGTCAGGCAGAATCTCATCCAGCCATGCAAGCCCTTCCCAGACGAATTGCGGCTCCTCCCGTTCAGCCTCCTTCTCCGACGGCAGCAGCGACGGTTGCAGTGGCTCCAAAACGTCCAGCGACGGTGGCTGCAACTCCGGTTCCCAGAGCAAATGCTTCGCGTCGATCTCTTTCCAGCGGCATGATTTGGGCAATTGTGGGATTGGCAGCCCTCTTGGGCACAATGGTGGCAGCCCTGGCAATGGTGTTGCGGACTCCGCCTGCATCACAAACTGAGACGATCGAAACCGCGCCCATCCCCGCACAAGAGCAACCCGCTGAGCAAATCCCTGAGCGTGAAGTCTCTCCGCTGCCCACAGAAGCGCCTGAGCCTGAGGCAAGCCCTACCCCAAGCCCCAGCCCCACGCCTGAGGCAAGCCCCACCCCAGTCGAATCTCCGATCGAGTCCCAAACCGAATCCCTCGATCCAGAACCTCCGGCTGCCTCTCCTGCCCCGCCAGATCCTCCAGAACCGCCTGCACCTGACGAGCCAGAAGCTCCTGCACCTGCTCCCGAAGCGTCTCCTGCCCCGCCTTCCCCTGCACCAGAGTCCAATTCCAACCAGCCGATCGATGAACCGCCCCCGATCGAAAAGCCCATTCGCCCCAGTGAGCCGACCAGTGAATCGATCGCCGAACCGCCCCCACCCCAAGGTCGCTCCCCTGAAAGAATCTCTGCCCCACCTCCAAAACTCCCCCAGATGCAGTAGCCTAACTGGCCTCAATTTGCTCGATTTCCTCAATCCCCTCGACTCCCTCCATTTCCCCAATTTCCCTGACCCCAGCCAACCAATCCCATCCCAGCTGAATGAACCAAAAGCAGGCGGAAATCCGTATTGCTCCCGTATCCCTCAAAGGATTGCAATCAAGTTAAACCATAGATAGACGGTTTCCTTACAATTCGCAGATTAAATTGATTTAGATTTAGCGAAATAGTTATCGTCCAAGTTGGTGTTATTAGGGGTCAATCATTTTTATTTAATTCACTGTCATTTGATTCGGTAATTAAGAGCCGTAAGGGAACTTTAGAAAAGCTCTGAGTTTCCTGCAAATGGTGTTTTCTCTCGGTTGATCCAACCTCTCAAACTGTCCTCATCAATTGACTTATGACTTCCTGGCGCGATCGACTTAACCGAATGAGCGGTAAAACGCAAATCACCGTCTGTCGGATTTTTATCCATCTGGCGGGACGCGAAGTTGCGCCGCTGTTAGGCGTGTTAAATCAGGCTGCACAGGAGGCAATGGATTCAGAAGGCGAGATGGAGGTTTTGGGAGAAGGATTGGTGCAGATTTGCGAATCCCTCCTGCAATATGACACCTACTGGCAGTCGGCAGCGAACGAAGGCGATATGTTTTGGGATGAAGGTGATGCAGACGACTACGTGACAGAGCTGTTTACGGATTCGGCACAGCGATATGGCACGGCAAGGGATAGCGAAACAGATACCGAAGAGGATGATTTGCTGATTCCTGTCACCGAAAATCTGGTGGTGATGCTGACTGTCGCTTATGAAGGCTCCGCAGATGCACTGGAGACGGATCTGGGCAACATGACTGCACTCCGAACCGGATTGAAGACGCTGATTAACTTGCACTATGCTGGACGATTGAGGGCAATTCAGGTTCACTTCTCGCCTGCGCGTCTGGGCGATGAATTGACTGACGATCAACTGCTGCTTAACTTTCCAGAACTGGTGCCGCTATGAGTATTACCCTGCATTCATTTTTGAGGCGTATGCTTCGCAAATTTTTGATCGTTTCGATGACTTTCAGCCTTGCTTGGACTACGGCAGCCTGCACTGCTCCCTTTGATGCAACGGCAGATGCTCCGCAGCAAACCCAGACTTCTCCGCAAGCTTCTCCGCAAGCTTCTCCCCAGACCAATCTGTCTGACGGAGAGTACCCGGTGCAGCAAGCAACTTATGACGACAGTATTGGCGAGTATTCTGTCATGCTGCTTAACACTCGTGCCGGTGAACCCTCGATTTACCGAAGCACTAATTTGCCCCTGGCACGACTAACCGATGAGCAAATTAAAGCAGGACAAAAAAGCTTTCTCAAGGTCGAGAATGGCACCCCTGCCCTGTATCTGAGCGAAGATTTTCGCATCGAGTACGTTCACAACGTGACGGAAACCCAGCCTAACCCGGAAACTGGGCAGTCCGAAGTGGTCGTGGTTCGTCAGGAATCTAGCTTCTGGACTCCTTTTGCGGGTGCGTTAGCCGGACAGGCTCTCGGTAGTTTGCTGTTCCGTCCCACCTATTATTTCCCACCCGTTTATCAGCCCGGAAT
Source organism: Leptolyngbya sp. ST-U4 (assembly GCF_039962215.1). NCBI lineage: Bacteria > Bacillati > Cyanobacteriota > Cyanophyceae > Leptolyngbyales > Leptolyngbyaceae > Leptolyngbya > Leptolyngbya sp. ST-U4. Next base: position 1,188,609 of record NZ_JAMPKZ010000001.1, read on the forward strand.
TCCGCTAAGGGGCTATGGCGGCTACGGCAACAGTTACGGGGCGGCAATCAATCAGTATCAACGCCGCTATCAGGCTCCGCCGATCGAAGTTCGCAATCGTCAGGCACTTCGCACGACCGGACAACTCAGAACCCCTTCGGTGACAGCTCCTGTTCGCGGAACGAGCCGCGCTAACGGATCGACAGGCGGCGGTTTTGGCTCTAGCAATCTGAGACGGGCAAATCGATCGACAGGTTCAGGCTATGGCTCTAGCAACCTCAGACGATCGAACCGAACCACAACGCCAACCTTCCAGCGACCCACTAACAGAAATCGAGGCTTTGGCACTAGCGGTCGCCGCTCCGGTGGATTTAGAGGTGGTGCCAGAAGACGCTAAAGCAATCACTCGATTCAGCTAATTCTGTTTAACCGAAAAGCCTGGGAAAGAAATAGATTTGCCTTTGTGCAGTCTAACTCTCCTGGGCTTTTTCATGAGTTCGTGAGCGAATGCGGCAGAAAAACTAAGACAAGCAGTACGATCGAAACGTTAGCGCAGTTAGCTCGCCCATGCCAGAAGGACCAGAAATCAAACGTGCGGCGGATCAGATTGCGAAGGCGATCGTCCCTTATCCCGTGACTGAGGTATTTTTTGCGTTTGAGCATCTCAAGCCTTACGAAGCAGTTTTGCGCGATCGACGCATTCTCTCGGTGTTGCCCAAGGGCAAGGCATTGCTGACCCGATTTGATAACGATCTAACGCTCTACAGCCACAATCAGCTTTATGGCATCTGGGTGATTCGCAGTGCTCATCAGTATCCCGAAACCAATCGGCAGTTGCGTTTGGCGATTCACAATGCGAAAAAATCCGCCCTGCTTTACAGCGCATCTGATATCGAAGTGCTCACGCCGGAAGGAGTCATGTACCATCCGTTCTTGACGCGCCTTGGTGTGGATGTGCTTGATCCCGATACCACCATGGAACAGGTGATCGATCGCTTTAAAGACAAGCAATTCTCTCGCCGCAATCTGCCCGGACTGCTGCTGAACCAGGGTTTTCTCTGTGGTCTGGGTAACTACCTGCGAAGCGAAATTCTGTTTGTTGCCCGTGTGCCGCCTTCCTACCGCCCAATCGACTGCTCCCCCACCCAACTTGCTGCCCTTGCTCAAGCCGCGATCGATCTGCCGCATCAATCCTACGTCACCAAAGGTATCACGAACGATTTAGCAATTGTCCATCAGCTCAAAGCCGCAGGCAAAAAACGCTCTGAATATCGCCATTGGGTCTTTAACCGCGAAGGCAAACCCTGTTTTCGATGCGGGACGGTGATCCTGAAAGAAATGCTAGCGGGAAGAAGGCTGTATTACTGCCCCAATTGTCAACAGCAGTGACGGAAAGCATTCCCGGTCAATTGGTTTTTCCGCTTGTGGTTGAGGGCACTTAAGGACGCGCAAAAGACTGGTAAGGTACAAGATATCTAAATTCACTTTGCTAAAAGCAGAAAAGGAGCGCATAAACCATGAATAAAGGGAGGTTAGAAGCATTCAGCGATGGTGTTATTGCCATCATTATTACCATCATGGTGCTGGAGTTAAAAATTCCACATGAGGCAAATCTAGCTGCGCTGCGTCCTTTAGTTCCGGTGTTCCTGAGCTATGTCCTGAGTTTTATCTATCTCGCAATTTACTGGAGCAACCACCACCATTTGCTACAGGCAGTTCGGCACATTAATGGCAAGACCTTGTGGGCAAATCTGCATCTGCTGTTCTGGTTGTCGCTCTTTCCTTTTGTCACAGGTTGGGCGGGCGAAAATCACTTTGCTGCCGTGCCGTCTGCTTTCTACGGCGGAGTGCTTTTGCTTGCTGCGATCGCTTACTTCATCCTAACCCGCATTCTCATTGCTTCCCACGGCAAAGATTCTCCACTAGGAACTGCGATTGGAGAAGACTTCAAGGGCAAGGTATCGATCGTGACCTATGCTCTGGCGATTTCGCTTTCCTTCTTAAACTCATGGCTTGCCTGTCTGCTGTATGTTTTAGTTGCAGGGATGTGGCTTATTCCCGATCGCCGCATTGAGCGAGTTTTGACTCCCTGAGAGAAGTGCTTAATATTCAAACCTGAGATCTTGCTCGTCAGGCGATCGGTCGCTGACGGGTTTCAGTATTGGGGGCAATTGTCATTAATCAAAGCGAGTCACGTTCTAAATAAAAGTTCGGCTGCTCAGCTACTATTCACTGGCAAAACTGAGAAAAAACGCAAGTCGGGGTAGCACCAGGAGGATACACCAGCAAAATGGCAATAATTTCCTAGACTGACAAAAATCGCTTGCTGTACTAGCTTGATTGTTCTATCAATTTGTAGGAATTTGGGGAAGGAATTATGTCAGATGTTAGTCGCCGTATTCCTGTCCCAATTGCCAGCGGCAGTGAGGATCAACTTTCTTGATAGGTCATTAGAACAATTGGGTAAATTGTAAGACAGTCGTAAGGACTCCCGATGAAATCTGGCTTACAAAGCGGTCAATTGACAAAATGGAAGGACGATCGAGGATTTGGCTTTATTCAACCTGTTGATGGGAGCCAAGAAGTTTTTGTGCATATTTCTGCGCTAAAAGACTCAACTCGTCGTCCAAAAGTAGGTGACACAATCTACTATCACGTTGTTACTGAAGATGGAAAAATTCGTGCCTGTAATGCTTTCATCGCAGGAGCAAGGCGCACGTCTCATTCCCGCTCCGCATCTTCAATTGGAAGGGCGACATCCAATGCTGGGAACAAATATCCTTTCCCTGTTTATCCTTTCCCTGTTTTAGAGACATTGCTGCTATCAAGTCTACCCGTCATTGGCTCACTCCATTTTGCGTGGTCAACCGCTATCCCCATCCCGCTTGCTCTTTATCCTGTCATGAGCCTAGTGACCTATGCCCTCTACGCCGATGATAAGTCGCGTGCGAAATGCGGAGACCGCAGAATTCCAGAGCGGACACTGCACCTGTGCGAACTGATGGGCGGCTGGTTGGGTGGCTTTATTGCCCAGCGTAGACTGCACCATAAGAATATTAAGCGTTCGTATCAGATCGTCTTTTGGGCGATCGTCGCACTCCATTTTGCGTTTTGGGTAGATTGGCTGTTTCTGAATAGAACACTAATCACAGCAATTTTTAACAGTTATTTTTAGCAGTTAATAGTTCATCTATCGATGTTCAAGAGGGGTTCATCGGAAGGCTTACCAGCAACAAATGCAGGGTATCTACCCTTTTCGGCGAAGCTATAATTCTCTCACGGGTTAGAGAGGTACAACTGGCTATGTCAAACCTTGAGCAAATTGAAGCAGCAATTCTTTCATTGCCATCCGCTGAGTTTGAGAAATTAAGGCTGTGGTTCCTTGATTTAGATTAAGACCGCTGGGATGAGCAAATAGAGCAAGACATTGAAGACGGCAAATTAGAGGCGTTTGCTCAGGAGGCGATCGGTCGTTGTCAGGTTTCAGTGCCTGGGGCGATTGTTACAGATCAAAGTTCTAAATAAAAGTTAGCAATCTATGCGCTGAGGCACCTTCAGGGTGAAAGAAACTGTCAACGAATCGGCGACAAGTGAGCCTTTTAACACTGGATTAGATTTAGTTTCTTAGGAACTTGCTCCATTGATCGCACTAACTATTCAGCCCTATAGGGCTTCACAAGAAGCTGCTATCAGTTAGATGACATCTAGCGCTATGTAATGCTACATAAAGCCTGTAAAATTTTCCTAGACCTATTAGGTTAGTTGAGTCCACCTTGACAATTTGCAGACCAATGGATGAAGTAGACCAATGGATGAAGTTGTCATCACTGAGTATGACCCAAACTGGGTGCTACTTTTTGAACAGGAATCTGCACGTATTCGGACGGTTGTAGATAGAGATCTCATCACTCGCATTGAGCATTTTGGCAGCACGGCAGTACCCGGGTTAGCTGCAAAACCCATTATTGATTTATTGGTAGGGGTACGCTCCCTTGCAGAAGCAAAGCAAGTTGCTGTCTCTCAGCTAGAACACTTGAGCTATGCTTACTGGTTCGATAATCCCGACCCTCAACGGATGTTTTTTGTGAAGGGTCTACCACCTAACAGTCCACGCACTCATCATATCCATATGGTTGAGCCAGACAGTGTACTGTGGGAGCGTTTGATATTTCGAGACTATCTTTGCAAGCATTCAGACGAAGCGGCACGGTATGCACAATTGAAGCGTCATCTTGCCCAACGCTTTTCGAGCGATCGAGAAGCATACACAGTGGGCAAAGCAGAGTACATAGAGTCTGTTATGCAAAAAGCTCGACAACAGCTAGCCAGCTAACGACCAAAATAAGCGGTGGCAAGTAACTTTAGCAACCCAATCAAGATCTCTCGCCTGTCCGCTTCATCACCTTGTTGGACGGCTTTACATATTCGGTCAAGGCATTGGCTTGAATATATCCTGTTAAGTTCAAAGCAAAGTTCTTTTGAAATTACTGAGAGCAAGCAGTTCTGCGGTACCAAAATAGAGGCAAAACATGACGTATGTGGAGAAGAGAAAGAACAAACCAAAATCAAAAGAGTGAGATTGTGCTGAATGCTGACTGCTATAGGACAGATAAGCCGTTTATGACTGATCCAGTCAGCACGCCTTCACGTTGGCATCAACTGATTGGCTTAGACGAATTACCGTTAGATCCTAATACAAGAGTGCAACTTGAAGTATGGTTAAACACGCTCAAAACTGTTTGTGGCAAGAAGAATCTATTAAGGTTTCCTACTCCTGAATCTTATGAAGCCTTTGACCGAGAAGGCATTGAACTGTGGAAGAAGGTACGTCAAGAATTAGCCTCTAACTATGACGTGTTCTACTACAGCACAAGATTAGCAGGATTGTTCAAACATCCTGATGCTCCTATGGTGAAAAGGATCAGGCTAGGAGCTGAGTATAGCTGTTGGGCAACTTGGTATGTTGATGATGTCGGATGTTTTGATCCGGTTAAGCTTCCTATTAGCCAAGAAACTCTTGAGCGATTAAACAAATGGCAAGATGTTTTTGATGACACGCTTGATCATGACTATCCACCTGATTCTCGCTTCCCTAGCGAAGAAGTAGCCAAAATATGGAGTCGAGAGGGTATTAGGCTTTGGGTGCAGTTGCAAAGAGAGCTAAGCGCAGAGTATGAGGTACTTAAGCGTATTTACCATCAGGAAAAAACACAACTTATGAAACTGGATGATTGGATCAATGCCTACAGAGAGCAGTACCAGCAAGATGATATCGATAATTCATCACAACGATTGCTGTGAGTCAATTTTTATCAAAATCTTGCCCCACAGCAGCCAACACTTCACGGCAGCGGACGGTTGAAAGCGGCTGGTATTGAGTTCAATGTTATCTGCCGCCGCTGCGTTTTGCCGTTAGGCAGCAAATATGCTACGTTCACTTCACCTCATCATGAACTAGAAGAACTTCGCTGGCGCAGAATGAATTCGGCGATCGTCAAATCAACCGGAGTTGTCACCTTCAAATTCGTTTCTTCGCCTTCGACAATTTGTACCGGAAGCCCGCACTGTTCAAACAATGCCGCATCGTCGGTAACTTCCCAGCCTCGGCGGATGCCTTCTTCGTGACAGCGCAGCAGATCTTCAACGACAAAGCCTTGTGGCGTTTGAGCTGCCCAGAGGTTGGCGCGATCGGGCGTTGATTCGATAATTTTGCTGGCAGAATTGACGACCTTGATCGTGTCTTTGACCGCGACAGCAGCAATCAAACCCTGACAGTCTTGCAGGGCATCTGCACAGCGATCGAATAATTCTGGGGTGGCAAGGCAGCGTGCACCATCGTGGATCAAGACGCGATCGGCAACGACAGGTAGTGCCTGTAAGCCACGATAAACTGACTCCTGGCGCGTTGAGCCGCCCTGGATGAAATGCACCACCTTCGACATTTCCAGGTCAGACACAATTTCTTTGAAGTCGTGCCAGTCGTCGGGTTGGCAGACGATGCCAATCCAGTGAATGTGGCTTGATTGTTTGGCGGCGATCAGGGTCCAGGCGATCAGGGGTTGACCCAGGAGCGGAAGCAAAAGCTTGTTTCGGCTGCTGCCCATGCGCCGACCCGATCCGGCTGCGGGAATGAGAAGATACACGGAAGTTGAGCGAGTAAGGAACTTGCTGTTACTTTACCGTGAATTGGTTCGTGATTTTGCACCTCTGGGGGTGGCGATCGTCAACCCTTGACCGAAAAAGGCTCTGGGTAGCAGCGATGAACTCTGTAGGTTAAACGGGTGATTTGATTTTCCCAGACGAGCTGGCTGATGATTACATCGGCGTGGGCAAGCCAGTTTTGATCGACGAGCGGAATGGGTACGTCGATCGGCAGAATGCGATAGCCCTGTTTGGTGGCGTGACGAAAACTGTCCGACTTCAGTGAACTGAGATCGAGTTCATCGAGCTTGAGCTTGAGAATACTATTCACTTCACAGGGCATTCCCATTACGTCACCTCACTTTTGAAACACTTCTGTTTGAACACTGCCGAATGAATTAATGAATCACGGATCAACCCCACTGGGCATGAATGATCATTTAGCGATCGGCTCCCACCGGAATTGATTTGGTGAGTCGAGCCTGCAATGAGGCCATCAAATCGTTGTCATTGCGATGGGCTTCCCAGGAGCCAGAGTAGCGTCTGCCGATATTCCATTTGCCGCTCATCGTGTTGCCATCTTCGGAAAGCGTGCCCTGGTATTGAATCGGCTGCGGTGAGCTGGTGAGGTATTGTTTAGTGAACTGAATTCTGCGCCCCACCAAATCGCCCGTCACCTGCGCTTCTCCCAGCATTCCGTCGTCCAGAATGCGTCCCGAAAGAGTATTGCCGCCCTGCACAAAAGTTGCCTCAAAGCGAGTCGGGTTGCCATCTTGCCAATAGGTTCCCAGCCACGTTCCGGTGATGTCATTCATTGGGTTGCCATCCACTCAAGACATTGCTGCATCTGATGTTGCATTGTTTGTCGATCGGCATGGTAGCGACGACCATGACCAGGAAGCACCCATTCAAAGGAGTATTTTGCTAAATTTTGCATCGATTGCCTCAACTCTGTCCAGGAATACCAGCAGGCACGGCGAAAGGCGTACAAATGACCCAGTTCGCTCGACCAGGCAAGGTGGTCCCCGGTGAACAAAAAGCGATCGTCATACAGCAAAACGGTGTGTCCGCGCGTATGTCCGGGAACGGGGATAATCAGCAAATCGTCGGCTAACGCAAAAGGTTCGCTGCCGGAAAGCTGAATTTCAACGTCTTGCGTACCGCGGCTGATTTCTGCTTGATGCAAGATTCGATCGCAGCCAAAATGATCGTGAAACTTTTGATGATCGGCAACATCATCGCGATGAGTGAGATACAGATAACGAACCCCGCCCATTTTTTCAATCTGTTTCACTAACGGCGGCGCAAACCGGGGTGAATCCACCAGGATATTCCCCTCTGAACGTTGAATCAAATAGCTTGCTGCACCAAAAGAATTCTCGGCGTGATAGCCGCAGTGATAAACATTGTCAGCGATATGAATCGGAAAACTTGCCTGAATTTTCAGAACATCGGTTGGTTTTTCGACTGTGCCGATCGACGCTGTGGGACAGGACAATAACGCCTGCATTGCCTTCAAATGCTCTGCTTCACTAATAGGCTGATGATAGACGGCTGACTGGTCGCCGATATCGGCAAAGACTTCGGGAGCCATCCAGCGACAGGTATCGCAGTCAATACAGGTGCGATCGACGTAGAAGTTACCGCTGACATTTTCCGATCGTCGTTCAGTAAGATGTGCCATGATTTTAAGGAATCAAAGGAATTCCCGGTAAAAAGTCTGCACTGATCACCTGTTGCAGTGTGTAGCGCTTCAATTTCCGCGATCAGGTGAACGGCATCAAGCCGGTGACACTGCTGCGTTTTAAGCAGATTGACCTGCTCCTGCGTCCAGGCATAGAAATCGGCTTCGTAAAGCGGTGTGGAGTCCATGGGTCACGGCTCGATCGCGGTTATAGCATGGGGCGTTACGGAATCAGGAGTAGAGGGCCAATTCTGCCACACCATGATTGCCTCCATGATAACGATCGCCGCTGAAACGATCGCACCCCATCGCGCCCAGAGCAGCAACAGCACGCAACGACAACAGCCAACTACAGCGTATAGGTAAACCCTTTCACCAGCGCACCCGGAACCCACGTTCCGCCCACGTCGCGTCCGCCATAGGTTCCCACTTCCGGGATAAACTCCTGGGTGTCGGTGAGTGCCAGCAGGTTTTCGCCCCAGAAGCGATACAGGGTTTCGTCGAAGCGCAAATTTTCGATCGGCGCAATGATTTCACCGTTCTCGACCCAGAAGCAGGCGTAGCGAGTCATGCCCGTAATTCTGCCGCTCGGTCGATCGCTCCAGTTGAGGTAGTGCAGGTTAGACAAATAGAGCCCGGTGTCGAGGGCTGTGAGAATGCCAGACGATGCCAGGGTTCCAGGTGCAACCGAGGGCGATCGCAGTCCTTCGCCGCCGCTTGCGCCGTTTGCGGGTTTGCCAAATTCCTTGGCGGAGCGAGAGCTAATCAGCGTATTCACCAGCTTGCCCGCCTGGATTAAGGGGAGATCGATCGGCGCAACTTCACCCCATTCGTTAAAGCGCGGTACCAGTCCCCGGCTGAAGTCTTCGCTGAGGTAAAACTGTTCAGAGAGCTGTTTTTCGCCCCTTTGCAGCACTCCCAGTGCACTGCCGCCTCGCTGAATTGCCGATTCGCTGACGCCGCCCCAGGACAACATACTCACCAGATCTGCCATTGCCGCCGGAGCCAGATAAGTGCGGTACTGTCCGCGAGCGATCGGTTTTGGAGGCTGAGAAAGGCGATCGAGCTGCTGTTTGGACTCGACCAGCTTGGCAGTATAAGCCGCCTGATCCCACTGATTTCCGGCAAAGGTGCCTTTGACTGCCTGACCGTCTGCCGTGAACAGTGAATAGTCCAGCGCAAAGGAATCGGTGGCAAACCAGTGCTTTTGTCCGGCAGAGTCGGCATAGCCGCGAAAAATCGACCCACCGCTGTAAAAGCCTGTAAAGTCTAGCCCTGCCACATCCGGCAAAATCGCATCCACGATCGCCCCGGGTGGAAGCAGCTTTCCGGTCTGGACATCACAGCTAGTCGCGTCCCCTGTTGGAATCACCAGATAGGGGTCTTCAGGAAGCTGGGAGATTTCCTGCCGCAGGTCTTCCAGAGCATCTTTTACCCCATGCCAATCGGTTTCCCAATTTCCGGTAAAAGGAAACAATCGCGAAGTGGTGCGCTGATCTTGCATTAGCGTCAGGGAAATCGAGCCATCTCGCACGTTGCCCGTTTGCCGAACCTTAGCGCGATTAAACCGGATGAACTGGCTCTGTTCGCCCATCAGCCTGAGCTTAAAGGATTCTTCGGATGACAGGAGCGATCGAAGCTGGGTAACGAGGCGATCGAAGGTAGATTCAAGGGGAGTCATAGAATTAGAAGCGGGGTGATGAATGGCGAGCAAAATGACGGATGACCAACTGAACGACGTTATGCCCCACCCCCAAAGACCTCCACATCTTGAAAGACACAAATCGGAGAGCCGTGACCCACCCGAATCGCCTGGTTGGGTTCGCCTTTGCCACACATCGGTGTGCCATACATTTGCCAAGTGGACTCGTCGCCAATTTTGACCAGGCTATGCCAGAATTCCGGCGTAGTGGCGCGGTAGTTTGGATTTCGCAGCGTTTTGGTGAGCTGTCCGTTTTCGATCAGGCGGGCATATTCGCAGCCAAACTGAAACTTGTATCGCTGATCGTCGATCGACCAGGAACGGTTTGATTCCATATAAACGCCCGATTCAATGTCCTGAATCAAATCAGGAAAATTGTCGGTTCCTGCTTCCAGGTTGAGGTTTGCCATGCGATCGATCGGCGGACGATTCCAGGAAGAAGCCCGCGCACAGGCGACCCCATCCACGCCCAGCCGCGCCTGACTTTCCAGACTGCCCAAGCCGCGCTGCAAAATGCCGTCTTGAATCAAAAATTCTTTGCTGGCAGGTGTGCCCGTATCGTCAAACTCGTAGCTAGCAAACTCACCCGTCACCGTGGGGTTAAAGGTGATATTCATTAGCTTCGAGCCGTAGGACAATTGGCCGAAATCCGACGGTTTGACAAAGCTGCCGCCTGCATAGTTGCGCTCATCGCCCAAAATGCGATCGAGTTCCAGCGGATGCCCGACGCTTTCATGAATTTGCAGCATCATCTGATCGGGAGCCAGTACCAGCATCGTCTTTGTCGTCGGACATTCCTCAGCCGTCAAAAGCTCGATCGCCTGCGACCCAATTTGATCTGCCCTTGCCCACAGATCATCGATCGGAAACAGCTCCCAGCCGCCCTGATAGCAGTGTGCCAGATAGCCATTATTGCTGCGCTGCTGCACGACACCGCCCGATTGAGCCGTTACCCCAAAGTGCGTTTCGAGCAGCATAAATTTTTGATAGACCTCCGAGCCACTGCTGCTGACAAACCAGGATTCGGTTTCGTTGGTGATCGCCGTCGCGCTGGTCTGAACGATCGCATCCGAGACTTTCAGCGTTTGACAAAGCCGCGCCAAAAGCTGATTAATTTCTCCCGGCGTCATCGCATCAAACGGTTTCACAAAAGGCGAGCTATACTCTCCGACCACTTTAGGACGCACCGTTGCCGCCATCGGATAAATCGCCCACCGACTCGCTGCCTGTGCCTGCGCTGCTGCCGCCTGTGCTGCCGCCTGCAAATCTTCGAGCTGAAGCGAGTTCGTCGCGCCGTAGCCAATCTGACCATTGACCAGCACTTCCACCATCACGCCCTGACTCGATGATTTGGAATTACTTTGAGGAATGGCATCCCGCATCGATCGAGAGCTAACGTTCTCTTTCACCATGCGAAGTCCAACCCAATCGGCCTGGATATCAAGGCGATCGAGGATTTGTTGCAGTTCAGAAATCATGACGTATTTCCTCAGGAATGGCTGGGTAGAGGCTGGACGGGCTTAGCGCGCTTTGCTCAGGCTTTCAATTCTAGCCATTTTTACTGAGTTTCAGGGTTATTCCGTATCTAACAACAGTTAGCAATCGAGGAGCCTCACGCATTTGCCAGTGCCCAATCGATCGCCGCTTCTGCATGAATTCGCGTGGTTGGAAAAAGCGTCATCTCACAGTCTTCCGGCTGAATCAGCAGCTCAATTTCAGTACAGCCTAAAATAATCCCTTCTGCCCCTGCGCTGATTAACCGATCGATAATGGCAAGATAGCGCGATCGAGAATCAGGCTGAATGATGCCCAGACACAGTTCGCTGTAGATCACGTCATGCACGATCGCTCGGTCTGCTGCATCGGGAACTAAAACTTTGATGCCGTGCTGTTCCAGCCGTCCCCGATAAAAATCCTGCTCCATCGTATATCGCGTTCCCAGTAAGCCGATCGTGTCAATTCTGACAGCCTGGATGCGCTGTGCGGTTGCGTCTGCAATGTGCAAAAACGGAATTTGAAGATTTGCCTGAATCTCATCTGCTAGCTTGTGCATCGTATTCGTACACAGCACCACAAAATCCGCTCCGGCTCGCTCGATTGCCTGGGCTGCGTCAATTAGGATCAAGCTTGCTTCTTGCCAGCGTTCCTGATGTTGCAGCGTCTCGATTTCGGCAAAATCCACCGAATACATCACACATTTTGCTGAATGCAGTCCGCCCAGTCTGGCTTTTGCCAGTTCGTTAATCAGCCGATAATACTCGATCGACGATTCCCAGCTCATGCCGCCAATTAAACCGATCGTTTTCATCCAGAAATTCCTTAAGGATTGCAATAGGGACACTGCCCCGGATCAGCGGTTTCAACCCCATTTGGAAACAGCACTTCTTCCCGATGCTGGCACTTCTGACATCGATAAACGATCGAGCGCGTCAAATCGGTTGGCGTTCCACACAAGCCGCAGGGTAAGCCGGGAAGGCGATCGGCTACTGAGAATCCGGGAGTATTGCAGTTCGGACAGGTTTTCTGAAGTTTGGCAATCAAATCTTCGGTGGCTTGCGCGATGATTTTCATGCGCGTGGGATTATGCATTGCCCGCATATCGGTTTCGATGTGGACGCGATCGGCTTGTTTCAGTGCCCACTGCACGGCATCGATTAACTGTGCTTCTGAAGTGATCCCTTTGATGATCAGATCTTTGTCTTTGGTAATTCCGTTTGCATCTGCATTTGCAATCACGACTAATCCATGCTGAGGGAATTTTGCTTTTCGAGCAAATGTCTTTGCTTCTTCTAAATTAGTGACTTGTTTGTGGCTAAAGTTTGTCTCTGTTGAAATTGCTTCACCGATCACTTCTAAATCATTTCCGCGATCGATCAGCAATACAATTTCACGATTAGACGGTAAAAACGGCATTGCCGGATGCGGCCCAAAACTGCCTTCACTGGCAATTCCAATCGCGTGTCCTGTTAATTCCATGCCGACGATCGCCTTTTGTCGTGCCGCTTCGAGCTGAGTGCCATATCGCTTCACTTCGCGGGTAAATGTACCCAATCGATCGCTGTCAAATCCGTGCGGCACAGTGACTTGCAGTCCCAAGTTTTCCTTCAGTAACGGCGCAATTGCTATTTCTTTCTGGTGCATCGTTGCCAGCGTCGCCAATCGATCGCGAAACCATTCTAAAGGCAATCGTCCAGACCCACTTTGAACCACAGCGACCCTATCTCCTAAAAAACTATTTCCTAAAAAAACTATCCCCTAAAAAACTATCCCCTAAAAATTAGTATGCCAAATTCAATCTCCCGCGCAGGTTTGAACCATGCTCCCCAAACTTCTACACACCGACAGACCACCTCAAAACCCGGCAATCGCTACAGTAATTTTATCTTTAGCTCCATTGCCCTATCTCCCCACCCACCATGTCCGCCCTCACCTCGTTCTTTTCCCTTCGGCGCTTTGCCACAATTCTGTCTGTCGTTACCCTTACCCTGACATTGCTTGGGGTTGCAAGCGGCATTTTGATCGCGTTTTATTACGATCCGTCTGCGGCGGGTGCGTACGAATCGGTGCAAAATATCGCCGATACTCTACCGGGCGGCTCGATCATTTACTCGATCCACCAGATCGTGGGCAACGGCATGATTATCGTTGCGCTGCTGCAACTGTTTGTGCTGTTTTTCAGTCGGCGGTTTCGGATTAGCTGGTTTTCTGCCTGGGTCAGCGATTTTGTGCTGCTGGGATTGGCGATCGGGCTTGCCTGGACTTCGATGATTCTGAAGTGGAATCAGTTGGGCTACTGGCGGCTCAAGATCGAGCTGCAAACGATCGAGCAGTTGCCTTTTGTCGGTCAATTTGCAAAGGATGTGCTGACCGGAGGATCGATCGATACCACCACCGTCGAACACTTCTATACGCTGCACAGCTATGTTTTGTCTGCGATCGCCGTTGGAATTGCGGTCTTTCATCTCGGTTCGCTGCTATTGCAGGAATGGGAGCAGCGTCGCACCCTGCGGATGATGTACGAAACGGCTCATCTTCCCGAAGCTAAGCCTGCGGTTCCCGGTCCAGCAAAGACGACTTCCCCACGCTAGACGCGGGTTTGGATCTCTCTAGAGCTTGCGCCAGGGCTTCTAGCCGCATCGGTTTGCTGATGTAATCATCCATGCCCGCATTGAGGCAAGTTTCGCGATCGCCCTCCATTGCATTTGCCGTCATTGCAATCAGGCGCGGACGGTTTGACTGCCACTGCTGACAAATACGCCGGGCTGCTTCGAGTCCGTCCATTTCGGGCATTTGGACATCCAGCAGCACGACATCGTAAGACTGACGGTGGATTGCTTCCAGAACCTCTAATCCGTTACCTGCCACATCTGCTCGATAGCCCAAACGCTGAAGCATAAGCAAAGCTAGCTTTTGATTGACCAGATGGTCTTCCGCCAGCAAAATTCGCAGCGACGATTTGTGTTCCGAGTCCGAATTGGGTTCTGGCTCGGCAGGGCGAACAGCCTGAATCTGGCGCGGCTGCCCACTCATGACCTGGGTCAAGATGCGGTAGAGCGGAGCTGATTTGATGGGTTTAGTCAGCAATGCGGCAAAGTACGATCGCTGGGTTGTGGTAAGGTCTTTATGACCGATCGAAGTTAGCATCACGAGCGGCAACGCCTGACCCGCTGGGAGGTTTCGCACTGCCTCTGCTAGCGTTAGCCCATCCATTTGGGGCATTTGCATATCGAGAATTGCTAGGTCAAACGCCTCTCCCTGTTGCAGCAGGCGAAGCGCATCCGCACCGGAAGCTACTGCTGTAGGGGCCATTTGCCAGGACTGGGTGCGATAGGTCAAAAGCTGGCGATTCGTGGCGTTGTCATCGACAATCAGCACTTTTCTCGCTGCCAGGGAGGGCAACCCTTGAGGCGCGATCGGGTCAAGGCAAGCGGGGGCAACAATCGTAAAGTAAAACGTAGAGCCAACTCCCGGCTGACTCTCGACCCACATCCTGCCGTCCATCATTTCGCTCAAGCGATTGCTAATCACCAAGCCCAAGCCTGTGCCTCCATACTGGCGCGTCGTTGAAGCATCGACCTGGCTAAACGCTTTAAACAGTCGCCCCAGCTTATCTTTTGGAATGCCGATGCCCGTATCTCTCACTGCAAATTGAAGCTCATAAACAGGCGCGTTGGGTTCTGCTGCGGCGTTTAGTGCAGTTTCGGCAGCTGCGATTTGACGCGAACTCACTGAAACTGTCACTTCTCCTGTTTCGGTAAATTTGATCGCATTATTGAGCAGATTAACCAGAATTTGCCGCAGTCGGGTTACGTCGCCCAGGATCATCTCCGGAACTTTTGATTTGTTGAGATACGTCAGTTCAAGTTCTTTTTCGGCGGCTTTGGGTGCCAGCAACTCAAGTGCGTCTTCAATACAGGTTGAAAGATTAAAGGGATGCTGTTCAAGTTCGAGCTTGCCCGATTCAATCTTTGAGAAGTCCAGGATGTCGTTAATAATCGTCAGCAGCGAGTCGCCGCTCGTGCGAATGATTTCAACATATTCCCGCTGTTGGGGAGTAAGCTGCATATCGAGCAGCAGTCCGGTCATGCCAATCACCGCGTTCATCGGCGTACGAATCTCGTGGCTCATCATGGCTAAAAAGTTGCTCTTGGCTTGATTTGCCTGATCTGCCGCCTGCTTAGCCTGTTCTAGTGCGGCGTTTTGTGCGGTCAGCATTTTGCGCTGCTGCGTTTCCTGATCGAGCAACTGCGCCTGTGCCAGAGCAATGGCAACCTGATCTGCCAATTCACTGAGCAGTGTGACTTCGTCGGGTCGCCACTGGCGCGGGTGGGCGCATTGGTGAGCAATCAACAGTCCCCAAAGGGTCGGCTCGTTGGGCGTTCCTGTGGATTGAATAATAGGAACGACCAGATTGGCTTTAATTTGAAACCGGGTTAACAAATCGCGGTGACAGGGCTCAAGGGTCACTCGATCGATATCAGCGATCGCGGAACTTCCGCCCTGGTAATAGGGCAACCATCCCCCTGCTTTAAAACAGGTATCTTCAATCCTTTCGCCCAGTGCCGATCGCCAGCCCGGTGCAACCGACTCCACGACGACATCTCCATTCCAATCAGCATCAAAGCGGTAGATCATCACCCGATCTGCTTCCAAAAATTGCCGCACTTCGGCAACCGTGGTGCTGAGGATGTCTTCCAGATGAAGCGAATAGCGAATCCGCTGGCTCACTGCATTCAGCAAAGAAGCCCGATGGTTCTGGTTGTGCAGCTTGATTTCAATCTGTTTTCGATCGCTGATATCGGTGATGCTTCCTTCAAGGGCGATCGGCTCTCCGGTCGCATCATACAAAAGACGGGTACTCTCTGAGATCCAAATGACTTGTCCGTCCTTTCGGTAAACCTGAGATTCAAATCCACAAACCTCGCCTCGCGATCGAATTTCTTGCATAAACACTTGTCGGCGAAGCGGATCAACATAAAGCTGCTGATCAACATTTTGGATGGTAGCAGTCAGTTCGGCAGAAGAGTCATAGCCATAAATCTGAGCCAGCGAAGCGTTGGCCTGCAAATATCTGCCCGACAGCGTTGTTTTATAAAGTCCCAGGGCAGCATTCTCAAAGAAATTTTGGTAGCTCGCTTCGGTTTGCTGCCGCTCGGTAATGGCATTTTGCAAAACGATCAGGTTTCGCCGCAGTTCTAGCTGGGTCACCACCTGACGCGCAAGGGTGGCTAAAGCGTCCTGCTGCTGAGGGTTCAGGTCGCGTGGCTTATAATCTATCACACAGAGCGTTCCCAGCACGTAGCCTTGGGGATTAATCAGCGGTGCGCCTGCATAAAACCGAATGCAAGGACTTCCAGTCACTAAGGGATTGTTCGCAAAGCGGGGGTCTAGGGTTGCATTGGGCACAATCAGCAGATCAGACTGCAAGATGGCATGCGAACAAAAGGCAATGTCTCGATTGGTTTCTGATACAGGCAGCCCTATGTTTGACTTAAACCACTGACGACCGCAATCGATTAAACTCACTAGCGCGATCGGCGTTCCACAAATAAAACTTGCCAGACGGGTCAGATCGTCAAAAGCGGGTTCGGCGGCGGTATCAAGAATCTGATAATTCAGAAGTGCCTGAAGCCGCTCAGACTCATTCTTGGGGATAGGAGCTTGCGTCATTGGGAGGGTTAACGAGAGCCAGTGCTATACGATCTCGCGCTCTGGAAAGTGAACTGCCTTAACGTTCCTTATTTGCAGCGCGGCCCGTTCAATTTCGGCTGAAATTTTTGGGATACTTATTTTGTAACATTCCTAAATATTCTTTTTCTGAAGACCAACCGTACCCATGATTCAAGATCGTAAAGAGAGGTCGAGCCGATCGTGCCCTACCTCCCCTTGATAAAAGTTATAGAAGGTGAAATTGATAGCAGTCTGTTTGAGAAGTAATGCTTGTGCTTTAACTGCCTGGTGGGTAAATTCTGGAAGGAACTTAGCTTGCCTTAGAATCGCTTGCCTTAGAATCTCAAAGTCCCCCAGAGTTGACCGCTGGATCAGGCAATGTAGAACCTCTCACACGGCTCAAGTCAACTTTTAAGCTAGTTAAGCCAGTCGAAGGAATGCTATTTGCTGCTCACTTCCATTGTTGGGCTGGCAGCAGCGACAGCATTGCCCAAACGCTTGTTCGCAAAGTAGCTGTTGAGGAACGTGGTTCCCAGCGACAGCACTACCGGACCCAGAACGAACGCCAGCAGCCCTGACACCGTGAAGCCAGGAATCAGCAGAGACGCTAACCAGAAGCAGAAGCCGTTAACAATGAGCGAGAAAGCTCCAAGCGTCAGGAAGTTAACCGGGAGTGAGAGCAGCGACAGCACAGGCTTGACGGCTCCATTCACAATTCCGATCGCCACCCCTGCCAGCATTGCAGCGGGAAAGTTTGCCAAATTGACACCCGGAATCACAATGTCAACAATGAGCAGGCTTAAGGCAGTAATCAGCGTATTCAATAAATATCCAATCATGTAAATTCTCCTTTTTTAGAGACAGTGTTTAGAGACAGATTGTTTAGAGATAGATGAAAGATTGTTTAGAGATAGATGAAGAAGTCAAACGAATGATGCAAACCAATTATTCAAACAACAATCGAACAAACTAAGCAATTCCTCGATTGCTAGCTTTCTCGTCAGACTTGGCGATCGCCCAAACGGCATGAATGCTTCCAGGAACCCACCCCAACAGCGTCAGGAGAAGATTGACGAGCAGCGTGGTGCTGAAGCCATAGGTCAGAAAAACGCCGATCGGAGGAACCAGGAGTCCTAATGCGTAGCGAAGAAGTTTCATCGTGTCACCTCAAGGTGAGAAATTTCAGCGAATCGTTCAGCAAACAGTTCAGCGAGTCGAGTTGATCGTTTTCAGAATGGTTTTAATCTGCTGTTTGATCTGCTGCTCTTTCTGAGCGACGACAACTCCAGCGGCTTCTGCCCGTGCTGTGAGTTCACTTTGCTTTTGCTCCAGCAGGGCTGGTTCAGCAGGCGATGCTTTTGCCTTTTCCAAAGTTGTGCTGTACCAGACTGCACTTTGCTCAAGCTGTCGCTTTGCTGCCTGGTAGCGATCGCCATACCGTTCATCGAGTTGTGTATCCAATGTGTCTAAACGCTCACGCAGTCCTTTAATCAAGCTCAGGATTAGCGTTTTGAAGCGGATTATTTGCTGAGCGGTTGAGTCTGTCTCAGGGTGAGCGGCAGGATTCTCAGCAGGAGTATTCGAGTTTGCTGCAACGGTTGAAAAGCTGTTTTTTGCGATCGATCCCAGCTCTTTGGAGCCTGCTTTGACTTCGGCGATCGCTTCAACGGCTGCCGCTTTAGCGATTGCTCGGAGGCGATTTGCCCGCATTCCACTTTCAGTCTTTGCCTTTTCCAGGTCAGTCGCAAGCTGGTCTTTCATAGAATCTGTCATTGGGCACCTTCCAATCTAGGAATATGGGGAGTGAGGAGCGTTTCCCTCAAAACTTCTGGTCGCTAAAGCCTAACTCAAGGCTTTTTGAACTTCTGCCTGGTTCTTCGCCTTGCGGTTTTTAAGCTGCTCCAGCAAAAGTTGGGAAGCTTCAGTCACCAGAATCGAGGCAATCAATCCATCGTCGAGCCAGCCCACAATGGGAATCATATCGGTGACAAAATCAACGGGGCTAACAATGTAAAGTAGGCTTGCGGCAATCACAACCCAGCGATATTTGGAGTTCCGGAGCAGATTGCGATACCAGTTGTAGAGCGGCTTGATGAAGAGTTTCATTTGCGGGGCATCCTCTGATGACACAATGATCCTCGCAAATTCCCCTCAAAACTTCTGGTGTGGAGAACCGATAGATCGGTGTTGTCTGTCCCACTTTGGCTCAAAAACGGGAGTGCGGAATCCCCAACCGATCGTGAGGTAAACCGTTCAAAGTTTTTCCAGAGTTGAGAGATTTAGGAGGCTGCAAAGCCTGCAACAAAGCTCATTCAGCTCATTACACAGCAGCCAAAGATAGGAGACGAGTTCGATCGCAGTTATCAGTTCTTCAACATGCCCTGAATCTAAACTCAGGTTGATCTACGAAACAGGCTAATCTACGAAACAGGAGTTATTCAATCGCCTCATGTCCCTCTTTTCATTTGATCAAAATAACCAAACCGCGGAACGTCTGGAGTCGCTCAAAGCGGGTACTGTCGGTAAACTAATTGCGGCTACTGCATTTGTGCCGATCGCTTTTCTAAATCACTACTTGCAATCTGAAAATGCAAACTGGCGAGAAACATTGCTGCACAAGGAAGCTTTGATTTCGTTTGCGATCGCAATCTTCTCAGGGTTTCTGTTTGGGGTAACGTATCGATACGTAGTGCGGCAGGACAACAATCCGCAGCTTCAGTCGGGGGCAGTTGGGGCGTTTGGGCTGGTGCGGGGGTTTGCGCAGATTGAGGCAAGTTTAGACAAAAAAATGCCCCTGTGGACTGGGGGCATCTGGGTTGCAGAGAGTCTGCTGCTGTTTGGCGCAGTTGCGCTGAGTCTTAACTGGATACTCGATCGCGGCTGGATTCAGCGCATGAAGTGATTGACATCAAATCATTGCCTACGCCATTTCGGTGGCTCGCTGAATGCGAAGTCCAGCTTTGTCCTGCGAATAGGCTTCTAGATCAATCGGAACTGGCTCAACGTTCCAGATATCGCGGCAGTATTCTGTAATGGTGCGATCGGAGGAAAACTTACCCATCCGAGCAACGTTGAGAATCGACATTTTTGTCCACTGTTCCGTATCGCGGAATGCCTCGCTGACACGCTCCTGACACTCAATGTAGGACTGATAATCTGCCAGCAGCATATATTCGTCGTGGTTGAGCAGCGATTCGACGATCGACATAAACAGACTGGGTTCCTTAGGCGAGAAGAAGCCCGACGACATTTGATCGATCACCTGCTTGAGCTCGGCATTTTTGTTGTAGTAGTCGAGCGGCTTGTAGCCTTTTGCCTTCAGATCCATCACTTCCTGCGCGGTCAGACCAAACAGGAAGAAGTTGTCAGCCCCGACTTCCTCACGAATTTCGACGTTTGCGCCGTCCAGTGTGCCGATCGTCAATGCGCCGTTCAGCGCAAATTTCATATTGCCCGTACCAGAGGCTTCTTTGCCTGCGGTCGAAATTTGCTCAGACAAATCTGCTGCCGGATAGGCAAACTGCCCCAGCGAGACGGAGTAATTTGCCAGAAACACGACCTTCAGCCGTCCTGCCACGTCGGGATCATTGTTGACCACCTCGCCGATCGAGTTAATCAGCTTGATCGCCATCTTCGCCATAAAGTAACCCGGAGCCGCTTTGCCGCCAAAGATAAACGTGCGTGGCACAATCTCCAGGCTAGGATTTGCCTTGATCCGGTTGTACAGCGTGATGATGTACATCGCACAAAGGATCTGCCGCTTGTACTCATGGATGCGCTTGATCTGCACGTCGAACAGTGAATTGGGATCAATTTCCAGACCATTCGATCGCAGAATGTAATCTGCCAGATGGTTTTTATTGGACTGTTTGATCGATCGCCACTGTGCCCTGAATTGGGGATCGTCTACAAAGGCTTCCAGGCGGCGCAGTTCATCGAGGTTGGTAATCCAGGGATGTGCAGTCGTTTCCGCTTCGGAGCGATCGACAATCTTTTCGCTGATCAGGCGGCACAGTTCCGGGTTGCTCAGCATCAGCCAGCGACGGGGGGTAATGCCGTTGGTTTTGTTCTGGAACTTTTCGGGATACAGCTCATAAAAGTCCCGCATGAGTTCCTGCTTGATCAGCTCGGTATGCAGGGCCGCAACCCCGTTCACCGTATGGCTACCCACACAGGCAAGATGCGCCATTCGCACCTGCTTTTCGCCGCCTTCCTCGATCAGCGACATCCGCGCCAGTTTTTCCGGCTGGTTGGGATACTTCGCTCGGACTTCATTGAGGAAGTGGAAGTTGATTTCGTAGATGATTTCCAGGTGGCGGGGTAGCAGCTTGCCAAACAAATTCACTGACCACCGTTCCAAAGCTTCTGACAGCAGCGTGTGGTTGGTGTAGGCAAAGGTACGGCGGGTGATGTCCCAGGCTTTATCCCAGTCCAGGCCATACTCGTCGATAAACAGGCGCATTAGCTCAGCAACCCCGATCGCTGGATGGGTATCGTTGAGCTGAATCGCGACCTTTTCCGGGAAATCATCAAACGTGCTGCGGTTTCGCAGGTAGAGGCGAATAATGTCTTGCAGCGAACAGGCAACGAAGAAATACTGCTGCTGAAGCCGCAATTCCTTACCCTGAGGCGTGTTGTCGTTGGGATACAGAACCTTCGAGATGTTTTCCGAGAAAGTTTTGGCGGCGACTGCCTGGGTGTAATCTCCAGCGTTGAAAACGTGCAGGTCAAAGTCTTCGCCTGCCCTTGCTGACCAGAGCCGCAGCGTATTGACCGTGTTTTTGCCGTAGCCAGAAACGGGCGTGTCGTAAGGTGTGCCAAAAATCGTGATGCGAGGAACCCAGCGCGTCCGCACCCGTCCCTGCGCATCCGCTGCCGCTTCGGTATAGCCGCCAAACTTGACTTCGACCATGTAATCCGGGCGAGGAATTTCCCACGGGTTGCCAGAGCGCAGCCAGTTGTCGGGATGCTCGACCTGCCAGCCATCGGCAATGTACTGGTCAAAAATGCCGAACTCGTAGCGGATGCCGTAGCCGACTGCCGGAATTTCCAGCGTTGCCATCGAATCTAGAAAGCAAGCTGCCAGTCTGCCCAAGCCGCCGTTGCCGAGTCCGGGTTCTTCTTCACGCTCTAGCAAATCGTCCAGATTGAGCCCGACTTCTTTGAGAACTTGCTGCATCTGGTCATACAGACCGAGATTGAGCAAATTGTTGAGCAGCAGACGACCGATCAAAAATTCGGCAGAGAGATAGTAAACAACTTTGGTATCTTTTTGGAAGTAAGCCTGGGCAGTTTTAATGCGGCGATGGACGAGCCGATCGCGCACAGTGTACGCCAGTGCCATGTAGTAGTCGTAGAGGTTAGCAAAGGTTTCGTCTTTGCCCTGGATGTAGTAGAGGTTGTCTGCTAAAGCACGTTTGAGGGTCGAAACCGTCATGCCGGTGCGGTCATCCTCAACGTGAATATGCATATCGGGCTGGCTATTCATAGAACTCACAGTTGGTTGCCCATTAAATCCCACAATCAATCCAACTTATGCACATTACACCCGCAAGAAGCAAGAGAATCGTATGAATCGATACAGCAATCTCTACCCTTTAATCTTTGTTTCTAAAAGTTATTGGATCTTCAGGAAAACTCGGTTTCTGCCTGCTTTTTTAGCGCAGTACAACGCCTGGTCTGCATTCTGAATCAGCTCTGCAGGCGCTTTCTCTGCATTCGGCAGAATTGAACTCACGCCCACACTAAGTGTTACAAAGGCGGCAGCCGAGGAGGAAAAATGGGGAAGTACTTGCTGGCGCAGGGCTTGACAGATCGCCTCAGCCAGAAGAACCGCTCCTTCCGCAGGGGTATTCGGTAGAATGACTGCAAATTCCTCGCCGCCATAGCGCGCTACGAGATCACCCGGGCGTTTAACCACGCTTTGAATTACCTGGGCAACTTGCTGTAAGCAGCGATCGCCTGCCGGATGTCCGTAAGTGTCATTGTAAAACTTAAAACAGTCCACATCACAAAGTAGCAGCGAAAGGGGCTGCCGTTCCCGTGAGATTCGCTGCCACTCCTGATGCAGGTATTCGTCAAAGCGACGACGGTTTGCAATCTGAGTCAGTTCATCAACGGAAACTAGCCGTTTCAGTTCTCGATTTGCAGACTCAAGCTGTTGCTGAAGCTTTGCCTGCTGAATCAAACGGCGGACTCGCTGCCGCAGCACTGCCCATTGCACAGGCTTGGTGACATAATCGGCGGCTCCCACCTCAAACAGGCGATCGATCGAGGGGCGGTCTTCTAGCTCGGTAATCATCAAAATCGGCGTGTTGCCATAGACCGGGAGTCGCTGAAGCTGGAGGCAGCAGGTAAACCCATCCACCTCTGGCATCAGGGCATCCAGCAGCACAATATCGGGCAAGACTTCCTGAAACGCCAGCAGCCCGATTTCGCCATCCACCGCTTCCTCAACCCGATAACCCTCCCGCTCCAGAAACAGGCGCATCTGCATCCGTGATAGGCGATCGTCGTCGATCACCAGCACGAGCGGAGCGGTGATTGGCTCAGAAAGCTGAATCATGGCTGAAGGCGGCGTAGATTGTGATTCAGGACTGATTGAGAAATCTCCTGCACTTTGTAGTTGCCTGCCCTTTCAAAGCTGGAAGCTCGGACGCTGGTTGTGACACTGGCTGTTCAGGATTCCGGCTGGTCGTAACCCGATTCGGACTGCTCAAATCTCTGCTTAGACCAGTGCCCTAGCTCCTCATCATAGGCTGGATCACGACCTGAGGCGATCGGCGATTCTGCGGAATTCTGCACGCTTTTGCGTGAATTCTCTATAAATCTTGAGATCTTGAACTTCCTGTGTCTGCCTGGCTTATCCTTAGCTCCCAATCTTGATCCTCCAACGGGGCAATGATCCCAGACCTACTTGGCCTGATTTGCCAGGCGATCGGGTAAATCTGCCGGATTCATCTGCTCATACTCCTCAAACGGCTGATGAATCCAGGGATCATCTTCGAGATGGTCCACGTAATAGTTTGGTGCAATGCAGGAACAGGATTTGTACCACAACACTGCCGTCTTGACTTCCTCGACATAAAAGCCATATTTGCGATCGAGCCAGATTAGCGACTTTCTAAGGCTCGTTCCCGAATCCACCAAATCATCCACTAGCAGTACATGGCTTCCCAGATTCGCAGTCGTCATGGTCAAGTCCTGCGAGAAGGTAATCGATCCACGCACCTGATTATTCATGCCACCGTAAGACGAGGTTGCCAAGATCGCCAGGGGCTGGTCAAAAATCCGTGCCAGGATGTCCCCTACCCGCAGCCCTCCTTTAGCGAGGCAAATAATCTGATTAAACTTCCAGCCGGACTGATGAATATTTAAGGCAAGCTGTTCAATTTTGTGGTGATAGTCTGACCAGGAAACGTAGAGGTCTGCCATGAGGTGATGTAATTGGGAGGATGAGAAGCATCATATCAAGGGTAGGGGTAGGGGAAGGGGTGGATGAGGGGATAAGGAGGCGGGGAGATAAGGGGGATGGGGCGGGTGAGGAATTGAGTTGGAAGGGGAGCGGGAAGGGAGTTGTTGGGGGTAAGGTTGCCTGGCAGTTCTTTCCCTTGACGATCGCATCAATTACCCTCGCCAATACCAAGTCGAATTCGTCAATTGCTTATGTCTATCCCCCCTGATATCTACCCCCGCTCATGTCTACCCCTTCACCCTACCCCTTGCGCTAGATATAGAAATAATTAATACAAAAGAACCTACCCGAATCCTACATCTAGTGTCATTATAAAAGCGTCATGCCCGACAGACTGCACCCATAGAACCGTATCGCTCGATCGTTTCTGTGGGTGCTACTTTTCCCCGGAGGGTTTCGTTCCATGTCCTATCTGCTCTCTGCCGCCAAGCTGCAAACCTACCACCGCTGCCCTCGTGCCTACTACTTTCGCTATGAGCGACGCTTAGAGGGAACTAGTTTTTTTGGGTCTACCGTGTTAGGAACCTCGCTGCATCAGGCACTTGCCCAGATTTACCAGGACTGGCACTATCAAGACCCGATTCCGGGAGTAGACTGGATCGACTATTGCTGGAATCAGCAGATTACTGATCTGAGTCCCAGCCAGATTGTGGAAGGGCGATCGATTCTGCGGCGGTACTATCATGGGTTTATCGCGAACCAGTCTTCAATGCGAAAGCCGCTTGCCGTAGAAGGCAGAATTCAGGGATCGCTGCAAGTTGAGAATTTAGAGTTTGTGCTGTCGGGACGGTACGATCGCATCGATTATCTGGAAGACGGGCTGGAACTGATTGATTATAAGTCAGCTAAGGAAATTGACTACGCCGAATCTGACGAAATGGGTTTGCAAATCGGGCTATATTATCTGGCTCTGGAGCAACGCTATCGGCGAAATCTGCGGCGAATGAGCTTGCTCTATTTACGGACAGGTGAAAAGATTTCTTTTGAGGCAACGCCAGGGCATCGTCAGCGTGTCAAGTCACTGATTGGCGATATGGCGATCGAACTCCGGCGCGATCAGCGATGGCTCCCGACTCCGGGCGACCAGTGCGATCGATGTGCCTATGCCAAATATTGCCCGGCAATGCGAACGCAGCCAGAGCCGCTGCCCGAAGATGCGCGACCTGCACGAGGCTTACAGCTTGTTCTAAGTATCTAGCCGAAAGCTCTAGCCGCTCGGTTGGAGTTTGGCACCTGCCCGCGCTTAGTCTCCAAGTTGGCTGGTGGGATTCATCCGTTAAAATCATGAACTGCTGCACAAGGCTGGGAACACTGCGGTCAATCGATCGTCAGAATAGTTCAGCCTTTTTTACTTTTTTAGGAGGTGTAAGTTTAGAGAAACCGAAAAGGGTGATTCAATACTTCAACTTCATTGCGTTTCATTTTGAATCAATCAAAGAATGAAGTTTGAGCGCAAATTTAGATAGACACAAATAAACACAGAAACAATACAGCGAAAAAAGCAAAGTGAATAAAAGCCCGACAGTTTCCTGCCGGGTTGACAAACTGCTTAGGTATATCAGTACTTATAGTGTAGCGATTTTACAAACGTTGCTCATCACCTGAACGGGTGATCTATTCGTATGACTTGTTGTATTATCCGCAAACCGTTTCTCAACACAGCAACCTGATAAATATCTTTCCAGAAAACTTTGAAGCTCACTCCAGAAAAAACAATCATTTCCTCTTGCATCTCGATTTTGATTTGACTTCGATCGCAAGTGACTGAAGCACAAAAAGCGAAATTGACTGTAGCTCAATCCTGTGGATCTGGGGACGTGTCAGGGCTGTATTCAGGAAATCGCCTGCTTCGCACTTCTCCTGGAGGGGAGCCGCACTGAGTTCAAGCTGGAACTGCGGAACAGAGAGAAACCAGACCGAGTTGTCTGGGGAAGCACTGGCAGCACTTTGCTAAACGGTTGAGTAATGGAACCGCCATCGGCATCGAAAAGCATTGTATGAATCATGTTGGCTCCGGTCAGTATCAGCCGAATTCGTTGAGGAAGCGATCCGCTATCAAACCGAATTCCCTAGGCAGAATGCTGATTTTGAATGATTTCAAACTGGCTTAGATCGTCAACACTAATCTCAGCATCAACCTGAACCAGGGCAGAAGCTAAATCAGCTTGAGCAGCGATCGCTCCTTCGGAAAAGTGGAAATCAACCGAATGCCCTGCCGAATGAACTGCCGGATGAACTGAGGAAAACACGCGAATGAGGGGCATAATCTTAATCGTCTGGGGCACTAAAGCAACGCTACACAGCCGGTTTGACTGTTCCCGTAGAAAAAAATTAGAGATTGATGTAGGTCAGGCCCTCTGAATTGGCACTCAACGGCAAATACGCTATCTTTCTGAAGCGGGGAAGCTGCTGTCAGTTTTGCAAAAGTTCACAACGTTCATCACCTGGATTCGCTCTTCACACTACACGCTGCTACACACCATGAAAACAGGCAAAAAAAGACGGTTTGGACTACTCGCACTCCTGTTGATGGCAGCCCCGCTCTGGGGCACTCCTGCCTCGGCAGTGCAATTTGAGCAAGCAGAAATTAATAATCCAGAGAACTTTGTTATTGTTGCAGCTCCGGCAGGTCGCATTGGCTACGGGCTGCTGATCATCGAACAAGTAAAAAACGATCGCCCCTGCTGGGATGAAGTAGAGACGGGTCCAGGTCCAACGATCGTCGATCCGCTGCTTACCCGGTTTGATTTCACAGGAATTTGTGGACGCGGCAACGACAGCAATGCTTACTCAGTGCGAACGGGCGGCGAAGACCTGGGATTGCAGTACAGTTTGCGCGTGTTGCGGCAGGGCAATGATCTAGTGCTGGTGGCTGCCTCAAATCGTCAGCGCAATCTCAACATTCCGATCGGTAGAACTTACGGACTTCCCCAACCCGGAGAGTTTGTCCGAATTCGGCTCGATCCGGGCTGGCGATTGTCTCGTCGCATCTTCAACGGGCGGTCAACCGGACACGTTTATCTCACCAACGATCAGCCGATTTCAGTGCTGATTGCGGCTGCAACTTCCCCGACTGCCACAGCTGGACCCATCCTGCCGCCCTCGCTTCCCAATCCCCAATCTCCCTCTCGTCCGCCGCTTTTGCCCCCAACTGGCAGCACTTCGCCGCTCACCGAGCCTTCTCCCAGGGGAACTCCTCAACCCGGAACCACCCTGCCCGGAACCTCTACCGCTCCGGTGCAAATTCCAGTGCCGCCGCCAGAGTCACCCCGTGCGAATTCGGGTAATCCTTCGGGAGCGGGGTCTGGCAATGCGCCAAGTGCAAATTCGGGCACAAATTCAGGCACAAATTTAGGTACAAATCCAGGCACAAATCCGCCGCCCGTCACCACTCCCAGAGCTACCCTGCCGCCCTTGCCGAGTCGTCCTGCTGCGGGAACTCCTGCTGTGCCGCCCGTCACCACTCCCAGAGCCACTCTGCCGCCTCTGCCAAATCGCCCTGCTGCGGGAACTCCTGCTGTGCCGCCCCCGCCTGCTCCCCCTGCCAGTACCACTGCCGGTACCCCTGCCAGCCGTCCGTTGCCGCTGCCAAATCCGCCTGCCACGACTGCTACTCGTCCGTTACCATTGCCAAATTCGCCTAGCAGCGGAGGCACTGCCCCGACTCCCTCAGTTCCCTCGACTCCCACAACCCCGATCACCCCAGGCACAACTCCCCCACCCCTGTCCACGGCTCCTACCCCTTCACAATCTGCTTCCCTTCCTCAGCCACCACAGCAACAGGCGACCGGAATTGTCTATGGCTATCGTGTAATCGTGGCAGCAGATTCGGCTGAATTGCAGGATCGGGTTCGATCGCTCGCGCCTCAAACGCAGATTGTGACCGTTAACGGTCAGCCTGCGGTTCAGGCAGGGCTATTTCGTGATTTAAACAGTGCCGAGCAGCTTCGGCGGCGGCTGGCTGGAGAAAATTTGTCTGTGACGATCGTGCCAATTCGGTGATCTGACTTCGCTGATTCAACTCTAGTGATTCAATCCTGGCTGAGCTGCGCTAGACTGATCTGCCAAAAGACTGTATCTCGATCGGAGAATATTGCCTATAGTGTCTCCAGGCTGACGATATTGCCTTGTCGCTGAGGTTTGTCGTCCCGATTTGGAAGCAGTTTTCCCTGACGGGCAATCGCCTGCCTGTGCAGGGTCACTCATCAGGAGAACGATTGCCATGACTGCCCGCCCCCCTTCAGACCCCCGCTCTTCTCGTAGAAGCCCACTGGATTTCGATGAGTTTATCGCTGTACTGGTGGCCTTTGCCAGCCTGGGAACAGTGCTTGCCTGGGGACTCACACGCGGAAACGAAAGCTTTCTGGCAAATCAGCCCGGACTATTTCCAATTCCGGGTTTGACCGGGGAACAGTCACCCAGTTCAACTCCTGAGAACGATTCTGGCAATTTGCTAATCGTGCCGCCCACGGCAGAAGGAGAGAGCATCAGCCCACCCGTGCTACAACCTGCACCATCGGCAAGTCCTTTACCGGAAACGATCGACCCCCAAACTCCCGGTGCAATCATCCCTGTCCCACTTCCCCAGGATGAAGCCGATCGCAGTCCTGAAACCGTCGATCGATCGGCGCAGACTGCTCCCCCTGTCAGCCCGGTTGCAGCTTCGTTCCCGGATGTGCCCTCTGGCTATTGGGCAGCTCCCTTTATTACCGCATTGGCGCAGCGCGGGGACATCAGCGGCTTTGAGGATGGCACGTTTCGTCCCGATCAGCCCGTGACCCGCGCCGAATTTGCCACACTGATTCAAAACACCTTCGACCAGCAGGCTAATCAGCAAGCCTCGCTCGCCTTCAAAGACATTCCGGTAGGCTTCTGGGCAGCCAACGCGATCGATTCATCGGTGAAGACGGGCTTTCTGAAAGGCTTTCCCGAAGGCACATTCCAGCCCGCTCTGCCAATTCCCCGGATCCAGGCACTTGCAGCGCTCACCAGTGGACTGAAACTGACAGCTCCGGCAAATCCTGACTCGACCCTTCAGCTTTTCCGCGATCGCGATCAAGTTCCGAGTTGGGGCGTTGAGGCGGCGGCGGCAGCGACTCAGTCAGGTTTGGTCGTGAACCATCCCAGCCCTGATATACTGAATCCGAATCAGCCTGCCACCCGTGCCGAGGTCGCTGCCTTTTTATATCAGGCACTCGTTTCCGCCGGACAGGTTGCGCCGATTTCGTCTAACTATACTGTTCAACCTTGAACTATTCGACCTTGAACTGTTCGACCTTAATTTTATTCTGCGATCGTAATGCTGGACTTTGAGCAAGCTTCTTCTCTAACCGAATCGGCGGTGCTAGTCACCATCATTACCGAAGCTGTCCTTCAGGAAAGCATTGTTTCACTGCTTAAAAGTCTGAAGGTGATTGGCTACAGCATTACTCAGGTAGAGGGCGGCGGACGCTATACCCGGCTGCACCACACCGCCATTACTCCGCCCGAAAACTCTGAGGCAGGTGGCTCTTCCTTATCGGACGGCACCGAGGCGCAGGTCGAAACCCAGATCAAACCCAATATCGAGATTCGGGCGATCGTGAACGATGAGCTTTCTAATGTAATTCTCTATGCCTTGAAAGAACAGCAGCGGAATTTTGCGATCGTGGCGTATCGGCAGGCGATCGAAGTGTTGGCTGAGAATTAGGAAGTTGAGGAGGTTCGGGGAGCCGAGGGTAAGAGTTGAGGTTTTTTTAGGAGCCTCCGGTGAGAATGATATAGGCTCCGGCGAGAGCGGCGATCGTTCCCAAAATAGCTGACCAGACGGGATGATCACTGCGGGCGATCGTGCCCCGTGGCGACTGGATGGTTTCTACATCGATCCAGGGAACAACACCGCGCCGAAACCAGCCGACTACGGTGACAGTTTTAGGGGATGGGGCAAGCCAGATCTCAGGACGAACTACCTGAAACAGCAGATCGCCCAGCCAACCAATCTGGCTCGTATAATGCAGCCGAATCATACCGCGATGCGAAGCAGTTTCCGCTGGGGGGAAATCGATTTGCAAAAACAAATCTTGATGCAGCCGATTTAGAATGCCGCGTCGTCCGTAGAGCTGCCCCTGAAGCCGCACCGGATGCGGATCGATCGGAAGTGCAGCCGGGTCGCTGAGCCAGTCTGCGAGTGGAACTTCTCCCTTCAGGGCAGAGCGTTTGATATCTGGAAAAAAGGCATTGATTCGCAAAAATGTGCCAAGGCTGAATCCCAGCAGTCCCAAGCCTGTTACCACCGACCAGTCTGCCCACATCCAGTCGATTTCCAGCCAGCGCATTTGCTTTGCTAGAAAGCCGATCGCCCACAGTATCCCAGCCACGAGCCACCCAGCCAAAACGCCGAGGTAGGGTGCAAAACAGAGCCATGCGAATCGAGGATGTGCCGCCGAGCCAGGTTTCTCCGGCTTCCAGGAGATTTGCGGTTCGAGCCGCCAGTGCCGCGCATAATCAGCGAGTCGGTTCAGTCGCTCGCCCAGTAAAGGATGACCGTTCAGCGCATTCAACCAGGCGCGATAGGGCTGACGGCAATCCCACTCCAGCAGATCTGGCTTAGGTGGCTGATGCAAACTGCCCAGCGTTAGCGATTGACGATAGCCTACAGGCATTAGCAGATCTAAGCTTTCCACCAGGGGCGGCGTTGATCCATGCTGCGCCAAGGTTTCCGCCATGCCAATCGTAAGCTTGAGCAGTGCCCGCGATAACCCGTTGGGGTTGCCTGTTAGCTCTGCCGCTGTTCGATCGCTAAAATACAGCCGAATTCGAGATAGCAACAGTGCCGGAATCCTAAGCAGCCAGTAGATTCCATAGCCCAGGCTCGACACCCCGATCGCCAAACTCTGTAAGATTCCAAGCGACTGACGATTGCCCCAACTCGCGACTGACCAGTAAACCTGATAAGGCAACTGAGCAGCGATCGCCACTAGCGACAGAATGCCCACTTCGCGCTGTGTGATGTGTGCCCACTCTGCTGCATAAAGAGCTGCAATCTCATCGGGTTCTAGCCGCTCTAGCAATCCCTGACTAACCACAATTCGGGCGTTGCGGGGCAAGTAGCCGTAGGAAAAACAAAGTGGAACGGCGATCGGCAACCGTTTCAGCGTCGGAAAGGGCAGGCTGTGCGATTGGGTAAGCTGCCTCAGCAGCCGCAGAGCTTCAGGGCTAAAGGACTCCAATTCCGCTCGCCGCCAGTCTTCCATGCTATAGCAATACTTCAGCACCAGATCTAGCAGCCAGGGCGACGCGAAAAACAGCACCGTCAACCCAATGACCACACCCCAAAACGGATCGAAGTAAACCGTCCAGACGCTCAGATTAAAGAAATCAAAGCGAACGCTCAAAAGAAACTCATTCAGCCGATCGCGTCCGAAATGAATCAGCGCACAAAGCCACCCAATTAAAAGGGCGATCGTTCCTACCTGAAGTGCCCAAAATCCCGAGCGATCAACCGTTCCCAAGCTCGCCCCTTTTTGCAGGCGCTGTGAAGCCGTTTTCCTGCTGGAATGATCGGTTGCCGCTTCTCTTGCTGCTTCTTGGGGGGACAAGGGAGCCGATCGCGCTGAAGCTGTGCCGTCTGCTGGCTCTGGAGAAGGAGAAATCGCAGCCTGGACAGCCGGAGTATCGCTGCTTGTCTCTGAAACACTCGCCCTGCGGAAATCAGCTTGCTGAGGCGACACAGTTTCCGGAGCAGCGGCAGCGAACGGGCTAAATCCGCTATGGGGGGTATCCGCCTCAAGCGGCACAAATCCCGTTTCGTCTGTCCAGTCGGCTGCGGTTGGTTCTTCAGCGAGGGGGACATTGGATGGAGCGGTAACCGATGGAGCAGCGATTCCGTAGCGATGTTGAAGGTCGCTCAGCATTTGATTTGCCCAACCCTGCACTTGGGAATTGGGGCTGCCACACAAGGTTCGGCAGAGGTCGATCGCTTTCTGGAGCTGTTGGGTACGGGCGTATGCCTTGACCAGTCCCATTTCTGCCTTGAGCCGATTGCTGCGCAGTTCTCCAGCAGAACGATCGCTGCGCCTGATCGGGATCTGGCACACCGCTTCAAGCAGCTCGATCGCCCGGCGATACTCTTTTTGTTTCAGCGCCAGCAAGCCAGATTGCAGCAGATTCCCGGATGGCTTCGGTGATGATATGCCTGACTCAAAAGCGTCAGAATGATTACCCCCTGAGGGGAACTGCTTCGCATCGCTCATCGCAATACACCTCTATCAGATTGGTTTGAGCTGTCAGCCTTTACTTGTAGCAGACTTGACGATCGCTTATTGCAGCCCCAAATCCAGCAAACAGCAAACTGCGATCGAGTATGCCCCTCTTGTCTGGGATTCTGTCGCTTACGGGGAAAGTCGCTAGGCTGTAGAAAGGCAAACAAATTTTTCACGTATCAGTAACACGCATCAATCATTTATTAGGGGTAGATGATGACTCGTCAATCGCCGAGCTGGGATCTCAACCGCTTTGTGAAAACGCTGTCCTACTTTGGGGTTGTGCCCATTTTGAGCCAGATAAACTGGTTTCAGCAGTGGTTTGGCAGTCGTCCTGACCCCACCGTGAATAGCCGATCGCTCACCCTTTCTCCAACCCCAACTTCGCTGCCAACTGCTCCTGCTCTGTCTATGATGCCTCAAACGATTCTGGCGATCGGAACCCGTGATGTGTTGACTGCTGTGGTTGATCACTTGCAGCAGCAGGGCAAGCCCATTCGAGCCGGGTCGATCGATTCAGCGAATCCGCATCTGCCCATTGGAGAAAACGTGGAGTGGGTGACGCTCGACCTTCAGCAGCCTCCCGCGCCCGAACTGCTAACAGACATTCGAGGAATCATTTGCGCCCCTAACTCTGAGGTGGTCGAACCTACGGTGCGTTTCCTGCTTCAGGCAGTTCAGCGATCGACTGTGCGTTTGCCAATTTTTGATTTCAGCCAGCAGTCTGCCAGTGGGTCTGAGGCGAATCGGTCTGAGGCTGAGCTGTCGGAAATTTGGGGCGCACTCGATGATGTCGTAATGGGTGGCGTGAGTCAGAGCGGTATCCGCTTGAATGGCGACACAGCAGAATTTTCAGGACAGGTTTCAACCGCAAACTCTGGCGGCTTTGCTTCGGTCAGAACGCGCAACCTGGAACCGCCGATCGACCTCTCCAGCTACGACGGCATCGAACTGCAACTGAAAGGCGACGGCAACCGCTATAAGTTTATGCTGCGCGGCGAAACGCAATGGGACGGCGTGGCACACTGCGCTTCTTTCGACACGATTCCCCAGACCTGGATCACCGTTCGCATTCCCTTCGCGACCCTGATTCCCGTCTTTCGTGCCCGCACGCTCCCAAATGCTCCACTGAAGCTCAATTGCATCCGCGCCCTTCAGCTCATGCTCAGCAAATTTGAATACGACGGCGCGCTCAATCCCCACTTCCAGCCCGGTTTCTTTCAGCTTCAGGTGCAGTCGATTTCTGCCTATCAACAGGGGAATCGATCGCCCTTTGTGCTTGTCTGTCCCCCAAGTCCTGAAACCGAAATTCTGCTGCGCCAGAGCGGTCTTCCGGTGATGATTCTTCGTCCTGCCGAAGGCGATGATGCGGCGAAGATTGCAGCAGATGGGGTGAGGGCGATCGATCGGCTGGAACATAACTGACTGAATTAAGTTGTTGCGATCGAGTTAATCAATGAGTCAATGAATTCTGATGTTGCCTGCCGGAGTTGCTAAATCCTGAAGCAAGCTTTTGATTGATGATCTGGGGTACGGATCAAGAAGAAATTTGATGAAACCAGGGTTGACAGTAACTGGAATCATTGAATTCCGGTTGATTTGGAAAACGCTCCTAAGCAGGTGACCGGAGAAAGGGATGTTTGAGTATTGCAGTGTTGCTTATGGCTGGATAGGAAGAAGATAGACTCAGGAAATTTCCTGGCTTCGGAGCAAAGGGCAGGAAATGACCGAATAGAACAAAGCGACGGGCCAGTTTACCCGACTTGCTGAGGTTATTTCGTTTCGCTTGTTCACACTACGACTTGTGAGATATACTGTAAAACTGTATTGATAAGCTCCCCTTCGGAACTTTTACGATACCAAAATTGCTGGTGTAGCTCAGTTGGTAGAGCAGCTGATTTGTAATCAGCCGGTCGCAGGTTCGAGTCCCGTCACCAGCTTTTAGAAAGAATAAGCACTTCCCTTGCTACATAAAGGTTTTAGGCATCGTCTATTGAGCGATGCTTTTTTCGCGTTGGGTATTTTTAGGGGTAGTTAGGGCTGTTTAGAGCCAAGATTGAGATAAGGATTGAGATAAAAATTGGGAGGTGGCGGGTACGCTAGTACTAGAAATCTCGCCCAACTCATCTCCAACGTCATGTATTCTCCCAAGTCCCATAAAAAAGCAAGAACGGGTAGTGTCCAAATCAGAAGCAGCAATAATCGACTCCAGCTAGTTTTTAGCTTTTGTGGCAAACGACATTTCGTGTCTACTGGCTTGGGAGATAGCCCCTTTAACCGTAAGCAGGCGCAAGACAAGGCGTTAGAGGTTGAGCGGGATATTGCGTATGGTGAGTTTGACCCCAATAATCTTGACAAGTATAAAGCTCTGGCAGCTCTAACCACTGTTGATCCGACTCCTACCAATTCCAACGAAGGCTTGGAATTACCTGAAATCTGGAATCGCTATAGAGAGGTGCGATCGCCGGGAAAGTCAGTATCCACGATTAGAATGTATGGATGGGTAGCAAATCACATTAGCAGGTGCCCTTACAAACTACATACTGAAGCTCAAGCTATCTTTGATTGGTTGGTTGCCAACGTACCTGCGGACTCCACAAAACGAGTTTTAACACAGCTATCGGCAAGCTGTACGTGGGCAAAGAAGAAAGAGCTAATTGACGCCAATCTGTTTCAGGGAATGGCAGCAGAGATTAAGCTAGAAAAGCCTGAGGGCGAAGAGGAAGAGGAAATTTATCCTTTTACCAAGGAGGAGCGCGATCGCATCATTGCAGCCTTCCAAGCTAATCGCTACTACCAAGGATATGCTCCGCTTGTCGAGTTTCTATTTTTTACAGGATGCAGACCCTGTGAAGCTCTTGCCTTGCAGTGGAAAAATGTTAAGCAACAGGTCATCACTTTCCGACGTGTTCTTGTTTACGACGGTAACAAACTGGTGATCCAGGCTGGATTGAAAACCCAGGCGTTAAGAAAATTTTTCATGAACGCTCAACTTGCAGAAATTATTGCTGCAATCAAGCCGGAGAATTGTGACCCAGAATCCTTAGTATTTCCTAGTCCGAAAGGGAAGTTCATTGATTGGAGCAATTTCACTACTCGTGCTTGGGCAAAAATTCTAGCGTCACTCTCACAAGATACAGTGCTTCCTAATGGAGAAATATTGGCCGGTATTGAATACCGTAACCCCTATCAAATGCGGCATACCTTCTGTAGTCTTTGTCGAGAAGGGGATATTGCTAGTATTCAACTTGCCAAATGGGTGGGTAATTCGGCTGAAATAATCGATCGAGTTTATGCAAAACCTGTAGATCGCATCTCAGTTCCAATTTTGTAAACTTTACTATCGCTTCGATAAATAACTGCCGTTCCTTGAAGCGATCGTCCTGTATTAAATTGCAGTAACCAGACCGTTACCTGACCAACTGGAGTTCAAGGGCATAAATTCTGCCACTGTAAGGCAGAAGTAATCTGACCAGTGATTCGTCGAAGATGACATGGCGGGGTGACTTCTCCAGTCCGGAATCGAAGCTCCCCTTGTGCTTGTTACATAAGGGCGCAGGACAAAGCCAGATTTTCCGCCTGCGTCAGCCCCATACTTTTTATGGTCAACTTCGTGAGAAGCAAATGCGGCAAACTCAGGAGGAAAGTAGTACTTACAAAAGACATTAGCGCGATCGCATACTGAACGACGGGATGCATAGGGATATAGCTATTCACGAAGCCTGTTGTTTTAGCTTGGTCAGTGGCTGAGCCTTGTCTTTACCTCTAATGCTTTAGGTCAGTGTAACAAGGACAAGAAACTAGAAAGCTTGTAAACTTCCTCTGAAGAATTTGTTTAAAGATCTTGAGTAAAGCTACAATCGTAAGGTTTAAAGCTAAAATCGAGGATCGGCGTGATTACTGAGGTAATAACCCAAACTCAGTTTAAAGAATCGGTTGTCCGGTTTGCCCAGCAGGACAACCTGCCTGATATTAAGGCTTTAGCAGATGCCCATCGGCATGAGCTTGGCTTTGTCAACCGAGCAGTTCTTGAAAAGGCAATCGAAGAGCAAGAGATTCTTTATATCCCCCGTAAAGGTTTCCTGCATTTTCATCACAGACGAGATGGTATCTCTACTCTCTATCATCTTTGCGTTTCACCAAATTACCGTCATCAAGGGACTGGTCGTCAGTTAATTAATGATTGGGAAAAGCTTTGTCGTAGCCCTGAAGCTCGTATTAAACGCTTGCGTCTTAAGTGCCCAATCGACCTTAAAGCCAATGGATTTTACTCTCAGGTGGGCTTCAACCGAACTGGGGTAGAATCTGGCAAAAATCGTAGCTTGATTACTTGGGAGAAGAAATTACTTCCTGACGCTCCTCGTAAGCCAGATTTTTTTGCATCGCTCAGTATGGGTGGCGGCGATCTCATGCGGTTGCGAAAGTGGTGGAATTCTGGCAACGATCCTCGCCAGCGAAACCCATTTGAGAAGGTTATTTACTCCCCTATCTCCTGTCCACCATCAACGACAGACTACCTACATAAATTACGGCACTCTAGTAAAACTAAAAAGCTTGAAAGAGTTAAAGAGCTCTGGTTTGATTGCGGCGCTTATCAAGTACAACAAGGCAAATTTACATACGATGAGCTATTGGAATTCTTAGGGAATTTTTATCAGAAAAATTCTTGGGCGGACGGTTATGTGCTGCCAGATATTGTTCCTTTGTCCACAGACTCAAATGAGATTGTGGATTACAAAGTTAGAGAAACTCTTTTTAACTGCCGGAAGTTTTTTGAGAGCTTACCTGAATACGTTCAAGAAAGAGCAATCGCTCCAATCCAGGGTCGAACGGTTAACC
Source organism: Leptolyngbya sp. ST-U4 (assembly GCF_039962215.1). Taxonomy (NCBI): domain Bacteria; kingdom Bacillati; phylum Cyanobacteriota; class Cyanophyceae; order Leptolyngbyales; family Leptolyngbyaceae; genus Leptolyngbya; species Leptolyngbya sp. ST-U4. The sequence goes on from NZ_JAMPKZ010000001.1 coordinate 1,225,838, forward strand.
ATGTGAGCCAATGTATTGAAGCCTACGCTCAATTGGGAATCAAACGAGTTGGCTTCGGTTCGTGGGGTACGTGTGGACCCAATGGTAGTGTCAACATGCTGTCAAAGCAAAGCCTTGCTGTATTTCAAAATGTCTGTGATATGGCTCTTGAACACGGTATGGCTGTTCATTGCTTCGGGATCGGGGGACCCAATAGCTTAAACCGCCTCTTGGATTACAAAGCAGTTCCCCACTCTCTAGACAGTACAACCTGGTGGAAGGCGGCAGGATTTGGAGGAATTTTCTTTCCACATCGGTCTCAAATCCAAATTACTGTCAGACGGGGGGTTGAAACAACTAAATTAGGGTTTGATGAACTTAAGGCTGAAACGAAGCACGAGTGCAAGTTCTGTCAGAATCTTGAGGATTTGAGGGAATACCGCCACTACCGCATTATGCACAACTTGTCAGCTTGGTTGGATACTTTAGAACAGATCGATGGGTAAGAAACTGACTTTACACCTGCAACAGAACACAACTTTTGAAAGGGTTGTCTCAATTGTTGAGTTTTGCAACCAAGAGGAAACAGACTTAGACGAATTAGGGGTTACTTGCGGTTTGGGGACATCCGTTCTCCAAAAAGTGATTTTTCCATTTCTACGAAGTATTTCAATCCTTTCAAAGAAAAATCCCCCTACATTAACTAACTTAGGCTGGGTTGCAGCTAGAATCCATCAGGAAAATCCTGCGATTTTAAGTGAGTTTTTTCATAGCCTGATCTACAACCTGCACTATCAGGAACCAGATAAGCGGTTCTCCTGGGTGTACTCCACCGTTGTACAACAGCTTTGGCAGCGGAAGGAGGTGGTTTTATCTGTAATGGAGAAAAACTCTCTGGTATCACAGGTGATCGAAGCTGCGACTGAGAAATTTGACTTACCCTCAGATGAAATCGCCTTTAGTAGCAATAGCATCACTGGGGTCGTGAACTGGCTCCGCGCACTCGAACCATCTGTTGTGGATGGTGGTAGTAAGGCAGAACATTTTAATCTGCGGTACTTTTGTGCAGCCCCAGCGATCGTGAAAGCGGTAGACAATCTTTATCAGCAGGGGGATCGTACCTACGGAGTTAAAATTTTTCTCCGTGAAAGTGTTCAAGACACGCTTTGTCAGATGCTTCTTCTTGATCCTAGTGGTCTTCCAGGCGTACTAGACAATGCGAAAGCTACTTATGACTACGATGAGGGTGGCTTCTTTGACTGGGGGTATGAGGGAGGCTATGGTCAATGGGTAATGTTGAACAAACCTGTTGATTGGCTTGAACTTATCACCTGACGGCTTGTCCTATTAATGTCGCTCTATGGGAATTCTAAGGTTTATGAGCCGTCTGGTTGAGTTCCGTAACCGTATTTACCATCGCTTTAGGCGGGAATGGTTGAGTCCTTCACAGGAGCAAGCCTATACCCGCCTCAAAAATCTGCTTGTCTTTCAAGATGCGATTAACTTGTGTGGATCCTCTGGTTCCGGCAAGACCTTTATGACTTGGGTGTTGGCGAAAGAAACGCCTGGCCCTGTCTGCTTCCTGACACAGCCAAAGCAGATAGTAGAGCAGTCTGTAGCAGAAAATACGGTGGCGATCGCTGATCCTCATTCACCAGAACGTTCAGCAATCCGCGCAACCCTTACCCAATGTCGCCAGTTTGGGTGCAGGAAAGTTATTTTCGTCTCAGACGAACCCGTAGCCGACCAAATTCCAATTTGTCAACTATTTTTAACGAAGCGAGACTTGGAAAAAATCCGCCAGAATTGGGAAAGTATTGCTATCCCCGTTCAGGAACTTCAGGAGGCTACTGAGAACTTAAATTTACATATGGCTTTACGGGAAATAGTCCTTAACTCGCTTAATCTGACAGGGAGATAATTAGCTTAATATGAAGCGATTGCTAGAACAGTTAGATGCAATTAAATCGATTCTAGATACTGTCACCCCTGCTCAGCTTGAGACAGACCCAGAAGCGGTAGAGAGTGGATATGAAGTTTATGCCCAGACGTACAACCCAATTGAGCGTGTAAAGGATCTTAAGGATCGGTTAATCAGCGAGATTCGGAAAGGTAGACCTGTTAATGGCTATTTGAGTGCGGGCTACGGCTATGGTAAAACAGCCACTCTAGTTTATTTGTGGCATGAATGCCAGAAAAAACAGATAGCTGCTGTACCGCCCTTCAAATTTAGAGAAATTGGCGATCTCATGATTGCTAGCTATGGGTGGATGAAAAAATGTCTCACACACAGCCGTCCTGACTTAATCACTCAGGTAGACAAGCTGTACCAGACTTATGCATTGAAATCGCAGGAAGCGATCGCCGCTCGGATTGCTAAGGAAGACAATATCTCTGAATCAAAAGCTCTCAAGATTGTCAGCCGTTTGGTGAACTATCAGCAAGCTATCAACGCTGATAGCTTACTCAGTTTTTGGCGTGAGAGTGTTCCAGTTCTGAAAGAAGCGGGCTTTGTAGGTTTGGCTGTATTTGCAGATGAAAGCCAAGAATTCGTCCGAACCGAGGAAGGTTCTAGTGCCCAAATTCAAATTTTGAGCGATTTAATTAAAGGAATGCGAGGGATGGGGGCAATCCCTGTTGCGCTAATACTGAGTATGCCAACTGATCCAACTGAATCAGTTATTGAGGAGCAGGCAGGGGACATCATTCATCGGATGCAGGAACAGAAGGTGTCTTTGCGATTGGCAGATGCTTATAACCATGAATTTCCGACTCAGCTTTGGGGCTACTTGTGCGAAGAATTCCTGGATGACAAGTCTCAGGGTGACAAGATTGCCCACCCTGCAACCCTAGAAAGCTTGGGACAGCTTTGCGATCGTAAAGACCTAAGTAATGGTCCCCGTGCTGTAATTGAAGTGTTCAAGCGCATGGTGCATTTTGCACAGGATAATAAGCGCCCATATACTCCTCTCGATTTAATTGATGACTATTTGTTGGGATGGATTGGATTATATGGAACAGAACAACACCGCATTGGTAATACCATTAACACCCTTGAATTAATTGACACAGTTAAGAAGCAATCTAAGGGACGTGATGTCATCAAGCTATTGGCGATCTTCCCTGCGGGTGTTTCACGGGAAATCGCAAAAGAGTTTGGGTTAGAAACAGACTTAAAGCGGCTGGCAGAAGACGGTAACCTCATTGGACAACATATCACCTGCCCACAAGATGGCTATTATGCCCTGGTTTCATTAAATGAGAGACAGACAAATTTGACTGCTCTTGATGAGATTCTGAATCGATTCCGTCAACTTTGGTTTGGTTCCTGGACAACTCAGGAGAAGACAGAGACTGCAACTCAAATCTTCAAGACCGAAGTTTTATCTCTCCTGCTACCTCCTTCCAAAGCTGGACAGAAAGCAAACTGGACGTGGCGCTATAAAGATTGGAAGAACACAGTTTATGGCTCATATAACTTCTTAACAGGTGCACCAGAACGACATCATGGAGAGTTTCCAAACCGGTCTTTAATTGTGAGTGTTGGTACTCATACCTCAAAGTTAATGCAGTTTCCGTCTCCGGAAGAAACGCATTTAGATTGGCGTTTTTATCTGAGCTATGACCGAGAGCAACTGAAAGGACAACAGCGGATTGCAGCGATTACGGGAACAGGTCAACTAGATTTTCATTTAGAACTGGGAAGGACATTTCAGAAGGAGTACCCGACTGCATTTGGATTGTTGCGTAAGGTCATGGCTCCAGACCAATGTTCTGCTGCAACACTATTAACGTTAGCGGGCTATATTCAGGGCTGGTTAAATAAACATCCTGAAGTGAGCCGAGCAGACCAGCAACGATTGGAACAGCATCAGCGAGAGTGTTTACGTTACTCTCTTCAACTATTGTTACCGGAATTCAATTTAGAGAACTGGCTTGCGGAAGGAATAAAAGGTTTAGAGGGTACTGAGATTCGTTTGCTGGAATCAATTTTCGAGCACCAGTGCCGTCAACTGTTCCCTGAATATTTGTCTTTCGCTAATAGCCGTACCACGCTTAAAACCTACGAGCTTGCTCTTCGGAAAGTTCCTCTTGCGGCTCGACGAGGACGACAACCTTATCAAGCTTTGAAGGAGGAATTCGAGGAACTCTTCAAAATTGGTGGCTCTGCATTGCCAAACTTGCTTTCTACTTTGAAGAAATGTCATTTAATTGAGAATGAGAGCATCGCTGGACGACGGGAAGATTTATCTTGCGTTGAGTTCACTGAGCATCCTCTAGAGGAGTTTGTCCGGAGCTACTTAGAGAGGAAAGGACATAACCAACCTATCAAAACTCATCAGGGTAATGAGGAAGTAAAGGCTTTGGATTACCAGGAGCTTTGGAAAGAAGCTAAGCGTCAGGGTTATCTTGAAGACGAGTTTGAAGAAGCGTTGGGATGGGCTGAGGCACGTCGATACATTGAATGGGATCGTCAAAGAGGCACGATTCGTCAGGCAGTTGCCGAGCTTGATCCAGATGATCTTGAGGGACAATTATTAGAAATTAGAGATCAAGTAGTTCAACTTTCTCAAGTCTTTGGTGAAACTGAGTTAGCTGAGATTAATACTCAATTAGCCCAAGTACGAAAGAATTTGGATGAAAATCGCCATGACGAGGTGGCGTTAGACCTGGTGCAACGCAGTTTGCAGTCCTGTCGCGATCGCATTGAGGGACTTTGTAGTGGGCGGCGCTCGTCTTTACAACAGGAATTGAAGCAGCTTAGACAAGAATTAGATAATGTCACAAGAGACTTTAACTTAGTGAAAGTAGGGGAGTTAATCCTTGGTAGCAGTGGCTTAGAACCAACGCTTAACGACTATCGTAAGCAGCTAGAGAAGCGAATTAGTAAGTTAGAGCGGGATTGCAAAAATCTTGCCAGTAAGTTGAAGCTAGATGAAACTGATTTACTTGCTCTAAATACCCAATTAAAACAGGTCAAACAATCGCAGAAGAAGTTTACTGCTGAAAAAGCGGAGCTTCAGCCGCTTGTATCAGGTCTAGAACAGTGGAGAATTATCGTCTCAAGAGCAGGAGGATTACGAGATGGATTGAGTGTTGATCCAGGCCGTCTGAGACGTTATGACGATGATTTTCTTGATCGTGTTGTAATTCATTTTGCCAAGAATCAGGTTGATGGTTTCAAACAGTGGGAGCTTCTCAAGGCACCTCTTGATCAGTTAGAGCAAGAAATTAGTAGTGAACGGCGATCGCGCCGAGAAAAGTTTGATCAGCTACGTAGCCAATATGAAACGCTAGTTGGACGGGTTGATTCAGCCGGAAGACATCTGCAAGACTGTCGTTTTGACGATGAAGATATTGAGGGTTCTTATGAAAGCCTACGTCGAGTCGTTCTTCAAAAACTAGAGAACTGGTGTAGCTCCAGAATTCAAAGTTGGAAGGATTTGGAAAGGGATTTAACTTTCATAGCTCAAGAGCGGGAAGAAGATGTCACAGGCCAGCTGCGGCAAATTGAAGACCTGCAAGCTGAGCTAGATAATGAGCGTCAGAGTCTTCCTGTTGTTGTAAGTAGGTTAGATGAATTAGAAGAGCAAATTAGTAAATTGCTTGAGCTACATGAGCAAGGGGCAAATATTCGGAAGGAATTGAATAAGCTTCAATTCCAGAAGGAGAATTTGGAGAATGACGAAAAAGTAGTTCTCGAAACCCTGCGTCCTGGTGAAAGTTCAACAATTAGCCAAGTACGTCAAAAAGTTTCATACACTAAAACTACTTTCTGGGAAAAGTTGAAGAAACTTTATAAGAAGGGGCACATTGAAATCATTTTACGGAGACGTGATTAGGGTTTAGAGGGGCAGTGATGTGAATGATGATTGGGTGGAGGTATCGTTGGATAAGCTTCCTGATTACCTGGAGGCAGGACCCGTTATGGCTCAAATGCATCCACTGTCCCTAGCATTTTTGCCGATCGAGCGGTTGAAGCTAAAAGTGTTTGATAGTGCAGCGGAATTAGTTGCAGCACTTGATAACCCAGCAAGCGAGTGTAGCTTAGATGCAATGTTAGCCCTTGGTTACGATGCCAATCACAGCGATCGCTTGCTCTCGTTAAAAATTAACCATCAACCTCTTACAACCCAACTGAATCAATGTTTGAAGGAGCGATGGGAACTGATTCGCTCTACTCTGCTCTGCCAGTCCCATATTGCTGAACTCATCGCTAAGGAAGCATCAGCTGAGTGCATTGTTTTAATCTTGGTGGATGGACTGTCGTGGGCAGATTTTTCTAAGTATTGGCAGGGCATTGAAATAGAAGCTCAGCCTGTGTTAGTAGACGGAGCTTCTACTACAGAACAGGGAATGAAGCGAATAGTCGGGAACCCGACACTCGCAGAACGACTATTTGCCAAAGGATACGAACGCACCTATGGTTTTTCCTATTGGGCTAGAGATGATAATGCACTAACCGATCATCTCTTTAATCGATTCAGCGCAAACGTAGACAAGGTTCGCTCTTTCCAAGATGTGCTGGAGCAGTTGAAGAAACTTGACCTGATGGGAACCTATATCCAAATAGTACGGCAGGGCTTGGACGGGCTATGCCATAGGCATCGCGATCGCCCGAACATTGAGCATTACGTTCATGACTTAACTCAGGATTGGGCTGCGCTCCTCAAGCTTTTGGAAGGGAAAGGCATATCAGCCCAGGTATTCTTGACTAGTGACCACGGTATTCTTTGGAAAGAAGGGAATACTGACTTTAGAGTTCAGTTCTCAAGTAAACATACAGACCCGCCCCGCTATTTCAAGCAAGCCTATCCCAATCCTCAAACCCTAGAGGTTTCTTTTGAGGGTTCAACCTATAGTCTTCTGACATCTCCTAACCTTCGGAGAAATTTCAATGTTAATGAATGGGGAGTGCATGGAGGACTATCTTACGAAGAGAGCGTTGTACCGCTGCTTAAAGCCAGAATCCTTCACGAGGATTAGTATCTATGCACTATAAAATTAAGTTTATTCTAAAAACCAACCTCATTTACTGGCTCCACTCATGATTTTTCTTGGGCGCGATTTTGAAACTGAAGAACCCATCTACGTTGAGTCGGATCGCTCACGGGCAATTCTAATTTGTGGGAAGCGGGGGAGTGGAAAGTCTTACACGATGGGTGTCTTTCTAGAAGAACTCTATGGGCAAGAGGATTCACTTGTGATCGTCATTGACCCGCTTCGGAACTTCTACACAATGTCTCGCCCAAACGATGACCAGGAGGAAGCTCTATACCGCTGGAATCTGTCGCCTCGGTCAGTTCCAGTTCGCTTACTGATTCCAGGCGATCCAATTAAGCGATACGGGGAGAAGGTCATTGATGCCTTGAAATCTCAGGGAGTTCAGGTCGAGTCGTTTCGGATAAATCCAGGCGACCTGACCCCTGATACCTGGCTAGATCTCTTTGACCTCTCGCTGACCGAACCAATGGGCTTGGCACTCTACCGAAGCGTTAGCCAGTTGCGGCATTCGGAAGGCGTTAATTTTTCCCTTGAGGATTTGATTGAGAAGGTCAAAAAATCTAGTCGTAGTAAGGAGACAACGACCGAGGCGCTGCTGGCAAGATTGGAGGTAGCTCTAGATGAGTGGGATTTATTCTCCAGCTACTACAAGGAGGTTACGGAGATTTTTGATGTTCGGGCTGTGAATGTCATTGATGTAGGAGTTCTCGGCTCCTCTCGGTTTGGACTTCGCAACCTAGTGGTTCTCATCCTGACCCAAGACTTGTTTCGTAAACGCAGCCAAGCACGGCTCCAAGAAGAATTGGGTCTGCCAACGGGAGTACCCAAGGTATGGCTGGCGATCGACGAAGCTCAGGAGTTTGTCCCTTCTGGTAGAGCTTCCCTCTCGAAGGAGTCTCTAATTCAATGGGTTAAGGAAGGAAGGCAACCGGGGTTGTCCTTGGTTGCAGCAACTCAGCAACCCGCTGCGATCGACCGAGAACTATTGTCTCAGTGCGACTTGGTTCTAGCTCATAAGGTAACAACAAGCGATGATGTAGATGCCCTAAACCGTTTGAGCCACAATTACATGGCAAGCGAGTTAAAGCAGTATCTCCGGCAGATCGATCGACGGGGTGAGGCTCTATTAGTGGACGATGAAGAGGAGTTGGTAAGGGTAGTTCAGGTTAGACCGAGGCGATCGCGTCATGGAGGTGCTGAGTTGAAATGATTTCTTTAAGGCAGATTTTGGGAAATATTTAATTGGAATATGGGCAACAAGATAATTCCTAAGTTTCATTTACCGAAGGAACATCCTGAAGACATGAGAACAATCGTACAAGCTATATCTGACAATAGCGGTTGTTCAATTGGACAGGTAATCTTAGATCTCAAAGGTAAACTAGTGAGCCACCAAGGCAAAACCAAAGGTCAGCCTAAATCACCAAGTACAATAGCTAATTACTTGAAAGGTTTTTATATTTTAGACCTTTTTAAGCAGAGAAACAGCTTTTATTCTGAGCTACCTCCCTTGAGAACAATCTCGCTCTTTGGGAAAGAAAAGTATGAAGCAATTGGAGCTTTAGAGAGAATACTGAAAGCCCCTTCAATTTCATTATTTAATGAGCAGCTAACAAGCTTTTGTTCAAGAAATTCCAGTCTAGTTAAGTTGTATACAGAAGACATCAATAAGTTAAAAGCTATTTTTGATATTGATGATATACCAAACCCCAAAAAGCTTCAAGATTTACTGATTAAAAACTGTGGTTATGAATTCGTTGGAAATCCGGGCGTTGGCTATCTTGATATCTTTTATCGAGAAATCATTCAGATTGACAACTATCTTAATTTACTAAGGTTTATTCTAGAGAACTTTCAGATCGAGAAACATTTTGAACTTATTAAAATTGGTGAAGTTTATGAAAAGCTAATTAGCAGAAGCGAAGGTTATGAAGAAGAACAATTCAAGAAACATCTTTTTCAACTAAAATCCACACACAGGATAGATCTTAAGGTTACAAAACCCTCTCATGCAAAGAATTTGAATATCAAGTTGTTTGAGATTCAGGGAGTTCAGTACGGTTTTTTGAAGATACTTGACGCACAATTGCAAGATACTCATGCCATACCTCAACATTAACGGACAATTTCTCACTCCCATGCAGAATCCTTATATACGCTCTGGGGATGCTGCATCTTCTATTGGGCAAGAAGGTCTCTCAAAAATCATTTTTACAGAATCCATGCAAAACCTTCAGTCCGATGTTAGGTATGCAATTAGTTCGGGACAGTCGTTGAGATTATTGTTTATAGGTGAGTTTGGCGCAGGAAAAACTACCCGTATGAACATAGTACAGAGAGAGATTGAGTCAAGTGGAGGATTGTGTATAAATATAGAATTTGCACGTCTTAGAAGCCTAATAGAGAGATCCACTGATCCACAAGAACAATTAGATAATGTTATTGGAGTAATTTTAGACAAAATTGCAGAAACATTAGGTATTGATTTTAATGTTGTTTATGGTGACAGAACCTTAATGAGTTACTATCGCACCATAATGGACATGTTTGCTAAAGCAAGAAAAGAATTGATACTTCTTACGTTTGATGAAATTGAGACTCTATTCAATAGTTTCGAGTTGGAAGTTATAGATTTTGCCTCCTTTTTACAGGGACTTGCAGACAATTTTATTTCTAAGCAGGGATGGAATATATGTGCATGCTTAATTGATGATTACCTTTCTGAATTATATACTGTTGCCCAACAGCTTTATGAGGGAAGATTTCAATTCCATATAATTGAACCTTTAAGAGATGATGAGATCAGTCGATACATTATAGAAAAAAATTCAAGCAAAACAGGAAAACATAATGATCCTTATCCTTATGATCTAGAAACAATTAAATTTGTTGGTGAAGCTTCAGGAGGAATACCTAGATACATAGAAGCTATTTGCTACTCGCTTTGGGCGTCTGGTGAAAGTAGAGGGTTTGTCACTTTGAATGATGCAGTTGAAACTTTCAGTAGAGTATATAGACATAATGCCCAAGTTTTCTTTCCAAAAATTTGCCAGACCTATAATTTCTCAGATAATGTAAAAGCTTTTTTCCATCTTCTTTTTGTTAGTGGTGGGAAATCAAAGACGTTTAAAGAATTAGCAAAGTATAGCAACTACTGTATAGTTAGAAGTTTTCAGTCTTTAGATGAGGATTCAGTAATCAGGCGTTTAAGAAATGCTGTAGAAGAACTTTTGGATGCATCTGATCCAGCAGCACAAGATTTTATTAGCAAAAATATCGAATTTTTTGGTATACATCCGAAGAGATTTTCCTTTAAAGATCCAACCTATAGAAGTATTTATGAGAGTATAGTTTGACCATTTTGAGTTAGTTTAAGCACGAAAAAATACAGGGGTTATGAGTCAAGAAAGTAGCAACAATAATTCAAAGTCATCTCGTTCGCAACGTTCTCGTAAAACTTTGAGTAGTATTACAGCACGTTGTCGGAAACCCTTATCTGCAATCCTTCCTCGTAGAAAGGATATAGTTCTGAAAGAGATTTACACTTCTAGTGACATAGATTCACTATGTATTAAGCTAAAAGATCTTGCAGGCAATTTCTCATCAACATCAGTAAAAGAGTGGGTTGCTCAGTTTGAACCTTTCATTGATAGAAATATAGCATTCCTACTTCTAGATCTCGTTCAAGGTTTCTCGGAACTCGAGATTAGAACATTCGCTACGCGAAAATTACAAGACCTCTTATATGATTACTTGATGAATCAAGAACATATATATGCAGCATTTATAAGTTCAGGGGAAGCTCCTAACGAAGTTAATTTTCGAAGATGGTTGCGCAACAAAGTAATTACTTATGCCCAACTGCCCCAACCTCAAGATTCCAGTGTAGAAAGCCAATTCCTCTTGTGGTCTTTGTATGAGACGAGTGTGCTTCAAGGCAGAGATGCAAGCTGCAACAGTGTAAGAAAGCTTAGGGAATTGGATGAATTCTTCTCTTCAAGTAAGCAAGATCCTAAGACATCAGCCCTCGTCTTTATGGATTATACAAATGCTACCGGCAACCAATTATCAAAATGTTTGAAGGTAATTGATAGAAAACTTGATAAATACCCTAAGTGGAGGGAAGCCACCTATGTTTTCATGTATATAGTTGAAATGGATAATATTGATGTCCTGAAAAGCTTTCAGGTAAAAAGCTCTACAACTCTCTTTTTCTCAAGAATGTTACATTATCAAGAGTCCCAAATTCTTGCAAAGTTGGCTGAATATGGGGTTTCTGAAGAGGAATATAACGAGTTTGTATTGAAGTACTGTAGAAGAAGTGGAGAAGAAGCTACGGGTTATAAAAATTCTGGCGCTCTTACATGCCACCATTACAGTTGTCCAAATAATACGCTTCCTTTCTTTTGGAAGAATAATGATAACTGGAAGGGGATTTTCTATGGTAGTCAAACATCAAGAGCAGCCAACTACAGAAAAAGCTAATTATATTAGATAAGCTCCTAAATAAGCAGAATTTTTGTTTGTACGGTATTTTCTCATCTTAGTACTGTCTCAATCCGTCTTAGAAATTTTCTGATCTCCCTATCAGGCAGTGAAGTTTTACCTAATATTTTTTCCTCCAAATGCATTAGCTCATTCATAAATGAACTATTAATTTTGACATCTCTTCCTACCGCTCGGCGCATTAATCTCAGTTCTTGTACAGAAATCCATAAGGGTATGCCTTCTCTAACTATTGCATAGGCAACAGCAAGACCACAGGATCTTGATTGACCTACATCGCAGTGAATTAATACTTGCTCGTTAGAATTTCTAGCAGTATCTATAAAACTTACTACTTCATTAAGTTGGTCGAGTAACTTCTCACCAATTCGATCTTTGATCCTTATTCGTAAGACTTCAAAGTGTAAAGGAAATGCAATTTCTTTAGTTCCAGCGCTGACGATATAACTAACTTTCTTCCTCGCCAGATTCTCAAAATTCTCAGCAGCATGTCTTCCACCAACATATAACCCCCAAGGAAGAAATTTAGATAAAGGCATCAGTTAAGTCTTTTCTGCTGGTTCTACTAAAGCTTCCAAACTGTTTTAGAAAAGATTATACTTACAGGTCTAGGAAAATCTACCTTATGCATAGTCAGCAGGTCTTCGTAGAACTCTGAATGGATTCATTGGTCTAATATCGTAACCAGGATGCTGTGCTTGGGCAATATCTACTGCTGCTTGCCATAGCGGATGAGCGTCCTGCCAGAGGGGATGCCTTTCGATCAGGATTTTCCGTACATTTTGCCCTTGCTTCACATAGCCTCGTAAGTTCGCAAACTGCACTGGATTGCCATATCCTAAGTTTTTGAGAATAGCTGGGACAGGAGCATTATTACCCTCCAGCAAATTCCTCCAAGGATTTGTTGCTCCATTCCAGTCCGAAACTAAGTCAACAGAAGCATTGGGTGATGTGGCAATCCGTGCCATGTCTAGTGCCAGCCTCCAATCCAATAAACCGTGATAGGGCAAGTTGCCGAAGTCTCTTAGGCATAAGTTGCATGAGGTATCGCACTTACTGCCGTGAGGCTGTGCCCCATCAGGATCAATAATAGATGCCATCCATCGTTGGGCAATGCTATCTGGATTACCTGGTTCTGACAATTGCAACAACTCAGCGAACTCCCCTGGTTGTGCCAGTAGTCGGCAATATCCGGCTCCATTCTCAAGCTGGTCACATAGAAAAGCTTGTCCAATAGGCTGACCATTTGCTCCGGGCAATGAGCGGAATCCTGCTTGTAGCTCAAGGGCATCTACATCTAATCGATAGCCGGCAGCAATCCTTAACCAGAAAGCGAATGAGTACCAGGCTGCCCGCCCCTCAACAGTTGTTGGGTCTGCAAACACTCCGGGTGACCACTGATCGACATTAACCAGCAAGATATCAGTCTTGCGCCGTGAGATGAGTGCAACACGATAAGAGTTTCCAGATACCGTTACCGAGTCCCCTGAATCATCAGGATCAGGAGCAACAGCATATGCTCCAGGTTTTGGAGAGCCGTACACTCTAGTATCTCGATAGAAATCAAAGCCACCTCTGCCGTCATTGTCGTTAACAGAGAGGATACGATCGCTTAAGCTTGCTACAGAGCAATTACCGACCTGTGCTGCATCTTCGACTTCTGCACCAATGCTCAGGGTAGGACGGGTTGAACGGGGTTGCCATTCAAATTGCCCATCAAAATCTTCAGGCTCCAAGTCTGTAAAAAATCCTTTTGGCTCTCGAACATCAAGGGGGCGGAGAGATGGAACATTAAAGTTACAGACTGGACAGGTTTGCTGTTGAGGTTCGCGCCCTCCTGGTAAGGGATCAGATAATTGGGGTAACGGGACAACTGCCTGACAGTGTTCGCATAACCCAACGGGATTTGGGTTTCCAGATGGCAACGCAGGATACAGCCCTGGCTCAACTCGGAAGATGTTTCCAACAGGTTTAAGCTGAACTACCCCGATCGCTGTATGAACCGCCTTATCTTTGACTGTTTGTGAACCGGGAGCAAATTGGCTCAAGGCTATATCGAGATCGCGATCAATCACGCCCTCTGGCGATCGCCCTGGTACTGTTCGATTGAGCCAACGAGTATAGAGCGATCGCACCCTGGTTGGGAAACCAAACATAGGCAGTAGTCCTGCGTTGGCAAGACGCTCACTCAACGCATCTTGGGTATAAGAGTCATCTTGAGCGATCGCAGTAATCTCATCCGCCAACTCATAACGCAGATAGTTCAGCATTTCATGACGGAAATCTTCACCTGTTTCGCCTTGCCACGGTGTTTCTAGGCTTAGGGCTTGCAGAATTTCGAGGATAGTTGTTTCGTTCTGCGAATCCTGAAGCCAATCCTGAATATCAGGTGCAAATGCTGGAATACCCTGCTCCTCATCTCCTAACCATTGGGTGATCGTCCCAAACTCACCGTGTACGTTATCGCCCGGATTAACATCGGTTAGTAGGGCGGTCTCTGCAAAAGCTTGACGTAACACCTCTTTGATTAAAACCCGTTTGAAAATAGGCTCGCTCTCCATATCTACATAAGGCGAAGGTGGAGCATCACCTGTAATGCTCTCTGGGCGTTGATAGTAGAAATCATCATGGCTTCTTCCTCGGCAGAAGGTAATTGCCAAAGACACTCCACTAGCACGTCTGCCCGCTCGACCCACTCGCTGTTGGTAGTTAAACCGTCGAGGTGGCATATTTGCCATCATCACAGCATTTAACGACCCAATATCAACTCCCGCTTCCATTGTGGTCGTGACACTCAACAGGTCAATCCCGTAAACCTTCCTCATTGAAAGTTCGTTAGCGACAAAAACCTCCTGAAACCATCGCTGACGTTTGGGTCGTTCATCACTGTCGGTTTGTCCAGTCAATTCCTCACAATTCATCCTGAAGCAAACAGCATCAGCCCGGTCAGTCAGGGCTGTGTAGTAGTCGAAATCCGTTGGGGTTGGACTTGGTTGCACAGGAGTAGGTTGGCTACACTCAGGACAATTCCTGACGTTGTGCAAAAAGAATGCGTTGCACTGCGGGCAGCGATAGCCATTGGGTAAACCATCACCGTTTAGAGTAGGAGGGACTAAAGTTAAGCGATCGGGCGCTAAAACTAATCCGTTTGTAGAAGATATGCCTGCTCCCGATTGCAATAACTGTTGCTGTACATCTACTTCAGCATTGCCAACTCTGGCAATAAAGTCTCGGCAGTAGCGACGCAAAGTGTTTTCTTGCCCAAGCTGCACCCAGGAGGAATAATTATGGAGATTGCGGACTCCTAGTTGCCGAATTACTGCATCGACAGTACTGATCAATGCTGGAGAAGGGGTGTTTTGCGGACGGTAGCTAATCCATCCTTGTCCTAACCCTTCCAACGTCCTAGCAATGTGAGGGAAGAGCGCATACATCAACTCCTCCATCAAAAGATTCTCCAATCGGGTGATATGTCCTAGCTGCTCTGGACTAGCGTTAACGTTGTTAACAGGTACAGGATTAACCCAGTCATAACAAGTAAACCAGGGCAACCACGTTCTATCGCCCGATCTGTAACGCTTTGCTCTAAACGTTGAACCACCCGGACAAATACCAACTTCCAGTAATTTATCCCGAATTGTTCTCCTCAAGCTTGCTAAAGGAATGCGTCCAGGATAAAGCTGTAATAACTCAATCCACTCTCTACGAGCATTTTGGTCATTAGGTTGCATTCCCATAATCCACATTAAAGCTTCAGGAATTAAGCGCATATTGGCAGCGCTAAACCTCTGTTGACCTAACATATCCTCTGGGCTAGGTGAACCCAATGGTATCAATTCCGTATATAGATCGGGATTCAGAGCTTGCAGTGTGGATAGATTGAGGGGATTAGAGAAGAATGAAACTCTGAGCCAAGAGACTAAATCACGCCAGTACTGCCGGAACGATTGAATCAAGGCAAGACGAGACATATCTCGATAATGGTCACGCTCCATACCCGCCGCTAGTTTCGCTGCATCTTGGCGGCTATCGGAAAAGATTACAAGCTTACGCGAGGGAGATGCACCGCCCACCGCAGAACCCATTTCCCGCAACGTAGCACTCGCTAAAACCTGACAAGCCTTTTGAAACCCCGTTCGATGGCTCCGTAAAGGTGTTTTAAAGGTTTTGCGATTGCGATAATCAGAATCACACCTGGGACATTTAGTAGGGAATGCAGGTTCTTTGTTAATGTCAACAGATTGTAATCTAGATCTGCGTGTAGATCGAGGTTCAGGTATTGTATAGACCCAACCGGGAATTGTACCTCGTGAAGGTCTAGTCCCGATCTCCAAAAGACCTGTAGTAGGTTCTAAAAAAGCTTTGCTCCATTTTCGCTTAACATCATTGATTTGCCATTCAGGATCTTGCGGTTCAATTCCAGGATCATGGGGCTGCGTCCAGAAGATGGCGTATTCTCCATATTTTTGTCCCAGGCTTATACGATCAGGAATACCTTCTAAATCCGGTTGGTCTGCGGTAAGAACGAGAAATTTACCTCCACTTGCTGTACTGAAAGGGCGTTTATAACCACCCAAAAATACATCGCCACAAACTTCACAGACAACTAAATCTAAGACTCGTGAGCCACAGGAACACGAAATCCGATGAGTATCATGAATTGCTCCAATCGTTGGTCGGATCCTCGGGTCTGCTTGTGATCGTGCTTCCTGATTAACCAAAACATCAGTACACTCCGGATTGCTACAAGCCCAGAGGTTTTGTAGGTTATGAAAGAAGAGATGTCCTCGAACGGGTTGAGGAGAACGCCCCGTAGCAGGTTGTTGAGACATTCCCATTGCTAGGAGCAAACCGCGCATTGCATTGGACGCGATCGCGTCCTTAAGAGAATTGGCACCAGGAAATAGCTGTTGATCCAACCTTTGTATCTGGGCTGGGCGAACAGTATTATCTGTTGCGACTGTTTTACAAGCATCTCTTATAGCATCTGGAACTTGAACGGCAGTCAGTGCTTCTCCTAGTCTCCGATAAGCTAAAACTCCTGGAGTGTTAGTTTGTCCTAAACGACTTGCCAGTTGGTTCATTGCGACCTCAGCACTGGCTGGATCAGGGGGAACAGAAAATCGGTTGGTCTGCTGACTAATGTTTTCAGCAAATTCTTCAAATGCAGTTCGGTATGGAATTAAAAATGTTCTTGAACCTGGTGTTGGCTCTGTTTGTTGACTGCCAATGAACTCAAATTGATCGCGTCCAAAAAACTCACGTAAAAAAGTACGTCCATCAGCATTATTTTCTAAACTGGCTGTCGTTGTCAGAATCCGCAGCTTTGGTGAATCAGGAGTTAACCCAAGGCGGTAAAGCAATAAGCGTAGGACATAAGCAACCTCTGTACCTGGAGTTCCTCTATAAGCATGAAGCTCGTCAATGATTAAAAAGAATTCTCGTTCTGGGTGCCCTGGTTCTGCTAACCATTCTCTAGTTTGCTCAAAAATATTGTTTTCAATGCTCCGCATCATCATGATGTTTAGCATTGAGTAGTTAGTGATTAGAATGTCAGGTGGAGTTTCTTGCATATCCCAGCGTGACCACATTTCACCTCCATCTAATCGCGGGAAGTAGTATTGCAAGTCAGGATTGCTATTGGGATCATTTTGCAAGGCATTCATTACATCTTGCCGTTGTTCCTCCATTTCTCGAAGGATGCGGCGTAGGCGATCGCTGCTTTGAGGTGTCTCCCTACCTGATACGGGAGTTAGCCCTGTGTAGCGCCCGAAAGTAATTCGGTTGCCACCGCGTTGATGGTCTAACCATTGATGAACTTCATTGTCGTCCAATGCTGTTCGTAATCTACGCAGTTGATCTTCTACAAGGGCATTAAGAGGATACAGAACAACTGCTCTTAGGGCATGAGGACGGTTTGAATGTGCCCATTGAGATACTCGCTCGCCTCTATCAGCCCACCAGTGCCGATTGGTAGTAGAAGTACCAATCGGACTCCAGGTAGCTGATTCCCTTGCTAATTGAGCAAATAACGGTAATAAAAAGCACTCTGTCTTGCCAGAACCTGTTCCAGTTGTCACTACGATGTCGCGATGGTTCCGAATAGCTTCATTTAAGCTTTGCCACTGGTGACGATACAGTTCAATATTCGATGGAAATAGCTTGCGACCAAGTGGGGCTAAATCTCTAAACTCAGATGGCAGTTGTTGTGCAGCCGCAGACAAATTTAACCCTGACGTGGGATAGATGGGCACTGTTTCCACTAAAGGTGGCTGGCTTAGAACACCACGACGCTCTAAAACGCGATCGCGCTCCGCACTTAAAACACTAGAACGTAGAGGAAATGCACTCTTGATGTAAAGACGGTAGAGCCGTTCGAGACGTTCGTAAGCTCCTAATAAATCATGCACAGGCAGATTCCTCTTCAAAACTAATGTGTAATTTATCTGTTAGTTGGCGAGCAAGCTGTGGATTGATCGATTCGTAGATTAACCAGCCGTTGTTATAGGTTGGCAATCTTCCAGATGCCAACACCAAGGGACGTTCATACAATTCAACCCATCGCTGGGTAAATGGGATGGCGAGTTGAGAAGTTGTAGAGTGATACCGAGCTATCAAAGGCATACCCAAATCGTGAAGGGCAAGAAATCGCAAACCGTACCAATCGCCTTGGAGCCAGCGATCGCTTCCTTTGTCGTAAAACAAGGTGTAGCGCGGATGAGGATCGGACTCTTCACCCCAAAGCTGATACAGTCCTGTTTCTCCTTGAAATATGCAATCCACAAAGTTAGTACCGTCGAAACGTTTAACTTCGTAGCTATGTGGTAAGACTCCTGATAGGCTAGCCAATCCCTGTTTCCATATAGCCATATCAGGCAAAATATCTGAGAGGCGGGCTGTTGCTCTCCCAGCATCTACAATTTGATAGCGATCGCTTAACTGTTTAATAGCATTGTAGAGACCATTAGAGCTAGGCAGTCTAAGTCGGATACAAGGTGGGGCAATATTGCCAGGTTGGTCAATTGAACTTAAATCGCCATAATTCTTCAATTCTTCTATCAACTTTGCATTGCGTTGACCGCATATTACGAACTCTGAAGATTCCTGCTCTGTTCCAATTACAGCAATAGTAGTAGGAGTTGTGGACCACCGAGAACCATTAGCTGAAGATTCCAGATGTCCTAGCAACTTGAGGCGACGGAGAATTCTTCTAGGTTCTTGTAACCTTAAAGCCTCACACGCTTTTCTGAAAGCATCCCACGTACCACTACCAAGGGCTGACAGCCAATACAACAATTGCTCGTACTTCAAGGAGTCTATTTGGGAATTTTCAGTTATTTCAGAAGGCTGTGTTCCTAGCAAATCAAATGGGTTAGATTCCCTAACAACTGGCGTAGGGTTGTAAGGAAGTTGAGTGGTATAAGCATAAACATCATGAGCAACACCCACCATCGGTTTGATCTTCTCATAAGTAAAGCCTGTAGTACCCTTGATTGGAGCGCGAAAGAACTTAAGGTGTAATAGCTGTGATTGTACTTCTGGAGGTACTTGCCCGACTACAGAACTTTCAATAGCGATGAAGAAATAGAATTGCTTTCGAGGTTTTGCTCCTTTCTCAATCCGTAAAACTGGAACAAATCCACTAAGATTGTGGCTTTGAACTTGTTGAGAAACAACGGTGACCAGTTCTTTCGGATTACCGAGGTAGGAGAAGCCTTTATACCACCGTTGCACTACCATTGCTGTGACCCTCAGCTTAACTAACTGGTTGATTAACAGGTTCGATCAAACTTCCACAAACTTGCCAAGAGCCGATTACAGTTTTCTCTCTTAAAACGGGCACTTGAATAGGCAATTCTTCCCAATCAATAATTCTGATTAATCTTTCCGACAAATCTCCTCCACTGCTGGCTTCAATCAGATATTCTCCTGCTTTACTCCAATTAATCGACAACTTCTTGTTAGCTTCGACTGACTGATCTAATACCTGACAATCTGTGGAGAGCCGTGTGATTTTTATATTTGCTTTTGGATGAAAACTAGAAATAGTTACCTTCGGACCCTGTCCCACAAGCCATCCTCCTAGACCAGGCACCCGTAACCCACTAGAAATATTGATTGAAAGAGACGTGGTAGGACTCAACGCTTCATAAAGTTCACGATTTTGAATGAAAACACCTGACCAGGAAGCAGAAACAACCATACACTGATGAAGCTCTATCCAGTTTGGATTGCCTTCGACAGGGCACGGTTCTCCATACCATTCCAATAATTTTTCGTCCCGAAGCAGTTGCAGGTCTTTTAGAAGAGATCTCTTACAAAGAAGAATAAATTTATCTCCAAGAGATGGCGGCCCCCAGGATGCAAAGACTGATGTATCCACGTCTTCTGGATCAGGCACAAGCAGCCAAAATTCCCGTTGGGGAAGAATCAAATTTTTAACTTCGTGAGAAGCAACGATCGTATATCTGATACCAGCCTCTATCTCTTGAACATCAGTAGGTAGAGAAGGGGTGTACCAACCTGGGCGATCGCTATGAAGAGTCTGGACTTGGTTCTGATACTGAACCTGAAGGTGTTCCAGATTCAAACCACGGATTTGCTTAGGATAAAGATAATACTCAACATTGCCAAGAAAAGGATCTTCAACACGGTAGAGACCTGCAAAAATATTGCGTGCAGAAGTGCTTGGGGAAATTTGTCCTTTGTATTCCTCTACCCCCTGCTCTTGGAAATTTTCATAAACATAATGTATTGCTTCTGCAAGAGCAGAATGGCGTTGCCGGTTTCCCTCTAGAAGCCTCTTCAAGTGTCTGGTCAATCTAGGGGCTTCATGCCGTACTCTTGAAAACAAAGCCTCTGAATCCCACTTAGCCTTCCAACTTTTATCCTGAAAAAGATTTCTCAATCGCTCCTTATCAGCGACTCTCAGCAGGGATTGAGATATCGGATATTGAATGTAGGTTGTTGACCCCTCTCCTCTAGAAGCAGACGACAGAAAGCCTTGATTGTTCAGCCATCGCTTCCACTGGAGCCAAAACTCTTCTTCAATACCTATATCTAATCCTAGTGGACGACCTTCTTCTGAAGTTGGTAACTTCAAAATTTCCCGAAAACGGCGGAAGTAATTATTTTGATCAACGGATTCTCCTTCAGCCATGCTGTAAGCAGCTAAAACCATTGCTCCCAAAAAAGCAACACATTTCGGTAAGCCAGCAGAATCAAATCCCCATAGGCTACTCAGATCAAGAGTTGTGCCTCTGACAACTCGCTGTCGAACTGCTTTGCGAAAATCTTGACTCCAAGAATCTCCTTCTAGGGCTAGGGAGTAGAATCGACCGATGTAATTTAGAGCCTCATCATCCACGCCCAAGTAAACTCGACTACCACGAGGCACCCCGCTCAAAAAATACGATGCGATCGCTGCATTCCAACTCATATAGTCAGCCATCACTAATTTCCCTATGAATAGGGATTTGAGATTTAAGGCTAGATTTACATTCCCTCAAAATTTTAACGTGGCTCATGTGATCGTTTATACGATAACTAGCAAATCAGAACATTCCTTAGTTAATCCTTCTCTAAGATGACCTTGATCAGCATGTGTACGCAGAATTTTTTCTAATCTTCACAATTGTTGGGTACAGCGACAATCTTTATCTGAACTTGTAGCAAGACCGCAAGAGCCGCAAATCAATAGGAATCAGCATCTACTGACATGAATAATGATGTCGAAGGTATACAGACAAATTTTGTAATACCAAAATTATCTCCTCTAAGTCCTATCGATAAAGATATGGCTAACTATCACGAGTCTATGAGGTTTTGGTGCAAGTGCAAAACTTTCTAAAGTTGAGATACAGACCCAACTAGTTGGAGGGATTGAGACTATTTAACCGTCTTTTGCTGCTCACTCATACCGTGCCAACCATGCTAGTGGAAAAACGCGACGACCTAATATTTCACACTCCACAGCAACCTTTTGCTCCTGGATTGTATTTACGGTCCAGATAGCCTTTAGTTCAGTAGGCGGACGATTACTGCCCTCACCTGCTAAAACAACGCGATCGCCAACTTGAAGTTTGGCGTCAGTAACTAGGTAACAAATCCTCGTAGACGCAATAATAGATGCGGCCTCCAGGGTGGTAACAACGTTAGTAACATCGGGTAACAACTCGACTAAAGTTTCATTGGAATCCTTGCTACTATTACCTTTGCGTGAAATGCACTCTGTAGTAACATCAGAACCAAACTCAAACGACTGCTTCTTAGAAGTTCCAGCAGTATTGTTATTCATTGTTACTGTGCTGTTAACCCGGTTGTTACCAGATTTCAGACCAGATACAGCAAGGCTTTGAGAACAATTGTTACCACCGTTACCGTCATTTTTCTTAATCCGAATTGCATAGGCTTTACCTGCTGCATCATTGTCGATCGCGTGGCCTAGATCAACCACTTGCTTCATGAATCTTCTTGCTGCCTCAGCTTTGGGTTTCGGCTTACCAGACCACCAGTGGGTCACATCCCTTGCTGTAAGCCAACCCCGACCTCTGAACCGCGCAATGAAGCGAACGATTCTAGAGGTTTCTTCATACGAAACAACACCAGCCGCAGCATAAATGAGCCGAGTTTGCCCAATCGACCACTTTGTAAAGGCGATCGCAGATTGTAGTAGATCATTTGGAATAACTGGCTCCGGGATGCGACCTGCGATTACAGCATTAAGGCAGTGAACAACGAGCGCAATTCGAGCCGCCCTTTCCTTGCTTTTTGGATAAATCGCTCGCAGAGCCGGATTTGGCTCATTGACATTTTTATCCTCACAGTAGTTGTGCCAGTTTGCCCAAATGTTTTGCCCACGTCGGTCAAAACGATAGGTCGTAGCTGGTAGCGACTCCAATCCCTGATAGAGGCTTTTCAACAATCCGAAGAGATTGGAGTGGACTCCTCCCCCTGGCGCGGGCATCTTCGTGAGCGGTAGCGCAATCCAAAGAAATCTCGCCCAGAATCCATCAACCTCGTTGAGATCGCCCATGAGCTTCTGCAACACACAAGGTTGAATTGTTCCTGTCAGACTGATTGAGGTTCGGGTTAAGGAAACCCGGCTTCCTGCCTTGCGGTTGACTTTGATCGCTCTACCGTCATAAGCCGACAAGAACTTTTGTCGATCGTTGCCTCGTCCGCCCGAGCGGTACTGATTGAAGCCGTTGAAAAAGCCTGCAAACTCGTCGATCGGAATGACGATTCCCCGATCTGGTTGGGTGCCTAAGCAAGCCGCGATCGCCTCCATGGTTGCATCTTGCAGAAAATACTCTCGTTGAACAGGAGGAGCCGGTTTATTTTCGCGTTTCTCCTTGGGGCAACTTTGCCAGTCTTCCAATTCTTCCTCATACTGCTTAGATTCAAGCTTATAAATCTCATCGGCTTCAGCCTGCAAGTCTTCTAGGGGGCTGAGAAGGGTATGGAAGATTGGCGATTTGTTGGCTCCAGACTCACCTACAAGTCCTGTCCAGAGGATTGGGGGGCAACGATATTCTAAATCTGCATTAATCTCTAGCTGGGTACCAACTTGCAGCAGAGAAGCAGCAACTGGTAACAAAAGCCCTACAAATGCTTCCAAAGGGACGTTGAACTGTTTTGCCCGGTGCGCTAGTGGAGTTGTGAGATAGGGAGAGAGCAGCCCTTCAATTGGAGCACGTTGCTCCGCCAGGTTGACAAAGCTTTGAACTTCTTGAGCCAGTTCCTCAACATCTTCATTCGACTCAACGGCAGATAGCTGTGCTGTGTGGAGTACACTTTTTTCCTCGCTCATAGTTGTCGTAGGGCGATCACCCCGGCTCCCTTCAAACGGCGATCGCCAACCGTGCTGTTTTGCCAAATCACCCAATGTCCCCAAGCCAATGCCTTTGGCAGGCTTAAAAGACTTCCACTTTGTTTCGCAGACGCCTGGTTCGTAGTTGCTAGCCCCCCTACTCCAGGCATCCCAATCAGCCAATAAATCGTCACCAACTGAATGCAGTGCCATACCAACGTGAAGCCAAGTGTCATAGTCCTCAGCAGGAGGAATCGCGTCCAGATAGGAACGTGCCCGACCCTGATCAGTCCAGGTATGGGAATCTGATCGATTGCTGAATTCCGCTGGAGCAGGCTTGTGTAGAGGAATAGCCTCTAACATTTTCTCAATCATCCACTTCGGAGCCTCCGCCACCTCACATTCTTGAGGGGACTGCCCTGACAACCAACGATAGGAGCCAGTAGTCGGATGGTATCCCGCCATAACAGACTGGCTTCCATCCCATCGAAACTCCAGTTGTTCGGGCTTGCCATCTTCGCCCTTGGTGCCAGTGAAGATTTTCCTATTAGAGAGCACGCCCCAGAACTGCTCAGGAACCTTGTAGATCATCTGATAACGTCCTTCTCGACCAGACGTTACGGCTACCGTTTTCGGCAGTGCCTCAGTGACAGACTGACCTGAAAGCTCTTCAATGAGAGGGTCACAGCTTGCGCCATCGTGATCAACAAACAGGAGACCTCCTGACGGGGTGCCGCAAAGGACTCCAACTGCCGACCACCAAGCAACTGGCGGGTGAAAGGCTTCCCTCTCTTTGGGTTGAACCAAAAGCGATTCAAATTCTCCCGTTTGAACTGCCTTCTCAAAGTCCGCTTGAGTCAAAGGCAACTTTGTCCAACCTTTTCCCAAAGGTGCTTTGTTGGCTCCTACAGCAACCAGTGCCCATGCTTCAGGCAGCGTCTTCACCGCTTCCAAGAGTTGCTGAGGCGTAGGTTTGGGATTGCTGCTAGGATAGTTACCAGAAAATGTTTTTTCAGAGCGATCGCTGCTTGCAACGGCGATCGTTTTTGTGTTCGTTTCATTCATCATGCATCTCCTCCGCCGTTTTTCGACGGATTATCAGAATTCAAATTAAGGTTGCTTGAGCATTGCAAGAAGCCGTTGGCGCTCCCCAGGTGATAACTGTCGAATCTGTTGAGCGATTTCTTCAACGGTGAGCGATCGACCGCCCATGAGGTTGGCTACAGGCTCGCCCATTGCCAACTTCAAGACCAATTCTTGAGCGGGGGCAACCTTCTCAAACTGAGGGCGGCGATCATAGATTTCGGTCTGCATCTTCGTGCTGTGATGCATAGCATTTGCCAAACTTTTCATTACCTCATCGGAAGCACCATGGCGCTTCAAGTAAGTGATGAGCATGTGCCGGATCAAGTGAGAGGTTGTGAGTTTGCCAGTTAGGCGGTGGGTGGTGCGTCTAATGATGTTAGAAAGATCAGATGCTTTCTTATACGGCTTGCCATTCTCCTGAGTGAAGACGAAGTTGTGACTGGGAGAGAATTGATCTCGCCATTGATCCAACCAAGCCTCAAGATGGGGATATAGGATGTCAGGTACCATCAACCACTGTTCACCGTAGGTCTTCCCCGTCTTGTAGTCAGTCTTCATCAGGTGAAAATACCACTTCCCATCCTCCCTAGCCTCAAAGATTTCATTCTGATCAAGAAGACCTTTGACAAGCGTTTTGCCAACTTCTAGGTCGCGCAAGGTTCGCTGTCGATCGGGCGGCATATACCCTAACAAAGCGAACACTAAATAACGCTGAACACTACGAGCAACTGCTGTGGCTGATCGCTCCAAGCCATAACTATAGGTAAGGCGGCATTCCTCCTCTAAATGATGAACACACTTGAGAAACTCGGGCCAATCCAGCCACTTAAGAGACTCATCAGCAGCAGGAGGTACATTCTTAGCCCGCTCCTTTGCTTCTTTGAGTTCCTGACGCAGCATCAAAATAACGGGAATATCGCCATAATTTTTTGCTTTTAAGGAATCGGTCTCCTGAAAGTACTGAAATTTAGCGACAACCAAGAGCACCTCAACCACACCTTTCTCGGTTGAAGGATGAATCTGCCGTTCTTTTCGCAACCACTTCAAAATCGTTGTCAGGTTTTCCTGAGTTTGTTCTGCCGCTTCAAGAGCTGCCTGCTCAATTAGCCGGGCTTCATCATAGGTTCTAGCTCGACGCAAAGCTGTTTTACAGGGAGCGAAGCTAACTAGATGGTCTAGGTTTAACTCCTCGGCGGAAAGCTTTTTCAGCTTCTTCACTGCTCCCAGCAATCGATAAAGCATTGCCATACGTGGCATCGCTGTCTCAAGGCTGACCTTATTTCTGAAGCAATTGATATCAGAATGACGATTAACCATTGCATCGAGCAGGTTATCAAGCGCTTCACGTAAAGCAGAACTCATGTCTTCTGTGCCGAGAGCATAAGCTTCCTGACGAGTGCGAGTTGTTGTCCTAGGATATTGAACCAACTTCAATTGGTTTCGCAACTGCACCAAAGCGTCGATCGCCAGGTTCATTGATCTATCTTCTTTAGATGTTCTTTGTGTAGTCATAGTGGATGTATTCAGCGACATAAAAGAAAGCTTGCAGAGCAAATCTCAAAGTTGATTCCTTTCCCCCTAAATTGGTACGCATCCATTCGAGGTATTCTTCAGCTAACGCAACGACCTCCTTCGCTGCATCCCAATTGTGGATAGATGCAACTGGCACAATGTTGGTAAGGCTGAGGTCAGTTAACGCAACCCCTTTAACTCGATGCATCCAGCCAAGGACACCCAAGACTTCCCTGCGGTACCGAATACACGAACTGTCGTTGAGATAGGGTTGTCGTTGGGTTACTAAGTAGGTAGAAAAACTGCCTAGCTGCTGGCTCAAGTCCGACGAAATTTCTTGAGGCTTCAACTTATGCCAGTGCTCAACTCGTTTTTTGAAGATGAGCATTGTAGGGGTTCTGCTATTGGAAGAAGTTTCAACAGACTGTTTCCACCAGTCCTGCGATCGCCCCCAATCCAGCATTTGTTTCAATGCAGAACGATAAACTCTTCGACTGGCAGAAGAGACACGATCGCCAAATTTATCAAAGACCTGTTCCTGCGCCTCTGAAAGGTAAACAGCCTGATTAATAGAAATCTCCTCCATGAATTTCAATCCCTCATTCATTTCAGAGAATGACAAATTGCCATTCAACTTGAGGGGAAACCCATAATAAGGCAATGTATAACGAAAAAGACCAGTTTGTGTTTTAGCGATGATAGACTTCGCCTTCTCCTCTTCAAACTGGTATTCTATCCAGGCTTTGTAAAGCCTATAAAAATCAGCTAAAGTGACTACCTTTCTAAGATTTAGAATTCCCATTCTTAGCACCTTCTCTCTGAATATTTACCACAATTTTGAGTTTTTGAAAAGAAAAATAGAAGTTTTTATTACAACAGAATTAAGCAGTTCCCAGGGCAGGTTTGTAGTAATTTTACTCGGGTATTTCTGTAATAAAAATGAGCGAAATTGGCTTCACGCAAGGGTTCTACTAGTTATTGGAAAACGGTCAGTGTAATAAAGATTGAAATAAAGCCTTATTACGCAATTTCCTAAATAAGAGCTAAGCTTTTTAGGCAAGCTATATTAGCTCTTATTGAACTAAACAAGAAATATTTTGAGCCAGAATAAAGCTGGAAACAAAACCTGGCTTTACTGGTTAAACAGGGCATGGAAGATATACCGTTATTACTTGTTATCTAGCTCGATACTGATTAAGCCACGAGCAATTCGCTCAACCAATTCCGATTTAGAAAGATTCATAGTCTTTGCTAATTCTTCGAGTTGAGTAATCGCTGTAGGAGTTAGCGCAAGGCAGGCAGGTTTTTTTACCTCCGAGTACATCTCTGGTCTACCTCTGGTGCTTTTCATACCTTTTTTAGCCATTGTGAAAAGTCTCCATGGATTGCTTGAATTAGGTTTACTTGCGCTTAGTCTTTTCCTGATGAGATGGCAGCAAGGAGTGACAATACTCGATCGCTTTATTGTGTTCCTGCGGAAAATGTTGATTCTGAATTCGATCGAGAACCAGCGGGACACAATACCTGATCGTTCTCTGATTCAGACGTATCCAGTGGATGTTTTCGACAAGGAATCCACTCAGGCGATACTTTTTGAGCGTCTCTGGAGACAGCCCCGTCAAGCTAGACATCTCCCATTTGTCTGTAAACCGAAACTGATTCGTACTAGAAGCTGAAACTGTGCGTGTCATTCCTGAGAATCCTTGCAGAAAGCAAGAGACCGCCAATGCGATTGTTTTCGCGTTGGCGGTCTCCTTTGACGGTTAACCGATATTCTTGATAATTCTTTGGGAAAAGCTTGCGCAGATTTTTGCAGCCCTTCCTTCTTTATCTAAGAGAACATATAAAAAGGACTGCGTCAAGCATTTTTGTTTCTTTCTAGGTAGATTTGGACATCGATCGAGATAGTGATGTCTCAACCAGGTTCTTGAGAATAGCTACTCATAACCTTATGAGCCTTTATGGATTCACCTAGATGTGTCACGGGCAGCTAGGGCATTGCGTGTACAGCAGTTTTCATCTCACTGAGAAGGTGCCGGAGCTTGGGTCCCGCACCCCCTCCTTTACAATGGGGTGAGACTACCTACGTTGATGCAATGGTTCTCCTGGAGTGGTTGTTGCGACTGTTTGGTGTTTTTTGGATTCTGGGTGGACTCCTCACCCTGCAACAGGCACGGCAGTCCAATTTCTTTGATACAGCGCTGGAAAAAATCACGCAGAAACCAGAAGATCGACTGGTGACTCGATTTCTCTGGATTGTGGGCAGCTTTACCCTATGCAGTGGGTTGGGGTTAGCGTTGGCCAGCCGTTGGGCACTCCTGCCTCTGGCCCTGCTGCTGGTGGTGCAGGGCGTCTATTTCGCGACCCAATCCCGCCGCTTCGATCGCGCCCAAGACGCTGAGGCTAGGGAAGATGCCCAGATTTCCTCAACGACCCGCAATGCCTTCGGCGTATCGCTGGGAGTGGCGCTCGTTGCCATCATCGCCGTGAAGCTGGGTATTTTGCGATAGGAATATAGCTGATTGACTGACAAATCTCTCCAGTTTTTTGGGTGCGCCGTACGCTGCCACCGGGTTTGAGCCAATTATGTCCAATTGTGCCAGGCAGTCAGGTTCAAGTGTGTACCGATGAGGATATCACTACGGGTGGGTTGAGAAGACGGATCAAGAAACCTCAAGACAAGATTAATCTGCATCTGGGAGCCAAGCCAAAAGGAGATGAAGATGACCTACACACCCTCTAAGATCCTTTCCTTTGAGGATTTTCTAAGCCAGTACGGGGATGACCCACGCTATGAACTAATCGATGGTGAACTGCGCGATATGGAACCAACTGGACCTCACGAATCCACTTCAGGAAAACTGGCAGGGAGGTTATTCGCTGAGATCTTGCGTTTGAACTTGAGATGGACAATTCCCAAAAACTGCTTGATTCGCCCTCCTGGGACTGAAGCGACAGCCCTCCGTCCTGATGTCATTGTGCTGGATGAGGCTGAGTTGGCTCAAGAACCGCTTTGGGAGAAACAGCCGGTTTTAACCAGTGGTAAAGCGATTCGGTTAGTGGCGGAGGTCGTGAGTACCAACTGGCAGGATGACTATGCCCGCAAGGTGGAAGACTATGCAATGTTGGGCATTCCAGAGTATTGGATTGTCGATTTTCGGGGTTTGGGGGGAATTGCCTTTATCGGAAAGCCAAAACAACCTACGTTTACTATTTGCCAATTGGCAAGTGGGGAATATGCTCAACAGAAGTATCGAATGGGAGAGGCGATCGCTTCCCCTCTTTTCCCTGAGCTAAATCTGAGATTGAATGACATCATGCCCTAATCCTTGCCTCTGTTGATACTTCGACTCTCTACCCTTTAAAACTACGACGATCGCACAACTTATTGTGGAGAAGCTA
Organism: Leptolyngbya sp. ST-U4; assembly: GCF_039962215.1. Taxonomy (NCBI): domain Bacteria; kingdom Bacillati; phylum Cyanobacteriota; class Cyanophyceae; order Leptolyngbyales; family Leptolyngbyaceae; genus Leptolyngbya; species Leptolyngbya sp. ST-U4. The sequence continues at coordinate 1,255,140 of NZ_JAMPKZ010000001.1, forward strand.
GATACTCCACAATAAGATAAACAGCAAGAAGTACTTAATTTTGTTGAATTTTTGCGAAGTAGAATCAGTAGTTCGGAAACCCTTAAGATGGCTCACTCTCCAAAATCTGCCTTGGAAGCAGCTAGAGACTTGGTTGGATGCTTGGAAGGGGGACCAACTGATCTATCAATAAACAAGGCATATTGCCAGGGCTTTGGAGAAGAATGAAGCAACAAGTGATTTTAGACACAGAACCGCTAGTTGCCTTACTTGTTTAGATTTGCACAACTTCTCACAGTGGCAACATATGCTTTCCTTAATTTCCTTAAAGAAAGACTTGAGTATTCTAGGTTTTCCAAGGGTTTCAAATAAAATTGTTTCAAGGTACTAATGATTGTCTTTGACGGCTGAGATTGTTCTTCTGTCACTGATGTAGTGCTTACGACAGAACTCATTTGAAATACGGAAGTAGGAAGGTGACAACCATAATCTTCGTGCATGGAACTGGGGGTAGAAAAGAAGCCTATGCTGAAACTTTGCAGCAGATGGAGCAAGCCCTTCACAAACGCAGACCTGATGCTAAACTGGTTCCTTGCCTCTGGGGTGATCCTTTAGGGGCAAAACTTAACGCTGGAGGAGCTTCCATCCCTACCTACAAGGAATCACAAGGAGGGCAGGAGCTAACCCTCGAAGAGGAAAGCGTTCGCCTATGGGAAAATCTTTACAAAGATCCGTTTTATGAAATGCGGTTATTGGGGCTGAGACCTCTACAAGCGCAAAAATCTGTTCCTGGTCAAAGCACGCCTTCTCAGGAATTGAGAAGTAGGGTCGAATCCCTCTTAACCAATGCAGAACTACAGTCAAGGTTGAACGATTTAGGAATTGGTGCTGTTTTCAAACAGGCTTGTGAGGTGATCACAGGCATTAACTCTAGTCCATTCGGTCGGTTACTAGAAACAGCCTCTCGACCTTTAGATGGCGATTATGCTGCGATCGCCAGGGCTATTATCTCCGTGTCTCGAATCCTGTGCAAAGAACAGGAAATTTACCCCTGGCTATTAGTGGACGACCAACTACGGAATGAAGCAGTTGACGCAATCCAAAAGACTCTAACCCGCGATGAGAAATCAATGGGGGTTGTCTCAACTTGGACCAAGAGCCAGCTTACAGGATTGGCCTTTGGCTTCGGTACTAACAAAATCAGGCGGAAGCGAGGTGCTGTAACGGATGGTACTTATCCGTTTGCAGGAGACATCTTGATTTATCAAGCCAAAGGCGAAAAGATTCGTGAGTTTATCCGCAGTCAAATCGAGCACGAGCAAATCGAGCCACCTGTCGTTCTGCTTGCCCATAGCTTGGGTGGTATTGCCTGCGTTGATTTGCTAATCGAACGTGATCTACGAAACAAAGTTAAGTATTTAATTACGGTTGGATCACAGGCTCCCTTTTTTTACGAAATTGGTGCATTACAAACTTTGCCCTACGGTGAGCCATTGCCAGAGTTTTTCCCAAAATGGCTTAACATTTATGATTTAAGAGATTTTTTGAGCTATATCGGTGATTGTGAAGGGCTTTTTCCTGGAAAAGTTACCGATGTCCCGGTAGATAATAGACAGCCCTTTCCGGAGGCTCATGGGGCTTACTGGGCTAATAAACAGACTTGGGAGGAGATTGAAAAGGTATTGCCATGACTGCTGCCCCTATCCAATCAAGAAATGTGTATGCCTTAATTGTAGGGATCGAGAAGTATCAAGCTGGACCTGATTACGACCTCAATGGACCTGCCAATGATGCACTAAAGTTTGCAAACTGGCTATTGCAGCATGGCACTGAGCCAGAGCATATTTATTTATTCTTGTCTCCTCTTGAGCAAAATAAGGGGGTCTTGTCGGAGGCACAAACTAAAGGCTTTTTCCCATCTCCTGCAACCCATGACGCGATCGCCAACACGATTCGATCAAAGTTGACCAGTAAAAGCAGCCGAGGGGAGTTGCTTTATATTTTTTGGGGCGGACATGGCATTATTACGAAAACTGACGCAACCGTTCGACGGCTATTTTTTGCTGATACTGATGATGACACGAAATGGAATTTGAATGTTAACTCGCTTGTAGAAGCTTTAGGTACTTCGGCTTATGGAACTGGTTTTCCTCAACAAGTCTTTTTTATTGATGCTTGTGCCAATGCATTTTATCAAGGGCTAGCTCAGACGAGTCAAGGAGTTGCGGCTGGAGTTGAGTTTGCAACCAGTGGTGATGCTCAGCGGGCTGAACAATTCGTTCTGTTTGCTTCACCAGAATATGAGGTAGCTACCAATGATTCCAAGACGGGTACAGGTCATTTTTCTCAAGCCGTACTAGAGACTTTACAAGGACAGCCCTTGTTGCCAGATATGAGGATGCTGGTGGAGCATCTTCAATCCGATTTCCTGAGGAAACAGCAGATACCGCCTGCTTACTGGTTGAAGCTTCAAGATAATCAGATTGAGGCACTTCCGCCTAAGCCAGACCCCTCTCCCGTTAATTCAGCCCAAGTACTCAAATTGAAATATCTACAAAACAAGCGCAGTACCTTTGAGCAGCAACTTCAAACGGTTCAAGACGAACTTGATGCAACTGCTGATGTGACAGTAAAAGAGACGTATGAAAAGCGGCTAAATCTCCTATTCAAACAAATAGAAGAGGTCGATCAAGATATTAAAAAATTAAATCAAGGAAATGATTAGCAGTCCTCGATTGGAATACTTACTATCAAAGCGTAATAATTTTAACCGGCAACTTCAAACGGTTCAAGACGAACTTGATGCAACTGCTGATGTGACAGTAAAAGAGACGTATGAAAAGCGGCTAAATCTCCTATTCAAACAAATAGAAGAGGTCGATCAGGAAATCGAAATTCGACAGCAGGAGCTTCGGGAGCAATTGACAACAAGGGAGACTAATCGTCTTATTGAGATTTTAGAAGCTAACCAAGATCAATGGGAGACTTTTCAGCAGTGCTATCAAACAACAATCTTCCACTGGTCAAGTCGGGTTCAACGAACTGTGGAGAATGTGCAATCATTAGTGTCTGAACTTAAAAAAATCATTCAAGGGGAGTTATCCTACACGGCTCTAGAGGAATTTATTGCATATTTAATCGATAAAACATCAGAGCCCATTCTGGTCAGTGATCTTCAACAGTGGGGATCTCAATATCGACCGAATATTGATTGGGGACAGCTTTATAACCAGATTCAGTCTCAACAAAATCAACAGTTGGAAAACGTTCAACCCGCTATCTTAATTGCCATTATTCGTAGTGACGAGGCTTCTACCCAGTCTCAAGAGGATGCAACTTATTATCAGTTTAATGCTTGGTTAATAGAAGACGTTGAGAGGTATCAAAAGCAAAAAACAGGCTATCATCCTTTAGTCGTGACTGGATCTTCTGAAGCAAAACCTTGTTTGTTAGACGAACTGTTACATAAGATGCCCCGTTTTCTTAACACCTTCCTGGCTGAGCAGCGTAGTCTCTGTCCAAGCTGTGTAAACTATCCCCAAATCCATGTTTTTCTTCCAGTAGAGCTCTTGGATTTAGCGGCGGATAGCTGGCGACTTAATTCAGAAACAGATTTACGACCAGAATATTTGGGACATGACCACATTGTTGTAACTCGATGTGCGAATCGATATGAAGGTAGTTATAACAAGAGACCAAGTTGGCTGAGGTTGTGGAAACGATACCAGAATCTATTAAGAGAGTCTACTAAGAATGTCTTCGTCTCTGGTCATGACGGGGATTTAATTGCTCTTTTAGATAAGCTAAATGCGGTTATAAAGCCGGACAAGACGGATGACAAGATCGTCGGGTTGTGTATCACTCCGTCACCTGTAGACAGCAAAACACTGTTTCGTGAACTGTTAGGCTTTGGTTTACCGATCGTGGTTTGGACTCGCAACAACTTAAAAGACCAAATGATTCATGAAGCTCAGATGGCAGAACTGTTAGCTGCCTGCTGTTTAGAACAGTTGCCCGAAACGGTTAGAAGTAAGCGATACAATGCTCGTATTCGGGAAAACTCTCCTGATCGTGATATCGGTCATCATCTATCTTTACTATGGGACGATCCGGAGCTAGTTCCCCCCAAAACTGCCTGAGTTAGAAATCTCATGAGTAACCCACCCGAAGACTGGAAATTATTTCAGGGAGATAATCGAGAGCCCCATGATGCGGTCAATCGACTTCCTGATGCGCCTCCCTGGAGACCCTTTGGTAAAGATCCGAATCCTGGGGTTAGTCGGCGGAAACATCGTGGGGAAACCTTTCAGACTCAACCTGAAGAGGTTGAGATGATTAATGCAGCGCTTTACTTGCGTCGCCCATTGTTAATTACGGGTAAGCCAGGCACAGGGAAATCTTCTCTGGCTTATGCAGTAGCGCATGAGCTAAAGCTGGGAGAAGTGCTTTACTGGCCCATTACGACCCGCACTACTCTCAAAGATGGGTTATATGGCTACGATGCCATTGGTCGGTTGCAGGAAGTCAAACAATCCGAAGCTAAAGGCGACTACAGGGAAGACCCACAGAAGATTGCTGATTATATTACTTTGGGTCCTCTGGGTACGGCCCTATTGGAGTCGTCTAAACCACGCGTGTTGGTCATTGATGAAATTGACAAAAGTGATATAGATCTGCCCAATGACTTGCTGACTATTTTTGAGGAAGGGCGGTTCGAGATTCCAGAGTTGGCTCGGTTAGAGAAGGAAAGTGACAACCCTGATCAGCAGACGGAGGTTCTCACAGTTAAGGTGCGTACAGCTTATACCGATGAAGCTGAGATGACCTATGCAGAAAGGAAAGTCATTATCCGAGGGGGGCGTATTACCTGCCAAGAGTTCCCTTTGGTGATTATGACCAGTAATGGTGAGCGAGACTTTCCACCAGCATTTCTCCGCCGTTGCTTGCGTTTGAATATGCGTGATCCTGATCGAAAGCAGATGGAACGCATAGTCAAAGCCCATCTGAAAGAGTGTGATTTAACCGATAAGCAAGTTAACGATCTAATTACTGCTTTTCTTAAGCGTCGTGATCAAGGTAGAGAGCAGCTTTCTACCGATCAACTTTTGAATACCCTATTTATGATTGCTCGTCAGCGAAGCTGGGTGGGAGATGAAAAGGAAATTTTACTCGAACATTTATTAGCCCCGCTTGATCGTCCTCTACAAACGACTCCTAAGAATGGCTTGTCTGAGCCTGAGAAGAAATGATCGGTCGCCTCATCACCGTGTTACAGCAGACGGGCTTACTCCTGAGCGATCAGGAGATTGCAGCTTGGAGTGAGGCACACCCTGTATTAGATGATGAGGACATTGCAGATGCGCTGTGGTTGGCATCCAAAATCGGTCGTTCTTATGAGGAGGAAACGGGCGAGACTGAGCAAGGAAAACAGACTTCACCTTCTTCCAATGAAACAACCACTGTTGAGATTGTTGAGGACAATAGCACTTTGCCGGAAGTGTCTTCACCCACTGTCTCAGCTTATATGCCTCCAGTGATGAGGTCAGATACATCAATAGGTGAAACCTCAGAACATGGCTTGCCGATTCAGGTACGGGCTGCTCCTGCCTTTTCTAATTCCCGTGATATTGGACGATCGCTCCGTCCACTCATGCGTAGGGTGCCTTCTTTAACGCGATCGGATCTTGATGAACTTTCTACGGTCAACCGGATTGCGGAACAAGATATCTGGGTGCCAATTCTCAAGCCTTCTCTGGAACGTTGGTTTGATCTGGAGTTGGTGATTGAATCGTCTCGGTTTAGCTTTATTTGGCAGGAGACGCTGGATGAGTTTCAGCATCTGCTGGAATATCAAGGAGCCTTTCGCAATGTACGAACTTGGTCTGTTGAAGGGGCCGACACGGGACAACCGAAGCTGGTGTCTAAAAAGCAGCGACAGGGAAATCCTGAACAAGATGTACCGCTACGAAGCTATAAAGAACTAGTTGATGCCTCTGGGCGGCGTTTGATTCTATTTGTGAGTGATTGTCGATCCCAGTTGTGGCGGCAGGGGCAGATCCATGATTGGTTAGCTTTTTGGAGCCAGAATCAACCAACTGCGATCGTGCAATTGTTGCCTGAATGCTTATGGAATCAAAGCGAACTGGATGTAGGATTTGCAGTGCAGGTTAGCTCCTTAATTCCAGGTGCTCCCAACCCTAAATTACAAATCAGAGAACTTTTTTCTCAACCCAATATCGCCCCGACGGATGCATTGACGCTACCCATTGTGACGTTGACGGTGGGTGCTCTAAAGCAATGGGCTTTAGTGGTTGCGGCAGCAGGTCGTCAGCGGGCTCCAGCGCGTTTATTTGATTTGTCCTGGGTAAAAGATCCAGAACGGGATCGATCGCTGGCAGTTATCCGCCCTAAATCAGCGAAGGAACGAGTGGAGTTGTTCGCAGCGACCGCATCTCCCATCGCACAACAGCTAGCCAGCATGATGGCGGCTGTTCCGGTGGAACTCCCTGTCGTGCATTTGATTCAGGAGGAACTGCTGCCATCGGTGCAGCCTGTTCACATTGCCGAGGTCTATAGCAGTGGACTTCTGGAAGAAATTCGATCGGAGAAACTTCCTCTTGATGCCTCAGCACGCTATGACTTTGTAGAAGGGGTGCGGGAGCTACTGAACAAAATTACGCCGCTTGACGAGACCCTTGGCGTACTCGAAGCTCTTTCTCAGCGCATTGCCAGAACCTTGGGCTTTGAAATCAAAAGTTTTACTGCCTTGCTTTCTCCAGGATCGGATTGGAGCCAGGAGGAGAAAGATGCCATTCTACCTTTTGCTCAAATTGCGACAGAGGTACTCTACCGCCTGGGGGGAGACTATGCGGAATTAGCTCAGTTAGTTGAGCAGGATGCGAAAGTGTATCCTGATTGGATTCAACCTATAAAAACAGAGCAAACGTTCCCAGACTTAGAGGTGCTGGAATTTACCACCGCTCAATTAGTTGATCCGTTGAACGAATCCTCCCCAGAAAACCAGTTGCCACCAGTGCAAACTCAAGAGGTTGAAGTCGTCACCATCATTGTTGAATCTGAGCCTGAAGGTCTGGAGCGATTTGAGTTCGAGGTAGCAACGATCGAGCGTAGAACTGATGCACAGCAACCTGGTCTTCTGCAAGGGCTTCGGAATTTCTTTTCAGGTTCAGAACGGCAAAGCAATTGGGTGATTCGCAAGCAACGACAACAGGCTTATCAGTGGATCGAGCCATTGGGTGATCTAATTCAGCAACGGATACAAGCCACTTCAAAAAGTGTTGAGCGATCGGACCCTCGGCTAGAAATAGTGTCTCCGCTTGAGATGGTTTCTATTCCGGCAGGCACATTTATGATGGGTTCTCCTAAAGACGAGGTCGATCGCCCTCCTTCAGAAAGCCCCCAGCACGAAGTCAGTGTCCCCACTTTCTTCATGAGTAAGTATCCCATTACTCAATCCCAGTGGCGATTTGTATCCGGATTGCCACAGGTGAATCGAAACCTTGCTCCAAATCCTTCCAATTTCAAAGGGGGCAACCGTCCTGTCGAGCAAGTGTCTTGGTATGAGGCAGTAGAGTTTTGCGATCGACTTTCTGCCTACACAGGACGAGAGTATCGCCTGCCCACTGAAGTGGAATGGGAGTACGCCTGTCGTGCTGGAACGACAACGCCCTTTCACTTTGGCGAGACGATTGCTCCTGAACTGGCAAACTATGATAGCTCTAGGACATATAACGATGGTCCACAAGGTAAGAGACGAGGAGAAACGACTCCTGTAGACCATTTTGGAATTGCCAATGCGTTTGGCTTATCCGACATGCACGGGAATGTGTGGGAATGGTGTTTAGATCATTGGCATGACAGCTATGAGGGTGCGCCAACAGATGGAAGTGCCTGGATCAGTGAAGATGAGAATGCAAGTCGAGTCCTACGCGGCGGTTCCTGGCTCGACTCTCCGGGGGGTTGTCGCTCTGCCTCTCGCTACGACATTTCGCCCGCCACCCGCTACAGCACTTTTGGTTTTCGTGTAGTTTGTGTTGCCCCGAGGACTCTGTAGCCCTTTTCCCTCTTGCCCTTTAGTCCTATGCCCTTTTTTCTTTTGCACTTCGCGCGAAGCGCGATCGAAATTCTTAACCTCAAGGTCAATCCAGAGCTATGGCGACTATTCAGAATCAGCAGCCTAATCTTAGACTCCAACGCCGTCGTCAGTCCGTTCAGTTTTTTGTTGAGCCGCTAATTGAAGACATTGGGATCGAGATGATGTTGATTCCGGCGGGCACTTTTCTAATGGGTTCACCCGAAGATGAGGTTGATCGCTCCCCTTCAGAAAGCCCTCAACACGAAGTCAGTGTCCCCACCTTTTTCATGGGCAAATATCCTATCACTCAAGCCCAATGGCGATTTGTAGCACAATTACCGCAAGTGAATCGAGAACTGAATCTAGATCCTTCTAGATTCAAGGGAGACAAGCGCCCTGTCGAGCAGGTGTCTTGGTACGATGCAGTGGAGTTTTGCGATCGGCTATCTGCCTACACCAAACGAGAATATCGCCTACCCACCGAAGCAGAATGGGAGTATGCCTGTCGTGCTGGAACAACCACCCCTTTTCATTTTGGTGAAACCATTACGACTGATCTAGCCAATTATGATGGTACCGATGATCCTGATGGAAAATGGTCAGGCTCCTATGGTCGTGGACCGAAAGGTGAATATCGCAAAGAAACCACTCCTGTAGACCATTTTGGGATTGCGAATGCCTTTGGGCTGTGTGATCTGCACGGGAACGTTTTTGAGTGGTGTTTGGATCACTGGCATGGCAGCTATGAGGGTGCTCCAACAGATGGGAGTGCCTGGATCAGTGGAGATGAGAATGCAAGTCGAGTAAGACGCGGCGGTTCCTGGGGCCCCTATCCGGGGTATTGTCGGTCTGCCTCTCGCTTCAACGATTCGCCCGACTTCCGCTACTACAGTATTGGTTTTCGTGTAGTTTGTGTTGCCCCGAGGACTCTGTAGCCCTTTGCTCTCTTGCCCTTTTGCCCTCTGCTCTTTTTTCTTTACACTTTCTTTCGCGCGAAGCGCGATCAAAATTTTCTACAGAAGATACAGTAGGTTATTTTCTGAACCGCATCACTCGTCCCGCCATGCAAGAGCTACCCATCATCCAAAAAACCTACGACCTGATTAAATGGTACGTCCCGATTCTCAATCGCCTGCCGCGCGACCACAAGTTTATGCTGGGCGATCGGATTATTGCTGGATTGTATGATCTGCTGGAGGGGTTGATTCAGGCTCGTTATGCCAAAGAAAAGCTACCAAAATTGCAATCGCTCAATACTCAACTCGATATCCTGCGGCATCAGACCCGGCTCCTACTCGACTTTCAACTGCTATCCGATCGTCGCTATGAATATGTTAGCCAGCACATCAATACGATCGGTACTGATCTGGGAGGATGGATGAAGCAGCAACGTCAGCAGCAAGCCACATGAAGCGGTACGGCAATCTCTGGTCGCAAGTGGTTTCGTTTGAAAATCTGCTGCAAGCTTCCCGACAGGCACAGCGAGGCAAGCGGTATCGTCCTAATGTCCTGGAATTCAACTACAACCTGGAGCAAGAACTGTTTCGGCTTCAGTCAGAACTGCATCAAAAAACTTACACTCCTGGCGGCTATCGCACCTTCAGAATTCGCGATCCCAAATCGCGCCTGATTTCCGCTGCACCTTATCGCGATCGAGTGGTGCATCACGCCCTCTGCAATATTATTGTCCCCATCATCGAGCGAACCTTTATCAACGATACCTATGCTAATCGATCGGGCTATGGGACGCATCGAGCATTAAAACGCTTCATCGAATTCACCCGCAACCATCGCTACATCTTGCAGTGTGACATTCGCAAATATTTCCCGAATCTTGATCACGCTATTCTCAAAACTATCCTGAGACGCAAAATTAAATGCTCCGATACCCTCTGGCTAATCGATCGCATTATCGACGGCAGCAACCCACAGGGAGAAGACGCTGAATACTTTCCCGGCGATGACCTGCTGGCTCCGGTAGAGCGACGAAAAGGACTGCCGATCGGCAACCTGACCAGCCAGTTTTTTGCCAATGCCTATCTGAATGGCTTTGATCATTTCGTCAAAGAACAACTCAAAGCCCAGTGTTATCTCAGATTTGTAGATGACTTTGCCCTGTTTTCAGACGATCGATCGTTTCTGGAAGCGGCACGAGGAGCGATCGAACAGTATTTGACCGCTCTGCGTTTGCGGCTACACCCAGTCAAAAGCCAACTCTTTGAAACCAGACAGGGTGCAAATTTTGTGGGGTTTCGGATTGTGCCGACGGGTAAAGCCTTTCCCAGAGAAGTTCAGATTCGGGTCCGAAACAGCAATTTAAGACGGGCACGGCATCGGCTGCGACATTTACAGCAAGATTACACTGCCGGACAGCTTTCCCTGGCAGAACTGGTACAGCGATTGCAAAGCTGGGAAGCCCATCTGCGGCATGGAGACACTCATCAACTGCGCCGCCAAATCTTCGATCGCTGGATATTCACCGCCCCGCCTGAGCCAAGCTCCTTAAAGATTTCAGCATCATTAGAGACGAATTAGATAGTCTGGCAGTACGCTATAAGCGGGGTTAGGTCGGCAAACGCGGCGGTTCCTGGAACAACAATCCGAGGAATTGTCGATCTGCCTATCGCAACAACAATTCGCCCGACAACCGCAACAACAATATTGGTTTTCGTGTAGTTTGTGTTGCCCCGAGCACTCTTCTCATGCCAGAGCCAGTCGATGGGATATTGACTGGGAGTGTTTAGAAGAGTCCAGACCTGCTCCTGTGATGCATTTGCATCCGAAAATCAAACCGGGTCAGGTAGCTTGGTAGCTGTGGCGAACAGTTATTTGACCCACCTCAAAACATTGTCAAGTTGCATCCTGGCATGGCAGAACTGGTGATTCGTCGAGAGCGCAAGCAAGCCCGCTACTTCGTTGAGAAGCTGGGCGACACACTGGGGCTGGATATGATTCTAATTCCTGGTGAAACTTTCATGATGGGTTCTCCCGACGACGAACCAGAACGCAGCGGTGATGAAGGACCACAGCATGAAGTGAACGTTCCCACCTTCTTCATGGGACGCTATCCCGTGACTCAAGCCCAGTGGCAATTTGTCGCAGCATTGCCTCAGGCTAAACAAGCACTCGATCCCGACCCTTCCAGTTTCAAAGGAGATAACCGCCCTGTCGAGCGTATGTCCTGGTATGAGGCAGTGGAGTTTTGCGATCGTCTCTCTGCCTACACAGGACGAGAATACCGCCTACCCACCGAAGCAGAGTGGGAGTATGCCTGTCGTGCTGGAACCACAACGCCTTTTTATTTCGGCAAAACCATCACGACTGAATTGGCAAACTACGACGGCAACTATACCTATAATGATGGACCGAAAGGGGAATATCGAGAAGAGACAACTCCTGTAGATCATTTTGGCATTGCAAACGCCTTTGGATTATGTGACATGCACGGAAATGTTGATGAATGGTGTTTAGACCATTGGCATAACAGCTATGAGGGTGCGCCGATCGATGGGAGTGCCTGGATCAGTGAAGATGAGAATGCAAGTCGAGTCCTACGCGGCGGTTCCTGGGGCGACTATCCGGGGGATTGTCGATCTGCCTATCGCTTCGACGGTTCGCCCGACGACCGCTTCAGCCTTATTGGTTTTCGTGTAGTTTGTGTTGCCCCGAGGACTCTGTAACCCTTTACCCTCTTGCCCTTTTGCCCTTTACCCTCTTCTCTTTTGCACTCTTCCGCGCGAAGCGCGATCGAATTTTTTACAATTGCAGTAATCAAGGAGGGCGAAATGATTGCAATATCTCACAATCCACTCATGACCTTTCAGGAGTACCTTAAGTGGGAAACGCAGCAGGATTGTAAATACGAATATGTGGGTGGCGAAGTCTATGCCATGACAGGCGGCACCATTCCCCATAGTGCGATCGCCGTTAACCTTCTCGCTGCCCTCAGACCCCATGTACGCGGTCGCTCCTGCCAGGTGCTCAGTTCAGATGCAAAAGTCGCTATCAGCGAGACGGGTCCCGGCTTCTATCCTGACCTGAGTGTCACCTGTGACTCCCGTGATCAAGAAGCGATCGAGGCGATTCGTTACCCCTGCATTATTGTCGAAGTGCTTTCCCCCTCTACTGAGAGTTATGACCGGGGAGCAAAATTCGCTCACTATCGCTGCCTCAAAAGCCTGCGAGAATATGTTCTGGTTAGCTCCGATCGCATGAATGTTGAAATTTTTCGGCTCAACGAGCGCAAGAAATGGGAACTGACCCCCTACGCCGCAGGAGAAACCCTTCAACTCATTAGCCTTGATTTTGAGTGCCCGATCGAACTGCTGTACGAAGATGTAAAATTCTCACCTCAAGACAACGACGCGATCAGGACAGCCAGTTCATCGTGAGAGGATTGAAGCGACGCACGATCGAAATTTTTGCCCTTTTTTCCTATCCCGCCTGTCCGCCACTCAAGACCTGTTTTGCCGTCACTTCCAGTTCTGAAAACACCAGTGAATCGACAAGGGAATCTGCCCTAAACTCATCAGCATCATACAATCCCTCCACAAGCTTACATACCGTTACTACAGCCTGCATGGAATATACAATCCAATATTCTGCAATGTTAAGCACCGCATATTCTGCGCGTTTTGCGCGGTAGTCTGTCGATTTCAAAGCTGAGCCGTTGTGCGATCGCCATTGCTAGATCCCCCTAGCTGCCCGGTGGATAAATATAACGGTAATACGTTGGACGACTAATTTTTAAATGCTGTCAGATCGATGGAAGCAGCAATCCCACCCCAAGAGAACTAGGAGAGTTGAAGGTTCAGTTGACTAGAGATAGAGACAACAATTCCCTTTTTCCGCAGATCTCCCAAGGCTTTGTAGAGGTCGCCGTCGTTTAGCTCCCAGCGATCGCAGAAGGCAGCAACGTCGATCGCAGGATTGAGCTTACCTGGGTAATCAATCTGTAGTGCAAAGAAAACGTAGTCTCGATCGTTCGTTAGAAGCTTTAGGGTGCGGATACGGAGCAGTTCCTCATAGGTGAGGAGATACCCATTCGTTGGTGATGCAAATTCGTGTTGAAGCATGAGCATCTTAGTACATTTGCACTAAAAATACACGAATTATTTGTCGGCAGCAAGAAGGAGCTATCGCTTAAACTTTTGAACTGCGATTTTTTGTATTACACCCCTGCTTCGTCAAAGTTCTCTGACAATACCCAAACTTACCTAATTTTTTGTGATTGAGATAAAGATTGAGATAAAACTGGAAAAGATATTTCTATTGATTGCTAAAAAGCTTAACCAGCAAGGATTTGAGAAATACGACCAGCTGATTTGTAATCAGCCGGTCGCAGGTTCGAGTCCCGTCACCAGCTTTTAAGTAAAACAAGTGTACATTCGCGAACTGAATGTCGCAATTCGCAGATTAATGTCGTTTTCGGGACAATTTGCTGGAGTCTACCACATTTCGCAAATTAATGTCGCCTTTGTTTTACTTCAATCTTTTCGCAAATTAGTGTCGTTCCTGTCTTTTCAATAAACCTTTTGCTGGTTACAAATCAGCTGCTCCTTTCAGTCCTCCATTCATAAACCCACAAACGATCGCAACACAGGAAAAGTTTGTGGTTTCCTTAAGCCTAATTTCAGCCACCCATGCCTGAGAGGGCGATCGCGACGAGAAAATTGGTACTTTGCCTGAGTATTCCGTTATACTTTCAGCCCACCTATATCTGAGAGGGCGATTGCGACTTAGCGCAGTTTACGGTTCGACTCGTTATGAAGCCGTTCTTTCAGCCCACCTATACCTGAGAGGGCGATTGCGACTCCCAGCGCTAGAATCCTTGTACCATCTGCTTCCCTAAAGGAAATTGCCAAAGCTCGATTGCTCTTTGCAACAATCAACATTTATTTGCAATAACGAGCGTCAAACGTAGGCAACAAAAACCTTGGAAATTAGATTTCAGAAGGATTGTGTACGTTTGGCTAACCTTTCGGGATTTTGAACCTCGCTTCGGTTTGCCAAAAAATTATGGAGGACTCCCACAATGATTCGGGGCGATTCAGTAACTGCCACTCCAGTAACATCATCTGCATCTAAAAATCGAAGAGATAATGCTCCCGTACCTACCTTCAAAGGAGGCTTAACTCACTTCTGCTGGGCGCGCACCTACGCTACATTGGAAGAAGGGAATCGACGAATGCAGCTTCCCATCCCCATACAAATTCCGAGATCAAATTTGTACCAGGATGGCAGTCAGTGAGCGGACAGTTATCAGGGTCGGAAAGCACAGCCATCTCACGATGACCAAACTGACCCACATTTTTCACAGTTCAGCGGCTTAGAAAGCTTGAACTGCGGCGCTATTGACTCAAATATTAACTTGTCCAGGTTCAAATGTACCCAAAGGCAAGATTATTTTGTGGCGATCGCACGAGAGTGGTAGGTTGCGATCGCCAAATCTTTTGCCTGTTCTTGGGCGGTTCCCTTTGATGGTTGGAAGCCCGTCTCGACTGTGAGCCCTACTTGGTTAGCTTTAGAACAAATCGTTTCAAGAAGTCTGTTATAGCTCCATTGATGGATTGCCCTACGGAACTCTTTAGCATATTTGTCCTGAGCCTCAACCGAACCCGGACACTTCTGTTCAGCCTTTGCCGTGATCTCACTGGAGAGTAATTCTCGAAGATGCTTCAGGCTAGGAATCACGATGCTGCCCGCTTGATACTGTTGAGCCAGTTGAATGACGGACTGTGCCAGTAGGCGATCAACATACTGACCCAGTTCTGATTCTGAAGGTTGGTATGCTACGCCGCGCTTCTGATTTTTGTGACGTTGCAGGGCATTCTGCTTTTGCCGTTGTCGTTGACGGTTGAGGAGAGAGTAGCGATCGCCTAGTAATGTACGAGGAGTTCGATAAGTCAGAACATCTCCGGTTCTGCCGTTGACCACTGCCACTGTTATAGGCTGAGCCAACCCAACGCTAAGTCCAACTAAAATATAAGGTGCAGTCGGCTACGGCTACTGATGACACGACTCCTCTTAACCCTGCTGAGAGTCTAGATTTGGCTGAGATTTGGAATCGCTACAGGGAGGTGCGATCGCACAAAAAGTCAACATTTACGATCAGGATGTATGGATGGGTCGCAAATCATATAAGTAGGTGCCCCTATAAACGGCTGACTGAAGCTCAGGCTACCTTTGACTGGTTGAATGCTAACGTCCCTGCGGATTCTACAAAACGAGTTCTGACGCAGCTATCGGCAAGCTGCAAATGGGCGAAAAAGGTGGGGTTGATCGATTCCAACCCTTTTCAGGGAATGGCAGCAGAAATTGAGTTGGAAAAGTCTGAGGGCGAGGAGGAAGAGGAAATCTATCCTTTCACGACAGAGGAGCGCAATCGCATCATTACTGCCTTCAAGGCGGATCGCCACTACGGCAAATATGCCTCGCTTGTCGAATTCCTATTTTTCACGGGATGCCGACCTTCTGAGGCTCTTGCCTTGCAGTGGAAGCATATCAGCCAACATTTCATCACTTTCCGACGAGTTCTTATCTACGATGGCAAGAAACTGGTGATTCAGGATGGGCTGAAAACTCAAAAGCTGAGAAACTTCCCTGTCAATGCTCAACTCGCAGAAATCATTGCCACAATTAAGCCAAAGGATTGCCATCCAGAGTCCCTGGTGTTTCCTAGCCCCAAAGGGAAGTTTATCGATTGGCACAATTTCACGACTCGTGCCTGGACGAAGGTTCTTGCCTCTCTCTCGCAGGACACCTTACTGCCAGATGGTGAGGTACTGCCCAGCGTTGAATACCGCAATCCCTATCAAATGCGCCATACCTTCTGTAGCCTTTGTCGAGAGGGAGATATTGCCAGTATTCAACTTGCCAAGTGGGTTGGGAATTCGGCTGAGATGATTCGATCGAGTTTATGCTAAGCCTGTGAATCGTATCCCAGTTCCTATTTTGTAAACTTCCTATCGGCTTCGATAGCTTACAAGGTTAATAGATAGCTGGCGCTTTACAGCACGGCTTTGCCATTGCCGCAAGGATTGCCTCTATTTAATTACAGTAGTCGAACTGTTCCTTATTCAACTTAGAGACAAAAGGGTACATTTTACCCATTTTGGGACTAATCGAGGCAGTCAATACTTCTTGTGTTTATTTCACTGGTTAGAGGATGGCGCTAAGGTTGTCTCTTGCGTCAACCCACCATGCTTCTCTGTGATAATAAAACTATTGCGCAGGTTCACTGATATTCTCAGTCATATCGATTAAATTGACTTATAGATAGATGAGAAAGGTTTATAACAAGCTGGTACGTGATCGCATTCCCGAGATTATTGAGGAAGCAGGAAGAAAATGTGCGTCAGAGGTGCTATCGGAGGAGGAATATCAGCAAGCCCTACGCCAGAAGTTGATTGAGGAAGCACATGAAGTTGCCGAGGCTGACACTCAGGAACTGCCTAAGGAGCTAGCTGATTTGCTGGAAGTTATAGATGCGTTAATGGCAGTACATCAGATTAATCCTGCAACCGTTCGAGCAGAGCAGGAACACCGACGCGCAGAGAGAGGTGGATTTGAACAACGGCTCTTTTTGCTTTGGAGTCAGACGGGCTAGACTAAAGCAAACATATTGAAGGGCTGTTGGCGTTGAGTCTGAGTGATTTAGAGATTCAGGATGAATATCGGAGTGATAGCTGTGATCTGATTCAAGATTTTTATACTCCTTGTCTCGAAAACTCGGTCGTTTATAAACGAGCAGTTGGCTATTTCTCTAGTTCCTCAATGGCAGCGGCAGCAAAAGGCTTAACTGCTTTAATTCGTTCTGGGGGAAGAATGCAATTGATTGCATCCCCTCAGCTATCCCCTGAAGATGCAAACGCGATCGCTCAAGGACTGAAGCAGCGGGAAGCAGCCATTACCGATACCCTCTTGCGGGAGTTGGAATCTGAGTTTGACCAAGTCGTTCACGATCGCCTGACTTGTCTTGCCTGGCTACTGGCTAAGGGATTTCTAGAAATTAAGCTTGCTGTCCCTAAGATGATACGTGACCGGGGGATTTATCACGAGAAAGTAGGGATTTTCTCCGACAGCGAGGGTAATTTCGTCACATTTATGGGATCAGCTAATGAGAGCTACAGCGCCTTAATTGAGAATTTTGAGTGTATCGATGTTTACTGCTCGTGGGATATGCCCTTCCGTAGAAGAGCTTTGCGGAAGGTTGAGAACTTTCAGCGCCTTTGGGATAATCGGACTGAAAACTTGGATGTACTGGAATTTCCAGAAGCGGTGCAGCAGAATCTCCTGAGACTATGTCCTAGAGAGCCGCCGTTAATAGAACCCAGAGTGTCAGAGCCAAGCGGTGGCTATTCCACTTCCGGCTTGCCTCTTAAGGGAGTGCCCAAAATCCCCTCTTGGCTAAAGCTACGTCCTTACCAGCAGCAGGCGATCGCCAACTGGTTTGCCAACAAGGGACGAGGCACGTTGAAGATGGCAACGGGGAGTGGCAAGACGATCACGGCTCTGGCGATCACGGCTGAACTGTATCGGACAAGTGTTGAGCAAGATAAACCGCTCCAGGCGTTACTGATCGTCTGTCCCTACCGACATTTGGTGACTCAGTGGGCAGAAGAAGCTCGTCAGTTTGGCTTACAACCCATTCTGGCATTTGAAACGGTGAAAAGCTGGCAAGGAGAACTGCAATCTCAACTATTAGCAGTGCTTTCAGAAAATCAACAGTTTGTTACTGTGATTACAACGAATGCAACATTAATGCGAGACAGCCTCCAGTCTCAACTGCAATTTTTCCCGAAGCGATCGTTCATCATTGGGGATGAGGCACACAACTTAGGAGCAACCCGTTTAGAGTCAAGCCTGCCCCAAGAAATTAAACTACGATTGGCGCTCTCGGCTACGCCTGAACGATACTTTGATGAGCGCGGTACAAAGCGATTGCTTGAATACTTTGGTCCTGTTTTGGAGCCAGAGTTTACCTTGAAAGATGCGATCGCTGCTAAAGCGTTAGTTCCTTATCTTTATTATCCGGTTTTAGTAGAGTTAACAGAGCCTGAGATTGAGCGATATGAGGAACTCACCAGTCGCATTGGTCGAGCCATTGGGATCGGAGGCGATGCAGATGACAACGAGATACTAACGGCGCTACTGATGCAACGGGCGCGGATTGTAGGAGCAGCAGCCAATAAACTAAATGCTTTGCGCCAAATTATGTCCACGCGTCTGCAAACCAGTCATACCTTGTTCTATTGTGGTGACGGTTCTGTTGAGGACCAATTGACTGAAGAGAGCATTCGTCAACTTGAAGCGGCTACGGCTTTGCTACAAGACGAGTTAGGCTACCGAGTTAAAACTTACACAGCCGAAACTAGCCTGGAGGAGCGGGAAGAACTGCGCTACCAATTCATGCAGGGCATCCTACAGGGATTGGTAGCGATTCGTTGCTTAGATGAAGGCGTGGATATTCCAGCCATTCAAACTGCTGTGATCTTGGCGAGTAGTAGCAACCCTCGGCAGTTCATCCAGCGACGGGGGCGGATTCTGCGTCCGAGTCCAGGCAAAGAAAGGGCTGAGTTGTTTGACATGATTGTGATACCTCCTGATTTGGGACGGGAATCTTGGAGTATCGAGCGAAATTTACTGCGAAAGGAGTTGAAGCGGTTTGTTGAGTTCGCCGATTTAGCTGTCAATAGCGGACAGGCTAGAAAAGTACTGCTACTGCTGCAAGAAAGGTATCAATTATTAGAACTTTAAGTAAGTATGGCTTCAGATTATAACGACATTGAAGAACCGATTACGACTGCGCCCCCTGAAGTTGAAAAAATTATTCGGGAGGTGATTCGAGTGGAGAAAGAGAACTTACACTCGGATAGACCCAGGGTGAAAGCCGATATTCTCCAAATTATTAAGGATGCGGTGAAATGAAGCTAGTCTCGATGAAGCTGTTCAATTTCCGTCAGTTTTGGGGAGAAGTGGAGATTAATCTGGCGGGGCAGCCGGGACGTAGTGTTACAGTCATTCATGGTAATAACGGGGCAGGTAAAACCACACTGCTCAATGCCTTTACCTGGGTGCTATACGGTCAGCATACAGGGGCATTTGCTTCGCCAGAGCAGCATATTAATAAACGAGCCATTGCCCAAACTGCCTCAGGAAAACGAGTTGATTGCTGGGTCGAGGTTGTGTTTGAGCATAACAGCAATCGCTATCGTGCTAGACGATCGTGCTACATCGAGAAGTCGCATTCGGGTGAGTTGCCGATCGAACAGGGGGGAGAACTTGCGCTTCAGATCAATGGCAAATTGGTTCAGCCTCCAGAGGTGCCAGAAGACAAAGTGGGGCAGGTTTTGCCAGAGAGTTTGCATCGCTACTTCTTTTTTGATGGAGAGCGGATCGATCGCATTGTCAAATCAGAAAACAAATCAGAGATTTCTAAAGCCATTCGGACACTGCTGAGCGTGGAGGTGCTGGATCGGGCCATTAACCATTTGAAGGAAGCCTACCGATCGCTCAACAAGGAACTGGCAGAGCTTGGCGATCCAGAAACAAAGCGACTGGTGAAAGAGAAAGAAGACCTGATTGAGGAGAAGGCTCAACTGGAGGCTGGACGGGAGGAAATTGCATCTGAACTGGAGGCGTTTGAGGAGCAGAAGCAGAAAGTAACCGCGCAGCTACGTGACCTGGATAAGGTTGGGCAAATTCAGGAGCGGCGGGATGATCTGAAGCGACAGGAGGAGGAAATTCAGGCACAACTCGATCGCAGTGAAGATAAGCTGCGACGGACGATCTCAGCGAGGGGATATATGGTGTTTCTCACCGATGCGATCGCCCAGTTTCGCAATCTCGCCGATGAATTGCGGCAGCGCGGAGAATTGCCTGCCGGAATTAAGCAACAGTTTGTAGAAGACTTGCTGGAGGATGGGGCGTGCATCTGCGGCACCCAACTAGAGCAAGGGACAAAGGCTCGCAAGCAGGTAGAATCGTGGCTCGATCGCTCTGGGATTCAGCAGGTCGAGGAAGCGGTGATTCAGATGGGCGGTGAGGTGAACAGTATTGAGCGACAAATTCCAGAATTTTGGGCAGAGGTGGAGCAAGAGCAAGCCAGCATCGAAAATTTGCGGCGACATCTTTCGACGTTAGAGAACCAGCTTGACGACATCCGGGAGCAGTTGAAGGGCAGCGAAGATGTCAATGTCAGTGGTTTGGAAAAACGCCTGGAGGAGATTGAGGACAGGATCATTGACCTGCATCGGGAAGATGAAAATGTGGCGCGGGATATTGAGGAGTGCGAAGGAGAGATTGGCGATCTGAACAAGCAGATCAAGGACCTGAAGGCAAAGAGCAAGCAACAGGCCCTGATTCAGCGGCAGATGAAGGCGACAGATGATGCGATCGATCGCCTTACCCAAGTGCGATCGCGGGTAGATAGCAAGTTTAGGGTGGTGTTGGAACAGAAGGTTCGAGAGATTTTCCGGCAGGTGTCTTTTAAGACGCAGGTTCCTAAACTGACGGAAAACTATGAACTGGTGCTAGTCGAAAATTTAACCGATGGTGAGAGTATTGCTGCGCCTTCAACCGGAGAGAACCAGATTCTCAGTCTGTCGTTTATTGGCAGCATTATTGAGCGGGTGCGCTATTGGAGTAAGAAGCATTCGCTGATTGGGCTGGATAGCAGCAGTTTTCCAATCGTGATGGATTCGCCCTTTGGGACGCTGGATGAGAACTATCGGCGGCAGATTGCGAAGTTGATTCCCATGTTGGCGGATCAGTTAGTGGTGTTGGCAACGAAGACACAGTGGCGCGGTGAGGTGGAAACGGAAATGGAACCTTACATCGACAAGGAATATGTGTTGGTGTTTAACTCGGCAAAGCCTGACTGTGAGCCAGAGGCGATCGTCTTAAATGGAGAAACTTACCCACTGGTGCGGCAAAGCCCGAATGAGTTTGAATGGACGGAGGTTGTGGAGGTTGAGCGGCGTTAGAGTGGAGGTTGAGGGGTAAGGAGTACGAAGGATGGCGAGTTGGAGGATTTGGGATGACTGTTACAAAACAGACGATTTCAGACTATTTAGCATTAGAAGAAATTTATGAAGGGCAGCAAGAGTTTGTAGATGGAGAAATCATTAAGATGCCGCCCGAAAGCAACCTCAATGCCAGGATTTCTGTATTCCTGCTGGTATCGTTGGCGCGATTTGTGCCAGTGACATGGTTACGACACAAGGATATTGAGATTGTTGTAGCGGGTCGAGTGCGAATGCCGGATTTAATGGTTTTGGGGGAGGAGTTGGCGGCATCGCTATTGGCATCAGGACACAGCACGATTACAGGAGATATGCCTGCTCCCTTATTAGCGATCGAGGTTGTATCTCCAGGCAAGAAAAATGAGGATCGGGATTATCGGTTTAAACGATCGGAGTATGCAGCGCGAGGCATTCCTGAGTATTGGATTATTGATCCAATGAAAAAGCGAGTGTTGGTGCTAACGCTGGTTGATGGGCTGTATGAGTCGGTGGAATACCAGGGAAGCGATCGCCTCCTATCTACACTATTTCCTGAACTTGACTTAACGGTTGAGCAACTGAAACCTTCCCACGACCCGGATCGGCGCTGGCCGACGCCACCCGCCAGGCCGCGGCAGACAGCATGGTCGACGTCAGGCAGGTCGCCTGCCTCGGCAACTGCAAGCGAGGCCTGAGCGCGGCCGTGCTGCGCGCCGGCTCGTGGAGCTACATCTTCGGCGAGCTGGATGCCGGCAGCGCCGCAGACCTCGTGAGAGGCGCGGAGCTCTTTGCCGGCTCATCCGATGGTTTCATGCCGTTCCGCAATCGGCCCGAAGCGCTCAAGCGCGGCCTCATCGCCCGCGTCCCCACAGCAGCCAACCTTCAGGATCTCAAATGAACACGTCCGTCCAGCGCATCCCTTGCACCGTCGTCACCGGTTTTCTCGGCGCCGGCAAGACCACGCTTATCCGCAACCTGATAGAGAATGCCGGCGGCAGGAAACTCGCCGTCATCGTCAACGAGTTCGGCGATGTCGGCATCGATGGCGAAATCCTGCGCGGCTGCGGCGTCGAGAACTGCTCCGAGGAGGACATCGTCGAACTGGCGAATGGCTGCATCTGTTGCACCGTCGCAGATGATTTCGTGCCCGCACTCGACAAGATCCTCTCGCGCGACACCCAGGTCGACCATATCCTGATCGAGACGTCGGGGCTCGCCCTGCCCAAGCCGCTGGTGCAGGCGTTCCAGTGGCCAGCAGTGCGCAACCGCGTCACGGTGGACAGCGTGGTGGCAGTCGTCGACGGACCCGCGCTTGCCGCCGGCGAGGTGACCGGCGACCGCGACGCACTCGAACAGCAGCGGGCAGCCGATGAATCGATCGACCACGAAGACCCGGTAGAGGAAGTCTTCGAGGATCAGGTCGCCTGCGCAGACCTGATCGTGCTGTCCAAGAGCGACCTGCTGGACGATGCCGCCAGACGCCGGGCCGAAGCAGCGGTGGCCGAGCACCTGCCGCGCGCGGTCAAGATCGTAGCCGTCGCAAACGGTCGCATCGATGCAGGCGCCGTGCTCGGCCTCGGCCTCGCCGTCGAAGACGACATCGAGAACCGCAAGACGCACCACGATGACGAGGAAGATCACGAGCACGACGATTTCGACTCCTTCGTCATCGAGCTTCCGGCGATCGCAAGCCCCGAGGAGCTTGCCCGCAAGGTGGCGAGTGCTGCTGAGGCTGAGAACGTCCTGCGCCTGAAGGGGTTCGCCCATGTCGAAGGCAAGCCGATGCGCCTGCTGGTACAGGCTGTGGGGCCGCGCGTGTCGCATCACTACGACCGCGCCTGGGAAGCCGGCGAAGAGAAGGCGACACGGCTCGTCGTGATCGGCCTGAAAGGGCTCGACCGCGCCGCGGTGGAGCGGCTGCTGGCCGCCTGAGACGATGCACATCCTCGCGACATCTTCCGCCTCTCTGGACGACCTGATCGATCCCGTCGATCTGGCCATGCAGCCGGCGGAGATGATCGCGCTCTCCTTCTCCGACAGCGACCTTGCTGCACTTTCACGGGCGTGGAAGGACGCCGACGGCGCGTTGCCCTCGCTGCGGCTGGCGGCCTTGCGCGACTTGCGGCATCCGATGTCCGTCGACCTGTGGCTCGATGGAGCGGGCGGGAAGGCGAAGGTCGTGGTGGTTCGCCTCCTCGGCGGCCACGACTACTGGCGCTATGGCTGCGACAGGCTGGCGGAAACCGCGCGGCGAAACGGCATCGCACTTGCGCTGCTGCCGGGCGAATGCCGCGAGCGCGACGAGCGGCTGGCCGGGCTCTCGACTATTTCCGACTTCGATTATGACGCCCTGCTGGCCTGTTTCCGCGAGGGCGGGCCGGCCAACCTCGCACTGGCGCTAGGCCACATGGCTAGGCTCGCCGGCCACGAGGTCGAGGCGGCGACGGCCGCCCCCATCGCAAAGGCCGGCTGTTACCTGCCGGGCCAGGGCGTCGTTGAGCCTGAACGGATAGAACCGGATGGCAGGCCCGTCGTGCCGCTGCTGTTCTATCGCTCGATGCTGCTGGCGGACGACGTCGCGCCCATCGACGCGCTGACGAGTGCACTTGCGGCGCGCGGCATCCGTGCCCTGCCCGTTTTCGTTGCCAGCTTACGCGACGACGCGGCGCGGGCTCTGCTCAAGGGCGCAGTGGATCGTTTCGCCCCGCCGCTGCTGGTCACGGCGACGGCTTTCGCCACCGGTGCCGAACCCGGCGAGCAGAACATCTTCGACGAGATCGGCCTCCCGGTGTTTCAGGTAGCGATCGCCACGACGAGGCGGGATGCCTGGGCGGAAGGCCAGCGCGGTCTGGCGCCGCCAGACCTTGC